>NZ_PPHG01000001.1 GCF_002904295.1 Amycolatopsis sp. CA-128772
TGGTGTTCCCGAGTAGCAGCGAGCTCGTGGAATTTGCTGTGAATCTGCCGGGACCACCCGGTAAGCCTAAATACTTCCTGAAGACCGATAGCGGACGAGTACCGTGAGGGAAAGATGAAAAGTACCCCGGGAGGGGAGTGAAAGAGTACCTGAAACCGTGTGCCTACAAGCCGTCAGAGCCTACTTGTTGGGTGATGGCGTGCCTTTTGAAGAATGAGCCTGCGAGTTAGTGCTGCGTGGCGAGGTTAACCCGTGTGGGGTAGCCGTAGCGAAAGCGAGTCTGAATAGGGCGCCTATAGTCGCGTGGTCTAGACCCGAAGCGGAGTGATCTACCCATGGCCAGGGTGAAGCGACGGTAAGACGTCGTGGAGGCCCGAACCCACTTAGGTTGAAAACTGAGGGGATGAGCTGTGGGTAGGGGTGAAAGGCCAATCAAACTCCGTGATAGCTGGTTCTCCCCGAAATGCATTTAGGTGCAGCGTCGTATGTTTCTCCACGGGGGTAGAGCTACTGGATGGTCTAGGGGCCTTACCGGGTTACCGAAATCAACCAAACTCCGAATACCGTGGTGTTAGAGTACGGCAGTGAGACGGCGGGGGATAAGCTTCGTCGTCGAGAGGGAAACAGCCCAGAACACCAGCTAAGGCCCCTAAGTGTGTGCTCAGTGGGAAAGGATGTGGGATTGCCCAGACAACCAGGAGGTTGGCTTAGAAGCAGCCACCCTTGAAAGAGTGCGTAATAGCTCACTGGTCAAGTGGTCCTGCGCCGACAATGTAGCGGGGCTTAAGCACACCGCCGAAGCTGTGTCATTGACACATGTGATCCATGCGAGCCCTTGAGGTTTGTGTGTAGTCGTGTTGATGGGTAGGGGAGCGTCCTGCACCCAGGGAAGCCGTGGCGGAAGCTAGCGGTGGAGGGTGTGGGAGTGAGAATGCAGGCATGAGTAGCGAATGCAGAGTGAGAAACTCTGCCGCCGGATGACCAAGGGTTCCTGGGCCAGGCTAATCCGCCCAGGGTAAGTCGGGACCTAAGGCGAGGCCGACAGGCGTAGTCGATGGACAACGGGTTGATATTCCCGTACCCGAGCATGTGCGCCCATGACGAGGCGTTTGATACTAACCACCCAAAGCCATCGCTTGAAGCCTTCGGGTGGATGGTGGTGTGTGGAGCGTGGGACCTGATTTCGTAGTAGTCAAGCGATGGGGTGACGCAGGAAGGTAGCTCCGCCAGGCGATGGTTGTCCTGGTGTAAGCGTGTAGGCCGAGTGGTAGGCAAATCCGTCACTCGTGAAGGCTGAGACGTGATGCGTAGCCGTTTGAGGCGAAGTAGAGTGATCCTATGCTGCCGAGAAAAGCCTCTAGTGAGTGCATGCACGGCCCGTACCCCAAACCAACACAGGTGGTCAGGTAGAGAATACCAAGGCGATCGGGTGAACTGTGGTTAAGGAACTCGGCAAAATGCCCCCGTAACTTCGGGAGAAGGGGGGCCAAACATCCTGAAGCCCTTCGCGGGCTAGGGGTGGGTGGCCGCAGAGACCAGCGGAAAGCGACTGTTTACTAAAAACACAGGTCCATGCGAAGTCGCAAGACGATGTATATGGACTGACGCCTGCCCGGTGCTGGAACGTTAAGAGGACCGGTTAGCCAGCAATGGCGAAGCTGAGAATTTAAGCGCCAGTAAACGGCGGTGGTAACTATAACCATCCTAAGGTAGCGAAATTCCTTGTCGGGTAAGTTCCGACCTGCACGAATGGCGTAACGACTTTCCGGCTGTCTCAACCACAGGCCCGGCGAAATTGCACTACGAGTAAAGATGCTCGTTACGCGCGGCAGGACGGAAAGACCCCGGGACCTTTACTATAGTTTGGTATTGGTTTTCGGTTCGGCTTGTGTAGGATAGGTGGGAGACTGTGAAGTGGTCACGCTAGTGGCTGTGGAGTCGTTGTTGAAATACCACTCTGGTCGAATTGGGAATCTGAACCTCGGGCCATGATCTGGTTCAGGGACAGTGCCTGATGGGTAGTTTAACTGGGGCGGTTGCCTCCTAAAGAGTAACGGAGGCGCCCAAAGGTTCCCTCAGCCTGGTTGGCAATCAGGTGTTGAGTGCAAGTGCACAAGGGAGCTTGACTGTGAGACAGACATGTCGAGCAGGGACGAAAGTCGGGACTAGTGATCCGGCACCTCCTGGTGGAAGGGGTGTCGCTCAACGGATAAAAGGTACCCCGGGGATAACAGGCTGATCTTGCCCAAGAGTCCATATCGACGGCATGGTTTGGCACCTCGATGTCGGCTCGTCGCATCCTGGGGCCGGAGTAGGTCCCAAGGGTTGGGCTGTTCGCCCATTAAAGCGGCACGCGAGCTGGGTTTAGAACGTCGTGAGACAGTTCGGTCCCTATCCGCCGCGCGCGTAGGATACTTGAGGAAGGCTGTCCCTAGTACGAGAGGACCGGGACGGACGAACCTCTGGTGTGCCAGTTGTTCTGCCAAGGGCATGGCTGGTTGGCCACGTTCGGAAGGGATAACCGCTGAAGGCATCTAAGCGGGAAGCCTGTTCCAAGATGAGGTATCCCACCCTTTGTGGGTTAAGGCCCCCAACAGACCATTGGGTTGATAGGCCAGAAATGGAAGCACAGTAATGTGTTGTCGAGTTGACTGGTACTAATAGGCCGAGGACTTGTCTACGAAGATGTTGCGCATCCACTCTACGGTTCTGAAACACCACGCCGGTGAACGGTGTGTGTTGTTTCGGAGTGTTTCGGTGGTTTTAGCGTCAGGGAAACGCCCGGTCCCATTCCGAACCCGGAAGCTAAGCCTGACAGCGCCGATGGTACTGCAACCGAAGGGTTGTGGGAGAGTAGGACACCGCCGAACTTACCTTCCGTACGGCCCGTTAGGATAGCCAGTTGGCTGCCCTAGCGGGCCGTACGCGTATGTCCAGAACAAGATTTTTCATGGCAGGAGGCCAGGTGTCCGAGTTCGGTCGACGAGACTCAAGCGATGATGGGTCCGGCCGGTCGGCACGTCGGGACGAAGGCTCCCGGGGCCGGTCGGACGGACCCCGGAAGAGCCAGGGCGGCGCGCGGCAGGACCGCGGCGGCCGCGACGGCGGTTACCAGGGGCGTCCGCGCCGTGACGACCGCGGTGTCCGCGGGGGCGGCAAGCCTTTCCACGGCGGCGACGGTGCCCGCGACCGCGACCAGCGCGGCGGATACGCAGGTCAGAGCCGCGCTTCCGGCGACCGCGACGACCGCCGGGGCGGCTACGGCAGCCGTGACACGGGTGGCCGTCCGGGCGCCGGCCGGTACTCCGACGGTCCGAGCCGCTCCGGCGGCGGCCGTTACGAGGACCGGGGCAACAGCCGCGCCGGCACGCGCAACGACAAGCCGGGCCGCTCCTCCGACGACCGCGGTGGCCGCCCCCAGGGCAAGTCCTCGCACGGCGACCGTAAGCCCCGCTGGGACAACCGCCGCGACGACGACCGCAGCAGCCGCCCCGGCGGTTTCCGCTCGGACGACCGTGGCCGCGGCCGGGATGACGACCGCGGCGGCCGGCCCGGTGGCTTCCGCTCGGACGACCGCGGTAGCCGCTCGGGTGGCTTCCGCTCGGACGACCGCGGTAGCCGCTCGGGTGGCTACCGTCCGGACGACCGGGGCCGCGGCGGCAGCGACCGCCGCGATGAGGACCGTGGTTCCCGTACCGGTGGGTTCCGCTCGGACGACCGCAGCCGCGGCGGTAGCGACCGTCGCGACGATTCCCGCGGCGGCTATCAGGGCCGCGATGACCGTGGCCCTCGGACGGGTGGTTTCCGTTCGGATGACCGCGGCCGGGGCGACCGTCGCGATGACTCGCGCGGCAGCTACCAGCGGCGCGACGACGACCGCGGCCCCCGTACCGGTGGGTTCCGCTCGGATGACCGTGGCCGCAGTGGTAGCGACCGCCGGGACGATTCCCGCGGTGGCTACCAGGGGCGCGATGACCGTGGCCCTCGGACGGGTGGGTTCCGCTCCGACGACCGCAGCCGCAGTGGCAGCGACCGCCGGGACGATTCGCGCGGTGGCTACCAGGGGCGCGATGACCGTGGCCCTCGGACGGGTGGGTTCCGCTCCGACGACCGCAGCCGCAGTGGCAGCGACCGTCGCGATGACTCGCGTGGCAGCTACCAGCGGCGCGATGACGACCGCGGCCCCCGCACCGGTGGCGCCCGCAGCGACGATTCGCGTGGCGAACGCGGCACTTACCAGCGCCGCGACGACAACCGCGGCGAGCGTGGCAGCTACCAGCGCCGCGACGACGACTCCCGCGGCGAGCGCACCGGCGGCGGCGCCGGTGCCGGTGCCAGTGCCAGTGCCAGTGCCAGTGCCGGTAAGCGCTACGACCGTGACAGCCGCAGCCAAAGCGACCGGCCCCGGCGGGACCCGCGGCCCAAGGTTGGTGGCCCGCTCGACGACGAAGCCCTCGCCAAGGAACTCCTGGAAGCGCCCGAACTGCCCGAGGACATCGAGTTCTCCGACCTCGACGAGGAGGTCCGCCGGGAGCTGCGAACCCTGCCGAAGGGCCTGGCCGAGACCGTCGGGAAGCACCTCGTCGCCGCCGGGGGGCTGATCGACAGCGATCCCGAAGCCGCGCTCGAGCACGCCAAGTACGCCAAGGCCAAGGCCTCGCGCGTGCCCATCGTGCGGGAAGCCCTCGGCCTGGTCGCCTACCACGCCGGGAACTGGTCCGAAGCGCTCTCCGAACTGCGGGCCGTCCGGCGGATGACGCGCAGTGACGAGCACATCGCCATCATCGCCGACGCCGAACGAGCCCTCGGGCGGCCCGAGCGCGCGCTCGACCTGGCGAAGGAAACCGACACCGCGAAGCTGAACAAGGCCACGCAGGTCGAGCTCGCCATCGTCGCGGCCGGGGCGCGGCGGGACCTCGGGCAGCTCGATGCCGCCGTCGTCTCGCTGCAGGGTGACGACCTCAAGGCCGAGAAGCGCGACCCGTGGAGCGCTCGCCTCTTCTACGCCTACGCCGACAACCTCGAGGCCGCCGGGCGCAAGGACGAGGCCATCCGGTGGTTCCTCAACGCCGCCGAGGCCGACGCCGAGGACGAGACCGACGCCGCCGAGCGGGCCGCCGACCTGTCCAACGAGAACGCCGGCGAGAAGGACACCGAAGCGACCGATGAGTGACGCCCTCCTCGCGGCCTACGACGCGGTCCTCTTCGACCTCGACGGGACCGTCTACCACGGCACCCGGGTCATCCCGGGTGCCCCGGAGACGGTCCGGGCCGCGCGGGAGCACGGCACACCCGTCCGGTTCGTCACCAACAACGCCTCCAAGGCCCCGGACGAGGTCGTCGCGCACCTCACCGGGCTCGGCATGCCCGCCGGGACCGATGAGGTGCACACCAGCGCCCAGGCCGGCGTGCAGCTGCTGGAAGAACGGCTCGAGCCCGGCGCCGAGGTGCTCGTCGTCGGGACCGAGTCGCTCGCCGGCGAGGTCGCCGGGGCCGGGCTGAAGCCGGTGCGGGAAAACGGCGACGGCGTCCGGGCCGTCGTGCAGGGGCATTCGCCCGACAACACCTGGGCCGCGCTGGCCGAGGCATGCCTGGCCATCCGCGCCGGCGCGCTCTGGGTGGCCTGCAACGTCGACGCGACGCTGCCCAGCGAGCGGGGCCTGCTGCCCGGCAACGGCTCGATGGTGGCCGCGCTGCGCACCGCCACCGACGTCGAACCGCTGGTCGCCGGGAAGCCGCAGCCACTGCTGTTCGAGACCGCCGCGCGGTCCGCCGGCGCGAGCCGTCCCCTGGTCGTCGGGGACCGGCTCGACACCGACATCGCCGGCGCGGTCGCCGCGGGCATCGACTCCCTGGTCGTGCTGTCCGGGGTCGCGACGCCGAAGCAGCTCATCGAGGCCGTCCCGGCCGAGCGGGCGACGTACCTCGCCGACGACCTGACCGCGCTCACCGAGCCGGCGGACGACCTCAAGGTCGGCCCGCGGCCGGGCTGGACCGTGTCCACCGACGGGGGCGTTCTCACCGCGACGGGTGACGGCGGCGACCTGGACCTGCTGCGCGCGCTGTGCCACACGGCCTGGGAGACCGGCGTCACCAAGCTCGGCGGCGACGCCGAAGCGCGGCTGGGCGACCGCTGACTGATACCGTTCGCACCGTGCAGGACCATCCCTTCCCCGTCCCGGGCCCGCCGCCCGGTTCGTTCTCGCAAGCGACCGACCCGCGCGCCGGGATCGACGAAGCCGTCGCCGGGCTGGACGACCTGGACGCGCTGCCGCTCGCGGAGCACGTCGAGCGCTTCGACGCCGTGCACACCGAGCTGACGGTCGCCCTGTCCAGCATCGACAAGGTCTGATCGGCGTGCCCAAGCGGGCCCGCCTCGACGCGGAACTGGTTCGGCGCGGCCTCGCCCGGTCGCGGGAACAGGCCTCCGCCCTGATCACCGGCGGCAAGGTCACCGTCCGCGGCATGGTCGCGGCCAAGCCCGCCACCGGTGTGGAGTCCGACGCGCCCATCGTGGTCAGGGACGAAGACGACCCCGGCTGGGCCTCCCGGGGCGCGCACAAGCTGCTCGGCGCGCTGGAGGCGTTCACGGACCTGACCGTCGAAGGCAAGCGCTGCCTGGACGCCGGCGCGTCCACCGGCGGGTTCACGGACGTGCTGCTGAGGAACGGCGCCGCGACCGTGATCGCCGCCGACGTGGGCCGTGGCCTGCTCGACTGGCGGATCCGCACCGACGAACGGGTAGTGGTCATGGATCGGACCAACGTCCGCAACCTCGGCCCCGACGACCTCGGCGGGCCGGTCGACCTCGTCGTCGGCGATCTCTCGTTCATCTCGCTCAAGCTCGTCCTGCCGGCCCTGGCCGCCTGCGCGCGCGAAGGCGCCGACCTGGTGCCGATGGTGAAACCGCAGTTCGAGGTGGGCAAGGACCGCCTCGGCAGCGGCGGGGTCGTCCGCGACCCGGAACTGCGTGCGGAGTCCGTGCTCACCGTCATCGACGAGGCCGCGAAACTCGGGCTCGCGCTGCACGGGGTCACCGCCAGCCCGCTGCCCGGGCCGTCCGGGAACGTCGAGTACTTCGTGTGGCTCAGGAAAGCCTGTGTCACCGAGGAACGTGTGGCCGAGTCCACTGTGGACGCGGTAGACAGGTCCGAGGCCGAGCGGCTCGTCCGGACCGCCGTCGAGGAAGGGCCCGCATGACCACCGAACGTGAAGTGCTCCTCATGGTGCATCCCGATCGCGAAGCGACCGGCGAAGCCGCGCGCGAGGTTTCGGCGCGCTTCGCCAAGGCCGGCATCCGGATCCGGGTGACCGACCACGACGTCTGCGCGCTGATCAGCCCCGAGGAGCACGGCGTCGGCGCGACCTGCACCGTCGTCGACCCGGACGACAACCCCGCCGACGGCGTCGAGCTGGTCTTCGTCCTCGGCGGCGACGGCACGCTGCTGCGCGCGGCCGAGCTGGCCCGGCCCGCCCGGGTGCCGGTGCTCGGCGTGAACCTCGGGCGCGTCGGGTTCCTCGCCGAGGCCGATTCCGACGCGCTGGCCGACACCGTCCAGCGGGTCGTCGACGGCGACTACCAGGTCGAAGAGCGGATGACCATCGACGTCACCGTCACCCACGACGGCGAAGAGGTCGCCCGCACCTGGGCGCTCAACGAAGCCAGCGTGGAGAAGAGCACCCGTGAACGGGTCCTGGACGCGCTGATCGAGGTCGACGGCCGTCCGGTGTCCGCCTTCGGCTGCGACGGTGTGCTGTGCGCCACACCGACCGGCTCGACCGCGTACGCGTTCTCGGCGGGCGGCCCGATCATCTGGCCCGACGTCCAGGCGCTGCTGGTGGTGCCGAGCAACGCGCACGCGATGTTCGCCCGGCCGCTGGTCGTCTCCCGCGACTCGGTGATCACCGTCGGGATCGACCCGGACGGCTCGTCGGCCGTCCTGACCTGCGACGGAACCCGGCCGATCGACCTGCCGCCGGGCGCGCGGGTGCGCGTGACCTGCGGCAAGACGCCGGTGCGGCTGGTCCGGCTGTGGGACGGGCCGTTCACCGACCGCCTGGTGCAGAAGTTCTCGCTGCCGGTGAAGAGCTGGCGGGAGCGGCACGCGCGCCCCTGTGAATAAGACCGCTGGGCGATTCGTTCGAACATATCGGCGACGCGCCGGGTGCCCGCGCGCGCAGAGTGTCGGTGGGGGCCGCTACCGTAGGCGGCGTGCTGGCCGAGATGCGCATCCAGGGCCTCGGAGTCATCGAGGACGCCCTGCTGGAACTGCACGCGGGCTTCACCGTCGTGACCGGTGAGACGGGTGCGGGCAAGACCATGGTCGTCACCGGGCTGCACCTGCTGTCCGGCGGCCGCGCCGAGGTGTCCAAGGTCCGGACGGGGATGCTCAAGGCGTTCGTCGAAGGACGGTTCACCTACGCCGGCGTCGAAGGCGCCGAGCGGATCGTCGCCGATTCGGGCGCGGACGTGGACGAGGACGGCAGCGTGATCGCGCTGCGCGCGGTCGCCGTCGACGGGCGGTCACGCGCCCACCTCGGCGGCCGGTCCGTGCCGGTCGGCGTGCTCGGGGAGCTGTCCGAGCAGCTCATCGCGGTGCACGGGCAAAACGACCAGCTGCGGCTGCTGCGCCCGGCCGAGCAGCGTGCGGTCATCGACCGGTTCGCCGGTGACGCGGTGGCGAAGCCGCTGAGCGCCTACCAGGAGATCCGGTCCGAGTGGCTGGCGGTGATCGCCGAGCTGACCGAGCGCTCGACGCGCTCGCGGGAGATGGCCCAGCAGGCCGACCTGCTCAAGCACGGGCTCACCGAGATCGACGCGGTCGCGCCGGAGCCGGGCGAGGACGCCGAGCTCACCGCGCAGATCAAGCGGCTCGCGGCGGTCGACGAGCTGCGCGCGGCCGCGACCGAGGCGCACGTCGCCGTGTCGGGCTCGCCGGACGGCGACCCGGACGCGCCGGGTGCGGCCGGCCTGGTCTCCGAGGCGCTGCGGCGGCTTTCGACGTCGGAGGACGCCGTGCTGCGCGAACTGGCGCCGCGGCTGGAGGAGGCGTCGGTGCTGCTCGCCGACGTCGGGGCCGAGCTGGGCAGCTACGTCGAGACGCTGGACGCCGACCCGGCGCTGCTGGAGAAGGTGCTGGCCCGCCAGTCCGACCTGAAGAGGCTGACCCGCAAGTATGCGGCGGACGTCGACGGCGTGCTGGCCTGGGCCGACGACGCCCGGCGCCGGCTGGAAACCATGGACACCTCGGAAGAGGCGCTGGCCGAGCTCGCGATGCAGCGTGACCAGCTGGCGGTCCAGCTGGCGGCGCACGCGGGCGAGGTTTCGGCCGCGCGGGAGAAGGCGGCGGCCGAGCTGGCCGCGGAGATCACCCGCGAGCTGTCGGGGCTGGCGATGGGCCAGGCCGCGATCGACGTGACGGTCGAGCAGCGCCCGGCCGAGCACGGCGACACGCACGCGCTGACCATCGACGGCCGCGCGGTGCACGCGGGCGCGGACGGCGTCGACGACGTCGAGCTGCTCCTGCGCGCCCACGACGGCGCACCGCCGCTGCCGGTGCACAAGGCCGCGTCGGGTGGTGAGCTGTCGCGGGTGATGCTGGCGATCGAGGTGGTCCTGGCGCATGCGGACACGGTCCAGACGCTGGTGTTCGACGAGGTCGACGCGGGTGTGGGCGGCCGCGCGGCGGTCGAGATCGGCCGCCGGCTGGCCCGGCTGGCGCGCACGCACCAGGTCCTGGTGGTGACGCACCTGCCGCAGGTCGCCGCGTTCGCGGACCAGCACCTGGTGGTGGACAAGGGCCACAGCGGCGGCGTCACGCGCAGCGGCGTGAAGAACCTGAGCTCGACCGAGCGGGTGAGCGAGCTGGCGCGGATGCTCGCGGGCATGGACAACGAGACGGGCCGGGCGCACGCGGAGGAGCTGCTGGCGACGGCCGAGAAGGACAAGACCGAGTTCGAGCCCAAGAAGAAGCGCGCGGCGAAGAAGAAGTAGCCGCCCGGGGAAATACTCTCCGCCTCCCGGCAGTTGCCGTGACGACTGCAGGCGAAGAAAGGACCCCCGATGCGCGCGGTGGTGCTCCGTGAACCCGGCCCCGTCGAGAACCTCGAACTGACCGAGCTGCCGCTGCCGGCGGTGAAACCCGGCTGGGTGCGGATCGCCGTGAAGGCGTTCGGCCTCAACCGGTCCGAGCTGCACACCCGGCTCGGGCTGGCCGAAGGCGTCACCTTCCCGCGGGTGCCCGGGATCGAGGCCGTCGGGGTCGTCGACGCCGGTGCCGGCTTCGCGCCGGGACAGCAGGTCGCCACCATGATGGGCGGCATGGGCCGCACCTTCGACGGCGGCTACGCCGAATACACGCTGGTCCCGGCGAACCAGGTCATCCCGTTCCGCAGCGACCTGCCGTGGGAGGTCATCGGCCAGGTCCCGGAGACGCTGCAGACCGCGTACGGCTCGCTCACCACCGGCCTCGACCTGCAGGACGGCCAGACGCTGCTGATCCGCGGCGGCACGTCCGCCCTCGGGTTCGCCACCGCGACCCTGGCGAAGGACCTCGGCGCCACCGTCTTCGCGACCACCCGGCAGCCCGGAAGGCTCGAAACCCTGCGCGAACACGGCGTCGACCACCCTGTCCTCGACGACGGTGACGTCGCCGCGCAGGTCCGGAAGATCGCGCCCGACGGCGTCGACGCCGCACTCGAACTGGTCGGCACCCCGACCCTGCCGGACACCCTGAACGCCACCCGCGTGCACGGCACGGTCTGCTTCGCCGGCATGTTGTCCAACCAGTGGACGATCTCGAACTTCTATCCGATCGGCTACCTTCCGGACGGCGTGCGGTTGACCGCTTATGGTGGGGAGGCGGACGACCTGCCCGCCTCCGTCCTCCAGCGCTACCTCGACCGGATCGCGGCCGGCGAAGCCAGCCTCGGCCCGGCGAAGGTGTACCCGATGGCGGAGATCCGGCAGGCGCACGACGACCTGGAGCACAACCGGACGGCGGGCAAGCTCGTCGTGCTTACCGGCCGAGCGGAGGGAGCCGCCCCGTGATCCTGCCGCCGCCCGCCGACGTCGAAGCCCAGCTCGCCGCCGCGCGGCGGGATGGCGACCTCGACCGGTACCTCGGCCTCCTCGCCGGCGAGGAGCTGTTCGTGCCGATCCGGCGGGTGGACGCGCACCGCATCCTCGACGAGCACGCGGAGACCTTCCCCAACGTCTACTTCGAGACCGGCGGTGACGAGTTCCTGCAGGTCTTCACCCGCGGCGCGCTGCCGGACCCCGGCCCGGACATCGTGGCCATGAGCGGCTCGCTCGACTGGGCGGTCGACGGCGTCGGGCGGCACGAGCGGGTCGTGTTCAACCGCGGCACCCGTGGCGAGTGGCGGCTGCCGGGGGCGACGCTGCAGCCGTGGCTCGACGCGCACGGGGACGACGTCACGCCGCTGGAAGAGCAGGTCGAACGGCTGATCACCGCGCCGTACGGGCACCTCGAAGGACCCATCGCGCACGCGCTGGCCTGCGGCGCGCACCTGGCCGTGCTCGAAGCGACGCCGTGGAACGTCCTGGACGCGCGCTTCCACGACTACGTCGCCGAAGTGCGGGGCCTGCGGGACTGGTGGGGCGTGCCCGACCCGCCCGGCTGGCGCGCCACCATGACCGGCCTGATCGGCGACGGCTACGCGCTGACCCCCGGCAACCTGGTCCTGATGCTGCGGCTGCGGTTCGCCGCCGAGTACGGGCTGCCCCGCGCCGAGTTCGATCCGCTGACCTGGGCGCAGCTGGTGGACCGGTGGTGCACCGAGCACGACGCCGCCGACCAGGCGGAAGAGCTGCGCGACACGGTCCGGCGGGTGTCCCGGTACGAACGCCGGCTGCGGGCCGACGGCCTGGTCGACGCGGACGGGTGCGTCACGACGGCGTTGTCCTGGGACGTCGGCCGCGCGGTCACCATCGCGCGCGGCGGGCTGGCGGCCGGCTACTGCGACGCGCTGACCGCCGAGCTGATGGTGCTCGAGGCCGGCTCGCTCGCGCGTCGCTACCACCAGTCATGGGCCGACCTGTCGGCGGGGTACGTCATGGGCCGGGTGCTGCACGCCGGCGAGGACGACTTCGGCGAGTGGTACCCCGCGGCCGTGCGCGTCCACCACCAGCTCCTTCAGGACCCGGCGAGCCCGTGGCTGAACCTCGGTTTCGGCTCGCTGTCGGAGGAGTCGGACGCCTGACCCGCACGGGGGAGGGCGACCGGGCTCACCACAACGAGTCACGGCCGCTACGGCGTGGCGTACAACGTCCCACGAGCAAATTTGTCACCATCGGCCACATGAAGCTCACCGGGTTGCTCACGCGGAACCAAGAACCCCTCCCGGGGATCACCGGGGTGGCCCGGGTCGACCGCCGCACCCGTGAGCTGCTGCGCCGGCTCAGTCCCGGCGACATCGTCGTGCTCGACCAGCTGGACCTCGACCGCGCGACGGCCGACGCCCTGGTCGAAGCCGAGGTCGCGGGCGTGGTCAACGCGTCGCCGTCGATCTCCGGCCGGTTCCCGAACATGGGCCCGGAGATCCTGGTCGCGGCCGGCATCCCGCTCGTCGATTCGGTCGGCAGCGAGCTGCTGCGCTCGATCAAGGACGGCACGAAGCTGCGGCTGCACGACGGCGTCGTGTACGTCGGCGAGCGCCAGGTCGCCTCCGGCATCGAGCAGAACGCCGAGAGCGTGGCCGACCAGATGATCGAGGCCAAGGCCGGGATGTCGACCCAGCTGGAAGCGTTTTCGGCCAACACCATCGAGTTCCTCCGCCGCGAGCGCACGCTGATCCTCGACGGCGTCGGCGTGCCGGAGCTGAAGGTGGCGATCCGCGACCGGCACGTGCTGGTCGTCGCGGGCGGCAACGGGCACGCCGAAGACCTCAAGAAGCTCAAGAAGTACGTCGCCGAGCACCGCCCGGTGCTGATCGGCGTCGACGCGGGTGCCGACACCCTGCGCGTGCAGGGCTACCAGCCGGACGTCGTCGTCGGCGACCCCACCGGCATCGGCACCGCGACGCTGCGCGGCGGCGGAGAGGTCGTGGTGCCCGCGCAGCCCGACGGGCACGCCCCCGGGGTCGAGCGGATCCAGGACCTCGGCATCGGCGCGGTGACCTTCCCCGCGACGGGCAACGCCGAGGACCTCGCGCTGCTGCTGGCCGACGCGCACGGCGCCAGCCTGGTCGTCACCGTCGGCTTCCAGGCCACCCTGCGCGAATTCCTCGACCACGGCCGGTCCGGCTCGAACCCGTCGACGTTCCTGACCCGGCTGAAGCTCGGCACGAAGCTCGTCGACGGCAAGGCCGTCGCGACGCTGCACCGCAACCGGGTGTCGATCGGCGCGGTCGTCCTGCTCGTGCTCGCCGCGGTCGTGGTGGTCGCCGCGGCACTGCTGGTGTCCGACGTCGGCTCGGTCTACCTGGACTGGATCAAGGGCACCTGGAACTCGTTCTTCGCCTGGGCCAAGGGATTGTTCACGTGATTTCGCTGCGCTACCACGTAGTTTCGATTGCCGCCTGCTTCCTCGCGCTGGCCGTCGGGGTCGTCCTCGGCTCGACCGCGCTCAACGGCACGCTGCTGTCCGGGCTGGCGGGGGAGAAGAAGGACCTCGGCAGCCAGGTCGCCGACCTGGAGGCGCAGCGCAACGCGCTCAACGCCCGGCTGGCCGACGCGGACGCGTTCGCCGGCTCGATGGGCCCGAAGGTCGTCGCCGGTGCGCTCGACAAGCGGTCGGTGGTGCTGGTGACCACCGAGGACGCCCGCCCGGCCGACCGTGACGTGCTGAAGCAGCTGGTCGGCCAGGCGGGGGCGACGGTGACCGGCGAGGTGCAGCTGACGTCGGCGTTCGCCAACCCGGAGAAGGCCGACCAGCTCCGCGACGTCGTCACGCGGCTGCAGCCGGCCGGCTCGAAGTTCCCGACGGCGGGGGACTCCGGCACGCTCGCCGGCGCGCTGCTCGGCTCGGTGCTGCTGCTGGACAAGACCACGGCGAAACCGCAGTCCTCGCCCGAGGAGCTGGCGGCCGCACTGGGCGGCCTCACCGACGGCGGGTTCGCCAAGGCGGGCCCGGACGTCAAGCCGGCGCAGCTGGCGATCGTGCTCACCGGCGCCCAGGCGACCGGCGACGGCGCGGGTGACCGCGCGGCGACGATCGCCCGGTTCGCGACGCAGCTCGACCGCAGCGGCGCCGGGGCGGTGCTCGCCGGTGACGCCGGCTCGGCCGACGGCACCGGCGCGCTGGGCGTGGTCCGCGCGGACACCTCGGCGACGTCCATCCTGTCCACTGTGGACAACGTGGACACGTCGGCGGGCCGGGTGAGCGCGATCCTGGCGCTGAAGGAACAGCTCGACGGGGGCGCCGGGCGTTACGGCATCGCCGGCAACGCCCAGGCGCCCGCGCCCGGGGTCGGCAGCCCCGCGGGGAACTGACCGCTCAGCTCGCGAGCCAGCGGGCCGGGACGTTCGGCGGTTCCCAGCCCACCAGCGAGGTGTGGGCCTGGCGGCACGTGTACGTGACGCCGTTGTAGGTCACCTTCGCCCCCGACGCGTACGCCGTGTTCGGCGCCCACGCGGGAATCGACGGCGGCGTCGTGGTCGTGGGCGGGATGCTGGTGGTCGTCGGCGGGGTTGTCGACGACGCCGGACAGCCTTGTACATCGCGGCGCCGGGGACGTTGCCGCTCAGCGCGTGCCCCGGCGACGGACCCGAAGCCGGCTGGTACAGCCCGTGGTTCGAGCCGGCGGGCACCCCGGTCCAGCCGCGGTAGCAGAACGGGATGCCGAGCGTCAGGGTGCCCGCCGGGAACCCGCCCGCGATGCCGTACGCGCTGTTGCCGGGCAGGTAGTCCTTGATCACCGAGCCGGTCGGTCTGGATCTTCGCGATCTTGTCCTGGCCGCCGGGGAGCGCGGCCGAGAGCGCGTAGCGCTTGCCGCCCAGGGCGTCCAGCTGGCTGCGGAACTCCGCGAGCAGCGCCGTGTAGTTCGCGGTGTCGGCGGCGCTGTGGTGGTTGCCGACGTGCCCGGTGGGGAACCCGGGTACTCGCAGTCGATGTCGATGCCGTCGAAGATGCCGGCCGCGGCGGCGTCGGAGAAGTACCTGGAGTACGTCCAGCCGCCGATCGATAGCAGCATTTGAGGTTCGGGTGCTTCGCCTCGAGTTCCGGCGTGCGCGATGGGACGCGGTGTCCGGATTTCGTGCGGAACCGGCCCCTACTTCAGCGGCGGGTCCAGCGGGAAGCAGGACAACCGCACCGCCCACGTGTCACCGCCCGCGGGCGAGGGCATCCGCTTGAGCGCCGCCGCCGCGTCCGGGTCGTGGCCTTCCTCGGCCGCCGCGTGGAAGATGTCCGCCGCGATCGACTGGTCGAACACGCCGATCTGCTGGTGCGGCCAGGCTTCGGCGCCGTGCAGCGCGCCCGGGATCAGCTGGTCGACGACCTTCCGCAGCGTCACGCCGTTCGGAGCCCGGTACTTCCAGACGTCGACCCCGAGGTTCTTCCCGACCTCCGCCAGCCGGCCCCACGCCGTGAGGTTGAAGTTGACGTAGTGCCAGGACATCGTGCGCGACAGCTCGAGCGGCTGGCTGCCGTCGGCGGCGAACTGCACCGGGAACCGGTTCTGCTCGGTGTCCAGGACGATCTTCTTCGCCGCGTCCCGTTTGCCCAGGTACGCCGAGATGGTCGCGTTCTGCATGTCGAGGAACGTGCCGTGGTTGTTGGTGGCGGCCAGTTCCAGCTCGGCCTGCGGGCTGGTCTGCATCCAGCCGAGGTACTGCGTCAGCCACGCCCGGATCCCGGAGCGGTCCTTCCCGGTCCAGCCCGGCGCACCGCCGTCGAGCAGCGCGAACGCGTCCAGCAGCTGGCTGAACGACTGCGTCGAGTCGATGATCCCGGTGCCGCTGATCGTGGTCCGGCACGGGACGACCTGCGAGTACGTCATGTTCGGGTTCATCCGGGTGGCCGGGTCGAGGAACCACGTCCGGATGTCCAGCGCCGCCCGCTTCGCGTACTTCGCGTCGCCCGTGTAGTACCAGGCCAGCGAGAGGTAGTACATCGCGTCCCACGCCCACATCCGGTAGGTGTGGTCGGTGATCGCGTCGGCCTCCGGGTTGCGCTGGCCGTCCTTGCTGACGTAGGGGCAGCCCTGCGGGTTCTCCGGCGTCTTCGGCTGGCTCGCCCACCAGTACGGCGCCTGGCTCGTGTAGTCGTGCTTGTCTCCGCTGGGCGGGGCGGACGGCTTGTCCATGACCGACCACGGGCCGTCGGTCAGTGCGGTGTTCGCCTTGGCCAGCACGGCTTTCAGCGCGTCACGCTGGGCCTTGGTCGCGTGGCCGCTGCGGATCGCCTGCTTGATGCCCGCCAGCTTCGCGCCGTCGGTGACGATCGTATGCGGTGGGGACGCGGCGACCGCCGTCCCGCTCACCGGGACCAGGAGCATGCTCGCGGAAACCGCAAGCGCACCGAAAACTCTTCGCACGTCGACCGCCCTTTCGGGGACGTCGGAATCCCCACGTCGTCACCGGGCGGCGGTACGGCTGCAGGGATTCTGACGTCCTCGTGCGGCGGGTGTCAATCGGTCGGCCAGGTGCGTCTCTTGTCCAGCGGGCGTGCGTACGAACCCGCGCGGCTCGTCTTCAACCCCAGTGCCACCAGGGACTCCGCGAGCCGGACCGCGGCCGCGACGCCGTCGATGACCGGGATGTCCAGCATCGTCGCGATCTTCCGGTCCAGGCCGGTCATCCCGGCGCAGCCGAGCACGAGCACCTCCGCGCCCGCGTCCCGTGCCCGGCGGCCGGCGGTGAGCAGCGCCGATTCCGTGCGCCGCTCGTCGGTCAGCTCCAGCACGCCGAGCCCGGCACCGGTGACCGTGACGCAGTTCTGCGCGACGCCGGCGGCGTGCAGGCTGTCCTCGATCAGCCCGCATGTCCGGTCCAAGGTGGTCACCACGCCGTAGCGGCGGCCGAGCAGGCAGGCCAGGTGCGCGGCGGCCTCGGTGATGTCGACGACCGGGACGTCCAGCAGCTCGCGCGCGCCCTCGCGGCCGTGCTCGCCGAACCCGGCGAGCACGACGGCGTCGAACGGTTCGTCCAGGCCCCGCAACAGATCGAGCACGGCGGCCGCGGACAGGAAGCTGTCGAGCCAGCCTTCCGCCGACTCGGGTCCCCAGCGAGGGGTCCGCGCCAGGATCTCCGTGCCGGGACTCGCGGCCGCGCGCGCCCCGGCTTCGATCTCCTTGGTCATCGCCTCGGTGGTGTTGCAGTTGGTGACGACGATCTTCATCGGTGCTTCCTCGACACCACGTAGTAGAGGGCCGCCGAGGACGCCGTGCCGATGAACCACGAGTACGGCGCGGCCGGTGCGAAGAACGGCACCAGGGCGATGACGGCGGACAGCGCCGCGGTCGGGAAGAACGTCACCAGCGCCCGTGGGTTCACGCGCGGGTAGATCCCGCCGTCCACGAACAGCTGGGCGACGTCCACCTGGCCGCGCCGGATCAGGTAGTAGTCGACGATCATGATGCCGAACAACGGGCCGAGGAACGCGCCGAGCCCGCCGAGGAAGTAGTTGACCACTGCCGGCGAGGAGTACAGCTTCCAGGGCAGCACGCACAGCGCCGCGACCGCGCTGATCATCCCGCCGATGGTGAACGTGATCCGCCGCGGCCAGATGTTGGCCAGGTCGTAGGCGGGGGAGACGAAGTTGGCGACGATGTTGACGCCCATGGTGGCGACGGCGAACGTCAGCGCGCCGATGATGAGCACCGGCGTGTTGTGCACCTTGGCCAGCAGCTCGGCCGGGTCGGTGATGGCCTCGCCGAACACCTGCATGCTGCCTGCGGTGACGACCACCGACAGCAGCGCGAACGCCGTCGAGTTGATCGGCAGGCCCCAGAAGTTGCCGCGCTTCACCGTCTTCTGGTCCGGCGCGAAGCGGGAGAAGTCGCAGAAGTTGAGCATCAGCGTGCCGTAGGTGGCCAGGATGAGCCCGGCCGCGCCGAACCACTGGCGGATCTGCTCCCCGGTGGACAGCTGCTTCGGGCTGCTGGTGAAGGAGATGTTCCAGTGCCCGGCCGCCAGGATCCAGACGGCGAGGGCGATCATCACGACCCAGATCGCCGGGCCGCACCAGTCCTGGAACTTGCGCACCGACTCCATGCCGCGGGTCAGGATCAGCGCCTGGACCGCCCACAGCGCGACGAAGCAGATCCAGCCGAGCGCGTGCAGGCCGAGGAACCCGTGCTCGGTCAGCGGTTTCAGGCCGGGGTCGATGGCGAGCACGAGCAGCGTGATGGCCACGCTGGCGAGGTAGGTTTGGATGCCGTACCAGAAGATCGCGATGACCGCCCGGATCAGCGCGGGCAGGTTGGCGCCGAACGTGCCGAAGCTGATCCGCGCGACGACCGGGAAGGGCACGCCGGTGCGCTGGCCGATCCGGCCCATCAGGTTCATCCCGGCGTAGATGATGACGAACCCGAACAGCAGGGCGGTGAACACCTGCCAGGCCGACAGGCCCAGCACGAAAAGACCGGCCGCGAAGGTGTAGTTGCCGAGGTTGTGCACGTCGAACATCCACAGCGCGAAGATGTCGTAGACCTTCCACCGGCGTTCCTTCGCCGGCGCGAGGTCTTCGTTCCACAGCCGGGGATCGGGCGGTGGGGTGGTCTCCTGCGAAGGTTCGGTGAGCGGGGCGGCGGTCATGGAGGCTCTCCGATCGACGTGCGACGACGGCGATTTGGGATACCAAACTTTGGAATCCCAAATATCACCCCGAGGTCCGGTCGAGTCAACCCTCCGGACGATAAACTCGGGTAACGGCCGGTTACGGCAGTGTTGAAGGAGGGGCGAGGTGAACGAGCGGCAACCCCTCGCGGCCACCCGGCAGCGGGTCCGCGAGGAGCTGCGCGAGCGGATCCTGACCGGGCGCCTGCGCCCGGGCGACCGGCTGGTCGAGCGCGAGCTGGCCGAAGACCTCGGCGTCTCACGGGTGCCGGTCCGGGAGGCCATCCGCAGCCTGGAGGCCGAAGGTTTCCTCGTCGTCCAGTCGCCGCGGCGGGTCGTCGTCCGGCAGCTGGCGCGGGTCGACGTCGAGGAGCTGTTCGACGTCCGCGAGGCCCTGGAGGGCCTGGCGGCCGGGCTGGCGGCGGCTCGCGCGGGGGCCGCGGAGCTCAAGCGCCTCGATCGCGTGCTGGCCGACGCCGCCCGCGCCACGGCCCGCGGCGACGCCGCCCGGATCACCGTGCTGAACTCGCGCTTCCACGACGAGATCGTCGCCATCGCGGGCAACGCGCTGCTGTCGACGATGCTCCAGCCGCTCGAGGGCCGCCTTCGGTGGCTCACGAGCCAGAACGAGCACTGGGCCGAGCTGCTCGACGAGCACCGGCGCCTGTTCGAGGCGATCGCGTCCGGGGACCCGGACCGGGCGAAGGCGTCCGCGGTGGAACACGTGCGGGTGAACCGGGATGTCACGCTGCGTTCGTTGTTCGCCGAGGAGCCCGGCGAGCGGCCGACGGGCTGACATCGCCGCTTTGGCGTGGATTGCGTCCGACGCCCGCTTTTTCAGCCGTTCGTACCAGGGGTGACGCGACTTTGGTCTGTGTCACGCGGCCGAACGGCGGCTTACGGTCTTCGGTCACCGGTCTCGCCGACCGTGTCCCCGTTTTTCCGGAGGTTCACCGTGCGTAGTGCGACAGTCTTCGCCGCCGCCTTCACCCTCGCGCTCACCGTCACCGGCGTTGCCGAGGCGGCCCCCGCCGGCCACGGCCACGCCCAGCGCGTCTGCTCGGTCGCGCCGGCCGGCTTCGCGGCCTGCAACGCCTGGATCAACACCGACACCGCCGCCGCTCTGGCGGCCACGCCGTCCGGGCTCGGGCCGGCCGACCTGCTCTCCGCGTACAACCTGGGCTCCCTCGCGAACAGCGCCGGCGCCGGCCGCACGATCGCCATCGTCGACGCCTACGACGCCCCGACCGCCTTCGCCGACGTCAACGTCTACCGCGCCCAGTACGGCATCCCCGCGCTTGCGTCCTGCTCGCCGTCGTCGGTCAACGCCAGCACCACCCCGTGCTTCGCCAAGGCCGACCAGAGCGGCGGGACCACCTACCCGCGCAAGGACGGCGGCTGGGCCCAGGAGATCTCCCTCGACCTCGACATGGCGTCGGCGATCTGCCCGAAGTGCAACATCCTGCTGGTCGAGGGCACCTCGTCGAGCTTCGCCAACCTCGGCACCGCGGTGAACACCGCCGTGCGGCTGGGCGCCGAGGTGGTCAGCAACAGCTACGGCGGCAGCGAGTTCTCCGGTGAGGCGAGCTCCGAAGGGCAGTACTTCAACCACCCGGGTGTCGCGATCACCGTCAGTTCCGGTGACTCCGGGTACGGCGTCGAGTTCCCGGCCGCGTCGCGGTACGTCACCGCGGTCGGCGGGACCAGCCTGAAGCGGGCGTCGAACACCCGCGGCTGGAGCGAGACGGCGTGGAGCGGCGCGGGCAGCGGCTGCTCGGCGTACATCACCAAGCCGTCGTGGCAGACCGACAGCGGCTGCGGCAAGCGGACGGTGGCCGACGTCAGCGCCGTCGCCGACCCGGCCACCGGGGTCGCCGTCTACGACAGCACCGCCTACCAGGGCCGGTCCGGCTGGATGGTGTTCGGCGGCACCAGCGTCGCGGCGCCGGTCGTCGGCAGCGTCTACGCCCTCGGCGGTGTCAGCGGCGTCACGGGCGCGAACACGGTGTACTCGCACACAGCTTCGCTCCACGACGTGAGCGGCGGCAGCAACGGCTCGTGCGGCGGCAGCTACCTCTGCACCGCGGTCACCGGCTACGACGGCCCGACCGGCCTCGGTACCCCGAACGGGGCCGCAGCCTTCTGATTTCCCTTGCGGAGGGCCACCACGCGGGCGGTGTCGCGCCCGGGTGGTGGCCCTTCACGCTGAGCATTAACATGATCACTGTAGTCACGCACCCCGAGCGGGAGTGGCATATCCGACAGGCCCCAGCAGCCCGGCCAACAGGCGCCTCCCAGTGGCTTCATGGGAAATTCACAGAATGGGTGGCAAGTCTGAGAACGTGAACCACGCCGACGACAGTGCCGGATCGGCGGCACGATGACGACTGCCCAGGCCACGCTCGAAGCCCCCGCCCGCAGCACGAGACCGGGCGGCAAAGCGCCCTACCTGCACCAGATCGACCTGTTCCGGTTGGTCACGTTCGCCTGCGTCATCCTCATCCATGTGGTGGGCGCGACGAACTACGCGCAGGACGTGGGCGCCAACGCGGTCGAGACGCCGCTGCACTTCACCCGGGAGGCGTTCTTCGCGCTCACCGGCTTCGTGCTGGTGTTCCAGAACCGCCGCCGCGAGTTCACCGCCGCGGACTTCTGGCGCCGCCGGCTGCCGCTGGTCGCCACGCCCTACCTGGCCTGGTCGATGTTCTTCTGGGCGTATTCGCTGGTGACCGGGGTGCAGCAGCCGGGCTCGCTCGAGGCGTCGATGCGCCTGCTGCTCAAGGACCTCGTCACCGGCGGCGCCTGGTACCACCTGTACTTCCTGCTCGTGACGATGCAGGTCTACCTGCTGTTCCCGTGGCTGATGAAGCTGCTGCGGGCGACCGCGGGCAAGCACGGGTGGCTGCTGCTGGGCAGCGGGGCGCTGCAGGTCGGCGTCACGTTGTTCATGACGTACCAGCCGCTGGGGGTGAGCTACGAGACCATCACCCACCTGTACGCCACGATCGTGCCGTACCAGTTCTACACGCTGTCCGGTGCCGTGGTGGCCATGCACTTCGAGACCGTGCACGCCTGGGCGGGCCGGCACCGGCTGCTGCTGGGCGGCGCGCTCGTCGCCGTGCTCGCCGGCACCGAGTGGTACTACCTGCGCACTGTCCACAGTGGAACTTTCCCGCAGGTGGCCAGCGACCCGTTCCAGCCGTACCTGATCCCGTGGTTCCTCACCGTGATCGCGGCGATCTACGCGTTCAGCACGTGGTGGGCGGCACGCCGGCGCGAAGGCAGCCGCGGAGCCCGGCTCGTGTCGTGGGCGGCGAACCGGTCGTTCAGCGTCTTCCTGGTGCACCCGCTCGCGCTGGCCCTGCTCGGCCCGCTCATCCCGGTCGCGGCGGAGCGGTTCGGCGCGCCGTGGCTCAGCGTGATCGTCTACGTGGCGACGATCGCCCTGACGATCACCATGGTCGAGGTGCTGCGGCGGCTGCCGGGCAGCCGCGCGCTCACCGGACGGCCGCGGTTGCGCCCGGCGCGGGTTGCGGCTTAGTCACCCGTGCGGGTGGCCCAGGTCATATCCGGCGGCTCGGGCATGTCACAGCGCGCGGATCCGCAGCGGTGGGATATGCTGGCGGCCCGTGGGACTTCAGTCACGGGCAACCAAGTACGTTTTTGTCACCGGAGGCGTCGCCTCCTCTCTGGGCAAGGGACTCACGGCTTCCAGCCTGGGTCAGCTCCTTACCGCACGCGGGCTTCGCGTCACGATGCAGAAGCTCGACCCCTACCTCAACGTCGACCCCGGGACGATGAACCCGTTCCAGCACGGTGAGGTGTTCGTCACCGACGACGGCGCCGAGACCGACCTCGACATCGGGCACTACGAGCGGTTCCTCGACCGCGACCTCGACGGCAAGGCCAACGTCACCACCGGCCAGGTCTACTCCGAGGTGATCGCCAAGGAGCGCCGCGGCGAGTACCTCGGCGACACCGTGCAGGTCATCCCGCACATCACCGACGAGATCAAGGCCCGGATCACCGCCGCGGCCGAGCCCGACGAGAACGGCCAGTCGCCGGACGTCGTCATCACCGAGGTCGGCGGCACGGTCGGCGACATCGAGTCCCTGCCGTTCCTGGAGGCCTGCCGCCAGGTCCGCCACGACGTCGGCCGCGACCACTGCTTCTTCCTGCACGTCTCGCTGGTGCCGTACCTGGCGCCTTCGGGCGAGCTCAAGACGAAGCCGACCCAGCACTCGGTCGCCGCGCTGCGCAACATCGGCATCCAGCCCGACGCGCTGGTCTGCCGGGCCGACCGGGAGATCCCGGAGGACCTCAAGCGCAAGATCGGCCTGATGTGCGACGTGGACACCGAGGCGGTCATCGCCTGCCCGGACGCGCGGTCCATCTACGACATCCCGAAGGTGCTGCACGGCGAGGCGCTCGACGCCTACGTCGTCCGCCGCCTCGGCCTGCCGTTCCGCGACGTCGACTGGACGGTGTGGGGCGACCTGCTCGACCGGGTGCACAACCCGAGCGAGGTCGTGCGGATCGCCGTGGTCGGCAAGTACATCGACCTGCCGGACGCCTACCTCTCGGTCACCGAGGCCCTGCGTGCGGGCGGGTTCGCCCACCGCGCCAAGGTCGAGATCGTCTGGGTGGCCTCCGACGACGCGCAGACCGCGTCCGGCGCGGCCTCCGTGCTGTCCGATGTGGACGGTGTGCTGATCCCGGGCGGGTTCGGCATCCGCGGCATCGAGGGCAAGGTCGGCGCGATCGAGTACGCCCGCACCCGCGGCGTCCCGCTGCTCGGCCTGTGCCTCGGCCTGCAGTGCATGGTCATCGAGGCCGCGCGGCACCTGGCCGGCATCGAGGACGCGGGCTCGTCGGAGTTCGACGAGAACACCACGCACCCGGTCATCTCGACCATGGCCGACCAGCGTGACGTCGTCGCGGGGGAGCGGGACATGGGCGGCACCATGCGGCTCGGCGCGTACCCGGCGAAGCTGAAGGCGGGTTCGCAGGTCGCGAAGGCGTACGGCACCACCGAGGTGTCCGAGCGCCACCGGCACCGCTACGAGGTCAACAACGCCTACCGCAAACAGCTCACCGACGCCGGCCTGGTGTTCTCCGGCACCTCGCCGGACGACCACCTGGTCGAGTTCGTCGAGCTGCCCGCCGACAAGCACCCGTTCTTCGTCGGCACCCAGGCGCACCCCGAGCTGAAGAGCCGCCCGACCCGGCCGCACCCGCTGTTCAGCGCGTTCGTCAAGGCCGTGGTGGATCGCAAGGTCGCCGAGCGGCTGCCGGTCGAGCTGCCCGAGGCATCGGTGGCGGCCCGATGACCGCGCCGGGCGAGCACGAGTTCAGCGTCGCGGCCAGCCGGGACGTCCACATCGGACGCGTCGTCGGCCTGCGGATCGACGAGGTCGTGATGCCGGGCGGCGGCACCGCGACCCGCGAGGTGATCGAGCACCTCGGCGCGGTGGCGATCGTCGCGCTGGACGAGGACCAGCAGGTCACGCTGATCCACCAGTACCGGCACCCGATCGGGCACCGGCTGTGGGAACTGCCGGCCGGCCTGATCGACCACCTCGGCGAGGACCCGGTGGACACCGCTCGCCGGGAACTGGTCGAGGAGGTCGGGCTGGCCGCGTCGGACTGGGTGACGCTGGTCGACGTCGCGGCGTCGCCGGGCTTCACCGACGAGGTCGTGCGGGTCTTCCTGGCCCGCGGGCTGTCCGATGTGGACCGCGAGGTGCTCGGCGACGAGGAAGCGGACCTGGTGATCCGCAAGTTCCCGCTCGCCGAGGCGGTCCGGATGGCCCTGGCGGGCGAGCTGCTCAACGGCGCCACGGTGTCCGGCGTGCTGGCCACCCACGCGGTGCTCACCGGCGTGGCCACGGCCCGCCCGGCGGACGCCCCGTGGACCGACCGCCCGACGGCGTTCGCCAAGCGCAAGGAAGCCTGAGCCCGCTCCGCTGCGCTGCGCCCGCTCCGCTGCGCCTCGGCTCAAGCGCCCCAATGTGGCGTTGGGTGCATCCAACGCACCGAACGCCACATTGGGTGCGGTGGATGCACCGAACGCCACATTGGGGCGGTCGGGTCAGGGGCGCAGCGGGCGGCCTTCGGCGTCGCGGCCGCCGTTGGCCAGCAGCACGATGCCGTCGATGATCGGCCAGAGCGTGCCCGCACCCAGGGTGATCACGCAGACGAACAGCTGCAGCAGGCCGAGGCCGACCTGGCCGGTGTAGAACCGGCCGACGCCGAAGGGCAGCACGATCTGCAGCACGCCGGCCACCGTCTTCGACCGGTACGAGTACGGCACCGGCTGCGGGTACGGCTGCGGGTACGGCGTCGGGGGCGGCGCGTACACCGGCATCGGAACCGGCATCGAGACCGGGGCCGGCATCGGCGCCGGCGGCGGCCCGAAGAAGCCCGGGTGGGGCTGGGGCAGGTCGCGGAACAGCGGCCGGAGGTTGCCCAGGGTGGCCGCCGCGTAGGCGTCCGTCACCCGCGTCTCGTACTCGTCCGGGGTGATGCGGCCCATGCCGAAGTGGTCGGCGAGCAGCCTCGCCGCTTCCTCCCGCTCGGCCGTGCCGATGCGGAGTTCGTCGGACTCCATGAATCCAAGGTAACCGCGCGGAGCCGGGAACGGGGTTTCTCCCCGGTCACGAGCCCCGGGCGGCCTAAGGTGACGGCGTGGCAGGCGCGGGCAGCACGGATGGCGTGATCGCCGCGTACCTCGACCACCTGGCCGTCGAACGCGGGACCGCGCGCAACACCCTGGACAGCTACGCCCGTGACCTGCGCCGGTACGCCGCGCACCTGGCCGGCCTGGGCGTCGCTGAGGTCGCCGACGTGACGTCCGCGCACGTCACCGCCTTCGGTGCCGCGCTGCGGGAGGGCGACGAGGAGCACAAGCCCCTGGCCGCCTCCTCGGCCGCCCGGGCCCTGGTCGCCGTGCGGGGGCTGCACAAGTTCGCGCACGCCGAGGGCCTCACCGAGCACAACCCGGCCCGCGAAGTCCGGCCGCCGACCCCGGCCAAGCGGCTGCCCAAGGCGCTGCCGGTCGACGACGTGCTGCGGCTGCTGGAGACCCCGCCCCCGGACGGCGAGCGCCCGCTGCGCGACCGGGCGCTGCTGGAGGTGCTCTACTCCACCGGGGCGCGGATCTCCGAGGCGGTCGGCCTGGACGTCGACGACGTCGACCCGGCCGAGCGCACGGTGCTGCTCGACGGCAAGGGCGGCAAGCAGCGGCTGGTGCCGATCGGCCGTCCCGCGCTCGCCGCGCTGCACGCCTACACCGTGCGCGCCCGCCCGGTGCTCGCCGCGCACGGCCGGGGCACGGCGGCGCTGTTCCTCAACGCCCGCGGCAGCCGGCTGTCGCGGCAGAGCGCGTGGCAGGTCCTCAAGGACACCGCCGGCCGGGCGGGCATCACCGCCGTCGTGTCGCCGCACACGCTCCGCCACTCCTTCGCCACGCACCTGCTCGAAGGCGGCGCGGACGTCCGGGTCGTCCAAGAACTCCTCGGCCACGCCTCGGTGACGACGACCCAGGTGTACACGCTGGTCACGGTCAACACCCTGCGCGAGGTGTACGCGACGGCGCACCCGCGGGCACTGGGCTAGACGGCCCTGGATCCATCCATGCCCCCGCCACCACCCTCAACGGAGGCGCTTCGCGCCGCTGTGTTTTCCCCGAAGCGCCTTCCCAGCCTGCACCGACGGTCGAGTGACATTGCCCCGTCGAGTCCGGCGCGTTGCTTTGCCGGGGCTCCGACTCCGGACATAGGCTGCGGCGGACGCGACGAACAAGGAGCCTTCTCGCCATGTCGACACCGAACCAGCCGGCCGTCCCGGCCGAGTCCGCCGGGTCGGCGGCGGCGAACCTCAACGACGTCAAGATCGCGACGCCGGAACTCCACGACGGCGACGAGCCGCAGGAACGCAACGGCAAGAAGGTGAAGCTGGAGGGTATCGGCCCGACCGGCCGCCCGATCCGCGAGCACCCCGATCCGGCGCCGCTGGACAGGCACGGCCCGGCCAAGATCATGGCGATGTGCAACCAGAAGGGCGGCGTCGGCAAGACGACGTCGACCATCAACCTGGGTGCCGCCCTCGCCGAGTACGGGCGGCGGGTGCTGCTCGTCGACTTCGACCCGCAGGGCGCGCTCGCCGTCGGTCTCGGCATCCAGCCGCACGAACTGGACCAGACGGTCTACAACGCCATCATGGAGCGGTCGGTCAGCGCCACCGACGTGCTGATGAAAACCCGCGTCGACGGCGTTGACCTGCTGCCGAGCAACATCGACCTGTCCGCGGCGGAGGTCCAGCTCGTCGCCGAGGTGGGGCGCGAGCACACGTTGTTACGGGTCCTTCGTCCGGTCATGAACGACTACGACTATGTTCTTGTCGACTGCCAGCCCTCGCTCGGCCTGCTCACGGTGAACGCGCTGACCGCCGCGGACGGCGTGATCATCCCGCTGGAGTGCGAGTTCTTCAGTCTGCGAGGCGTAGCTCTCCTGATCGACACCATCGAGAAGGTCCAGGAACGCCTCAACCCCAAACTGGACATCGTGGGGATTCTCGCCACCATGTACGACCCGAGAACCCTGCATTCGAAGGAGGTCATGGCTCGCGTGGTGGAGGCATTCGGCGAGACCGTGTTCGACACGGTCATCAACCGCACCGTGCGGTTCCCCGAGACGACGGTCGCGGGTGAGCCGATCACGACCTGGGCGCCCAAGTCGGCCGGCGCGGCGGCGTACCGCCAGCTGGCCCGCGAGGTGATCGCTCGGTGAGCAGGCGCGCCTCCCTGCCGGGAGCGTCGGAACTCTTCAGGATTACGACCAGCACCGCCAGCCCCGCTCTCGATCTCCCTCCCCAGCCCCCGCCCGAGCCCGACGAGCCCGACGAGAAGGCCAAGCCCGCGGGCAACGGCCGGACCGAACAGCTCGCCCGCAGCGCGGCCCCGCACGGCTCCGGCCGGACCAAGCACGACGCGAAAATCACCGTGTACGTCTCCGGCGACGAGCTCCTGGCCATGGAACAGGCCCGGCTGACGCTGCGCGCGAAGCACGACCTGGTCGTCGACCGCGGCCGCCTGGTCCGCGAGGCCGTCGCGGTGCTGCTGGCCGACTTCGACCAGAACGGCGAGGAGTCGGTGCTGGTGCAGCGGCTGCGGGTGGTCGGCTCAGACGGCGGCGAAACCGAGGGCTGATGGACGAGCCGGACCCGGCTCCCGAGGACCAGGTACCCGAAGAGCACCAGACGGTGCACGGCGGGATGATCCCCGAAGGCGTCAACACCGAAGAACTCAGCACGTCGAAGTTCAAGGTGCGGCTGGCCAACTTCGAAGGGCCGTTCGACCTGCTGCTGCAGCTGATCTCGCAGCACCAGCTCGACGTCACCGAAGTGGCGTTGCACCGGGTCACCGACGACTTCATCGCCTACACCCGCGCGCTGGGCACGGACTGGAACCTCGACGAGACGACGGAGTTCCTGGTCATCGCGGCCACGCTCCTGGACCTGAAGGCGGCGCGGCTGCTGCCGTCGGCCGAAGTGGAGAGCGAAGACGACCTCGCCCTGCTCGAAGCCCGCGACCTGCTGTTCGCGCGGATCCTGCAGTACCGCGCGTACAAGCAGGTGGCGGCGCTGTTCGGCGAGCTGGAGCAGAACGCGCTGCGGCGGTACCCGCGGTCGGTGGCGCTGGAGGAGCGGTTCGTCGGGCTGCTGCCCGAGGTGATGCTGGGCGTGACGCCGCAGAAGTTCGCCGACATCGCGGTGGCGGTGTTCCGGCCCAAGCCGCCGCCGACCGTGTCGATCGCCCACATCCACATGGGCCGCATCTCGGTGCGCGAGCACGCGGCGATCCTGCGGGTGATGCTGGCCGAGCGCGGCCAGGCGACGTTCGGCGAGCTGGTCGACGACTGCGAGCACACGGTGGAGATCGTGGCGCGCTTCCTGGCGCTGCTGGAGCTCTACCGCGAGGCGACGGTCCAGTTCGAGCAGACCGAGGCACTGGCCGAGCTGCACGTCCGCTGGACGGGCGGCTCGAAGGAAGAAGCCTCCGCGGCGGCCGAGCTGGACCGCGCGTTCGGAGACGAAGAGGAGTACGGGTGAGCGACGAGCAGGTGTCCCCGCCGGAGCCGCCGGTGGGTGAGCCGGCGGAGGCCGCGGCGGAGCTGGCGCTGGCGGAGGCATTGTCCGGCGAGCCGGTGACCGAGGACGGTTCGCCGGTGGAACCGCTGACCCCAGCTACCCCGGAGCCCGCTTCCGCCGAGCCTGAAGGCGCCGAGCCTGAAGCGGCCGCCGTGGCCGAGCCGGGTCCCGAGGATCCCGAGTCCGATCTGGTCGCTGCCGGGGACTCGGACTCCATGCCGGACCTCGCCTCCGACGAGGCCCTCGAAGCCGCCCTCGAGGCGCTTCTCCTCGTCGTCGACTCGCCCGCGAGCGAAGAGCTGCTCGCCGACACCCTCGGCCAGCCCCGGGCGCGGATCGTCGTCGCGCTGCGGACCATGGCGCAGAAGTTCACCGACCGGACGTCCGGGATCGACCTGCGGCGCGTCGGCGAAGGGTGGCGGTTCTACACTAGGGACGTCCATGCCCCGTTCGTGGAGAAGCTCCTGCTGGACGGCCAGCGGTCGAAGCTGACCCGGGCCGCGCTGGAGAGCCTCGCCGTGATCGCGTACCGGCAGCCGGTGACCCGTGCGCGGGTTGCCGCGGTGCGGGGTGTGAACGTGGACGGCGTGATCCGGACGCTGCTCGCGCGCGGCCTCATCGAAGAGATGGGGACCGATCCCGAGACGACCGGCACGCTGTACGTGACGACCGAGCTGTTCCTGGAGCGACTGGGGCTGTCGTCACTGAACGACCTGCCCGCCATCGCTCCGTTGCTACCCGAAGTGGACACCATCGATGACATCCAGTGAACACCCCGACGGCGTCCGCCTGCAGAAGGTGCTCTCGCAGGCCGGGGTCGCCTCCCGGCGCGCGGCGGAGGACCTGATCGTCGCCGGCCGCGTCGAGGTGGACGGCGAGGTCGTCACCGAGCTGGGCCGCCGCGTCGACCCGGACAACGCGGTCATCCACGTCGACGGCACCCGGGTGAACCTGCGCGACGACCTGATCTACCTCGCCCTGAACAAGCCCAAGGGCGTGCACTCGACGATGTCGGACGACCGCGGCCGCCCCTGCGTCGGCGACTACCTGCGCGGCCGGTACGAGGAGACGCCCGGCGTCGTGCACGTCGGACGGCTCGACGAGAACACCGAGGGCCTGCTGCTGCTGACCAACGACGGCGACCTCGGCCACCGGCTGATGCACCCGTCCTACCGGGTCCTCAAGACCTACCTCGCCGAGGTCGACGGCCTGGTGCCGCGCGGGCTGGGCAAGGAGCTGCGCAAGGGCTGGGAGCTGCCGGACGGCATCGTCAAGGTCGACCAGTTCCGGGTCAAGGACATGCACTCCGGCAAGTCGCTGGTCGAGCTGGTCATCCACGAGGGCAAGAAGCACATCGTGCGCCGCCTGCTCAAGGACACCGGCCACCCGGTGCTCAAGCTGGTCCGCACCGCGGTCGGCGACGTCCAGCTCGGCAACCAGCGCGTCGGCTCGATCCGGCGGCTGACGAAGACCGAGGTCGGCGCGCTCTACCGCAACGTCGAGCTCTGACGCAGGGCGGTCACGAACCCGTCGAGTGTCTCGTCGCCCGGACGGTGGTACTTCACGGCCAGTTCGGCGTGGGAGACGACGGTGGGTGCCCAGCCGTGGCCGCGCAGCCACTCCGGCGCCTCATCGCCGAGACCGCCGTGCCACAAGCGGGTGATGCGCTCGGCACCCGGGGTGGCCTCGGCGCGGGCGAGCAGGCCGTCCCGCGTCTCGGCCGACCGGTGCTCGAACGACACCCGGCTGCCCGGCGCGGACAGCTCGGTCACGGTCGACAGCAGCGCGTCGGCCTCTTGGCGGGTCAGGTAGACCAGCAGGCCCTCGGCCAGCCACGCGGCCGGGAGACCCGGGTCGAACCCGGCGGCCCGCAGCGCACCCGCCCAGTCGTCGCGCAGGTCGGCCGGGACCACGACGCGCTCGCACGACGGCACGGCGCCCTGGCGGGCGAGCACCTCGTCCTTGAACGTGAGGACCTCGGGCAGGTCGAGCTCGAACAACCGCACGCCCGGCGGCCACGCGAGCCGGAAGGCGCGGGCGTCGAGCCCCGCGGCGAGCACCACGACCTGGGCGCACCCGGCGGCCAGCAGGTAGTCGTCGTAGAACCGGGTGCGGATCGCCACCTGGCGGGCGAAGAGCGCGCCGAGGCCACCCTGCGGGGTTTCGCCCGGTGCGACGGGCAGCAGGGAGCTGCCGGCCGCGTGGAACGCGGCCGCGTACGGATCGTCGAACAGCCGGTCCGGGCGGCGGCTTTCGTACGCCCGCAGCGCGGCGACACCGACGGCGGTGAGGCTCACCGCGGGCAGGGACTCCGTCATGATTTCCAACGTACGCCCGACTTTCCGCCGTAGTGGGGGCGATCGCCGGCTCGCTAGCGTGACGGTTATGCGACTCGGTGTGGTGTGCGGGGTCCTCGCGGTGCTCCTGTCCGGTGCGGTGACCCCGGCGGCCGCGGCGCCCGCGGCGAGTGAACCGGTTTACGACTACGCGAAGGCGGTCCGCGAAACCGTCTGGGTCGACATCGGCCGCGACGGCGACGGCGACGGGCGCTCCGACCGCGTCGCCGCCGACATCGTGCGGCCGGGCGAGCTGACCTCGGGCGTGCCGGTGATCATGGACGCCAGCCCGTACTACTCGTGCTGCGGGCGCGGCAACGAGAGCGAGCTCAAGACCTACGACAGCGCCGGGAAGCCGGTGAAGTTCCCGCTGTTCTACGACAACTACTTCGTGCCGCGCGGCTACGCGGTGGTGCAGGTCGACCTGGCCGGGACGAACCGCTCGGCCGGCTGCGCGGACGTCGGCGGCCCGTCGGACGTCGGCTCGGCCCGCAAGGTCGTCGACTGGCTGAACGGCCGCGCGACCGGCTACAGCGCGAAGACCGGCGGCAGTGCGGTGACCGCGGGCTGGACCTCCGGCAACGTCGGGATGATCGGCAAGTCCTACGACGGCACGATCGCCAACGGCGTCGCGGCGACCGGCGTCGCCGGGCTCAAGACCATCGTGCCGATCTCCGCGATCAGCTCCTGGTACGACTACTACCGCTCCGACGGCGCCACCTTCGGCTTCAACCCGGCGGGGCTCGCGCAGACCGTCGAGGCGCGCAACAGCGGGCAGAACTGCTCGGCGCAGAACCAGGTCCTCACCACCGGCGCGACGGCGAACGGCGACTACGGGCCGCTGTGGGCGGCGCGGGACTACGTCACGAACGCGCGGAACGTGCGCGCCAGCGTGCTGCTGTCCCACGGCGTCAACGACCTCAACGTCAAGACCCTCCACTTCGGACAGTGGTGGGACGCGCTGAACGTCGAGAAGAAGATCTGGCTGTCGCAGACCGGGCACGTCGACCCGTTCGACTACCGGCGCGCGGACTGGGTCGACCTGCTGCACCGGTGGTTCGACCACTACCTGCTCGGGATCGACAACGGCGTCCAGAACGGCCCGATGGCCAGCGTCGAGCGGCAGCCGGACCAGTGGGCCGACCAGAGCCGCTACCCGGCGGCCGGTGCGGCGGCCACGACGCTGCGCCCGGGGGCGTCCGGCACGCTCGGCACGGCGCCGGCGTCCGGGACGGCGTCCTTCACGGACAACCCGAACGTCGGCGAGGACACCTGGGTGACCAGCCCGGGCAGCGCCGCGCTGACCTACTCGACCGGGGCCCTGGCGTCCGACCTGCAGGTTTCGGGGACGTCGTCGATCACCGTGACGGCGACACCGAGCACGGCGTCGGCGCGGGTGTCGGCCCTGTTGGTGGACCTCGGCGCGGCGACGATCCGCAACTTCGCCGGCAGCGGCGAGGGGATCAAGACGGGCACCACGGAGAACTGCTGGGGTTCCTCGACGACGGGCGACGACGCCTGCTACCGCATCGCGACGGCGGACGTGAAGAAGGTGACCTACACGATCATCAGCCGCGGCTGGGCGGACCTGGCGAACTACGCATCCCTTTCGCAGGAACGACCGCTGACACCGGGGACGGCGTACACGATGACGTTCCGGCTGGCGTCCACGGACCACATCGTCCCCCGCGGCCACGCACTGGCGTTGATCATCGGCGGCACGGACGCGAGCTTCATCCGCGGCCCCGCCCAACCGGGCCGGCTGACCCTGGACCTGTCCCGCACCTCGCTGTCGGTCCCGGTGGGGGGCGTCCTCCCACCGGCGACGACCCACCCGGCTGCCCTCGGCGGCGGCGCGTTCGTGGCGTCGGCGGGCCGGGCGGACCTGCGCTGACCGGTTGCCCCGGAAGGCCGATGCCGCCCGCAAAACCCGGTGTTAGGCTCGAATTTCCCTTGTCCCGCAACGAGGAGCCGCCATGCCGGACCGGACGAGACCGAAGGCCGCGTGGGCGGCCGCCGTCGTCGTGACGGCGGCCGGCGTGCTGTCGCTGGCGCCCGCGACGGCCGCTTCGGCGGCGACCACGACGTCCTGCGCGTCGGCGTACTCGATCGGCCCTCCCGGCTGGCACCTCCCTTCGCCCACGGTTCACCTGGGGACGTCGTGCACGGGGTTCTCCGATGCGGGTTCGCCGTACGTCTTCAAGATCGCCATTTTCAACGCCATCTCGACCCAGCAGCCGTATAACACTTACCTGCACAACATCACGGCGACGTGCCCCGCGTACTCCTACAGCGGGACGGATCTCGTCGCGACGGGCTGCACCTTCAGCGTTTGATCCGGCGTCGGCCGGTAACACTCAGCCGGCCTCGGCCGGGGCCGTCTTCGTGGCGGACTTGCGCTGCAGGGCGCGGGCGATCGGCTCGACGACCCGGGCCGCCGTCGGGCCGAGGATGGCCATCAGCAGCACGTACGCCGTGGCCAGGGCCGCCAGCTCGCCGGTGACCGCTCCCGCTGTCACCGCCAGGCCGGCGATCACGATCGAGAACTCGCCGCGGGCCACCAGCGCCGCCCCCGCGCGAGCCCGGCCCATCTTCCCGATGCCCTGGCGGCGGGCCGCCCACCAGCCGGTGCCGACCTTCGTCGCGGTCGTCACCACCGCCAGCACGACCGCCCAGCCGAGCACCGGCGGGATCGACGCCGGGTTCGTGTTGAGCCCGAAGACCACGAAGAACACCGCGGCGAACAGGTCGCGCAGGGGTTCCAGCAGGTGCGTCGCGTTCTCCGCGGTCGAGCCCGAGATCGCGATGCCGAGCAGGAACGCGCCGACCGCGGCCGACACCTGCATCGCCGACGCCAGCCCGGCCACCAGCAGCGCCGCGCCGAGGACCTTGAGCAGGAACACCTCGCGGTCCGGGCTGTCGACGGCGGCCGAGACGTACCGGCCGAACTTGAGCGCGATCACCAGCACCACGGTGATCACCAGCAGCGAGATCCCGACGGCCTCCATGCCGCCCAGGAACGACACCCCGCCCAGGACCGCGGTGAGGATCGGCAGGTAGAGCGCCATCACGAGGTCCTCGAACACGAGGATCGACAGCACCACCGGCGTCTCGCGGTTGCCCAGCCGGCCCAGGTCGCCGAGGACCTTGGCGACGATCCCGGACGACGAGATGTAGGTGACGCCCGCCATCACCATCGCGCCGACCGGGCCCCAGCCCAGCAGCAGCGCGACGGCCGCGCCGGGCGCCGCGTTGAGGACGATGTCGAGCAGGCCGGCCGTCCACGAGCGGCGCAGCCCGGTGAACAGCTCGGCCGCGGAGTACTCGAGGCCGAGCAGGAGCAGTAGCAGCACGACGCCGATTTCGCTGGCCAGGTGCGTGAAGCCGCCGATGTCGGTCAGCGGGATCAGGCCACCGGAGCCGAAGCAGAGACCGCCGAGCAGGTAGAGCGGGATGGGGGAGAGGCCGATCTTGCCGGCCAGGCGCCCGAGTGCGCCCAGCACGAAGAAGACCGCCCCCAGTTCGATCAGGGACAGCGCGGTGTGGTCCATCGGCCGCTCAGCCGTACTTGAGGATCTTGGCGGCGGCTTCGAGGCCCTCGCTCGTGCCGACCGCCACCAGCAGGTCGCCGCCGGTCAGGGTGAAGTCGGGCGTGGGCGAGGGGTGGACCTGGCCCGCCCGCGCCACCGCGACCACCGAGACGCCGGTGCGGGTGCGCATCGCGGTGTCGCCGAGCGTCCGGCCGTCGAACGGGCCGGACGGCTTGATCGGCAGCTGCCGCGTGCTGATCCCCGGCAGGTCCCGGTGCTCCTCCGTCAGCTGCGCGACCAGCTGGGGCGCGCCGAGCAGGTTGGCCAGCGTGCCCGCCTCGTCCGCGGTGAGCGGGATCGAGGCGGCGCAGGCGTCGGGGTCGTCCGACTTCGACACGATCAGCTCGGTGTGGCCGTCCCGCTGGGTGACGACGCCGATGCGACGGCCGGTCCGGGTGCTGAAGTCCTTGCGCACCCCGATGCCGGGCAGGGGGGTTACTTCGACGTTCACCCAACCACCGTAACCCACGTGTCCGATTCGCGACGTTCAGCCGAGCAGGAGCAGCAGCGCGGCGACGACCATCACGGCGGCGGTCAGGCCGTGGACGGCGAAGGCGATGGCCTTCTTCCCGCGGTGGCGCAGGACGATCAGCATGTCGAACAGGGGCCAGACGGCCGCGGTGAGGATGACCCAGCCCAGCGCGTGCGGGTCCCCGTAGACCATCAGGGCCAGCGGAACCAGGCCGGCGCCGACGTCGCGGCCGCCCTTGACGTTCAAGAAGGTGTCGGCGTCCTCGGGAACGTCGGTGAAGCCGAAGCCCGCCGCGATCTTCCGCGGCGCGAACAGGTAGTTGAGGCCGACGTAGATGATCCCGAGCGAGACGATCGCGACGAGGACGTAGCCGGTGACGAGCATGATGTTTCCTCCAGTGTTCTAGCATCGCTAGGATTGCTAGCAACGCTAACCTAGCACCGCTATTTTGTCTAGCAGTGCTAGAATGTGACGTATGACCCAGGGACAACGGCGGGTGCGCGACCGCACCGAGCGAGCACGACGGATCGTGGCCGCGGCGCGGGAGCTGGCCGAGGCGGAAGGCTGGGACGCGGTCACCACCCGGAAGCTCGCGGCGCTGATCGAGTACAGCCAGCCAGTGCTGTACAGCCACTTCCCGGGCGGCAAGGACGCGATCATGGCCGCGGCCGCGCTGGAGGGCTTCGCCGAGCTGGCTTCGGTGCTGGCGGACGCGCGGGCCGGCGGCCTGGCCGGTGTCGTCCGCGCCTACGTCGGGTTCGCCGAGGCCAGGCCCGCGTTGTACGACGCGATGTTCACGCTCGCCTCCGAGCTGCGGTTCGCCCAGGACGACACCCCGGAGGTGATGAAGGCGAACTTCGCGGAGCTGCTGGCGGTCATCGAACCGGTGGCGGGGGCGCAGAACGCCGGCCCGCTGACCGAAGTGTTCTGGAGCACCTTGCACGGCCTGGTGACCCTCGACCGGGGGCACCGGCTGTCGCCGGCCCACCGTGACGAGCGCCTCGCGCTCGTGGTGGCGCGCTTCGGCACGCGGGGCGACTGATCTCCTCCGCACCCCGACCGGCAGAATGGACCCCGAGCCGACCGAGACGAGAACGCGAGGAGAGTGCCGGTGACGGGAGCCCTACGTGGTGTGGTCGCGCTGGACGGCCCGTCGGGGACCGGGAAGACCACCGTCGCCCGCAAGCTCGCCCAGCGCCTCGGCGCCGGCTACCTCGACACCGGGGCGATGTACCGGATGGTCACCCTCGCCGTGCTGCGCGCCGGCGTCGACCCGGCCGACCCGGACGCGGTCGCCGCGGTGGCCGACCGGGCCGAGTTCACCATCGGCACCAGCCCCGACCGGCCGGAGATCCGGCTGGCCGGCGAGGACGTCGCCGCCGACATCCGCGGGCCGGAGGTCACCAAGGCCGTGTCGCCGGTCTCGGCCGTGCCGCACGTGCGTGAGCTGCTGGTCACGCGGCAGCGGCGGATCATCGAGGACGTCGTCGGGCACCGGGGCGGCATCGTCGTCGAGGGCCGGGACATCGGCACGGTCGTCGCGCCGGACTCGCCGCTCAAGGTCTTCCTCACCGCGTCCGCCGACGTCCGCGCGTCGCGCCGCAGCACCCAGGACACCGCGGCCGGGCGCCAGTCGTCGGTCGCCGACGCCCTGGCTTCGGTCGAGCGTCGCGATCGCCTCGACTCGACCCGGGCCGCCTCGCCGCTGCGCGCGGCCGAGGACGCCGTGCCGGTCGACACCTCCGAGCTGTCGATCGACCAGGTGATCGTCGCGCTGAGCGAGCTGGCCAGCCACCGCGGCCTGCTGGCGAGCTGCAAAGAAGAAGTAGCTCGATGAGTGCTGACGGACTCCCCGAGGGATCCGTCGGCGCACTCCACGACGCCGGGCGGGTCTTCGCCCGGTACCATCTGCGCGCGGCCTTCCGCATCCGCGTGCACGGCCGCGAGCGCGTTCCCGCCACCGGGCCGCTGCTCGTGATCGCCAACCACAGCTCCATGATCGAACCGCAGCTGATCTTCGGAATGCTTCCGCGGCGTTCGGCGTTCCTGGTCAAGGCCGAGATGTTCGGCGGGATCGTCGGCAAGTTCATGCTGGCGATCGGGCAGATCCCGCTCAAGCGCGGCGAGATCGACCGCAAACCGCTGCTGACCGCGGTCGGCGTGCTCAAGGACGGCGGCGTCGTCGGGATCTTCCCCGAAGGCACCCGCGGTACCGGGGATGTCGGCGCGGCCGAACGCGGCGCGGCCTGGCTGGTCCGGGCCTCCGGCGCGACCGTGCTCCCGGTCGCGACGCGGGGCACGCTCAAGCCGGCCGACGGCAGGCGGCGCTGGCGCCCACGCGTGGACATCCTCGTGGGGGAGCCGTTTTCGCCGAAGGTGGGGCCCGGGAAGACCGGGCTCGACCAGGGCACCGAAGAGCTGCGCGGTGAGCTCGCGGCGCTCGTGAAGACTTTGGACGACTGGCGTGCCGAACACGGATTCGGCGCGGTATAAGGGAAACAGGGTAGTAATGGAAGAGTACGACGGCGTCGGCGAAGTCGACGGCACCTGGTCCGACGAGACCGAATTCGCCGCGCTCGACGCGCAGATCGAGGCGGCGGAGGCGGCCGAGGAGGCCGCGCTCGCGCAGCCGGTGCTCGCCGTCGTCGGCCGCCCGAACGTGGGCAAGTCGACGCTGGTCAACCGCATCCTGGGCCGGCGCGAAGCCGTCGTGCAGGACGTGCCGGGCGTGACCCGCGACCGCGTCGCCTACGACGCCTACTGGGGCGGGCGCAGGTTCACCCTGGTCGACACGGGCGGCTGGGAACCGGACGCGACCGGCCTGCAGGCCTCCGTCGCCGCGCAGGCCGAGCTGGCCATGCAGACCGCGGACGCCGTCCTGCTGGTGATCGACGCGTCGGTCGGCGCGACCGCGACCGACGAGGCCGTCTCCAAGGTGCTGCGCCGCTCGAAGAAGCCGGTGCTGCTGGCCGCGAACAAGGTCGACGACGACCGGCTGCTCGCGGACACCGCGTCGCTGTGGTCGCTCGGCCTCGGCGAGCCGCACCCGGTCAGCGCGCTGCACGGCCGCAGCTCCGGCGACCTGCTCGACGCCATCCTCAAGGCCCTGCCCGAGTCGCCGCGCGAAGGCGGCGCCGCGACGTCGGGTCCCCGGCGCGTCGCGCTGGTCGGCAAGCCGAACGTCGGCAAGTCCAGCCTGCTCAACAAGCTGTCGGGCGAGGAGCGCTCGGTCGTCGACTCGGTCGCGGGCACCACCGTCGACCCGGTCGACTCGCTGGTCGAGCTGGACGGCGAGACCTGGCGGTTCGTCGACACGGCGGGCCTGCGCAAGCGCGTCAACTTCGCCGCGGGCGCCGAGTACTACGCCTCGCTGCGCACCAAGACCGCGATCGACGCGGCCGAGGTCGCGATCGTGCTGCTGGACGCGGCCGAGCCGCTGTCCGAACAGGACCTGCGGGTGCTGACCATGGTCGTCGAGGCCGGCCGCGCCTGCGTGCTGGCGTTCAACAAGTGGGACCTGGTCGACGAGGACCGCCGGCACGCGATGGTCCGCGAGCTGGACCGCGGCCTGGTCCGCGTGCCGTGGGCGGAGAAGGTAAACATCTCGGCGCTGACCGGCCGTTCGGTGCGCAAGCTCGCGCCGGCCCTGCGGACCGCGCTGAAGTCGTGGGACCAGCGGGTGCCGACCGGCCAGCTCAACGCGTGGCTGTCCGACCTGATCGCGGCCACCCCGCCGCCGGTCCGTTCGGGCAAGCAGCCGAAGGTGCTGTTCGCGACCCAGGCCGGCATCCGGCCGCCGACGCTGGTGCTGTTCACGACCGGCTTCCTCGAGGCGGGCTACCGCCGGTTCATCGAGCGCAAGTTCCGTGAGCAGTTCGGCTTCACCGGCAGCCCCGTCCGGGTGAACGTGCGGGTCCGCGAAAAGAAGGCGAAGCCCAAGGTCGGCGGCAAAGCCGCTCGAACCCGGTGAGCGATTTGCCGTAACTCACGTGATCAGGGACGTAATTCGCGTGATTGGGGCCGGAAATGGCGAGTTACGGCCCCAATCACGCGAGTTACGGCTTCAATCACGTGAGATGCGAGCTGGATCACGCTGATCAGGCGATTATCGTGAGGTCTGACACGCTGGCGTGACCCTGTGGATATCTTTTGGTGATTCACAGGTATCGTTGAAGGTCGTTGCGGGCGCCTCAACCGGAGAGCAAGCCCGGTTGAGGCTCCCGAAAGGTGAGTGGTGGGCTTGCGCGCCCATAATTCGTCCCGGCACGTCTTCGGTACGGTCGGGGTGTCCGCCCGATGACCGTCACGATCGAACCCACCGGATCCGCCGCCGAGGTCACCCTCGCCCCGGTCGCCGACCGCGCGCTCTTCTGGTCCGGCCTCGGCGCCGGTGAGCGCACCCTGCTCGACATCCTCGCCGCCACCGCCGAGCGGTACCCGAACGCGGCCGCGATCGACGACGGCACCACCACCCTGACCTACCGGCGCCTGCTCGAGGAGATCGACGCCTACGGGCGCCGGCTCACGGGCTACGGCGTCGGCCTCGGCGACCGCGTCGGCATCCGGATCTCCTCCGGCACCGCCGAGCTGTACATCGCCATCCTCGCCACGCTGTCCGTCGGCGCCGCGTACGTGCCGGTCGACGCCGACGACCCGGACGAGCGCGCCGAGCTGGTCTTCGAAGAAGCGCAGGTCGCCGCGGTCGCCACCGACGGCACGATCAACGTCCACTCCACGCCCGCTGGCCGCGAAGGCCGCCCCGGGCCGGCCGAAGACGCCTGGATCATCTTCACCTCCGGCTCCACCGGCAAGCCCAAGGGTGTCGCGGTCACCCACGCGAGTGCCGCCGCCTTCGTCGACGCCGAGGCCGAGCTCTTCCTCACCGACGAGCCGATCGGCCCCGGCGACCGCGTCCTGGCCGGGCTGAGCGTCGCGTTCGACGCCTCCTGCGAAGAGATGTGGCTGGCCTGGCGCCACGGCGCCTGCCTGGTCCCGGCGCCCCGTGCGCTGGTCCGCACCGGCGTCGACCTCGGCCCGTGGCTGGTCGCGCAGCGCATCACCGTCGTCTCGACGGTGCCGACGCTGGCCGCGCTCTGGCCCGCCGACGCACTCGAAGACGTCCGCCTGCTCATCTTCGGCGGCGAAGCGTGCCCGCCGGAGCTGGCCGAGCGCGTCGCCGTCGAAGGCCGCGAAGTGTGGAACACCTACGGCCCGACCGAGGCCACCGTCGTCGCCTCCGCCGCGCAGCTGACCGGCGAGGGCCCGGTCCGGATCGGCCTGCCGCTCGTCGGCTGGCAGCTCGCCGTGGTCAACGACGAAGGCGAGCCGGTCGCCATGGGCGAGACCGGCGAGCTCGTCATCGGCGGCGTCGGCCTGGCCCGCTACCTCGACGCGGCCAAGGACGCCGAGAAGTTCGCGCCGCTGCCGTCGCTGGGCTGGCCGCGTGCCTACCGCTCCGGCGACCTGGTTCGGGCGGAAGAAGCGGGCCTGCTGTTCCTCGGCCGGCTCGACGAGCAGGTCAAGCTCGGCGGCCGCCGCATCGAGCTGGGCGAAGTCGACGCCGCGCTGCAGGCCCTGCCGGGCGTGCAGGGCGCGGCCGCCGCGATCCGCCGCACCAAGGCGGGCAACCAGGTCCTCGTCGGGTACGTCGTGCCCACGGGCGAGAGCTTCGACCACGACCAGGCCGCGACGCGCCTGCGTGAGCACCTGCCCGCCGCGCTGGTGCCGCTGCTCGCCGTCGTCGACGACCTGCCGACGCGCACCTCCGGCAAGGTCGACCGCAACGCCCTCCCATGGCCATTGTCCACAGTGGAGGCTTCCGGGCTGACCCCGACCGAGACGTGGCTGGCCGAAGGCTGGGCCGAGATCCTCGGTGTCTCGGTCGACAGCCCGAAGGCGGACTTCTTCACCCACGGCGGCGGCAGCCTGACCGCCGCGCAGGTGGTCGCCCGCATCCGCACCCGGCACCCGCAGGTGTCGGTGGCCGACATCTACGCCCACCCGCGGCTGGGTGCGCTGGCGGCGATGCTGGACGCGCTGAGCGGCCAGGCCACCGAACGCCGGGACATCGCGCCGACGAAACGCCGCGCCGGTGTCATCCAGACGCTGCTGATGGTCCCGCTGATGGGCCTGGTCGGGCTGCGCTGGGCGACGCTCGCCGCCGCGCTGTCGAACGTGTTGTCGCTGCTCGGGTTCGCCTGGGCGCCCACGCTGAGCTGGGCGTGGATCGGCCTCGCCTGGGTCGTGCTGTTCAGCCCGGCGGGCCGGATCGCCATCGCCGCGGGTGGCGCGCGCGTGCTGCTGTCCGGCGTGCGCCCCGGCACCTACCCGCGCGGTGGCAGTGTCCACTTGCGACTGTGGACGGCCGAGAAGCTGGCCGAGTTCTCCGGCGCCGACAGCGTCGCCGGCGCGTCCTGGATGACGACGTACGCGAAGGCGCTCGGCGCGCGGATCGGCAAGGACGTCGACCTGCACTCGCCGCCGCCGGTCACCGGCTTCCTCAAGCTGGGCCGCGGCGCGGCGATCGAGCCCGAGGTCGACCTCACCGGCCACTGGGTCGACGGCGACGTCGTGCACATCGGCAAGGTCCGCGTCGGCGCGGAGGCCCGCGTCGGCGCGCGCAGCACGCTGTTCCCGGGTGTCCGGATCGGCAAGGGCGCGGAGATCGCGGCCGGGTCGACCGTCCGCGGTGCCGTCCCGGCCGGGCAGCGCTGGGCCGGTTCGCCCGCCGCGCGCGTGGCCAAGGACGAGCGGGACGCGCTGAAGTGGCCGTCGAGCCGCCCGCCGCGCTCGCACTTCTGGGCCGCCGTCTACGGCGTGACCTCCGTGGCGCTCGGCTTCCTGCCCGGCGTGGCCGCGCTGGCCGGCGCCGCCGTCCTCGGCTCCGCGATTTCCGGCGCTCCGACGCTTCTCGACGCGTTCACCCGCGCGATGATCTTCGTGCCGGTCGCGACCGTGGCGTACTTCGCCGCGTACATGCTGCTCGTGCTGGCCGGCGTCCGGTCGCTGAGCATCGGCATGGTCGAGGGCTACCACCCGGTGCACGGTCGCATCGCGTGGCAGGTCTGGGCCACCGAACGGCTGATGAGCATGGCCCGCGAAGGGCTGTTCCCGCTGTACGCCAGCCTGTTCACGCCGGTCTGGCTGCGGCTGCTCGGCGCGAAGGTCGGCCGCAACGTCGAGGCGTCGACCGTGCTGGCGCTGCCGAAGATGACCAAGGTCGACAGCGGCGCGTTCCTCGCCGACGACACCATGGTCGCGACCTACGAGCTCAACCACGGCTGGCTGCACGTCGCCCCGGCCCGGATCGGCAAGCAGGCGTTCCTCGGCAACTCGGGGATGACCGCGCCCGGCCGTTCGGTGCCGAAGCGCGGCCTGGTCGGCGTGCTGTCGTCGACGCCGTTGAAGGCGAAGAAGGGCTCGTCGTACCTGGGCATGCCGCCGCTGCCGGTCCGCCGCGCGATCGGCGACGCCGACACGAGCCGCACCTACACCCCGGCGCTGCACCTGAAGGCGGCGCGGGCGCTGGTCGAGCTGTGCCGGATCGTCCCGGTGATGTGCGGTGTCGCGCTGACCGTCGTCGTCGCGTTCGGGCTGCTGTGGACGGCGTCGGCGTTCGGTTCCGGCGTCGCCGCGCTGCTGGCCGGGCCCGCCCTGCTGGCCGCGGGGATCGTCGCCGCGCTGACCGCGACGGTGATGAAGTGGCTGCTGGTCGGCAAGTTCCGCGAGGTCGACCACCCGCTGTGGAGCTCCTTCGTCTGGCGCAACGAGCTGGCCGACACCTTCGTCGAGGCGTTCGCGGTGCCGTGGCTGATCGGCTCGGTCGGCGGCACCCCGCTGCTGACCGCGTGGCTGCGCACGATGGGCGTCAAGATCGGCCGCGGCGTCTGGCTGGAGACGTACTGGCTGCCCGAGGCCGACCTGGTGTCGCTGGGCGACGGCGCGACCATCAACCGCGGCTGCGTCGTGCAGACGCACCTGTTCCACGACCGGATCATGACCATGTCCCGGGTGACCCTCGGCGAGGGCGCGACCCTCGGCCCGCACGGCATCGTGCTGCCGGGCGCGGGCATCGGCGCACGCACGACGGTCGGCCCGGGCTCGCTGGTGACCCGCGGCGACGAGGTGCCCGCCGACACCCGCTGGCTGGGCAACCCGATCTCGGCGTGGCCGGGTAAGTAACGAAAGCGGGACCAGGCGCGCCGGACTCACCTGTGCCGTGCGAGCCTGGTTTCAGCACGCACGACGAAAGGTTCGCCACGGGTGATTTCGAAGGCTCCCGCTCCCGGCGCGGACACCTCCGGCGACCCCTACCTGCCCGCGCACGGCAACGGCGGCTACCGGACCCGGCACTACGACCTGATCCTCGACTACAAGGTCGCGCCGAACCGGCTCTCGGCGGTGGCGGTGATCACCGCGGAGGCGACGCAGGCGCTGTCCCGCGTCAGCCTCGACTTCGGCGAGTTCCGGATCAACCGGGTGCTCGTCGACGGGAAGCCCGCGAAGTACCTGAAGCGCGGCGCGAAGCTGCACGTGAAGCCGGCGAAGCCGATCCCGGCGGGTGGGGTGTTCACCGTCGAGGTGCACTACGTCGGCAACCCGCGCCCGGTGGGGAGCCGCTGGGGTGACGTCGGCTGGGACGAGCTGACCGACGGCGCCCTGGTGGCGAGCCAGCCGGTCGGGGCGCCGTCGTGGTTCCCGTGCAACGACCACCCGTCGGACAAGGCGGCGTACCGGGTGAGCGTGACGACGGCGTCGCCCTACCTGGTCGCGGTCACCGGCACGCTGGTCGAGCGGTCGACGTCGGCGAGCACGACTCGCTGGGTCTTCGAGCGCCCGGAGCCGACGGCGACGTACCTGATGAGCGTCCAGATCGGCCGCTACGACGACGTCGAGCTGACCGGCCGCGGCTGGGGCTCGCCCGCCGGCGTGGGCGCGCGCCTGCTGAGCCTCGGTTTCGGCCGCGGCGGCGTCGAGTCGGTCGCCCCCACGGTGCCGCAGCACGCGGCGGTGCCCCCGCGGCTGCGGCGCGCCTTCGAGCGCGACTTCGGCCGGCAGGGCCGGATGGTGGAATTCCTGCAGCGCCTGTTCGGCCCGTACCCGTTCGCCGAGTACGTCATCGTGATCACCGACGACGACCTCGACGACCCGATCGAGGCCCAGGGCATGGCCATCTTCGGCGCCAACCACGTCGACGGCCGCCGCACCCACGAGCGGCTGGTGCTGCACGAGCTGGCTCACCAGTGGTTCGGCAACAGCCTGACGGTGGCGGACTGGCGCCACATCTGGCTGAACGAGGGCTTCGCCACGTACGCGGAGTGGCTGTGGTCGGAGGAGTCGGGCGGCCCCCCGGCGGCGGTACTGGCGCGCGACTGGCACGCGCGCATCAAGGCCAAGCCGGCGGACGTGCGGATCGCCGACCCCGGGATGGCGAGGATGTTCGACGAGCGGGTGTACAAGCGCGGCGGGTTGACGCTGCACGCGCTGCGGGCGGAGCTCGGGGATCCGGCGTTCTTCGCGCTGCTGAAGTCGTGGGCTGAGGAGCACCGGCACGGGTTGGTGACGACGGAGGCTTTTGTGGCGGCCGCGGAGTTGCAGGCGGGGCGGTCGCTGAGCGCGTTCTTCACCCGCTGGCTGTACACGCCGGCGCTGCCGCCGCTGCCCTGATTCATCGGATGTCTCTGCCGCTTTCCGGGTGAACTCCTCTGGTGTTTTGGGCACCCCTCTGCAAGTATGACCGGACGCCGCCGCATGATCTCGCCGAAACGTCGTATGAGTTCGGAGGATGCTTCATGGACGCTGTGTCCCGGCGGACGGTGCTCCGCTCCGCCTCGGTCCTCGCCGGGGCCGCCGCCTTCGGAGGGCTCTGGGCCCGCGCGGCGCCGCCCGCGGTCGCCGCCGGCGGAAATCCGCACCGGGAGGTCGCCGGAGATGCGCGGATGGTCTGGCGGCGGCTGCCCAAGAACTGGCAGGAAGGCCCGTTCCTCGCCAACGGCTACCTCGGCGCCCAGGTCTACGCCGGCGCGACGCCGAACGCGCTCAAGTTCATGCTCGGCCACACCCAGGTGCAGGACCAGCGCATCCAGTGGGAAGCCGGCATCGGGCTCTCGCGCCTGCCCATCGGCTACCTCACCCTCACCCTGGCCGGCGCGATCACCGCCGTCGACTGGACGCTCGACCTCTACAACGCCGAGCTCGGCGGCACCATCACCACCACCCAGGGCTCGGTCGCCTTCTCCGCCGTCGTGCACAACGACCTCGGCGTGCTGCTCGTCTCGCTGACGCCGAGCGCGGGCGAAACGAACCCCGCCTGGGCGTTCCGGCCGCTCGAGTCCGCCACCACCCGGACCGTCCGCAAGCCGCCCGAGTACGTCGCCAACCCCGCGCCCGAGCAGGCCGGCGGTTACTGCGCGCAGCCCCTGCTCGCCGGTGGCGGGTACACCACCGCTTGGCAGGAACGCGCGATCGGCACGAGACGGCTGTTCGCCGCCGCCGTCGCCTACAGCTTTCCGGGCACCACGCACACCGCCGACGCGCGCAACGCGGTCCGGAAAGCGCTTGCCGCCCGCCCGGACGCGCTGCTCGCCCGGCACCGCCGCTGGTGGAACGACTACCACCGGCGCAGTTTCGTTTCGGTGCCCGACAAGCAGGTGCAGCGGTTCTACTGGATCCAGCTGTACAAGATCGCCGCCGCGACCCGCGCCGGCGGGCCGGTCGTGTCCGAATGGGGGCCGTGGTTCCCCGAGGTCGGCAACAGCTGGACCGCCGTCTGGTGGAACCTCAACGTCCAGGTCACCTACCCGATCGTCAACAGCACCAACCACCCCGAACTCGACGCCGTCACCGAGACGTTCCGGCGCGACCACGCGAACCTCGAAGTCTCCGTCCCGCCCGCGTACCGCGACAGCGACACATACGCCCTCTCGCACCCCGGTGACTGGCGGCTGCGCCCCGGCGGCACGCGCTCGGTGGGCGTCCCGGGGACGACGTCCAAGACCGACCAGACCGGGAACCTGTTGTGGGGCCTGCACAACGTGTGGCTGGCCTACCGGCACCACATGGACCGTCGCGTGCTCCGCGACGTCCTGTACCCGACGCTGGCCAAGGCGCTGAACTTCTACCGCCACTTCCTGTTCACCGGCCCGGACGGGGCGCTGCACCTGCCGCTGACCCGGTCGCCGGAGTACGCCGACGCGCCCGACTGCACCTACGACCTGTCGCTGATCCGGTGGGCGGCCCGCACGCTCGTCGACTCCGCCCGCATCCTCTGCCTCGACGAGCCGCGCGTGCCGATCTGGCACGAAATCAGCGCGAAACTCGTGCCGTACCACGAGGATCCCGCGAATGGTGTGCTGATCGGCGACGGCGTTCCCCTGGCTGCGTCGCACCGGCACTTCTCGCACCTGTTGTGGCTGTACCCGCTGCGGGAGAGAGTCTGGGACCGCCCGGGCGACCGCGACCTCATGACGCGCACCTTCACCCATTGGGCCGCCGACCAGACGGCGTGGCACGGCTACAGCTACGCGGCCGCGTCGTCGATGCAGTCCGTGCTGGACTCACCCGAAGAAGCATTGCGGTACCTGAAGTTCTTCCTCGACCGCAACGTCGTGGCCGACACCGAGCTGACCGCGAACACGATGTACCGCGAGGGCGCCAACTTCGCCATCGAGAGCCCGATCACCGCCGCCCAGTCCGTTGTGGACATGATGGTGCAGGGATCCGGCGGGGTGCTCAAGGTCTTCCCGTCGGTGTCGGCGACCTGGCGGGACGCCTCGATCGCCGGGCTGCGCGCCGAAGGTGCGTTCCTCGTGGACGCTTCCCGTCGCGACGGCAAGACGGAATTCGTGCGTGTGCACAGCGAAGCCGGTGAGCCCCTGGTGCTCCAGCACGGTGTCGCCGGGGACGTCGACGTCCGCGACGAGCACGGCCGCCGGCTGCCGTGGCGGCCGTCCGGACCCGGGCGGATCGCGATCGGGCTGCGGCGCGGCGGCACCGCTGTCGTCACCCCACGGGGCAGCCGGCCGGCCTTCGCGCCGCGGGACGTCCCGGCGCTCGGTCCGGCGCCGGCGTGGGGCCTGCCGAGCTGAACCGAGCTCTCGACGAGGAGGTCGAATGGACATCACCCGCAGAACCGTGCTCGGTGGCGCGCTCGCCGGGATCGCCGCCGCCGGCTTGACCCCCGCGTTCGCGGAAGCGGAACCGGGGAGCGACGACTTCGGCTGGGCCGGGTTCCTCGGCACCGCGGACCTGTATTGGCGGCGGCTGCCGAAGACCTGGTACGAAGGCCCGTTCCTGGGCAACGGGTTCCTCGGCTCCGGCATCTACGCCGAGCCCGGGCGGAACGCGATCCGGTTCAACGTCCAGCACAGCCAGGTGCAGGACCACCGGCCGGAGTTCGGCTCGCTGTTCGGCCTGGCCCGGCTGCCGATCGGCTACTTCACGCTCGAACCGGTCGGCGCGATCACCGCGATCGACTGGCGGCTGGACCTGTGGAACGCCGAGCTCACCGGCACGATCACGACCGCGGCGGGCAGCCTGAGCCTGCGCGCGATCGTCCACACCGGACAGGCCATGCTCGCGGTCGAAATCCGGCCGTCCGAAGGGGAGCGGGCGTTCAGGTGGGTGTTCCACCCAGCCGTGGCGGTCAGCCCGCGCGCCGATCCGGTGTGGAACAAGCCGCCGCCGGCGGGCTACACCGCGAACCCGCCGGTGCAGCTGTCGGCGAGCGGTGACACGCAGCTGGCCGTCCAGCCGCTGCTGGCCGGCGGCGAGCACGTGACGGCGTGGCGGGAAGTCACGCGTGGCGGCGCGCGGACGCTGTACACGTCCGTGGCCTGGTCGCACCCGGAGAAGACGTCGGTGGCGCGGGCGCTGGGCACGGTCCGGACGAGGGAGTTCGCCGTCCTCGCCCAGGACCACCGGCGCTGGTGGCACGACTACTACCGGCGTAGCTTCTTGTCCATTCCGGACACCCGGTTGCAGGGTTTCTACTGGATCCAGCTGTACAAGGTCGCCTCGGCGGCCCGGCGCGAGGCACCGGTGATGGCGACGTCCGGGCCGTGGCTGGAAAACACGCCGTGGCCGGCGACCTGGTGGAACCTCAACGTCCAGCTCGAGTACTGGCTGATCCACGGCTCGAACCACCTGGAGCTGGACGCGGTCAGCTACGCACTGGACAAGTACCGGGCCAACCTGACGAGCCAGGTCGCTTCGCCGTACCAAGCCGATTCGGCGGGCATCCCGCGGACGACGGACATGACGCTGCTCAACGGCGTCTCGAACCCGACCAGCGGGTTCCCGGTCGGGATCCCGGGGCAGGACACGCCGACGCCGGAGGTCGGCAACCTGACGTGGGCGCTGCACAACGTCTGGCTGTCCTACCGGCACACCATGGACCGCCGGCTGCTGCACGGCACGCTGGTTCCGTTGCTGCGCAGAGCGATCAACTACTACCTGCACTTCCTGGCGCCGGGCCCGGACGGGAAGCTGCACCTGCCGCCGACGTTCTCGCCCGAGTACGGCGTCAACGCCCCCGACTGCACCTACGACCTCTCGCTGATCCGCTGGGGCTGCAAGACACTGCTGCAGCACGCTCCCGGCGACCCGCTGGCGCCTCGCTGGCGGGACGTCCTGGCGACGCTGGTGGACTACCCCGCCGACGTCGACGGGTACATGATCGGCGCCGGGGTGCCGTTCGCGAAGTCGCACCGGCACTATTCGCACCTGCTGCAGATCTACCCGCTCCACGACGTCACCTGGGAGCAGCCGGAGCACCGGGCGATCATCGAGACGTCGCTGAACCACTGGGTCGGCTTCGAAGGCGCGCTGCAGGGCTACACCTTCACCGGGGCGGCGTCGATCTCGGCGCAGATGCTGCGCGGCGACCAGGCCGCGTTCTACCTCGGCGAGCTGCAACGGCGGTACATCCAGCCGAACACGATGTACAAGGAGTCCGGGCCGGTCATCGAGACGCCGCTGTCGGCGGCGAAGTCCCTGCAGGACATGCTGGTGCAGAGCTGGGGCGGGGTGATCCGGCTGTTCCCGGCGGTGCCGGCCGCCTGGGGTGACGTCGCACTGCGGGACTTCCGCACCGAAGGCGCGTTCCTGCTCAGCGCGTCCCGCACCGGCGGGAAGACGCGCTGGCTGAAGGTGCACAGCGAGGCCGGGGCGCCGTGCGTGCTGCGGCCGGGCATCGACGGCGACCTCGCGGTGACCGACGCGCGGGGCCGGGCGCGGCGCTGGCGGCGGCTGGCCGGCGGGGACGTCCAGGTGGAACTCGGGTGCGGCGAAGACGCGTTCGTGTACCGGAAGGGGGATCGGCCGGACTTCGGCGTCCGGCCGGTGACGCCGTCCGGGCCGAGCGCGCCGTGGGGGCTGCCCTGATCGGCGTTTTCGCTAGGGTGTTCTCCGACGAGGGGAGCGGGGATGAGCGAGCCGGGCGGCAGACCGGGCCAGTACCCGCCGTGGCCGGTGCCCGTGCCGCCGAAGCGGTCGTCGGCCACGGCGATGGTGCTGGTCATCGGGTCGGTCGTGGTCGTCGTGGTGATGGTCTTGGCCTTCCTGGCCTTCGGCTCGCCCGGGTTCCTGCGCAAACCGGACGGCCAGGCCGGCGGCGCGTTCTGGTCGTCGTCGTCGTCATCGAGCTCGCCGCCGGTCGCGCCCGGCCCGCCGGCCGCGATCCCGGGCGAGCGCGCCCCGATGCCGAAGCGGACGCGACCGCTGGCCGACCCGGTGACGTGCGCGTTCACCCCCGATCCGGGCCCGCCGGCGCCGAAGAAGGCCGCGCTGCCGCCCGACGGCCCGGCGTCGTCGACCGGGACGGCCGGCGTGCAGCTGGCGACGACCGCGGGGGACATCGGGCTGACGCTGGACCGCGCGTTGGCGCCGTGCACGGTGGTGAATTTCCTGAGCCTGGCCCGGCAGGGGTTCTACGACGGCACGTCCTGCCACCGGCTGTCGGTCAGCACCGGGCTGCAGATGCTCCAGTGCGGCGACCCGGTCGGCGACGGCACCGGCGGCCCGGGCTACACGATCCGCGACGAGGTGTTCCCCGAGCTGACGTACGGCCGCGGCATCCTCGCGATGGCGAAGACGACGGCCCCGGACTCCGGCGGATCGCAGTTCTTCCTCGTCTTCGGCGAGACGAACATCCCGCCGGAGTACACGGTCTTCGGCGGCATCGACGACCCGGGCCTGGCGACCCTCGACGCGATCGCCCGCCGCGGAATAGACCCGGCCAAACCCGGCCCCGGCGACGGCAGCGGCCCACCCACGACTCCGGTGACCATCACCCACGTCACCGCCACCCCGTAACTCGTGTGATCACAGCCGGAACTGGCGTGATCGGAGCCGTGACTCGCGTGATCGGAGCCGCTGACCGCGAGCCGGCCGTCCAGGTCAGAGGTCCAGCACCAGGCGGGGTGATCGCGCGCGGGAGACACACGGGTACATCCGGCCCGCCGCCGCGCCGATGTCGTCGCGGTGGTCCGGTTCGCCCTCGATGACCGTCACCTCGCAACTGCCGCACACGCCCTCCCGGCACGCGGACGGCACCGGGCGCCCGGCGTTGTTCAGCGCGTCGAGCAGGGATTCGTCCGCCGGGACCGGGATCGTGCCGCCGGATCGGGTGAACTCGACCTCGAACGGCGTGTCGGGCCCGGACGTCCGTGGGGTGGGCTGGAAGCGCTCGGTGTGCACCCGCGGGAACACCGCCTCGGCCGCGTCCAGCATCGACGCCGGCCCGCAGCAGTACACCTCCGCGGACGGGAACTCGCGGGCCAGGGCCACGAGGTCGGGGCGTCCGGGCCGCACGCGGTTTCCGTACTCGGCCGAGAGTTCCGCGGCGAACGGCCGGCCCGCGTACGCCAGCGTCGCCGCTGCGCCGGACGCGACCGCCGCACGCAGCATCGGCAGGATCGGCGTGATCCCGATCCCGCCCGCCACGAACAGGTACTCCGGCGCCGGCAAGAGCGGGAAGTGGTTGCGGGGAAACGAAACCGACAGCGTGCGGCCCGGCCGCAGGAACAGGTGGACGTACTCGGACCCGCCCCGGCTCAGCGGGTCGTGGCGGACGGCGATCCGGTAGGCCGAGCGGTCGGCGGGGTCGCCGCAGAGCGAGTACTGCCGCGTCAGCCAGTTCGGCAGCTCCAGGTCGATGTGCGCGCCCGGCTCCCACGGCGCCAGCGGGCCTTCGTCGCCGCGCAGGACCAGCGAGACGACGTCGCCGGTGACGCGCTCGACGCGGTCCAGGATGGTTTTCTGCATGTCAGTACAGCCTCCGGTAGCCGGCTTCGAGGAGCTGCTCGAACAGCACCGGGTCGGCGTTCATCTGGTCGGCGGCGATCTCCCCGGCCGAGGGCAGCTCCGCCGCGAGCGCCTGGCTCGCCGGGTCCCACAGGCGCGACCGGATCAGCGCGCGGCCGCAGTGGAAGTACACCTGCTCGACCTCGACGACGATCGCCAGCGCCGGCGACTTCGCCTCGGTGCGCATCCGGGCGAGCACGTCCGGGTCGTCGGTGACGTACGCGCTTCCGTTGACACGCAGCGTTTCCCGCATGCCGGGGACGAAGAACAGCAGGCCGACGCCGTCGTTCACGGCGATGTTGCGGAAGGAGTCGGCGATCTTGTTGCCGGGCCGGTCGGGCAGGGCCACCGTGCGCTCGTCGAGGACCTTCGCGAAGCCGGGGTAGTCGCCGCGGGGCGAGCAGTCGGCGCGGCCGGCCGCGTCCGCCGTCGCGAGGGTGAGGAACGGCGAGTGCGCGATGAAGCGGCGGGCGTGCCGGTCGATGCGGTCGCCGATCTTGGCCTCGATCATCGCCTCGGGCTCGCCCAGCCGGTCCCGCACCTCGGCCGGGGACACTCGGCGCAGCGTGTTTGTGCTGGTCATGACATAATTATGAGCAAATGCTCAGGTCTTGACTACTCGCTTTCGCCGGAGGGGCCGTGACACCGGACGAGCGCCGCATCCAGCCACGTAAACAGCCGCGGCAGGTCCGCGCCGAGCTGACCCGGCAGCGGATCCTGACCGCGGCTGCTCACGTTTTCGGCGCCCACGGCTACGCCGCCGGCACCACCAACCGCATCGCCGAGCGCGCCGGCGTCTCGATCGGCTCGCTGTACCAGTACTTCCCGAACAAGGACGCGATCCTCGCCGAGCTGCTGACCCGCCACCTCGACGACGGCGCGGCGGCCGCGGCGAAGATCCGGGACGGGGAGCTGCCCGGCCCGATCGAGGACATCCTGCGGCTGCTCGTCCGCAGCGCGATCGACTCCCACCTCGACGACCCGCAGCTGCTGCGGATGCTCAACGAGCAGGCGCCGCGGCCGGCGGAGCTGCTGGAGAACGTCGAGCGGCTCAAGCGGTACTGGTACGGCTACCTGCAGGAGATCCTCGACGGGCACCCCGAGGTGCGGCTGGCGGACACGGCAACGGCCGCGCGGCTGATCTTCACGACGATCGAGCTGGTCGTCCACCAGCTCGCGGCCGAGCACGAGCCGGTGGACAGCCGCAGGCTGGAGAACGAGATGGTCGCGATGCTGACGCGGTACGTCCGGGGCTGAGCTCCGGCCGCCGCGGCGGCACGGGACCTACTTGACCGCCTGCGCCACCAGGGCGGCGATTCTCTGCTCGACCGCAGGCGTGACGTCGGTCAGGGCGAAGCCGGCCGCCCACATCGGTCCGTCGTCCAGGTTCGCCTGGTCGCTGAACCCGAGGGTCGCGTAGCGCGCCTTGAACTTCTCCGCGCTCTGGAAGAAGCAGACCACCTTGCCGTCGAGGGCGTAGGACGGCATGCCGTACCAGAGCTTCGGTTCCAGGACCGGGGCGTGGGCCGTGACGATGGCGTGGACGCGCTCGGCCAGGACCCGGTCCGGCGGCGCCATCTCGACGATCTTCGCGACCACTCGGGAGGGCGACGAGCTTCTTGCCGTTCGGTGGCCGGAACAGGATTTCGCCGGGGTAGCCGGTGGTGCGGATGGGCGTCGGTGCCTTCGACCTCGTCGGCGACCCAGGACGGGTCATGCCGATCATCCGGTCGTGGCCGAAGCTGTGGTCGCCGGGTTCGTGGCCGGCTTCGGCGATGTCTTTCGCCAGGCCGGGATGCGCGGCGATGTCGCGGCCGACGATGAAGAAGGTCGCCGGTACCTCGCGGGCCGTCAGGGTGTCGAGGATCGTTCTGGTGCCGGCGGGGGCGGGGCACCCCGAAGCCTGATTGTGACGACGGACGGCGGCGGCTTGTCAAGGCGGGAAAGCGTGCCTTGACAAGCCGCCGCCGTCCGTGTTCTGGCTTCGGATCGGGGTTGCCGGCGGTCTGGGTGCCCCTTCGGGGCCTCCTACAGCGCCCCTTGGGCGTCAGAGGGGGTTGAACACGCCCAAGGGGGCCGTGCAGAACGGGCCGCCTACGTACTCCGCCGCCGGGCCTGTCGGTGCCGGCTTTGCCGCCAGTTGCTCCGCGTACACCTCTGCGTCGTCCAGGGACTTGTAGCCCAGGGCTTCCGCCTCGGCCAGTGAGTAGATCCGGCGGGTGTTGTCCGAAACGCCCCAGATCAGGCGGTACCCCGGTGATGGTGCCGAAAGGCACGCCTCGAACAACCTGGCGCCGTCGTCGGGGGAGAGCCAGGTGGCCAGGCCGCGGGGGCCCAGGGGGAGGGGGGTCTCGAAGCACGAGCCGATGCGGATCACGATCACGTCCATGCCGAAGCGGGAGTGGTACAGGCTGCCCAGGGCCTCGATCGCCGCCTTGGAGACGCCGTAGTACGTGTCCGGCCTCGGTGAGCTGTCCGCCGGGAGGTCCTCGTCCACCCGGCGGAAGCCGACCGCGTGGTTGCTCGAGGCCAGGATCACCCGCCGGATCCCCGCCGCCTGCGCCGCCTCCAGGACCGTCTGCGTGCCGTTGATGTTGACGTCCAGCGTGGCTTCCCAGGTGTTCTCGCGGCTGTGGCCGCCCAGGTGGATCAGCGCGTCGACGCCCTCGCACGCTTGCGCCATCGCCGCCGGGTCGGTGACCGACGCCGTCACGATCTCTTCGGAAGCGTCGGAGGCGGCCGGCTGCGGGGCCAGGTCGAGCAGGCGCAGCACCCGGCCCGGGCGCCGCAGGCGGGGGCGCATCAGGGTGCCGACGACACCCGCCGACCCGGTGATGAGCACACGCTGGTCCGTCATGGGGTTCCTCTCACACTGCAGGGTTAACGGATGCCGGCCCGGCGCAGCTGCTGCCCGAGCTCGGCGGTGGTCTCGGCGAGCAGCTCGCCGACGCGGCGGGCGTCGTCGTCACTCACCTGGGCGATCGGCATCGAGCAGCTGATCGCGTCGGTGCCCGGGATGCGGTACGGGATCACCGCGGCCACGCACCGGACGCCCAGCGTGCCTTCCTCGATCTCCGCGGCGTACCCGCGTTCGCGCGTCGCGGCGCACTCGGCGTGCAGGCCTTCGAGCGTCGTGATGGTGTTCGGCGTCAACGCGGTCAGCGACACCGGCATCAGCGCCTCGATCTCGTCGTGCGTCAGCTCGGCCAGCAGCGCCTTGCCCAGCGCCGTCGCGTGCGCGGGCAGCGTCCGCCCGACGCGGGAGACCAGGTGCGTCGAGCGCTGCGACTCCCGCGTCTCCAGGTAGACGACCTCGGTGCCGTTGCGGCGGGCGAAGTGCGCCGTGAAGCCGGTCTTCTCCCGGATGCGCTCCAGGGCTTCGGTGGCGAACGGGACCACGGCGTCGCGATCCAGGTACGCCGTGCCGCAGATCAGCGCGCGGACGCCGAGGCGGTAGCGGGCGGTGTTGGTGTCCGCCTCCAGCCAGCCGGCTTCCAGCAGCGTCCGCAGCAGGCCGTGCAGCGACGAGCGGGGGAAGCCGGTGCGCGCGTGCAGATCCGACAGCGACAACCAGACGTCGTTCGCCGCGAACGTCTCGATGAGGTCGACGGCCCGGCGCGCGGACTTCACGCCCGAGGACTCGGCGGGGGCGCCGTCGGCCGCGGCCGGGTTGTCCACCTTCTGCGGCATTTGTGTGCCTCCGTCCGGCCGTTGACTTGTGACCCCGGCCATATTAGCGTCCCGAACAACGTTCTTATGGATGAACATAATCACTATAACAGACTCCGTTCATGGATGTGAACATCTCGTTCGAGACCGCATCGCCGTGGACGCGGAAAGGAGCCTGCGGTGCACGCACTCGACTGGACGATGGTCTGCGCGTACTTCGCGCTGATGATCGTGATCGGCTGGTGGTCGCACAAACGGGTCAGCGACGTGAAGGACTTCTTCACGGCCGGCGGCAAGATGCCGTGGTGGCTGGCCGGCATCTCGCACCACATGTCCGGTTACAGCGCCGTGCTCTTCGTCGCGTACGCGGGCGTCGCGTACACCAGCGGCGTCACCGTGTACTTCTGGGGCTTCGCCAGCATCGGCATCGGCGTGGGCATCGGCAGCTGGCTGTTCGCCGCCCGCTGGAACCGGTTGCGCTCGAAGCTCGGCGTCGCTTCGCCGCTGGAGTACCTGGCCAAGCGGTACAACGTGCCGACGCAGCAGGCCCTCGCGTGGAGCGGCAGCCTGCTGAAGATCTTCGACATCGCGGCCAAGTGGTTCGCCGTCGCGACACTGCTGCACGTCTTCGCCGGGCTGGACTACAACCTCGGCATCCTCATCACCGGCGCGGTCACCCTGGTCTACTGCACCATCGGCGGCCTGTGGGCCGACGCGCTCACCGACTTCGGCCAGTTCGTCATCCAGGCCATCGCCGCGATCGTGATGATCGTCGTCGTGCTCGGCAAGCTGGGTGGCATCTCCGCGCTGTGGACGATGTGGGACAAGCTGCCCGAAGGCCACGTCGACCCGGTGACGTCCAAGTACACCACCATCTTCCTGCTCGTCTACGTGCTGGTGAAGACGCTGGAGTACAACGGAGGCATGTGGAACCTGGCGCAGCGGTACATGGCCGCGCCGAGCACCCAGGAGGCCAAGCGGGGTGCGCGGCTTTCGTCCGCGCTGTACCTGTTGTGGCCCCTGGTGCTGATGTTCCCGATGTTCGCCGCGCCGCTGCTCATCCCCGGCGTCAAGGACCCGACGCAGTCCTACGCGATCATGACCACGACGTTCCTGCCGCCGGGCCTGATCGGCCTGGTGCTGGCCGGCATCTTCTCGCACACGATGGCGATGGTTTCCTCCGACGCCAACGCGATCTCCGCGGTGATCACCCGGGACATGATCCCGGCGATGTTCCGCCGCACCCGGCAGTGGACCGACGCCCAGGGCCTCAAGGCGGCCCGGATCACCACCGTGATCTTCGTCGCGCTGACCATGCTGGTGGCCACCCAGGCGCAGAACCTCGGCGGCGTGCTGCAGATCGTGGTCAACTGGGTCGCCGCGCTGATGGGGCCGATCTCGATCCCGCTGCTGCTGGGCATGCTGCCGTGGTTCCGCAAGTGCGGCCCGCGCGCCGCGCTGATCTCCTGGGCGGGCGGCCTGCTCGACTACGCGCTGGTGTACTACGTGTTCAAGGCGAACCAGACCGTGCTGGTCGCGACGCCGATCCTGGTTTCGCTCGCCCTGTACATCGGTCTCGGGCTGCTCGCCCCCGAGCGCAGCGCGGCCGCCGATGAGATCGTCGACACCGTGAACGCCGACGACGACGTCGACCGCAAGCAGGAAGGCACGACCGTGCCCGCCTGACACCGGCCACACCCGGCCGCAACCGAAGAAGGACGAGAGAGCGGAAACTGATGGCACAGAACGAGATCGAGCTGGACGGCCTGCTGGCGTTCCCCCTCACCCCGTTCACCGAGGACCTCGAGGTCAACCTCGACGCGCTCGCGGAGAACGTGGAGAGCCACATCGCGGCGGGCGCCGGTGCGCTGTTCGTCGCGTGCGGCACCGGCGAGTTCAGCTCGCTCTCGCCCGCCGAGCACGCCTCGGTGCTCGCCCGGTCCCGTGAGGTGGCCGCCGGCCGCGTCCCGGTCTGGGTGGGCGCCGGGGGCGGCGCGGCGTCGGCGCGGGCCGGCATCGCGGCGGCCCAGGCCGGGGGTGCCGACGGCGTCCTGCTGCTGCCGCCGTACCTGGTGTCCGGGCCGCAGGCGGGGCTGGTCGACTTCGTCCGCTACGCGGTCGGCGACTCGTCGGTGCCGGTCATCGTCTACCACCGCGGCACCGGCGTGTTCGGTGCGCCGGCCGCGGCGTCGCTGCTCGACATCCCGTCGGTCGTGGGTCTCAAGGACGGCTACGGCGACGTCGAGGTGATGACCCGGATCGTCACCACGATCCGGGCGCTGGACACCGAGCGGTCGCGGAACTTCCTGTTCTTCAACGGGTTGCCGACCGCGGAGGTCTCGGCCAAGGCGTACGCCGCGATCGGCGTCGCCCGGTACTCCTCGGCGGTGCACTGCTTCGCGCCGGAGATCGCGCACCGCTTCCACCGCGCGCTCGGCGAAGGCGACACGCGCGTGATGGACGCGCTGCTGACCGGGTTCTACCTGCCGCTGGTGGCGCTGCGCGACGAGACGCCCGGCTTCGCCGTCTCGCTGGTGAAGGCCGCCGCCCGGCTGCGCGGGGACAAGGTCGGCCCGGTCCGGCCGCCGCTGGTCGAGCCGACGCCGGAGCAGATCCACCGGCTGGAGAAGGTCGTGGAGGACGGCTTCGTCACGCTGAAGGGGCTCGGCTGATGAAGATCCTCGACGTGGTGCTGACCCCGGTCGCGTTCGCGGACCCGCCGCTGCTCAACGTCATGGGGGTGCACGAGCCGTTCGCGCTGCGCAGCGTCGTGCAGGTCAGGTGCGAGGACGGCGTCGTCGGGCTCGGGGAGTCCTACGGCGACTCGGCGTTCCTCGGCGAGGTGCGGAAAGTCCTGCCGCAGCTGCGCGGCCACGACGTGTTCGACCTGCCCGGCCTGCAGCGGCTGGTGGCGCAGGCGCTGTCGGACACGGTGCTGACCGACGCGCACGGGCTGATCGGCGGGTTCTCCATCCGCAAGACCGTGGCCAGCGTGTATTCGCTGTTCGAGGTCGCCTGCCTGGACGCGCAGGGGCACTACCTGGGCCGTCCGGTCACCGACCTGCTCGGCGGGAAGGCGCGCGACGCCGTCGAGTTCTCCGCTTACCTGTTCTACAAGTACGGCAAGCACATCGACGGCCGCGAGGACACCTGGGGCGAGATCACCACGCCGGAAACCCTGGTGGGTTCGGCGAAGCGGATGATCGACGAGTACGGCTTCCGCTCGATCAAGCTCAAGGGCGGCGTCTACGAGCCCGCCCAGGAGGTCGACGGCGTCCGCGCGCTGGCCGAGGCGTTTCCCGGGCACCCGCTGCGGATCGACCCGAACGGCGCCTGGACGGTGGAAACGGGCATCCGGGTGGCCCGCGAGCTCGACGGCGTCCTGGAGTACCTCGAGGACCCGACACCGGGCATCGAAGGCATGGCGAAGGTCGCCGCCGAGGCGTCGATGCCGCTGGCCACCAACATGTGCGTGGTCAACTTCGGCGACGTCGAGCCGGGCTTCCGGGCGCGGGCGATCGGCGTGCTGCTGTCGGACCACCACTTCTGGGGTGGCCTGCGCGCCACGCAGGCGTTGTCGGTGACGTGCGAGAGCTTCGGCGTCGGCCTGTCGATGCACTCCAACAGCCACCTCGGGATCAGCCTGGCCGCGATGGTGCAGGTCGCCGCGGCCACGCCGCACCTGACCTACGCCTGCGACACGCACTGGCCGTGGAAGGTCGAGGACGTCATCGAACCGGGCGTGCTGGAGTTCTGCGAGGGTGCCGTCGCGGTGCCCACGACGCCGGGGCTCGGGATCACCCTCGACGAGGACGCGCTGGCCCGGCTGCACGAGAACTACGTCCGATGTGGACTGACCAAACGGGACGACGGGACCTACATGCGGAAGTACGTGCCCGGGTTCGAAGCGAACACGGCGAGGTGGTGAGCCGGTGAAGGTGACGGGATACGCCTACCCCTGGGACGTCCTGGAATCCGGGTTCGTCCCGCGGGTTCAGGCGCTCGGCGTCGATGAGGTGGCCGTGGCGCTGTCCTACCACAGCGCCCGCGCGGCGACGCCGTGGTCGCCGTCGACGACCGCCGTGGTCGCGCGGCACGCGGCCTTCTACCGCCCGGTGTCCGACGGCTGGGGCGCACTGCGTCCGTCCACACCGGACTGGATGGCCTCGGAGGATCCCGGCGGTGACGCCGTCCGCCTGCTCACCGAGGCCGGGGTCCCGGCCGCCGCCTGGATCGTGCTGACCCACAACTCCCAGCTCGGCTACGAGCACCCGGACGTCGTGGTGCGCAACTGCTTCGGCGAGAGCTATCCGTGGGCGCTGTGCCCGTCGCGGCCCGAGGTGCGCGAGTACGCCGCTGCCGTGGTGGCGAACTCCGTGGCCGGGCTCGAGCTGTCGTCGGTGATCCTCGAAGCCTGCGGCCCGCTCGGCGCGGTGCACCAGCACCAGCACGAGAAGACCGACGGCGTGTGGGCGCCCGCGGTGGCCCGGCTGCTGTCGATCTGCTGCTGCGACGCCTGCGCCGGTTCCTGGGACATCGACGTGGACACCGTGCGGGCCCAGCTCGTCGAGGAGGTCCGCCGGCTGATCGCCACCGGCGACCTCGGCGTTTCCGCGGACCGGCTGCCGCCGGAGCTGACGCAGATGCTGCTGCGGGTCCGGCAGCAGGCGACCGACGAGCTGCGGGCCGCGGTGCTGGCGACGCTGCCTTCCGGGGTGCGGGTCGTGCTGCACGGCGCGCTCGACCCGTGGGTCACCGGCGCGCTGCCCGGGCTGACGCCGTCCGCGTCCGACGACGTCGACGCGGTCGTATTGTTCGGGTGGGCCCCCGCCACGGGAGCCGAAGCCGTCGCGGCGGCCCGGGAGGCCCTGCCCGAGCGGGTCGCGATCGGCAGCTACATCACCGCGGTGGCCGCCGCACCGGTGCCGGACATCGCGGCGTACGTCGGCGAGCTCGCCAAGGCGGGGGCCGCCGAGCTGCACCTGTACCACCTCGGTCTGGCCGGTCCGGGTCGCTGGGGCGACCTGGGCACGGCCACCGCCGCCGCCCACGAAAACTGAGGAGCTGTTCCACCGATGAGCCAGGCCACTGACGCCGCCACGCTCGAGAAGATCCTGGCGGGGGCCGCCGCGGCCGCCCGTCCCGCCGCCGGGGCGACCCCGGCCGGCCGCGCCCGCTGGCTGACCGCGGCCGCCGACGCCCTCGACGCCGCCGCGGGTGAACTGGTCCCGCTGGCGCACGCCGAGACGCACCTGCCCGGGTCGCCGCGGCTGGCGGGGGAGCTGAAGCGCACGACGTTCCAGCTGCGCCTCTTCGCCGAGGTCCTCGCCGACGGCGAGTACCTCGGCGCCACGGTCGACCACGCCGACCCGGACTGGCCGATGGGCCCGCGCCCGGACATCCGCCGGGTGAAGACCGCGATCGGCCCGGTGCTGGTGTTCGCGGCGAGCAACTTCCCGTTCGCGTTCAGCGTCGCCGGCGGCGACACGGCGTCCGCGCTGGCGGCGGGCTGCCCGGTGGTCCTCAAGGCCCACCCGGGGCACCCGGAGCTGTCCGCGCTGACCGGCCGGATCGTCCGCGAAGCCCTGATCGGCGCGGGCGCACCCGACGGCATCTTCGACGTCATCTTCGGCCAGGAGGAAGGCGTCACGGCCCTGAAGGACCCGCGGATCGCGGCGGCGTCGTTCACCGGCTCGATCCCGGGCGGGCGGGCGCTGTTCGACATCGCGAACGCCCGGCCGCGGCCGATCCCGTTCTACGGCGAGCTCGGCAGCGTCAACCCGGTCGTGGTGACCGAGGCCGCGATCGCCGCGCGCGGGGAAGCCGTGGCCAAGGGCTACGCGGGGTCGTTCACCCTCGGCGCGGGGCAGTTCTGCACCAAGCCGGGCCTGCTGTTCCTGCCGGAGGACCACGGCCTGACCGACACGTTGCGCGCGGCCCTGGACGGCGCCCCGGCGCAGCCGATGCTCAACGACCGGATCGCTTCCGGGTTCTCGTCGCAGCTGTCCGCGCTGCGGGAGGTCCCGGGTGTCGAGGTCGTGTCTTCGTCGGATTCTTCTTCACCCGCGTTCACCCCGACGCTGCTGGCCACGACGGCCAAGCAGTTCCTCGAGGGCGGCGACACCGTGCACGAGGAGTGCTTCGGACCGGCGTCGCTGATCGTCACCTACGCCGACCAGGCCGAGCTGCAGCGCCTGCTGGAGGCGATCGAACCGGGGCTCACCGCCACGATCCACGGCGAGGAGTCCGATGCGGACTGGCTCCGGCCGCTGCTGCCCTCCCTGGCCCGCATCGCCGGCCGGCTGCTGTGGAACGACTGGCCCACCGGCGTGACGGTGAGCTGGGCCCAGAACCACGGCGGCCCCTACCCGGCAACAACGGCCCCGACGACCACTTCGGTCGGCACGGCGGCCATCGAGCGGTTCCTGCGCCCGATCGCCTGGCAGGGCTTCCCGGACGCGCTGCTCCCCGAACCCCTGCAGGAGGCGAACCCTTGGAAGCTGCCCCGCCGCACCGACGGCTCCCGCTGACCGGCTGACCCGCCGGGGCGCCCCCCGGTTCCTACTCTACCGTCCGGCACCGACAGTTTCCGGCGCCGAGCCCGCTGAACCGGCGCCAATGGCCCGGCACTTTCACGTGAAAATGCCGCGGTCGCCGACCCATCGAAAACCGGCGCTTCCGAGCGCCCCCCGGCCCGGTGCCTTCCCGCAAGGCGCCGGGCCGGGACCCCCTACGCCGCCGCACAACTGAATCCCCTTTCCCGCAAGCCAAGGATGTCTTGATCCTGGGAGGCATAGTCATGCCCGTGAACCGGAGAAATGCCCTGCGCGGCGGTGCCCTGGCGGCCGCTTCCACCGTGCTCCTGACCCGCCCGGCCTTCGCCGCAACCCCTACAACCCCCGCAGCCCCCGCGAAAGCGGCGAGCCCGGTGCCCGCCGCGACCGCGCCGATCGTCGCCGCGTACCGGCAGCTGCAGACCGGGATCAACCGGCCGTCGCCCGAACGTGCCGAGGCGCTGGCCAACCTGAGCCGGGTCGCCAAAGCCTACAACGCCGGCCTTTCCGTGGCCGGCGGCGGCGCTCCACTGTGGACCGATCTGCCCCTCGGCCCCGGCAGCGACTACACCACGTCGATGTACGCGCGGCTGCGCGCGATCGCCGTCGACTGGGGCACGCCGGGCAGTGCGCTGTCCGGCGACCCGGTGGTGCTCGACCGCATCAAGGCGGCGCTCGAACTCATCTACGCGAGCCAGTACCACGAAAACGTCGGTGAGATCGGCAACTGGTACACCTACGAAATCGGCATCCCGTACTACCTGCTGCACACGCTGTCGGTGGTCGCCGACCAGCTCACCGCCGACCAGCTCGCGCGCTACCTCAAGCCGGTCAAGCGGTTCGTCGGCAACCCGAACCTGCGCGCGAACAACGCGTCCGTGATCGAAACCGGCGCCAACCGCGCCGACAAGGGCCTCATCTCGATCGTGGCGGGCGCGCTGCTCGGCGACACCGCGTGGATCAGGACCGGCATCGACGCGCTCACCGACGTGGCCGGTGGCGGCGCCGCGAGCGTCGTCGCGAAACTGGACCGCGCGGCCGGCGACGGCTTCCACGTCGACGGCTCGTTCATCCAGCACGACACCATCCCGTACCCCGGGCACTACGGCATCGTGCTGCTGACCGCGCTCGCCGGCGCCATCCACGTCACGCAGGGCACCGAGTACGCGCTGCCGCAGCCGTTGAAGGACAAGATCTACGCCCTCGTCGCCGACAGCTTCGCGCCGTTCGTCTACGCCGGCGCCCTGATGGAGCCGGTGCGCGGGCGGATGCTGTCGCGCCAAGGCGAAACCGGGCACGACATCGGCCACCAGCTGACGGTCGCGACGCTCGTCCTGGCCCGGACGGCGGCCGGCAAGACGAAGACCGACCTCAACGCCCTCGCCGCGAAGTGGCTCAAGGAAGGCACCTTCGCGCCGTTCCTCGAGATCCCGGACCCCGAGCGGTTCGCGCCCGGCCCGGATCTGGTGGCGACGCCCGGAATCGAGTTCGCGCAGGACATGCTGGCGTCGGGGGCGCGCCCGGCGCGGGTGGTGGCGACGCACCGGACGTTCGGCCAGCAGGACCGGCTGGTGCACGTCACCGACGACTGGTCGGCGTCCCTGGGGGTCAGCTCGACGCGGATTTCGCGCTACGAAGCCATCAACGGCCAGAACCTCAAGGGCTACCACGTCGGCGACGGCGTGCTCTACACGTTCCTGCCGAACGCCAAAGGCCACTACACCGACGCCTACTGGCCGACCGTCGACCCGCTGCTGCTGCCCGGCACGACCGAGCACGACGGCCCGGTCGACCCGAAGTTCGGCGGCGTCCCGGTGGGCCCGAACCCGCACACCGGTGGCGTCCGGTGGGACGCGCGGCACGGCGCCTACGCGTTCGACTTCAAGAACTGGGACGGCTCGCTGGTCGCGAAGAAGTCGTGGTTCTTCACCCCGGCCGGGATCGTCTGCCTCGGCGCCGGCATCACGAGCACGTCCGAGCACGCGGTGCGCACGACGGTCGAGAACCGCAACCTCGGCGAGGGCGGCGGCGGGACACTGCTGGCCGACGGCCGGCGCGTGCCGTCCGACCTCGGCAAAGCGGCCGTGCTCCGGCGGCCGCGCTGGGCGCACCTGGAGCACGTCGGCGGGTACGTGGTGCTGGACGGCGCTTCGGTGACCGCGCTGCGCGAAGACCGCACGGGTGCGTGGCGCGACATCGACACCGGCGCCAACACGAAGGGCACCACGACGCCGAACACGCGCCGGTACCAGAAGCTGGTGCTCGAACACGGTGTGCGGCCGACGGACGCGAAGTACGCGTACGCGGTGCTGCCGGGCGCTTCGGTGATCGGCACGCTCACGGCGTCGCTGGGCTGGCGGGTGGTGGCGAACACGCCGGTGGTGCAGGCGATCCGCGCGGCCGACGGCACGCTGCTGGCGAACTTCTTCGCGGCGGGCTCGGCCGGCGACGTCAGCGTGTCGGGGCCGGCTTCGGTGGCGCTCGGGCGGTGCGGGTTCCGGAGCCAGCTCGCGGTGTCGGACCCGACGCAGCTGCAGGACAGCGTCACGGTGACGGTGCACGGCCGGGTTGTGGAGGTGCCGCTGAAGGGCACGTTCGGCGCGACGAAGGTGGTGCCGCTGTAGGCAGCCTCCCCGCCGGGCCGGTGCCCCGACCCGGTCCGGCGGGGTCCCCACCTCGATGAGGCTGCCGGGCAGGCCGAGCACGTGGACGTCCTGCGGTATCCGGGCATCCGGTCCGACTCGGACATGTTCACCCTCGGTTGCCCGTTCCGGCCGTGGAAGGACGGTTTCGACCGCGCACGGCGTCACGTTGACCTGCCGGTTCCTGGGCAAGCGGGTCGTGGTGATCGGCAGCGGGGCGACGGCGATGACGCTGGTCCCGGCGCCGGCCTCGACGGCGTCGCGGGTGACGATGCTGCAGCGGTCGCCGTCGCACATCGTGGCGCGGCCCGGGCACGACGCGCTCGCCGACCGGATCCGCGCGCTGCTGCCGGAGAAGCCGGCGCACCGGGTGGTCCGCGGCAAGAACGTGGTGCTGGGGACGCTGTTCTTCCAGCTGATGCGCCGGCTGCCGGGCCGGGCGGCTTCGGCGCTGCGCAAACGCGTGGCGGCGCAGCTGCCGGCGTCGATCCCGGTGGACCCGCACTTCGTGCCGTCGTACGACCCGTGGGACCAGCGGCTGTGCCTGGTGCCGGACGCGGACCTGTTCCGGGCGTTGCGGGCGGGCAAGGTTCCCTGGCGGCGGACGTGATCGTGACGGCGACGGGGCTCCGGCTGGTGGCCGCGGGCCTGCCGGAGCAGGGCGGCCGCCGCCCGTGGATGATGCGGCAGAACCACCTGCTGGACCTGGCGGACCTGCGGTTCGCCCGCCTCGACGACGGAGTGCTGCGCTTTCGGCCGCTGACGTCCTCCGGCCCGAGTCCCGCCGCGGCCAGCTCCCGGAGAGTCATCTCGCGTACCCGGAGGGGCATCACGTGTGATCGGGGAGGCATCTCGGGTGATGCCCCTTGGCGCACGGGTGGGCCCCGGAACCGGGGTGGCTCCGGGGCACCGTGGTGGTGTCAGCCTTGGCGGGCCTTGGAGCGCGGGTTGTCCTTGTTGATCACCAGGACCTTCGTGCCCCGGCGGATGACCTGGGCGCCCGGCCGGCGGGCGAGTGAGCGGATCGAGCTGCGGACCTTCATGGCGAGCCGTCCTTCCTGCGGGAGCTGCGTCCCACACCGCATTGAACTCCGCCGGCGTCGGTTTCATTCCGCAACTCAGCTGGTCTCGCGGGCCGCCCAGCCCTGCAGGTCGTCGCCGCGGATGGCTGCCGCCATCAGGTCCGGGAACTGGTCCGGGGTGCAGGCGAAGGCCGGGATGCCCAGCTCGGCCAACGCCGCCGCGTTCTCGTGGTCGTACGAGGGTGCGCCCGAGTCCGACAGGGCCAGCAGGGTCACCACCTGGACGCCCGCGCCGGCCAGCTCGGCCATCCGGTGCAGGAGCTCGTCGGAGTCGCCGCCCTCGTAGAGGTCGCTGATCAGCACCAGCAGCGTGCGCTCCGGGCGCTCGACCAGGCCCTGGCAGTACGCGATCGCGCGGTTGATGTCCGTGCCGCCGCCCAGCTGGGTGCCGAACAGGACGTCGACCGGGTCGGCGAGGTGCTCGGTCAGGTCCGCGACCTCCGTGTCGAACGCCACGAACGACGTCTTCAACGCCCGCATCGACGCCAGGACCGCGCCGAACAGCCCCGAGTACACCACCGACTCCGCCATCGACCCCGACTGGTCGACGGCCAGGATCACGTCCCGCTGCACCGCCTGCTGACGGCGGCCGAAGCCGATCAGCTTCTCCGGGACGATCGTGCGCAGGTCGGGGGAGTAGTGCTTGAGGTTCGCGTGGATCGTGCGCGCCCAGTCGACGTCGCCCGGCCGCGGCCGGTGCGTGCGCGACGCCTTGTCCAGCGCGCCCCGGATCGCCGCGCGGGTGCGCTCGGCCAGCCGCTCCTCCAGCTCCGTGACGACCTTGCGGACCACCTCGCGCGCGGTCTCCTTCGTCTCCTCCGGCAGCACGCTGTTGAGCGACAGCAGCGTGCCGACCAGGTGGACGTCCGGCTCGACCGCCGACAGCAGCTCCTTCTCCAGCAGCATCCGGGTCAGCCCGAGGCGGTCGACGGCGTCACGCTGCATGACCTGCACGACGGTGCTGGGGAAGTACCGCCGGATGTCACCCAGCCAGCGCGCGACCCGCGGCGCCGAGGCGCCCAGGTTCGCGCTGCGCGGCCCGCTCGTGGCCTCCTCGTCCGGCTTGTCGTACAGGGCGGCCAGCACGGCGTCCACCCCACTGTCCTCTTCGGACAGCTGGGCGTCCTCCAGCCCGGACCCCGGCCCGGCGCCGTCCCCGCCCAGCACCAGCCGCCAGCGCCGCACCCGATCCGTGTCCGTGCTCATGCCCCCACCCCCAGCAGTGTCGCCAGGACCGGCAGCACGCCCTCGGCCCGGTCCTCGTCCAGTTCCTCGGCCACAGGCACCGCCCGCGCGGTGCCGGTGAGCCCGGCCGCGCGCTGCCCGATCGCCCGCTTCTCGGGCCCGCTGAACGCGCCGAACGTGCGGCGCAGCAACGGAAGCACCTCGGTGAAGACGTCGGCGGGGATCGCCGCCAGCCACCCGTCGATCACCCGCAGTAGGCCCTCGTCGTGCACCAGCAGCAACGCGCCGCCGTCGAAGAAGCCTTCGACGTACGCCGCGCCCGCCGACGGCACGACCCCCGGCGTCAGCGCCCGGCCCAGCCGCAGCTCGATGTCGAGTGCGTCGAACAGCCCGGCGTCGTGCAGGATGCGGGTCAGCCGGCCGGCCAGCAACGGCGGCAGCGACGGCCGTTCCGCGAGCCGGGCCAGCGCCGCCAGCCAGCGTTCCTTCGGGTCGTCGCCCAGCAGGGACGTCGCGTCGTGCACGCCGTCGACCAGCTTGGCCAGCCGGGCCGCGGCGTCGTCGTCGATGCCGTGCGCCGCCGGGGGCAGGCCGGCGCAGATGCGGTCCAGCATCCGGTCGGCGACCGCCCGCAGCGCGGCGGTGTCCGTCCCGCGGACGTTGCCGTACCGGGTGGCCCGCGCCAGCGCGGGCAGGGCCGACATCAGCCGGGCCACGTCCGCGTCCGCCGCCGCCCGGGCGTCCAGCGCCGCGAGCGCTTCGGGCAGCGCCTCCGGCAGGTCGGCGAGCAGGCAGTTTTCGACGGCCGTGGTGACCTCGTCCAGCGGTGGCGTGCCTTCGACCGTGCCGCGGACGGCGGCGGTGGCCGCCGACGGCACGGTCGTGCCGTACACGGCGGCCGCGACCAGGTCGACTTCGAACGACGGTTCCCAGCACAGCGCCCACGTCTCGCGGAACGTGCCCTTGTTCCGCCGCGCCGACGCTTCCCGGCTGCCCCACTCGATGCCGAGGATCCGCAGCCGGTGCAGCAGCTTCGACCGGTCGAGCCCGCCCGGCGTCCGCAGGTCGAGGTCGAGCTCCTTGACGACCGGATCCTTCCTGAGCCGCAGGCGTTTCGCGGTCGCGGTCAGGTCCGCGGCCAGGGGCGGCTGCGGGACGCGGTCGGGCACCTCGCCGAGCCGTTCGCCGACCACCAGCCGCCGGGTGACGAGCTCGACCTGCACCTCGTCACCGCCGCAGAGCACGGACCGGGTCGCTTCGGTGACCTCGGCGAGCCCGGCCGACGACCGGCCGCGCAGCGTCGCGAGGGTTTCGGCGAGCCGGACCGCCTCGATGACGTGCGCGGTCGAGACGGGCAGGTCCTCCTCGCGCAGCACCGCGGCGACCCCGGCGAGCCAGCGCGCGGTGACGGCGTCGGCCGTGGTGAACAGGTGGTGGTACCAGCCCGGCGACCGCACACCCGCGCCGTAACCGCTGGCCGTGGCGAGCCGCCCGTGCGTCCACGGCACCCAGGTGCAGGCCACCTTCCGCTTCGGCAGTCCTTTGAGGACGGCCTGGTCGTGCGACGCCGGCGGCAGCGGGTCGGCCAGCGCGGGCACGTGCCAGGCGCCGCAGACGACGGCGATGTTCTCGAACCCGTCCTTGCGGGTGCGGCGCAGCACCGAGCGCATGTACGCCTCGCGGCGGGCTTCGTTGCCCTGCGGCGGTTTCTCGTCCTCCCGCACCGCCGTCATCGCGTCGGCGATCACCTCGAACGGGTTCTCGTCGTCCCGCCGCGACTCGACGACGTCGTCCCACCAGCGTTCCGGGTCGTCGTAGCCGCCGGCCGCGGCCAGCAGGGCGAGCGGGTCGACCGGCGGGCCGGCGTGCTCGTCCGGCGCCGCGGCGAACGTGTGCGCGGCCGGGAGGTCGCAGAACCGCACCGGGATCCCGGCCTCGCGGGCGTAGGTGAGGGCCTGCCACTCCGGGCTGAAGACCGCGAACGGCCAGAACGCGGCGCGCGAGACGTCGTCGGTCGCGTAGGCCAGCAGCGCGACCGGCGGCTGCATCGCCGGGTCCTCGGCCAGCTCGACCAGGACGTCGGCTTCGGGTGGTCCTTCGATCAGCACGACGTCGGGTTCGAGCTCGGCGAGCCGCCTCGCCACGGCCCGGGCGGATCCCGGGCCGTGGTGGCGGATGCCGAGCAGGTGAGTGGCCGTCACGAGAGCTCCTGGCCCGCCCGGTAGAAGTCGGCCCAGCCGTCGCGCTCGCGCACGACGGTCTCCAGGTACTCGATCCAGATCGCGCGGTCGGCCACCGGGTCCTTGACCACCGCGCCGTGGATGCCGGCCGCGATGTCGTGCGGGCGCAGCACGCCGTCGCCGAAGTGGGCGGCCAGGGCGAGCCCGCCGGTGAGCACGCTGATCGCCTCCGCGGTCGACAGCGTGCCGGACGGCGACTTCACCGCTGTGCGACCGTCTTCCGTGCGGCCCGAGCGCAGCTCGCGGAACACCGTGACCACGCGGCGGATCTCCGCCAGCTCGGCGGCCTCCGCGGGCAGCTGCAGCGAGGTGCCCAGCTCGGCGACGCGCCGGCTGACGATCTCGACTTCGGCTTCGGCGCTGTCCGGCAGCGGCAGCACCACGGTGTTGAACCGCCGCCGCAGCGCGCTCGACAGCTCGTTGACGCCCTTGTCGCGGTTGTTCGCCGTCGCGATCAGGTTGAAGCCGGGGCGGGCCTGCACCTCGGTGCCGAGCTCCGGGATCGGGAGCGTCTTCTCGGACAGGATGGTGATCAGCGAGTCCTGGACGTCGGCGGGGATGCGCGTGAGCTCTTCGAGGCGGGCGAGCTTGCCGTCCCGCATCGCGCGCAGCATCGGGCTTTCGACGAGCGCGGCGGCGCTCGGGCCTTCGGCGATGAGGCGGGCGTAGTTCCAGCCGTAGCGGATCGACTCCTCCGACGTGCCCGCGGTGCCCTGCACCAGCAGCGTCGAGTCGCCGCTGATGGCGGCGGACAGGTGTTCCGACACCCACGTCTTCGCCGTGCCGGGCACGCCGAGCAGCAGCAGCGCGCGATCGGTGGCCAGGGTGGCGACGGCGACCTCGATCAGCCGCCGCGGGCCGACGTACTTGGGGGTGATCACGGTGCCGTCCGGCAGGGTGCCGCCGAGCAGGTACTCGACGACGGCCCACGGCGACAGGTGCCAGTTGGGCGGCTTGGCCCGCTCGTCGGCGGCGGCCAGCGCGGCCAGTTCGGCGGCGTGGTCCTGTTCGGCGTGCGGCCGGAGGACGGTGGGGGCGGTCATGCGAGCTCCTCGTACATTTCGCGGCGGAAGTTCAGCGTTTCGGTGAGCGCCCGGCGCCACGGCCCGGCGTCCATGGTCAGGCGGGTGGTGGCCAGCGGGTGGCGCAGGCACGCCGCGGGGACCGCGCGGGCGATCACGACGGCGGCGTGCGAAACCAGGCGGTGGTCGTCCTGGCGGGCGACCCAGTCGAGCAGGGCGGTGCCGAGCTCCTTCGTCCACGGCCGGGGCAGCTCGTGCACCAGGCGGGCGAAGGATTCGACGGGCAGCCGGCTGATCAGGTGCCCGACGGTGGCGGCCTGGCTCACCGGGCTGAGCACGCCGAGCAGCGGCGGCGTGGTGCGTCCGCCCGGATCGGCGCCGATCAGCGCCTGCGCCCAGGTTTCGTCGCGCTGGCGCAGGGCTGCGGTGGCCCACGAGTCACGCAGGACGCTGGCCGGGCAGCCTTCGACGGTCATCCGCACCACCTCGGCGGGCGGCCCGAATTCGGCCCAGAAGGACAGCGGCGCGGCCGCGACGAGCGTGCGCAGCCGGACGGTGCCGTCGCCGCGTTCGCCCTGGGGAACCTCGACGGTGAGCACCCGCTTGTCCCGGCGGACGAGGGGGCGCAGCCGTTCGGCCATGCCGGCGCCGTAGCGCGTGCCGGGGAGCCGGCCGAGCAGGTCGGCGGCCTGTTCCCGGACGCCGGCGGCCCGATCGGTGAGCGCGGCCTCGAGGAAGGCTTCGTCCTCGGGCCGCACGTGCCCGGCGAGCACGCCGAGGAAGTCGGCCCGCACGTCGGCGGGCTCGCTCTTCCACGAGGTGGCGAGGGCCGCCCGGGCGGCCTGGGGGTCTTCGGCGAGCTTGGCGGCGAGCCAGCGGCGGCGCTGGGCGAGGCTGCCGTACTGCCAGACGTCGGCCTGCTCTTCCGCGGGCGCGGCGAGGAAGGCCCAGTCGGGGTTCCGCTGCCCGAGCCAGGCGCCGATCGGCCCGGCCACGGCGGCCAGCGGCCCGCGCAGGGCGGCCTTGGTCCGCGCGGCTTCGGCGAGCAGCGGCAGGGTTTCCGGCGGGACGCGGTAGGCGGTGCCGGCGACGATGCCGAGCCATTCGAGCAGCAGGTCGGGATGACTGGCGGCCAGCAGCCGCCCGAGCCGTTCCCGGGCGAGCGGCGGCACGAACGGCCGATCGTCGGGAGCGGCGACGGGCAGGGGCCGGACGTCGTGCAGCGCGTGGCGCCCGGCCCGCCGGTAGGCGGTGAGGACGGCCGCGGCGGCGAGCAGCTGCTCGGCGGGATCGGCACGGCCGGCGACGAGGTCCTGGACGGCCGCCGGCTGCGCGGTGGGGTCGAGGGTGCGCCGCCGGGTGCCGAGGAGGGCGGTGCCGACGAGGTCTTCCCAGGCCTTCACGGGCGGACCTCCGGTTCTTGGTCGTGGTGCGGACAACGGACGTTCACAGCCGCACCGCCCGGTTCTCGTGCCAGCACATCAGGGGGCGCAACCCGGCCGGGCTCCACTCGCCCGCCACCGTCAGGGGATGGCCCGCCGACATCGCCAGCAGGGACCACGGGAACGCATACGGCACCAGCGGCAACGCCGTCCCGTCCTTTTCGGACAGGCACCAGCCGCCGCCGTGTTCGGCCGGGGTGACGTTCGAGAGCAACACCGGCCAGCGCTCCAGCCAGGGGTCCGCCGCGATCGCCTGGGCGTACGCCGCCAGGGCGTCCGCGATCGAGCCGCCCTCGGCCGTCGTGGCCGCCAGGGGGATTCCGCGTTCTGCCACCGAAGCCCGCAACGGGGCCGCGCCCGGGTAGAACGCCAGCTCGGCCGTGAGCCGGTGGCCGGGTGGGAGGGAAGTGTCCAGGGGACGGCCCGGTGGTGCGAACGACAGCACCAGCGCGTCCCGGCCCGTGCGGAGGCCACGCAACCACGTGCGGCGGGTGAGCAGGCGGTCGTTCTCCTCGTCCGCCGCGCCCGTGATCAGCCAGTCGTCCGCGACGCGCTCGCCTTCTTCCAGGACCCGGGCCGTCTCCACCGAAAAGCCGAGGCGCGTGCGGACCGTCTCCGCCAGCGCCGGGGGCAGCGACTCCAGGCGCGTGGCCGCGTCGGCGAGCAGGTACAGCTGTGACAGCTCGGCCAGCAGCGCCTCCGGCCAGTCGCGGCGGCCGACGGTCGCCGCCGCGCGGCGCAGGCCGCCCGCCAGGCCGCCCGCCTGGGCGTCGACCATCCGGGCCGCGACCGTGCGCAGCTCCTCGCCGCCGTTGCGCTCGAAGCCCGCGAAACCCGCGCCGATCCGGTCGGTGAGCCAGACTTTCAGCTCCGCGACACCGCCTTCGACCCGCGTGGCCCGCTCGGAAGCGCGCCGCGCGGCCGCCTCCTCGTCCTTCGGGCCCGCCTCCTCGGCGCGTTTCTCCGCGCGCCGGGCGCGGTCGGCGCGTTCGGCCAGCCACGCGTGCACCCACTCGGGTGCCTCGGCCGGCGAAACGCGCCCGCCCGCCCAGAGCAGCAGCAGACCCAGCGCGTGCTTGCACGGGAACTTCCGGCTGGGGCACGAACACCGGAACGCGGGCTCGGCCAGCTCGACGCACGTCTGGTACGGCTTCTTGCCACTGCCCTGGCAGAAGCCCCACACGGCGTCTTCGGACGCGCCCGCGCCCGTCCACTTCGCCGGCGCGGCCAGCGCCCGGCCCGCCTTCTCCGAAGCGGGATCCGGCGCCAGCCCGGCCACGCGTTCCGCGGTCCACGGCACCGCCGTCACCACCTGTCCCCCCACTGTTCTCCCTCGGTTTCCGGGTACGGCTGAAGCATGCCAGCACCCACCGACAATTTCCGAAGCCGAGTATTCTAGTGCTAGAGTAAAACGTGCTGACGGACGCGGAGCTGACGGTGCTCGGCCTGGTGGTCGAGCGGCCGAGGCACGGCTACGAGCTGGACGAGGTCGTCTCGGAGCGCGGCATGCGCGACTGGACGGCGCTCGGCTTCAGCTCGATCTACTACGTGCTGGGCAAACTCCGTGACCGCGGCCTGGTCGCCGAAGTCGCGGAGGAACGCCCGCACGCCAAGGCCAAGAAGACGTACACGGCCACCGAAGCCGGCCGCGAAGCGTGCTCGGCGGCCGCCGAAGCGGCCATCGCGCAGCTGCGCCCGATGCACCAGCCGGTGCTGGTCGGGCTGGCCAACACCCCGGCCATCCCACCCGGACGGCTGGCGGCCGCGCTGGCCCGGCGTGCGGAGGCGGTCGGGGAACGGCTGGCCGAGGTGCGCCACGCCGCCGCGGCCCAGCGGCACGCCCCGCCGTTCGTCCGGGCGATTTTCGACTACTCCATTGCGCAGCTCGAGGCGGAAGCCCGGTGGCTGGAAAGAATGACCTGATGCCGTACGACTTCAAAAAGGACCTCAAGCAGCTCTACGCGCCCAAGAACACCGACTGGGCCTTGGTGGACGTGCCCGAGCAGCGGTTCCTCGCCATCGACGGCCGCGGCAACCCGAACACCGCGGAGAGCTACCAGAGAGCCGTAGAAGCGTTGTACGCCTTCGCGTACACGATCAAGATGGCGGCGAAGCAACGCGGCGAGGACTTCGTCGTGGGGCCGCTGGAAGGGCTGTGGTGGGCGGACGACTACGCGGCTTTTACCGTGCGCGCCAAGGGTTCCTGGCAGTGGACGATGCTCCTCGCGCTGCCGTCGTGGATCGGCGAGGAGGCCGTCGAGGAGGCGCGGGAAACCGTGCGGCGCAAGAAGAAGATCGACGCGCCCGTCCGGTTCGAGAAGCTGCACGAGGGCCGGTGCGCGCAGGTGCTCCACATCGGCTCGTACGACGACGAGGGCCCGATCCTGGCCCGCCTGCACAACGAATTCCTGGCCGAGCAAGGGCTGAAGGAAACCGGGCTGCACCACGAAATCTACGTCGGTGACCCGCGCCGGACCGAACCGGCCAAGCTGAAGACCGTGCTGCGTCAGCCGGTCGGCTGATCGAGGGCGGCGAGGCCGCTTTCCCACCGCGCCCGGCGCTGGGCGGAGGTCTGCTCCCACCACGGCTCACCACGCTCGCCCAGCGCCACCTTCGCGGTTTGGGTGCGCGCGCGGTCCTGTACGCGCCGCGCCGCCATCAGGTGCTTCTGCAGGCGGTCGCGGACGTCGTCGGGGATCTCGGGGTCCGTCGCGCGCCAGCGGCGGCCGTTCACCACGATGTACCGGCCGTCCGGCGTGTGCTCGGGCATCAGTACTCGCTGGTCGCGGGCCAGGTGTCGTCGTGCAGGAGGCGCTTGAGGATCTTGCCCGTCGCGTTCCTCGGCAGGTCCGGGACGAAATACACGTCCCTCGGCACCGCGAAGCGGGCCAGCCGGTGGTGGATGTACTGGCGGATGTCCTCCGCGTGCAGGGACGCGCCCCGGCGGGGGACCACGTACGCCGCCAGGCGCTGGCCCCACTCCGGGTCCGCCACCCCGACCACGGCGGCGTCGTGGACGCCCGGGAGGGCCACCAGGGCCTCCTCCACCGGGCGCGGGAACACGTTCTCGCCGCCGGAGACGATCATCTCGTCGGCGCGGCCGGTGACGAACAGCCGGCCCGCC
>NZ_PPHG01000002.1 GCF_002904295.1 Amycolatopsis sp. CA-128772
CTCGTCGACGGTCGGGTAGCCGGCGTCGGCGTCCGGCCAGGTGCTGATCCGGGCGAAGTCGCCGGGCACGTTGGCGATGGTCTGCGCGAACTCGTCGTCGGCCAGCACGGCGGAGGGCTGGTGCTCGGCGAGCACGTCCTTCACCGAGGCCGCGGACAGGCCGGTGTTCAGCAGGATGACGTCGGCGCCGAGCTTGCTGGCGGCGACGAACGACTCGATCATCGCGGCGTGGTTGCGGCACATCAGCGCGATCCGGTCGCGCTCGACGACGCCGAGTTCGCTCAGCGCGTTGGCGAGCCGGTCGCTGCGCTCCTGGACCTGGCGGAAGGTGCGGAGGCTGCGCTCGTCGTGCAGGGCGGGCTCGTCCGGCACGCGGGCCGCCGCGGCCTGGTAGCCGCCCGCGACGGTGGCGCCCCACTGCGCGAGGGAGTTCAGCTGACGCGCCAGCTTGTCCGGCCGCCCGGCGCTGAGCACGCCGGCGCGCAGCAGGATGCTCGTGGTGCGCAGCTTGGTGGCCTTGTTGGTCTCGCCGTCGGTGCCCGGGTCGTGCGCCCCGGCCAGGTGCAGGTCGAGGCGCCGGCCGAGGGCGCGGACGTCCTTCTTGATCGAAGACACGAGTTCCAGGTGCGACGGCGGCAGCATCATCCGCACGAACAGCTCGGTCTTCCCACCGGCGAGGGGTCTCAGCTCCAGGGAGACCCAGGTGCCCTCGTCGGGGACCCCACACCACACGACGTGCTCGCCGGGCCGGTAGACGACGGCCTGCATCTGCGCCTGGAGCATCGGCCCCCGCTCCGGGACGATCCGGATGACGCCCTTCGGGCCACGCCCGCGCCCGGCCGGTTCCTGAATCTCGCACCAGCTGATCTCCGGCACGAACCGCGAGTACCACTCCGGCGATCCGACGATCTGCCACACCACGTCCGGCGTGTGCCCGACCACGGCGCTCGCCTCGACCACATCGTCACGCATCGCTCGTCCCTCACGTAAGTGTCACCGAACGCACGTTCAGGTCACGGAGGCGTCACATTAGCAGCAAACGGGTGATCGCGGATACTCCGAACGGCCAGATACCGGTGGGTAACGGACACTCGTAGTGGGCCCTCCGGGTGTCCATTGTAGAGGAATGAACGCCGTTCACCGAGCTTGGCGAGGGTGCGGTCAGGGGACGGGCGCGTAGCGGGCCACCAGCTCCGCGCCGAGCCGGGCCAGCTCCGCCCGGACGGACGCCGGATCCTCCACCTCGACCAGCGCGCCCCAGCCCGCGAGCTCCTGCGCGATCATCACCGGCGCCGGGGCCGCGACCCTCGCCCGGACCCGGTCGCCCGGCAGTTCGGCGACCAGCTCGCAGTGCCGCCCGAACCGGTCCCGCAGCACCCCGAAGTGCCGCCGGTCCAGGACCACGTGCGCGCTGAGCAGGGAACGGCGTCTTTCGACCTCCTCGACGACCTCCCGCCACACCTGCGCCAGCTCCAGGTCCGAGGGGCGGTCCGCCGGGTCGCCGGTCGGGGTGGCCGCGAGGATGCGGTCCACCCGGAACGTGCGGCGCCCCTTCGCCGTGCCGGCGACCAGGTACCAGACGTCGTCCTTGTCGACCAGGCCCCACGGGTCCACCCGCCGCTCCGAGCGCTCGCGGCCTGCGTACGCCAGGAGCACCTGGCGGCGGGCGATGACCGCGTCCCGCAGCAGCGAAACCATCGGTGGCCGGTCCTTCGGGCGCTCGCCCCAGCCCGCCTGGTCGACGACGACCGCGTCCGCGGCGGCCTCCGCCTCCGCGCGGAACGTGCCCGGCAGCGCGCCCATCAGCTTCCGCAGCGCGGACTTGACCTCCGGGGAGCCGGTCGCCGCCGGGCCGGCCAGCAGGAAGAGGGCCTGCGCCTCGCGGGCGCTCAGGCCCGACAGGTCGGTGCGGGCGCCGCCGACCAGCTGCCAGCCGCCACCGCGGCCCGGCTGGGGGTAGACGGGCACCCCGGCGGCCGACAGCGCTTCGAGGTCACGGCGGGCCGTCGCCACGGAGATTTCGAGCTCGGCCGCCAGTTCCGCGGCGGTGACGCGGCCGCGCGTCTGCATCAGCAGGAGGGTGGCCACGAGGCGGTCGGCGCGCACGGGGGAAGTGTCGCAGGAAAAGTAGTCACTCGATGCGTACTTTTACTCCGCATGCTGGCTCCACACGAACCGCGAGGGAGCACGACATGCTGCGAGGAATGGCCACCGTCTCGTTCTACGCCGACGACCACGAAGCCGCGAAGGCCTGGTACACGGAGTTCCTGGGCATCGAGCCCTACTTCACCGTCCCGGGGTATGCCGAGTGGCGGGTCGGCGACTACCGGCACGAACTCGGCCTCATCGACGGCAAGTACGCCCCCGCCCGCCAGGACGGCCCCGGCGGCGAGATCGTCTTCTGGCACGTCGACGACCTCGAAGCGACGGTCGCGCGTCTGCTCGAGCTGGGCGCGAAGGAGTACGAGCCGATCACCGAGCGGGGACCCGGGTTCGTGACGGCGTCGGTCGTCGACCCCTTCGGCAACGTCCTCGGCGTCATGACGAACGTGCACTATCTCGCGGTGCTGGCGGAACGCTCATGAGCCGGTACGCCTCTTCGACGCACTTCTCGCACCGCTCGTGCCGGGCGGTCTTGTCCCATGGGTCCCTGCCGTAGAAGGGGAAGCAGCCCGCGCCGCAGCTGGCGAAGTAGATCAGCCCGAGCCGTACCTCACCGCGCCCGACGTAGTGGACGGCCCGCCGGCGCGGCTCCGAACCGCATTCGGGGATCCAGCCGTGGGCGGGCAGGCGGGCGGCGGCGATCTCGTCGAGCACGCCGGCCCGGGTGATCAGGTCCGCGCCGAGGCAGGCGAGCCGCTCGCCGAGATCGCGCATGCCGTCGGCGCGCAGGGGCGGGCCGGTCAGCCAGGTGACGTCGCCGGGAAGCGTTTCGGCGAGGTCGCGAAGACGGGTCAGTAGTGCGTGGTCCGGGTCCATGACCAGCAGGGAAACCGACGCGGATCCGCGACACCAGCGGACGGGCGGGCGACCGGGAAGGTCGGACCCCGGTGACACGATGCGGTCATGGCGACACCCTTCGCGACACCCCGGGCGAGAGCGCTCGGGTTCGGGCTGCGCACCTGCCGGGAAGCGCGCAACCTCGGCGTGCGGCAGCTGGCCCGGAAGATCGGCGTGCATGCGCAGGAGCTGTCCAACTGGGAGTACGGGAAGCGGATCCCGGCAGGTGGCGCTGCTGATGGGGGTCCTGGTGGTGGAGCCGGGGGAGCGGGCGAGGTTGCTGGAGCTCGCTCGCACCGCCCGCGAGTCGAGCTGGCTCACAACCTCGAAGAACGAAATCTATGTCCAGTACGAGCGTGAGGCGGTCATGGTCGATCAGCTCCGCTTCATGCTCGAGCTCGCGCGTCGGCGGCACGTCACCTTGCAGGTGTTCTGCGGGAGTTCGAGCTACCAGCCCGGGCTCGGCGGCCCGTTCGTGATTCTCGACTTCCCGCAGCTGCCGCCGATCGTGTTCCTGGAGCAGTACCAGGCGACGGGATACCTCTACGCTGAGGATCAGGTTGCCGATTACCGGTCGGCTGCGAAGAAATCGGCGGCTCTCTCCCTGAGCGAGCAGGACAGCTGCGCGCTGATCCGGGAGGTGATCGCCGAACTCGGAGGCCCGGATGCGTGAGTGGCGGACTTCCCGCTGTTCCGAAGACATCAACTGCGTCGAAGTGGCGCTCGGACCTGCGGCAAAAATCCGCGACACCAAGGACCGCGCCGGCGGCACCCTCCAAATCTCCACCCGATCGTGGGATGCCCTCCTCGCCACTGTATGTCGCCCGGCCACACTGGATCTTTCCGAGGTGTGGTCCTCCCGCACATAGCTGGCGACCCGCGTCACGCTTACCGTTCCCGTCCATGACCAGCGATCTGGACGGGCGCACCGCCCTCGTCACCGGCGGTGCGAGCGGCATCGGCCTCGCCTGCGTCCGCGCCCTCGCCGCAGCCGGGGCCAAGGTGCACGTCGTCGACATCGACGAGCAACGCACCGAAGCCGCCGCCGGCGAGGTCGGGGGCTGGGCGCACGTTGCCGACCTCAGCGACCCCTCGTCCATCGACGCCCTGCCCGCCGAAGTCGACGTTCTGGTCAACAACGCCGGCGTCCAGCACGTCGCGCCGCTCCAGGATTTCCCGCCCGAGCGGTTCACCCACATCCAGTCTCTGATGGTGACCGCTCCCTTCCTCCTCATCCGGCACACCCTCCCCGCGATGTACGCCCGGGGCTGGGGCCGGATCGTCAACATGTCGAGCGTCCACGGGCTGCGCGCCTCCGCCTTCAAATCCGCCTACGTCGCCGCGAAACACGGCCTCGAAGGGCTCTCCAAGGTCGCCGCGCTCGAAGGTGCCGAACACGGTGTCACCAGCAACTGCGTGAACCCCGGGTACGTCCGGACCCCGCTGGTCGACGGGCAGATCGGCGCCCAGGCCGCCGAGCACGACATCCCGCGGGAGGACGTCGTCGCCGAGGTGCTCCTCAAGCGGGCCGCGATCAAGAAGCTCATCGAACCCGAGGACGTCGCTTCCCTGGTGGTGTGGCTGTGCTCGCCGCACGCCGGTCACATCACCGGGGCCTCCATCCCCCTCGACGGCGG
>NZ_PPHG01000003.1 GCF_002904295.1 Amycolatopsis sp. CA-128772
CAGTGAGCCAACCCCACCGGTCGGCGATCGCCAAGATCGTCGGCGCGAGCCTGATCGGCACCACCATCGAGTGGTACGACTTCTTCCTCTACACCTCGGCCGCCGCCCTCGTCTTCAACAAGCTGTTCTTCCCGACGGCGAACCCGCTGACCGGCACGCTGCTGGCGTTCCTGACCTACGCCGTCGGGTTCCTCGCCCGCCCGATCGGCGGCCTCGTCTTCGGCCACTTCGGCGACCGGCTCGGGCGCAAGAAACTGCTGGTTGTCAGCCTCGTGCTGATGGGCGGCTCGACGTGCCTGATGGGCGTCCTGCCGACGTACGCGAGCGCGGGTGTCGCGGCACCCGTCCTGCTCACGCTGCTCCGGCTCGTCCAGGGCTTCGCCCTCGGCGGCGAATGGGGCGGGGCCGTCCTGATCGTCTCCGAACACGGTGACGACCGCCGCCGCGGCTTCTGGGCGAGCTGGCCGCAGTGCGGCGCGCCCGGCGGCAACCTGCTGGCCACCGCCGTCCTGGCGATCCTGTCCGGGACGCAGTCCGACGCGACCTTCATGGCGTGGGGCTGGCGGGTCCCGTTCCTGCTCTCGGGCGTCCTGCTGCTGATCGGGCTGTGGATCCGGCTGGCCGTCGCCGAGTCGCCGGTGTTCCTCGCCGCCCAGCGCCAGGCCGAGGCGCGCGTGGAAAAGCACGTTCCGGTCGTCGACGTCTTCCGCAACAGCTGGCGGCAGGTGCTGATCACGATCGGCGCGCGGATGGCCGAAAACGTCTCGTACTACGTGATCACCGCGTTCATCCTGGTGTACGTCACGACCGGGCTGCACCTGCCGAAGGGCGTCGGCCTGACCGCGGTGCTGATCGGCTCGGCCGTGCACTTCGTGACGATCCCGGTGTGGGGCGCGCTGTCCGACCGCGTCGGGCGGCGGCCGGTCTACCTGTTCGGCGCGATCGGGATGGCCTTGTGGGGCTTCGCGTTCTTCGCCCTGCTGGACACGAAGTCGTCGCCGGTGATCGTGCTGGCCGCGACCGTCGGGCTGGTGCTGCACGGCGCGATGTACGGGCCGCAGGCCGCGTTCTTCGCCGAGCAGTTCCCGACCCGGGTGCGCTACACCGGCCTGTCCGTCGGCGGGCAGCTGTCGTCGATCGCCGCCGGGGCCGTCGCGCCGCTGATTGCCGTCGCCCTGTTCTCGGCGTGGGGCAGCACCGTGCCGGTGTCGCTGTACGTCGCGGCGATGTGCCTGATCACGGTGATCGCGCTGCTGTCCGCCCGCGAAACCCGCGGCGAATCGCTGCACGACGGCGTCGAGGCGGAAACGGCGGCCGTCTCGCCCTAGCATGACCGCCGTGACCGCACCTTCGGACGCGCTGCGCCGGCTGCTCGACCTGCTCGCCTCCGGGGCGAGCACCGAGCAGCTGGCGCACGTCGTCGTGGCCGCCCGCGCCGAAGGTGCTCTCGACGCGGCCGACCTGGCCGCGCTGGCCAGCGCGGGCGAGCTGGCCCTGCGGATCCGCGAGACCCTGGCCGAGCACCGGCGGCGCGAAGCCCAGCTCACGGCGTTGTTCGAAACCGCGAGCGAGCTCGCCGCGCTGTCGGACCCGGACACCGTGCTGCGCTCGATCGTCCGGCGGGCGCGGGCGCTGCTCGGCGTCGACGTCTCCTACCTGAGCCTGAACAACGAGGCCGAGGGCAAGACCTACATCCGGGTCAGCGACGGCTCGGTGTCGGCGGAGTTCCAGCAGATCGTGCTCGGCATGGGGGAGGGGCTCGGCGGGCTGGTCGCGCAGACCGCGCGGCCGTACGCGACTTCGGACTACTTCCACGACGACCGGTTCAAGCACACCCGGCACATCGACTCCGGGGTCCAGGACGAGGGCCTGACCGCGATCCTCGGCGTCCCGCTGGCCATCGGCCCGAAGGTGCTCGGCGTGCTCTTCGCGTCCGACCGGGCCGCGCGGGAGTTCTCCGCCGACGAGGTGGCGCTGCTGTCGTCGCTGGCCGACCACGCGGCGATCGCGCTGGACAGCGCGAACCTGCTCGACCAGACGCGGCGCGCGGTCGCCGAGCTCAACGAGGCCAACGCGACGATGGAACGCGCCGAGGACGCGCACGACCGGCTGACCGATCTCGTGCTGCGCGGGGGCGATCTGCCGGACGTCGCCGACGCCGTCGCCGGTGTGCTGCACGGGGACCTCACCGTCTACGACGCCGACGGCACGCTCCTGGCGAGCTCGTCGGCCCCGGTGGCGCTCGACGCCGACGCGCTCGCCGCGGCCCGCGCCGCCGGCCGGGCGGTGTCCACAAAGGACAACTGGGTGTGTGCGGTGCAGGCGGGCCCGGAACTGCTCGGCAGCCTGGTGCTGACCGGGCGCGCCGGCCTCGGCGACCCGGACCGGCGGTTGTTCGAACGCGCCGGCGTCGTGACGGCGTTGCTGCTGATGCTGCGGCGGTCGGTGGTGCGCGCCGAGGACGAGGTCCGCGGCGAGCTGCTGACCGACCTGCTCACCGCCCCCGGGCGCAATCCCCGCGCGCTGCTGGCCCGCGGCCGTCGCCTGGGCATCGACCTGTCGGCCCCGCACGCGGTCCTGGTCGCCCACGCGGACGGCGGTTCGCGGCGGCGCGTGGCGAGCGCGGCCGCCCGGCACGCGACGCTGGTCGGGGTGCACGCGGAGGAAGTCGTGCTGCTCGCGGCGGGCGACCCGGACGAGCTGGCCCGCCGCGTCGCGGCCGACCTCGGCTCGGCGACCGGCCGCCCGGTCACGGTGGGCGCGGCGGGCCCGGCGGGCGGCCCGTCGGCGATCGCGGAGGCCCACGCGGAAGCGGCCCGGTGCGTCCGCGCGCTGCTGGCCCTCGGCCGGACCGGCGAAGGCGCAGCGATGGCCGGGCTCGGGTTCCTGGGGCAGCTCCTCGGCGACCGCGCGGACCTCGACGCGTTCGTCCGGCAGACGCTGGGACCGGTCCTGGACTACGACGAGCGCCGCGGCACCGAGCTGGTCGCGACGCTACGGGCCTACTTCGCGAACGGTTCACAGCTGGCGCGCACGAAGGATGTGCTGCACGTCCACGTGAACACGGTGGTGCAGCGGCTGGAACGGGTGGCGTCCCTGCTGGGGGAGGACTGGCAGGCGCCGGACCGGGCGCTGGAAATCCAGCTGGCGCTGCGGTTGCACCGGCTGGGCACGCCGCGGTGACGCCGGTTTTTGTCGGTGGTCTCCGGTAGCGTGGAAAACGGGGGGCGCCCCCGCGGGCTCGGTCAAGTACCCCCGCCCGGCCCTAGCGGAATCCCGCCGGGCCCGGCACGGTGGGAGTTGACGGATACCGCTATCGAGGGGGTCTCGTGAAGGAATTCGAAAACGCACTCACGGCCGCGTTCGGCGCGCGCCCGGCCGAAGTGCCGGAGCTGGCGATCGACCACCTCGACGGCCGCGCGGCCGGGCCCGGCGCGGCGCCGTTGTGCTACACCTGGGCAGCCGAGCCGGTCCGGGCGTCGACCTGCGTCACCCGCGTCGAGACGGGCCCGGCTAGCGGGTACGGCGGCACCTGCTACTGCCGCGTCGAGACGGGCCCGGCTCGCGGGTACGGCGGCACCTGCTACTGCCGCGCCGAGACGGGCTCGGCTCGCGGGTACGGCGGCACCTGCTACTGCCGCGCCGAGCCTGCCATGGCGACTGTCTGCCGGGCCGAGCCGGTGGCCGCTGCCGCCGGGTGACCGAACCGTCCCCGCCCGTCGTCGGGTTCAAGCGGCACCTCAGCACGGCTGTGGTGCCCGGCGACGCGGTTTACGTCCTCTCCGAAGACGGTGCGACGGCGCTGAGCGGGCCGCACCTGGAGTCCCTGGTTCCGTTGCTGGACGGCACCAGGGACTTCGCGGCCCTGCGCCGTGACCTGCCCGCCGGCGTCCCCGCCGACGAGGCGTCCGGCGTGCTGTCCCGGCTCGCCGACGCCGGGCTGATCGGCCTGCGCCCGGCCGCGTCCACACCCGAACTGGCCTACTGGGACACCATCGGCGGCGAACCGGCTCACGGGCGGGTCGCGCTGATCGGTGGCGACGCCGCGGCGGCCGACGCCCTGCGCGGAGCCGGGCTCACCGTGGCCGACGACGCCGACCTCTCCCTCGTGCTGTGCCACGACTACCTCGATGAAACACTGCCCGAAGTGGACGCCCGACACCGCGCGTCCGGGCGGCCGTGGCTGCTCGCGAAACCGCTCGGGGCGCGGGTGTGGCTCGGCCCGTTCTTCACCCCCGGCGACGGCCCCTGCTGGCTTTGCCTGGCCGCGCGGCTGTGGGGCAACCGGCCCGCCGAAGCCCACGTCCGCGACGCACTGGGCCGGCCAGGCCCGTTGCCGCGCCCGGAGGTCGCGTTCGCGCCCCTGACCGCCGTCGCGCTCAACCTGGTCGCCCTCGAAGCCGCCAAGTGGCTGGCCGGGCAGCGGCAGCCGGGGCAGCGTGCACTGTGGACGTTCGACAGCCGGGACCTCACCGGTGAACGCCACGAGGTGCGCGCGCGGCCGCAGTGCCCGTCCTGCGGGAACCCGGAGCTGGTGCGGGAGCGGACCCGCCGGCCCGTGGTGTTCGAGCCGCGGCCCAAGGCCCACACCGGCGGCGGCGGCCACCGCGCCCTGCCGCCCGAACAGGTCCTCGACACCTACCGGCACCTGGTCAGCCCGCTGACCGGCGTGGTCAAGGAACTGCGCCGCGACACGCGCGGCCCGGCGCTGTTCAGCTCGTTCCGCTCCGGGCCGAACATCGCACTGGGCCGCCGGGGCGCCGAACGGCTGCGCACGGCGTTGCGGAGCGAGAACGGCGGCAAGGGCGTCACCCCGCTCCAGGCCGAAGTCGGCGCACTGTGCGAGGCCCTCGAACGGCACAGCGGTCACCACGACGGCGACGAAGAACGAGTACGCGCCAGTTTCCGTTCACTGGGCGACAAAGCCGTGCACCCGGACACGTGCCAGCTGTTCCACGAACGCCAGTTCGCCGATCGGGCGCGCACCAACGCGAGCCACGGGCCGTTCCAGTTCGTCTGCGAACCGTTCGACGACGACGCCGTGCTCGACTGGACGCCGGTGTGGTCGCTCACCCGCGGCGAGCACCGGCTGTTCCCGACCGCCATGCTGTACTTCGGCGCGCCCGGGGCGGCGTCGCTGTTCCCCGATTCGAACGGCAACGCCGCGGGCAGCACCCTGGAAGACGCCGCCCTGCAAGGGATGCTCGAGGTCGTCGAACGCGACGCCGTCGCGCTGTGGTGGTACAACCGGACCCGGCAGCCGGCCGTCGACCTGGACGCCTCCGGCGACCCCTGGATCGCCGAGCTGCGGCAGGTGTACGCCGGTCTGGGCCGCGAGGTCTGGGTCCTCGACCTCACGTCCGACCTCGGCGTGCCGGTGATGGTGGCGCTGTCGCGGCGGACCGAGGGCCCTCGTGAGGCGATCATGCTGGGGTTCGGCGCGCACCTCGACCCGGCCGTCGCGCTGCGGCGCGCGTTGACCGAGCTGAACCAGATGATGCCCCCGGTCCTCGACGGCTGGGACGGCGGCGACGACCCGGACGCGGTGCGGTGGCTGCGCGACGCGACGGTCGCCGCCGAGCCGTACCTGCTGCCCGATCCGGCCGCCGGACCGGCGCCGTTGCGCGATGCCTCTTCGCCGGACCTCCTCGCGGACGTGGAACTGGTGCAGGCCAGGCTCGAAGCGGCCGGGCTGGAGGTGTTCGTGCTCGACCAGACGCGGCCCGACATCGGCCTGCCCGTGGTCAAGGTGCTCGTGCCGGGCCTGCGCGGGTTCTGGGCGCGGTTCGCCCCCGGCCGGCTCTACGACGTGCCGGTGCGGCTCGGCCGGCTGGCCGAGCCGACCGCCTACGAAGACCTCAACCCGAGGCGGATCTTCCTCTAGCACTGGCCGTCGGCGAGGACCCAGTAGCCGGGTGACGTCTCCCGCAGGGCGTGCACGGTGAACGTGTTCCACAGCCCCATGGCCTGGTTCGAGCCGTTCGCGTACGTCTGGCCGGCGCTCTGGTGCGCGCGGCCCGCCTGCGTGTGGGCGTAGTTGCTGGCGCTCACGCAGGGGCCCGCCGGCGTGGTGGACGACGTCGTGGTGGTCGGCGTCGTCGTCGGCGGTGGGGTGGTCGATCCGTTGTCCAGCCCGAAGAACACGCCGGTGTAGTAGCTGGAGCAGATGCCGGCCAGGAAGTACGCGCCGGTGCTGCCGCACTGGGTCGGGCCCGTGCCCGGGTCGACCGCGGTGCCGTGGCCCATGCCCGCGATCGAGTACAGCTGCACCCGGCCGCCGTAGTTCGTCAGCGTGGTGCCGCCGGGCAGGGACTGCGTGCTCGCCGGGGTCTGGGAAACGCCGTGCACGGCGGTCCACTGGTCGCGCAGCTCGGTGCCGTTGACCGGGTAGACGGTGTAGTCGGCGGTGCCCTGCCAGATCGCGACGCGCGGCCACGGGCCGCCGTAGCCGGGGTACTGCGCCTTGACCTTCGCCGCCCACTGCGCCGGCGTCAGGCGCTGGTCGTTCTGCTGGCAGTTCGTCGCCTCGATGATGCTCGTGGCGCACTGGGCGGGCAGCCCGGAGTCGATCCCGCCCGCGGCGAAGACGTCCGGGTAGGCCGCGAGCAGGTCGGCGGTCATGGCGCCACCGGCCGACAACCCGGTGACGAACACCCGGGAGCGGTCCGAGCCGTGGTCCGCGATCGCCTTGTCCACCATGGACCTGACCGACGCGGCTTCGCCGTTGCCGCGGGTGTCGTCGGCGGTGGAGAACCAGTTGAAGCACTTCGACGAGTTGTTCGCGGTCGACTGCTGGGGGAACACGACCTCGAACCGCCAGCGGTCGGCCAGCCCGGGCCAGCCGGAGTGGGCGTAGTAGTCCGCGGCGCTCTGCGTGCAGCCGTGCAGCGCGACGACCACCGGACGGCCGGCTTCCAGGCCGGCGGGCGTGTAGGTGTACATCGCCAGCGCACCGGGGTTGGCGCCGAAGGACGAGACCGGCACGAGGGAGGACGGGGGCGGATCGGCGGCCGCCACCCCGACGGTGGTGAGCACGGCGGCGGTGATCGCGGCGAGGCCGGCGAAGGCGAGTTTGCGCATGGTGAGTTCCTTCTCGTCGTTGAGAGGGGCCCCGGTGACGCTAAGACGGCGCCGCCGTCGGCGACCATGTGGCTGCCCACCACAACGGCCCGGCGATTAGTGGTGGCCGGCGGGATGGCTTCCGGCCGGCGCACGCGCTTGGGTTCGGTCCATCGGACAGCGGAGGTGAACCGTGCGGGGTTGGCTGGCTTGGGTTCTGGCGGGAGCGCTCGTGGCGGCGCTGCCCGCGTCGGCGTCGGCTTCGGCCGGGCGCTGCAGCGTGGGCGTGCCCGGTGCCGAACGGTCGGTGGCCGCGTGCCTCGACGACCTGACGACGACCGGGGCGCTCGCGTCCGGGCACACCGTCGAGGCGGACTGGGCGGGGCTGACGTCGGCGGGCCTGCCGACGTTCGGCGCGGTGCCCGGCGTGCAGGTGGACGGCTACTTCCCGGACACGTCGACGGCGAACACCAACCACGGCTGGAACCACGACGCGCAGTTCGTGCTGCGCCTGCCGGACCGGTGGAACGGCGGCCTCGTCGTCGCCGGCTCGCCCGGCGTCCGGCGCCAGTACGCGAACGACCGCGCGATCGGGGACCAGGCGCTGGCCGAGGGTTACGCGTTCGCCGCGACCGACAAGGGCAACACCGGCGCGGCCTTCTACACCGACGGCGTCCGGCCGGGGGACGCGCTCGCGGAGTGGAACTCGCGCGTCACGCAGCTGACGCTGGCCGCGCGCGCGGCGGCGGCCCGGCACTACGGCCGTCCGGTCGCGAAGACCCTCGCGGCCGGGCTGTCCAACGGCGGGTACCTCGTGCGGTGGCAGCTGGAGAACCGGCCGTGGCTCTACGACGGCGGCGTCGACTGGGAGGGCACGCTCTGGCGGGCGGACGGCCCGAACCTGCTCACGTTCCTGCCGCCGGCCCTACGCGCCTACCCGGCGTACGCGGCCGGGTCGGAGTCGGCGCACCAGTCCATTGTGGACGCCGGGTTCGCGCCGGGGTCGGAGTTCCTGTGGGACTACCACTACCGCGTCTACTGGGACCTGACCCAGCGGATCTACCGCGAGGAGGTCGACCCGTCGTTCGACGGCTCGCTCGAGGGCGGAACCCCGTTCTGCGCTTCGGGGACGCCGTCCTGCGACGCGGACTACGCGTATGCCTCGCGGCCGGCGTCGGTGACGCGGGCGGTGGAGCGGATCTCGCTGACCGGGCGGATCGGCAAGCCCCTGCTGACGCTGCACGGCACGCTCGACACGCTGCTGCCGATCACCCGCGACTCCGACGTCTACGACCGGATGATCACGGCCGCGGGCCGCGGCGCGCTGCACCGGTACTACCGGGTGGCGGGCGGCAACCACGTGGACGGGCTGGTCGACGCGTTCCCGGACCGGCTGCGCCCGCTCGGCCCGTGCTTCCGGACGGCGTTCGACGCCCTGGCGGGGTGGCTGCGCGGCGGGCGTCCACCGGCCTCGGCGACGATCGCCCGCCCCGCCGGGGCGACCCCGGCGGAGCTGGCCCGCACCTGCTCACTGGGCTGACCTCAAGCGCCCCAATGTGGCGTTCGGTGCGTCGGATGCACCGAACGCCACATTGGGTGCGTCGGACGCAACCAACGCCACATTGGGTGCGTCGGACGCAACCAACGCCACATTGGGGCGCAGGCGGGCGCGCGGCGGGGTGCGCGAATCGTGCGGAAATATCGGTGAACCGGATCGAACCGAGGGCCGTACTACTCAGTGACGGGCCAGGTCCAACTCGCGGCCGAACCCGTGCTGACCTGCCGTTTCACCGTCCGGACGGGTGACCTCTTTCGGCCGCTTGCGGGAGCGTCGATCGTCATTCATGATGGGCTCGGGGTCCGCGAAATTCGTTGATGTCGAATATCCAGGTGTCGGCCATGCTGCGGAAGAACCGTCCGTCCGGAAGTGAACGTCATGCTCCTACCTGTGCCCGGGGCCGCTTGATGGCCGTTGACCTGCCGGGGCTCGCGATCGTCGCCGGGCTGCTGCTGCCGGCCTTCGCCGCGGCGGCCTGGGCGATCGTCCTGGAACGGCGTCCGCGCCTGCCGCCGGCCGGGCCCGAGCCCGAACCGGACTTCACCGTGGCCGGCATCCAGTCACGCCTGCGTCGCGAGGTGGCCGCGCGGAGGCTGGCCGAAGCAGGCACGGTCGCGTTGCCGACCCTGCCGATCCCGGCGCAGACGCGGCGCGAACCGGTGTCCGGGCGGCTGCCGTTGCGGGTGGCCGGCACCCTCCCGGCCCTGTCCCGCCCCCGGCCGGCCCTGGCCTCCCCGTTCGCCTTCGCGCCCCCGGACACCGACCTCATGCGGCGCATCCTGGACGGGCTGCGCAAGCTGGACTGACGTCACGAGCCCAGCGCGGCGGGGGACTCGGCCTCCGGGATCAGCAGGCTGGGCGCGCCCGAGCCGTCGGCCGGGACCGACCAGACGTCCGCGTGACCCGGGCCGCGGGGCACGCCGTAGCCGATCGTGTGGTCGTCCAGCCAGGCCGGCTGGTCGTCGACGCTGCGGGTCTCCGCCAGCGGCGTCACCCTCGACGTCGCCAGGTCCAGCACGGACAGCCGCCAGCCCTTGGCCGGGTCACCGTCCAGGGCGGACTTGAACGCCACCCGCGTCCCGGCCGGAGACAGCGACGGGCACTCGACGTTCTCGTGCAGCGTGCGCACGGTGTGGGCGGCGAAGTCGCCCGCGACCAGGTAGCGGTGACCGGCCGTCGACATCGTCGCGTAGAAGCGGCGGTCGTCGCGGGTGAACGTCACGCCCCAGAAGTTGAGGTCGGCGGCCTGGTACGGCCGGCCGTCCACGGTCACCGCGTAGTCCTCCAGCGTGCCCGCGAGGTCACCGGTGGCCGTGTCGAGGATGCCGGCGCGGGTGGAGAACAGGCCGCCGTTGTAGGAATCACCGGTGACGAACACCGTCCACGCGAGCATCCGGCCGCTCGCCGACACCCGCGCCCGGTTCGGCAGCCCGACCAGCGGGTTCTCCCGCTGCACGGCCAGCCCGCGGTCGAGCACCGCCAGCTGGTAAGTGGTCAGGTCGCCGTCCTGGCGCAGGCAGAGCCCGGTGCCGCCGGCGGCGTACACCCGGACGCACGACAGCGGCGACACCGTCCGCGGGCCGCCGGGGTCGCCGGCCGGTACCGTGGCGATGTGCCCGCGGTCGGTGTCGGCGGTGCTGCGGAACAGCAGCCGCGGGCCCGGGGCGAGGCTGACCGCGCCGGTCGCGGCGACGTCGTGGCCGCGCGCACTGGCGAACCCGACGTAGGCGACCGCCGCCCCGGCCAGCACGAGCACACCGACGACGGCGATCAGCACCCGGGTCTTCACGCCGCCACCTTCCGCGGAGCGAGCACCGCGAACGTCACGGCGATCGCGACCATGGCCCCGCCCGCCGCGACGACGATCGCGCGGTCCGCGCCCCAGAACTGCCACGCCAGTCCGAAGAGGACGGACGAGGCGAAGTAGGCGAGCGCCTGCGCGGTCTGGACGAGCGAGATTCCCGTGGTGCGCAACGACTCCGGCAGCAGGGGACCGGCCAGGGCCATCAGGACGCCGTCGGTCGCGGCGTAGAAGGCGCCGTACAACGCCAGGGCGAGCGCGAACAGCGGCCAGCCCGACACCGGCCCGGCCAGCAGCAGGTAGACCAGCGCCAGGGCGCCGTAGCCGCCGAGCACCACCGGCAGCCGGCCGACCCGGTCGGCGAGGGCGCCCAGCGGCGCGGCGAGCAGCAGGTAGCTGAGGTTCGTGCCCACCGCGAGCAGCGGGAACCAGCCGGTGGCGATGTCTTCCTTGTGCTGCAGCAGCAGGTAGACGAACCCGTCGCCGACCGTGGCCAGCCCGAGCACGCACGCGGCCACCAGCAGCCGCCGGACGCCGCTGCCGCGCAGCAAAGCCGCGGCCGCGCGGGGCGAAACCGGGTTCGCGGTGGCTTTCGGCGTCCGGCGGTCGCGGACGAACAGCACCAGCAGCAGGACGCCGATCGCGGCGATGCAGAAGCTGACGACGAACACGGCGTCGAACGCCTCGGGATCGGCGGTTCCGACGGCGGCCAGCACGGCGAGTGCGACCAGGGGACCGGCGAAGGCGCCCATGCTGTCCATTGCCCGGTGCACACCGAACGCCCGCCCGAGCAGCGGTTCGGGCGCCGACAGGGTGATGAGCGCGTCGCGCGGCGCCGTCCGCAGACCCTTGCCGGTGCGGTCGAGGGTGATCACCGCGCCGATGGCGGCCGCCGACGCCCCGGCCGCGAGCAGGCCGAGCTTCGCCACCGCGGACAGCGCGTAGCCCACGCCGGCCACGGCCTTGCGCCGCCGGACCCGGTCGGCGACGTACCCGCCGACGATCCGGAGCAAGGCCGTCGCGCCGGTGTAGAGGCCGTCGACCAACCCGTACGCGGCCGGGCCGAGGTGCAGCCCGAGCACCAGGTACACCGGCAGGATCGCGGTGACCATCTCCGAGGAGACGTCGGTGACCAGGCTGACGGCACCGAGCGCGAACACGTTCGCGCCGACCGCCGAGAGCTTGCGCCGGGACACCGTCCCAGCATGCTCCCGGCGGCCGATGGTGGACAGGTACACGCGGTTACTGCCAGACGTCGGTGATCGGCGACTTGCTCGCGGCGTTGCCGATGCCGGGCAGGCCGTACGAAGCCTCGATCGTGCGCAGCACGGTGTAGTGGTTGATCGACTCGCTGTAGCTGCCGACCTTGACTCCTGCGCCGGTGAACGTGGTGAAGATCTGGTTGACCGACGTGCCGCTGTCCTCGTCGAAGGTGACGATCAGCAGGCTGTTGTGCGTCTTGGCCCACTGGGCGTAGGCGTCGAGGTTCTTCTTCAGCCAGGTGTCGCCGGTGCCGATGCTGCAGTCGTGCATGTCGTTGCACATGTCGGGCGTGACGAACGAGACGGTCGGCAGCTGGGTCAAGTCCGAAGGGAAGCCCGACAACCGGACGTTACTGGCGGCGGGGACGTTCGAGAAGTCGACCCAGCTGTTGTGCTTGCGCCGGTAGGTGCCGCTGGAGCAGCCGGTGTAGCCGTCGGACGGCATGGCTTCGGAGTAGCCCTTGAAGCTCTTGCCGGCGTCGATCAGCTGGCGGCCGAGGTTGGCCTTGGTGCCGAGGCTCGCCGGGCAGCTGTCGTCGGTGACGCCCTGCGTCGCGCCGGAGAAGAGGGCGACGTAGTTGGGCTGGCTCGGGTGGGTGATCGCGAAGGAGTTCGTGAACTTGGCGCTCTGCGAGGCGAGGGTGTTGAAGTAGGACGCGCTGGAACTGCCGTTGATCGAGGAGTACTTCTTGTTCTCGAACATCACCAGGACGATGTGGTCGAACGCGGGCACGGTCGACGCGGTCGGCCGGATCGCGGTGGGCTCGTCCGTTCCGGTGACGACGGCCGCGGTGACGACACCGGCTGTGACCAGGGTGGCGGCGGCGAACGCGGCGAAGATCCGCTTCCGGATCATGGGTCCTCCAACGGTGGCGGGTGAGGGCGCCTCATGATGTCCACGGCAGGGGGCCGGGACGTGCCGTGTCGTGGTCCGGCTCGTGAACACCAGGAAACCTCCGGCGGACAACGGAAAGAGTGGGTTGATGCCTTTCCGGTGTCAACCCCCATTGGTAGGTGTCCACAATGGTGGGTCGGGGAACTGACAGGTCGCTCCCAGCTCGTTCAAAGCAACGACGCCGACACTCGGTTCCATGGAACCCACCAGCACCGGCGGCGCGGCCCGCCGCGAGCACGGCCGCCGCAAGGCCGCCCTGGCCACGGCGGCCGCGGCCCTGCTGGGCGCGGCCGCGGCCGGCGCGATCGGCTTCGGCCTCTCGACGGCTTCGGCGGACACCTCGTCCACGTCCACCACCACCTCGACCGGCTCGGACGACCAGCTGCAGGCCCCGGACAGCGGCCTGAGCTCCGGTTCCGGCCCGGCGCACACGGGCTCGGGGGCCTCGTGACCACGGCATTCCCGGCGCTGGGGACAACGGCGGAGATCGTGGTGACCGACCCGGCCCGGCTGGCTCCGGCGGCGGCCCTCCTGCGGGAGGAACTGGCGGCGATCGACGCGGCCTGCAGCCGCTTCCGCCCGGACTCGGAGATTTCCCGCCTGCACGAGGCGGCGGGAAAGCAGGTCCGGGTGGGGCCGCTCCTGGCGGAGGCGCTCGCGGTGGCGTTCCGCGCGGCCCGCTTGACGGGCGGGCTGGTGGACCCGACGGTCGGGGCGGCGGTGCGGGATCTGGGGTACGACCGGGATTTCGCGTCGGTTGCCGATGATCGGGACATCGCCACCACCACCACCACCACCGCCACCGCCGCCACCGCCGCCGCCGCCGGCGAGCCCGCGCCCGGCTGGCACCGCGTGCTCTTCGACCCCCGCCGGCGGCTCGTCGTCCTCCCGCGTGGTGTGCAGCTCGACCTCGGCGCGACCGCGAAAGCCCTCGCCGCCGACCGGGCCGCGCGCCGCATCCACGCCGCCCTCGGTTGCGGTGTCCTCGTCAACCTCGGCGGTGATCTCCGGGCGGTCGGCGCCTCGCCCGACGGCGGCTGGCAGGTCGCGCTCGGGGATGATCACGCCGGGGCCGTTGCCCGGCCCGATACCTCCGTCGCCCTCACCCGTGACGGGGCCCTCGCCACCTCCGGGACCACCCGGCGGCGGTGGCGCCGCGGCGGCCGGACCGTGCACCACATCGTCGATCCGCGGACCGGGGACCTGCCCGGGCCGCGCTGGCGCACCGTCACCGTCGTGGCCAAGTCCGCTGTGGACGCCAATACCGCGAGCACCGCCGCGATCGTGCTCGGCTCCGGCGCGCCGGACTGGCTCGCGCGGCGGCGGCTGCCCGCGCGGCTCGTCGGCGTCGGCGGCGACGTCGTCACCACGCCCGGGTGGCCGTCGTGAGCTCCGCCGTCTGGTACTTCAGCCGTGCCACCGGGCTCGTTTCGCTGGTGCTCTTCACCTCGGTCGTCGTCCTCGGCGCGCTCGGCGCCGGGCGGTTCGCCACGCGCGGGTGGCCGCGGTTCACCGTCGCCGCCGTGCACCGGAACCTCGCCCTGACCAGCCTCGCGTTCCTCGCCGTGCACATCGCGTCGGCGGTCCTCGACGGCTACGTCCCGCTCGGCTGGTTCGACGTCGTCGTCCCCTTCGGCGCCGGCTACCGGCCGCTGTGGGTCGGCCTCGGCGCCGTCGCGGTCGACCTGCTGCTCGCCATCGTCGTCACCAGCCTGGTGCGGACCCGGATCCCGGCGCGGGCCTGGCGGGCTGTGCACTGGCTCGCCTACCTGTGCTGGCCCATCGCGCTGGTGCACGGCTTCGGCATGGCCGAAAACGATTCCGCGTACGGCTGGATCGTCGCGCTCGACGCGCTGTGCGTACTGGCGGTGGCCGCCGTCGCCGCCTACCGGGCCGCGCACGCCCGCAAGTTCGCTGCCCTGGGAGGCACCCGATGAGCATCCTGCCCCCGCACCGGCTCGACCTGGCCGGCCACCGGCGCCGCAACGGCGTCGTCCCGTGGGTCGCCTACCACGGTGACGACGGCCGCGACCGGCTGATCGAGGCCGTCGAAGCGGCGGACCTGCGCGGCCGCGGCGGCGCGGGCTTCCCGACCGCCGTGAAGCTGCGCGCGGCCCGGTCGAAGCGCTCGATCGTCGTCGCGAACGGGTGCGAAGGCGACCCGCTGAGCCAGAAGGACGTTGCCCTGCTGAGCCTTTCGCCGCACCTCGTGCTCGACGGCCTGCAGCTCGCCGCGCACGCCGTCGGGGCGAGCGAGGCCGTTCTGTGCGTGCACGCCGGCAGCCCGGTGCTGCCAGGTGTCACCGCGGCCCTGGCCGAGCGCGACGACCGGGTGCCGGTGCGATTAGCGGAAGTCCCGCGCCGGTACGTCGCCAGCGAGGAGACCGCGCTCGTCCGCTACCTGACGTCGGGGGACGCGCGGCCGCTCGGCAAGCTTCCGCGGCCCGCCGAACGCGGGGTGCACGGCCGTCCGACGCTGGTGTCCAATGTGGACACGCTGGCGCAGCTGGCGTCGGCGGTCCTCCTCGGCCCGCACCACTACCGCGCGGCCCGGACCGACCTGGTCACGGTGACCGGCGCGGTCCGGCGGCCCGGCGTCGCCGAAGTGCCCGCCGGGACGTCCCTGGCCGGGGTGCTGGCCGCGGCGGGCGGCGAAGCGGAGCCGGTGCAGGCCGTGCTCGCCGGTGGTTGCGGCGGCAGCTGGACGGCGGACCTCGACGGCGGCCTGCCGGGCATCGCGGCCGTGTACGTGCTCCCGGCGCGCGCGTGCGGGCTGGAGTACACGGTGAGAGTGCTGGCGTTCCTGGCCGCGGAGTCGGCCCGGCAGTGCGGGCCGTGCCGGTTCGGCCTGCCGTCGATCGCGGCGGACTTCGCGGAGCTGCTGCGCGGCGGCCCGTCGACGTCCCGGCTGGCCCGCCGCCTCCCGCTGCTGCCCGGCCGCGGCGCGTGCGCCCACCCGGACGGCGCGGCCCGCCTCGCGGCGAGCGCGTTGCGGGTGTTCGCCGCGGACGTCCACGCGCACCAGGCCGGCGGCCGGTGCCGGGTGCCGGCGGGTGTGGCGTGAAGGTGACGGTGGACCCGATCGGCTGCCGCGCGCACGGGCTGTGCGCGGACCTGCTCCCCGAGCTGGTCCGGCTCGACGAGTGGGGCTACCCGGTGGTGGCGCCCGGTCCGGTGCCCCCGGAGCTGGCCGGGGAGGCCCGCCGCGCGGCCGCGGCGTGCCCGGCGCTGGCGTTGCGGCTGCGGAAGGGGTGAAGGGTAGTCTCCGGCGGTGGAACCGGACGAGAGCGCGGCGGGCTGGGACGCGATCGAAGCCGCGGTGGAGGCGCACCTCCCGGCGCAGAACCGCTGCACTGGGGCACGGGCAGGCTGCCCGGCCAGGACGGCTTGTACGGGCTCAGCGCCTACCGCGGTGACGGGTACTGGCTGCTGGTCACCTTCGGCCTGACCGAGCTGTTCGGCAAAGACAGCGACGACCCCGCCACCAGCGGGTTCGGGTTCGAGCTCACCCTGCGCGTCCCGGCCACCGGTGACCAGCCCGCGCCCTGGTCGCTGACGCTGCTCGAGCGGCTCGGCCAGTACGTGTTCTCCACCGGCCGGGTGTTCGAGGCGGGGCACCGGCTGAGCCCGGGCGGCCCGATCACCGGCTCGCCGGACACGCGGCTCACCGCGATCGCGTTCGCCGACGACCCGGTGCTCGGCCCGATCGGCACCCCGCACGGCGCCGTCCGGTTCCTGACCGTCTTCGGCATCACCGAGGACGAACTCCGCGCGGCCCAGGAGACGACCACGGCCGAGGTACTGGCGGGCCTCCGTGCCGGCAATCCGCTGCTGATCACCGATTCCGCGCGGTAAATCCGGTCGTGCCGCCGCCCGTGGGTGGTTACCCTCCGGCAGCATGGACGGCAAGCTCATCGACCGGATCCGCGGGGCCCGGCGGATCGCCGCGCTGACCGGTGCGGGCATCTCCACCGCGTCCGGGATTCCCGACTACCGCGGCCCCGACGGCGTCTGGACGCGCTCTCCGAGCGCGGCGAACGCCTTCACCCGCAAGAACTTCATGGCCGACGCCGCGGTGCGCCGGGAGTTCTGGCGCAGCTACGCGGGGCACGCCGCCTGGCGGGCCGAGCCGAACGCCGCCCACCGCGCGCTGGCCGGGCTCGACAGCGCGGGCGTTGCCGTCCGGGTGCTCACCCAGAACGTCGACGGCCTGCACCAGCGGGCCGGGCTCGCCGCGCGGAAGGTCCTGGAACTGCACGGCACCATGCACACCACGCGGTGCACCCGGTGCCCGGCCCGGTTCCCGACCGCCGGCATCCTCGCCGCGGGGGACGACGACCCGTCGTGCCCGCGCTGCGGCGGCATCCTCCAGCTCGATCTCGTCCTGTTCGGACAGAGGCTCGACGGCGAAGTCCTCGGCCACGCACGGAACATCGCCGCGGCGAGCGAGCTCTTCCTGGCCATCGGCAGCACGCTGCAGGTGGAGCCGGCGGCGTCGCTGTGCTCGGTGGCGGTCCAGGCCCGCGCGACGCTCGTCATCGTCAACCGCGACCCGACGCCGTACGACGACGACGCCGATTTCGTGCTGCGAGAAGACATCGAGACGGTCGTGCCCGAGCTGTGCGCCGCCGTGACGCAGGTGGGGAACCGGTAATCCGCGAAGCCCGCGACGAAGACTGGCCGGGGATCTGGCCGATCATCCACGACGTCGTCACCGAGCAGCGGACGTTCCCGTACGACCCGGCGATGGGCGAGCGGGACGCGCGGCGGATGTGGCTGCTCGCCCCGCCCGCCCGGGTGGTCGTCGCGATGGACGGCGACCGCGTGACGGGAACGGCCACCATGTACGCCAACCGCCCGGGGCCCGGCAGTCACGTCGCCTCCGGCAGCCTGATGGTGGCGAAGGAGGCACGCGGCACGGGCGTCGGCCGGCAGCTGGCGACCGATCTGGTCGGCTGGGCCCGGCGGAGCGGGTTCGCGGCGATCCAGTTCAACGCCGTGGTCGAGGTGAACGTGGCCGCGATCCGGCTCTACGAGAGCCTGGGGTTCGTGACGCTCGGGACGGCGCCGGGCGCGTTCCGCCACCCGGTGGCCGGGGACGTCGGGCTGCGGATCATGTGGCTGGATCTGCGCTGACCCGCCCGCCGAACCGCCAGGTGCGGACGTTTCGTCGCCGACGAGGTGGCAGCCGGCCCGGCAGTCCGCCGGCAGCCCGCCGGCAGCCCGCCGCGTTGCGCCGGACCCGCGGCAGCTGGGCGATCCGCTCAGGTCCTGCCACGCTTTCGCCGAGCGGATCCGGTCGGCGGCCGACGGTGGGAACGCCCGGTAGCCGCTCGGACGCCGGTCCGCCCGTGCCCCTCCCGGCGGAACGGCTGGCGGAGTAACCGCCGGCTGTTCGCCCACGCGCGCACCGGCCGCGAACGGACCGCGGCCGGGATCCGGTTCCGGTTCGTGCGGAAGCGGCCAAGGCCGCGCTCGAAGAGTTCTACACGCTCGAGTGATATTCGATCAGCGCGTGGATCGAACGGGAATGTCGCTCAGTTCTTCGGCGAAGATCGTGTCGATCTGCCGGCTCGCGGTCCGCAGTTTTGCCACGCCCGCGACGAGCAGCAGGAACGCGGCGGCGGGGATCGCCAGCAGCGCGGGCGGCCACCCGAAGCCGAGGACGGCGACGGTGCAGATCAGGGCGGCGACCAGGAAGACTGCCCGGCCGGCGACCCGCGGCCACGCGGGACGGGGCTTGGCGTGCCGGCCGCTCGATGTGCGGAAAACCGGCCGCGCGAGGACAGCGTGGACACTCATCCAGACCTCCGTGAAGGTGGGTCGAACCGGCCGGGAGGGGATTCCCGGTGGCGGCACCGTGGAGTGTGTCGGGCCGGACCCGGTTCCGGTTACCTGTCGTTATTGGTTCGAGTCCCAATTCACTGAATCGAATTACGCACGGTTTCCGCGCATTTTCCGCACCAGGGCCATTGGACCCGGATCGGTGCGCCGGAGGTCCCGCGCCGCGGGCTCACGAGTCGTGGCCGGGACCCTTGCCCCGGGTTTTGCCGGGCGGATCGGTCTTCGGGGGCTTGCCCTGTTTCGACGGCGGCCCGGCCGACGGCGGGGTCTCGTGCGTCACGGCGGCGGGTTCGAGCGACGCCGCCTCGCTGGTGCCCGGCTGCGTGCCGGACCCACCGGGGCCGGGGCCGGGGCGCGGCGCGACGGAGGTCCCGGACTCGGCCAGGGGCGTGGCGGACGCAGGCGTGGAGGCGGCGGTCGGCGACTGCGCGGCGGGCGGCGGCTGGGCGGGTGACCCGGTCCCGGCCTCCTGCTGGGTGAGCAGCACGGCGGCCACCGCGGCCACGGCGGCAGCGGTCAGCCCGGCGGCGGCCGCCACCCGCCGGCGCCGCGGGTTCTCGGCCGGCGCGGACGCTACGGCCGCGAGGTCGTGGTGGTGGGTGGGGGCATCGGCAAGCGGGTCGCGCCGGGTGGGGCTGGGGGCGTTGGCACGGGTGGGGTGCGAGCCAGGGTGAGTGGCGGTGGGGGCTGCGCCTCGGGCCGGGTGAGGGCCGGCGGTCGCAGGGGCGTGGGTCGCTTCGGCAGCGGCCTGGACGCCTGGAGCCGGATGGGGGCCGGCAGCCGTAGCGCCGTGGGCTGCGATGGCTTCGGCAGCGGCCCGGTCGCTTCGGATCGGGCCGGCGGCGGCGGCGGTCGCAGCGCTCCGGGCTGCGTTCGCTTCGGCAGAATTCAGCTCGCCTCGAGCCGGGCTGAAGGCCGCGGCCGTGTCGGGGTGCGCCGCTCCGGCGGCCGGCGCCGCTCCGGCCGCCGCGGCCGAACGCCGGCGCCAGCGGGGGCTGCGCTGCGTTCGGCTCCACGGCAGCGTCGGCGGCGGGCTGTGCAGCATGTTCAGCACCTTCGCCGCCGACGGCCGGTCGGCCGGTTCGCGCTGCGTCATCCGGCGCAACGTGTACGCCAAAGCCGGCGGTGCGTCCTCCGGAATCCTCGGCGGCCGCGTCAGGCGGGCCATCGCCGCCTCGACCATCGTGCCGAGGTACTCGCGTTGGCCCGTCAGGCACTCCAGCAGGATCAGGCCCAGCGCGTACACGTCCGCCGGTGGGCCCGCCGGCTCGCCCGACACCTGCTCCGGGGCCAGGTACGCCGCCGTGCCCGGGATCAGGCCCGTGCCCGTGATGTGCGTCGCGTCGAGGGCGTGGGCGATGCCGAAGTCGCCGATCAGGGGACCGTCCGCGGACAGGAACACGTTGGCCGGCTTCAGGTCGCGGTGCACGATGCGGCGCGCGTGGACGTGGGCCAGTGCCTCGGCCAGCCCGTCCGCCATGGCCGTCACGTCCGCCGCCGGCATCGGGCCGCTCAGCAGCCGCTCCGCCAGGTTCTCGCCCTCGACGAGCTGCATCACCAGGTACGTCCGGCCGTGCTCGGTGCCGCTGTCCAGCAGCGCCACCACGCCCGGGTGGCTGATGCTGCCCTGGATCGTCATCTCGCGCAGCCGGCGGCGCTGGTCAAGAGCCACCGCGTCGCGGTCGTAGATCTTGACCGCCACCTCGCGGCCGAGCCGCACGTCGTAGGACCGGTACACGCGGGCCGTGCCGCCGCTGCCGATCAGCCTGCCGACCTCGTACCGCTCGCCCAGCAGCCCGGGCGGCCGTTCGTCCTCGAGGGCGCTGCGCGGGGTGATGGTGAATTCACCGAGTGCGTAACGACCGCAGGTGAGGTCGTCCCCGTCGCTCGTCGGCGGGCGCCCCGTTCTCCCGGCTTCGTCGGCCACGGGCCCGGTATACCCCGGGCCCGTGGCCGGCAAACGTCGGAAGATCACATCGGGAAGTATCGTCCGGAGGGCCGCCGATGTGACAATCAAGGCCGCGCGAACGCGTCCACGCCGGTGAGCTGCGCCGACAACGTCCACAACCGCGCGGCCTCTTCCCGGTCCACCGCGTACTGGCGGACGCCCGATTCCGCCAGGCCCTCGGCGCCGTCCGGCGCGAGCTCGGCCACGTCGCAGTCCTCCAGGTACAGCCCGCCGAGCCCGGTCAGCTGCGGCGACGTCGCGGCCCAGACCGTGGTCGCCGCGCCCTGCTCCGGCGTCTTGAACTTCACCAGGTAGTTGCTGGCTTCGTCGATCCAGCCGCGCTCGATCCGCTCCTCGCGGGACAGGTGGCGCTGCAGCGGCGTCATGATGCCGCCGGGGTGCAGCGCGAACGCGTGGACACCCTTCCCGGCGCCCAGCTCGTCGAGGCGCACGGCGAAGAGCACGTTCGCGGTCTTGGCTTGGCCGTACGCCTGCCACTTCTCGTAGCCGTGCTCGAACTGGACGTCGTCCCGGCGGACGGGCGAGTAGTGGTGGCCGCGCGAGGACACCGAGATCACGCGGGCACCGTCGGCGACCGCCGGCCACAGCCGGTTGACCAGCGCGAAGTGGCCGAGGTGGTTGGTGGCGAACTGGGCCTCCCAGCCCGGGCCGACGCGCGTCTCGGGGCACGCCATGATGCCCGCGTTGGCGATGAGCAGGTCGATCCGCCGCCCGGTCGCCAGGAACCGGCCGGCGAAGGCGCGGACGCTTTCGAGGTCGCCCAGGTCCAGCTCGTCGACCTCGACGTTTTCGAGGCCGGCGAGCGCCTCCTCGGCGGTGGTGCGGCGGCGGGCCGGGACGACCACGTGGGCGCCGGCACCGGTCAGCGCGCGGGTGGTTTCGAGGCCGATCCCGGAGTACCCGCCGGTGACGACGGCGAGCTTCCCGGTGAGGTCGGCGCCTGCGACGGCTTCGGCGGCCGTGGTGGTGGCGCCGAAGCCCGAACCGATCTTGTGCTGTGCGGTGGTCATGTCCGCGACGCTACGAGCTGGAGCGCGCTCCAGCGCAAATCGCGTCCGGGGCCGAATCGGGGGACAATCGTGGGGAGAGGCGCAGCCGACCCAGGAAGGCTCTGATGTCCGACTACTACGGGAACCAGCCCCAGGACGTCCGCCCGGGGATCGACGCACGCCGCCTGTGGGCGGGCGGCGTCGCGACAGCGGTGGTCGCAGCCCTGCTCGCCGTCGTCGGGCTGCTGATCGCGCGGGGGATCTTCGAGGTCGAAGTGCTCGCCCCAAAAGGCGAAGGCGTCTGGGGCAACGCGAGCACCACGACGTACGCGCTGGTCGCCGCCGCGGTGGCCCTGCTCGCCACCGGGCTGATGCACCTGCTGAGCGTGGCGACGCCGGCGCCGTCCCAGTTCTTCGGCTGGATCATGGTGCTGGTCACGCTGATCGCCGTGGTGCTGCCGCTGACCCTGACGGTGACGCCGAGCGCGAAGATCGCCACGGCGGTGATCAACCTGGTGATCGGCCTGGTCATCGCGGCGGTGGTGAACAGCATGGCGGCCAGCGCCCGCACGCTGCACCGGCGCCGAAGCCAGCAGAGCGCGCCGCCGCCGTCGTCGCCGCCGACCCGCCAGCAGTGGACCCAGCAGGACCCGCCGACCCGCTACTACGACCGCTGACCATGGACGTCCGCGAGACCAACCGCCGCGTGATCGAGCAGTTCCGGGCGGGCGGCGAAGTCGACGGCATGCACCGGGAGCGGCTGGCCCTGCTGACGACGACGGGCCGCACCTCGGGCGAACCCCGCACGGTCCCGATGATGGTCCACCGCGACGGCGCCCGGTTGCTGGTGGTGGCGTCGAACGTGGGCGCGCCGCGGCACCCGGACTGGTACCTGAACCTGGACGCGGACTCCCGGGTACACGTGGAGGTGGACGGCCGCGAGTTCGACGCGGAGGCCCTGCCCCTCCTGGGGGCGGACTACGTGCGGACCTGGGGCGAGCTGGAGAAGGAGTACCCGTTCCTGGCCGACCACCAGGCCAAGGCCCGCCAGGCGAAACGGGTGATCCCGATCGTGGAACTGTCCGAAGAGGACTGAGCTGGTCCTCTTCGGACGGTATCACTTGCTCGCCACCCGCCTATACTTCGCCGTCGCCAGCGGGGCGAAGATCGCGATGATCGCCACGCAGCACAGGATCGAGTACAGCGCCGCGTTCTCCGCCGGCCAGCCCGTCTGCGGCGGGCCGAAGTGGTTGCCGAACAAGTCCCGCGTTGCGTTGATCACCGCCGTGAACGGGTTCCAGTCCGCGATCGCCTTCAGGAACGGCGGCAAGGTGCCCGTCGGGACGAACGCCGATGAGATGAAGCTCAGCGGGAACATCCAGATCAGGCCCGCGCTCTGCGCCACCTCCACACTGCGCGCCGCCAGGCCGATCAGCGCGCCCACCCAGGACAGGGCCCACGCGAACATCAGCATCACCAGATAGCCGAGCAGGGCGTCCCAGAAGCTGCCGCGGATGCGCCAGCCCACCAGGAGCCCGCACAGCGACATCACGACCAGCGCCACCACGCTCACGACCAGGTCCGACGTCGTGCGGCCGAGGACCACCGCGATGCGGGACATCGGCAGCGACCGGAACCGGTCGATGATGCCCTTCTGCAGGTCGTTCGCGAAGCCGATGACCGTGAACGCCGAATTGAACGCCACCGTCTGGGCGAAGATCCCGGCGATCAGGAACTCGCGGTACGCCGCACCGCCCGCTTCGCCGCCGATCGCGTTGCCGAACACGTACGCGAACAACAGCACGAACATGATCGGCTGCAGGGTCGCCGCCATCAGCCAGTCGGGGTTGCGGCGGACGTTCATCAGGTTGCGCCACGTCACGATGCCGCCGTCGGAAATGCCTTTGGCGAGCGCGTTCACTTCGCAGCCCCCTCGGTAGCGGAAGCGCCGTGGCCGGTCAGGGACAGGAAGACGTCGTCCAGCGTCGGGCGGTGCAGGGCGACGTCCTGGACCGCGATGCCCTGGGCGTCGAGCCGGCGCAGGGCCTCGATCAGCGCCTTGGGCCCGGTGTCGACGAGGATTTCGGCGCGCCGCGTGTGGTCGTCGCCGGCCGGCTCGCCGGTGCCGACCTCGCGCAGCACGTTCAGGGTCTTCGGGAGGTCCGCGGCCGTGGCGACGACCAGCTCCAGGCGTTCGCCGCCGATCTGGGCCTTCAGCTCGTCCGCCGTGCCGCGGGCGATCACCCGGCCGTGGTCGATCACCACGATCGAGTCGGCGAGCTGGTCGGCCTCCTCGAGGTACTGGGTGGTCAGCAGCACCGTGGTGCCATCGGCCACGAGCTCCTTGATGACCGCCCACGTGTCGAGGCGCCCACCCGGGTCGAGGCCTGTGGTCGGCTCGTCGAGCACCACGACGGTCGGCTCGGCGACCAGCGCGCCGGCCAGGTCGAGGCGGCGGCGCATGCCGCCCGAATAGCCCTTCGCCGGCCGGTCGGCGGCCTCGTCCAGGCGGAACCGCGCGAGCAGCTCCCGGGCGCGCGAGCGGGCCGCGGCCTTCTTCCGGCCGTAGAGCCGCCCGACCATGTACAGGTTCTCGAACCCGGTGAGGTTCTCGTCGACCGCCGCGTACTGGCCGGACAGCCCGATCCGGCGCCGGACCTGGTCCGGCTCGGCCAGCACGTCGTAGCCGGCCACGTGCGCTTCGCCCGAGTCGGGCCGCAGCAGCGTGGTCAGGATGCGGACGGTGGTGGTCTTCCCGGCGCCGTTCGGGCCGAGCAGGCCGAGCACCTGCCCGGCCGGGATGTCGAGGTCGACGCCGTCGAGCGCACGGGTCGTCCCGTAGGTCTTCACGAGCCCCCGCACCCGGACGGCGACGTCCGGTTCCGGCTGTGGCATGTCGGCTCCCCCTTCAGGTGACCCCGACAAGCTAGGCCAAGGGAGTCCGGTTTGTCCTCCGGGTTTATCCCTGAGCCGCCGACAGGGTGACGGCGAACTCCGGCGGCGTCCGCAGGGACTGGAACACGACGCAGTAGCGCTCGGTCAGCTTCTTCAGCGTGGCGAGCTGCTCCTCGGACGCATCGGTGTCCAGGTCGAAGGCCAGCCGGATGGCGCGGAAGCCCACCGGCGCGTCCTTCGCCACGGCGAGGGTGCCGCGGAAGTCGAGGTCATTTTCGGCCCGGACCCGCCCGCCGCGGACGTCGAGGCCCAGCGACGTCGCGACGGCCCGCAGCGTCACGCCCGCACACGCGACGAGCGCCTCGAGCAGCATGTCCCCCGAACAGGCGAGGGTCGGATCGCCGCCGGTCGCCGGGTGCAGCCCGGCTTCGACGACCGCGCGGCCCGTATCGACCTTGCAGGAGATGCCGAGCCCGTCGAGTGCGGCGTCGGCGTGCAGGGTGACGAGCGCGCTCGCCGGGTGTTCGCGGTACTTGTCCTTCAGCGGCGCCTGGGTCGCGCGCAGCTCTTCGGTGTCCATGCGCCGATTCTGCTCCGGAAAACGCAGCAGCGGGGAGGCCGGTTTCCCGGCCTCCCCGCCTCAGTGCGCTAGCTTCAGCTCAGGGTGACGGCCACGTCGTCGATGACGAACGAGGTCTGCAGCGAGCTGTCTTCGGTGCCGCTGAACTTCAGCGCCAGGGTGCCACCGGCGGCCGACGAGACGTCGATCGTCTTGAGGGTGTACCCGGTGCCCTTGTTCAGGTTGGAGTAGCTGCCCAGCGTCGCGCTGCCGTTGGTGACGGTCAGCTTGTCGTAGGCGACCGTGGTGGTGGTCTCCGCGGTGTCGATGTGCAGGTAGAACGTCAGGCTGGCGTGGCAGCCCGCCGGGATGCTCACCGACTGCGCGACGGCCTCGGTGTGCGTCGAGCCGTAGCCGTCGAGGTAGGCGCTGTACGTGCCGCCGTGTGCCGCCTCACCCGAGGACGCCCACTGGCCGATGGCGCCGGTGTCGCCGGTCCAGCTGGAAGCACCCGACTCGAAGCCGCCGTTGGCGATCTTCTGGCCGGAGCAGCCGCCGGTGGTGCCGACGGTCCAGGTGAACGACGCCGTGCCGGTCTTGTTGGCCGCGTCCTTCGCCGTCACCGTGACGTTCGAGGTGCCCGCGGTGGTCGCGGTGCCCGAGATCGTGCCGGTGGAGGCGTTGATCGACAGGCCGGCCGGCAGGCCGGTGGCCGACCAGGTGTACGGCGCGGTGCCGCCGGAAGCCGACAGGGGCAGGTTCACCGAAGCGCCGGTCACGGTGGACTGGTTGCCCGGGTTCGAAACGGTGACCGTGCCGGTCGCCGAGCAGGTCGGGTCGGCCGACTGGGCCGGCACGCTGATCGCGTCCCACGCCGCCTTCACGGTGTTGAACTCGGTGCAGCTGCCCGGGAACAGGTTCTTCGCCGCGGTCAGCGTCCAGGTGCGGTACTTCAGGTACGAGCTGCTGGTGGTCTTGAGCAGCATCGCGTTGTAGAAGATCTTCACCGCGGTCTGGACACCGAGGCCGGTGACGGTGGAGCTGTTGCACGTGCTGCTGGTCGGCTGGCCGTTGGTCGGGTTGGTGCCTTCGGCCAGCAGGTAGAACCAGTGGTTGCCGGGGCCGGCGGCCGCGTGCACCTCACCGTTGGGAACCGAGCTGTCGTAGCAGTTCTTGTCGCCCAGCGCCGACGGGTTGTACATGTTGCGGATCGGGCCGGAGCCGACCAGGTTGACCTGCTCGCCGACGAGGAAGTCCGGCTGGTCGTAGGGAGCCGGCTCGTTCGCGAACCACTCGGTCGAGGCGCCGAAGACGTCCGCGACGAACTCCTGGGTGCCCGCACCCGAAATGCCGCCCGGGGTGTGGTCGTCGATGCCGTGGCCGTGCTCGTGCGCCACGACGTCGATCGAGCCGATCCAGCCGCCGGCCGTGTTCTTGCCGATCTGGACCTGGGAGCCGTCGTAGTAGGCGTTCTGGTCGTTCAGGCCGACGCGGATCGGCCAGCCGCCGCCGTTGCCGTCGAAGCTGTTGCGGCCCAGCCACTGCGAGAGCATCTTGTTCTCGGTCTGGGCGGCGAACAGCGCGTCGACGCACCCGGTTTCGCGGTTGCTGGCGGTGCCGTTGCCCCAGAGGTCGTCCGGCCCGCTGAAAGTCGTGTTGTTGGCCGCGTCCTGGCAGGACGTGTTGGTGATCGTGGGGTCCTTGAGCGAGTACGTGCTGCCCGAGTGCGTGGTGTCGAGGTGCACCGGGTTCGGGCCGTTCCACGCGCTGGTGCCGTCACCGTTGAGGACGTGCTCCTGCGTCTTGAGCACCTTGCCGGAGGTGGCGTCGACGATGACGTCGAGCCGGCTCGGGCCTTCGGCGTCGCGGCCGACGACGGTGCTCTTCCACGCCAGCGCCGGGGTGCCGAGCGCGTAGACGACCTGCTGCGCCGGGCTCACGCTGTCCACGGCGGACAGCTGCTGCCGCGCGGTCGCCTCGGCCGCGGCCTTTGTGACCTTCGCGCTGGTCGTGGCGAGGTCGATCGTCTGGTCCTGCGCGACGGAGGTGCCGAGCACCTGGCCGGTCGAGTTCGTCGCCACCACGAAGTCGCCGCCCACCACGGGCAGGCCCTTGTAGCTGCGCTCGTAGGGGATGTACTTCAGCCCGTTGGTCGAGGAAATCGCTTTCTGGGCCGAGAAAACGTCGTCCGAGCTGGCGTGCAGCGCGGCGGGCTTGCTCGCGACGAGACCGGCGGCCGCCGAAACGGCCAGGGTCTGGGCGTCGGGGACGGCGTTCGGGGTGACGGGCTGGGCCTGGGCGGTGGTGGTCGTGCACACCGCGGCGATCAGCGCGCCGCTCGCGGCCAAGACGATCGGACGTCTCAGTTGCATCGAAGGATCTCCTCCGGGCAGGGCGAACCGACCCGGGGTCGAGCCGGGCCGAGAACGGGGACGGTGGGGAAAATGGTGCGGCTTAGCGGAAATCAGGATCCGGTGCCGAAGCCTCGTGAACAAGCGACGAACGTAGGAGTCTTATTTGAAAGTAGCAATACATCCCAAAAAGGACAATTGACGCTATTGGGATTCCGGCTGCCGACCGTCCACTGTGGAGTTGATCGGGGCCACCGCCGTTCGGGTGATCTTCACGCGCGCTCGAGGGGTCCGAAACGACGAAGACCCCCTCGCCGGTCGCGGCGAGGGGGTCTTCGTCGTTGCTGAGGGTCAGGCGGTCTTCTCACGCTTCGGGAGCTTCCAGCCCGGGCGCACGAAGTGGCAGGTGTACCCGTTCGGAATCCGCTGCAGGTAGTCCTGGTGCTCCGGCTCGGCCTCCCAGAAGTCGCCCACCGGGCCGACTTCGGTGACGACCTTGCCCGGCCACAGGCCGGACGCGTCGACGTCGGCGATGGTGTCTTCGGCGACCCGCTTCTGCTCGTCGTTCTCGAAGAAGATCGCCGAGCGGTAGCTCAGGCCGATGTCGTTGCCCTGGCGGTTCTTCGTCGTCGGGTCGTGCACCTGGAAGAAGAACTCGAGCAGGTCGCGGAACGTGGTCTGCGCGGGGTCGTAGACCACCTCGATGGCCTCGGCGTGCGTGCCGTGGTTGCGGTAGGTGGCGTTCGGGACGTCGCCGCCGCTGTAACCGACCCGGGTCGAAATCACCCCGGGCTGACGGCGGAACAGGTCCTGCATGCCCCAGAAGCAGCCGCCGGCCAGGACGGCCCTCTCGGTTGACGTGGTCACGGCGTCACTCCTTCTCCTCGTGCGGGGGTTACAGCCGGTACAACTGCCCCGCACCCCCGATGATTCCACGCGGGTGTTACGGAAGCCTGACGTGACGTGGGACGATGGACCGGACACCCCGGGAGGTGCGATGCGCGACGACATCGCCACGGAACGGCCCGGTGGCGTGCTGGTCGTCGAAGTGCGGGGCGAGCTCGACATCGACTCGGTGCTGCGCTGGACGACGGTCTTCGAAGCCGCCATCTGCGAACTGCCCGGGCCGCACCTGCTGGTGCTCGACCTCGGCCTGCTGGAGTTCCTCTCGGTCCGCGGCGCCCGCGGCATGCTGGGCGCGTTCGCCCGGTGCCGGCAGCGCGGGATCGCGGGCTGCCTGATCACCCCGCCGGGCACTGATGTGGAGCGGGTGGTCCGGTTGACCGGGCTGGCGGGGGAGGTGCCGGTCTTCGAGCACCGGTTGTCGGCGATCGCCGCCTACCAGCCGGACGCGGTGCGGTGGCTGCCGAGGTGAGGCCGGGACGCGGGCGCCGCCCTCGCCGGCCGGGCCGTCAGCCCAGGCCGTAGGTCTGCGGATAGTCCACAGTGCACACGAGCGCGTCGCGCCGGGCCCGGCGGCCGGGCGGGGCGATCAGCGGGCTCGCGGTGTGCAGGAACCGCCGGTCCTCGAACACGATGAGCTGCCCGGGCTCGAGCCGCTGGGTGTGGACCGGGGTTTCCGGGTCTTCGGGCCGGTACAGGGTCGTCTCCGCGCCGGTGCCGTCGCGGTCCACGACGTAGACGAAGACGAACTCCTCGCCGTCGGCGTGCGGCCGGGTCACGACGTTGGTGAACGTCCGGAAGAGGTTGACCCCGAAGGTGCCCCGCGGCCGGCGGCGGTGTTCCGGCAGCAGGCCCAGCACGGCGCGGATCCACGACGCGAACAGCGGGTCGCCCACCACCGGCGTGCGGTCGTACTCACGCCGTTCGGGGCGGCCGCCGCGGTCCTCGATGGCGATCTCGGGGTGTTCGCCCAGCTCCGGGACCTCGCCGTGCCACGCGTACTCCACGACGTCCCGGGCGCGCTCCCGGTCGGCGGGGATGTCGCCGGGGTAGCAGCGCAGGACGTCCCGGGTGAAGTACGTGCGCAGCAGGTGCTCGCGCAGCCGCGCCCCGGGCAGGCCCAGCTCGTCGTCCGACACGACGAGGTAGCCGTCGGTGTCGAGCTGTTTGCGGGCCAGGCGGAGGTCCTCACCGGGGGTACCGGGAAAGGCGAAAGCCATGCGTTCGTCCCAACGTGAAGGGAAAAGGGTCAGCCGAACAGCCCGGCCTGGATCTCACGGATCAAGGCACGGCTTTCGTCGGGCTCGAGGGAGGCGGCGACCAGGGCGTCGTGGTAACCGCGGTAGAACGCCACCGTCTCGGCCGTTTCGATGTGCCGGAACCCCGCGTGGGTCTCGATGTGCACGATGTCGCGGTCGAGCTCGTCTTCGAACTCGAAGTAGGCGTACATGCAGCTCATCGAGAACAGCGGCGGGTGGGTGAACGGGAAGACGCGCAGCTCGATGTTGGGGGCGGTCGAGCGTTCCACCAGGTGGTCCAGCTGGGCGTGCATGATCTCGCGGGAGCCGACGAACTGCCGCAGCGCGGATTCGTGGGTGACCGCGACCAGCTTCAGCGGGTCCATGCCGTCACGCCCGGCGAGGGCGTCCTTGCGCCGCTCGCGCAGCTCGACGAGCCGGTCGACCTCCTCGGCCGGCCACCAGTGCTCGTGGGTCGAGTACTGGGCGCGCGCGTAGTCGGGGGTCTGCAGCAGCACCGGCAGCAGCGGGATCGTGTAGATCCGGGCCACCGTCGCTTCGGTCTCGTACGCGAGGTGGGCGTCGAGACCCGGGGTCGCCGTGGTCTGCGAGTAGTCGGTCCACCAGCCCTGCCGCCCGGACGCCTTCACCCAGCGCATCAGCCGGTCGGCCAGCTGCGTGTTCTCGATCCCGTAGAAGCGGATCAGGTCCCGGACGTCCCTGGCCTGCGGGCTGCCCTGCGCGTTCTCGAGCCGGGAGAGCTTCGACGTCGAGATCAGCAGCGCTTCGGCCACCTCGTCGAGGGTGCGGCCGGATTCGTCACGCAGGTTCTTGAGCGTGTCCGCGATCCTTCGCCGCGGCACGATCGGGCCTTGCGTGGTGGCCATGGGGACCTTCGTTCTGGCGGTGGGCCGTTCACGGTGGGAGCCCGTTGTGGGTTTCCCACCGCGCCGCGACCATACCCCCTGGCGCTGACGCGGCGTGGACGTGGGGCCCGTGTCGGGCATTTCTCCTGACGGACGGGCTAGGCCGAAGGGGTAGTCCCGTCATGGGATTTCGTCGTGGGAATTGCAAAGCGGGTGTGCCCAGGATGACACTTGCAGGGCAGGGCCGCATCCGGGCCCCGCGCACGGCACCGAGGGGAAGGGGCCAGACCATGTTCGTCGTACTGAAATTGGGTGTGCTCGTCCGGGTGCTGGCCGGCGTCGCCGTCGGGGGCTTCCTGGTGTTCCTCGTGCTCGGCGGCCTGAGGGCCGGCGCGGCGGACCCGCCCGGGACGACGACGGCGCCGAACCCCGCCGCCGGCGGCAGCGACCTGCTGGCGCGCACCGCACCCACGCCGTACGTCGTGAGCGGCACGGGCAGCGGCCTGAACGTCCGCTCCTGCGCGGCGTCGACGTGCCGGCGGGTCGGCTGGATCGCGGAGGGCGGCACGTTCGCGGCGGAGTGCTGGACGCACGGCACGCCCGCCTCGGGCGACGACCGCTGGCTGCGCGGCACGGCCGGCGGCAGCACCGGCTACGCGGCCGCGCACTTCCTGCGGGGCAGCGGCGCACCGGAGTGCGGGACGAGCCCCGCGCGCCGGACGTGAGGCGCGGTCACTCGCCGCGCAGGGACCGGCGGATCTCGGCCAGCCGGTCCTTGGCGGCCTGGTCGCGGTCGGCGATCTGCTTGTCGAGCGTTTCGGCGGTGTGCTCGGTCCCGAGCCCGGCGACGTCGGCGGCCCCGAGCGACGTGGTGTACCGGTTTTCGATCTTGTCCCGGACGAAGTCGAAGCTGGGCACGCCGCCCTCGCTGTAGTCCGGGTCCGGCAGCGGCGGCGCCGGGATCGCGATCGCCGCGGTCGGGGTGTCGTCGACGATCTCGCCCTCGACCACGTTCTGGTCGTCGTGGGGTTGGTCCATCTCCCGACCTTAGCGCCGATGTGGGCAGTCCTGCCGGGACCAGTGGGTAATTCGGCCGTGGGCCCGGCGGGCGCGGTGGGGAATTCTCGACGCGCACAGCCGGTGTCCGGAGGGAGCAGACCATGAGTGCCGGGGCCTACCGCGCCGAAACCGCGGAAATGGGTGCCGTCGTCAGGGCGGTCGAAGACGTCGGGTCGTCCTTCTTCTCGGCGACGCGCGATCTGGAAGGCATGGTGCTGGACGCGTTGTCCTTCGCCGGGATCGGCAGCGGGGTCGCCGCCGCGAACACGGCGTTGCACTCGACGCTCGGCAGCGCGCTGCAGAAACTGCTGAGCCTCCTGACGAACGTGAACCAGCACGTCCAGACCGCCGCGGACGGCTACCGCGCCGCTGACTCCGACGTCGCCCAGGCCTACGGTGGCGGGCAGGACGGAGGGGGTGGCGCCGCCGCGGCCGCCGCGCCGCCGCAGCTCGACCCGCGGGTCGTCGACTCGATCATGCGGTCCGAAGGCGCGACGGGGGAGCAGGGCGGCGTGCCCGAGGCCTACGGCTTCCGGCAGAACATGCACAACGGCTACGACCGGATCATCGCCGCGCGCGAGCAGTACGGCATCGGCAGCGCCGAAGAACGCGCGGTCGTCGCCGACCTGATGACCGCCAACGCGCGCACGGCCGGCGCGCTCAACTTCACCGATCCCGGCACCCAGGCCGCGATCATGTCCGGCGCGCACATGCGCGGCGCCGGCGGCGTCCGGGCCATCCTCAACCACATGGCGGGCGAGGACATCGTGCGGAGCTCGCGCACCCTCGGCGACGCGACGATCCAGCACGTCCAGGGCCTGACGCCGGAGCAGTTCCAGCAGGAGTTCCGCGACGCGCGCGTCGAATACGACCGCCAGGTCTACGGCGGGACGACGACCACCCAGGGCGGCCACACGCAGAACTGGTGGGACCGCTACGGAACCGGCCTGACCCGGCGCTACGACCGCGAACAAGCCGAGTTCCTCGGGCTAGCGCAACCACAGGACTGAAATTCCGGCCGCCACCGGTTCGAAGATCGCCCCGATGGGCACTCTCCTTGCGTAGCCGAACGACAACGGGAGGCACACGATGAACCGGAGGATGATCGCGCTACTGGGCGGGGTCGCCGCGATGGCGGGGACCGTGGCGTTCGCGGGAACGGCCGAAGCGGCGTCGACGCCGTGCAGTGCCGAAGCGAAGGCCTGCGTCCAGCGCAGCTCGAATACCGCGTGGCTGACCGACGGCGCCGGGAACGTCACCTACGGCGGCGTCCCGATCACCGTGGGGTTGCCGAAGTACCCGACCCCGGTGGGGAAGTTCCACGTGCAGTACAAGGACGTCGACCACTACAGCAAGCAGTTCAACGGGCCGATGCCGTACTCGGTGTTCTTCACCACCACCGGGGTCGCGTTCCACCAGGGCAGCCTGAAGGTCAAGTCCCACGGGTGCGTGCACCTTTCGCACGCCGCCGCGGTGAAGTTCTACACCTCGCTCAGCCCGGGTGACGTCGTCGAGGTCGTACCCTAATCCGTCCGTTGTGGACGGTCGAGCAGCGCGCCGGTGACGGCGCCGAACACCAGGTGGTCCAGGATCTGCGGCCCGCGCGGCAACGCCCGCACGGCGGGGTAGCCGCGGGCCGCGATCCCGAGGTCCAGCGCGGCGATGAGCAGCCCGGCGACCGCGCCGCCGCCGGCACCCAGCCGGTGCCGGCGGCCGGTCGCGGCCAGCACGCTGGTCCAGACCGCGGAAACGAAGACGTGCGCGACCAGCCCGGCGGCGACGCCGGGCCGGTCGCGCCGGCCCGGCAGCAGGGTGCCCGCCGCGCGGGTGGCCGCCAGGACGTCACCGCCGGTGACGAGCGCGTGGACGGTCGACGGTATGCCGCTGACCACGGCGGCGACGGCGCCCGCCTTTGCCGGGTTCATCCGGCCAGGTAGGCGGCCACCCGGATCCGCAGGCCGCGGACGCAGGGTAGCGCGATGGTGAAGGTCCGCGCGGGCCGGTAGCCGGGCCAAGGGTCGCCGTGGGTGCACGGGCCGGCGAAGTACACGAAACCGTCTTCGTCGTCGTAGCGGCCTGGTGTCCAGACCTTCGCCTCACCCGCACTCGGGTTCCGGGCCGCCCAGTAGGCGTCGTGCTTCATGACGCGGCGCAGCTGCCCGGCGAACTCCGCCAGCTCGGCGTCCGGCAGGCCGAGACCGCGTCCGCTCCACACGCGGGGCATGCGTTCCGGGGTGCGCGCGGGGCTGCGGAAGGTAACCGCGCCGCCGGCGTACCGCCGGGTCCAGCGCGGGTTTTCCGGGGCTGCTGCGGCGAAATCGGGTCCGCCGGCGAGTTCCAGCGTCATGGGGGAACGATAGTCGATCAAGCGGGCAAGGGTACCGCCGCGCGGGTGCCGATCATCACCGACATGGTGTATACAGTATCCAGTAGGCTGGCAAAGGAGGCCGTTTTGTACACAGTCACCAACCCGGCAACGGGGGAGCTGCTGAACGAGATCCCCAACGCGGCCGACGAGGAGGTCCGCGCCGCGATCGACCGGGTGCACCGCGGGTACCGGGCGTGGCGCGCCCGCCCGGTCGCCGAGCGCGCCGCGGTCGTCCTGCGCGCGGCGGAGCTGTTCGCCGAGCGAGCGGACGAGCTGGCCGGGACCATGACCCTGGAGATGGGCAAGCGCATCAACGAAGGCCGCGGCGAAGTCGGCGTGGTCGTGGACATCTTCCGCTACTACGGCGAGCGCGGCCCGGACCTGCTGGCGGACGAGCCCCTCCCGATCCGCGGCGGCGAAGCGGTGCTGACGAAGGAGCCGATCGGCGCGCTGCTGGGCGTGATGCCGTGGAACTTCCCGTGCTACCAGGTGGCCCGTTTCGTGGCACCGAACCTGGTGCTGGGCAACACGATCCTGCTCAAGCACGCCTCGATCTGCCCCCGCTCGGCGTCGGCGATCGAGGCGGTGTTGCGGGACGCCGGCGTCCCGGAGGACGCGTACGTGAACGTGTGGGCGTCGAGCCGGCAGGTCCCGTGGATGCTGGCGGACCCGCGCTTGGCGGGGGTGTCGCTGACGGGCAGCGAGCAGGCGGGCATCGCGGTGGCGGCGGAGGCGGGCCGCAACCTCAAGAGGTGCGTCCTGGAACTGGGCGGATCGGACCCGCTGATCGTGCTGGACACGGACGACCTGGACGAAACGGTCCGAACAACGGCCACGGCCCGCATGCGCAACTGCGGCCAGTCGTGCAACGCCCCGAAGCGCATCATCGTGCTGGACGAGTTGTACGAGGAGTTCACCGACCGCTTCGCCAAGCGCGTGACGGAGTACTACGTCCCAGGGGACCCGGCAAACCCGTCGACGACATTGCCCCCATTGGCTTCAGTGGCGGCGGCGGAGGAGGTGGCGGCCCAGATCGAGACGGCAATCGCCTCGGGCGCAACGTTACGCGCGGGCGGCCATCGTGTCCCGGGGCCGGGAGCGTATGTGGAGGCGACGGTGCTGACGGACGTGACGCGTGAGATGGCGGCGTACCACGAGGAGATCTTCGGGCCGGTGGCGTTGCTGTTCCGGGCCTCGAGCGAATCGGAGGCGGTGGCGTTGGCGAACGACACGCCATTCGGGCTGGGGGCGAGTGTGTTCAGCGCGGACCGTGCGCGCGCGGCCAGGGTGGCGCGAGGGATCGAGGCGGGGATGGTTTACGTGAACAAGTCGGGTGGGTCGGAGGCGGATCTGCCGTTCGGCGGGATCAAGCGGTCGGGGATGGGGCGGGAGCTGGGGGCGCTGGGGATTGAGGAGTTCATGAACAAGAAGCCGATCCGCCTCTGACCTGCTGCCCCGTCAAGTCCCTGTCACGACGAACCTTCACCAAGCAACTCCCGTATCGCCGCAGCCTCCGGCGCCCCCAACTCGGCATACGCGGCCAACGCCTCCTCCAGATGAGAATTCGCCGACACCCGGTCGCCGGCTGCCAAAAATGCCATCCCCAGACCATGATGCGCAGCGGCGCGCTCGCGCAGGTGACCCGTCCGGCGAGCCAAACTCAACGCCTTCTCGTACAACGCAATCGCTTGCCTCCCGCTCTGGGTAGCCGCGAAGTCGTTGAGTGCCGTTACTTCCAGATTCGTATTACCGCCCGATCGGGCGAACTCCAACGCCCGGCGGAAATGGTCGTTCGCTTCCTCCAGTCGACCCAGTCCCGCATACGCGCTGCCCAGGGCCGCCAGTACCGGGCCGCCGAGGCCCGCAGATCCCAGGTTCTGGGCTATCCGGCCGCTTTGGTGGAGGTACTCCACCGCCTTCTCGTGGTCTCCGCACCAGCGGTGGTGCTCTCCTATGTTGCACAGCGCTATTCCCTCCAGCAGCGGGTAGCGCGTCCGGCGGGCCGCATCGAGGGCCGAATGCAGCTGGGTGCGGGCCGCCTGGCGGTGGCCGCGGATGTCTTCGATCGTGGCGATGCTGTTGCGGGTCATGCTCTCCAGGAGGTCGTTTCCCTGCGCGAGCGCAAGGGAGAGTGCCTCTTCGAGATGTTCGGCTGCCGCGTCGAAGCGGCCTAGGAACGTCGATGACATGCCGACGGCGTGGCGGGCGAATCCCTGCTCTTGCGTGCCCGGGCGGGTCAAGGTCAACGCCGTTGTGTGGAGCGCCAGGGCCTCGTGGTGGTGGGCCGCCACGTATAGGTAGCGCCAGAGCGTTGCCGACAGGCGTATCACGTGGTCCGCCAAGGGGGCGCTCGTGGCCAACGCCAGCATCGAGGCTCGCTCGGCGTCCAGCCACGCCCGCGCCTCCGCCGCCGAGGCGAAAGCCGGACGTGGGCCCGGTGCCGGTGGCCGCAGGTAGGGCTCGTGGGGTGAGAACAGGTCCATGGCCGCCGCCGCCCAGGACAGGTAGTGGTCGAACAGGCGGGTCGACGCCGGGAGGCGGGTGGCGGGATCCAGGAGCTCGGCGGCGTACAGCTTGACCAGGTCGTGCATCCGGAACCGGCCCGGCTGGTGCTCCTCCAGGAGGCTCGCCGCGCACAGCACGCGCACGGCTCGCGCGTCGCCGAGCAGCGCGGTCGCCGCCGTGCGGCTGATGTCGGCGGCCGGCATGAGGCTCAGCAGGGGGAACGCCGAGGCGGTCTCGGGCGGGAGGGAACGGCAGGACGCGTCGAACACCGCGCGCAGGCTCGCCGTCAGCTCGCCGGTGTCCAGGGCGTCCAAGCGGCTCTCGCGCAGTTCGGCGGCGAGTGCGGCCAGCCGCCCGCCCGGCTGAACCGCGACGCGGGCGGCGGCGATCGCCAGCGCCAGCGCCATCCCGCCGCAGCGGTCCAGGATTTCCTGCGCCGCCTCGGGTTCTTCGGCCAGCCGGGCCGCGCCCAGCTTGTCCGCCAGCAGCTCCCGCGCCTGCGGTTCGTCCAAGGTGCGCAGCGGCAACGCGCTCGCGCCGTGTGTGGTGAGCAGCCCGCCCAGCTCGTGGCGGCTGGTGATCAGGACCGAACACGACGACCCGCCGGGCAGCAGCGGCGTCACGTGCCGGGTGTCGCGCGCGTTGTCGAGCACCACGAGCAGGCGGCGGCGGGCCGTGAGGCTGCGGTACAGCGCCACCTGCCCGTCCGGTTCCGGCGGGATCGACGCCGCGGCGACGCCCAGCGCGCCGAGGAACCCGCGCACGGCCCGCTCGGCGGGCACCGGCTCGTGGGCCGGGTCGAAGCCGCGGAGGTCGACGTAGAGCTGGCCGTCGGGGAAGCGGCTCGCGTGGTCGGTCGCCCAGCGCACGGCCAGCCACGTCTTCCCGAGCCCGCCCGCGCCGGAGATCACCGCGACCGCGCCTTCGGCGGCCAGCATCCGGTCGAGCGCCGCCCGCTCGCCGGTGCGTCCGGAGAACGACGGCGCCGCGGCCGGGAGCTGCCGCGGTTCCGGGCCGGCGCCGGTCAGGATCCGGGCGTGGAGGCCGCGCAGCCGCGGGCCCGGGTCGGCGCCGAGCTCGTCGGCCAGGCGTGCGCGGACCGCCTCGTACTCCCGCAGCGCGTCGGCCGGACGTCCGTCGAGGAACAGCGCCTCGATCCGCTGCGCCGCCGCCCGTTCGCCGGCGTCCGGCTGCGGCTGGGCGAGCACGGCCGCGTGGGCGCCGGTGCGCAGCCGGAGGTCGTCGCGGTCCAGCAGAGCCGTCTCGTGCTTGCGCTCCAGCTCGCTGCGGACCCCGGCCACCCACGGCGAATCGAGCTCGCTCAGCGGAGTCCCGCGCCAGAGCGCCAGTGCTTCGTCGTACAGCGCGAGCGCCGCGTGGTCGTCCGCCGTCGTCTTCGCCTGCTGGACGAGCCGGTCGAACCGGTGGACGTCGACCGCCAGCGGATCGGCGACCAGGACGTAGCCGTCACGCTCGCGCTCGATCGTCACGCCGTCGAGCGCACCCAGCAGCGCCCGCAGCCGCGAGACGTAGGCGTAAAGCGAGTTCCGCGGCTGCCGGGGCGGCCGTTCGCCCCACACGCGGTCGATGAGCCGGTCGGCCGGGACCGCCCGCCCGACGTCCAGGAGCAGCACCGCCAGCACGTCACGCTGGCGCGCGTGCCCGACGTCCAGCCGGGTGCCGCCGGCCACGACCTCGACGGCGCCCAGCACCCGCAGCTCCACCACGGCAACCCTCCCTGCCCTCAGGCGTAGCGGATCGGCGCCGCCCGGACAAGGTCTGGCCAAGGTTTTCCCAACGGGCCCTGGCGCACCGTGACGGCACCGACGAGCAGGGGGAGCCGAAAATGATCCACGAAAGCTACGTCCGCGCCCGCATGGCCGAGGTCCGGCACGAGTTCGCCGCGGTCAGGCGGTGGCGGCGGCGGGTGACGCGCCTGCTGGGCCGCGCCCGGGCGGCTCGGGAGCCGGCTGAGTTGTCAGAACGCTGATAATCCCGCCGGATGACCTTCCTACCCCTGAGTGGTGTCGTTGAACGGCGTTTCCCTGACCTGCAGTTAACCGTCCGTTAGCCTGTTCGGTCGATTGCGGTGGAGTCGATCACGGTGTCGAATAATCGCCGACAAGGATTAATCGCCGTGAGGAGCTGGCTGTGCACTGGGGGACCGCGCTCGAAGACGGAGGGGCGGCGGGACTCGTCCGTCCGTACTTCCGCACCCACGGCCGGACCCGGCCGACGCGTGACCTTCCCGTCGAGACGCTCGTCTCGACCACCGCGCGCGGCCGCGCCATGACGCGGGGAAGCAGCCCGGAAGAGTCGGAGATCTGCGTGCTGTGCCGCACCTCGCAGTCGGTTGCCGAGGTGGCCGCGCGGCGGCGGCTGCCGCTCGGCGTGGCGCGGGTCCTGCTCTCCGACCTCGCCGATCGCGGCCTCGTCGCCGTGCACACCGCCAAGCGCGGCAACGGCAACCGGCCGAACATGGACCTGATGAAGCGCATCCTCCACGGCCTCAGCCGGCTGTGAACTCCCGGATCAGCCGGGCGAATTCCGCGGGCTGGTCCAGCGGCAGCAGCGTGTAGCTGTCGGCCACCTCGGCGAGCTCCCCCTTGGGCAGCAGGGAAACCAGCCGCCGGCCGTGCTCGGGTGGCATCACGCGGTCCTCGGTGGCCCAGACCACGAGCGCGGGGCGGTCGAAGCCCGGTAGCCGCTCGGCCGCGTCCAGCAGGATGCCCGGTTCGGCGGCGGCCGCCCGGAGCACGCGGACCGTGTCGCGGCGGACGCCGGCCTGGGTCAGCAGCGGACGGATCCAGCGGGCCGTGGCCGCGTCCCCGCGCTTGGTCAGCCGGCCGAACGCGATCGGGAGCCGGCGTACCGCGCGCAGCCGCATCTGCTGCATGAACAGCCCGAACAGGCGCGGCGAAAGCTTCCCGGTCAAGAACAGGGTCTTGCCCGTGAGGCCGGGCGGGAAGTTGTCGAAGGCGTCGCAAGACGCCAGTACGACGCGGCTGACCCGCGGGGCGCCGCCGACCATGAGCAGCTGGACCAGCGCGCCGCCGGTGTCGACGCCGGCCAGGGTGACGTCCCGCAGGTCGAGCCGCTCCAGGAACTCGGCGAGCAGCCGCGCGATGGCGGGCAGGGACAGGTCGGCCCCGGCCCGCATCGGGTGCCGGTGCGCGCCCAGCGGCAGCGTCGGGGCGAGGCAGCGCAGGCCGGGGAGCTCCGCCACCGGGCCGTCCCACAGGGAGCCGTCCATCAGGAGGCCGTGGACGAAGACGACGACCGGGCCGTCCCCGCCCGTGTCGGTGTACTCGACGGTGCCCGCGGACAGCTCGACCTGCATCTCAGCCTCCCAGTGACGCCCCCCGGCCTGAAGTGAACCACGTGGTTCGCAAACTGTCGAGGATCAGGGAGCCGCTTCCTCCCGTTCGACCGCCCGCAGCAGGGCCGCGAACCCGGCCGCCGCGCCGTCGCCGTCCGGGCTGGTCAGCAGGTCCACGAGGAACCCGCGCAGCGCCGCGAGGATCAGTTCGGCGACCTCGAGCTTGCGCCGCTCCGGCCAGTGCGGCGGGCAGAACGACACCAGGGTCGGCAGGTACTGCTGCGACGCACCCCGGCCGAGCGCGGCGTACCGGCCCGGGTCGTACATCGCCAGGCCCATCGCCTGGTCGAGGACGCGCCGCAGCTGCGTCTCCTCGTCGCGGACGCCGGCCCAGGCGGCCCGCACGCGGCCGGCGAGCGTCGGCGACTCCGCGGCGACGGCCGCCAGCGCGTTGCCGATCCGCCGTTCACGCAGCGCGAAGACCGCCTGCCGCAGCAGGTCCTCGGTGCTTTCGAAGTGGTAGAGCAGCACCTTGTGCGTCGTCCCGGCCGCGCGGGCGGCACGGCGCAGCGAGAAGTCGACGAGGCCGTTCTCGGCGACGTCGTCGGTGATCCGCGCGAGCAGTTGCCGGCGCCGGGCCTCGCCGCGGGGCGACCCGGCCGACCGCCGGTAACCCGCCCGGGCCGGTTCGTCGGTTGCGTTGTCCACGGGGGACAGCTTGGCACGGGGGCCGGACCCGCCCGGCTGAGCCGGCTTCGCGCCGATCTTGCCCGATGCCCGTCGCCACCGTGCCTACTGTGGCGGTTTCGCTGCCTTGGCTGCGCGCTCGATCTCCGCGTGGCGGTCCACCCAGAACTCTGCGTCGTGGTGGCCCGCCGTGGCCGTGGCGCCGTCCAGGTGCTCTCGGAGGATGTCCGCGTGGCCCGCGTGGCGGCTCGTCTCCGTCAGTACGTGGACCAGGATGGTGAACAGCTTCACGTCCGGGCGGGGCCACCACGGGACGTGACCCGGTGCGTCGATCGTGAGCTCGGTGATCGTCGCGTCGGAGTGGGCCCATGCTCGTCGGTAGCGGTCGGTGATCTGCGTGCGGTGCTCGTGCTCCGTGGCCCACATGTCCGTTCCGCGGGCTTCGAGGTCGTCCCAGCGGGGCAGGGGCTCGGGGAACGGGCGGGCGAAGACCTCTCCGAAGTACCGGGCTTCGGTCAGGGTCAGGTGCTTGACCAGGCCCAGGAGGTTGGTCCCGGTCCGGGTCAGGGGGCGTCGGATGTCGTACTCGCCGAGGCCGTCCAGTTTGCCCAGGAGGTCTTCGCGGACCTCGCGCAGGTCGCCGTGGAGGTACTCCTTCGCGAATTCGTCGATCATCCGTCCAGCCTGTCAGGCCACCGGTACCCCGCGCACCGTCACCGGGCCGCGGGCCGGGTCCAGTTCCCGCTTCTGATCCACCCCCTGCGGGGTCAGCACGTCCAACGCCTTGGGGGCCATGGCCGGATCCGCCGCGCAGATCGGGGCCGTGGTGGCCGGGGCGCACAGGCCGAACGTGTACTGGCCCGCCGTGGGCGTGAACGGGCGGGCCTGGTCCGGGGCGTTGCCGTCCTGGCCGGTCAGGACCACCGCGAACGTCCAGCCCGGGCCCGGTGTCCCGAAGGCCGCCTTCGGTGCGCTGATCGTGATGTACCTCGTGGCCTGCGAAGCCTGCACCGATGGCGTCGCCAGCGGCGTGCCCGATGCGTCCACCAGCGCCGGGTCCGCGAAGCCCTGGACCTCGATGCGGCGGCTCCACGCGTCCTGCGGGGCGATCGTGTACGCCCTCGTCGGGAACGGCGGTGCCGTCGACGTCGCCGTGGCCGCCGGGTCGTGGGCGTAGATCGTCAGGAGCTGGGCGCCCAGGGGTGAGCCGAACGTCGGCGACAGATCACGGATCTGGGTCCGGAAGACCAGGGTGGTGCCCGAATCGATGACCTGGAAGCGTTGCAGGTCGAACGCGCCCGCGTGGAAGTCGCCCGCCGTCGGGTACGTGTACGTGCCCGGGCCGTTGTCGTCGGCGTCCGGGTCCGTGGTGTCCAGGAGGACCGTTCCCGTGACGAAGTCCGAGCTGATCGTCTTCTGCGCGTACCCGGTTCCGGCGCCCGTTGCGGTTGCGGTGACGACGTTCGCGCCCAGCGGGGTCGGCACCGTTGCGGTGAAGGTGCCCGCCGCCGAAGCGCGGGTCGACAGCACCGTGGTCGTGCCGGCGTCGGTGGCGGAAACCGCGATGTCGACCCGGCTGCCCGCGGGGGCGGTGCCGGTGATCCCGGCGGTTGCGGTGGACACCGAGGCCGGCGCGTCGAGCGTCACCGCCAGGGCCGCCGGCGGTGCGTGGGAGACGTACCGGGCTCGGACGTCGGCGGGCTGCTCGGGGAGCCGGCCGTCGGCCAGGGCCCTGGCCAAGCGGACGGACTGGGACTGCGCCCAGCTCAGGGGGGCCACCGAGCCGGCCGGCTGGCCGGGGGTGAAGCCGATCGAGGCCGTCCGGGGGTCTGCTCCGTACGGTGCCGCGGGCAGCGGCGGGTTTTCCCAGATCTGCTCGGGGATCAGGCCCGTGCCGTTCGTCTGCGCGCGCATCGCGCGCAGCAACGCCGCCGCGCCGGGGCGGTCGCCCGTCTGGACGGCCTGCTCGCCTCGTTCACCGGCCAGAACCGGCCACAGGTGCCCGGAGCCGGTGTTCGTCGAGGGCCAGGGGGCGCCTGTCGGGGCGCAGGTCGTCGGGTCCGGCTCGTAGCAGTCGCCGTAGCCGTCTTCGCTGCCCGGCGCCGATGTTCCGTAGCGGTACCAGCCCGGGCCGGCCGGGGTGTCCCGCTTGATCACGCGGTCCACGACGGCGAGGGAGGCCGCGATGTCCGGGTCGTCCGCGGGGAGCACGCCCAGGCGCGTCAGCTCCAGGAACCCCGCGTCGACGACCGCGCGCTGGTCGGCGTCGACCGAACCGTTGCCCAGGTTGTAGTTCCACTCCGAGTCCGGGTCGCCGTTCTTGGTCAGGCGCAGGAAGTACCGGCCGCCGTACGGGCCGTTCTGCGTCACCGTCCAGCCCTTGATGCTGCGCTGGAAGTGGTCGGCCGTGGCGCGGTAGACGTTCGCGCGCGCACTGTCGCCGTTGCGGTCGGCGATCACGCCGGCCGCGACCAGGCCGGCGATCTCCGCCGCGATCGTCGAGGGGGAGTAGCCGCCCTGTTCCTCCCACCGCTCGGAGCCGAACGACGGCCCGTGCGCGACCACGAAGTCCGCGGCCGCGCGGATGTGGCCGGTGTAGAGCGTGCGGTCGCGGTCCAGGCCGGCCTGCAGGGCCATCAGGATCGGGTACGCGCTTTCGTCGAGCTGGTCGCCGCCGGAGTCGGGCGCCTTTCTGCCGTTGAGCATCGAGTTGCGCGGGAAGCGGCCGTCCGGCTGCTGCTGGCGCGCGAACAGCCAGCGGACGCTCGCCCGCGCGGTCTCGCGGTCGCCGGCCGCCAGCAGGCCGGAGAAGCTTTCGTAGAGGTCGCGGGCGAAGATCTCGCGGTAGGAGCCGAAGTAGACCGGCTTGCCGCCGGGCGCGTCGCCCGCCGGCACCGCCTGGCCCCACGGGCTGCCCAGGGACGCGACCACCGCGCCCGGGAACGTCTTGTCCTCGCTGGCCTTCAGCACGTTGACCGACTGGTAGTAGGCGTCGGAGTCCCTGCCGCGCAACGGGATCAGCCCGTTGTCGTAGTCACGCCACTCGCGCGCGTACTGGCGGTAGCTCTGGTCGAACGGCGTGCGCAGGCTCGCTCCGGCCGTCGCGACGGCGGCCCGGGCGTCCGCGCCGAAGCCGAGCGCCAGCACCGCCGGGCGGCGCGGCCGGAGGTCCAGCCGCGCGGTCTGGACGACGTTGCCGTTCACCGCCGACGGCGTGGCGTCGGTGAGCCGGTGATCGCGGTCCAGCTGGGCGAGGCCGTCGCCCGCGGTCCCCGCGAAACCACTGCTGGTGGCCAGGAAGCGGTGGTCGGCGCGCAGCGCCGCGGCCAGGGGGGTGCCGTAGTCGCGGGCCGGCGCGCTGGACACCGTGTTCGGGTCGGCACTGACCAGCGCGGACGTCGCCGCGTCGACGGTGGCGGTGTCGCCGCCGCCGTTGGCCGGGCCACCGCCGCCGTTGCCGTTGATGCTCGCGTCGAACCGCACGTAGACCTGCAGGTCGCGGCCGGAGTCCCGCAGCGGCTCCAGCCGGGTGCGGATCAGCACGCCGGTCCGGGCCGGGTCGGCCAGGTATTCGGTGACCAGCCGGTACCGCCCGCTGCGCGGGGTCGACGTCACCTCGCACGCCATCCCGCCCGCGCTCGTGCGGACCGTGTAGGTCATGTCGCGCGCCTGCAGGTCGGTGAAGCTGCGGCCGTCGGTGACGGCGAACTGCAGCGTTTCGACGTTCGTGTTGTCGATCACCGGCGCGTAGACGTCGGACAGCACGCCGCCCGCCACCGTGAACCACGCCTTGCTCGTGGTGTTCCGCGCGGTGCCCAGGCAGTCCTTGCGGGCCAGGCCGAAGTGCGAGACGGCGCCCGGTCCGGGCGCCGCGGGGGCCGCGCCGGCCACGGGGGCGGGCGGGAGGGTCGCGGCCAGCACCGCGCACAGCACCACGGACGACATCGACCGGATCATCCGCCCATCCGATCACGGCGGGCCGGAGCGCACCAGGGCCGAACGGCGCCAGGGGAGCCCATTACCGGTGATTGAGAATCCGAACCCGTGGGTAGCAAACCTGCAGTCCCCCGAGGAGGTGAACGTGGAAGAGCCGGGATCGGACGGATGGCGGTACCGCGGCACGATTTCGCCACGGACGTTGCCCAGCCTGCGCCGGCACCTGGTGTCGTGGCTGCGGCGGCGGGCCGGCGACGAGGTCGGGCGGCAGGCCGACGACGTCGTCCTCGCCTGCTGGGAGGCGATGGCCAACGTGCTCGACCACGCCTACCACGGGCAACCGGGGCTGATCGACGTCCGCGCCCGGATCGACCAGGACGTGCTGATCGTCACCGTCGCCGACCAGGGCCGGTGGGTGACGCTGGCCGAGCGCGCGGACGACGGGCGCGGCCTGCGCCTGATCCAGGCCCTGGTCGACGGGCTCGACGTCCGCTCGACGGAGAACGGCACCGTCATCACCCTCACCTGGCCGTTCCCGGCGCGTCGCAGCGCCTGAGGGGCTCAGCCGGGGAACCCGGTCGAGGACAGGTCCTCGACGAACCGGGTCGCGATGTCCCGGAGCTTCACGTTGGTGCGCTGCGATTCGGTGACCAGCAGCTTCATGGCGTCGTCGGCGCCGATCCGGTGCACCGCCATCAGGATGCCCTTCGCCTGCTCGATCACCGCCCGCGACCGCATCGCCGCTTCGAGCTCGGTGGCCCGCTGCCGGGCCCGGTGGTAGCGCCGGGTCGTCCGCAGCCCGAACGAAACGACCGTCGTGTAGAGCTGCAGCAGCCTCGAGTCGGTCTCCGCGAAACCGTGGCCGCCGTGGCCGAAGAGGTTGAGGGCACCGGAAAGGTGGTCGTCGACGCGCAGGGGCGCGGCGAGGTAGCTGCCGACGCCGAGTTCCCGGGCCCGGGCGGTGAACCGCGGCCACGCAGCCCCGGCCGTGGCGAGCGGCAACCGCACCACCTCGCCGGTTTCCGCCGCGCGCAGGCACGGCCCTTCGCCCGCCGCGTACTGGAACCGGTCGATCTCCACGGCGCGTTCGTCGGTGGAGGCCGCGGTCGACGGCTCGCCGTCCCGGATCGCGGTGATGCTCGCCATGTCCGCGCCGGGGATGGCGCGGACGGCTTCGGCGCAGACCACGCCGAGGATCTCCGCCTCGCCGGGCTCGGCCTCCAGTGCGCCGGTGAGGTCGGCCATGGCGGCGGTGAGCTCGTCGAGGTGTTCGGGCCGGATCGGTTCACCGGTCACGTGATCATCTCCGTCCCCGACGGCGGCGGCAGGGGAGGCTGCTGCTTCAACGGAACGGCAGCACCTTACCCGCGTGCACCGCGGCGCCCGCAACAAAACGAGGCCGGGGGCGGTGACTCCGGCCCGGCGCTCGCTGCTGAACGTCGTGGGTTGGGCGCCGGGGTCACCTGGCGACGGACGGCAGCACAACCCACCCGACCCCCGTCGCTGCGCATCACTTACCCCCTGACACGGCGGTCAACCGTTCAGCGGATCATCACCTTCACCACTTGGGTGAGACCGGACACGCGCAGCACGCGATCGAGCAGCCGCGGCGCGAACAACCGCAGGTCGTGGTCGCCGGCGCGGTCGAACAGCACCGCCACACCCGCGCTGTCGAGGTAGGCCACCCCGGTCAGGTCCACGGTCACCGCGGTGCCGGTCGCCAGCTCCCGGTCCAGGGCCGCGCCGAACTCCGCGGCGTTGCTCATGTCGATCTCGCCCGTGACGGCCAGCACCCGGTCGCCGTCGTCGCCCGGGCCGCTGACCAGCGTGAGTCCCGTCGTCACGAACCGATCCTCCATTCCAGCGTGACGGTGGTTCCGGCGGCGTCGTGCCGGAAGGTGACCTCGTCGGCCAGTGCCTCCATCATCGGCATGCCGCGGCCGCGCAGCACGTGGTTGTCCGGCGGCGGCTGCTTCCAGCGGCCCCGGTCGGTCACCGTGACGACCAGGTGCCCCCCGGTGAGCCGGGCCGCCAGGTGGGCGGTCGCGCCGGCGCCGCCGAGGTAGGCGTGCTCGACCGAGTTGGCGCAGGCCTCGCCCGCCGCGACGAGCACGTCCTGTGCCAGGTCCGGCTCGAGGGCCGCGTTCTCCAGCCACGCCCGCAGCCAGTGGCGGGTCGAGGCGAGGTGGTCCGGGTCCGCCGCGAAGTCGAAGTCCAGCGCGGGCACCGACCGGCGGTAGAGCAGCACGGCGACGTCGTCCTCGTAGCCGTCCGCCGGCCGCAGCCGGTCCATCAGGGCCGCCGCCAGGTCGCCGAGTTCGGCGTCCCGCGTGTCGTGGGCGACCGTGGTGGCCCGGTCCATGCCGTCGTCGAGCGCTTCGCGTCGGCGTTCCACCAGGCCGTCCGTGTAGAGCAGGAGCAGGGAGCCGATCGGCACGACCGCGGTGGCCTCCGGACGCGGCGCGGCGACGCGGACGGCGAGCGGCACGCTGCCGCCGTCGTCGAGGAACTCGGCCGTGCCGTCGCGGTGCACGAGGGTGGCGGGCAGGTGCCCCGCGCTGCTGTAGGTGAACGTGCCGGTCGCGGGGTCGAGGATGCCGCAGAAGACGGTGGTGCACAGGGCACCCGGCAGGCGCCAGGCGAAGCGGTCGAGCGCGGCCAGGGTGTGCGCCGGGCTGCTGGCTTCCAGCAGCAGCGCGCGGCAGGCGCTGCGCAGCTGCCCCATCACCGCGGCCGCGGCCAGTCCCCGGCCGACGCAGTCGCCGACGACGATGCCGATCCGGTCGCCGGGCAGCGGGACCACGTCGTACCAGTCGCCGCCGACCTCCAGCGGCGGGTTCGCCGGTTCGTAGCGCACCGCGAAGCCTTCGGGCAGCTGCGCCGGGCCGAGGATCGAGCGCTGCAGGGCGAGCGCGACCTCCCGCTGCCGGTCGTCGAGGTGGGTGCGGCGCAGGGCGTGCGCGAGCGTCCCGGCCAGCAGCGCGAGCAGCGTCCGGTCCTCGGTGCCGAGCGGGCGGCCCGGCGCGGGGTCGATCCAGAGCGTCAGCCGGCCGCCGGGGTGGTCGAGGGTGGTGCCCGCGCCGCCGTCCGCCGGGGTCGCGTGCAACGCCGGGAGCGCGCGGACCGCGCCGAGCGTCGCCCGCAGCGGGGCGGCGAGGCCGGCCCAGCGCCGGTCGGCGGGATCGGTGGAGGCGAGTTCCGGCTCGCCCTCCCGCGGCCAGGTCACCGCGAGGACGCGCTGGGCGTCCCACAGCTCGCGCAGCAGTTCCAGCGCGGTGCGGAGGACCTCCGGGGTCCCGCTGATCCCGGCCAGGCGCTGGTTCATCGAGGCGAGCGCGCTTTCGCGCTGGATGGCGTAGCGCTCGGCCGTGACGTCGCGGATCGTGCCGATCAGCCGGCGGCGCCCCTCGTCGTCGTGCAGCTGGGTGTAGGCGATCGCGACCCACAGCCGGTGCCCGTGCCGGTGGCGCATCGGCAGTACGAAACTGCCGCCGGGCCGGTCCCACGCGCCGCCGAACGCAGCGGAGACCTGCGCGAAGGCCGCGGGTTCGGTGCCGGCGTCCGGCCACCACGGGAACGGCGGGGCGTAGGGCAGCTCGTCGGCCCCGAAGCCGAGCAGCTCGGTGAACGCCGTGTTGATCTCCACGACCCGGCCCTCGGCGTCGCAGACGAAGAAGCCTTCCTGCAGCGACTCGATCATCGCCGCCCGCCACCGGGTGTGCTGCGACCGCAGCCGGGCCAGCTGGACGGTCGTGCGGACGCGGGCGAGCAGCTCCTGCGCGGAGAACGGCTTCACGAGGTAGTCGTCGGCGCCGGCGGCCAGGCCGTCGACGGCCGCTTCCTGACCGGCTCGCGCGGAGAGCAGCAGCACCGGCACCGCGGCGGTGCGCGGGTCGCCGCGCAGGCCGAGGCCGTCCAGCCGCGGCATCATGACGTCGCTGATGATCAGCTCGGGCGGCTCGGCGCGGGCGGCGGCGAACGCCTCGACGCCGTCGCGCACCGCCGTCACCGCGTAGTCGTCGCGCAGCAGCCGGACGAGGTAGTCGCGCATGTCGGCGTTGTCGTCGGCGACCAGTACCCGGGCCCCCGTGGCCACGGCGGGCGCGGGCTGTCCGGCCTCGTCGGCCTCGGGCAGCCAGCGCAGCGCCTCCTGCACGTACGGATCCGCGGTCTCCGCGGTGAGGCCGCCGGCGGAGGGCTCGTCGACGACGTGCTCGGCGGGCAGGTGCCGGGCGCCCAGCGGGATCCGGACCCGGAACGTCGTCCCGGTGCCCGGCGTGCTCTCGACGGCGACGCTGCCGCCGTGCATGCCCACGAGCTCGCGCACCAGGGCCAGGCCGATCCCGCTGCCCTCGTTCGACCGCGCCCGCGCCGTGGGGATCCGGTGGAACCGCTCGAACAGGCGGGGCAGCTCGGCGGCGTCGATGCCGGTGCCGGTGTCGGACACGGCGACCTCGGCGTGCCCGCCCGCCAGGCCGGCGCTGACCCGGATCGCGCCCTCGAAGGTGAACTTGACCGCGTTGGACAGCAGGTTGAAGACGACCTTCTCCCACATCCCGCGATCGACGTGCACCAGTTCGCGCAGCGGGTCGCAGTCGACCTCGAACTCGAGCCCGGCCCGCTCGACCGCGGCGCGGAAGACGCTCGCCAGCTCCGCGGTGAACGTGCCGAGGTCGACCGGTTCGAAGCGGGCCTGCATCCGGCCCGCCTCGATCCGCGAGAAGTCGAGCAGGTTGTTCACCAGCCGGCCGAGCCGCAGCGCGTTGCGGTTGATGACGTCGACCTCTTCCCGCAGCCGGGGATCGGCGGTGCCGAGGGCGTCCCGCAGCTCGGCCGCGGGACCCAGGATCAGGGTCAGCGGGGTGCGGAACTCGTGGCTGATGTTGGCGAAGAAGGTGGTCTTCGCCGCGTCGAGGGCGGCGAGTTCCTCGGCCCGCTGCTGCTGGGCCTGGTAGGCGATCGCGCCGTTGACCAGCGCCGTCGTCTGCTGGGCGACCAGCCCGAGGAACGTCCGGTAGGACTCGTCGAGCGCGCGCCCGGCGCTGGCGGCCAGCACGATCACCCCGGTGGCGGCGTCCCCGGCGTCACCGGGCAGGGGCAGCACCACCGCCTCGGCGGGCGGCGTCGACCAGCTGCCCGCGGGCAGTTCGCCGAACACCCCGTCCGACACCGTCCGCGGGATCCCGTCGGCGAGCACGTCCTTCAGCGGCCAGGCACTCTCGTCGCCCGCGCCGTCGCCACCGGGGGTGACGGCCGCGAGGGCCAGTTCGCCGTCTTCGCCGCGGATGTGGATGGCGGCGTAGGGGACGTCGGCCTCCGCGCGGCCCAGCAGGCCGGCGACCAGCCCGCAGGCTTCCTCGACGGTGCCGGCGATCCCGGCCTGGGCGCCGAGCTCGCGCAGGGTCGCCAGCCGGCGGGCGCCGATGACGCGCTCGGTCGTGTCCGAGACCGCGGTGAACACCGCGCGGACGGTGCCGCGGTCGTCGTGCACCGGGCTGTAGGAGTACGTCCAGTAGGTCTCTTCCCAGTAGCCGTGCCGGTTCATCGGCAGCAGCAGGTCCTCCGACCAGGTCGCCTCGCCGGTGGTCATCACGCTGTCCAGCATCGGGCCGATGATGTGCCAGATCTCGGGCCACACCTCGGATCCCGGCTTGTCCAGCGCCGGGTGCTTGGTGCCCAGCAGCGGCAGGTAGGCGTCGTTGTAGAGGAACCGCAGCTCGGGTCCCCACCAGACGATCATCGGGAAGCGCGAGGTGAGGCAGATCCGGACGGCCGTGGTCAGGCTCGGTGGCCAGTCCCGCGGCTCGCCGAGCGGGGACGACGTCCAGTCGAAGTCCCGCATCCGGGCGGCCATCCGGCTGGTCCCGGGAAACACGGCCCGATGGCCGGCCTCTTCCCCGACGCTCATTTCACTCCCGCTCAGGCGACCCCGGCCGAGCCTACTCGACCCCGGACGGGGCTGCCGGGCGTGTGCGCTCACGCCCGGCGGGTGAGCGGTCAGTCCAGGGCGGCTTCGCCGGTCAGCCAGGTCATGGTGACCGTGGTGCCGTCGTCCCGGTGCACCTGGGCGCTCTGGTCGGCGAGGGTGTCGATGAGCAGCAGGCCCCGGCCGCGCAGGCCGTTCGTCGGCGCCGGCGGCCGCCAGGTGCCGTAGTCGGTGACCGTCACGGTCAGCCGCCCGGGCAGCGCTTCGGCCCGGACCTCGACCGGGCCCGCTGCGCCGTCGGGGTAGGCGTGTTCGGCGGCGTTCGCCATCGCTTCGTAGCCGGCGAGGACGATGTCCTCCCGCCGTTCGACGTCCAGGTGCAGCGCGGCCAGCCAGCGGTTCAGCGCTTCGCGCAGATCCGGCAGGCGGCCGGCCACCGCGGCCGTGCGCCGGTGGAACGAGACCGGGGGAGCGGGTGCGCCCGGCGGGAGGGGGTCCGTCATGGGGCGTCCTCTCCGCGGTGGCGCACGTGGATCAGCGCGATGTCGTCGTCGTGCCGGCCACCGGTCAGTTCCTCGACGAGCTTGTTCCACGCCGTGCCGAGGTCGGCGGCGGTCAGCAAGCCCGGGATACCCGCCAGGAGCCATTCGACGCCCAGGGTGAGATCACGGGTGCGGCTCTCGACCAGCCCGTCGGTGTAGAGCACCAGGTCCGTGCCGGGCAGGAACCCGGTCGTCCGCTGGGGGAACGCCGAGCCGACCCCGAGGGGCTGCGCCAGCGCCTCGCCGATCTGCTCGGGCGCCTCGCCCGGGCGGATCAGGACGGCCGGCAGGTGGCCGGCGTTCGCGTAGCGCAGCGTGCCGTCGGAGGGCTGGTGGATCGCGTAGAAGCAGGTCACGAAGCTTTCGCCGAACAGGCCGGTGATCAGCTCGGAGACGTTGCGCAGCACTTCCGACGGCGGCAGCTCCAGCAGCGCGTAGCTGCGGACGGCCGTCCGGACCTGGCCCATCACCGTCGCGGCGGTGACGCCGTGGCCGACGACGTCGCCGATGACGAACGCGGTGCCGCCCGACGGCAGCCGGATGACGTCGAACCAGTCGCCACCGACCTTGCTGCCGGTGGCCGCGGGCAGGTACCGGGTGACCACGTCGAGGCCCGGCGTGGGCGGGGCCACCGGCAGCATGCTGCGGGACAGCTCGGTGGCGAGCGTCCGCTCGCGTTCGTAGAGCCGGGCGTTGTCCAGCGCGATGGCCGTGTAGCCGGCGATGCCCTCGGCGAGGTATTCGTGACGCGCGGTGAACCGGTCCGGCTCCGGGTGGCCGAAGAAGAACCCGCCCAGCACCTCCCCGGAGGTCGGGCTGATCGCCGAGACGGCGAGGTAGCTGCACACCGGCAGGTGGCCCTCCGGCATCCCGTGGTGGGGTGCGCTCTTCCCGAAGCGCGGGTCCTTCGTGATGTCGGGGCTGCGCATGGTGCCGAGACCGTCGAAGGTCGGCGCGAACACGGCGGTGTTGCGCGGCATCGGGAACCGGGCGAACGCCTCCTTCGGCACGCCCGAAATCGTGTACAGCGTGTAGGACTCGCCGAACTCGTCGACCAGGTTGTAGAAGAACGCGCCGAAGCCGGCGCCGGTCGCCTTCGTCGCCGCGTCGGTCGCGTCCTGCACGATCCGGTCGATGTCGAGCTGGGCGGTCAGCTCGCGCCCGATGGAGTGCAGGGCGTCGAGCACCACGGCTTCGCTCCGCAGCCGCCGGACCGTACGGGCCAGGTCCGCGGTGGCGGCCTCGATCGCGGTGGCCACGGCCGCGGGCAGCACGCCGGCCGGCCCGGTGGCGTGGACCAGCGCGCCGCGCTTGCCGCCTTCCGCGGCGACGGCGATCGCGCCGGTGACCTCCCGGCCCGGCACCAGGTCCGCGAGGACGGCGCCGTCGGTCACCGCGACGGCGACGTGGTCGCCGAGCACCGCGGCCACCTCGGCCGGGCCGAGCGGGTGGACCGTGGTCGCCACCGGGGTGCCGTCGCCGTCGGTGAAGGCGCGGCGCACCGCGTCGAGCACGGCGTCGAACCCCGGCCGGGACACCATCAGGGCACCAGCGCGTCGGACAGCGACGGGTAGATGGCCAGTTCGTCGGCGAGCCGGGTCAGTTCGAGCGGGCGCAGGGTGATCCGGCCGTGGGCCACGACCCGCAGCGGCACCGACGCGGCCGGCCCGCGGTGCGCCCGGACGAGTTCGGCCATGCCCGCCGAAGCGAGGAAGGTGACGCCGGTGAGGTCGATGACGAGCAGCTGCGGCTGCAGCCGGGCCGCCCGTTCGGTCAGCCGGCGCAGTTGGGGGGCGAGGGCGAGGTCGAGTGCGCCGTCGACCCGCACGACCGCGGCCCCGTCGCGGTTCTCCAGCGCCACCGACCCCGCGGAGCCGGCGGCGTCGCCGAGTGGGTTCCCGGTCACGTCCCTTTCGCTCATGGTGCCATCCTGCCTGTTCGGGAACGTGGCGAAAAGCGGTGGGGGTGCTGAGACGGCGGCGTGTCGCCCGGGAAGGCATGATGGACAGCGGTTGAGCAAACAGCCTTCGTGATCACCCACGCCCACCGGCCACCGGTGGTGCTGCCGAAGGCGAGGAGAAATCGTCATGACCGAGCCCACCCACCTTGATAGCTCGGCCACCGCTGTGCCGTTCGGGGAGTTCCGGATCGCCCGGACGGAGCAAGGGGAGGCGGTCGTCGTCGAGGTCGCGGGGGACGTGGACACGACCACCGCCCCGGCCCTCGTGCAGGCCGCGGACGAAGCTTTGACCGCCCGGCCGCCGGTGCTGGTGGTCGACCTGAGCCGGGTGGAGTTCCTCGCCTCACCCGGCCTGACCGCGCTGCTGACGATCCACCGCAACGCCGGCACCGGCACCGCGGTCCGGATCGTCGCGTCCGGCCGGGCCACCCTGCGCCCGATCCAGCTGACCGGGCTCGAGGAGAGCCTCTCGCTCTTCCCGACGCGGGAGGCGGCGCTGGCCGGGTCCTGACCGACCCACGTCGTCCCGGCCGCGTCAGCTGCCGGCCGGGACGCTCGGGCGCTGGATGGCCAGCAGGGCGACGTCGTCCTGGGCCGGCCGGTTGCCGATCATCGTGGCCATGATCCGCGCGCAGACGCGGTCCGGCTCGCCCGCGCGCATGATCTCCGCCAGCTGCGCCATCCCGACGTCCACCGGCCGGTCCCGGCGTTCCACCAGGCCGTCGGTGTAGAACGCCACCACGGCCTCCGTGGACAGCCCCACCACCGTCGTCCGCCGGTCCGGCGCCCCGATGGTCAGCCCGATCGGGGGGTCCGGCGGCGCGTCGACCAGCCGGCCCGGTTCGCCGGGGACGGCCAGCACCGGGGGCAGGTGCCCGGCGAGAGACAGCGTCAGCGTCTCGCGGTCCGGCCCGATGATCCCGTAGGCCACCGTGGCCATCGCCCCGTGTTCGAAGTGGTTCGCCTTGCGGTCGAGCTTGGCGAGCACGTCGGCGGGGCTTTCGCTGTCGAGGGCGTAGGCGCGCAGGGCGCTGCGCAGCCGGCCCATGATGACCGCGGCTTCGAGGCCGTGGCCGGAGACGTCGCCCATCACGACGCCGACCCGGTCGCCCGGCAGGGTGAACAGGTCGTACCAGTCGCCGCCGAGCCCGGTCTCCGCGCCGGGCACGTACCGGGCGCCGAAGGTCAGGCCGGGCACCTCGGGCAGGGTGCTGGGCAGCAGGCTGCGCTGCAGCGCCATGGTGGCGGTGCGGTTCTCTTCCCGCGCTTCCAGCTGGATCGCCATCGCGAGCCGGTCGGCGATCACCAGCATGGTGGCCACTTCGGCCTCGTCGAACTGCCGGGGCGTGAGCGAACCGACGTGCAGCACCCCGACGAGCTCGCTGCCGGCGACCATGGGCACGCCGAGCATGGAGCGCAGGCCGCGTTCCCAGAGCAGGGAGTTGACGACGGTCGTCTCGTCGACGTGGTCCAGGATCACCGGTACCCGTTCGAGGGCCACCCGGCCGGCGAAGCCGCTGCCCACCGGCACGCGCACGCCCTGGTGGACCTCCTCCTCGATGCCGGCCGCCGCGAACGCCACGAGCTGGCGGCCGCTGGCCTGGTACCGCAGCACGGTCGCGGTGTCGACGGCCAGCGCGTCGCGCAGGCGCTGCAGGGTTTCGACGAGTACCTCGGCCAGTCCGAGGTGGGCGGCGGGGGCGCCGATGATCGTCTCCAGCTGCTGCAGCCGGTTCTGGGCGTCGAGACTTCGCGACATGGAACGACCCTAGCCGCAACTGGTTTGCGCGCCTAACCATCCCGGGTTTCGACGGCGGGTCCCGCGGGGTAACCAGGCCGGCGTGAACGTCGACTTGGACTGGGTGGGTGTGCTGCGGCACGGCCAGAGCACCGGGAACGTGGCCAGGGAAGAGGCGGAGTCGGCGGGGGCGGATGTGATCGACATCGCCGAGCGCGACGCCGACGTGCCGCTGACCGAGCTGGGGCGGGAACAGGCGTCGGCCGCGGGGAAGTTCCTGGACGAGCACCCGCTGGACCTCATCGTCACCTCGACCTACCGCCGGGCGTGGGACACCGCCCGGCTGGCCGCGCCCGGCGGCGTGGCGATCGTCCCGGACGAACGCCTGCGCGACCGCGAGCTCGGCGTGCTGGACCTGCTGACCTCCCACGGGGTTCGCGAGCGCTGGCCCGACGAACTGCGGCGCAAGCGGCGGCTGGGCAAGTTCTACTACCGGCCCCCGGGCGGGGAATCCTGGGCCGACGTCGTGCTGCGGCTGCGGTCCCTGCTCGCGGAGCTGAGCGCGGAACACGCCGGAAAGCGCGTTCTGCTGGCCGCGCACGAAATGACGGTCTTCGCGCTGCGCTATCTCCTCGAAGGACTGCCGGAGCCCGACCTGCTGCGCGCGGCCGACGCCACCGAGGTCCCGAACGGCTCGGTGACGGCCTGGGAACGCGACCACGACGGCGGGTTCACCATGGTGCTGGCCCAGGAGGTCGGCCACCTGCACGCCACCGACACGCCTCCCACGGCGGACGACGATGCCGCAGAACAGCTCTCCTGACCCGGCGCCGGTCAGCCCGGCGCTGTTGCGGGACTGGCGGATCGACGCCGGCGACCGCGGCACCGTGCTCGTCGTCGGCGGCGCCCGGACCGTCCCGGGCGCGCCGGCGCTGTCCGGGACGGCCGCCCTGCGCGCCGGGGCGGGCACGCTGCAGCTCGCGGTCGCCGAGCGGCACGCGACGGCGATCGGCGTCTCGGTACCCGAGTCGTCGGTCGTCGGGCTCCCGGAAACCGCTTCCGGCGCGATCGCCGTGGACGCCGCGGACCGGCTGGCCGACGTGCTGCCCGGCGCCGGCACCGTGGTGGTCGGTCCCGGGCTCACCGGCGCTTCGGAGACCGAAGATTTGCTGCGGCGGCTGATACCCGCCATCGCCCCCGACGCGCGGGTGGTGCTCGACGCGTTCGCGCTCGGCGCGCTGAGCCGGGACCCTTCGCTCGCCGAACCCTTGGCGGACCGGCTGCTCCTTACGCCGAACCGGGTCGAAGCCGCGTTCCTCGACGGCTGCGAGGAGAAGGACGTCGACGACCTGGAGACGGCGGTCCGGATCGCCGGCCGCTACCGGGGTGTGGTCCTGCTCATGGGCGTGGTCGCCGCGCCGGACGGCCGCACCTGGCGCGACGGCAGCGGCCACGTCGGGCTGGCGACGTCCGGCAGCGGCGACGTGCTGGCCGGCCTGACGGGCGGTTTCCTCGCCCGCGGCGCGGCCGTCGACCAGGCGGCCTGCTGGGCGACGCACGTCCACGCGGTCGCCGGCCAGCGGCTGATCCCGGACACCGGCAGCACGGGCCTGCTGGCCCGCGAGCTGGTGGCCGAGATCCCGCGGGTCATCGCCGAACTGGAGCGCTGAGCGCCGTGTCGACCCCGCCATCGCGCATGTCGACCTCCCCAGCACGCGGGTCGGCCCGGTAACCACGCCGTGCGTTTTCGGGCGCCGTGCGGGAAGGGGCGACACGCGTGATCGGAGCGACGACACGCGTGCTGGGGGAGCCGACACGGCGGTGGGCCGCTACCGCTGCGCGGTGGGCCGCACGACGATCTCGTTGACGTCGACGTCGTCCGGCTGCGCGATCGCGTACGCGACGGCCCCGGCGATGGCGTCCGCCGGCAGGGTCACCGCGCGGTAGGCGCGCATCGCCTCCTGCGCGCCCGGCTCGGTGATCGTGGCGGCCAGTTCGGACTCGGTGACCCCGGGCGAGACGGTCGTCACGCGGATGCCGGGCTCGGCCTCCAGGCGCAGGCCCTCGGTGATGGCCCGGGCCGCGTACTTGGTGCCGCAGTAGACCGCCGCCGTCGGCACCACCTCGTGCGCGCCGGTCGAGGCGATCGTCACGAAGTGCCCGCCGCCGGCGCGCCGGAAGTGCGGCAGGGCCGCGGCGATCCCGTGGAGCAGGCCGCGGACGTTGACGTCGATCATCCGGTCCCACTCGCCGACGTGCAGAGAGTCCAACCGGGACAACGGCATCACGCCGGCGTTGGCGACGAAGACGTCGAGCCGGCCGTGCGCTTCGACGGCCGCGTCGGCGAACGCGGCGACGTCCGCGCGGTCGGTGACGTCGAGGCGGTGCACGTCGGCGGTGCCGCCGGCGTCGTGGATCTCCTTGGCCAGCTCGGCCAAGCGGTCTTCGCGCCGGGCGCCGAGCACGACGTGGTGGCCTTCGCGGGCCAGGCGCAGCGCGGTGGCGCGGCCGATGCCGCTGCTGGCGCCGGTGATCAGGACGGTCTTCACAGGGTTCCTTCCGGGAAGTCGGCGGCGAGGGTGGTCTCGCGCCAGGTGTCGAACGTGGAGCGGAGAGCGCCGAGCCGGGCGGTGGCGATGTCGTAGGCGGCCCGGCCGAGGAGCAGGCGCAGCGGCGGTTCGTCGTGGCCGGCCACGGTGAGGATCGCTTCGGCGGCGCGCGCGGGGTCACCCGGCTGGTGGCCGTAGGTCGCGAGGGTCGCTTCGCGGCGGGCGCCGGCGGTTCCGGCGTAGTCGTCGATGCGGGTCGCCGACTGCCGCATCGAGGGACCGGCCCAGTCGGTGCGGAACGCGGCGGGCTCGACGATGGTCACCTTGATGCCCAGCGGCGCGACCTCCGCGGCCAGCGACTCGGACAACCCTTCCACGGCGAACTTCGTCGCGTGGTAGTAGCCGGTGGCGCCGAAGGCGGCCAGGCCACCGAGGGACGACACGGTGACGACGTGCCCGCTGCGGCGGGCCCGCATGCCCGGCAGCACGGCCCGGGTGACGTCGGCGAGCCCGAACACGTTGGTATCGAACAGTTTCCGGATCTCCTCGTCCTCGCCTTCTTCGACCGCGGCGAGGTAGCCGTAGCCGGCGTTGTTGACCAGGACGTCGATCCGGCCGAACACGGCCTCGGCCCGCTCGACGGCGGCGACGACCTGGGCGTGGTCGGTGACGTCGAGCGGCAGCGCCAGCGCGCGGTCGCCGTGCGCGGCGGCCAGCCCGGCGACCCGCGCCGGATCGCGGGCGGTGACGACCGCCCGCAGACCGCGGCCGAGCACGGCTTCGGCCAGCGCCCGGCCGAGGCCGGTGGAGCAGCCGGTGATGAACCAGACAGGGTTTTCGGGCACGGCGAAGTACTCCGTCCATTGTGGAAGGAAAGGAATTCAGGACGCGGCGAGGCTGCCCAGCAGGGCGAGCGCCGCTTCCGACGGGCTGCCCGGCTCGGCCTGGTAGACGATCAGCTGCTGCCCGGGGGCGCTGTTCACGGTCAGCGCCTCGTAGCTCAGCTCCAGCTCGCCGACCAGCCGGTGGCGGAACCGTTTGGTTTCGTGGGTCTTCTGCCGGATGTCGTGGCGGGCCCACAGGCGGCGGAAGTCCGCGCTCTTGACCGACAGTTCGCCGACGGTGTCGATGAGCTGCGGGTCGTCCGGATCGAGCCCGGTGGCCGCCCGCAGGCCGCCGACGGTGTTGACGGCCACGCGCTCCCAGTCCGGGTAGAACTCGCGGGCGTCCGGGTCGAGGAACACCAGCCGGACCAGGTCTCCGCTGTGGGTGTGCCCGGCGAACAGCGCCTCGCCCAGCGCGTTGTGCGCGAGCACGTCGAGGCAGCGGCCCAGGACCACCGCGGGCGTCCCCGGCCAGCCGTCCATCAGCCGCAGCAGGTTCGCGCTGACCCGCTCCGGGCGCCGCCGGGTGCGCCGCCGGCGTTCCGGCGCCGGCCGGGCCAGCCGGTGCAGGTGCGCGACGGCGTCGTCGTCGAGCGCCAGCCCGCGGGCGAGCGCCTCGACGACCTGCGCCGACGGGTGACGCTCCCGGCCCTGCTCGAGCCGGACGTAGTAGTCGGTGCTGACGCCGGCCAGCAGCGCCACCTCCTCGCGGCGCAGGCCCGCGACCCGGCGCGCCCCGCCCGCGGGCAGGCCCAGCTCCGCCGGCCCCACCTGGTGCCGGCGGGCCCGGAGGAACTCCCCGAGTGCGTTTTCGGTGGCCACGTTCCGAGGCTAACCCGGAACCGCGGCACGAGGGTGGCCGTGCCACACCCACCCTCAGACCAGCCGGATCGGCTCCCCTTTGTCGTCCGCGCGTACCAGCGTCGCCGTGGCCGTGCGCCCGTCGACGTCCAGCTCCATCACCGCGTTGCCGAAGTGCGGCCCGGACACGCAGCGCCACGACAGCGGCGCGGGCGGTACCCCGGTGCGGCGCGCCAGCCACTCGCTCACCCGCGTCAGCCGCCGCGCCCAGCCGGCGCGGAACAGCCGGTTCATGTACCACGGCACGGTGTTGTGCACCGGCGAGCAGGTCAGCTGGTGGACCGGCGCGGCGGTGCCGCCGGGGAACTCGGCCTGCGCGACGTAGGCGTGGTGGACGTCGCCGGAAAGCACGTTGACCGAGGCCGGGCCGTCGTCCGCGACGCGGGCGACGAGCTTCGCCAGCCGCTCGAAGGACGCCCGGAACGCCGGCCAGTGCTCCAGGTCGAGCAGCTGCCGCAGCCATTCGCTGCCCCGGCCGACGAGCCCCGGGCGGGTGCAGAGCCGCTCGTTGACCGACTGGGCGGCCGAGAGCGCGGTGGGCAGCAGCCAGGGCAGCGACGTGCCGATCAGCAGGTGGTCGCACGGGCCGGACGCCTGCTCCTCGATCCAGCGGAACTCCTCGTCGCCGATCATCGACCGCTGCCCGCCCTCGAGGATCCGCCCGGCCCGCGAGTCGATGACCAGCAGCCGGACCGGGCCGAAGTCGCGCCGGTAGGACCACCGGGTGCCCTTGGCGCCGTCCGCTTCCCGGTCGGCGCGGTCGGCGAACTCGCGCAGCAGCTCGGCGTTGTCCTCGCCGGACGCGCTCACCCGCTGGTAGAGGTCGTCCTCGGCGAGCTCGCCGGGCCCGAGGTTGCCCAGGTGCTGGTAGACCCAGTACGAGACGAGCGCGCCGCGGATCCGCTCCCGCCACCAGGACGTCCGGGCCATCTGCTCGCGCCAGGCGTGCGAGGTGTTCCAGTCGTCGCGGACGTCGTGGTCGTCGAAGATCATCGACGTCGGCACGGTGGACAGCAGCCAGCGCACCGCCGGATCGCACCAGGCTTCGGAGTACAGGTGGCAGTACTCCTCGAAGTCGGCGACCTCCTTGCCGGGCGGCTTCTTCGTGTCACGCCGGGTGGCGAGCCACTCCTGCGTCGCGTCGGTGGTCTCGTCGGCGTAGACCTGATCGCCGAGCAAAAGCAGCGATTCCGGCCACTCGGCCTCGTCGAGGGCGGCCATCCGGTGGGCGTACGCGGCGAGCGCGTCCGGGCCCAGCGCGTCCTGCTCCCGCGGCTTGCGGCAGGACCCGAAGACCAGCCGGAACCGCGGATCGCCGGGCTCGAGCGTCCGGATCCGGCTCGGCGGCAGGGAAGCGCCCGGCTCCGGCCAGACCAGGGCGCCGTCGAGGCGGACCTCGTACGGCGTGCTGCGTCCCGGCTCGAGCCCGGTCAGCACGACGAGGGCGTAGTGGTGGCCGGCGACCTCGAAGGTCCGGGCGGTCGCGCCGGCGACGGCGACTTCGCACGGGCCGCCGGTCTCCACCCAGATCGTCGCCGAGTCGGCGTTCACGTGCCGCAGCAGCGGGCCCAGCAGGAGCTCGGTCATCCCGGAATCCTGCCAGAACCCGGGCGGCGCGGCTGATCGGCGAGCCGTTCGAAAGCTGCCGAAACATCCCGATAATCGTTGACCGGCCGGAGGCGGCGACGAACCATCATCGCAGCTCCTCTCCTTCCCCCGGAAAGGATTTCCTCGAGTGCGAAGACTCCTCACGGCTCTCTCCGCCGCCGTGCTGGCGATCGCCGCCGCGATCGTGCTGGTCGTGTCGGCGCAGCCGGCGTCGGCGGCCACGCTGACCCGGGTCACCGACTTCGGCAGCAATCCCAGCAACCTGAACATGTACACCTACGTCCCGGACCGGGTCGCCGCGCGCCCGGCGCTGCTGGTCGCGATCCACTACTGCACCGGTTCGGCGTCGGCGGTGTTCAACGGCTACGCCCGCGACTACGTCACCGCGGCCGACCAGTACGGGTACGTCATCGTGTTCCCGGAAGCCACGCGCAGCGGCCAGTGCTTCGACGTCTCCTCGCCGCAGGCTCTGACCCGCGGCGGCGGCAGCGACCCGGTCGGCATCCTGTCGATGGTCAACTGGGCCAAGCAGCGCTACAACGTCGACTCCGCCCGCGTGTTCGTCACCGGGTTCTCCTCGGGCGCGATGATGACCAACGTGCTCGCCGCGGAGTACCCGGACGTGTTCGCGGCCGGTTCGGCGTTCATGGGCGTGCCCGCCGGCTGCTTCGGCACCACGGACGGGTCCAGCTGGAACAGCCAGTGCGCCAACGGCCAGATCAGCAAGACCGCGCAGCAGTGGGGCGACCAGGCCCGGCAGATGAGCGGCGGCCGCAGCGGCCCGTACCCGCGGATGCAGCTGTGGCACGGCACCGCCGACGACACCCTGCGCTACCCGAACTTCGGGGAGGAGATCAAGCAGTGGACCAACCTGCAGGGGGTGAGCCAGACACCGTCGTCGAGTGACGCCCCGCAGTCGGGCTGGACGCGCACCCGCTACGGCGGCACCGGCGTGCAGGCGCCGGTCGAGGGCATCAGCGTCCAGGGTGCCGGGCATGCGTTGCCGCAGAACGGGATGGTGGCGTACGCCATCGCCTTCCTCGGCCTGAACAGCGGCGGCCCGGCCACGACGACGCCGACGACGCCCACCACGACGACCTCCGCCCCACCGCCCTCGGGCACCACACTGGGCAGCGCGGCGGCCCGGACCGGGCGCTACTTCGGCACGGCGGTCTCGGCGAGCAAGCTGTCGGACAGTGTCTACACGGGTCTCCTGAGCCGCGAGTTCTCCATGATCACGCCGGAGAACGAGATGAAGATCGACGCGACCGAGCCGTCGCAGGGCCAGTTCTCCTACACCAACGCGGACCGGATCGTGAGCCAGGCGCAGAGCCAGGGCGCCCGGATGCGCGGGCACACGCTGGCCTGGTACTCGCAGCAGCCGGGCTGGATGCAGGGCATGGAGGGTTCGGCGCTGCGGCAGGCCATGCTCAACCACATCACCCAGGTGGCGTCGCACTACCGGGGCAAGATCTACGCCTGGGACGTCGTCAACGAGGCGTTCGCCGACGGCGGTTCCGGGGCCCGGCGCGACTCGAACCTGCAGCGCACGGGCGACGACTGGATCGAGGCGGCGTTCCGCGCCGCGCGCTCGGCCGACCCGGACGCGAAGCTCTGCTACAACGACTACAACACCGACGACTGGAACCAGGCGAAGACCCAGGCCGTGTACCGGATGGTGCAGGACTTCCGATCCCGCGGCGTCCCGATCGACTGCGTCGGCTTCCAATCGCACTTCAACAGCAACAGCCCGGTGCCGTCGAACTACCGCACGACGCTGCAGAATTTCGCCGACCTCGGGGTGGACGTGCAGATCACCGAGCTGGACGTCGAAGGCTCGGGAACGGCCCAGGCGGACAACTACCGCACGGTGACGCAGGCGTGCATGGCGGTTTCGCGGTGCACGGGCATGACGACGTGGGGCATCCGGGACACCGACTCCTGGCGCGCGTCGGCGACACCGCTGCTGTTCGACGGGAACGGCCAGAAGAAGGCCGCGTACACGGCGGTCCTCGACGCCCTCAACGGCGGTACGCCGCCCGACGGCGGCACGACCACGCCCACGACCACCACCGCGCCTCCGGCACCCTGCTCGGCGGCCTACCTGAAGACGGCGGAGTGGAACGTCGGCTTCAACGGCCAGGTGACGGTGTCGGGGACGAACAACTGGGTCCTCACGATCACGTTCCACGCACCGCAGAAGGTGATCGGCAGCTGGAACTACACGGGAACCTGGGACAGCACGGGCTACGTCCTGACGGCGAGGTCCAACGGGAGCGGCAACGTCATCGGGTTCACCGTCCAGCACGGCGGGAACCTGACGGCGCCGACGGTGACCTGCGCGGTGGGGTAGCCGGCGGTGGCCGTGATCACAGTGGACACCGGCCGGGCCGAGGCCGTGCGGAAACTGTCGGTGGTGGCGGCTAGCCTCAGCACATGAAAACGGACGACGCGACGGTCCCGGCGCACCAGCTCACCAAGGGCCAGTGGTTCTGGCACGAGCCGGCGCCGGGGCTGCCCGCGTGGCAGCTGCAGGTGAATTCGGCGGAGGTGCGGGAGGATTCCGTCGAGATCTTCACCACGGACGAGGAGCGGGAGCTGGTTTCGTACCCGCGCAACCGCTTGGTGCGCCTGGCCGACGCGGCTTGAGCCGCGTCGCGGGCGGCGGCGGTGAGTGACTGGGGGAACGCGGAGGGTCCGGTCGGGTGAGAAAGGCGGCCGCGCTCGTGAGTGACCGAGAAACGCGGAGGGTCCGGTGGGGTGAGAAAGGCGGCCGCGCCCGGGTGGGGCGCGGCCGCCTTGGCACGGTCAAGGGTTGCCGGGCGGAGAGCGCCGGCGTTCGTCTTCGCGGAATCGACCGGTGCTAGTCCCCAGCCGGGCGTGAACCCGCCGGATTCGTCCGCGTGAGCCGGCGGGCCGTCCCGGCGATCAGGCCGGGTCGGCGTCGCGGAGGGCCGCCGGGCGCCAGGTCATGCGGACCGTGGTTCCCTTGGTGCTGCTGTCGATGTCGGACTGGTCCGTCACCTGGTCGATCAGCAGGAGGCCGCGGCCGCCCGAGGTGCGCAGGCCCGCCACCCGGGGGCGCGTCGCCGAGATTCCGCACCCGGTGTCCGTGACCGTCACCATCACCGCGTCGCCCTCTCGGCGGGCCTGCAGGCGCGCCCAGCCGTGGCCGTCCGGGTAGGCGTGGGCCGCCACGTTCGCCAGTGCTTCGTACGTGGCCAACGTGATGTCGTGCGTGCTGTCCGGGTCGAGCGGGAGCTCGCTCAGCCAGTGCACCAGCTTGCGGCGCAGGCCGGCCATCTCGTTGGGCAGGGCGGGCGCCAGTTCTTCGAAGGCCGGGGCGACCACGGGACCGGCGGCGATGCGCCCGGGTGCCGTGGTCCCGGCTTGGTCGGTGTCGGTGCTCTCGCCCGTATCGACGCGAGTTTCCGGGGTATGTCGATACACGATCAAACTCCCATCGTCAGCCGCGGTTTCCCCCGTTTCGGCGGGCTTCTCCAGTGGACTACCCACCGCCACGGCGTCTTACCCGTTGTGCTTCGTGAGATGTCTCGCTACAGTGGAGGCGCTCCTCGCGGATGCCGGCCCCTCGGCCGCCCGGAGGCAGCTCCCCGGATCCAGGCCACTCGGCCTCTTTCCTTCGCATTCCCGGCCACGCCGTCGTTGCGCGCAGGCCGACCACCCTCATCAGGAGGCACCCATGCCTTTTCACGGAATCCTCGACCTGTCCGGCAAGACCCCCTTCGTCCGGCCGGGCTACCGGGCGGCGCCCGACGACGTCGCCCTGCCGCTCGCCCTGGTCCGCAAGCACGACCTGCGGCCCGGCGACGAAATCACCGGCACCACCGAGCGGATCACCAGCGTCAACGGCGCCGACCCGGCCGAACCGCGGCCGCGGTTCGCCGACCTGGTCCCGGTGCACCCGGACCGGCGGCTGCTGCTCGAAACCACCCCGGCGCGGCTGCTGCCCCGCGTCATCGACCTCGTCACCCCGCTCGGCCGCGGGCAGCGCGCCCTGGTCGTTTCGCCGCCCAAAGCCGGGAAAACCACGGTGCTCAGCGAAATCGGCCACGGCCTGTCGGTGAACCACCCGGAGTGCCGGCTGCTGGTCCTGCTCGCCGACGAACGGCCGGAGGAGGTCACCGAGCTGAGCCGGACCGTGCGCGGCGAGGTGATCGCGTCCACTTTCGACCGTCCGCCCGCCGAGCACGTCGCGGTGGCGGAACTCGCCGTCGAGCGCGCGAAACGCTTGGTGGAGCGAGGCGAAGACGTCGTCCTGCTGCTGGATTCGCTGACCCGGCTCGGCCGCGCCTACAACCTTTCGGCGCGCCCGTCCGGCCGCACGCTGTCCGGCGGCGTCGACGCGGCCGCGTTGCAGCCGATGAAGCGGATCCTCGGCGCCGCACGCAACGTCGAGGGCGGCGGCTCCCTCACGATCATCGCGACGGCTTTGGTGGAAACGGGTTCCCTGGCCGACACGGTGTTCTTCGAGGAGCTGAAGAGCACCGGCAACGCCGAGCTCAAACTGGACCGCAAAGTCGCCGAACGCCGCGTCTTCCCGGCGGTCGACGTGGCCGCATCCGGTACCCGGCGCGAAGAACTGCTCGTCACCCCGGGCGAACTCGCGGCCATGCGCGAGGTCCGGCGGGCGTTGCCGGGACCGAACGCGATCGAGCAGCTGCTGGACCAGCTCCGCAAGACCGGCTCCAACGCGGAGTTCCTCCTCCGGGTGACGGGCGCCGCCCTACCCGCGGCGGCGTGACCGCTCAGCTGTCACGACGTTCCCGGAGCTCGCCGATCACCTTCTGCCCGGCGCCTTCGGCATCCTCGACGCCGTCCGGTGGTTCGCCCTGGCCGGGGCGGTAGAGGTCATCCTGCGCCCGGCCGGGATCCGGGGTACCGGGACGCGCGATCTCGGGTTGCTGTTCGTTCGGCTGTGACATGCCCGGGTGGTACCCGCTGGGCGAGCCGTCAACTCATCGCGGCGGCTGGTAGGCGTGGCCCGCGGGTAGGACGGCCGCTCGGGCCCGCGGTTGAGGGCGGCAACGAGAAAACCGAACCCGGCGACGGTCAGCACGAGCGCACCGGCGCCCGGGGCCACGGCCCACCACCCGACCCCACCGGCCACGACGACCCACGCGCTGACGAGAGTGCGTTCGGTGGTGCGCGGATACGGTTCCGGCAGCTCACGCAGAGCCGCCCTGCCCAGCACGAGCAGGCCGGCGAGGGTGACGAACAGCACGGTCAGGTACCCGGGATGTCCTCCTTCGGGGAGCCGGGCACTTCGTGTCCGGCTACCCGCCCCCGCGGACGGCGAGCCGTGGCGCCGGGCACAGCCCGGCCGGAACCCTCACGCGCCGCGGCCGGTCGACTTCTGCAGGGCGTCGATGCGCTCGGACGCCTCCGCCTTCGTCAGGTTCTCCGGCACCTCTTCGCCGGCTTCCTGCGCCAGCGTCTGCAGGTACGACTTCTGCGGCCCGGTCATCGGCTCGTCGCCGGTGGTCCAGTCGCTCGGGTCCTTCTCGGGATTCGGTTCGACCTGGTCAGTCATGAAAGCTCCCATCGAACGTGTGTTCGCCTGTGGTCGACTTTAGCGCAGGGATCCGGCGACCGCCGCTCACGAGCCCGCCGGGGGCGTGCTCGGGCCGCCCGCCTCGTGCCCCGGCCGCCCGTGCGTCCGGCGGTCGTCCTTCATCTGCTGTTCGTGCAGGTGGCGGCGGCCTCCGGTGAGCGAGGTGAGCAGCTCTCGCTCGAGGTCGCGGCTCGCCTTGTAGTAGCCGTCGTCGTACTCCTCGACCACCTGGAACGTCCACCGATCGGGTAAGACGTTGAGCCCGATCAGCTCCTCGGAGATCCGCCGCGCCCAGCCGCCGTGGCCGGCCTTCTCGAGCTGCTGCACGGCTTCGCCGAGGGCCAGGTCCGCGCTCCCGGTCAGCTGGTGGAACGAGTAGAGGTGCCCGCGGGCGCGCTCGATCGTCTCGAGGGCCTCGGTGACCTTTCCGACGGCTTCGACGGTGGCGGCGTCAGGGTTCTCGTCCATGCGCGAAAAGTGCCCCGTCCCGCGATTTCTACACCTCGCGGAACGGGGCACCGCCCGGAACGTCAGGCCGTGGGCCGGGTGGCTCCCGCGTACTGGCTCATCAGCGGCGAAATCTTGACGACGTCGCCGCTCGTCGGCGCGTGCACCATCTTGCCGTCGCCGATGTACATGCCGATGTGGGACACGGGGGAGTAGTAGGCGACCAGGTCGCCCGGCTGCAGCTGGTCGCGCGACACCGGGGTGCCGAAGCCCGCCTGCGCCGAGGACGTCCGGGGCAGGCTGATCCCGGCCTGCTTGTACGCCCACTGCATCAGGCCGGAGCAGTCGAACGTGCCCGGCCCGGTGGCGCCCCAGACGTACGCGCTGCCGAGCTTGCTCAGCGCCGCGTTGACCGCGGCCTGCGCGGCCGCGGTGGGCGCCTTGACGGTCGGCGCCGCGCCGCCGGTGTCCTTCTGCGCGGCCTTGTCCGCGCTGCTGAGGTTCCGGCTCTGCGCCTCGATCTGGTCGATCTGCGCCTGGAGGTTCTTCTTCTTGCCTTCGATGTCCGACGCCAGCTTCGCCGCCGCGTCCCGCGCGTCCTGCGCGCGCTTCGCCGCGTCGGTCGCCGCCTTCTCCGCCGCCGTGGCCTTTTCCGCGGCGCCGGAGAGGTTGTCCATCGCGGCGTTCTTGTCGGTCGCGATGACTTCGAGCGCCGCCGACCGGTCCAGGAAGTCCTGGGTGGACGTTCCGGCCAGCAGCGCCGAAAGCTTGTTCAGCTGGACGCCGCCGGTGAACGACGCGCCGGCGAACTTGTCCACTTCGGACTGGTACCGCTGCTTGGCCTCGATGGCCTGGGCACCGGCGTTCTTCGCGGTGGTGACGTCGGCGTTGGCCTGGTCGAGCTGGCCCTGCTTGGCGGTCAGGTCGTCCTGGGCCTTGAGCAGGTCTTCGTTGAGCTTTTCCGCCTGCGCCGCGAGGTCGCGGTACTTGGCGAGGGCGTCCGACCCGGCGGGCGGCGCCTGGAGGGCGGGGACGGGGGCGGCGGTGGCCACCGGCTGGGCCATGGTGACGACGGTGATCACCGAGGCCGCGGCGAGGGCACCTGACACCACGCGCTTGACGGGATGCGAACGCATTCTCGCGCGGGTCTCCTTTGCTGATCGGCCGCCGACGGGTGTCCGGAAGGCGAGTCGGGGGCCTCGCCCGGGTCCGGCGCGCGCTCGACCGCAACAGGGCGAGCGCGCGGGGGGATCCGGTACCCGGCAGGGGGTATCGGCGGCGATCTCGCGTCGCCGTCTCCTGACGACCGGGGGCCGCGAGATCTCGAACAGGTTACGAAACGAGCATGGCGCCGTCCAGAGAGGGTCCCTCGAAACTCTGCGTGACGCTCGATAACACGGCTGGACCAGTGTGAACACCAAAAGGCTGTGGCATGAATTACACACCGTGAAGGCGGTTGCTTACCCTACCCCCCTAGGGTATCTATGAAGACATGACGAACTCGACCTACTCCGTCACCGGCATGACGTGCGGCCACTGCGCCGGCTCGGTGGAAGCGGAGATCCGCGAACTGGACGGCGTGACCGGCGTCGCCGTCGACCTGGCCACCGGCGCGGTGACCGTGCACAGCACCGGCCCCCTGTCCGTCGACGACGTGCGCGGTGCCGTCGAAGAAGCCGGGTACCGGCTGCCGTGAACACCGCAGCGAAGCTCTCCGCCTACGGGGCGGCCCTCGCCCTGGTCGCGGGCGGCGGCTGGGTGACCGGCAACGCCGTCGGCCCGCGGCCCGCAGCGGCCGGGCACGGGGACGTCCACGGCGGCGCCGTCGCGGCGGCCGCGGACCACCAGCCCGGCGGACTGGCGTCGTCGGCGGCCGGCTACACCCTCACGCCCGCCGCCACGACGCTCACCCCAGGCGCCACCACCCCGTTCACCTTCCGGATCACCGGCCCCGGCGGCGCCGCCGTGACCGCCTACGACGTCGAACACGAGAAGCGGATGCACTTCATCGTCGTCCGCCGCGACACGACCGGCTACCGGCACCTGCACCCGGATCTCGCCGCGGACGGCACCTGGACCGTGCCGATCCCGGTCGCCGAGGCGGGCAGCTACCGCGCCTTCGCCGACTTCACGCCCACCGGCGGGAAGGCGCAGACGCTCGGCGTCGACCTCGTGGCGCCGGGGCTGTTCCAGCCGGTCGGCCACGGCGAGTCGCGCGTCGCGGACGTCGACGGCTACCGGGTCCGGCTCGACGGCGACCTGGTCCCCGGCCGCGCCTCGCGGGTGACAGCGACGGTGACCGCACACGGCCGCCCGGTCACCGACCTGCAGCCCTACCTGGGCGCGTACGGCCACCTCGTCGCCCTCCGCGGCGGCGACCTGGGGTACCTGCACGTCCACCCGGACGGCGAACCCGGCGACGGCCGGACCGCGGCGGGTCCGGCCGTGCCGTTCGTCGCCGAGGTGCCGTCGGCCGGGACCTACCGCCTGTTCCTGGACTTCCGCCACGGCGGCGTCGTCCGCACCGCCGACTTCACCGTCACCACGCCGGAAGGGGGCCGGTCATGACCGGGCAGCTGGAGAAAGCCGAGGTCGAGCTGGCCATCACCGGCATGACCTGCGCGTCCTGCGCGATGCGGATCGAGCGCAAGCTCAACAAGCTGGCCGGTGTCACCGCGACCGTCAACTACGCCACGGAGAAGGCGAAGGTCGTGTACCCCGGCGACGTCGCTCCGCAGGACCTCGTCGCGCAGGTCGAAGCGGCCGGCTACACCGCGACGCTGCCGGCGGAGGAACCCGAAGCGGCGGCCGAAGCGGACCCCACCCGCACGCTCCGGCAGCGCCTGCTCGGCTCGGCGGTGCTCAGCGTCCCGGTGATCGTCCTGGCGATGGCGCCCGCCTGGCAGTTCACCTACTGGCAGTGGATCTCCCTCACCCTGTCCGCGCCGGTCGTCACCTGGGGCGCGTGGCCGTTCCACCGCGCCGCGTCCGCCAACCTCCGCCACGGCGCCGCCACCATGGACACGCTCATCTCGATGGGCACGCTCGCCGCGTTCGGCTGGTCGCTGTACGCGCTGCTGTTCGGCACCGCGGGCACGCCCGGCATGACGCACCCGTTCGAGCTCACCATCGAGCGGCTGGCCGGCGACGGCGCGATCTACCTCGAAGTCGCCGCCGGCGTGACGACGTTCATCCTGGCCGGCCGCTACTTCGAAGCCCGCTCCAAGCGCCGCGCCGGCGCCGCCCTCCGCGCGTTGCTGGACCTCGGCGCCAAGGACGTCGCCGTCCTGCGCGACGGCCGCGAAGAGCGCGTCCCGGTCGGCGACCTCGCCGTCGGCGACCGGTTCGTGGTGCGGCCGGGGGAGAAGGTCGCGACCGACGGTGTCGTCGAGGACGGCGGGTCCGCGATCGACGCGAGCCTGCTCACCGGCGAGAGCGTGCCGGTCGAGGTCGGGCCGGGTGACGCCGTGGCCGGCGCGACGGTCAACGCCGGCGGCCGGCTCGTCGTCCGCGCCACCCGCGTCGGCGCCGACACGCAGCTGGCGCAGACCGCGCGGCTGGTCGAGCAGGCGCAGACCGGCAAGGCCCGGGTGCAGCGGCTCGCAGACCGCGTCTCGGCGGTCTTCGTCCCGATCGTCATCGCCCTCGCCGTGGCGACCCTCGCGTTCTGGCTCGGCGCCGGGCAGCCGCCGTCGGCCGCGTTCACCGCCGCGGTCGCCGTGCTGATCATCGCCTGCCCGTGCGCGCTGGGCCTCGCGACGCCGACGGCCCTGCTGGTCGGCACCGGGCGCGGCGCGCAGCTGGGCATCCTCATCAAGGGGCCCGAGGTGCTCGAGTCCACCCGGCGCGTCGACACCGTGGTGCTCGACAAGACCGGCACCGTGACGACCGGCAAAATGGCGCTGGTGCGGGGCGACGGCGAAGTCCTGCGGCTGGCGGGCGCGGTCGAAGCCGCGTCCGAGCACCCGGTGGCGCGGGCGATCGCGGACGCCGCCCGCGAGCGCTTCGGCACCCTGCCGTCCGTTGTGGACTTCCGCAGCACGCCGGGACTGGGCGTCGAAGGCGTCGTCGAAGGGCACGTGGTCGTCGTCGGACGGGCGGAGTTCGCCGGCGACCGGGCCGCGGAGAGCCCGGACACCACGGTTTCCGTGGCCTGGGACGGCGAAGTGCGCGGGCAGCTGGTCGTCGCGGACACGGTGAAGCCGACGTCGGCCGAGGCGGTCCGGCGGCTGCGCGGGCTCGGCCTGACGCCGGTCCTGCTGACCGGGGACAACGCGGCTGTTGCGCGGGCGGTCGCCGCCGAGGTCGGCATCGAGCGCGTGATCGCCGGGGTGCTGCCGGCGGACAAGGCCGACGTCGTGCGGGACCTGCAGGCGGACGGCAAGGTCGTCGCCATGGTCGGCGACGGCGTCAACGACGCGGCCGCGCTCGCCCGGGCCGACCTGGGCCTGGCCATGGGCACTGGCACCGACGCCGCGATCGAGGCGGCCGACCTCACGCTCGTGCGCGGCGACCTGCTCGCCGCGGCCGACGCGATCCGGTTGTCGCGCCGGACGCTGCGGACGATCAAGGGCAACCTGTTCTGGGCCTTCGCCTACAACGTCGCCGCGCTGCCGCTGGCCGCCGCGGGCCTGCTGAACCCGATGCTCGCGGGCGCGGCGATGGCGGTCAGCTCCGTCTTCGTCGTCACGAACAGCCTGCGCCTGCGGGGTTTCCGCGCGGGGTGAAACCGGTTTGTACGTCCCTTGTATCCGGTTGCGTGATCCTTCCGGTCACAGCGATTCCGAACCATGGAGGACCAGGATGTTCACGAAGGCCGCCGTGCTCACGGCGCTCACCGCCGCGACGTTCGCCGTGGCCGCGCCGGCCCAGGCCGAGACTGCGGCGACGACGGCGCTGCCCGGTGCGAACATGGAGGCCGTGCTGAAGGCGGCCCAGATCGACCCGCGCCGCGCCGACGACACCCAGACCCCGGGTGCGCACGACAGCGTCCTGCTCGTCGAGCAGGCGCTGCAGGCGAAGGGGCTGCTGGCGAGCCAGTACGTCGACGGGTACTTCGGCACCACGACCATCACGGCGTACTCGCAGTACCAGAAGTCGTTGGGCTACACCGGTCTCGACGCTTCCGGCCTGCCGGGCAGGACCTCGCTGGAGAAGCTGGGCGAAGGCCGGTACACGGTCACGAACGCGGTGTCCGCCGGCAGCCAGGTGACCTACCACGGCAAGACCCTCAACACCCGCACCAAGGCGATGCTCGTTGCGGCGGAAGGAAAGGCGGGCTTCCAGGTCACCCTGACGCAGGGTTCGTACAACCCCGGCGGCGTCGACGCTTCGGCCGGGACGCACGACGGCGGCGGCGCGATGGACATCTCGGTGTCCGGCATGTCGTCGACCAACCGGAACAACCTGCTGAAGGCGCTGCGGGGCGTCGGGTTCGCGGCCTGGTACCGCACGCCGGCGCAGGGCTTCGACTACCACATCCACGCGATGGCCGTCTCCGACCCGGACCTGTCCTCGGGGGCCCAGCACCAGACCGGCGACTACTACCTGGGCATGAACGGCCTGGCCGGCCGCGGCGCCGACGACGGCCCCCAGGTCGCGAAGGTCACCTGGGAGGAGTACCAGCGCGGCTGACGCCGGGCGCGCGCCCGGCCGTGGTGGCACGGCCGGGCGCACCGGTGGTTTGATCGAAAGGACCAACGACTTGGGGGTACTTCGATGCCGCAGAAGGCGTTCCGGTTCGGCGTGGTCGCGGGCGCGGTGGAAGGTGGCGCGAACTGGCTCGCCACCGCGCGCCGGGCCGAAGAGCTCGGCTATTCGACCCTGCTGTGCCCGGACAACCTGAACATGCCGACGCCGACCGCGGCCCTCGCGGCCGCCGCGGCGGCGACGACCGAGCTGCGCGTCGGCTCCTTCGTCCTGGCCAGCCCGTTGCGCACCGCGCGGGCGGCGGCGTGGGAGGCCCGCAGCCTCACCGTCGTCACGGACGGCCGGTTCGAGCTCGGCCTCGGCACCGGGCGGCCGGAAATGCGGCAGCAGGCCGAGGAGCTCGGGCTGCCGTACGGCTCGGGGCAGGAGCGGCTCGACTCGATTTCCGAGACGATCGACCACGTCCGCCGGCTCGACGGCGACGCGCACACGCCGGTGATGATCGCCGCGGGTGGCCCCAAGGTGCGCCGCCTCGCCGGCCTGAAGGCCGACATCGTCACGATGGCCGGCGGCGTGCTGACCACCCGGGAGGAAATGACCGGGTACGTCCGGGAAGTCCGGTCCGCGGCCGGCGACCGCGACCTCGAGTTCGCGATGAACATCTGGGTCGTCGGCGAGCAGGTGCCGCCGTGGATCCGCGGCTTCATCGGCGTCGACGCCGAGACGCTCATCGAGCACGACTCGCTGGCCATCCTCCGCGGCGGCGTCGACGACATGGTGGCGGAGCTCGAACGCCGTCGCGAGGAACAGGGCCTGTCCTACATCAGCGTCAACGGCGCGTTCCTGGAGGAGTTCGCCCCGGTGGTGGCGCGGCTGGCGGGGAAGTGAGCGTCGCGGGGTCGGTGTTGGCGCCGCAGAGCAGCACGGCGACCCGCTCGCCCGGCGCCGGCCGGTAGGCGCCGGAGCGCAGGGCGGCGAACGCGGCCGCTCCGCCGGGTTCGACGGCGAGGCGGTAGCGGTCCCACAGCGCCGCCCTCGCTTCGACGATCGCCGTGTCGTCCACCAGCACCGAACCCGCGCCCGTGCGGGTGGCGACGGCGAAGCCGAGGTCGCCGATCCGGGACGCGCCCAGCGAGTCGGCGGCGACGCCGGAGACCTCGACCGTGACCGGCGCTCCCGCGGCCAGCGCCGAATGCAGCGTCGGGATCGTGCGCGGTTCGACGCCGACCACCCGCGCCCGGCCTTCGACGGCGGCGGCGACGCCGGCCAGCAGCCCGCCGCCGCCGACCGCGACGAGGATCGTGTCGAGGCCGCCGGTCTGGTCCAGCAGTTCCAGGCCGAGGGTGCCCTGCCCGGCGCAGATGTCCGGCTGGTCGTAGGCGTGGCAGAAGAGCGTGCCGGAGTCCGCGGCGTCCTTCACGGCCGCGTCGTAGGCGTCGGCGTACTTCTCGCCGACCAGCTCCACCGCCGCGCCGAGCTGCCGCAGCTTCGCAACCTTCACCGCGGGCGCGGTCGCCGGGAGGTAGACGCGGGCGGGGAGGCCGAACTCGCGGGCGGCGTGGGCGACGGCGAGCCCGGCGTTGCCGCCCGACGCGGCCACGACCCCGGTCTGCTCGCCCGCGGCGAGGATCCGGTTGAAGGCGCCCCGGGCCTTGAACGACCCGGTGTGCTGCAGCTGTTCCAGCTTGAACCACACGCCGTCGTCCGCGAACACCGGCGTCCGGCGGACCCGGCCCTCGATGCGCGCGGCCGCCCGTTCCACATCCGCAGTGCTGATCATGGCTCCAGCATGCCGTGCGCACCACCGGCGTCCCCCGGCGGACGGCCTCGGATCAGCCGGCCGCGCGGCCGGGACCCTCGAACCGGGCGGAGGCCGCCCGCAGCGCGTCCAGGCAGGCCCGGACCGCGCCGCTGTCCTCCTCGCCCGCCCGGCAGATCGCGAAGATCGTCCGTGTCAGCGCCGGGCGCGTGGTCAGGATCCGGACGCCGCCGGGAAGGCGGTCGCGGGCCAGGCGGGGGACCAGCGCCGCGCCGACGTTGCCCGCCACCAGGGCCAGCTGGGTCGGGTAGCCGCCGACCGTGCAGCTGATCCGGGGCGCCAGCCCCTGCCGGCGCAGCACCTGGACCAGCCACTCGTGGCAGCCGGACCCGGCGGTCCAGCCGATCCACGGCAGGTCGTCCACTTCGGACAGGTCGACGGTCTTGCGGTGGGCCAGCCGGTGCCCGGCCGGCAGGGCGAGGTCGGCGACGTCGGCGAACAGCGCGGTGCCCGTCGCCGCCGGCGGGATCTCGGTCGGGCGGTCGGCCCAGCTCTCCACGACGGCCACGTCGAGGTCGCCGGACACGACCCGGGGGATCGTCTGCTCCGCCTCGCCCTCGTGCAGCGTCACCGCCAGCCGCGGGTGCTGCGCGGCCAGGGTGGCCAGCGCGGGCGGCAGCAGCGCGTGCACGGTCGTCGGGATCGCGCCGACCCGCAGCGGGCCGATGACGTCCTCGCGCAGCAGCTCCAGGTCCGCCTTCGCCTCGGCCACCTGCGCGAGGATCCGCTCGGCGTGCCCGGCCAGCACCTGGCCCGCCTTCGTCAGCCGGACGCCGCGGCCGCGGGGCTCCAGCAACGGCTGGCCCGCCTCGCGTTCCAGCTTCGCCAGCTGCTGTGACACACCCGACGGCGTCACGTGCAGGGACGCGGCCGCTGCGGCGACCGAGCCCTGGGTGGCGAGTGCGTGCAGCGCTCGCATCCGCTCGAGTCCGAACACGGTAGTGATACTACCGAAATCCGCGCAGAAACATTCGCTTGTCCTTGACAGTCGCCGCCCGCAGGCTGGGCGGCGTGACCACGACCGCCGCCCGGCCCCTCACCCGCCGCTTCGACCCGCGGCTGCTCGCCGCGCTCGGCAGCTTCTGCATCGCGCTGTCGTCGGTCTTCATCAAGGTCTCGCACACCAGCGGCAGCACCAGCGCGTTCTGGCGCTGCCTGCTCGCGCTGCCGGTGCTGCTCCTGCTGGCCCGGCGGGAACGGCGGCAGCCCGGGCCGGCGCCGCGCCGGCGGGTGCTCCTCCCGCTGCTGGCCGGGACCGGCCTCGGCCTCGACTTCGTGCTGTGGGGCGAAGCGATCCCGCGGGTCGGCGCCGGCATCGCGACGGTGCTGCTCGCCGTGCAGGTGGTGATCGTGCCGCTGCTGGCCTTCGCGTTCCTGGCCGAGCGGCCCTCGAAGCGGTTCCTCGCCGCGGCACCGGTGCTGGTCGGCGGGATCGTGCTGGCCGGCGGGTTCGCCGGCACCGGCTCGTTCGGCCCCGATCCGGTGACCGGGGCGGTCGCGGCGCTGCTGGCCGGCGCGGGGTACGCCGGTTACCTGTTCCTGATCCGGCTCACCGGCGGCACCGGGACGCAGGCGCACTCGCTGGTGCTGGCGACGGCGTCCGCGGGCGTGGTCGCCGTCGTGCTCGGCCTCCCGACCGGCACGCTCGACCTGGCCCCCGGCTGGCCGGTGTTCGGCTGGCTGGCCGCCCTGGCCGGGATCGGGCAGCTGGCGGGGTGGCTGCTCATCTCCGCCGCGCTGCCGCGGATGTCCGCCACCACCGGGGCGACGTTGATGCTGCTGCAGCCGGTCGGCGCGGTGCTGCTGGGCGTCGTCCTGCTCGGGGAGGCACCCGGGTGGGCGCAGCTGGCCGGCTGCGCCGGCGTGGTCGCCGCGGTTTGCTTCGCCGGCGGCGCAAGATCTGCGCGCGAAGGCCGTCCCGGCTAACGTCGCGGGCATGCGGGTGCTGGTGGCCGGAGCGTCGGGGTTCGTCGGCAGCCGGTTGTGCCCGGCTCTGGAGGCCGCCGGCCACGAGGTCCTCGCGATGACCCGCCACCCCGCGAAGTACCGGGGCGCCGGAAAGGCCGTCCGCGGCGACGTCGCCGACGTCGGCTCCCTGCGTGACGCGCTCAAGGGTGCGGAAGCCGCGTACTACCTCGTGCATTCACTCGACAGTGCGGACTTCAAGCGCCGCGACGCCGACGCCGCGCGGGCGTTCGCGCGGGCCGCGGCCGGCGCGGACCTGCGCCGGATCGTCTACCTCGGCGGCCTCGGCGACGACGATGACGCGCTGTCGGAGCACCTGGCCAGCCGCCGCGAGGTCGAGCGGCTGCTGGGGGAGACCGGTGTGCCGGTGACGGTGCTGCGCGCGGGGATCGTGATCGGGCACGGCGGCACGTCGTGGGAGCTGACGCGTCAGCTGGTCGAGCACCTGCCGGCGATGGTCACCCCCCGCTGGGTCGACACCCGCACCCAGCCGATCGCGGTCGCCGACGTCGTCCGCTACCTGGCCGGCGTGCTCGACCACCCGGAGGCCGCCGGGCGGACGTTCGACATCGGCGGCCCCGAGGTGCTGGCGTACCGCGACATGCTGCAGCGCGTCGCGGCGATCCAGGGGCGCCCGCTGCTGATCCTGCCGGTGCCGATGCTGTCCCCGCGCTTGTCGTCGTACTGGCTGTCGCTGGTGACGGACATCGACGTGACGACCGGCCGCGCGCTGATCGATTCGATGACCAACGAGGTCGTGGTCCGCGACGACGCGATCCGCCGGGTCGTCGACTTCGAGCCGATGGGCTACGACGAAGCGGTGCTGCAGGCCCTGGGCGAGCGCGCGAAGAGCCGGCGGACGGCGTGAAGGGCCTCCTCGCCGCGGTGACGGCCGCCGGCTCCGGGCTGCTGGGCGCCTCGCTGGCCAGCCACCCCGGATCCCGCCGGTTCCACGTGCTGACGGCCTCGGTGGCGGCCACGTGGCTGGCCGGTGCAACGGCGGCCGGCCCGGTCCCCCGAGGCCGCCGGGAAATCATCCAGCCGGCGGCGGCGGGCGCGGGCGCGTTCGCGGCGTTCTACGGGTGCGCACTGGTGGCCCGCCGCATCCCCCTCCTGCGCAGGGCGATCACGGGCGTCCTGGACCACGCCCACCGCGGCCCGACCTCCTCGGTGGCGGCGACGGCCCTGCTCACGGGAGCGGCGGAGGAGGTGTTCTTCCGCGGCACGCTGTACGACGCACTGGGCCCCGGCGGATCCACGGCCGCGTACGTGCTGTCGACAACGGCGACCCGGAACCCGGCACTGGTACTGGCGTCGGCGGCGATGGGGACGCTGTTCGCGTGGCAGCGGGGGCGATCGGGCGGAGTGCAGGCGCCATTGCTGACGCACGTGGTGTGGTCGGCGTTGATGCTGGCCTTCATGCCGCGGCTGTTCCCGCCGGACTGACGCAGCCATCAGCTCCGCCTGGCCCGGCACCCGTAACCGGCCGCGCCCCGGAGAGCAGCCTGCGCATGTCTTTCGATCGTGCCCGGGAGCTCATCACCCACTTCAGGAAGGCGAACAGGTGCCGGAACCGGTCGGGGTGCTCGGTCTGCGTTTCGACGGCTTCATGTCTCCAGAAGACCGTGTCCGGCCCGTGTTCCACAGCTGGTGGAACGAAGCCGAACCACTCCGAACCGACGCGGACGAGCCGGAACGGACCACGTAACGTGACGGCCGGCTGGTGCGACCGGTTGGTGTGGTCGTATCCCGGTCAGCCACCCTGTTCGGCGATCCGGACCCGGAGCGGTTCAGCAGCGTCGCCGGTTTCGCCGGCCTGCTGCGGCAGGTCAGGTCCCGCTCGGGGAAGACGTACGACGAGCTGGCCAGGTCGTCGTCGAACCGGCCGAGCCGTGGCAACGAGCCCGGGCACGGCTGGAAACGAGCACGACCCCGCAGGAGCTGGGGCTGGACCTGGTCGTCGCCAAGAACGATCTCGGCGACTTCTCGCGCGACCTGAACGACCGCCTCGCCGAGGCGCGCCAGGAGGTGTCGGACCTGCGGTGGCGGGAGCAGGACCTGGCGGCGCGGCTGGCTCGCGAGGAGACCAAGTGCCGGCAGTTGGAAGCCGACCTGGAGCGGTTGCGCTCCGGCCGTGCTGCGGTGGTTTCGCCCGGTGACGTCCAGCGCGAGCAGGAACTGCACGTGCTGCACCACCGCGAGCGCGAACACATCGAGAACATGAAGACCGAACTGGCGGAGATCAACCAGGCCAGGCGGGAGGCCGAAGAGCACGCCGAGCTCGTCGCCGCCGAGTCCAAGGACAGCGAGCACCAGCTGGGCCGCGTCGTCGACTTCATGGAGCTGCACTTCACCCGGGCCGAGTACGAGCGCCGTGGCCGGGAGAAGCTCGAGGGGCAGCTGGCGGAGGCCCAGCGACGGATCGCCCAGCTGCAGAAAATCCTCGCCCTGTACCGGGAACCCCTCTGACCCCACGCCGGCCGTTGTCCGAATAGCCCGACAACCGGACAGAATCCTTCGAAACCCATCCGCGGCTTCCTATCCTGGAAAGACCCCACGCGTGGAGAGGGATGTCGATGCGGACATTGCTCGTTCTGCTGCTCGTGCTCGGCTTCCCCATCCCCGCCGCCGCGAGTGCCGTCTGTGGCATCTACTGCGACACCCGTGATCCCTCCCAAGCCGCGCAGGAAACCTTCCCCCTGCCCGGCAAAGTGCTCAACTCACGCATCCTCAAGCTCCACGCCGACGACCCCGACGGCATGGCCTGGGCCAGCATCGACCAGGGCGTTCCCGGGGACGCCGTCTGGCTGGACCGCTCCTGGGACGGCGGTGCCACCTGGGAGGGCCTGCTCGGCAAAGCGAGCATCCCCGCCACCTGGACCGGCACCCGCACGCTCATGTACAACCGCACCGATCCCGCCCACCACCGCCGCGGTCTCGTGCGGGCCTGCGGGGACGCGCAGGCCGTCGGCTGCACCGCCTGGATCCACCCCGACGTCTGCGACGCCGCCTGTGACCGCAGCGCTCCGGCGGCGGGGGACAGCCAGCCCGTGGCGCCCGCCACGCTTTTCGGCCGCACCATCCGGTTGCACTTCGACGGCCGCGGGCTGGCCTGGGCCGGCATCGAGACCGGCGGGGCAGGGGACGAGGTCTGGCTCGACCGCTCGTGGGACGCCGGCGCGAGCTGGCCCGACGGTTCGTCCCTCGGCCGCACGAGCGTGCCCGCGGGCGCCACCGGTACCCGCACGGCGGCCTTCGCCGCGCGCGATCCGCGTGGCCGGCTCTACGGCGGTGCCCTCAGGGCGTGCGGCCGCGAAGCCGCCCACGCGCAGGGCAGCTGCACCGCCTGGGCGCGGCCGGCGACGACCCGCGCCGCCGGGGCGCTCGACGCCCTGATGTGGTCCTACGACCCCTACGCCGCCTGGTGGCCGTCGAGCTGGTGGAACTCCGCGGTCGCCGTCACCGCGGTCGCCGACGCGGGCGGGTTCGACGCCGCGCTGGCCCGCACCTTCGACGTCAACCGCGTCGCCTTTCCCGCCGGGGCGCGCGGTTCCGATCCGATCGACGGGCACTTCGTCAGCCGCGCCGTCGACGACAGCGCCTGGTGGGGACTGGCCTGGATCGCCGTCTACGACCGCACCGGCGACCCGCGCTACCTCGCCGAGGCGACGACGATCGCCGGATACGTCCACGGCTTCTGGGACACGAGCACCTGCGGCGGCGGGGTCTGGTGGGACCGCGAGCGGACGTACAAGAACGCCGTCACGTCGGGGTTGTACCTGCGGCTGGCCGCGTCCCTGCACCGGCGGATCGCCGGCGACACGGTCTGGGGCGCGCGGGCCCGCACGGCAGGCGACTGGTACCTCGGCAGCGGCCTGGTCAACGCCGCCGGCCTGGTGAACGACGGCTTGACGGCGTCCTGCGCCAACAACGGCCAGCCGGTCTGGACCTACAACCAGGGCCTCGGTATCGGCGGCCTGCTGGAGCTGGGGCGCGCGACCGGTGTCCAGTCCTATGTGGACGCAGCGAAGCGGCTCGCGGACGCGGCGATGGCGCGGCTGACCTCGAACGGCGTGCTCGTCGAATCCTGCGACACCGGCACGGGTTCCTGCGACGACAACCAGAAGCAGTTCAAGGGCATCTTCATGCGGTACTTCGGCGACCTCGCCACCGCGACCGGCTCGCCGGCCTACCGCGCGTTCGCGCAGAAGCAGGCTGACGCGCTGTGGACCGGAGACCGGGACGCGCTCGATCGGATCGGCCAGCGCTGGACCGGCACCGCGCCGAACGTGGCCGACTGGCGCACCCAGGCGTCCGGGCTCGAAGCGATCCTCGCGGCCGGCTAGCAGGGACCGGCTTCGCGGCAGGCTTCCGTCCCGGTCTTGCGGGTGGCCTGCTGCAGGAGTTCGTAGAGCGTCTCGCGCTGGTCGTCGCCGAGGGCGCTGAACACCTCGTCCTCGACCGCGGCGAGCGCGAACTCGGCCCGCGCGAGCAGCTTCGCGCCGACGTCGGTGAGTTCGACGACGTGCCGGCGGCGGTCGGTCGCCGACCGGCGGCGCTCGACGAGGTTCTCCGTCTCGAGGTCGTTGAGCAGGCCGACGACGTTGGTGCCGTCCATCTCGAGGATCTTCGCCAGGTCCTGCTGCGAGCTCTCGCCGCGGTCGCGCAGCACGGTCAGGGCGATGAGGTGCCGCGGCCGGATCCCGAGGGGCGCCAGCACCGACTCGCTGCGCAGCCGCAGCCGGCGCGCCACGTGGTCGATCAGCGCGCCGCACCGGTGGGGCGGCTGGTTGACGACCGGCAGCGAAGACATGGGCCCAGTATATGGGCCGGGCAATGGTCGATGTGCTATTAATGGTTTGTCCTACACCAACGATCTATGGACGGCGAAGAACATGGCGCATCTCCTCCACATCGACTCGAGCATCCAGGGCGAGCGCTCGGTGAGCCGCCGGCTGAGCGCGCGGGCCGCCGCCGCGTGGCGGGCCGCCCACCCGGACGGCACCGTCACCTACCGCGACCTGGGCGCGAACCCGCTCCCGCACGTCGACACGGCCGGCGGCCAGGCCGGCCTGGTGCCGCCCGAGGACCACACGCCGGAGCAGGCGGCCGCGTGGGCGCGGGTCGTGACGGTCGTCGACGAGGTGAAGGCGGCCGACATCGTGCTGCTGGGCCTGCCGCTGTACAACTTCGGCCCGCCGAGCAGCGTCAAGACTTGGGTCGACCACCTCATCGCCCCGGGCCTTTCGGTCGACCCCGAGACCTCCGCCGGGCTGCTCGGCGGCCGCGAGTTCGTCGTACTGGCCAGCCGCGGGGGCGGCTACGGCGCGGGCACGCCCCGCGAGGGTTGGGACCACGCCCAGCAGTGGCTGCCCCACGGCGTCGCGATGACCGGGCTCGAGCCGCGCTTCATCACGGCGGAACTCACGCTGGCGCCGGTCCGCCCGGCCCTCGCCGAGCTCATCCCGCTCGCCGAGGAGAGCCTCGCGGCGGCCGAACGCGCCATCGACGAGCTGTGGGTCCCGGCGCGCGTCTGAGGTCAGGAGCCGGCGGCCGGCCCGATGTCCAGGAGCTGCTCCAGGAACCCGCCGATGCCCAGCTCGCGGTCCACGAGGTGCACCTCGAGGATCCAGTGCGACGCCTGCCCGTTGCGGTCCGGCCGCCGCATCGGGTAGTCGCTCCCGGGCGCGATGTAGGACTCGAGCCGGTCCCCGTCGATCGTCTCGTGCGGGAACTGGCCGACCAGGTGGCCCGCGATGGCGCCGCCGAACTCCCAGCCCGCTTCGCGCGCCAGCTCGACCATGTGCGCGTACAGCTCGGCACCCGTGATGTCCGGCCGCGCGGCGAAGTACGCGCGGCCGGCGTCGAACACCACCGGCAGGGTGTCGCGCAGCCGGTGCTTGACCGGGTCGTCGCCCAGCACGTAGGTCCGGCCGAAGTCCGCTTCGAACTCCTCGAAGATCGGGCCGAAGTCGGCGAACACGATGTCGTCCCCGGCGAGGACCCGGTCCGGCGGGTTCTCGCGGTACGGCTGCAGCGTGTTGACCCCCGCCCGGACGATCCGCTTGTGCCAGTACCGGCGGATGCCCAGCAGCTCGCCGGCCAGGTCGCGGATCGCGTCGCTCGCCTCGGACTCCCGGACCCCGGGGGCCAGGATGCCCCGCTCGACCACCGCGTCGAACAGCTCGACGGCCTTCGCCTGCGCGTCCAGCAGCCGTCCGGCGCGTACGGTCTCGTCCTCGACCAGCTCACCCATGGCCCCGACGGTAGCAACGCCCGGCCCGGGCGGTACCGTGCCGCGGCGGGCGGACTGGCATGGAGCGGCACGGGCCGCACCTGGGCGAGGAAGGTCGGGTTTGAGCGCGCACACCTCCCAGATGGACGACATCCGGCTCGTCGCGCAGCCCAGCGCGCTGCCGGTCACCGGGCTGTTCGTCCGCCTGATTCTCACCGACTGGTCCCTGATGCCGATGCTGGAGCAGGTGACCGCCACCGCGAAACGGCTGGTCGAGGCCGTGATCGACGCCAGTGACCCGAAGGCGCCGGCCTTCGTCACGCTGCGGCTGCGGCTGCGCGCCGAGGTGCTCTCGATCGAGGTCGACGACGACATCCCCGGACGCCCGGAGCCGCAGGCCCGGCTCGGCGAGCGGCTGGGCGTCGTCCCGGCCGAGGGCGGCGGCCGCACCACCTGGTGCGAACTGCCGCTGCCGGGCGGGATGAGCGCGCGCCAGGTGCGCCTGCCGCGCCGCCAGGACCGCCGGACGCTCGTCGACGAGCCCGTCTCCGGCGACCCGGTGGCCGCGGACCCGGAGGTTCTGGAGCGCCTCCTGACCCGGCTGAGCGGCTGGTCCGGCCAGAGCTGAACCGCTTCCGCCCCCGCGTCCGTGCATCCCTGCGGGGGATGAACCGGAGGCGAGGAGGCGGGCCGCCGTGCGGATCGTGATCGCGGAAGACGACGCCCTGCTGCGGGAAGGGCTGGTGCTGCTCCTGCGCAGCGAGGGGTTCGAGGTCGCCGCCGCCGTCGACCACCCCGGCGAGCTGGTGGCCTCGGTCGAGGCCGAGGCGCCGGACCTGGCCGTCGTCGACGTCCGGCTGCCGCCGACGTTCACCGACGAAGGGCTGCGCGCCGCCCTCGAAGCGCGCCGCCGGGCCCCGGGACTGGCGATCCTCGCGCTGTCAGCCTTCGTCGAAGACGGCTACGCGGGCGACCTCCTGGCCGCCGCCGGCGGCGGGGCCGGGTACCTGCTCAAGGAGCGCGTCGGCAAGCCCGGCGAGTTCCTCGACGCCCTGCGGCGCGTAGCGGCCGGCGGCACGGTCCTGGACCGGGACGTCGTGGCCGTCCAGCTGGCCCGGCCGCGGCCGGGTGACCCGGTGGCGACGCTCACCGCGCGCGAGCGCGAAGTGGTGGCGTTGCTGGCCGAGGGCCACTCGGTGCCGGCGATCGGCCGGCTGCTCGGCATCGGCACCGCCGCGGCCCGGCAGCACGCCGGGGACGTCAGCACGAAGCTGCGCGTCCCCGGCGGCGCGATGCTCAGCTACCTGCGGGCGTGAGGACCTCGGCCTGCCGTTCGCGGTACCGGGCCACGTTGCCCAGCTTGACGTCCTCGTAGCCGCGAACGAGGTCGGGCAGCTCGGCCAGGGCCAGCGCCCGCGCCCGGTCCCCGGCGCGCAACGCCTGCAGGACCACGCTGCGGTAGTCCTCGATCAGCTCGCGCTCGACCCGGCGCACCTCGGCCCGGCCGAACGGGTCGAACCGGGTGCCGCGCAGCCGCCGCAGCGCGTGCAGCAGCCGGAACGCCGGGCGGAACCACGGGCCGAGGCTGAGCTTGCGCCGCATCCCGAGCGCCCGCAGCACCGGCGGGTGCAGCCGGTAGGCGTACTTCGTGCCCGCGCCGAACTGGTCCTCGATGCCGTCGGTGAACGCCGGGTCCAGCGACAGCCGGGCGACCTCGTACTCGTCCTTGTACGCCATCAGCTTGTACAGGTGCTTCGCGACGGCCTCGGTGATCGCCGTCGGCCCGTCCTCCAGCACCCGCACCCGCTCGACGAACTCCGCGTACGCGCGGGCGTAGGCCTTGTCCTGGTAGGCGACGAGGTCGGGGACCCGGATGTCGAGCAGCCGCGCCAGCTCGGAGCCCGGCTCGGCGTGCACCAGCTTGCGCACGGCCGTGGGGTTGGCGGCCGGCACCGGCGCCGGGGCTGCCGCCGGGGGCTCGGCCACGAGCCGGCGGCCGTGGCGGAACGCCTGCAGGTTCGCCGCCACCCGGGTGCCGTTCAGCTCGATGGCGCGCTCGATCACCGGCGCGGGCAGCGGGATCGCGCCGGTCTGGAAGGCCGCGCCGAGCTGCAGCACATTGGCGAACTGGTCGTCGTCGAACAGCTCTTCGGCCAGGCCGCGCGCGTCCAGCGACACCGTCCGCGCCGCCGCGGTTTCGATGGGCGCGAGCACGCTGCCGGGGTCCGGGAAGGACACCGTCGTGTCGACGACCATCCGGCCGGTCGGGACTTCGGTCGTGGAGACGACGGCGATCGTGCGCGCCGGGTCGGCGACCCCGAGGTTCGCCGCGTCCGCGCCGACGAGCGCGTCGCAGGCCAGGTAGACGTCGCATTCGCCGGCCGCCAGTTTCGGGGCCTGCTCGAGGAGTTCCGCCGTCACCTTGAGGTCGGAGACGACCGCGCCGCCCTTCTGGGCGAGCCCGGTCTGGTCCAGCGTGCGGACGTGCCGCCCGTCGAGCACCGCCGCGGTGGCGAGGATCTGCGTCACGGTGACGACGCCGGTGCCGCCGATGCCGGTGATCCGGACGGTGAAGTCCCGCTTCGGCGTCTCCGGTGCCTTGATGGCGTCGGCGGCCAGCTCGGCGGTCTTCCGGCGGCGCTTCCGGCCGGTCGGCACCACGGTGACGAACGACGGGCAGTCGCCGGCCAGGCAGGAATAGTCGACGTTGCAGGACGACTGGTGGATCGCGGTCTTGCGGCCGAACTCGGTCGCCACCGGCTGCACGGACAGGCAGTTCGACTTGGTCCCGCAGTCGCCGCAGCCCTCGCAGACGCGTTCGTTGACGACCACCCGCGTGGCGGGCGCGGTCTGCTTGCCACGACGGCGTTTCCGGCGCTTCTCGGCCGCGCACTCCTGCTCGTGGATCAGCACGGTGACGCCCTTGATCGCGGCCAGCTCCTCCTGCGTGCGCAGGAGCTCGGTGCGGTCGCGGACCTCGACCCCGGCGGGCAGCTTCCGGTGCTTCGCCGGGGCGTCGCTGGTGATCACGACCCGCTTCGCGCCTTCGACGAGTAGCAGCTGCGCGACCTTCTCGACGGCCAGCCCGCCGACGGCGTCCTGGCCGCCGGTCATCGCCACGGCGGAGTTGTAGAGCAGCTTGTAGGTGATGTTCACCCCGGCGGCGACCGCCGCGCGCACGGCGAGGCTGCCGGAGTGCGTGAAGGTGCCGTCGCCGATGTTCTGGACGAAGTGGTCGGCTTCGACGAACGGCGCCATGCCGATCCACTGGGTGCCTTCGCCGCCCATCTGCGTCACGCCGAGGACGGTGCCGACCTGGTCCGGCTCCATGAACAGGGCCATGGTGTGGCAGCCGATGCCGCCGCCGACGAGGGTGCCTTCCGGGACCTTCGTCGACGAGTTGTGCGGGCAGCCGGAGCAGAAGTACGGCGTCCGCGCGAGCAGCGGGACGGCGATGCGCTCGCGGCGACGGCGGCCGCGGTAGGCGTCGACCGGCGGGATACCCTCGGGCAGGACCTTGGCGAGCCCGGCGGCGATGCCGTCCGGGTCGAGTTCGCCGAGCTCGGTGAACAGCGTCCGGCCGTCGTGGTCCTTCTTGCCGGCGATCCTCGGTGCGTCGGGAAGGCCGTAGAGGACCTCCTTGAGCGCGGTTTCGACGAAGGTGCGCTTCTCTTCGACGACGACGATTTCGGCGAGGCCGTCGGCGAACTCGCGGACGATCGCGGGTTCGAGGGGGTGGATCGCGCCGAGCTTGAGGATGCGGATGCCGTGGGCTTCCGGGTCCAGGCCGAGGGTGCGCAGCGCCTGCCGGAGGTCCAGGTAGGACTTGCCGGCGGCGACGATGCCGATGCGGTCGGCGGGGCCGCGGGTGGTGATCCGGTTGACGTTGCTCACCCGCAGGTATTCGAGGGCGAGCGGCAGCCGGACGGTGAAGAGGCTGCGTTCCAGCTCGGCGAGGCTCGTCCCGAGCAGCCGTGACGTCGGGGTATGGCGGTAGCCGCCGGGGAGCTCGGGCGGGCTCCACTGTGGACCGACCGTGGCGGTGCCGGACGCGTCGGCGACGTTGGCGACGACCTTCATCGACGTCCACAGCCCGCTCGCCCGCGACAGCTCGACGGCGTGCATCCCGAGGTCGAGGACATCCTGGGCATCGGCGGGGAAGAACACCGGTACGGCGAGGTCGGCGAGGGCGAGCTCGGACGCGCAGGGCACGGTGGAGGACTTGGCGTTCGGATCGTCCCCGACGAGGGCGACGGCACCGCCGCGCGGATCGGTGCCGGCCAGGTTGGCGTGCCGGAGGGCGTCGGTGGCCCGGTCGAGCCCGGGGGCCTTGCCGTACCAGAACCCGGTGACGCCGCGGCGCCCACCGGCCCCGGCGACGAGCTGGCTGCCCATGACCGACGTCGCGGCGAGCTCTTCGTTCAGCCCGGGCCGGTGCACGACGTCGTGCTTCTCGAGCAGCGTCCCGCGGCGCCCGAGCTCGAGGTCGTAGCCGGCCAGCGGGGAGCCTTCGTAGCCGGAGACGAAGACGGCGGGGTCGCCGCCGCGGGCGCGGTCGTGCCGGACGCGGTCGAACAGCAGCCGGACCAGGGCCTGGACCCCGGTCAGGTGCACGGTCCCCGCCTCCCGCAGGTAGCGGTCCTCCAGCGTGAACGTGTCCACGGCGCGGCTCCTTTCGCCTCGGTGTTCCGGCACGATGCGGCGTGGGCCACAGTGACGCAACAGGCGCTGCGGGTTTGCGCCCTCGCGCGCAAAGTTCGGCAGCTTTCGGTCGAGATTGGCACGGATTCTTGCGTGTAAGCTCGGTCTCATGCCGGAAGACCTGCTGGACGCGACGGACCACGAGATCCTCGGCCTCCTGCGCGAGGACGCCCGCCGGACGCTGTCCGACATAGCGGGCCGCGTAACGCTGTCGACGGCGGCGGTGAAGCGCCGCATCGACCGCCTGCGGGAGAGCGGCGTGATCACGGGGTTCACGGTCCAGGTCGACCACGCGAAGCTGGGCTGGGGGATCGAGGCGTTCACGGAGCTGAGGTTCATGGGCAACACGAAGGTGGCGGAGATCCTCCGCACGACCACCCGGATGCCGGAGGCCCAGGCGGTGTTCACGATCGCCGGCGACCCGGACGCACTGGTGTGGTTGAGGGTCCGCGACATGGCCCACCTCCAGAAGACGATCGACGAGATCCGGCGGCACCACCAGGTGACGGGGACGAAGACGTTGATCGCGCTGGAATCCTGGTCCCGGTAGCCGTTTGCTGTTTGGACAATCGAACACGGGATAGGCCCGCAGCCTCACGGCCACGGGCCCACACCCACGCCCGCCTTCGAGATGCAGGCTGCTCACGCAGGACCCGCCTCCCGCTGCCCCGCAGTGCCCCCCGTCCGGCCGTCGAGGCGCAAGACCGCAGCGTGCAACCAATGACAGCTGGCGACGTCAGTGGCGGAACGCCTCCGCCAGCCACCACGATCCGCCGTCGTCGGCGATCTTTGCGTCGATCACCAACGGGGCCGTTCGCGGCTCCGCCAGCCAGTCCCGGACCGCCGACACATCCTCCGGCGTACGTACCGTCACGCCCGTGCAGCCGAAGCCGCGGGCGAGGGCGGCCAGGTTCGTGTCCGGGAAGCGGACCGTTGTCATGTCGGCGTTTCCGAAGTGGTGGACCTCCGCTCCGTACGCCGCGTCGTTGTACACGATCACCACCAGGGGGAGGCGCAGGCGGACCGCCGTGTCCAGTTCGGACAGTGCCATGTGGAATCCGCCGTCGCCCGTTCCCAGTACCGGGAGGCGGTCCGGGCGGGCCAGGGCCGCTCCGATGGCCGTGGCCAGGCCCAGGCCGATGCTCTGGAACGCCTGGGTGAAACAGAATCCCTGCTCGTCCGGCACCGACAGGTACGCGCTCGGGTAACCCATGAAGTTGCCCGAGTCGATCGCGACGATCCGCTCGGCCGGCAGCAGGTCGTCCAGGAGCCGGGACAACGTCCGCGGATCCATCCGGCCGGCGCCGGACAGGTCCTCGTACGCCACGTCGTTCCAGCGGCCGGTCGCTATCCGGGCCGCCACTTCGCCCGTGCGGTAGCCCGGCTTCTCCTCGACCGCTGCGAGCACGTCCGCGGCGGTGCAGCCGACGTCGCCGACGAGGCCGAGGTCGATCGGGCGGTGGGCGGCCAGGGCCTGCTGCTCGATGTCGACCTGGACCAGCTTCGCGTGCGGGCTGAGGAGCTTGCCGTGGCGGGTGGTCCACGTGTTCAGTGCGCAGCCCCAACCCACGACCAGGTCGGCGCCCACGATCAGCTCCGCCGCCACCGGGGAGGCGAACCCGCCCGAGATGCCCAGCGCGAACGGGTCGTCGTGGAACAGGCCGTGCGCGACCGCGGACGTCGCCAGCAACGCTCCGCACCGCGAGGCCAGCTGCCGCAACGGTTCCCGGCTCGACCGGGCGCCGCGGCCGGCGATGAACACCGGGCGCTCGGCCGCCGCGAGGAGGTCCGCGAGGGCGACCACGGACGCGCTGTCCGGGCGGACGGGAGCCGGTCCGGAGATCTCCGGCAGCGGCACCTCCCCAGGCGCCGGCTCGGCTTGGACGTCGAGGGGCAGGTTGAGCACCACCGTCCGGCGCTGCTGGACCGCCGTGCGGTACGCCCGGACCGTGTCCGCCACCGCGCTCGCCGCCGAGTGCACCCGCTCCGGCACCGCGCCGACCGCCGTGGCCAGGGCGTCCTGGTCGATGCGGAAGTTCGACAGCACCGACGAACCCGCCGAATCGGCCGCCAGCACCAGCATCGGCGTCCGGCTCTTGGCCGCCTCGGTGATGCCGGTGACCGCGTTGGTCAGCCCGCAGCCCTGGTGCAGGGACAGCACCGCCACCTTCCCGCTCATCCGGGCGTACGCGTCGGCCATGCTCGCCGCGCCGCCCTCGTGACGGGCCGCGACGAACCGGACGCCGCCCGCGCGCAGCGCGTTCGTCACCTCGAAGTTGCCGCTGCCCACCACGCCGAACACCGGGCCGGCGCCGAGGCCGGCCAGGGTCCGGCCGACCAGTTCGGCGACGTTCACCGCTCCACCAGGGCCAGCACGCGGGCGGGGCTGCCGGACCCGCCGACGATCGGCAGCGGCGACACCACCAGCAGCACGCCCGTCGGCGGCAGCGACGCCAGGTTCTGCAGCTGCGTCAGGCCGTGCTTGTCCGCGCCGAGCAGGAGCTCGTGGCACGGGAACATCGGCTCCAGCCCCGGCGCCTGGCCCGCGTCGGTGCCGACCGTCTCGACGCCGAGGCCGGTGATCGGCGTTTCCTCCGCGAGCCAGCGGGCGCACTCCGGGGCGACGCCCGGGGTGTGCGAGCCGGCCTCGTCGGCGTTGAGGAACTCCGCCTGGTCGGCGCTGCGCGCGTCCCAGCCGGTGCGGTAGAGCAGCCAGCCGCCGTCGGGCAGCGGGCCGTGCTCGGCCGTCCACGCGCGGACGTCGTCGATCGACAGGAGGAAGTCGGCGTCTTCGGCCGCCCGGGCCGAGAAGTCGAGCACGACCGCGGGCGCCACCAGCGTCTTCAGCGGCACCTGCGAGACGTCGTGACCGTCCTTTCCGGACACCCAGTGCACCGGGACGTCCAGGTGGGTGCCGGTGTGCTCGCCGGTGTGGATGTCGTTCCAGTACCAGCGCGGGCCGCGCTCGTCGTAGCGGCTGATTTCCTCCAGCCGGAACGGGATGGTGTTGGCGAACGGGGCCGGCAGCTGCAGGATCGGCGTGCCCGAACTCAGGGGCGCGGTGAGGTCGACGATCTCGATCGTGCCGCCCGCGATCGCCTTGCTCAGCCCGTCCAACAACGACATGCCTGCCTCCTGGTGCCGGTGTGCGCGTGCCGGAAGCCTATGCCGCGGGAAGCCGCCTTGACAGCGAGTCGCCCGGAGGTGTTGTCTTAATGTCGTAGGACAATAGGAAGGTGCCGGGTGATCGAGTTCGTCCTGGACGGCCGCTCCAAGGTCGCCACGTACATGCAGCTCGTCGTGCAGGTGAAGCAGGCGCTGCGGGTCGGCCTGCTGCGCCCCGGCGACCAGCTGCCGAAGGTGCGCGAGGTGGCCCAGTCGCTGGCGATCAATCCGAACACCGTGCTCAAGGCCTACCGCGAGCTGGTGCTGGAGGAGCTCGCCGAAGGCCGGCCGGGCGTGGGCACCTTCGTCACCGGCAGCCTGGCCGGGCCGTCGCTGGGGCACCAGGCGCAGCTGCGCGACGAACTGGTGGCCTGGCTCGGGCGCGCCGAAGCCGCGGGGATGTCGGACGACGACATCGCCGCCCTGATCGAGACCACGATGCGCGGCGCGCGGGCGCCGCAGGACCTGTCGTAGGGGAGTCCGGAAGATGGAACTGGCGGTGGAGACCCGGGGGCTGGGGAAGCGGTACGGGCGCGCCTGGGCGGTGCAGGACTGCGCGCTCGAACTGCCCGCCGGGCGGATCGCGGCCCTGGTGGGCCCGAACGGCGCGGGCAAGACGACGTTGCTGCACCTGCTCGTCGGGCTGCTGCGGCCGGACGCGGGGGAGGTGCGCGTGTTCGGCCGCGACCCGCGGGCCGTGCTCGCCGACGTCGGGTTCGTCGCGCAGGACACCCCGCTGTACCGGGAGTTCACCGCGGCGGAGCTGGTCACCATGGGCGGCAAGCTCAACCGCCGCCGCTGGGACGCCCCGCTGGCCCGCGAACGGCTGGCCACGCTGGGCATTCCGCCGGACAAGCCGGTGGGCAAGCTGTCCGGCGGCCAGCGCGCCCAGGTCGCGCTGGCCCTGGCGCTGGCCAAGCGCCCCCGGCTGCTGCTCCTCGACGAGCCCATCGCGAGCCTGGATCCGCTGGCACGCCGGGAGTTCATGCAGACGCTGATGGGGGCGGTCGCCGAGAGCGAGACGACCGTGCTGCTGTCCTCGCACCTGCTCACCGACCTCGAACGCGTCTGCGACCACCTCGTCGTGCTGCAGCGGTCGCGCGTCCAGCTCACCGGCGACGTCGACGAGCTCCTCGACAGCCACCGCACCCTGGTCGGCCCGCGCGCCGGCAGCGAATCCATCGCCGGCGTGGCGGAAGTCGTCCGCGCGAGCCACACCGAACGGCAGTCGACGCTGCTGGTCCGCCGCGGCGGCGGCCCGATCGATCCATTGTGGACGGAGCACGAAGTGACCCTGGAGGACGTGGTGCTGGCGCACCTCGCCGAAGCCGAAAGCCGCGTCGCGGCGTCCGCGTGGGAGGTGCCGGCATGATCTGGCTGACCTGGCGCCAGCACCGCAAGCAGGCGCTGTTCACCCTCGGTGCGCTGGCGCTGCTCGCCGCCATCATGGTGCCCACGGGCCTGGCGATGCACGCGAAGTACGACAGCCTCGGCCTCGCCGCCTGCCGGGCCGCCCTCGGCACCGCGCCGCTGGTCACGCAGACCGAGGCGGTGGCGCGCTGCGAAAGCCTCGGCCACCAGTTCCAGGACCGGTTCAGCGGCCTGGTGTTCGTCGCCGTCCTGTTCGTGGTCCTGCCCGTGCTGGTCGGCGTGTTCTTCGGCGCGCCGCTGGTCGCCCGCGAGGTCGAGCAGGGCACCCACCGTCTCGTGTGGACGCAGGGGGTCAGCCGGCGGCAGTGGGCGGTGGCGAAGTTCGGCCTGGTCGGCGCGATCACCGCGGTGCTGGCCATCGGGTACGCGCTGGGCGTGTCGTGGTGGTTCCAGCCGCTGGTCGGCGCGACCACCGGCCGGCTGACCTACATCTCGTTCGACGTCCAGGGGATCGTGCCGGTCGCGTACACGCTGTTCGCGCTCGCCCTCGGCGTCTTCGCCGGGACGTACTGGCGGAAAGTGCTGCCCGCCATGGGCATCGCGCTCGTCGGGTTCGCGGCGGTCCGGGTCGCGATCGAGGTCCTGGCCCGGCCGCGGTACCTGCCCGCGCAGAGCCTCTCGTTCTCCCCCGGGGGCACGCAGACGCCGAACCCGGCGTCCGGGGACTGGGTGATGCAGCAGGGGGTCCGCAACGCGGCGGGGGACATGGTCCTGCCGGACGCGCAGATCGGTCCGTGCCCGCCGTCCGGCTGCGGGGCCGGCCCGGGTCCCCGCGAGGCGGGCCCCGGCGCCTACAACTGGCTGCAGTACCAGCCGGGGGACCGGTTCTGGCTCTTCCAGGGCATCGAAACCGGGATCTTCGTGCTGCTGGCGGCCGCGCTCTTGTTCTTCGCGCTCCGCCGCCTGCGCACGATCGCCTGACGCCGCAGGTTCTCCACCGGACGCCGGTGCGGCTTCGTGAGTTTCCCACCGCGCGGCGGCCGATCGGGTGATCTGCCGGGACAAGTGGGCGAACCGTCCCCGGAGTGCCGGTGCACCGTCGTACAGTCCCACCCGGTGAGGGAGCACAACGGTTTTACCGCTGGGCGCGCGGGGGATTCGGAACCGTGGCGGGTGTGCCTGCTGGACTCGTCGGGCCGGGCACTGGGTGCCGGCATGCTGCTGGGCGAATCCACGGTGCTCACCTGCGCGCACGTCGTGCAGGCCGCGGGAGCTGAAGCGCTTTCGGGCGGCCAGGTGCTGGTCCGGTTCGTCGGCCTGCCCGGAATGCCGGAGGCGCAGGCCGGGGTCCGGCCCGGCTGTTGGGTGCCGCCGGAAGAGGACGGCCGCGGTGACATCGCCCTGCTGGACCTCGCCGAAGCGTTCCCCCACGTCCCCGGCGCGCCGCTGGTGCGCCTCGGCGCGGTGCGCGACCGGGTGGTCCACACCTACGGCTTCCCGCACCCGCACCGCCACGGCGTCTGGGTGAACGACGCCGAGCTGGCCGGCCCGGCCGGCGCCGCCGGGGAGTGGATCCAGCTCAACTCGAAACTGCCGGGGGAACGGGTCCGCCGCGGTTTCAGCGGGGCCGGCGTGATCGACAAGGCGACCGGCGCGGTGCTCGGGATGGTGGTCACCGAGTACACCGACGAGCGCGCCGGGCTCGCCTACCTGATCCCGGTCGAGGTGATCGCCCGGCACGTGCCGGAGGTGGCGCGGTGGGTGGGCGAGCCGCCGCGGCCGTCGGCCGGCCCGCTGGTCGTGCTGCTCGGGAACGGCGACCCAGCGCACCTGGACCGGTTCCTGGCCCAGGTGCGGCGCGAGCGCCGGGTGGCCGGGCCCGCGGGGGCCGGCGACCGGCTCACCGCGATCGTGGACGCCACCGGCAAGACCGCGGACGAGGTGGCCGAGCACGTCAGCGCGGGCATCAGCACCGAAGAGGTCACCACGGCGCTGGCGGCCCACCCGGAGGACGTCGCGGTGGCCGTCACCGGCATCGACGCCGCCCGCGCGCCGGAGGAAGTGCTCACCGGCGCGGTGAAACCGTTGATGGACAAGGGAGCCACCGTGCTCGCCCAGTTCGGCGGGCCGGATTCGCCCGGGCTGCGGCTGGCCCGCCGCTGGGAGAGCGAGCGGAACGCGCACCGCCTGGCGCGGCTGGCGCTGCTGGTCGAGATGGTGGAGTACGAGGAGGACCGCACGCGGCAGCTGGCCGGCCGGCTCGGTGCGCGCGCGGCGGTACCCGGCCGCTCGGCGGACCTGCGCCTGCGGCTGGGTGCGCTGCGGTCGGCGGGGGAGCGGATCGATCCGGGCCGGGTGCGGCGCGCCCTGGCGGTGACCGAGCGGGATGCCGAGACCGCGTGGCGGGAGCTCGGCGTGCTGCACACCGACCTCGTGCCGCGGGCCCGCCGGCACGACGAACTGCACGGACGGCTGCGCGGCTACAACGCGAAGGCCACCGCCGCGGGCCTGATGGAGGACGAGGAACTGGCGGAGCTGTACCGCCCGGCCATGGAAACGCTGACCACCCGGCCGGACGAGCCCGAAGCGGCGGCCGGGCTCGTCGAGCGGTACGTGCGCGCGGTCCGCCGCCGGCTGGAGGGCGCGTGACGGCGGAAACGGTGTGGTGCCACGGGCAACCGGTCGGGCCGATCGGGTTCTGCGAGGTCTGCGGCCACCGCCGGGTCCCGGCCGAGCGGCCGGCGGCCGGCCCCGGCGGGTCCGGCCCGGCGATGGAGAGCACCCGGCGCAGCGTCGAGTTCTGGGGCGGCGACGCGGATTTCCAGTCCCTGCCGGCGATCGAGGTGCCGGACCCGGAGAAGCTCGTCCTCGCCGAGCCCGTCTACCCCGAACGGCTTCGGTTCTGCGGCGGCTGCGGCGCGCCGGTCGGCCGCGCCTACGCCGGTCAACCCGCGTTCGCCGAAGGGTTCTGCGAAAACTGCGGCTTGCCGTTCTCCTTCCTGCCCAAGCTGACCCGCGGCGAGCGGATCGGTGACCGCTACGACGTGCTCGGCTGCTTCGCCCACGGCGGCCTCGGCTGGATCTACCTGGCCACCGACACCGCGCTCGGCGGCCAGCACGTCGTGCTCAAGGGCGTGATCAACAGCGGCAACGCGGTGCGGCGCGCGCTCGCCCGGGTCGAACGCGACGTGCTCGTCCGGCTCGACCACCCCAACATCGTGCGAATAACCGACTTCGTCGAGCACGGCGCCGAGCCGGACACCTACCTGGTGATGGAGTACGTCGGCGGGCGGTCGCTGCGCGACCTGCTGCGGGACGGCCCGCCGCCGCGGGTCGAGCACGTGGTCGTCTACGGCCGGGCGATCCTCGCCGCGCTGGACTACCTGCACGGCGAGGGCCTGCTCTACTGCGACATGAGCCCGGCGAACGTGATCCACGGCGACAAGCGCGTCAAGGTGATCGACCTCGGCGCGGCCCGTTCGATCGACGACCCGGCCGGGGCGAGCGTCGGGACCGAAGGGTTCCAGGCACCGGCGCACGAGATCGCCCGGCACGGCCTGACCGTCCGCTCGGACCTGCACGCCGTCGGCCGGACGCTGCAGGTCCTGCTCGAAGCGGCGAGCGAGGACCCCGGCCAGGACGGCGTCGCCGGGGGCCTGGACTCCCTGAACCGCGTCCTCGAGCGGGCGGTCGCGCCGTTCGAACGGCGGTTCGCCACCGCGGCCGAGATGGCGGAGCAGCTCGACGGCGTGCGCCGGGAAATCCTGTCCCTGCGCGACGAACGGCCGCGGCCGGTGCCGTCGGCGCTGTTCGAGGACACCGCGGAACTGCTCGACGACGGCCTCGGCGCGGTGCCCGGCCTCGACCACTGGCTCACCGGCGACCACGCCGGCGGCCGGCTGGCGCTCGGCCTGCCCGGCGCCGCCGGCGGCGCCGGCCGGCTGCCGATCCCGCGGGTCGCCCCGGACGACCCGGCGGCCGCGTTCATCGCCGCCGCGGGCGCGCCCGGCCCGCACCGCTGGCTGGGCAAGCTCGCGATGTTCGGCGAACGCTCGGTCGAGATCGCGTTCGCCGAGACGCGCGCGCAGGTCGCCCTGGGCGAACCGGGAGCCGCCGCCCACGCCCTGGCCGCCGCCGAAGAACTGCTGGGTCCCGAGGCCGCGCGCGACTGGCGGGCCGCCTGGCACCACGGCCTGCTGGCGCTGGCCCGCGGCAACGCCGAAGAAGCCGCGGCCGCGTTCGACCGGGTGCACCGGAGCTGGCCCGGCGAGATCGCGCCGAAGCTGGCGCTCGGGTTCTGCGCCGAACTGCGCGGCGAGACCGGCCTCGCCGAGCGCTGCTACCGCTCGGTGTGGCACCGCGATCACGCCCAGGTCAGCGCCGCGTTCGGGCTGGCCCGCTGCCACCTCCGCAGCCGGGGCCGCGACGCCGCGGTCGCCCTGCTCGACGCCGTCCCGCCGATTTCCCGCCACTACGACGCCGCGCGGATCGCCACCGTGCGGATCCGGGCCGCCCGCCTGCCGTCCGGGCCGCCGAGCGGCGACGACCTGGCCGACGCCGCCCGCCGGCTGCCCGAGCTCTACCTCGACCGGGAGGCCAAGGACCGGCTGGAAGCGCTCGTCCGCGAGGCCGCGCTGGCCGGGCTCGACGGCCGGGAGGGCTGGGACGGCGGCGAGCTCCTCGGCGAGCGCGTCACCGAACGCGGCCTGCGGACGCTGCTGGAGCGGTCGCTGCGCCGGCTCGCCGAGCGGGCGCGGGACCGCGACGAACACGGCGTGCTGGTCGACCTCGCGAACTCCGTCCGGCCGAGAACGAGAAGGTGATCGGATGCCCGAGCGGGACCGCCCGTCGTTCACCCTGCAGCTGAGCCAGAACAAGTACCTCGCGCCCGCCGACGACCGGATGGACGTCGTGCTCACCGTGCGGGCCGGCGAAGCGGGGGCGGCCGTGGCCGCGCCGCCGCCGACCGCCGAGCTGCTGCTGGTCGACTGCTCCAGCTCGATGGACTGGCCGCCCACGAAGATCGAGGCCGCGCGGCACGCGTGCCGCGCGGCCATCGGCTCGCTGCGCGACGGCGTGCTGTTCGGCGTGGTCGAGTGCACCGGCCGGGCGCGGCTGGTCTACCCGGCCGCGCCGCCGCTGGCGGTGGCCGGCGACCGGACCCGCCAGGAGGCGAAGGACGCGGTCTCCGGGCTGATCGCCGGCGGCGGCACCGCGATGAGCACGTGGCTGGACCTGGCCCGGGAGCTGTTCGACCGGACGCCGGCGGCCATCCGGCACGCCGTGCTGCTCACCGACGGCCGGAACCAGTCCGACCGCGCCGGTGCGCTGGAGGCCACGCTGGACCGGTGCCGGGGCCGGTTCGCCTGCGACGCCCGGGGCATCGGCGACGACTGGGAACCGCGGGACCTGCAGCGCATCGCGTCCGTGCTGCGGGGCAGCGCGGACGCCGTCCTGGAGGACGCCGAGCTCGCCGGGGACTTCCGGCGGCTGGTCGAGCGGGCGATGGGCCGGACCGTGCCCGACCTCCGGCTGCGGATGACCACCATGCCCTACAGCCGGCTGCGGTTCGTCAAGCAGGTCTTCCCCACCGAGGTCGACCTCACCGCCCAGTGCCGGACCGACGGCCGTGTCCTCGAGCTGCCCACCGGGGCGTGGGGCGACGAGCTGCGCGAGTACCACCTCTGCCTCGACGTCTCGGCGGGGGAGCTGACTCGGTACGAGGACCTGCTGCTCGGCACCGTCGCCCTGGCCGAAGGCGCCGACGACCCGGTCGGCGATCCGCAGGCCGTCGTGGGCTACCTGACCGACGACCTCGCGCTGTCCAGCGTGCCGGACGACCAGGTCGCCCGCGTCACCGGGCAGGCCGAGCTGGGCCGCGCGGTCCGGGCGGGCTGGGACGCCTTCGAGCGCGACGACCGGCCGGAGGCGGCCCGCGAATGGGGCACCGCGGTCCGGCTGGCGACCGAGCTGGGCAACACCGAGATCCTCAAGCGCCTGGGCCGGCTGGTCGACCTGCGTGACGACGGCGGCGTGGCCTTCAAGGAGGGCGTGCGCCCGCGCGACGGGTTCTCCCTGGTGCTCGGGTCGACCATCTCCACTTACACCGGTTCGCCCGCCCCCGCCGTGGCCGTCCCGCGCGACGCGGACGGCGCCCCGCGCCAGTGCGTCCACTGTGGACACCGGGCGCCGCCGTCGGCGAAGTGGTGCGGGCACTGCCGTGAGCCGTTCGAAGCGGGGGCGTCGTCGTGACGGTGACCAGCACGACCCGGCAGACGCTGTGGTGGCTGCGGCTCGGCCTCGCCGCCGCCAGCGTGCTCGTGCTGGGGACCGCGCTGGCGACCTTCCTCGGCGTGCGGGCCAGCATCGCCGAGGTGCGGGACCGCACCGCGCCCGCGGTGCTCGAGGTGTCGCTGGCCAAGGAGGCGGTGGTGGCCGCGCACGGCGCGGCGGTGACCGCGTTCGAATCCCGCCAGGCGCGCCTCACCGGCCCCAGCGAGCAGTACGAGGACGAGACCGCCCGGGCCAGCCAGCAGCTCGCCCAAGTCGCCGAGCACAACGCGGCCGGGGAGTCCGGCAGCCGCACGCTGCGGCTGATCGAAGGGCTGCTGCCGTCGTACAACGGCTTCGTCGGGCAGGCCGACGCGCACTTCCGGCAGGAGGCGGGCGGCCCGCTCACCGCGAGCAACCTGCTGTCGGCGTCGGATCTGCTGACCGCGCCGGAAAACGGGATCCTGGCGCGGCTCGACTCGCTCGAAGCCGCCCAGCGCGCCGCCCTGGACGAACAGCTCGGGACGAGCTGGCTGAGTCCCGCGATCATGTTCTTGTGGGCGGTGCCGCTGCTCGTGCTGCTGGCCGCGCTCGGCTGGGCGCAGTGGTTCCTCGCGCGGCGGTTCCGGCGTGCGGTGAACCCCTGGCTGGTGGCGGCGACGGCCGGGTGCGTGCTGCTGGGCGCGGCCACGGCGTTGCTGCTCGGCGTCCAGTCCGACGCGAGGGACGGCGGCGCCGCGCTGGAGCACGTCGTGGACACGCGGTCCGCGGCGACCGCGGCCGCCGCGGACCGGGCCCGGTGGACCCTCGCCCAGGTGCTGACCGCCCAGTGCGGCCCCGAGGGGGTGGCCGCGTGCGGCGACACGGTGACCGCGTTCGCCGCCGGGACCCCCGTTCCGCCCACCGCAACGGAGAAGCCGCCCTCCGCGGTCGACGAGGCGGCGCTGCTGGATGCCGGGCTCACCGAACCGGCCTGGACCGGCGTGCTCGGGTACGCGATCGCCGTGCTGGCCGCCGCGATCGGCGTCCTCTCGGTCGTCGGCCTGCAACGCCGGCTCGACGAATACCAGTTCCGCGTGAGGAGGCAACCGTGAGGAAGCGGTGCGCCGGCTTGGCGCTGGCCGCCGTCCTGCTGCTGTCCGGGTGCTCCGGCGCGACCGGTGCGGCGGAGGTGACCGTGCTGGGGCCGTGGACCGGCGACGAGCAAGTGGCGTTCCAGCGGGTCCTCGACGGGTTCACCCGGGAGACCGGGATCATCACGCGCTACCAGGGCACCCGCGCGCAGAACCAGGTGCTGCGCGGGGACCTGCAGCAGGGCACCCCGCCCGACGTGGCGGTGCTGTCCAACCCGGCCGAACTGGCGGGGTACGCGCGTTCCGGGCAGCTCGAACCGCTGAACGGCGTCCTCGGCGCGGAAGCGACCGCGGCCTACAGCCCGCAGTGGCTGAAGCTGCAGCAGCTCGGCGGCGACGCGGTGTACACGGTCGCGGTGAAGGCCGACCTGAAGAGCATCGTCTGGTACACCCCGAGGAGCTTCCCCGGGCCGGCACCGTCCACATGGGACGAGCTGCTGGCTGCCTCGCGGCAGCTGTCCGCGGCCGGGCAGCGGCCGTGGTGCCTCGGCATGGGCGCCCCGCCGAACTCCGGGTTCCCCGGCACCGACTGGCTCGAGGACATCCTGCTGCACCGCGCCGGTCCGCAGGCCTACAGCAGCTGGGCGGCGGGCCGGCTGGCGTGGACCGACCAGGCGGTGGTGGACGCGTGGCGGAGCTGGGGCGCCCTCGTGCTGGCGCCGGGCGCGGTCCGCGGCGGCAGCACGGCGGCCCTGCTCACCTCGTTCGCCGACGCCGGCCGCGCGCTGTTCGCCGACCCGCCGGGCTGCGCGCTGGAGCACCTCGGCTCGTTCGCGATCGGCGGCTACACCGCGGTCGCGCGGCCGGCCGGCCCGCCCGCCCCCGACCGCGACTTCCGGTTCTTCCCGTTCCCGGGCTCCGGCGACGCCGGCCCGTCCGAGGTCTCGGCCGACCTCGCCGGGATGTTCCACGACACGCCCGCCGCGCGCCGGCTGATGGTCTACCTGGCCGGGGAGGACGGGCAGCGGATCTGGCCGTCCGGCGGGACGACGTTCTCCGTGCACCAGCGCCTGCTCGGCCAGGACGTCTACCGCAGCGACGTGGCCCGGCGGATCGCGACGACCCTCGCCAAGGGCACCGACCTGTGCTTCGACGCCTCCGACGTGATGCCCTCGGCGATGACCAGCGCGTTCTACCAGGCGGTGCTGGAGTACCTGGCCCACCCCGACCGGCTGGACACGCTGCTCGCGGAGCTGGAGCAGGTGCGCCGGGGCATCGGCCACGAGCAGTGGCTCGACCTGCCGTGCTGAACCCGTCCGACCGAAGGAGATCCGGTGCAGGAGTTCGTGCGGTTCCCGCTCACCGACGGCGGTTCGGTGGTCGTCGAGGTGGAGGGCGAACCCGGCCTGGAACAGGCCTCGGTGCCCTCCGGCGTGCTGCGCAAGGCGACCACGACCTTCGAGCACGCGCTGGGCGAGGTCCGCGAGGCGGCGGCCGCCGCGCTGGCGCAGTTCCGCGGCCTGGGCCCGGACGAGGTCGAGCTCAAGTTCGGCGTCAAGCTCGACGCCCAAGCCGGCGCGGTCATCGCGCGCACCGGCCTGCAGGGCCAGTTCGAGGTCAAGCTGAAGTGGGTGCGCGCCGGCGAACCGTCCACAGAGGACGCCGTCGCGGAGCCGGAGGATTGACGCGTTACGGCTTGTAGCCGACGATCCCGGCGACGCAGCGGGCCGAGTCGCTCAGCGGCGTGAGCCGGGGGCCGTCCGGCCACCACTCGTCGCACACCGCCATGCCGGGCTCGGCCGTCGCGTTCGGCTGGACGAGCTCGAGGCCGTCCATCAGCGCCTCGATCTCGGTGCGGGTGCGGAAGCGGCCGGCCCCGAGCGGGCCCTGGACCAGGATCTGCTCGATGCGCTTGGCGATCTCGGTCAGCTCCGGCACTTCCGGGTCGTAGAAGTGCGACAGCACCACGTACGAGCCCGACGGCAGCGCGTCGATGTACGCGCGCATGACGTCGAAGACGCCGTCGCCCTCGCAGTGGTGCATCGTGCCCACCTGCAGCAGCGCCACCGGCTCGGTGAAGTCGATGTGCCGCAGCACTTCCTCGTGGCGCAGGACCTGCGGCGGGTCGAAGATGTCCGCCGCGACCATGTGCGTGAAGTCGTTTTCGACCAGCAGCGCCCGGCCGTGGGCGAGGACGACCGGGTCGTTGTCGACGTAGACGACCGAGTTGTCCTTGTCGATGCGCTGCACGATTTGGTGGGTGTTCTCGGCCGTCGGCAGCCCGGACCCGCAGTCGAGGTACTGGTGGATCTTCGTCTGGTTCGCCAGCATCCGCAGCGCGCGGTTGTGGAACCCGCGGTTGCCGCGGGCGATGTCCACCGCTTCCGGGACCGCGGTGCGGATCTTGTCCATCACCACGCGGTCAACCTCGTAGAAGTTGTTGCCGCCGAGGAACCCGTCGTAGATCCGCGCGATGCTCGGCCGCGCGGGGTCCACCCCCACCGGCGTCTGGCTCGGGGACAGCGTGGACGGGACGTCGGACATGGCGACCTCGCAGGACTTCGGCGGGCGGCGTTGCGCCACCCAGAGTAGTAGGTCGCGTCCTCGCGGTGAACGCGAGGTGACCCGGTCAGCCGCTCGGGCGCAGCCGCTGGTCCGGGATGTCGGCCGCACGCTGGGCCCGTTCGCGGCGCAGCCGCTCGAGGTGCTGGTCGATCCGCCGGTCGAGGTCGCGCGCAGCCGCGGACAGGTCTGTCAGGTCGCGGCGGGACGCCGGGTGCCCGGCAGCGGCCCTCGTGTCCACTTCGTCCCCTGCCCTGTCCACTACCGCACCTCCCGGATCGGCCTGGTCCCCGCCTCCTGGCGTTACTGCCCCATCGGGGGCTTGCCAAAACGCCACCCGGCGTGAGCCGGGGCACCCGGCGTCCGCGCCGCCGTCCGGTGGACCCGCGGCAAAACCCCTGGTCACAATTTTGACCAAGTGGTAGAAATTGGGGAGCCGTGGCGGACGGCCGCCACCGGGAAACTGGAGGAACTGGGGATGAGCCTGCCTTCCGTACAGCTGTATTCGGTCCGCGACGCCTTCGCGGCCGACCCCGCCGACACCCTGCGGCGGCTCGCCGCGATCGGCTTCACCCAGGTGGAGCCCTACGGCGTCGTCGAAAACGTCGATGCCTTGCGAGCCGGGCTGCCGTCGAACGGCCTCACGGCCCCGACCGCGCACGCGCGCCTGCTCGGCGCCGACCAGCAGGCCGTGTTCGCCGCGGCGGCCGAGCTCGGCATCGGCCTGGTGATCGATCCGCTGGTGCCGCCCGAGCAGTGGCAGGACCCGGCCGACATCGCGGCCACGGCGGAGGCGCTCAACGCCGCCGCCAAGCTCGCGGCCGAGCACGGCGTGCGCGTCGGCTACCACAACCACTGGTGGGAGCTGCAGTCCCGGATCGACGGGCGCAGCGCGTTCGAGGTGTTCGCCGAGCAGCTCGACCCGGCCGTCGCGCTGGAGGTCGACACCTATTGGGCCACCGCGGGCGGCGAGGACGCGCCCGCCCTGCTGCGGCGGCTCGGCGACCGGGTGCGGGCCATCCACGTCAAGGACGGCGGGCTCGCCACCGACGCCACCGGCCAGGTGCCGGCCGGCCAGGGCCGGGTGCCGGTCGCGGACGTGCTCGCCGCCGCGCCGGACGCCCTGCGGGTGGTGGAGTTCGACGCCTTCGACGGCGACCTCTTCGCCGCCATCGCCGCCAGCCACGCCTTCCTGACCGGCGCCGGCCGGTGAGCGGGGGGCCGGTCGGCGTCGGGATCGTCGGCGCCGGCGTGATCAGCGGGACCTACCTCGAAAACCTGACCGCGTTCCCGGACGTCCGCGTGCGGTGGGTCGCCGACCTCGACACCGAACGGGCGGCGGCCCGCGCGGCCGAGTACGGCGTTCCCCGTTCGGGCACGGTGGCCGGGCTGCTGGCCGACCCGGACGTCGAGATCGTGGTCAACCTGACCGTGCCGGTCGCGCACGTCGAGATCGGGCTCGCCGCGCTGGAGGCGGGCAAGCACGTGTGGGCGGAGAAGCCGCTCGCGCTGGACCGGCAGACCGGCCGCAAGCTGCTGGATCGCGCACGGGAGAAGAACCTGCGCGTGGCCAGCGCCCCCGACACGGTGCTCGGCGCGGCGTTGCAGACCGCACGGCGGGCCGTCGACGCGGGCCGGATCGGCCGCCCGCTGACCGCGCTCGCGCTGTTCCAGGTGCCGGGCCCGGAGGCATGGCACCCGGCGCCGGAGTTCTACTTCCAGGCCGGCGGCGGGCCGTTGCTCGACATGGGCCCGTACCACCTGACGGCGCTGGTGCACCTGCTCGGCCCGGTCCGCCGGGTCACCGCGGCCGGCGCCCGCGCGCGCGACACCCGGGTGATCGGGGCCGGGCCGCGGGCGGGGACGGAGTTCCCGGTGTCGGTGACGACCACGGTCACCGCGCTCGTCGAGTTCGAAACCGCGTCCGCGCAGGTGGTCCTGAGCTTCGACTCGGCGCTCCGGCGGGCCGGGCTGGTCGAGCTGACCGGCACCCTCGGCACCGCCGTGCTGCCGGACCCCAACCGGTTCGACGAGCCGACCCGGCTGCACCTGCTCGGCCACGAGGAGCCGGAAGAGCTGGCGCCGCAGGGGCACGCGGCCTCCCGCGGCACCGGCACGCTGGAACTGGCGCGGGCCATCCGGGCCGGCGTGCCGGAGCGCGCGTCCGGCGAGCTGGCCTACCACGTGCTCGACGCGATGCTGGCCATCGACGAGTCGCTGACCCGCGGGCAGAGCGTGGAGGTCGCGAGCACCGTGGAAGTTCCGCCGGCACTGCCGGTGGACTGGGACCCGTACGCGAAGACCCTCTAGAGCGGGACGGTGAGCAGGTTCTGCAGGTAGAAGCGCAGCGAGCCGACCAGGTCGACGTCGCCGGGGACGGTCAGCCACTGCACCTGCAGGCCGTCCATCAGGGCGATGAACGTCAGGGCCGCCGGCCCGGGCTCGACGCCCGCGCGCAGTTCGCCGCGGGCGGCGAGCGCTTCGAACGACTCGTGGACGCCGTCGCGCGCGGCCCGGTAGTGGCGCACGAAGTACTCGTGCGCGGGGTGGTCCGAGCCGATCGCTTCGGCGGCGAGGCGGGAGTACAGGTCGACGATCCCGGGGTGGCGGACGTTGTGCTCGGCCAGCGCGACGAAGTGGCGCAGGACTTCGAGCCCGGGCGGCACGGTCAGCCGCTCGCGCTCGGAGTCCTCGGCGTCCCGGCGTTCGAGCACCGCGGCGAGCAGGGCCTCCTTGGTGGGGAAGTAGTAGAGGAGGCCGGCGTGGGAGATCCCGACGCGCTTGGCGATCTCCCGCAGCGACGAGCCGTGGTAGCCGAGCTCGCCGTAGGCCGCGGCGGCCGCCGTGATGATGTCCTCGCGGCGGATCCGGCCCTTCAGGTAGCCCCCGGTCACGGGGTCGCGGTGGTCTCGGCGGCGTGCACGGCCCCATCATGCCGCAGCGGCCGTTCGCACATCCCACGTGATCGGACGAACAAACCGGTTGTGCGAACTCGGCGGGCTTGCGAACATCACGGCGTGAAGAGCGCGGAGCGGCAACGGGTCATCGTGGAGCGGCTGCGCGACGCCGACCAGGTGGGCGTCGCCGAGCTGGCCGAGGTGACCGGCGCGTCCGAGATGACGGTCCGCCGCGACCTCGACCACCTGGCGTCCCGGGGCGTGCTGCGGCGGGTGCACGGCGGCGCCGTGCCGGCCTCGCCGTCGGGGATCGAGCCCCCGTTCGCGGCGCGTGCGACGGCCGCGGTCGCGGCGAAGCGGGCCATCGCCGCCGCGGCGGCGGAGCTGATCCGCGACGGCGAAACGGTCGTCCTCGACAGCGGCACCACCGCGCTGGAGCTGGCCCGGCTGCTGCGCGGGCGCCCGGTCACCGTGATGCCGCTGTCCCTGCACGCGGTCCGGGAACTGGCCGAAGACCCCGGCGTCCGGCTGCTGCTGCCCGGCGGCGAACCGCGGCCGGGAGAGCAGTCGCTGGTCGGCCCGCTGACGCTGGCGTCGCTGCGCGCCCTGCGGTTCGACGTCGCTGTGCTGAGCCCCTGCGCGTTCGGGCTCGACTCCGGCCTCACCGCCTTCGACCTGGGCGACGCCGAGGTCAAGCAGGCGGCCCTCGACGTCGCGGCCCGGGTGATCGTGCTCGCCGACGGCGCCAAGTGGGGCCGCGCCGCGCTCGCCCACGTCTGTCCGGCCGACCGCGCCGACGTAGTGATCACCGACCCGGGAGCGCCCGAGGACCAGCGCGCGGCGCTGGCCGACCGCGGCGTCCTCGTGCACGTTGCCGTTCCTTGGGAGAACCGATGACCGTCCCGCCCCGCCCGCGCGCCGCCCGGTTCGCGACCTTCATGTTCTTCGGCCTGAACGGCTTCGCGATGGGCATGTGGGTGGTGCACATCCCGAACGTCGAGCGCGCCACCGGCATTTCGCACAGCACGCTGGGCGGGCTGCTGCTGGTGCTCGGCGGCGCCGCGTTCGCCGGCATGCAGGTGTCCGGCCCGCTCGTCGACCGGCTCGGGCACCGGCGGATGGTGCCGGCCGCCGGGATCCTGATGGGCCTCGCGGTGTGCGCGCCCGGGTTCGCGAACTCGTGGTGGGCCCTGGGCCTGTCGCTGGCCTTCTTCGGCTTCGGCAACGGCGCGATCGACGTCGGGATGAACTCGCACGCGGTCGTCGTCGAACGGGCCTACCCGCGCCCGATCATGGCGGCCTTCCACGCGTTCTGGTCGATCGGCGGCGCGATCGCCGCGGTCATCGGCGCGGCCACGCTCGGCGCGGGCGTGCCCACCGGCGTCACCCTCACCGCCACCGGAATGTTCTGCGTGGTGCTTTCCGTGCTGTCGGCCCGGTTCCTGATGGAGCCGGCCGCGGTGCCGGCCGCTGAGGTGCCGTCGGCCGTTGCCGAGCCGGTCGTCGCGCGCCGGACGCCGGGCCGCCTGGTCTGGCTGCTCGGCCTGCTGGCCCTGGCGCTGATGCTGTCGGAGGGCGTGGCGAACGACTGGGCGGCGCTGCACATGGAGAAGGTGCTGGGCACGTCGGCGTCGACGGCGGCGCTCGCGTACGGCGCCTTCGCGGTGGCGATGACGACCGGCCGGTTCCTGACCGACCGCGTCGCGGCCTGGGCGGGCCCGGCGGCGATCGTCCGCTACGGCGCGATCCTGGCGGCGGGGGGCCTGACGACCGCCGCGGCGGCGCCGTGGGTGCCGGTGTCCCTGGTCGGCTGGGCGGTGTTCGGCCTGGGCCTCTCGGGCGGTGTCCCGCAGCTGTTCACCGCCGCGGGCAACCTGAACACCCGGGCGTCGGGCGCGCTGATGGCCCGGGTGGTCGGCCTCGGGTACGTCGGGCTGCTGGCCGGCCCGGCGCTCATCGGCGGGCTGACGCGGTGGATGCCGCTGAACGTGACCTTCGCGCTGCCGGTGGTGCTCTGCCTGCTCGCGGCCGCGTTCGCCGGGGTGCTGAGCCCGAAGCCGGAACCGGCGGAGCAGCCGGTCGGCTGATCAGCCGGCGGCGCCCGCCCGCATGCGCCGGGCGAGCTGCGGGCCTCGGCGATGCACTCCTAGTGGTGGTGGGCGACGCTCTCGTGCGCCCGGTCCGCGCCGGTGGCCGGTTCGGTGTGGATGACCACCGCGGTCAGCCGCGGGATCGTGTGCAGCAGCCGGTGTTCCACCTCGTGGGCCAGCGCGTGCGCGGCCTCGACGGTCAGGTCCGCGGCCACGGTCACCGCCAGCTCGGCCCGCAGGTGGTGCCCGATCCAGCGCATCCGCAGGTCCCGCGCGCCGAGCACGCCATCGACCGCGCGGGCCGTCCGTTCGGCCAGCTCGACCGACGCCGGGTCGACGGCGTCCAGCAGCCGCCGGAACACCTCCTTCGCCGCGCCGCGCAGGACGAACAGGATCGCGACGGTGATCCCGAGCCCGACGAGCGGGTCGGCGATGGGGAAGCCGAACGCCACGCCCGCGGCGCCGGCGACGACGGCCAGCGACGTGAAGCCGTCGGTGCGCGCGTGCACCCCGTCGGCGACCAGGGCGGCCGAGCCGATCTCGCGGCCGACCGAAATCCGGTACCGCGCCACGAGTTCGTTGCCGGCGAACCCGATCACCCCGGCCACGGCCACCACCCACGGGTGCGCGACGGGCTGCGGATCGAGCAGCCGCCGCACGGATTCGTAGCCGGCGACCGCCGCCGAACCCGCCACGGCGAGCACGACGACCACCCCGGCGAGGTCCTCGGCCCGGCCGAGGCCGTAGGTGTAGCGCCGCGTCGCCGCCCGCCGGCCGAGCAGGAACGCGATGCCGAGCGGCACGGCGGTCAGCGCGTCGGCGAAGTTGTGGACGGTGTCGCCGAGCAGCGCCACCGAGCCGGTGACGAGCACGAGCGCCAGCTGCGCAACGGCGGTGACGGACAGCGCGGCGAAGGACCACAGCAGCGCCCGCATCCCGCGCCGGCTGGTTTCGAGGGCGTGGTCGACGCGATCGGCGCTGTCGTGGCTGTGCGGGCGCCACCGGGAGTGGCGGTGCCCGTGTCCGTGTCCGGTCATCCTTCGAGTCTATCTGCGCAGGCATGCAGATACGCAAGTAGTAAGGTCATGACCATGCACACGTCGCTGCCGGACTTCGACATGCCCACCGAAGAGCAGGTCCACCTGGCGGCGGAGTCGTTCCGGCTGCTGGCCGACCCGACCCGGATCAAGGTCCTGTGGGCCCTGCTGCAGGGCGAGTCCTCGGTGGCCTGCCTGGCGGAACTGGCCGGCGCCGCCCCGACGGCGGTGAGCCAGCACCTGGCGAAGCTCCGCTTGGCGGGCCTGGTTAAGGGCCGCCGCGAAGGAACATTCGTGTACTACTCGGCGGCGGACAACCACGTCCGCGGCCTGCTGGCCCAGGCTTTGCACCACGCGGACCACGTGGACCGCGACCTCCCCACGGGCGACCACGCCCACCACCCGCGGTCCAGCTGATCGGCTCTCTGCGCGAGCCCGGAGCAGGTTTCGGGCACCGGACGCAATGGGTAGCCGGAAGCGATCGCCATCCTGACGGCGGATGGCCCGGCGTGCCGGAGGAAGCCAGATGTTGCTTACCGCACCTCGAGTGACTGCACCTCCGGTTTCACCCGAGCCCGTTCAGCCTGGACCCGCCGTTCCGGACGATCCCGGGACGCCCAGCCCGGTTCAGCCGCTGCCGGAGCCTGGCGTCCCGGTACCCGACCCGCTGCCGCCGGAGCCGAAACCCGGCCCGCAACGCGACTGACCCGATCCCAAGCCTGCCGTTGGTGGCAGCCGGATCAAGAATCGAGCTTGGCTCGCAGGACCCGCGCACGGGGATCACCCAGCCGATCGAACACTTCCCAACCTTTTCGCCAGTAACGCCGCGCGGCGACGGGGTCGCCCGCTGCGTGATGGGTGTCCCCGAGGCCCTGGCAGGTGACTGCGAAGCCAAACTGGTCGACATGTTCGCGGATGACCATCGCGGTGTAGTAGGCGGTGATGGCTCCGGCATGGTCACCCGCTTCCGCCAGGACCGCGCCCAGGTTGTTGAGTGCCCACGAGTAAGCATGTTCGTCATTCAGTTCCTCGAAAACCTCCTTGGCAAGGCGAGTGTGCGCCAAGGCTTCGGCCACCGCACCGCGTGCCAGCTCGATCCCGCCCAGCAGATTGCTCGCGCGGGCTTCGCCGTGCCTCGACCCGGCTTGGCGGAAGAGCCGCAAGGACGCCTCGGCGGCCTGTTCGGCTCGGTGCAGATTCCCCAGCTCACGATAGGTCTGCGCGAGGTGGATGCCGGTTTGAGCCGAACCGCGGACGTTTGCGGTCGAGGAGAATCCCGCCGAGGCCAAAGCGAGGTAGCGCAGCGCTTCGTCATGCCGCTGCTGCTCGCGGTAGGCCACCGCCAGGCTGTCGCACAGCCATGCTTCACCATCGCGGTCGCCGGCCGCCCGGGCCGCGGCCAGCCCCGTTTCCTGGACGACGATCCAGGTCGACCAGGGCTTGCGGCTGAAGAAGTAGGGGGAGAAAGCGAGCGCGAGCCGCCACGCTGCATCGTCGGCTCCCTCGTCGCGGGCGAACTGCGTCACCGTAGCGATGTTGGCCAGCTCGTCGTCGAACCAGCTGTTCGCACGTGCTTTGTCGATTGGTTCCGGTGCGTCGTCGGCGAGCTCCGAACGCGGATGCCAGCGATCGAGCGCACGCCCGTACGTCTCGGCTTTCTGCCAAGACCAGTCGAAGGCACGTTGCACGGCTGCACGATGATCGCCACGTTCACCCGTCTGGCGCGCGACCTCGGTGGCGTAGGCACGCGTGAGGCTGTGCATCCGGTAGCGATTACGGCCGATCTCTTCGATCAAGTTGGCGTCGGCCAGCGCGCGAAGACTCTTGCTGCCACCGATCAAGGCGGCAGCCGCACCCGCCGCAATCGTTGCTCCGGGGTAGGAACCGAGCAATCCGAAGGCCAGCTTTACCTCCGCGGGCAGCGCTTGGCAGGAGGACGAAAGCACGGCGCGCATCGATGCCGGGTCGTCCTCAGCGAGATCGAATGCGTCGAGACCGGAACGTCGGAAGTCGCAGACGAGGTCCTGAATCGCTTCGAGTGAGCCAGCTGCCACCTGTGCGCCCGCGATGCGCAGGGCGAGCGGGTGGCGGCCGCAGAGCTCCGCGAGCTCCGTCAGCGGGGGGCCGGCGGTCGTCTGCGTGATCAGCGCCAGCAGGTCACGCGCGTCCTCGGACGGGAGAGCGGGCATCCTGATGCGAGCGGCTCCCTCCAGGACAACCAGATCGCTCATGGCCGTACGACTCGTCACCAAGGTTGCACAGGTCGGTGCTCCCGCCAGAAGGGGACGGACCTGTGCCGAGTCGCGGGCGTTGTCCAGGACGACGAGCAGGTGACCGCCATGGAGCCGCGATCGGTAAAGCCGGGTCATGCCGTCCAGGTCGGCCGGTATCGAACTTGCCCCCAAGCCGAGGTCACGCAGGAAACCGCTCAGCACCTCCGCCGGATCCGCCGGGGGGTCCGCGGGGTGAAAACCACGCAGGTCCGCGTAGAGGATGCCGTCGGGGAACTGATCGTCGAGCAGGTGACCACACCGGACAGCGAACGCCGACTTCCCGATGCCCGCGCCGCCGGTGACGAGACAGATCTTCGCCGGCGAATCCCCCGCGGTCAGCATGCGGACGACTTCCGCGACTTCGTCCACACGGTCCGCGAAGAGTGCTATGTGCGGTGGCAGCTGCCGCGGAACCGGTAAGTCTTTTGCCGGCGGCAGTACATTCACCGTCTGGATGCTGCGAGCTTGGATGACGTTCGTGGCGCTCCCGGACACTTCGTTCCAGGTCCCGCCTCCGCCGTCCGCCCGAGCCGGGGGCAAACTGTTCAGGAGAGTGGCGATCATCTGACACTCGTCCCGGATGTCGCCGCCGAGTGGCCCCAGCTCGGCAAGGTGACCGTCCAGCCGTGCCAGCTTGGCTTCGGCTTCGGACCGCCTGGAGGGCGGGACGTCTATATCTCTCCTAAGGAGCTCGATCGTCAGGTGGAGCACCGACCGCAGGTTGTCGATCTCGGTCTGGAGTTCTGCTTTCCGGCGCAGCTCGAAGCGGCCTTCACCTGAGAACAGCGTGATCGTCTGGCGTTCTTCACTTACCACCACTACGGTCCGGCCGGTCTCCTTGGCGAACATTTCGGCGGAGTGGTGTCTCGTGCCGAGCCCGGTCGCACCGCCTCTTCCTTGGGGTATGAGCATCACGTGCCTGCGGATGATGCGTCGGCAGGACACGTCCAAGGCGGTTGCGTTGTCTCCTTCGGTGGCCCGGAACACCGATTCGGCGGTGAGCTCCTGGTCGACTTCATCGCCACGCACGGACCGGGCTTCGCAGTCGTCGCCCCAGCCGACGACGAAGGTCCCGCCGCGACCACGTGCGCGCACGAGCTCCAGACCGTCCCGTAGGGGCAAGCCGAAGGCCAGCACAGCCCAGACCTCGCGGGGAGGTTCACGGTACCCGGTCATCGAACCTCCGTGGCACAAGTCGAAAGCCGCATCCTAGCGGTCGCATCGACGTCCGATCGAGAGGTTCGTGCGACGTCGCAAGCACCTCATATCGAAGCCACCTGCCGCGCTGCGAACCGTTCCGGCGGCACCGGAGTTGACCAGATCGCGATCGAAACATCGCGCCGGGGATGCGGATTGGACGCGTGCCGCGGCGCGAGACCCACTGCCATGTCCGCGGCGAATCACTTGCTCAGCACGCCTGTGGCTCAAGGCTCGTCCGCGTAATCGCCGTTTGCGGCGGGCACGGCCGTCGAAGCTTGCGTCCCTGCACGTCCGAACACGGACACGCCGCAGCGAGGCGACAATCCCCCACTCGTCATCCGGCTCCTCACATTGCGACCGCAGGGACTCTACCGCGGCGAGTCTGCCCTTCCACGCCCGGAAGCGGTTTGTCCGCAAACTGTCAAGTCTTCTTCCAGTCGACAGAGTTGCGCGAGCCGACGTCTCCTGTGTCGTACTGCCGCGCCGTTACTGTGGGTCTTTAGGCTGAATGAATGGCGACCTTTGCCAAAGGGCGCACACGATGCAAGGATTCGCGATCTGTCGTCTTGGCCGCGGATCAGCCCTGGAGCGTAAGCACCTGTGTCGAAGCTGGAAATGGATCGCCTGGTCGAGGAGCTTTTCTGCGGGTCCGAGGGGGTGTACGGCACGTTCGACGTGCCCGGTCGCGCGGCCGGAGCGACGATCGACGGCGCCGAGCTGATTCACGACACGATCTTCAGGTATGACCTGATGGATTCGACCAGTAAGTCGGTCACCTTGCAGACGTACTGGGATGTCTCGAAGGTGGGCGGTCTCCTCTGGGATCAGGAGATGCGCATCCTGCTCCGGGCCGCCGCCACCCGGCATCCCGCTCTCCCGTCCGTGGTGGATGGCGGCTACGTGGAGCCGTCCAGCGGCCATCCCGGGTTCGCGTACGTCATCACCGAGGGCTTCAACGACCGGCTCGCCGACGACGAACAAGTAATCCCCTTCATGCGCGAAAATCCCGAAGAGGCGATGAACCAGCTGTCGATGCTCGCCGACGCGTTGAGCATCCTGCACAGCACGGGCGTGGTCCACCGCAACATCTGGCCCGGCACCATTGACCTGGACAGCTCGATCTCGGGCGAGTTGCCGAGGCTGAAGCTATCCCGCTTCGAGATGAGCAGGCTCGTGTCCGATCTGCTGCGCTCGCAGACGATAGATGCGGGCCGTGGCGCGCAGGCGAGAGCGCTGTTCCTGAAGCAGGGTATGAAGGCGATCGTCTATGTTTCGCCGGAACGGCTGTCGTTGCTTTACCCCGACGCCGAGGGAGCTGTCAGGGAAGATCCCCGTTCTGACGTTTTCAGTCTGGGGATGTTGGCGTCGGAGTGGTTTCTTGGCGCTCTTCCGGAGCCGCCGCCGGCCACGTCCGAAAGCGCGGCAGCGCGAGCTTGGGTCGACGAGGTGCAGCAGGAGCGCCGCCGGCTGCTTCGAGTGGGTACGAAATTGCCCGCACAGCTGGCAGATCTGCTGCATGACATGATCGATCCGGCGTTGAAGACTCGCCCGTCCGCAGCCGGCGTGGTCGCGAGGATCAACAAGCACCACCAAGCGATGACCGAACTGTGGTCGGCGACCTCCGGGCAGCAGCCTTACCTGGTGGGGTTCCAGGCCGCCGAGTTCCGCGACACGGTGCTGCGCTGGAAGTGGATCACGGCGGATCCGGCGACGAACGAAGGCCGAACCCAGCTGGCCGACCTGATCGAGCGTGACCTCCGCCGGGCCAAGCTGATGCACTCGCCGCACGGAGCCGATCGCGCGGTTCCGCTGGTCGGCGACCTGAGCGCCAAACGGGAAGCGCAGCACGTCCTCGTTGGCGAACGGGCGCTGTGGTACTGCCGGCCCTACCGCCTGGACTCCGCTTATGGAGGTCAGGGGGCCAGTGTCGAAGAGGTCCTGCTGATCAAATATGTAGTGGGTTTCGAAAGCGAACGGGGACGGGCGGCCTTGAAAAATCTGCGCCGCAGTTCCTCCGAACGCGCGATCCCGGCCGTGGAGGCCATCCCGGTCGACATGGCCAAGGCCGAGTTCACCGCCCGCCGGCAGGGCCGCCCGTCGTGGGTGCCCCTGATGAAGGCAACCAGGTCGGCGAGCGCCGAAGTCACTGACGACGAGGCGTACCAGCAGGCGCTCGACTGGCTTGTCGAGTACCAATGGGTCGAGTACCGGGCACGTCAATACGCATACGTGCGGGAATCGTCCGACGGCGAAGTCGCCGTTGTCCGGTTCGACCGGGAACGCGACTCAGCACGCGGCTACCGATCGGCGCTCGGCTCCCTGTACGCGGCGAGCGAGGCTCGCCGGCCACCCTTCGTGACCTTCTTCGAGCAGCTCGCCGGTGACGAGGACAACCGGGAGATCGAGGTCGACATGGACAACGGCAACGATCCCGGCCGCTCAGCGGGGTTGCGGGCATTCTTTGTGGACAGTGTGAACCAGGACGCCTTCCGGCTCCGAGTACGCGGGGGAGCGGATCGGCTGCCGGAACTCGGATGGCTGTGCCCGGCCGGCGACCGCGGCACCCACCGGGTGTTGATGAGGCAGGACGCGGCTCGCCAGGAACTCCTCGACAACCGTGCCCTGATGGCGCAGATGCGCGAGCCTCGCACGATCGCCGGCCGACGCGCGCCCTGGTCCAAGGCGGCGAAGGACCTGAAGGACGAAGGCCGTGCAGCGGTCGTCGACATGCTGGTAAACCAACCTTTCTTCGCACTGCAAGGGCCGCCCGGGACCGGCAAGACGACGGTCGCCGCCCATGCGATCGCGGCGTACCTGGCCAAGGAGCCGGGACGGGTGCTCATCTCGGCACAGTCGAACTTCGCGCTCGACAACCTCGCGCAGCGCGTGCTCGAAGTCACGAAAGCGATCGATGAAAACGGTCGCATCAAGGGCGAATCGGACATAATACCGCTGAGGATCTCGTCCGCGGCGAGCTCCGACCGAGTGAGCCAGGCGCTGCGGCCGTTTCGCATCGTCGAGTTGACCCGGCGTCGGGCCGGGGAATTGCGACGCCGGGTGGAGGTCGAGCTGTCCGATCGGCGCGATGAAGCGGCTCTCCGGTTGCTGGGGAGGTGGAAAGCCCTGCTCGCCGGGTGTGAACCGGAGCTGGCGGACCGCCTTCGCCGCAGCGCCAACCTGGTGTTCGCCACGTGCGCCACCGCGACACCGGATGCGGTAGCACGTTCCGGGGCGTCCTCGTTGTACGACTGGGTGGTGGTTGAAGAGGCGGCAAAGGCGTGGCCGACAGAACTCGCCATCCCCCTGGTCCGAGGGCTCAGGTGGACGTTGATCGGTGATCACCGCCAGCTTCCGGCCCATCGCCGGCGTGAGGTGGAGGACTTCCTGCGTGAGTGCGCCAGGAGCGACGATCCGGATATCGCCATCGAGGAAGAACGCGTCGAAGAGTTCCGCAAGTTCTTCGACCTGTTCGCCACCCTTTTCGACTCGGATCCGAACGAGACCGGCTCGAAACTCAGCAGTGCGACCCGCAAGCTCACCACACAGTACCGGATGCGACGGCCTATTTCGGAGGTCGTCAGCCGGGTGTTCTACCCCGCGACCGAACCCGTGGAGCCAGGCAAGCTGCTTCCCGGCCTGCTGACCACGGGCCGTCCGGACTCGCCGGCTTGGCCCACCGCGCCGAAGTGGCTGGGTGACCACCCGCTCATCTGGCTGGACACCAGCGGAACCGGGGGCGGGAACGACGAACCATACTGGCGCAATCCGGTCGAGGCAAACCTGGTTCGTGACCTGTTCGCACAGCTCAGGCCCCGTCCGGCAACCTTGCCGAGCAGCAGCGAGCGGAGACCCGTTGCGGTGCTCTCGCCCTACCGGGCACAGGTTCAGCTCCTGGCAGACGATGACGATCTCAAGCCGTACGTGTCTACACTGCACGCCTTTCAAGGACAGCAGGCTGACGTCGTGATCGCCTCCATGGTGCGGGACACCCGGCGTGCCGACCAGAGCAAGCCCTGGCAGAACATCGGTCATCTCACTCAATCGCACCTGCTGAACGTGTTGTTGTCCCGGGCGCGGGACCTGCTCGTCGTTGTCGGCAACCTTCCCCATCTGGAAGACAGCGGCTCGGAGGTCTGGGCCCGGCTGGGCCAGGCACTTCGGCAGTTCGGCATCGTGGTACCCGCCAGCAAGGTGAATGACCGATGAACGGCACGGTCACCGTGTTCGTCCCGTGCGACGTCGTTCCAGTCCGCGTCGAGTATGCGCTTGGTGAAGGTCTGTCACCGATGGAGGAAGGCGTGCTACGCGCCGTCGTCGACAAGTTCGACACGATCGGCGAGTTGAACGCGCTGCTCGGCCTTGGCGAACGCCTCACTCTTGACATCGTTTCGGACCTCTGGCGCAGGTCCTACCTCACGCTGGACTTCACCAAGGGCACCATGTGCCCTTCCGCCGACGTGCGAAAGGCCGTGCAGGACAACGACCTTTCCCAGCTGCAGGGAGCGGAGCGGGGCAACGAAGTGCGGCAAGTCATGGTCGAGAAGCTGACGGGCTTTGTACTGCCCGCAAAAGACGGGACGAGAAAGGTTCGTGACGGCCGGCTCATCGTGCAGGTCGGCTCCGACGATGGCTGGGCCGACGACTTGTCCGGTGCCGACGTCGCCAGGGCACTGGACGAGGAGGAAGGCAAGAGGGGAAACGCCGATGACGAAAGCGGGCTGACCAGGCGCCGGCGGGTTGTCTCCGCGTATCGGGTACCGGCACGCCTGGGTGCCGGGCAGGAGCAGCGATGGCTGCCGCTCGACGTTCGCGTCAGCATCGATCCCGACACCGAGGACCTGCAAATCACCGTGGCGCCGGGTCCGGCGCTTCCCGCTGACCGCAGGGACGGGGCGGCCCGGCGGATCAAGCGGTACATCGAAGAGTTCCCGGACTCGGAGTTCGCACGGCACCTGCGAGGGCGAGGCGACGCGCAGTACGAGGATCCCCGGCCGGTCGAGGAGCTCCTGGACCGGTTGGAGCGACGGGTGGCCAAGGCACGGACCGAGCCGGCTGGGACGCGGACGGCATTCCACAGCGACCTCGCCGCCGAGGCTCGCGTGGTGCACGAGCTGGTACGCCACCGGATCCGGTCCGAAGTGCGTGCCAGGCTGGTCGTCGGAGAGGCCGACCACCTCGCAACCACACTCGAGCTCATCAAGGACGCACGTAAGCAGATCGTTCTCGCCAGCCCCGACATCCGGCGATACAGCCTGCAACGACTGATCGAGCCGCTGCGCGAAGCCCTGGAGCAAGGTGTCCAGGTCGCGATCGTGTGGGGCTTCCAACGCGACAGCAAGCTCGATGACTGGGTCAAGAACGTCCTGGCCGACCTGCGCAGAGGTTCCGATGACACCGGCACGCACCCGCGGCTCGTGTGGTCCTCCCTGCCGAGCCGGACCAACGCCAGGCTGGTGATCGCCGACGACCGGCGTGCACTGGTCACCGGCGCCGCCCTGCTCGACGGACCGATCGGTGACGGGCAACTCGGTGTCGATCTCGGCGCCGTGGCCGGCACCGCCGAGTGCGAGCCCATCGAAGCGCTGCTGCGCGGGATGGTTCGCGCGATGCCGGAATACCGCCTCAGCCAGGCATTGCTTGTGCGGAGCAGCGAGTTCCGGCCGCCCGATCCGAACGATCCTGAGCCGGAAGAACTCGCCGTGCCCCAGCCTCCGCACGACCGAGAGGGCGGCGAGGTCGCCGACAGCGCGGTTCTGGCGTGGGCGAACACATGGTCGAATGTCGTCCATGCACTACGAGGCATGTTGACGCAACGAGCCGCACCATGGGCTGAGGTCATCGAGGACGGGGAACACAGTGCTGCGCTCTGGCGGGTGCTCCGCAGCTCCCAGAAGCGAGTCATGATCGGATCGCGCCAGCTCGCCGCGCAGGTCGTGACTCTGCGGTTCGTGGACGCGGTCAGAGCGCAGCTGGATCGTGGAACCCGGGTTGACCTGTGGTACCAGCGGTCCGGCGAAGGCGATCAGGCAGGCCCATTGCACGAGCTGGGCCGGGACGGTGGCTCCCTGATACGAGTTGAACGTATGAGCAGGGCGCCGCGGGTGCTCGCCACCGATCAGGAATGCATCGTCACCAGTTTTGATCTGCTGGCCCTCAACTCACGCCCGGACCGAGGAGTCCGGCAGCCTTTCCGGTCGGAGCTCGGCGTCCGCATCGTCGGAGCAGACCAGGCGGCGCAAGTGCTCGACCTGTTCGACGGGCGACAGCGGCAGCCCGAGCTCGTCACGCCGGTCCGTCAACCGGCAAAACGCTCGTCTCCGGATATACCGTGGGCATCGGGAGGACAAGGCCTCCTGAACCAGCTCGCCGGAGAGCCCGACGAATCCCGGCGTGTCGATCAGGTATTCGCGGCGGTTGCCGCCTCGGCGCGCCCGCTCGACCTGCTCAACGAGCTGGCATCCGTACACCCCGGTGAAGCCGTGCTCCGGTCAGCCGCCGCGGCACTGGTACGACATGACGGCGTCACCGATGCCGAGCGCGTACCGTGGCTCAAGCACCTGACATTGGATCAGTGGCGGCACGGGGCGTTCGTCGGAGCTGCCGTGCTACGCCGGGCAGTGCCCGACCCTGATTGGCAACCCGCGCCGTGGCTGTGCGCTGTGGCCGCAGCACACCGGACTCGGTGGAGCCCGCAAACGGTTTACGACAACGTCACCGATGGTCTCAGCGCCGGCGAGAATGCCGCCCTGGTTTCCGTTGCGGCCACCGACTTGGTTTTGGGACCGATCGACGGCGAGACCACCGGCGGGTTGGCGTCGATGTTGCCGGAAGCCTTGGAACTACTGCCGGATCCCGGCGCGCCGTGGGACGAGCTTGCCCGTGCAGCCACTGAATATTGGCAGCGGTTCTCGGCACCGGTTCCCATCGATGAGATCATGCGGGCCACCGACCACGCCCGCGCCGACGAGGAAGTGGCGAGGATGTGGTCGCAGCTACTCACCCGGCACACTCACGCCGCGCGGACTTCATTCGATTTCGCCAACGGTCTGCGCCTGCACGGCAGGTTGTTCCACGCCGACGGCGTGTTCGGTGAGATCCAGACCCTGGCCGAGCGGCGGGACGTCGCTGGCCTGCGGGCTTGGCTCGCCGAGCATGCAGGCCAGGACGCGAGCGACCTGATCGACGAGGCCAGCGCCGAAGCGCTTCCGCGTGGTGGTTCGGTCCACAGCCGGCGGCGACGGAACTACGAGCAGCGGCTCGACGCGATCATCGCTGCGGCACAGCGCGTCGACGAGCTGGCCCAGACTCGTCGGCATGCCGAGGAGGCGGGCTGGGTCGAAGACGTCAAGCCGCTCGCCGCGGCCCTCGCTCAGCTCCAGCCCGCTCTCGACCAGGCGGCCGCCGCGGCCGGCGAACCGGAACGGCGGCTCATCGTCGCGGCGTTGAACGCGCTGAAACCGCTGGCGCGCTGGGGGGAGAAGTGACGGACTTGCTCCATGACATCATGGCCAGTTCGGACCAGCGGTGGCGCTACCCCGCCACCATCGGCCTTCTCTCGGATCCTGTGCGGCCTTCTCCGGATCTCCAGCTTGCACAAGCGGTGGCACTGGACCTTGCGAAGCCGCCGGACACGGCCGAGACAGCGGCCGAACAGCTGATCGGCGACGGCGACTTCGCGGCAGCCGATGAGCTGATTTCCGGAGCCAGCCTCGGCGACCAGCTCGACGAGGCATTGCGCAAAGCGCGAGAGTCCGCACTGCGCGATGTGGATCGCCGTCACAACGAGCTCCTGGAACGAAGTAAACGCTGCGAAGGCGAAGCAGTCGAGCGAAGGCGGCTGGCAAGCCTATGCCACACCCGCCGTGCTGCATCCGAAACCGCCCTCGCCGACTGGCAGGAGCGCATCGAGGAAACCGAACAGAATTACGCCCTGCAGCTGGAGGAGCGGTTGCTGGCGGTGGCTGGAACAAGCACTCCGGTGTGGGTCGAGGCGGTACTTACTTGCATCAAGGCGCGGGAGTTTCCTGCCGCCAACATGATGCTGGACGGCCCGCCGGACGCCGGGACACCTGGCGGTCCGCTGGGTGTGCCCTACGGTCAGGAACGCTGGCCGTGGCCACACTTGGGACTGACCGACATCCTCGCGTGGTATGAGAATCCGGACGCGGAGCCGCCGCCCGACTTCGTGAACCGGTGGCGGCCGGATCCCCGAACCGACCCGGTGGGCTCAAGGCTCGTGCGGGCACTGCAGGAAATGTGCGGAGAACTCAGCCTGAGCACGGTACAGACCTTCGCCGACGCGTTGGACGAACTCCTGGGTTTTGAGAGCACCCGCCACACCGCAGAAGAAACGGAAAGCGGCATCCGGACGACGATCAATGGTTTGCAAGACCCCCGCTTCACCCGCATCGCCATCCCGGCCTCGTGGGCACTCCTGGTCGGGTCGAGCGGCCCGCCACCGGAAAACGACGACCCCTCGCAGGTAACGGTCTGGCTTGAGCTGACCCCATCGGAGGCGGCTGCGCCGTTGCCGAGAGGGGTGGTGAGAATGCTTCCGGAGCTCCTGTACCGGCTCCTCGCGCGAGGCGCGGGCGCTGGTCCCATGTCGACGTCGGAACGCCGGATCAACCTTCTCCGCGCCCTGTGCCGGCAGCTGCCGTTGCAGCAGCTTTTCCCGGAGCAGGGTGGGATTCAGCCGACAAGCGCCCATGAGCTCCGGGACGATATGGCGTGGTTGCTCGACTTGCTCGGGGTACGGGCCCGGGGTGCCGTCGTCGATGCGCTGTGCTATGACACCGCTGGCTACCGACCGGCAATCATTGCGGCGCTCGAGAGTTTACTTGCCGGTGGCGGGAATCGTCCGAGGGAATTGACCATGACCGACATCGCCGAATGGCGAAGGTCCAGGGAAGCGCTCGTCGACTTCCGCGGCCGTGTGTTCCAGGCTTTGATGTCCGAACTTGATGTGGCCGCGGTGAGTCTGGCGGCCCTTGCCTTGCAGGACAACGAGCCGGATCGCCGGTTCGGGGAAAATGAGGTGCGGGAGTGGCTGGGGATCTTCGCCGGTGACGGGTCGGAGCCCGTCACCGCGGTGCTGCCGGACTTCGAGTCGTCCCTGCGACGAGCCGTTTCGGCGGGAATTCTCCGCCATAGCGGCGAACAGTACGGGTTCCGCGGCCCAGGGCTGGCTGCCATGCTCGGCGACGACGTGGAAGGCTACGTCGAGGAGACTCTGAACGAGCTGCGCCAACAGCATCAGCTGGTCCTCGAGCAAGTCAACCTGCAGATGCGCAACGAGACGTTGTCGTCCTCGTTGCACACGATGAAGACGGATCTGCACGAACTGCGGACAGCCCTGAAGCAGGCCATCGGTACGGACAGCTTGGACATCGCGAGCTCGGCCCTCGTGACTGGCGCCGAGCGGGCTGCGAAGATCGAGAAGCGGTGCGCCGAACTGGTGATTGCGCGCGGGCAGGAGATGCTCGTCAACGAACGAGTCGATGTCGGTGAGCTGCTGGAAGAGCTGCGCCGGGGGTTCGAATCGAAGAACCCGGCCCGCCTCACGGTGACGGTGCGGGCTCCCGAGGAACCCCTGGTGATATTCGCGAGCCGGTACCTCGTCCGCTTGGCGATCGAAAACCTCATGACCAACGCGATGCAGGCGCAAGACGGTCCTGAGTTCGCCGTGGCGTCGATCGGGCTGACACTGACGAATCAGCCGATCGCCATCGCCGGCACGCAGGTCGACTGTGCGGTCATCGACGTCGAAGACGACGGACCCGGCGTCGCCGAGCACGTCGCGGCCAGCATCAACTCCGGCAAGGTGCTTCCCGAGCGACCGAATGGCTTGGGACGCGGGATCGACTTCACCAGAGCACACATCGCACGGTTCGGCGGCCGGCTGTACCTGGTGGGCCGGTCATCCGCCATGAACGGCGCGCACTTCCGGGTCCAGTTGCCCTTGTCCGAGGAGCCTGACCGCGAAGAGGTCAACGAGGGAGAACGGATCTGACAGCGCCTGAGGCGATGCTGAAACGCAGCATCTCCGGCGGCTGACGGGACCAAAGCACTGGCGGACAGACCCTACTTGAGTGCGGGACGTCCTTTGCGGATCACCCGGTCCATCGAGAGCACCAGATCCGGCAGCGAATCGTTCGGTCCCTTGAGGTAGACGCCGCTCAGGCCGTACTTCTCCTTGAGTGCGTCGATGTCTCCGGCCTCGGGGGCGCTCGAGATCAGCATCGCCGGTGGGCCATCGTTGTCTCGCAGATGTTCGAGCACCGCCACGCCCTGCGCGTCGTTGCCGGCGGCCGTGAGGTGGAGATCGACCAGGGCGGCGTCGAAGTCCAGGTCGTCCTCGTCGGAGAACTGGCGCCAATCCGGCAGAGAGCGCAGCGGCACACAGTCATAGTGCCGGCCCAGCACGTCGACAAAGGTGTCGGCCATGCGGTCCTCCACGATCAGCACCCGCTTCCGGTCGCCCACCCGGCCGTTGAGTGAAGCGACGCCGGACACCCACGAGGGAAGCTTGTTGGCGGCGAAATGCGCAATGAACGTCTTCAGGCCGGGAAGCCCCCGCTGCTCGTGCACGGTCATCTTGCGGATACGCTTCAGCAGCTCATTTCGCACTCTGTACACCTCGTGCCAGTGTCCCGAAGTGTTCGGGTGCAAGGCCGCCGGATCGCCTCGCCACAGCGACAGCAGCCGATCCACCTGGCCGGGCCGAGGTGATTCCGGCAGGTCCCGTACACCCGTCATGAACTCGTCGGAGTCCAGCACCGGCTCGGATTCCAGGAAACAGTCGCCGCGCTCCTTCGCGATCCCGAGGCCGGACTCGCGGAGCGCGACGATTCCCTCTTCCAAAGCGCTTTCGTCCTCTTCACCCAGTGCATTTTGCAGCACGTGAACCGGAATGCGTCGTTCATCCGAGAGCGCCAGCATGATGAGGACGTCTGCGGCAAACCCCTTGACCAGCTTGTCTTCGACGTAGACCTCGCCCAGGAGCCGCACTTCGGGTTCTTCGAGCCTCGGCACCGCGTCGAACTCGCCCTCGGACGCCGCAACCGGACCGGCCTCCGCCAGACCCAGTTCGCGAGCGATCGTCGCGCACTCCGCAGCTTGCACCGCCCCCTGGGATCCCAGTTCGGCCAGATCCTCCTGAATAGCCCGGATCGCGGCCTCGGCCCGAACTCGTTCATCGGCCGGCAGCCGACGCCTCGAGCCGCCACGCTGCGGGTACACGGTCAACATCGTCCGCAGCAGCTGCAAGTGCCCCTCGACCGTTGCCTTCAGCTCCGCCTGGGCCCGGAGCAAGAGCCGCTCCTCGCGCATGTAGAGCGTGACCTGTTTACGCTCGTTGCTGACGGCGATCACCGGATGACCTGACTGAGCTGCGAAACCGGCGGCCATGGCGTGCCGGGCGCCGGGGTCGGTCGCGTCCGGACCGGCTCCCGCCTCCAAGTTCACATACTTGCGGACGATGGACTCGAGGCCCGGGCCCAAGATCGTCGCCCCGTCGACCTGGGCATTGGTGAAGATCGCCTGCCCGGTCGTGAGCCAGATTCCGCTGTCACCCCCGCTCATCAGGGACGCATGGCACTCACCGCACCCCAGTACCACGATCGTGCCCCGTCCCCGGGCGCGCGCTAGTTCGATGCCGTCACGCAAAGGTTGCCCGAAAGCCAGGCCGGCGCGCACCTCGGCAGGTAGCTGTGAGTACTGCAGCATCGAACCTCCATGCACCCTGTTCGCCCGGTATCTTAGTGGAAACGCCGTAACGACCGTCGGCCCACCGGCGCACGACACGCCACGAGGTGGTGCACACATCGCCATGGCGATCAGTTGTTCATGAATCTTGTTTCGGCCGGCTGCGCCCATCCTAGCCACTGCGGGTCAGGTGCCGGCTCGGTCTCGAAATTCTGCGCTGGAGCCGACGATCCGCTGGGCGGCGGTGCACGCCTGGGCGAGCTCGCACCGCCGCCCGGCACTTACGGCAAGAAGAAGGTGACGGCACGCGCCCAATCCTGGAGGCGTGCCATTGCCGCGGTCCCCGGTGTGTTCATGTTGTGACCGTCAATCCCCTCATACGAGCTCTTGAAGCGGTTGTAGGAGCGGTACCAGAGGGCGTTGCGGTAGGGCATGGCGACACCGCGTTGAGCGCAGCAACCCAGGTTGACCGTTTCTCCGTAAGCAATTTCGACGCCCGAGCGGTCAGGCCGGCTCGCAAAGTTGCGCGACGCCACCGTGCCCGCCGCGTTCACCCCGGAGACCGCCACGCCGCGGTAGTTGCCGTCACCAACGTCGTCTGTGGAAGCGTCGTTGCCGGGCCCCGGCTGCGACGCGGCACAATGGCTCCCACTGGCAGCACCTGCTGGTACTGCTTCGCCGATCAGGGCCGCAACGGTGATCAGCACCGATGCGATCCACGAGGCGATCATCCGAATTTTCATGGTCGAGCCTGCCGTTCTCGTGTGGGTTCGCGGCTTGGGTGCCGCGGCGCAGTGTCTGCGCCCTTCCAGAAAACAGCTCACTATCGGTCAGCGAAAGTGACGCTGGGTTGCCCGTGCGAGACCGGACAGGGGCCATGGCATCCGGCGGCAACGTCCGTACACCGCCGTACACCGGTACGGAGAGCCAATCCGTTGGTTCAGGGGTTCCAGCCGCGCATCAGGTGAGTGCCCTCATCCGGGCAGGTCCGGGGCGCCGGCACAGTCTGCAGCCGCGGTCCGACCATCAAGCTCGCGTGCTGCTCGTATGTCTGTTCGTGGTCCAAGTCGTACCCGCAGACCAGCACCCGCAGGCGGATCGCCGGACCGGCAGCCCGGATCGCCGGGAAGTAGGTCTCCCGGATCGAGCGATAGTTGTCGGACGCGGTGAGCGTGCCCGCGATGATGACCAGCCGGTGATCCGTTCCGGGCATACCAAGCCACCAGGCGAGCACGTTCGAAGCGTCGACCTGCGGCGCGGAATCGCAGGACCCGTCGAAGTCGTCCGGCGAGCCGGGGTCGTACATGACGACGTAGTCGATATCGCGGGCGACAGCTGGGGCGTGCGTACGGAGATAGCCGAGCGCGTAGATCGGTCCTAGCCGGCCCAGGCTCCAGCCGGCCAGCCGGGTGATGTGCTTCCCTCCGAATGCGATCGACGCAGCTGACGGCCGGCAGGGCTGATCCCCCGGCCACTTGCCGTCGTACGATCCGTCGACGGTCAGCACGCGCGACGCACCGAGGCTGCTCGCTGTCTCGGCGCCCGCGTGCCCCACTCCCGAGTAGAAGACGACATCCCGGGTGGAGCGGTGCTGGCCGGCGGCGGCCTGTCCGTCGGTTGCCATGGTCATGCACAACGCGGTGACCACCCCGGTCACGACACGGATTCGCCTCTTCATCGCTTTCTTCGATCTTCGAGCACGCCTCACCCGGTCAGCGGGGCAGCAACAGACTGACGACTCGGAAGAGCGCGACACACCCGTTCGGCCGCGACGAACGAAAGTCGTACAAGTCCGTACGGCCCGACCGGGGGATCCGTCACCGGCATGGTGGCGAGAACGGCCGTCCCGGCACGTACTTGTCCCATTCGCCGTCCGTGATCGGTGCTCCCGCTGTCTCGCACACCCAGTGCGCCATCCATTCGGGGTCGGTGACCCACAGCCGGACCATCCGGTCGTGCCCGCCGGCGGCAAGCGTGCGGCCGTCCGGGGCGAACGCGACGGACAAAACGCCCTGAGTGGGACCGGTCAACGTGGCCAGGCGTAGTGGCTTCTCCGGATACCTGACGTCCCAGAGCCACACCGTGTTGTCGGTACTCCCGGTCGCCAGAGTCGCGCCCGCCGGGTCGAAGGCCAGTGAATAGATGTAGCCGACCGGGCCGGTGACCGGCCGGCCGAGAACGACCGGGCGCAGCGGATCAGCCATTCCCCACAGCCGCACGGTGTTGTCGGCGCTGCCCGCGGCCAGCACGTTCCCCTGCGGGCTGAATCCGACCGAGTACGCCGCCGCAGTGAAACCACCAAGGGTCGACAAGAGCAGGGGATGTGCCGTGTCGTGGATGTCCCACACGTAAACGTGCCCATCTTCGGCCGCCCCGGAGAGCATCTGTCCGTCGGGGCTGAACGCGGTTTGGTAGAATTTGATCGCGCCGGGCTGGCTGATCCTCGAAATCGGACGCAGGCTGCGGGCGTCCGTCAGGGCGAAGAGGCTGACCGATTCGTCATCGGCGCTCACGGCAAGGAGTCGCCCGTCGCGGCTGAGGTTGACCGCCTCGACGAGCTCCTGGCCGGTGCTCGCGGCGACCGGAGCTCCGAGGAGCCGAGGATGGCTGGGGTTCTCGATGTCCCAGATCTGCACTGTGCCGTCGGTGCAGCCGACGATGAACGTCCGCGCGTCCGGAGTCAGTGTCCCGGAGCCGGAGAACTTCCCGGCCGGCGAATCGTTGAGGATCATTGTGCCGAGCGAGGGACTCAACCGGTCGGCGACGTTCCACACGGAGAGCGTATTGTCGTCCGATCCGGGTCCGACGCCCAGTTTGGTGCCGGTTGAGTCGAAGCTGACCGCGAAGATCGAATCCCGGGCCCCGGAGATGACGGGACCGGGTACTCGCCAGCGGCGGACCACCTCGTCGTCCGCGAGCGTCACGACCGTCCCGGCGGCACGAAGGCCGCCCCGATCACCGGGTTCGGGTGCGGAAGCTGCTCGATCGCACGCCCGCTCGCCACGTCGAACAACCACAGTTCGCTGTCGGAGCTGGCGGCCGCCACCGTTGTGCCATCCGGGCTGAACGACACAGAGTTGACCCAGCTGGCCGGCCCGGTGAGGGGTGCTCCGACCGCTCGCGGATGCGCCTGATCGGCGACGTCCCAGATGAACACGTCGTGCTGAGCACCGGTTCCGGCGGCCAATCTGCGGCCGTCGGCACTGAACGCGAGGGAAAAGATCCGGCTCGTGGCGCCGGGCGGAGCGCCCGCCTGGACCAGGGGACCGCCGTCCGCGACGTGCCAAAGGGTCACTGTTCCCTGATCGCCACCGGTTGCCAGCGTCCGGCCGTCCCCGGCCCACGCCACCGACGTCACCGGGCGCCCTGAAAGGGGGCTCGTCACGGCTGGCTTCGTGGGTTCACGAACGTTCCAAACGTAGATCTCCCCCTGTTCGGTGCCGGCAACGATCGCGTGGCCATCCGCCGAGACCGCGACGGACTGAGGCGTCCCCCGCATCCCGGACAGATTTCCGAGATCACGCGGATGTACCGGATCGGCGACGTCCCACATCCGGAGCTGAGCCTGCCGGCTTTGAACCACCAGGAGCGAGCCGTTGCCGGCCAGCCCCAGCAGGGTTACCGCCGCATCGGATGTCTTGATGATGCCCGCCGGTGCCAGCGGATTCACCTCAGCCGAACGCCAGAGGGCAACGCCACCGTCGGTGGTTCCGGCGGCGACGAATGTGCCGCCGCGGCCGACGGCCAAGGCCGTAGCGGTCCCGGAGGCGGGTCGCAGCCGGGTCACCGGCGCGAGTGCCGACATCGTGAGCAGGCTCGACCGGGCCTCAGCCGTCGGTGCTATCCGGTAGGCGGTCAACGCCAGCTGCATAGCAGTGACACGTCTTTGCCGCGCAGCCGATCGGCCTCGTCGGCCACGAACCGCGACACGGATTCGGTGTTGTCGCGATTGGCGTTCGCGCGGTCGTGATCCGCGGTGATCTGCACTTGGCGCGCGTACGCGGCGATTCCGGCTGCGGCCAGAACCAGCACGACGAGCACCGCAACCACCTGGTTCCGATGCCGGATCCGCCGCCGCGTGCGTAGCTTCTCGTTCTCATGCCGTTCGCGGCTCGCATCGAGGAACTCCCGTTCGAGCTCGTTCAGCCGCAATCCGCCGGGACGACGAGCCGACCACTCCCGGGCAACCTCCAGCACGCCACCTCGGTAGAGCAGGTCGGGGTGGCGGTCCGCGTCCCGCCAAGCTGTAGCAGCCTGAGTGAGATTGCGGTGCTCGCGCAGACCGGCTTCGTCCGCAGCCAACCAGCCACGTAATCGTCCCCACGCCACCAGCACCGCTTCGTGGGTGATCTCGATCGCCTGTCCGTCTGCCGACAGCAGACGAGCGTCGATGAAACGATCGACGACATCCCGGACTTTCTCGCTCCTTCCGACAAGTTCTTCTCGCTGGACTCGACGACGGACCGGCGCCGCGTCATCGCTCGTCTGAACCAGCCGGAGGAACACCTGGCGTGCCGTCTCCTGCAGGGCAGGCGTGCCGAGACGTTCGTAGGCGTCTTCAGCTGACCTGGAGATGGCCTCGTGGATACCTCCCGTGGTGCGATACTGGGCAGTGGTCAGCTTCCGGCTTGTGGCCTGCTCGTAAGTGGCCAAGAGGGCGTGCGAAAGCAGGGCAGGGCCCCTGCTTCGTGACCGGCGCCGCTGAGCCGGCGGATACCTGCTGTAGCGATCTCCTCCAGCAGGAGGTCGACCAATCCTGGCTCGAAGCTCAGCTTCGCTTCCCTGGCCGGGCCCGTGATCGCCTCTTCGAGCTCGGGACGGCTCATCGGGCCGACGATCAGCTGTGTGCGTTGGAGCGCCGACCGCAGCTGGGGGAACTGCAGCGCGTGCGAGTAAAGTCCGAACGCAGGCCGAACATGACGGCGACCGAGCGTCTCGGGCCTTCGTTCCCCTCGTCACCCACGGCTGTCGCGCTACACAAAGCGTCAATGAAATTCCTACCCTGCACGTCGTCTTGGCACTGTGTGAAAATCTCCTCCAGCTGATCCACGACGATCAGCAGGCTGCGAAATTCCATGCCTTCTGCGTCGCCACTTTGCATGGTGCGCAACACCAAAGGGCCGAACTTCTCGGGCTCGGTCCGCAAAGCAACGTGGAAATCGCCCGCGCAACCGTCCAGCAACGTCGCCGCTTCGTGAGCGAAGCATATCGAGTGGCTGGGTACCAGGTTTCAATAACAGGAGATTGTAACGGTCGGACAATCGCGGGACCATTTCCGGCCCGAAGCAGCGAGGACTTCCCGGAGCCGGATGGGCCGACCATGACCGTCGGCGAGCCAGCGAGCGCGGCCTTGTGTACCAGGTCCGCCAGCTCGGCGCACATCGCGCCTCGACCGCAGAAGAATCGCGCGTGCTCAGTCTCGAAGGAGGCAAGGCCCCGGAAAGGGGATACCTCGCCTCCCGGGCGTGGCCCCGGCAGCCGGCGGACGGCGCTGAGTGCCTGCAACCATTGACTCACGACGACGGGATCAGCTTCACCGCATAAGCGCAGCAGGTGCGGAAGGACGATCGACAGCTTCAACGTCGGCAGGTGACTGCCGCTGAACCAGCCACCAAGCGTGGAAGGGGACCGCTTCGCCCGATTCCGATTCAAGTTCCCTGGCCAGATTCCTGATCGAGAGCCCGGCCCGGGCGCGGAGCTGGTTCAATGCCACCGCGAAATCCTGGGCAGACTTGATCTCCAGTGGGTCAACAGGCGTTTCTCCGGACCAGCCACCTCCGGCATCAGACACGCAGGAACACCCTCCCCGACCCGATCAATACCAACTCAGAGCAGCGCGAACGATCGTGAAGCGTAGCACGCGGAGTAATAGCGTGTGGCAAGAAAATCAAGATCGACATTTGTGGCAGTTCGCTGCTGATGCGACAAAAACTGGACATTGATCGGCAGGTCGCGTGGTTTCGACATCGGAACCGAGAAACTTGCCGACGTTTCTGTCTTCGTGGGTCCGGCGTCGCGGTAACTTACTGTGAGTAATCAACAAGGTTGCTTCCGGCGGTCGCCGTTTCCTCGGTGTGACGGCGCCGTGGCACGCGGGTGGAAACCTGTCGGCTTCGATCGCCGGCTGCTGCAAGCGGAGAGCAGGAGATACGAGAGCGAGATCATATGGTTCTCATACGATCTCGTGTACTGTCGCCGTCATGACAACAGCGCAGAACTACCGGCGGATGGTCAACGCCGGCAACCGGATCGTCGTGGGGTTGCAGCGGCTCGGGGTCGCCTTCGGGCCGATGCAGCTGCTCACCGTGCCCGGGCGGCGGACCGGTGTGCCGCGCACCTTCCCCATCGCCGTCCTCCCGATCGACGGCGAGCGCTACATCGTGCAGGCCTACCCGAAGGCGGCCTGGGTGGCGAACGTGCGGGCCGCGGGGGAGGTGACGCTCACCCGCGGCCGGCGCTCGTCGGCCGCGCGGCTGGCCGAGCTGCCCGTCGAGGAGCGGCGGCCCGTGCTGCGCAAGCTGGTCGAGACGAGCCCGGCGAGCGTGGGGAAGCGGTTCGTGACCACCGGGCTGGCCGACGCGCCCACGCCGGACGGCGTCGCGGCGGCCGCCGGGCGCATCGCGGTCTTCCGCGTCGAACCGACCTGAGGCGTCAGGCGGGCCTGAGGCGTCGAGCGGGCCTGGCTCAGCGGCAGCCCTTTTCCAAGGCGTGCAGCACCTGCCGGGCGGCCCGGCGGGCGGCGGGGCCGGGGGTGATCGTCCGCTCGCCGTCCGGCTGGGGGGCCGGCGCTCCGGCGATCAGCTCCACCAGCGCGACGGCGAGTTCGCGGACCTTGACGTTGAACTCCTGGCTCGCCCGCCGCAGCGTGGACCACGCTTCGTCGGGGCCGCAGCGGCGCAGGGCGATCACGATGCCCTTCGCCTCCTCGAGTGCCGCGCGCGACTGCAGGAGGTCCAGCGTCTGCTCGGTGCGGTCCGGCTGAGCCGCTTCGGCCACGACCAGGGCCATGGTGGCCAGCCGTTCGTGGCGCCGCAGCACACTCACCGTCTCCTCGGTGGCGGGCCGGTCGAGCACCACCGACAGGACCAGGAGCCCTTCGTTGTCCCAGGTGGCGGGCAGCGCGGCGACCCCGCGCACACGCGCCCAGTCCGCCGCGAACTCGGGGTGGTGGCCCAGCAGGCCGGTGAGCGTCAGGTGCGGCCAGCGGTCGTCGGCGAAGACGTCGCCGGTCACCACCGGCGCGCCGGTGGTGACCGGCGACCGGGACCGGGCCGCCGAACCCGTTCAGCTGCACGGGCACGAAGGCGGCGGCGAGCCCGTACGTGGCCGCCGCGTACAGCGGGCCGCCGCGCGGGTGCACCGACACCGCCGCGCCGAGGGTGCCCGGCACGTCGGCCGTGATCCGGGCGAGCAGTTCCTCCAGCAGGGGGACGGCGGGGGGCTTCGTGGTCAGTCCGGTCACCGCAAACCCTCCTCGGCGCGGTGGGAGGCGGGAGGCGGCCGCGTGCCCGGCCCGCCTCGGTCGAGTCAAGCTCGGCGCTGCGTGCCCTCGCCGCCGTCGACCTGGATGCGGCGCGGCTTCGCCGTTTCGACGATCGGGATGCGGACGGTCAGCACCCCGGCGTCGTAGTGGGCGGTGATGTGCTCGGTGTCCAGGGTGTCGCCGAGGAACAGCCGGCGGGAGAACACGCCGAGCCGCCGTTCGGAGACGTGCATCCGGACGTCGTCACCCGTCGGCCGGGGCCGTCGTTCGGCCTTGACGGTGAGGACGTTCCGCTCGACGTCCAGCTCGACGGCGGCGGGATCGACGCCGGGGAGGTCGAAGCACACCACGAACTCGTCGCCGGCGCGGTAGGCGTCCATCGGCATCGTGGCCGGTTTCGACCAGGTACCGGCGCCGAAGACCTGCTGGGCGAACCGGTCGAGGTCGGTGCGCATCACCATCGGGATCCACCTCCTGGAACTGACAGCTGGTGTCAACACGCACTTCTGTTCTAGCATGTCGTCAAAACGATGACAAGAACCAGGTCGTCGAGAGGATGACGATGGACGGAACCGACCCCGCCGGCGCGCTCCGGCGGATCCACGAGGTCGTCGCGGGCGCCCGGGCCGGCACGGTGGACCGGGACCAGGTCCTGACCGCGTTGTCCGGGCTGCGCCTGCTGCGGGAGGAACTCGCGAGCTGGGAACCGGAGCTGATCACCGCGGCCCGGGCGGCCGGCGCCAGCTGGGTCGCGCTCGCCCCCGCGCTGGGCGTCGCGAGCCGTCAGGCCGCGGAACGGCGCTACCTGCGGCTGCAGCCGTCGAACACCGGCGAGAAGACCGGCGAGGCCCGGGTCGACGCGGAACGCGACCGGCGGGCGGGCGACCGGGCGGTCGCCGACTGGGCCCGGCGCAACTCCGCCATCCTGCGCCGGATCGCCGGCCAGGTCAGCGCGCTCGACGGCCTCGGCCCCGCGGCCCAGGCGAGCGCCGACCGCATCGGCGCGGCCCTCGGGGACGACGACCCGGCGACGCTGCTCCCGCCGCTGGCCGCCGCCCGGCCGCACCTCGCCGACGTGCACACCGGGCTGGCCGAGGAGCTCGGCGAGATCTCGGCCCGCGCCGACCAGCTCCGCCGCGACGCCGCCGGCCACCGCCGCACCCGCGACTGAGCCGGGTTTGCCCGGCCGCCTGCCGGGCACCCGCCGCGGGAGCGACGGAAGGACGTGCCGCCATGACCGCCGAACCCCCGGACCCGGACCCCCGCCGGACGCCGGACCTGGAAGCCGGAGGGGGCGTGCCGCCGGGCAGCACGCCGCCGGATTCCGCCCAGACGTCGGGGTTGTCGCACCCGCAGCCGATGCCGTCCAAGGCGATGCCGGTGCTCTGGCTGGTCCTCACCGGCGTGCTCGTGCTGATGGTGGCGGCGCTGGTGCTTTCGCTGGCCATCGGCTGGCTGCGTGTCTGAAGCGGCGTGTCTGAAGCGGCCGCGGAACGGGTACCAGCCCGGCATGGACGACACCCCTGACCGGACGGAAACCCGGGCCGAACTGCTGCCCGAAGAGCAGGCCGTCGACAGCGCGGACCCCGCGGGCCAGGCCCGCGAGGTCCTGCGCGACTCCGACCGCCGGACCGAACACCCCGAAGCGACGCTGGGCCGGCGCAAGCCGGAAGACACCGTCTAACCGGTGCCGCGGAAGTTCTCCTGCGTGGCCGGGTGACCCGGCCGCGCCTTCGCGTCTTCGTCTTCCAGCGGCCCGTCCGGCTCGTCGCGGCGGGGCGGCTCGCCGACCGGGTTGCCGCTCGAGTCCACTTCGCCGGTCTCGTCGTGCGGCTGCGACATCGTTTCTCCTCGGGTAGCCGTTCCGGGTCGGCTACCCGGCGGAGACGGGCGTCAACCGCGCCTCCGTCCGCGGCTCGCTCCGCAGCAGCAGCACCGCGCCCAGGCCGAACGCGGCGACGACGGCGAAGAAGTAGAAGCCCCACGGGTAGGCGACCCCCGCGGTCACGAGCGCGCCGGTGACGAACGGCCCGAGGATCGAGCCCAGCCGCCCGACCGCCGACGTCAGCCCGAGCGCGGTGCCCCGGGCCTGCGCCGGGAACGCCTGCGCGACGTAGCCGTAGATCAGCACCTGCGCGGAGAAGACGAAGACGCCGGTCAGCAGTACGACCGTGTTGAGCAGGAAGGCGTTCCCGATGCGCAGGCTCAGCGCGGCCAGCAGGACCGCGCCCGCGCCGAACCAGATCCGCGCGATCGGCCGGATGCCGAACCGGTCGGCGATCGTGCCGGCCAGCACCAGCCCGAGCACCGCGCCGATGTTGAGCACCAGCAGCAGCGTGATCGACGTCGAAATCGGGTAGCCCGCGGTCCGCATCAGCTGCGGCAGCCAGGTGTTGAGCCCGTAGACCAGCAGCAGCCCCATGAACGAGCCGGTCCACACGGCGATGCTGATCCGCCGGAAACGGGTGCCGAGCAGGTCCTTCAGCCCGACGCGCTCGGTGGCCGGCGCCTCCTTCGCCGCGAGGTAGGCCGCGGATTCCGGCAGCTTCCACCACATCAGCGGCACGGCCAGCAGGCCGACGATCCCGCCGCCGTAGAACAGCAGGTGCCAGTCCTCCTTCGCGTACAGCGCGAGGATCGACGTGAGCACCGCGCCGACGTGGTAGCCGGTCATGGTGAACGTGCTCGCGCTGGCCCGCCGCCGCGCGGGCAGGTTCTCCGACATCACCGTGAGCGCCACCGGCATGCACGCGCCGAGGCCGAGCCCGGCGACGAACCGGAAGACGCCGAACGTCGCCACGTTCGGCGCGAGCGGCGTCAGGAGGGTGAACAGCGAGAACAGCAGGACCGAGCCGATGAGCATCACGCGGCGGCCGAACCGGTCGGTGAGCGGGCCGAGACAGGCCGCGCCGACGGCCACGCCGATCAGCGACACGGTGGCCACCGCGGTCGCGCCGGCCGCGGTGAAGCCGAGGTAGCCGCTCTTGAGCAGGGTCGGGATGGTGGCGCCGAGGGCGACCAGGTCGTAGCCCTCGAGCAGGACGGTCAGCCAGCAGAGGACCGCCGTCCACACGGGACGGGCGGGAGACGTCGTCATTGCCGTACTCCAGGGTGGGTTCAGAAGGGGTAGTTCGCGATGTCCGCGCGGACGGTCAGCCACTGCGTCTCGGTGAAGGCCTCGATGTTGGCCTTCGCCCCGCCGAAGCGGGAGCCGTTGCCGGAGTCGCCGACCCCGCCGAAGGGCGCGGTCGGCTCGTCGCCGACGGTCTGCTCGTTGATGTGCACCTTGCCCGAGCGGACCTCTTCGGCCAGCTTCATCGCGGTGCCGACGTCGCCGAGGATGCCGACGGACAGGCCGTACTCGGAGTCGTTGACCAGCCGCGCGGCCTCGTCGAGGTCGCGGTAGGCGCGCACCGGCGCGACCGGGCCGAAGATCTCCTCGCGCCACGCCGGGGTGCGGTCGTCCAGTCCGAAGAGGACGGTCGGCGGGTAGAACGGCGCGTCGGGCTTGCCGCCCGCCAGCACCTGCGCGCCCGCCGCCACGCTGCGGTCGACGACGTCGGTGACGTGCGCGAGCTGGCGGTCGTCGATGATCGGGCCCAGCGCGACGTCGCCCGCGGCGGGGTTGCCGACCGGCAGCCGGCGCGCCTTCTCGGCCAGGGCTTCGACGTAGGCGTCCACCTGGGACTCGTGGACCAGGTGGCGGCCGGTCGTCATGCAGATCTGGCCCTGGTGCAGGAACGAGCCGAACGCACCGGCGGAGGCCGCCTTGGCGACGTCGGCGCCCGGCAGCACAACGAGCGCGTTGTTCCCGCCCAGCTCGAGGTGGACGCGCTTGAGCGAGCGCGCGGCCGCTTCGCCGACCTTCCGCCCGGCGGCGGTGGAGCCGGTGAACGACACCACCGACACCTCCGGCGCGTCGACCACGGCGGCGCCGACGGCGGCGTCCCCGGGCAGCAGGTGCAGCAGCCCCTCGGGCAGGCCGGCCTCCTCGAAGACACGCAGGATGCTGACACCGCCGGACACCGCGGTGCGCAGGTCGGGCTTGAGCAGCACGGCGTTGCCGAGCGCGAGGGCCGGCGCGACCGAGCGGATCGCCAGGATCAGCGGGAAGTTGAACGGCGAAATCACCGACACCACGCCGGCCGGCACCCGCCGCGCCAGCGACCAGCGCGGTTCGCCGGTGCTCAGCACCTCGCCGAGCGGGTGGGTGGGCAGGGCGGCGGCCTCGAAGCAGATGCCCGCCGCCATCTCGGTCTCGATGCCGGCCTTGGGCCGCGTCGAACCGGCTTCGCGCACGATCCAGTCCTGCACCTCGGCGGCGTGCGCCTCCCACAGCTCGCCGGCGCGGCGCAGCACGGCGGCGCGTTCGGCGGGCTTGCGGCGGGCCCAGTCGCGTTGCGCCTTCGCCGCGGCCGTGGCGGCTTCGGCGACGTCGGCCGGCGTCGCGACGCCGACGTGGCCCAGGGTTTCGCCGGTGGCCGGTTCGACGACCGGGTGCGTCCCGCCGGTGCCGCCGTGGAATTCGTTCTCGAACAGGGTCATCATCACTCCGGGGAGGTCGGTTCGGTGTCGACCTGGATCAGCCGCGGGCCGTCCGTGGTCGTCTTGAGCTGGGTGCGCAGGTGGTCTTCGTCGGTGACGGTGGTGGCTTCGACGCCGTAACCGGCGGCGATGGCCGTGAAGTCGAGGCCGGGGATCTCCGTGCCGGGCACGTCCGGCGTGCCGAGCAGCTCGCCGAACCACCGCAGCGCGCCGTAGACGCCGTTGCGCAGGATCACGAAGGTGACCGGGACGCGGTAGTGCGCCGCGGACCACAACGCCGTGATGCCGTAGTTCGCCGAGCCGTCGCCGATGACGCCGACGACCGGGCGGTCCGGGCTGCCCATCGCGACGCCGACCGCGGCGGGCAGGCCGAACCCGAGCCCGCCGGCGGCCGGGAAGAAGTAGGACCCCGGGTGCCGCAGGTCCATCTGGCGCCACCAGGCGGAGTTCGTCGACGTCGACTCGACGACGTAGCGCGTGGCGCCGTCCTGGGTGTCGCGCAGGGCGGCGAACACCTGCTCCGGGTGCAGCGCCCGCTCGCCGGTCTTCGGCTCCGGGTTTTCGACGTAGCCGCGCTGTGCGGTGCGGGCCGGGACCTTCCGCAGGAGCGCCTCGATGACCGGTGCGGGCTCGGCGACCAGCGCTTCGCCCATCGGCGCGCGGGCCGCGGCGCCGAAGTCGTCGGTCACCTGGATCAGCCGGGTGCCGGCGGGCAGGAACCGGCCGGGGACGTGCTGGTGGTAGCGGAACACCGGCGCGCCGAGCACGAGCACGACGTCGTGCCCGGTCAGCGCGGCCGACACCGGAGCGATGCCGGCGGGCAGCACGCCGCGGAAGAGCGGGTGCCGGTTGGGGAAGGGCAGCCGGTGCGGCGACGGCGCCACCCACGTCGGCAGGTCCAGGTGCTCGGCCAGGGCGACGGCCCGGTCGAACAGGTCGCCGGTGTCGACGTCGCCGCCCAGGACGAGGGCCGGGTTCTTCGCCGCGGCGATGGTCGCGACGAGCTCGGCGAGCTGGGCCTCGGTGGGAGCGAGGCCCCTGCGGACCTGCCGGTCGAGGATCGGGTTCTCGGCCAGCTCGGCGGCCCAGTCGTCGTAGGGCACCGAGAGGTAGCTGGGGCGCCGGTGCAGCTCGGCCTCGAAGACCGCCTGCGCGAGCGACCGCGGGACGTCCGCGGCGCAGCTCGGCTCGCCGGCCCAGCCGACCAGGGGGCGCATCAGCTGGGTGGCGTCGGTGTTGGCGAGCATCGCCTCCAGCCCGATCGCCGAGCGGACCTGCTGGCCGGCGGTGAGCACCAGCGGCGTGCGGGAGTGGACGGCGTTGGTCAGCGCGCCCATGGCGTTGCCGGAGCCGGCGGCGGCGTGCAGGTTGACCAGTACCGGGCGGCCGGTCGCCTGGGCGTACCCGTCGGCCATCCCGACGACGGCGCCTTCGTGCAGGCCCAGGACGTAACGGAAGTTTTCGGGCAGTTCGGCGAGGAACGGCAGCTCGTTGGAGCCGGGGTTGCCGAAGATGGTGGTCAGGCCACGGCGGTCCAGGAACTCGTGGGCGAGCCGGCGGGCGGTGGGCATCGGTGGGTCCTCCTCGAAGTTGGCCCGACCCTATGGAGCTGCGCGCCTGTGTTCCAATAAATGTTGGCTCGTTGCTTCATCGATGGGATCGATAATGCAAGACTTCGACCTGAACCTGGTGCGCACGTTCGTGCTGCTGTACGAGACCCGCAGCGTGACCGCGACGGCCGAGTCCATGCACGTCACGCAGCCGACGATCAGCTACAGCCTGCAGAAGCTGCGACGCCGGTTCTCCGACGAGCTGTTCCGCCGCACGGGCGGCGGCCTGGTGCCCACGACGACGGCCCGCGCCCTCTACGAACCGCTGCACGGCGCGCTGTCGGAGATCGAGGCGGCGGTAAGCGGCGCGTGGTCGTTCTCGCCGGCGACGGCCCGGGCGGCGTTCACGCTGTGCCTGTCCGACCTGGGGGAGATCTCGCTGCTGCCGCGCCTGATGGCGGCGCTGCCCCCGGTCGCGCCCGGGGTGACGCTGACCGTCCGGCCCCTGGACGTCGACCGCGCGGCCGACCAGCTCGGCCGCGGCGAGATCGACGCGTTCATCGCATCGTCGCTGATCAGCTCTCAGCGCGTCGCCCGGATCCCGCTGTTTTCGGAGGGCTACCTGGGCATGGTGGCGCACGACCACCCGCGCCTGGGCGCCGCGGTGTCGCGGGAGGAGCTGGCCGCGGAGCGCCACGTGACGGTGTTCGGCCCGACGGGCCACGACGGCCCCCGCCGCGCGCTGGAGGCGTGCGGCCTGCTGGACCGGGTGGTCCTGGAGGTGACGCGCTTCGCGGCCCTGCCGTACCTGGTCCAGGACGGCGAGCTGGTGACGATGGTCCCGCGCCTGGTGGCGGAGATGTTCGCGGCCGAGCACCGCGTCCGCCTGTTCGAGCTGCCCCTGGAGGTCGAGCCGGCCCAGGTGTCGGTGTACACGCGGCACACGCACGCCCGCAGCCCGGCCCAGCACTGGCTGGTGGGCTTCATGCAGTCGGTGCTCGGCTAGCGCGTGGTGCAGCTCGCGCCGTCGAGCGCGAAGCCGGCGGGCGCCGGGTTCCCGTGGTCGAAGGCGCCGTTGAAGCCGATGTCGACGGTCGCGCCGGGGGCGAGGGTGAGGTTGTAGGAAACGGCTTTCATGGTGACCCGCGAGCCGCTTTGGGAGTAGTCCCCGTTCCAGCTGTGCGTGACCCGCTGCCCGGCGGTGAAGGTCCAGGTGACGGTCCACGGCGTGAGCGTCCGGCTGCCGGTGTTGGTGACGGAGACCCCGGCGGTGAACCCGTTGTTCCACTGATCGGTGACGGCGTACCCGACGGTGCACCCCGCCCTCTCGACAACCGGCGGCGGCGGTGGAGCGGCTTGTGAGGTGGTCTTGGAGGTGGGGGACGCCGACGTCTGCCGGAGCACGGTGGGCATCGGAGCCGGAGTCACGGTCGAGACCCGGGCCACGGTGGGAGTGGTCGTGGCGGGCGCAAGCGGAGCAGGAGCCATGGCGGCCTGCCGCCCGGGAGAGCTTTCCGAGGTGACGGCGATGATGACAAGGCTCCCGACGACGACAAGGCCCCCGCAGAGAGCGGAGACCCACCGAATCCGCCGCCCAGCCCGCTGCTGCCCCGCGGCGGCTTCACGGGCCCGCTGCTCGAGCCGCTCCCGGTAGCCCTCGCCGGTATCGTCATCCCGCACCCGGACATCGGGCGAAGCCCCGAGGATCGACCGCGGAGTGGCCCCGGTTTCCCGAAGAAGATCATCAACGGAGAGCCGATCACCAGCCCCCCGCCGACCGCGCGCCATAGACGAACCTCCACTCCCCCGAGGGCGCCCGAACGCGCAGCTCTGCGGCCGAATCCTAGGAAGCGACGGCGGTCTTGTAAACCAGCGTTTCGGCGGTGGTGGGCAGGTCACGGATGGGGTGGAGGGTGCCCTGCTGGCGGGCCGGGAGGGAAACTTGCTGATCTTGCCAGAGGCGAGGTGGACGCTGATCCGGACCCCCCTGAAGGAGGGGACGGAGGGGCCGTATACTCTTTTCTCAGCAGGTCCGAGTGGCGGAATGGCAGACGCGCTAGCTTGAGGTGCTAGTGCCCTTAACGGGCGTGGGGGTTCAAGTCCCCCCTCGGACACACGCACTATCTACACCCGGGCTGGCCGTCGCATAGACGGCCAGCTCTTTTGGTTCGTAGCGTAGCTCCAGGTTCAGGGCTCGGTACAGGCGGCTCATGCCGGCCGTCGTTGCGTCGGCCAGGGTTCCGCAGACGTCGCCGAGGGCATCGACACTGCCGGGCCACGTCGTTGCCATGCCGGAGTTTACTGCGGACTCATGACACGATGGGACGGTGGCGATCCGGAGTGACGAGACATGGCATCGTTTGCTGGCCTGGACGAGTGGGCAGGCTCCTTCAGAACGCTTGGCCGCTCAGGTTCTGCTCGCCGAGGGCTTCACTGATCTAGACCCGAGCCATCCGCTCGGAGGACCGGACGGCGGCAAGGACGCCATCGCGCGCCGTGACGGTCGCACCTGGGTCATGGCTGTCTACTTCCCTCGCGGTCAGCAACGATTCGCGGATATCAGGAAGAAGTTCGTCGCGGACTTTCGCGGTGTGCAGAGGAATAGCGCAGACGGGATGGCTTTCGTCACCAATCAAGAAGTGTCGCTCGCCGAGCGTGCGCAGCTTAAAGAAAGCGTCGATGGGCCTACGCAAATATATCACCTGGAACGAGTGTCGGCCCTGCTTGACCAGCCTTCTATGGCACTCGTCAGAAGCAATTTTCTGCTGATCGACCCAACGGGGTGTATGGCGGCCGAAGGTGCAGTGTCAGACTTGGGGACATGGGTGACGGTCAACGCTCAAGATTCTGGATTTCTACAAGTCGGTCGAGACAACCTTCAAATCAACGTATCCGAACAAGTCGCTCCTGCGGTGCATTCTGGGTATCGGCAAGTTGTATATAGTATTGCGCCGTCAGTTTTGGAGGGGCGTGGGCGAGAGTTAGCAGAGTTGGCGGAGTTTTGTATTGGCTCTAGTCAAGGTGGCTATTTATGGTGGCAAGCTCCGGCTTGGGCAGGTAAGTCGGCGTTGATGTCGTGGTTTGCGCTTAATCCACCTGCAAGGGTGCGCATCGTGTCTTTTTTTGTCACGGCTCGATACTCAAATCATGATCGTCGACATGGATTCGTTGACGTGATTCTTGAACAGTTGGCCGAGCTGTTGGGCGAGTCGATGCCAGCTTATTTGAGTGAGGCCACTCGAGAGGTGCACTTCTTAGACATGCTTGCGCGGGCCGCTCAAACATGTATGGAGCGCGATGAGCGCCTCGTGCTGCTTGTGGATGGTCTCGACGAGGATGGTGAGTCGAGCAGTAATAGCATTGCCGCTTTACTGCCGTCCCGGCAGGTTCCTGGGCTGCGGGTAGTCATCGCGGGACGTCCGGATCCTCCGATACCGGCTGATGTGCCTGATGGTCACTGCTTGCGAGATCCGAGTATCGTTCGGATTCTCGATAAGTCCCCGCAGGCCCAGGCGAATATGGCAGATGGGCAACGGGACCTTAAGCGATTGCTGAAGGGGGAGCCGCTGGATCGAGATCTTCTCGGGCTTATCACTGCGGCAATTGGTGGACTGACCTTGTTGGACCTTGTCGAGTTGACGGGCTGCGCGGTGTGGCAGATCGAGGAAACCTTGCGCTCTGTGTCGGGTCGGACGTTCACTCGTTACCCGAGTCGACATCAGCGCGATTCTTTTTGCCACGTCTACGCGCTTGGTCACGTGGAACTCCAAGTCTTGGCTGCCCAGTATCTCGCTGGCGCGAGTCTGGACGCCTATAGGCAGCGCCTGCATACCTGGGCCAAGCAATACCGCGAACGGAGGTGGCCTGCAGATACGCCGCAATACTTGCTGGACGGCTACTACGGCATGCTGCAAACAGTCAATGATTTGCCCAGGATGGTCGCCTATGCCGTTGACCGGGATCGCCATGACCGGATGCTGAATCTCACAGGTGGAGATGCGGCTGCCTTTGCGGAGATTTCGACTGCGGAATTGATGATTATTGACTGTCATGAACCGGACCTGTTGGCTATGGTGCGACTGGCTATCCATCGTGGAAATCTCGTGGAACGCAACGCGAACATGCCTGAACGACTCGTCAAAGTATGGGCAGAACTCGGTGATTTGGCTCGGGCTGAGGCCCTTGCGCGATCACTTGGTAGTGAGGCGTATCAGCGAGAGGAGGCGTTGGGATTTGTTGCCGAGGCGGCGGCCGCTGCTGGCAATTTCGACCAAGCCATGGTTCTTGTCCTGTCAATCGCTGAACCATTCATGCGCGTAAATGTATTGATAGACCTTGTTAAATTGGCGGCTGCTGCCGGCGACGTCGACCAGGCTATGAACCTTGTCTGCTCTATGCCCGATCAAGGTTCGCAGGTGAGGGCGTTGGGGGTCCTGGTGGAGGTGTTGGCAGCGGACGGTGATCTCATGCGAGTTCCCAAGCTTCTTTCGCACGCCGAGGCCCTTGTCAGCTCTATCTTTGATGATGGTCCGCAGGTGGAGGCCTTGCGTGCGCTGGTGGAGGCAGCGGCGGCGGTCGGTGATCTCGAACGAGTTGCCAGGCTTGCCGTCCAAGTTGAGGTCCTGGCCCAGTCTATCCCAGATCCGCCCTTGCACCTTCGGGCATTGGGATTAGCGGTCGAAGCGCTGGTGGCCGTCGGCGATTTCGACCAGGCTGAGAGTCTTGCGCGCTCAATGCACTCCACTACCTATCCGGCTTGGCAGTGCGAGGCCTTCGAGGCGGTAGCGGAGGCGTTGGTCGCAGTTGGCGATTTCGATCGGGCTGAGAGTCTTGCACGCTTGATCACTGAATCTTATCACCAGGTAGAGGCGTTTAGTCGGCTGGTAGAAGGGCTGGTCGCTGCTCGCGACGTTGACAGGGCCGAAACGCTCGCGCGCTCTATCTCCAACGCACGGGATCGTGGAGCGGTGTTGGCCGCATTGGTGAGCGCGGTAGCAGGCGCTGGCGACCTTGACCGGGCCGAGACACTTGCCCGCTCCATCACCAACCCGCACCGGCAGTTAGACGCGTTGGCGAATTTAGTTGAGGCGACGATCTGCCGTGGAGACCTCGACCGGGCCGAAACACTAGCCTATTCCATCAGCTACCGAGACGGTAAGCGGGCGGGCCAGCAGACAGATCAGCAGGCAAATGCGCTGGTCGCCTTAGCGGTGGCGGTGGCCGCTGCCGGCGATTTCGCTCGTGCTGAAACTCTTGTGCAATCGATCACGGAGTACTGGCAGGTGGAGGCGTTGGCAACTCTCGCGGAAACGGCAATTACTCTCGATGATCTCAAGCGAGCTTCTAGGCTGGCTGCCCAGGCGGAGACGATGGCCCGCTCGACCGACAGGCTATTGTGGCGGGCGGAAGCTTTGATCAGCCTTATAAGGGCGGTGGGCGTGATCGGCCACCTAGACAGGGCTGAGGCGATCGTGGAGTCCGTTATAGATCCGTCCTATCGCGGACATGCAGTGGCCGCGCTGGCGGAGGCAGTCGCGGTCAATGGTGACCTCGATCGGGCCGCGACGCTAGTCAACCAAGCTGAGATTATTATCCGCTCAATCACCGAACTGCATTCGCGAGAGAAGGCATTGATCGGCTTGGTGAGGGCGGTTGCAGCCGTCGGAGACCTAGAACGCGCCGAGACGCTCGCCCGCTCGATCACTCATTCATACAGGCAGTTCGACGCTTTAATTTTTGTCCTAAAAGCAGCTGTCGTTGCTGGAGAGGTCGATCGCGCTGCGAAGCTATTCGACTTCTCTGTCCTCCAGCCATCTTGGCAGGCAGAGGCGCTTGCAGTCAATGTTGAGGCGCTGGCGGTCACGGGTGACCTCGATGCGGCCGTTGCACTATCCGTGAATACCGAAAAGGTGGTTAAATCTCTTACGTCCTATGTACGCGATCAGGGTTTGATTTCACTGGCCAGGGCGGTGGCTGCCATCGGCGACCACGGTCGAGCTGAAAAGATCGCAAATTCAATAACTGAGCCAGACTGGCAGGCAGAGGCATTGGCGGCCGTAGCCAAATTTGTCGAGCCAAATCGTGCCGCAGCACTTATTGCGCGTGCACTTCACCTTGGCAGTTGGGTGACACCGCTGGACGTCCTTGCGCATATTCAGTCGGCGGTAGTTGTCGCGATTGCTGATGAGTTCCCTAGCTTGACCGATAGCAATTGAGCGCGCCGCTGTTATTCTCAGTTTGCGCGCGAGTCGAACGTGCCATGGAAGCTTGACTCGCGGAGCCCGGGTTACTCATTGCGGCAATCCAAGGCGTGTAGATAGCGAGCAAGATCGTCCTCGGACACTCAATTACCCCATAGAGCCGCGCGTCGCGGCCAGGTCAGAGTAACAGCAGCTGGCCGCAGGCGGTCTCGTCTATCGTGGCAAGTGCGGATTGTGGGCTGCAGGCTTTGACTTCTCGGGTCGGGCCGCCGCACATGATCGTTAGGTCGTTCGATCTCAGGTAGTCGGCGATCGCGGCCCCATCGGCACCGACGGTCTCGGCGAATCGCACGCGGAGATCGTCGAGTATGTGGTCTTCGCGGACGTAGGCGTTTTGGCGAGTTCTGGTGGGCGGTTGCGGGCGCTGGTGTGGCCGTGGCGGCAGCGTAGCCGGGGCGGCCGTTGACCCAGTGTGAGTCCAGTCGGCGGCCGCATACCTGACATTGCACGACTCCTGCCAGCATGTACGTTCTCGTGTCACCGTGCTGGGTGGATCGGGCTGCGCGCATGCCCTAGATCGCCAGGAACGTTGCGACGTCCACGAGAGCAGGATGGGTCACTTTCTTCGACTCTGCTCAACCTGGTACCGCCGATGGTCGGGCTGGATCACCGCGGTGGGCCGGGCCGACTGTTCTGGTGTCGTGTCGGTTCCCACACCTAGCGCCCGGTGTACCCGGGGTTTTCGAGGATCCCGATCACCGTCCGGACGATCCACTCGTGCCGCGTCCGGTGCCGGTCGGCGCTCAACGGGCATGGGATGCCGCGGTCGTTCAGCTCCCGCGCGATCCCGGCCACGCTACGTCCGGTCGCGCGTTGCTGGAAGATCCACCGCACCCACGGTGCGGTGGCTGGATCGGGTTTAGGCGGTGCAGGCGGCGACCCCAGCTCGTGTGGGTCCGGTTCGGGTGCGGACCGGCATCGGCAAGACGGTATCCGTAAGGTGGCCGGCCGCCGAGGAACCTGCCTTGAACACGGGCTTGGACGCGCATCGCAGCCAGCACCCAATGCCGAGCCCGCAGCACCTCGCGACGTGACTGGGACCCGAGCAGGAGCATCAGCGCTCGGTGCACCGGGTCATCAAGGTTGACCGGACCTTCCGCTTCGGGGAGCCACAGCTGGATACCGTGCTCCTGGAGCGTGGTCAGCACGGCGTTGAACTGGTCGCCGTAGAACGCTCGCTCGTACTCGCCGATCACGACGGCATCGAACGAGCGGTTCGGTCCCGCCGCGGCTGCCATCAGCTGGGCCGCGGCTGGCCGTTCGCGCCAGGACAGCCGACGTGAACATCCTTCGTCGAAGTACTCCGCCACAATCATGCCGCGGCCGCGGATTGTCTCCTCGGCGACCTCCCGCTGCCACCCTAACGACGTCGCCCCGTCCTGGAACTCGACCGTGGACATCCGCCCGTAGAACGCGAATCTCGGCCCGTGACCCTCGATGGCCTGTCGGCGGCGCCGGGCACCGGCTCGGCGCGGGGGCACAGCGCGTGTCATGGTGGCTCGGCGGGCGGTATTGATCATCGTGCACCTCGGTGCTTGAGGCGAGTTCGGGTCGAGGGCGGAACGCAGTCGCCCGGCACCGGTGACGAGTTTGAGGCTGATCTGCACTCGAATGGCCGCATTGCCGCTCGCACCACCCGTGTTGCACTGTAAGTGGTCGCGGCGAACGGAACTTGCTCTGCCAGCGGGCTTCGCTCGAGAATGAGGGAGCCGAGATGTTCTTGCGGCTCAAGAACGGCCGCTACGATGCGGTGCACTTCCGAGGGAGCGAGTGCACGCAAACTCCTGTGGCGACGCGGGCCTTCAGCCCGCCACTGCGGCGGCCAGAGGCGATATGTCGGGCCAGTTCGTCGCGCAAAGCAGCGGCGTTCTCTTCGGAGAGACCAACCTCGTAAGTGATGTCGGCGAGAGTGAACGGGGCGACAGCGACTGTCTGCCGAGCTAGTGACAGGGGCGTTTCTGCTCACCTGTCCGGCGCCGGCTCGCCCGAGAGCCAGGTGCGGGCGTCGGCGACGGTGGGCTTGATGGTCATGTCGCGGTCCAGTCCCGTCAGCTGGAGGTGTCGAAGCATCGTGCGCTGGCCACTGACGAGGCAGAACGCGACGCCCGCGGAGTTCGCTGCGTGGGCGAAGATCTGAAGTGCCGCGAGCCCGGAGGAGGAGAGGAAGGTGACTTCGTCGAGATCGGCGATCACCGCGCTCGGCGCGCCGGCGAGGGTCGCTTCGAGGTGCTGGGCGAAAGCGTGTGCCGTCGCGAGGTCGATCTCACCGGACACGGTCGCCAGTACCACGCCGGCCTCGCGGGTGATGGACAGACCGAGTCTGTCTCGTCCGTCGTTCCCGCTGAAACGGCTCAGCGTGCCATCGTGGAAGCAATCCTGCATTACCGTGCCCCTTCCCGTTTTTCACCTGTCGTTCGTAAATTCGACTCGCCGTCGGCTCGGGTTCAGGATGCGTTTTCGCGGTCTTCGAGCCCCACTGCTTTGCGCAGCTGGGCGCAGTCGCGGTGTAGCTCCGGGCGGTCGTCGGCGAGGTGGACCATCAGGTCACAGAGACCTGAGGCGATGGCGTTGAGCTTGTGCTGGGTGGCGTCGTCGGAGCGTTTCTGGGTGTTCTGCAGCAACGCGACGAGCAGGAACGTCACGATGGTGGTCGCGGTGTTGATGATCAACTGCCAGGTGTCGGCACTGGGCAGGATCAGGAATGACGGCGCCCACAGGACGACCAAGAGGACGCAAAGAACGAAGAACCACGCTCGTGAGGTGAATTTGCTGGTGACGCTGGCGAATCGGTCGAACAGTGCGAGATGCTCCCCTACGTCCGAGGGCATTGTGGCCGGGCGAAAGTAGCCCTTGCCCCGGCTGCCGGCCGCGGTGGTGACGGATGATTTGCTCATGGCGGGCGAATTCCCTCGATGGGCAGCAATAAGCACTGCAGGTCGTTTGCGGAGTCCTTTCGGGCGGCTACCGGACCGCCGGTCAGTACCGTCCGGTCGCCGGAGTGCGCGTGGCCGGGACTCGATACCTCCAGCGCGGCTCTCGCCGCGACCGCCGGAGCAGGACCAGCAGCCACAGCACTCCGACCAGCGCGATCATGCCCTGGCCCGTCCAGGTCGTCACGGTGTACACCGTCGTCACGTCCGCGGGCGGTACGACGAGGCCGCGCGGGTCGAACTGCGCCACCTGCCCGGTCAGCACCAGGGTGATCACCAGCGCGATGGCCGACATGGAATCCCACAGCGCGTGCAGCAACGCGACGCCGAGAAACGCCAGCGCCAGGCGAAGGCTCAGCACGAAGTGCTCGCGCGTGCTCCACGCGAACAGCAGCCCGCCCAGGATGGCGGTCCACAGCCCGTGCCCGACCGGCGCGAGCAGCCCGCGCAGCAGCTCGGTCGTGACCAGGTCGGTCAGTGACAGGCCCCGGGTGGTGAACAACGACGTGAGCGCGTAGCCCGCGGATTCGAAGGCGGAGAAACCGAATCCCACTGTCGCACCGAGAATGATCCCGTCCCGCATGGACTTCACGGCCAGCCCGCGCGTCAGCAGGGCGAGGGCGACCAGTTTGACCGCCTCCTCGATGAGCCCGACCCACAGATACAGCCACGTCGACGGGTACAGCAGGTAGGTCTCCAGCACCGAAGCGCCGAGGACGCCGAGCACCCCGCCGACGAGAAAGGTCCGGAAGACCAGCTCGGCGGTGATCTCGCCCGAGTCGCGGCGTTCGAACGCCCACGCCACGAACGTCACCGGCACCAGGAAGCTGCCGAGCAGCACGAGCGTGGGCAGCAGGTTGGGGTTGCCGGTCGCGTACGTCACGACGACCGAGAGCACCCACAGCAGCAGGCCGATCACGAAGATCCGGGCCCAGGTCCGCCGGTGCTGGCGGCGGCCGACGGTGGTCATCGGCGCCTCCCGAACCGGTCGCCGCGCCCGGTGGCCCCGGTGTCGACGAAAGCGCGGAAGCGGGCGGGGGAGCCGGGTTCGGCGACCCCCTCGAAGCCCTGCGGGCAGCGCAGCGCCGCCCACCGCCGCAGCCCGCCCTCGGAGGCGGCGCGGTACTGCGCGAAGACTTCGGCGAGCGCCTCGTCGTCCAGTTCGTACAGCACCGGTGGGGTCAACCCGATCAGCTCCAGTGCGCCGCCGTCCGCCGCCAGCCGGTCGCCGCAGCGGTGCAGCAAGTCGAGGAGGGCGTCGCCGGGCTGCTCGACGCCCGAGAGGTCGATGACGAAGTGGCGGGCGCCCGCGTGGACGAGCCCGGCCAGGTATCCCGCGAGGGTCCGTAACGCCAGTGCGTCCACCCGCCCGGTGACCGCGACGACGGTGTAGCGCCCGGGGTGCAGGGTGGAGCTGATGGTGAAGCCGGGCGGGCGACCCATCAGCCGATCCGGGAGCGCGAGGAGCGGCCGGGAAAGCCAGGTGGTCATGGGAATCCTCCGGTTGTCAGCGTTCTTGCGCGAGGTGCTCGTGCACCAGCCGGACGGCCATGGCGCCTTCGCCCACCGCCGAGGCCACCCGCTTCACCGAGCCGTGCCGGACGTCGCCGACTGCGAACACACCGGGGCTGCTCGTCTCCAGCGGCAACGGCGCCCGCGAGATCCCGGCCACCTGGAACGCGCCGGCGTCGGCGCCCGTGAGCACGAACCCGTCCGCGTCGAGCGCGATGTGGCCGGACAGCCAGCGCGTGTGGGGAGCGGCTCCGATGAAGACGAACAACGCGCGGGCGACGAGCCGGTTCCGCTCGTGGGTGCGGTTGTCCTCGACCTCGACCGCCGACATCGCCTTGCCGTCCTCGGCGATCTCGCGGACCTCGGTGTGCAGGTGGACCCGGATGCGCGGGTGCCGCCGGACCTGGTCAACCAGGTAGCGCGACATGTTCTCGCCCAGATCGCCGCCGCGCACCAGCAGGTGCACCACGGGCGAAGAGCCCGCCAGGAACACCGCGGCCTGACCCGCGGAGTTGCCGCCGCCGACCACCGCGACCGGGTCGGCCCGGCACTGCCTGGCCTCCTCCGGGGTCGCGGCGTAGTAGACGCACGTGCCTTCGAGGTACTCGAGTCTCGGGACGGCCAGCCGCCGGTACCGGGCACCGGTCGCGATGATCACCGTCCGCGTGACGACTTCGATACCGTCGTCGAAACCGATCGCGTACAGCCCGCCCCGCGGGGCGAGCGTGCGCGCTTCGCCCGGGACGTCGACCAGGACGCCGAACTTGGCCGCCTGGATCACCGACCGCTCGGCCAGTTCCGCCCCCGAGATCCCGGACGGGAAGCCGAGGTAGTTCTCGATCCGCGACGTGGTGCCCGCCTGCCCGCCGGCCGCGACGGCGTCGAACGCCGCCGTCGCGAGCCCTTCCGAGGCGGCGTAGACGACGGCCGCGAGCCCGCCGGGCCCGGCGCCGACCACGAGCATGTCGCGCACGCCGGCACGGGGTTCCTGGTGCCGCAGTCCGACCGCGCGCGCCAGTTCGGCGTTGCTCGGGTTGCGCAGCACGCCGGCGCCGGGCAGCACCACCACCGGGGTCTGGTCGACCGTGACGCCGAGCCGGCGCAGCAGCGCCTCGGCCCCGCGGTCCTGGTCGAGGTCGTCCAGCCGGTACGGCAGGCGGTTGCGGGCCACGAACTCCAGTAGCCGCCGGGTGTCCGGCGAGTAGCACGAGCCGACGATCCGCAGCCCGTCGCCGGAGCCGATGATGAGGGCGCGGCGGACGAGGTAGGCCCGCAGGATCAGGTCGCCGAGGACCGGGTCGCCGGCCACCAGCCGCTTCAGCTCGCCGACCGGGACGACGAGCACCTCGCCGGATTCGGCGGCGACGGCGCTGAAGAACGACGGCTGCCCTTCCAGCAGGCCCAGTTCGCCGAGGAACCGCCCGGGACCGTGGACGCGCACGGTTCTGGTCTCGTCCCCTTCGCGGTGCTGGATGGCGACCTTGCCGCTCAGCACGACGTACCAGTCCGGCGAGCATTCCCCCTGCGCGTAGAGCACTTCCCCCGGGCGCACCGGCCGGCGCTCGCCCGTGGGGCAGAGCGCGTCGAGCTGCTCGCGGGTCAGCCGGGGGAACGCGCCGTGCGGATCTGGCGTCTCGAGGAGGTCCTGCGCCGCGACCGTCATACGAACGCCTCGTGCGCGTAGCACCAGCGCCAATTCTCCCCGGGCTCGAACGAGCGCACGATCGGGTGGCCGATGGCGTGCGCGTGCTGGCGCGCATGCTTCATCGGCGAGGAGTCGCAACAGCCGACGTGGCCGCACGTCAGGCACAAGCGCAGGTGCACCCACGAGGTTCCGGTGGAGAGACATTCCTGGCAGCCCTGGGGTGTCCGGGGCACCACGTCTCGGACGAGAGCCAGGTGCGGATCGGTGACAGTGGTCATGTCTTCGCCTCCTCCGGCGAGTTCAATGCTTGGTCGAGCCAGTCGCGCAGAACGTTTTCCGGCGCCGCGCCGGCCTGCCGTCGGACGACCTCACCACCGCGGAGCACCAGGAGGGTCGGCACAGCCATGACGTCGAACCGGCGCGCCACTCCGGGCGCCAGGTCGATGTCGACCTTGACGAGCTTCACCTTCCCGGCCCGCGCGCGGGCGAGCCGGTCGAGCGCCGGGCTCACCGATCGGCAGGGGCCGCACCATTCGGCCCAGAGGTCGACGAGCACCGGGAGGCCGGCCCGCTCGGCAATCGGCGCGAAGTCGGCGTCGCCCGCGTCGACCACCCACGGCAGCGGCTGGTGGCAGTTCCCGCATTTCGGCGTTCCTTCGGCGGCGACGGGGATCCGGTTGCTCGTCCCGCAGTGCTCGCAGGTGACAACGACAGTCCTCATCAGGCAGCATCCTGTCCGGCGGCGCGGAAGTCGACGATCAGGTCACCGTCGACCGCGTCGACCACGATCACCAGACCCTCGGTCAGCTCGCCGCGCAGCAGCGCGCGCCCGATCCGCGTCTCGACCTCGTGGGAGATGTAGCGGCGCAACGGCCGGGCGCCGTACACGGGGTCGAACCCGCGCTCGGCGATGAACCGCCGGGCGTTCTCGGTCAGCACGACCGTGCTGCCCTGCTCGGCCAGGCGGCGGCGCAGCTGGTCGAACTGCAGCTCCACGATCCGCTCGATCTCCGGCAGCCCCAGCGGGGTGAACAGCACGATGTCGTCGACGCGGTTGAGGAACTCGGGCCGGAAGTGGTGCCGCAGCTCCGCCAGCACCGCTTCCCGCGCTTCCGCTTTGATCTCGCCGGACGACGTGACGCCGTCGAGCAGGTGCTGCGAGCCGATGTTGGACGTCATGATGATCACCGTGTTGCGGAAGTCGACGGTGCGGCCCTGCGCGTCGGTGATCCGGCCGTCGTCGAGGACCTGCAGCAGCGTGTTGAACACGTCGGCGTGGGCTTTCTCGATCTCGTCGAACAGAACGACCGAATAAGGCTTGCGCCGCACGGCTTCGGTGAGCTGCCCGCCCTCGTCGTAACCGACGTAACCCGGCGGAGCGCCGAGCAGGCGGGAGACCGTGTGCCGCTCCTGGTACTCGCTCATGTCGAGCCGGACCATGTTGTCCTCGCTGTCGAACAGCGCCGCCGCGAGCGTCTTCGCCAGCTCCGTCTTCCCGACCCCGGTCGGGCCGAGGAAGAGGAACGACCCGATCGGCTTGCGCGGGTCGCGGATGCCCGAGCGCGCGCGGATGATCGCGTCGGCGACCAGCCGGACGGCCTCGTCCTGCCCGACGACCCGCTCGTGCAGGATTTCGTCGAGCCGCAGCAGCTTTTCGCGTTCGCCCTCCTGCAGCCGCGACACCGGGATGCCGGTCCACTGCGAAACGATCTCGGCGATTTCGTCCTCGGTGACGACCTCGCGCAGGAGCCGCTTCTCGCCCTGCTTCCGGCTCAGCCGTTCTTCTTCCGCCTCGAGCTGGCGCTCGAGCTCGCGGATCTCGCCGTAGCGCAGCTCGGCGGCGCGGTTGAGGTCGTAGTTCCGTTCCGCCTCCTCGGCTTCGTGGCGTACCCGCTCCAATGCGGACCGCAGCTCCTGCACGCGCCGGATCGCCTGGCGTTCGGCGTCCCACTGCGCCTTCTTGGCGTCGGTCTCCGCCCGCAGGTCCGCCAGCTCCTTGCGGAGTTCCGCCAGCCGCGCCTTGCTCGCCTTGTCGGTTTCCTTGGCCAGCGCGGCTTCCTCGATCTCCAGCCGGGTGAGCCGCCGGGTGAGTTCGTCGAGCTCGGCCGGCATCGAGTCGATTTCCGTGCGCAGCCGCGCGCACGCCTCGTCGACGAGGTCGATCGCCTTGTCCGGCAGGAACCGGTCGCTGATGTAGCGGTGCGACAGCACGGCGGCGGCGACGAGCGAGCTGTCCTGGATCTTGACGCCGTGGAACACTTCGAGCCGTTCGCGCAGCCCGCGCAGGATGGAGATGGTGTCCTCGACGGCCGGTTCGGGCACGACGACCGGCTGGAACCGCCGTTCCAGCGCGGCGTCCTTCTCGATGTGCTTGCGGTACTCGTCCAGGGTGGTCGCGCCGATCATGTGCAGCTCGCCGCGGGCGAGCATCGGCTTGAGCATGTTGCCGGCGTCCATCGCGCCTTCGGTGGCGCCCGCGCCGACGATCGTGTGGAGCTCGTCGACGAACAGGATGATCCGGCCCTCGGCGGCCTTCACCTCGCCGAGCACGGCCTTCAGCCGTTCCTCGAACTCGCCGCGGTACTTGGCCCCCGCCACCAGCGCGCTCATGTCGAGCGAGAAGATCGTCCGGTCCCGCAGGCCCTCCGGCACGTCGCCGCGCACGATCCGCTGCGCCAGCCCTTCCACGATCGCGGTCTTGCCGACGCCGGGATCGCCGACGAGCACGGGGTTGTTCTTCGTCTTGCGCGAGAGGATCTGGACGACGCGGCGGATCTCGGTGTCGCGCCCGATCACCGGGTCGAGCTTGCCGGCGCGCCCGTCGGCGACCAGGTCGCGGCCGTACTTCTCCAGCGCCTCGTAGGCACCCTCGGGCGTCGCCGACGTGACGCGCTGGTTGCCGCGGACCTTCGTCAACGCGGTCAGGAACGCCTCGCGGGTCACGCCGTGGTCCTGCAGGATCCGCCCGGCCGCCGACTTCGTCCCCTCCTCGGCCAGCGCCAGGACCAGGTGCTCGACGGAGACGTACTCGTCCTTGAGCCGCTTGGCTTCCCGCTCGGCGGCGTCGAGCAGCCCGGCCAGCCGCCGGGTGAGGTACACCTGCCCGGGCGAGGCGCCGGGGCCGGTGACCTTCGGCCGGCGGCCGAGTTCCGCCTCGACCGCGGCGCGGAGCGCGTCGACGTCCGCGCCGGTCTGCGCGAGCAGCCGCGGCACGAGGCCCTCGGGCTGGTCGAGCAGCGCGAGCAGCAGGTGCTCGCCGTCGGTCTCGGTGTGGCCGTGGCGTTGGGCGATGCTCTGGGCTTCTTGGAGTGCTTCCTGCGATTTCTGGGTCAGCTTGCTCATGTCCATCGCCGACGGCTCCTGACTTGTCCTTCGAGGACGTCGATGCGGTCGAGCAGGTCGAGCACCAGCCCGATCGCGGCGTAGTTGAGGGGCAGGGCGTCGTGCAACCGCTGGATCCGGGCCACCCTGGCCACCGTGGACAGGGGGAAGCACGGGCGCCCGTTCGCGTCCGGGGTCGTCTCCACCAGGCCGAGTGCCGCGAACCGGCGGAGCAGCTCGGGGTGCAGCCCGGTGCGCGCGGCCACGGTCTCGAGGTCGAGCCGCGCCGGGCGGACGAGCACGTACCGGGCCATCAGGTCCTCCTGGGATCGAAGTCGGACACCGCGGCGAGCTCTTCGTACAGCTCGCGTTCCCGTTTGCCCGGGCGCTTCGGCACCATGATCTTGACCTCGGCGTAGAGGTCACCGGGCTTGCCCTTCGGGTTCGGCATGCCTTCGCCGCGCAGCCGGAGCCGCCGTCCGCTGGACGATCCGGGGACGACCCGGGCCTTCACCTCGCCTCCGGGGGTGGTGATCGGGACGGTGGCCCCGAGCGCGGCCTCCGACGGCGTCACCGGGAGCTCCACGTGGATGTCGCGCCCCTCGAGCCGGTACCGGCGGTCCGGCCGGATGCGGACGACGAGGTACAGGTCGCCCGCGGCGGCGTTCCCCGCGCCCCGGCCGCCCTGGCCGGCCAGCCGGATGCGCTGGCCGTCGAGCACGCCCGGCGGGATCGTGACGTCGTACTCGCGAGCGCCGCCGATGTTCAGGTGCCGCCGCCCGCCGCGGTAGGCCTCCTCGACGGTCAGCTCGAGTTCGGCTTCCTGGTCCGCGCCCGGGACTGGGCCACCGCGCCCCCGGCCGGCGAAGAAACCGCCGAGGAGATCCTCGATGTCGACGCCTTCGAACCCTTCGAATCCGTCGAACCCGCTGCCGGAGGTGCTGTACCGGACCCGGCCGCCGCGCTGTCCGGCACCGGTACCGGCGCCGACGCGCTGCTCCCAGTCGTCGGGCACCTGCCGGAAGTCGTCGCCGAACCGGTCGTACTTGCGCCGCTGCTCCGGGTCGGACAGCACCTGGTACGCCTCGCTGACCTCCTTGAACCGCTCTTCGGCCTTCGGGTCCTTGTTGACGTCCGGGTGGTTCTCGCGGGCGAGTTTCCGGTACGCCCGCTGGATTTCCTCGGTGCCGGCGTCCCGGCCGACCCCGAGCGTGGCGTAGAAGTCCCGTGCCACCCGTGCTCACCCCCGCGGTTTGGCGACGGCGACCGCGGTCGGCCGCAGCTGCCCGCCACCGGTCCCGTACCCCGGCCGGACCACCCGGGTCACCGTGTTCGGTTCGCTGCCCGGCTCGTCGACGACGGCGACCACCTCGTGCCGGGCCGGGTCGAACGGGACCTCGCTCTCGTCGTCCCGCTGGTACCCGAGGCCGGCCAGCAGCTGCACGGCCTGGTCGCGGATGGCCAGGACACCCTGCACGACGGCGGTGGGATCGGCTCCGGCGTGCGCGAGCGCCAGTTCCAGGTTGTCGATGACGGGGAGGAAGGCCGCAGCCACCCGGGCCCGTTCGGCCGCGCGCTCGGCGCGCAGCTCCGCCACGTGCCGCTTGCGGAGGTTGTCGGCGTCGGCCATCGCCCGGCGCCAGCGGTCCTCGCATTCGGCTGCCTTCGCTTCGAGCTCCTGAAGCCGGTCCGGCCCCACCGCCGAGACGGGCGCGTCCTGGGGGCCGGACTCGGCGCCCGTCCCGGCGGCGTCCACGGAGGGTTCGCCCGGCTCCGTGGATTTCCCTGTGGTGGCCATGGTTTCCTCACGCCCGATCGAAGTCGGCGTCGATCACGTCGTCGTCCTCGGCCCGCTCTTGCTGCGGCGGCGGACCGCCGTCTCCGCCCGGCCGGGCCGCGGTGAGCCCGGCCAGCACCTGCTGCAGTTCCGAGGTCAGCTCGCGCACCCGGTCCAGTGGCGCGTTCGACTGGACGGCTTCGCGTGCGTCGGCGATCAGCATCTCCGCGCGTGCTTTCTCGTGCGCCGGCGTCTGGTCGGTAATCGCTTTCTCGGCCTGGTAGGCGACGGTGTCCAGCAGGTTGCGCGCCTCGACCTCCTCGCGCAGGCGCTCGTCGTCGGCGCGGTTGCGCTCGGCCTCGGTGACCATCCGTTCGATCTCGCCCTGGTCGAGGTTCGAGCTCTCGGTGATCGTGATGCCCTGCTCGGCGCCGGTGTCCTTGTCGCGCGCGGTGACGTTGACGATGCCGTTCGCGTCGACGTCGAAGGTCACTTCGACCTGCGGCTCGCCGCGGGGTGCCGGCCGGATGTCCTTGAGCTGGAACCGCCCGAGCACCCGGTTGTCGGCCGCGCGCTCGCGTTCGCCCTGCAGCACCACGATGTCGACCGCGGGCTGGTTGTCCTCCGCGGTGGAGAAAACCTCCGTGCGCCGCGCCGGGATCGTCGTGTTCCGCTCGATGATCTTCGTCATCACGCCGCCGCGGGTTTCCACGCCCAGGGACAGCGGGGTGACGTCGAGCAGCAGGACGTCCTTGACCTCGCCCTTGAGCACCCCGGCCTGCACGGCGGCGCCGAGTGCGACGACCTCGTCCGGGTTGACGCTCATGTTCGGGTCCTTGCCGCCGGTGAGCCGGCGGACCAGGCTCTGCACGGCGGGGATCCGGGTCGAGCCGCCGACGAGGATGACCTCGTCGATGTCGTTCGCGCTGACCTTGGCGTCGGACATCGCCTGCTGCACCGGGCCGAGGCAGCGCTCGACGAGGTCGGCGGTGATCTGCTCGAACTCCGACCGCCGGACGGTGGCGGTCAGGTGCTTCGGCCCGCTCGCGTCGGCCGTGATGAACGGCAGGTTGACGCTCGTCTGGGCGACCGACGACAGTTCGACCTTGGCCTTCTCCGCCGCTTCGAACAGCCGCTGCAATGCCTGCGCGTCCTGCCGCAGGTCGATGCCGTTGTCCGCGGCGAACTTGTCCGCGAGGAAGTCCACGATCCGGCGGTCGAAGTCGTCGCCGCCGAGGTGGCTGTCGCCCGCGGTGGCCCGCACCTCGACCACGCCGTCGCCGACGTCGAGCAGGCTCACGTCGAACGTGCCACCGCCGAGGTCGAAGACCAGCACGGTCTCGTGGCCCTTCGAGTCGAGCCCGTAGGCCAGCGCGGCCGCGGTCGGCTCGTTGATGATCCGCAGGACGGTCAGCCCGGCGATCTTCCCGGCGTCCTTGGTGGCCTGCCGCTGCGCGTCGTTGAAGTACGCGGGCACGGTGATCACGGCCTCGGTCACCCGCTCACCGAGGTGCTTGCCCGCGTCGTCGGCCAGCTTGCGCAGCACCTGCGCGCTGATCTCCTCCGGCGAGTAGAGCTTGCCGTGGATGTTGAACCGGACGACGCCGCCCTCGCCCTCGACGACGTCGAACCCGACCGCCTTGGCCTCGTCGGACACTTCGTCGAACTTGCGGCCGATGAACCGCTTCGCGGAGTAGATGGTGCCCTTCGGGTTGAGGATCGCCTGGCGGCGGGCGAGCTGCCCGACCAGCCGTTCACCGCTTTCGGTGAACCCGACGACCGATGGTGTCGTCCGGGCACCCTCCGTGTTGGGGATGACCCGCGGCTCACCGGCTTCCCAGACGGCGATCACCGAGTTGGTGGTGCCGAGGTCGATTCCGACCGCCTTGGCCATCACGCACCCCCCGCCGCCGGGGGCAGTTTCGCCAGCAGCGCCCGGGCGTCGTCGGCGACTTCGGCGTCGGCGACGACCTCGTAGCGGGTGGGTGTCATCGCGCGGACCGACGCGAAGTCCCGGCGACCGCGTTGCAGCGCATGCGCGACCAGCCCGAAGATCGCTCCGATGATCGCGCCGAAGACGAGCCCGTAGAGCGCGAGCGTGAGCGTGGCGAGGACCGGGGTGAACCAGTTGAACAACGCGAACAGCCAGCCGATCAGGAGCCCGGTCAGCGCGCCGGAGCCGGCACCGCGCAGGGCCGCGCCGCCGTGGTTCAGGCGCCCGATGACCTGCTCGACCAGCTGCACGTCGCGGCCGATGATGGCGGTCCGCTGGACCGGAAAACCCTGGTCGGAAAGGTAGTCGACGGCACGCTCCGCGTCGCGGTAGTCGTCGTACGAAGCGATCGGGACCCGTTCGGCGGCGTGGCGGGGGGCAGGCGCGGTCGCGCCCGGCTGTGCGGTCATGGTTCGCCTCCTAGGCGTTCGCGTGTTCTTCGGCTCGAGCTTGGGCGGGGGTGCCCGCGCGGTCGTCGGTCAGCTGCCGCCGCTCGTCGCGGCTCCCGATTTCGACGCGGCGAGGCTTGCTCGACTCCGCCACGGGAATCCGGAGCGTCAGGACGCCGCGCTCGAAGTCAGCCGACAGCTTGGTGGTGTCGAGGTTGTCCCCGAGGAACAGCTGCCGGCTGAACTCGCCCTGCGGCCGCTCGTCGATGATCAGCTCGGCGCCCTCGTCGCGGGCCGGCCGGCGGGTCGCCCGCACCGTGACGACATTGCGTTCGACGGACACGTCGACGTCGTCCGGGTCGATGCCCGGCAGGTCGAGCGCGACCACGAATTCGTCACCGCGGCGGAACGCCTCCATCGGCATGGCGCGTGGGGCCGTGCGCCCGCTCAGTGCTTGTTCGCTCAGCCGCTCCCAATCACGGAAGGGATCGAAGCGCATCAGTGTCATGATCTTGTCCCAATCCGGGACGGATCGTCCTACCGGGAGTGTCCGATCCGAACCGATTTCGCGTTGGTTTGTCCGGCGGGCAGGCCGTTCCTGCGTGTCGCGCCCGGCTTGCGGTGACGAGGTGTGCCTGTCCGAGGTGTTCCACGGTGGCAAAAGGCGCCTGCCGGCCGCGTGCGCCCGGCAGGCCGAATTTCCGGGAGCCTTCTCGGCCCGGCAGAACAGATTGCGACGGCGTAAGGTGCGAAACACCAGGTCGGCGTCGGGGAGGCCGGAATGACGACCGAGGACGACGCGGTCGCGCGGGACCGGAGAGTCAAGACGGACAGCTGGTGGCGCTCCCAGTTGTCGAATCTTTACGGCCTCTTCGCGATTTCGATGATGATGTTCGACGGCCGCGAAGCGGCGGACATCATCCGGCTCGCCGCGACTTCGGTGCCGTCGCTGAGTGGTTGCACGACCGATGCAGCGTACCTCGTCGACGAGGACGGCACGGTCGCCCCGCAGGAGGGAGCGGAGGACGCCCATCCGGACCTCGGCACGGAAGTCGGCAAGCTCGACGGGCAGAGCGGGCGGATCGAGCTCACCGACGGCCTCTGGCGCTGGTGCTATGCGCTGCGGGGGGTGGGCGGCCTGACGGGCCACCTCGTGGTCCGGGCCGAGCAGCCCCCCTCACGGGACGAATTCTTCCTGCTCAACGCGCTCGGTCAGCAGACCGCCGCGGCGCTGGCCAACTCCGCATTGCTCAAGCGGGAGCGGCGGCAGTCGGTCGCGCTGCGGGAGCTCAACGGCCGGCTGTCCACGTCGGTGGAGCGGCTCAAGCAGCAGACGCAGGTGCACGACGTGCTGTCCACCATCTCGGCTTCCGGCGCCGGCGAGCCGGGCATCGCGCACGCGCTGCACCAGCTGACCGCGCTGCCCGTAGCGATCGAGGATCGATTCGGCAACCTGCGTACGTGGGGCGGCCCCGGCCGGCCGGACCCGTACCCGAAGGTCGGTGCGCACCGCCGGGAGGAGCTGCTCCGGCACGCCGCGACCGTGCCCGAGCCGGTCCGTGTGAAGGACCGGCTCATCTCTCTGGTGCAGCCACGGCACGAGGTGCTCGGCGTGCTCGCCCTGATCGATCCGGCGCGGACCGCCGGCGCGTACGAGGTGTTCGCGCTCGAGTACGGCTCGACCGTGCTGGCGCTGGAACTGTCCCACCAGCGCAGCCTGGCCGAGGTCGAGCAGCGCCTGCGCCGCGACCTCGTGGACGACCTCATCGCCGGAATCGACGAAGCGAGCGCGTACGCCCGTGGCGAGGCGATCGGGCACGATCTTCGCCGCCCGCACCACGTGGTCGTGCTGCGGTGGTCCGGTGACCTCACCGAGGGCGTGGTCGCCGAGGCCACGGGACGCGCCGCGACGACGCTGGGGCTCGTCCCGCTCGTGTCGCGCCACTCGGGCGCGGTCGTGCTGCTGGTCGCCGGGCGGCTGGACGGTGCGGCGCTGCACGCCTCGCTTTCGGAAAGCCTCGGTGCCGAGGTGACGATCGGCATCGGCGGCCGCTGCGACACCCCGGGGCGGTTGCCCAGGTCCTACGCGGAAGCGGTGCGGGCGCTCGACATCCGGCGCAGCTCGCAGGCCCCGAACGGTGTCACCCGGTTCGAACAACTGGGGATTTACCGCATCCTCGACACCGGGCAGAACCACGGCGACGTCGTCGAGTTCGTCCGCGAGTGGCTCGGGAAACTGCTCGACTACGACGCCCAGCGCAACGCCGAGCTGGTCGCGACGCTCGCGCAGTACCTCGAGTGCGGCGGCAGCTACGGCGACACCGCCGCCGCGCTCATGATCCACCGGAGCACGTTGCGCTACCGGCTCGGCCGGATCCGGGAGATCACGGAGCTCGACCTCAACGATGTGGACAGCAGGTTGAACCTGCACCTCGCCACCCGGGTGTGGCAGGTGCTGCGCGGATCGCCGTGACCGGAGGTGACGATGGACCAGCACGAACGGACCGATCGTGAGGTGACCCTCGGCGGAGTCGCGCTCTCGCCGGGTGACCACCTCTGCGTCTTCCACCGGGGGAGAGCCGAGCGGGACCGCCTGCTGATCCCTTTCCTCGCCGAGGGCATGTGGGCGGGGGACGCCGTGCTCTACCTGGCCGCCGAGGGTGAGCGGGAGGACATCCGCGAACGGCTGGCCCAGGCCGGCGACCTCATGCTTACCGAGCCGGGCTGCGGCCACCTTCGAGACGGCGAGTTCGCGCCCGACGCGCTCTTCGCGATGCTGGACGGCTGGGCGCGGGGCAAGCTCGGCACCGGGGCACGTCCGTTCGGGCGCATCGTCGGCGACATGAGCTGGGCCGCGCCCCGGCTGAGTGCCGCGCTGATCGACGCGCTCCTCGCCGAAGAGGTCGCGGTGACCGCGTGGGGCCAGGACTTCCCGCAGGTGGTTCTGTGCTTCTACGACTTGGACCTGTTCGACGGTGACTTGATCATCCCGATGATCCAGCGGCACCCGAAGGTCTGGCTGGCCGGGACGCTCGTCGAAAATCCTTATTACCACTCAGCCGCGGGGAATGGGCCCCACCCCGGCTTCGAACGGAGGATCCCGTCGTGACCGCTTCCCGGAAGTTCGGCACCCCCGGCGTCGTCATCGAGCCGGGGCAGCACATCTGCGCGTGCTCGTGGGCGAGGAAGATCGGGACCGCGTCCTCCTGCCCTTCCTGCGCGAGGGCTTGCGGGCCGGCGAAAAGTGCCTGTTCGGCGTGCACGAGGCCGACGTCACCGGTTTTCCCGACCGGCTCGGCGAGGACGTCGACGACATCGACGCGCGCATCGACTCGGCGCAGCTGGACATCCGGGCCGCGGGCGACACGCTGCTGTCGCCGGACGACTTCACCGTGGACCGGATCGTCGAGTTCTGGGACGAGGCCGTGTCCGCCGCGATGGAAGCGGGCTACCCGTTCGTCCGGCTCGGAGCGGAGGCGCGCTGGTGGCACCCGCAGCTGCCCGGGCTGCCCGAGCTGTTCCGGTACGAGGCCGCGTTGAACGACTTCACCAGCCGCTACCCGCAGGCGATCCTGTGCATGTACGACATTTCGCGGTACCGCGAGAACATCGTGGTCGACCTGCTCAAGACCCACCCGCAGGTGCTGATGTGCGGAGTGCTGCTGGAGAACCCGTACTACTCGCCGCCGGCGACCCTGGTGTAGCCCTCCTTCGGCTCTTCTTCGTGTGAACGGCGGATCGGCGGGTACGCGACCCGAAGAGCACCCGTGGGAAGGAGAATGCCGTGGTACAGCACGAGAAGTGGCTCACCGGCGTCGAAGACCTCGCCGAGCTGGCCGACCCGGCCGAAGCGCGGGCCGCGCTCGGCGCGGTCGTGGCCGCCCTCGCCCGGTGCCTGCCGGACGCCGGCCGCGAGTGGCTGGCCGACCGGCTGCCCAGTCCCGAGGCCGGACCGGCGCGCGATCCCGGGCCGGCGAACCTGAAGTCGGGCACCGATGTCGAAGCCGCGGTCGCCCGGCGGCTGCGGACCACCCCCGAGCGGGGCCGCTACCTGACGCAGGCGGTCCTGGCCGCGCTCACCCGGACCGATCCCGCACTGGCCGAGGAGCTTCGCGGCCGTCTCCCGCGTGCCGTCGTCGAGACCCTCGCCCCCGCCGGCGAGTCGCCCCGCGACGCCGCGAGTCATCGGCCGGGGGTGCCGACGCGGCTCTCGGACGAAGAGGTGGCCCGCGGCCTGCGTCACCTGACCGGGTGGTCCGGGGACCGCCACGGGATCGAGCGCACGGTGCAGCTGCCCGCCGACCGGATCACGCCGCTGGTCGAGCGCGTCCAGCGGGAAGCGCGGACGATGAACGAACACGCGCACGTCGAGCGGGCCGACGGCGGGGTGACGTTCCGGCTGCGCACCGGTCGCGACGGGGTCGTCACCGAACCCGATCTGTGGCTGGCCGAGCGGATCGACGAAGCCGTCGCCGCGGTGGGGTCCGGGGGACGCCCCGGTTGAGCGCGGCCGGGAGCGGCTACCCGGAGACCATGGACGACTCCGAGAACTGGTGGCGCGACGCCGTCGTTTACGAGGTCTACCCCCGCAGCTTCGCCGACGCGAACGGCGATGGCACCGGGGATCTCGCGGGCCTGCGCTCGCGGCTCGGCTACCTGGCCGACCTGGGTGTCGACGCGGTGTGGACGACACCGTGGTACCGCTCGCCCATGGTCGACGGGGGCTACGACATCGAAGACCACCGGGCCGTCGACCCGCTGTTCGGGACCGACGCGGACGCGCTCGAGCTGATCTCCGAGGTGCACCGGGCCGGGCTGCGGCTGCTGATCGACGTCGTGCCGAACCACACTTCCGACCGCCACCGGTGGTTCCGGGCCGCGCTGGCCGCCGGGCCCGGTTCGCCCGAACGAGCGCGGTACCACTTCCGCCCGGGGCGGGGCACCGGCGGCGAGCGGCCGCCCACCGACTGGCGCAGTGTCTTCGGCGGCCCCGCGTGGAAGCGGGTGCCCGACGGCGAGTGGTACCTGCACCTGTTCGCCCCGGAACAGCCCGACCTCAACTGGGACCACCCCGAGGTGCGGGCCGAGTACGAGGACCTGCTGCGGTTCTGGTTCTCCCGTGGCGTCGACGGCGTCCGCATCGACGTCGCGCACGGCCTGGTGAAGGACACGTCGTTCCCCGATCTGGGCGCCGACCACGGAGACCTGGTGCAGCCGCCGGACCGCGGCCGGCACCCGCACTGGGACCTCGAGGGCGTGCACGACATCTACCGGTCGTGGCGCAAGGTCGCGGCCGAGTTCGGCCCGGACCGGGTGTTCGTCGCCGAGGCGTGGGTCGCGAAGCCGGAGCGGCTGGCGTGCTACGTCCGCCCGGACGAGCTGCACACGGCGTTCAACTTCGACTTCCTGCGCTGCTCCTGGGACGCCGGGGCGCTGCGCTCGGTGATCGACTGCACGGTGAAGGCCCTGCACGCGGCGGGCGCGCCCGCGACGTGGGTGCTGTCCAACCACGACGTCGTCCGGCACGTGACGCGGTTCGGCCGCGCCCACACGCGGGTCGAGGACCACCCGTGCCCGCCCGGGCCGGCCGACCTCGCGCTGGGCCGGCGGCGGGCGCGGGCGGCGTTGCTGCTGATGCTGGCACTTCCCGGCGGCGCGTACCTGTACCAGGGCGAGGAACTGGGCCTGGAGGAGGTCGAGGACCTGCCCGAGGACGTGCTGACCGACCCGACGTGGGAGCGCTCCGGCCACACCCGCCGCGGCCGCGACGGCTGCCGGGTGCCGCTGCCGTGGTCGGGAACGGCACCCCCGTTCGGCTTCACCGGCGGCGGCGCGCGAACGTGGCTGCCGCAGCCGGCCCGGTGGCGGGAGCTGACCGTGCAGGCCCAGGGCGACGACCCGGAGTCGATGCTTTGCCTGTACCGCGCCGCCCTCGCGGCGCGGCGCGAGCACCCGGCGCTGGGGGACGGGACGATGACGTGGCTGCCCGCGCCGGAGGGAGTGCTGTTCTTCGCGCGTGAGCCGGGGTTCGAGTGCGTGGTGAACCTGTCCGCCGAGCCCTTCGCGCTGCCGGAAGGCGTGCGGGTGCTGCTGGCCAGCGTGCCGCCGGACGGTGGCCGGGTGCCGCCGGAGGCCGCCGCGTGGCTGGTCAGGCCGTGACGAGGCGGAACCAGCGGTAGCCGTGGCCGGCGATGGCCACGTCCGCCGGGTCGATCCGGTCGTCGTAGCCGCTGTCCTCGAACACCGCCAGCGCGATGTCGTCCGCCTCGGCCGGGATGCGGACGCGGCAGGCGGTGGGGCCCAGGTTGTGCACGAACACCATGCGGCCCTTCGCCGTTTCGGCCCGGTGCACCAGCACCTCCGGCGGGCCGCCGTCGACGGGCTCGTGCCTGCCGACGGCGATCTCCGGGCACTCCTTGCGGGTGTGCAGCACTCGCTCGAACCAGGTGAGCAGGCTGTTCGCGTCCCGGCGCTGGCCGAGGACGTTGACCCGCTCGTACCCGAACGGCCCGCCCTGGACGAGCGGTGCGACCAGCTGCCCGGCCGGCGCACCGGAGAACCCGCCGTTGGTTCCGTCGGACCACTGCATCGGCGTGCGGATCGCGGTGCGCTCGGGCAGCGCGAGGTCCTCGCCCATGCCGATCTCGTCGCCGTACCGCAGCACGGGGCTGCCCGGCATGGTGAGCAGCAGGCTGTAGGCCAGTTCCAGCCGCCGCCGGTCGCCGTCCAGCATGCAGGCCAGCCGGCGCCGGATGCCGCGGTCGTACAGCTGCATGTGGGGCTCCGGCCCGAACCGGCCGATCACGTCACCGCGTTCGGCGGGGGACAGGCCCCCGAGGTCGACCTCGTCGTGGTTGCGCAGGAAGGTGGCCCACTGGGCCTGGCCCGGCAGCCGCGGTGAGTGCCGCAGCCGCTCCCGGACGGGCTCGGCGTCGCCGCGGGCCAGCCCGAGCATCAGGGCCTGGTTGAGCCGGAAGTCGAAGAGCATCGTCGCGCGGCTGGCCTCGTCGTCCGCGGTGCCGAAGTACTCGAGCAGCTCGTCCTCGGGCACGTTCGCCTCCGCGAGCAGAATGGCGTCCCCGCGTTGCCAGGAAGCGGTTTCCCGCAGCCGCCGCAGGAGGCTGAAGTCCCGTCGCCCGTGTGACTCGATGAGGAACGGGGCCGCGTCGATCCGGAAGCCGGCGACGCCGAGCCGCAGCCAGAAGGTGACGATCTTGGCCAGCTCGGCCGCCACCTCCGGGTGTTCGACGTCGAGCTCGGGCTGGAAGCGGTAGAACCGGTGCCGGTACCAGCGGCCGACGGACTCGGCGTAGCTCCAGGTCTCCTCTTCGGACCCGGGGAACACGCAGCCGTCCCACCGGTCGGCGGGTTCGTGGTCGGCCCACACGTACCAGTCGTGGTACGGCGCCTCCCGGCCCGAGAGCGCCGACCGGAACCACGGGTGCTCGTCGCTGGTGTGGTTGACCACCAGGTCCAGCACGATCCGGATGCCGGCCTCGTCGGCCTGGCTCACGAGTTCGGCGAAGTCGCCGAGCGTGCCGAAGCGCGGGTCGATGCCGTAGTAGTCGGTGATGTCGTAGCCGCCGTCGCGACGCGGCGAGGGGTGACACGGGTTGAGCCAGATGGTGTCCACCCCCAGCCGCCCGAGGTAGTCCAGCCGCTCGGTGAGGCCGCACAGATCACCGACCCCGTCGTCATCGGAGTCCTGAAAGGTCTCGATGTCGAGGGAGTAGATGACTCCGTTGCGGTACCACCGATCCACGATGCGGCGGCTACCCGTGCGCCTCTCCGGCAAACTCAGTCATGTGCCCGTGCCAGGTGCTGGCCGCGAAGGATGGCGTAGAGGTGGTCCGGGTCGTGGGGGAACGGAAAGCCCATGGCGCAGGCCCGTTCGGCGTCCTGCCGGATGCCGCGCAGCGCACCGGGGGACAGCTCCCGGACGCCCGGGCCTTCGGAGCGCAGCCAGTCGAGCAGGTCGTCCCACCCGGCCCAGTCGCCGGCCGCTAGCACCGTTCCCACCGTGGTGCGGTCGAACTCTTCCGCGCGCAGATCGTCGTCGGTCGTCGTTTCGTCCTTTTCGGTCATGGAAGGGCCGTACCCGGTGCTCCGGCCGGCAAACTTCCGGCCGGGTTTGGCGGTGGCCGCGCCGGGAACCCGAAGCGCTCCCTTCGAGGAAAGGCTCGAGCATGACCGCCCAGCGTGCGCCGGAGGCCCTGGTGGTGGGCCTGCTGACCGATGACGGGTTGCCCGGGCAGCTCGCCGGGAGAATCGCGGACGACCTGCCCGCCCGCCTGGCGCGTGACCTCGGCGAAGAGACGACCTGGCGAGTCGAGCACGAGACGCAGTCCCTTCCGCTGAACGAGGAGGGGGACATTCCCATGCTGGACCTGGCGCAGGAGCGCCGGGCCGAACACGGCTGGGACCTGCTGGTGCTGATCACCGACCTCCCGCGGCGAGCCGGTACGGTCCCGATCGCGTCGGACTACAACGGCGACCACGGCGTGGCGATGGTGTCGCTGCCCGCGCTGGGTGCCTTGCGGCTGCACGGGCGGGCTTCCCGGCTGGTCGTCCACCTGGTCCGGCACCTGGTGGCGCACCGCTCGGCGAAGGAGGCCGATCCGCCCCGGGGGTTCCTCGACCGGCTGCGGGAGCTGGTGGCGCCGACGCGGCACATCCGCGGCCGCGGCGCCGCAGATGAGCACTTGGCCCTGGTGGGGGTGCGCGGCCGGCTGCGGCTGCTGGCCGGGATGATCCGGGACAACCGCCCGTGGCGGCTGGTGCCCAACCTCGCCGGAGCCACCGCGGCCGCGGCGGCCACCGCGGCCTACGGCATCATCACGACCTCGTTCTGGAAGCTCGCCGAGGCATTGCCCGCGCTGCGGCTGGCGGGGATCACGGTGCTGGCGATCGTGGTCATGGCGGGCTGGCTGATGGTGCACAACCACCTGTGGGATTCGCCGTCCGGGCACCTCGACCGGCGGAAAGCGGTCTTGTACAACGCCTCGACCGCGCTGACGTTGTCGATCGGCGTGGCGTGCATGTACGCCATCCTCTTCGTGCTGGCCCTGGTGGCGTCGATCGTCCTGATCGAAGGCACCTACTTCGGGCAGGTCCTCGGCCATCCGGCCGGGCCGGCTTCGTACCTGAAGCTGGTGTGGCTCGCGACTTCCGTGGGTATCGTCGCCGGGGCATTGGGTTCGAACCTCGAGGACGAGGACCGCGTCCGCCGGGCGACCTACAGCCGGCGTGAGCGGGAGCGCCAGCAGCGCAACCGCGAGCGCGCCGGCGAAGCCGACAACGGCGATGACGACTGAGCGGTCACCGGGCTCGGAGGGCTTCCCCGACCGTGTCGTGCAGGGTGAACAGGGACCGCACGCCGGCGACGGTCAAGGGCCAGCCGACGGCCTGTTCCGAGCCGGCCAGCCGCAACCCGACTTCGACACGGCGGAGCTCCGTCGCGATCTGCACGACGATCTGGAGGGCCACCGGACCGAAGACGGCCGGTCCGGTCAGGTCGAGGATCAGCAGATCGAGGCCATGCGCTCGCTGCCCGTCGATGGCGGCCATCAGTTCGATCCCGGTCCGGGCGTGGAAAGGACCGCACGGACGCAGCAGCCGGGCTCCCGGCCGCAGGTGGTCCAATGGCTCGACCAGCACGGACTGCGTCACCGACGAGCCCTGGTCCGTCACCTGCACGTCTCTCCCCGCGGTAGCTCCTCCGGCCACTCCATTGAAGGGCCCGGCGCTGCTCCGGCACAGCCGATTCACGCGGCATCCTGTCCGTTACCCGCGTCGGCGCGCCGGTGACGAGGCGATTACTGTTCGGCTTGTGACGGGCTTGCCTCAGACGGAGCTGCTGCCCGGGCATCCGGTCGCTCGCGCGATGGACGTCGACGAAGCGCACGAGGCGGTGACCCGGACGTACCTGCCTCATCGGCTCGAGGTGCTGGACCGCGAGACCGGCCTGGACATGCAGCTCAACGCGGTCCGGGTGGGCGCGGTGACCGCGGGCTACCTGCGCTACGGGAGCGCGGTCCGGCTCGGCACGGTCGACGCCGGCGGCTACCACGTCAACATCCCGGTCACCGGGCGGTGCGAGCAGCGCTGCGGCTCGGGGGAACCGGTGTTCGCCGGCCCGGGCCGGGCCGCCGTGTTCATGCCGGGCCATCCGGCCGACCTGCGATGGGGAGCCGGGTGCGCCCAGCTCTGCCTGATGATCGAGCGGCACGAGCTGGAGCTGGAGTTGCAGCGCCAGCTCGGGCGGCCGCCGGGCGAGCGGCTGCGCTTCACCACCGCCATGGACCTGGGCGCCCCGGCGGCGCGGTCGTGGCTCGAGGTGCTGGCCCTGCTGGAACGTGAGGCGGACCGGCCGGACGGGATCACGCACCACCCGGCGGCCGCCGCGCACCTGCAGGGCCTGGTGATCGCCGGTCTGCTGCTGGCCCAGCCGAGCAACTACAGCCGCCTGCTGCACGCGCCGGCGGCACCGTCACCGCCCCGGGCGCTGCGCCGGGCCGTCGAACTGATCGAAGACGAGCCGGGGCTGCCGTGGACCTCGAGCACCTTGGCCGGCGAAGTCTCGGTCAGCGTCCGAGCACTGCAGGAAGGGTTCCAGCGCTGGTTCGGCCTGCCGCCGATGGCCTACCTGCGAGATGTCCGCCTGACCCGGGTGCACGGCGAACTCGCGGTGGCCGACCCCGGCGGAACGACTATCGCCGCCGTCGCCGCTCGCTGGGGCTTCCTGCACGCCGGCCGGTTCTCGACGGCCTACCGCCGCAAGTTCGGCGCTCTGCCCTCGGAGACCTTGCACGGCCGTCACTCGGGGAAGGGGACGAACGGCTGACGCCAGGGTGGCTGCGGCGTCGACGCCGGATCCCGGGTACCGGTCAGGGTTTGAGGACGACCTTTTCGCAGTTGTCCTGCTTGTTCTTGAACATCTCGAAGCCGCGGTGGGCCTCCTCCAGCGGCAGGGTGTGGGTGATGATCCGGGTCGGGTCGAGCTCCCCGCGTTCGATGCGCTGCAGCAGCGGCTTCAGGTAGCGCTGCACGTGGCACTGCCCGGTCCGCAGGGTCAGCGACCGATTCATCCACGCACCGGCGGGGAACTTGTCCAGCAGACCGCCGTACACCCCGATCACCGAAACCACGCCGCCGCTGCGGCACGAGAGGATCGCCTGGCGCAACGCGTGCGGGCGGTCGGTCTCCGATCGCACGGCCTGCTTGACCCGGTCGTAGGCGGCGATGTGCGCGCTGCCGTGGGTGGCTTCCAGCCCGACGGCGTCGATGCATTTGTCGGGGCCGCGGCCACCGGTCAGCTCCAGCAGCCGGGACCGGACGTCGACCTCCTCGAAGTTCACCGGGACGTGGCCCGCCCGTTCCGCCAGCGCCAGCCGGTACGGCTCCTTGTCGATGGCGATGACCTTCGCCGCACCCAGGAGCCGGGCGCTGTCCATGGCGAACTGGCCGACCGGGCCGGCGCCCCAGACCGCGACCACGTCGCTGGACCGGATGTCGCACATCTCGGCGCCCATGTAGCCGGTCGGCAGGATGTCGGAGAGGAACAGCACCTGTTCGTCGCTCAGGTCCGACTCGATCTTGATCGGGCCGACGTCGGCGAACGGCACGCGCGCGTACTGCGCCTGGCCACCCGCGAACCCGCCGGTCAGGTGCGAGTTGGTGGGCGAGTATGCGGGGCTGACCGGTGCCGACGTGGTCGCCAGCGTGCCACAGGCGATCAGCTGCCGGACGGTGACCATCGAGCACGAGCAGTACCCGATCGTCAGCGACTTCTCGGTGCCCGGACTGGTCGATCCGCAGGCGGGGTTCTGTGCGAGTCCCCGCCCCAACAGCCTGGTGCACTGCGTTCTGGTGCTGGGCCACGCGAACCGGGCCACGTCGATCACCTTCGCGGGTGCCTGGAACGACAGCCTGAAAGCGGTGAAGGCTTTCGCAATCAAAACTGCGCCGCTGTACGTCTCAGCTTTCGACCGCGACTGACGGGCTCGACCAACTCGGCGAGTGCGAGTTCCGATTGTCCGGTTTGTCGTAATGATGGGTAACTGTAAGAGGGTTTCGCCGGATTTGTACGCCTGATGGTCTATTCCGGATCGTCGGCCGGTTTGACAGGGTGATCATGGGTCGTCGGGGGCCCGGCTGTGTGCTGGTTGCTCCGGGCGAGGGGAATCTCGTGCGTTCTGTCGGTGCGCCTTGGCGCGCTCTTTTGGTCTGTGAGGTTCACCCCGGGTAGTGGACACCGAGTTAGCAGGACTGCGGGTCCTGCTGACGGATGTCTATATGCCTGCTCGCAAGCGCCGGTCGTATACGCGGGAGTACAAGGTCGAGGCTGCCCACCGGGTGATCGATTCCGGCCGGACGATCAGCGAGGTCGCCCGTGAGCTTGGGATCGATCCGGGCATGCTCAGTGTCCGGGGCAAAGACGAACGCCGCCGGATCACCGCCGCCGAAGTCCACGGTGAGGAACCGCTGGGAGCTGCCGAACGAGCCGAGCTGCAGCGGCTGCGCCGGCAGGTGACCGAGCTGGAGAAGGACAACGCGTCCCTGAAAAAAGCCTCGGCGTACTTTGCCGCGATGCAGAAGAATCAGCACGGTTCGCTCTGATGGCCAAGTACGCCGGCCCCGACACCATCGCCGGGATCGTCGCCTCCTCGCCGCTGCGGCCGCGGTTCTCGGTCCGGCGGATGGCGCGGCTGCTGGGCGTGTCCACGTCCGGCTACTACGCCCACGTCACACGCGCCGCGGCGACGGTGCTGACGCCGCGGCAGCAACGCCGGGCCGACCTGGAGGTGAAGATCACCGAGGTGCACCAGGACTCCCGCGGAACCTATGGGTCGCCGCGTATTACCGCCGAGCTGCGTGACCACGGGGAGGTGATCACGGCGAAGACCGTCGCCAGGATCATGGCCGCGATCGGGATCGAGGGCATCAGCCCGCGCACGTTCAAGGAGAGGACGACGGTGGTCGATCAGGCCGCGTCGTTCCCACCGGACCTGGTCGACCGGCATTTCGACCAGGGCCGGGTCGATGCGGTGTGGTTGACCGACGTCACGTATCTGAGGTGTGGTGAGGGGGAGATGTTTCTTGTGTGCGATCCGGGACGGGCATTCCCGGAAAGTGCTGGGCTACAGCATCTCCGACCACATCAGCGCCGAGATGGTCAGCCTCGCCATCGACGGCGCGGTGGCTGCCCGGGGTGGTGGGTGTCGTGACACGATTCTGCATCCGGACCGTGGCGGGGAATTCACGGCGCATCTGACGGCGCAGGCGTGCTCGCGGCACGGGTTGCGTCGGTCGATGGGCGCGACCGGGGTCTGCTGGGACAACAGTCCGGCGGAGTCGTTCTGGTCGACGTTCAACCATGAGGAGTACTACCGGCACGTCTACGCCACGAAGGCGGAACTCGTTGCCGCGATGGACAAGTGGATCCGTTTCTACAACAGTGGGCGGCGGCACTCCTCGATCGGGATGCTCAGCCCCGACGCCTATGAGACCTCATTGTCAGTGGCTGCTTGAACTGTGTAAGCCCCTGTCCACCGTTCGGGGTGAACCTCACAGAGGCGGACGACTGAGCCGGGGCCGGGTGTGGAGCTGGCTGGCTTCGGATCTCACGGCCGGTCAAGTCGTCCGACGTGCTGCTCCACTGCCGCCTCGTCATGAGAAGCGGCCCAGCGGCCGCCGCCCAGGGCGGCGCACACAGAACCGCGCGGATCAGGGTCGCAGGCCGGTTGAATCTCTACGCGCGCCACAGCACGCATACATGCTCTCCGTCAGAGCCTGACTGGACCTACTCATCGTGACAGCGGTGTGAGGATGGTTGGGGTCGAGTGTGTCTATGCCGTGGATCTACCGCACAGGAAACCGGGGGTGTCCTGCGGTTCAAGCTCGACTTCGCCACGGATCGCTGCGACGCGGCGATGGGCGGCGCGCTGCTGCGGCAACTGCGTTCCCTGCTGCGCGCGGGCGTGCGGGACGCGGGCCTGCGGCTGCTCGACGAACCCGTCGAGGACGAGCGGCACGCCGAAGCCGGCGACACCGCGGTGGAACGACCCGTGCGGCCCTTCACCCTCGCTCGCGGGCCAGGACGACCGGGTCGCCGTGGTCGATGGTGACGGTGCCCGCACCTACTCGTGGCTACGGCACGCCGCGGCCGGTATCGCGGAGGTCCTCACCCGGCGGGGGGCGGACTCGGCCGGTGTGGTCCGGCGCCCCGGCGCCGGGTTCGTGGCCGCATTGGCCGGGTGCGCAGGCAGGGGTGACGCCCGCCGTCGTCGAGACGGACGATCCCGACGTGATCGGGTCGATGAGGCTCCCGGTTGTGCTCGACGCCGCCCCCGCCGCCAAGCCCGCCGCCGGCACGGTGGACCTCAGCGGCCTGCTGTCCGCACCGGCGGTCACCGCCCTGCCGGACCGGCCGCGCCGGGGCCGCGGAGGAAGACTGGGCCGTCGAGCGATGCGGACTGGCCGCCACCGACCGCGTCGTCGTCCTCTCCAGCCGGCCCGGCCAGCTGGTTTCCGCACTTCGCGGCACCTTCGCGGCCGGCGGCACGGTGGTGATCCCGGACCCCGTGGACACCAGTGAGCCAGGCGTGCTCGCCCGGTGGCTCCGGGACAACACCGTCACAGTCGCCTACCTCGATCCGGCGATCCTGCGCGCCGTCGCGGCCCAGCGAACGGTGCCACGGCTGCCGGACCTGCGGCTCGTCGTCGTCGCCGACTCCGGCGAGCTGCTCCCGCACGACATCGGGGCGGTGCGCGAGCGAGCTCCGACCCAACACCGCCAGTGCCAACGACGCGGCGGCCCCGCCGGCCGATCGCCGCCCCCATCGCGTCAGTGAGCGCCGGTCACGACGTGGACGACCGCGGCCATGTCCTCCTCGCCGTGGTCGGTTTCGGCGGCGGCGAACTGGTCGTGCATCGCGGCCATCAGCCGGTCGTCGACGCCGGCTTCGCGCATCGCGTCGAGGATCAGGGCGCTGTCCTTGACCGCGCCGCCGAGCCCGAACGACGGCTCGAGCTCGTCCTGGATCATCGCCTTGCCCTTGAGCTGGGCGTAGTCGCAGTCGAGGGGGCCGCCGGCGATCACGTCGAGGAAGCCGCCGGGGTCTATCCCGAGACGATCGGCGATGGCGATGCTCTGGGCGGTGGCGGCGGTGACCGAGAGGACCCACGCGTTGGCGGCGAGTTTGAGGCGGTGCCCGTCGCCGGGCCGGTCGCCGACCCAGACGGTGCGGGCGCCGATGGCGTCGAAGACCGGGGTGACGGTGTCCTTCAGGTCGGCAGGACCGCCGGCGAGGACGATGAGCTTGCCCTCCTCGGCGGGCTGCTTGGTGCCCAGTACGGGCGCGTCGACGAGCTTCACCTGGTGCTGCCCGGCCAGCTCGGCCAGGCGGGTGGTGCCGGCCAGGCCGACGGTGCCCGACTGGATCCAGACGGTGCCCGGTCCGAACGCGGGCAGGGCCCGGCCCATCACGTCGGCGACCGCGTCGATGTCGAAGAGCATGGTCAGTACGACGTCGGCGCCCGTGACGGCCTCGGCCGGGTCCTCGGCGACGGTGATACCGTCGCCGGCGAGCGGGCGGGCCTTCTCGGTGGTGCGATTCCAGGCGGTGACGTCCAGTCCGGCTTTGGCCAGGTTGCGCGCCATGCCGCTGCCCATGAGTCCCGTGCCGAGCACGGCTGCCGTTTTGGTCATGGTTCGGCGGTACCCGCGTGAGCCGGGGAGAAACCGGTTCGAGGCGGGCGGGTCACGGCTCGCCGCGGAAGTTCGTTCGTGGTGTCCTCGGCCGCTTCCGGGCACTGGTGGGTCATCGGTTCCTCGTTCCTGCGCTCACAGCTGCGGACGGCTTTGCTCGTCCCGGAGGGTGACCCATTGCCAGCGGGTGAACTCGTCGAGGTTGACGAACGAACCGAACCGGCTGCTCCCGCCGGACTCGCCGATCCCGCCGAACGGCGCGATGGTCTCGTCGTTGACCGTCTGGTCGTTGACGTGCACCATCCCGGCGTGCAGCCGGTCGCCCACCGCGCGGGCGCGCGCGGCGGATCCACTGTGGACTCCCGCGACGAGCCCGTAGGGGGTCGCGTTGGCCAAGCGGACGGATTCGTTGTCATCGCTGAACGTGGTGACGACCGCGACCGGGCCGAAGATTTCCTCGGTGAACGCCGGCATGTCGGGAGCGACGCCCGCCAGGACGGTCGGGCGGAAGAACAGCCCGTCGTGGCGCCCGCCCGCGGTGACCTTCGCGCCCGCGTCGACCGACCGTGCCACGACGGATTCGATGTGGTCGGCCTGGCCGGAGTTGATGACCGGGCCCAGGTCGACGTCGTCACGGGGATCGCCGACCCGCAGGCCGTCGGCGATGCGCGTGAGCTCCTCGACGTAGGCGTCGGCAATCTTCTCGGCGACCAGGTGCCGTCCCACGGCCATGCAGACCTGCCCTTGGTGGACGAAGCTGCCGAACGCGCCGGCGGCCGCGGCGGCCGATACGTCGGCGTCGTCGAGGACCACGAACGCGTTGTTGCCGCCGAGTTCGGAGACGAACTTCTTGAAGCTGCCGGCCGCGGCCTTGGCCAGTTCGCGCCCGACCGGGGTGGAGCCGGTGAAGGAGATCATGTCGATGTGCGGGTCTTCGGCGACGGCGTTGCCGAGTTCGCTGCCCTTGCCGGGCAGCATGTGCAGCACGCCCGCGGGCAGTCCGGCCTCTTCGAAGAGCCGGGCGATGACGACGCCGCAGCAGATCGCGGTGTCGCTGGCGGGTTTGAGCACGACGGCGTTGCCGGTCGCCAGGGCCGGGGCGACCGAGCGCATGGCGAGGATGAGCGGGAAGTTCCACGGTGCGATCACCGCGACCACGCCGAAGGGAACGCGCCGGGCGATGCTGGTGCGGCCCTCCTGGGTGGTGGGCAGCAGCGTGCCCCATGGCGCGCTGGCCAGCGACGCGGCTTCGTGCAGCTCGTCGAGGGTGAGGTTCAGTTCGAGTTCGACGGCGGTGGCGGTCTTCCCGGCTTCGCGGGTGAGCCAGCCGGCGATCTCGCCGCGGTGCTCTTCGAACAGGGCCGCGGCGCGGCGCAGGACGGCGGCGCGTTCCCGATAGTCCGCGTGCGCCCACGCCCGCCCGTGTTCGGCCGCGGCGGCCGCCGAGCGGGCGAGGTCGTCCGCGGTGGCCGTACCGACCTGGCCGAGCTCGTCGCCGGTGGCGGGTTCGGTCGAGGCCGTCGTCGCGGCGGTGCGCGTCCACTCGCCGGTGAACACCCGGCCGGCCCAGCGGTCGCGTTCGTCGAGCAATCCCACGTCTTGTCCTCTCGTCCGGGTCTGGGAGGTCGGCTACCCGGGTGGCTGAGGAGCAAACGGCCCGATGTGTCGGGCCGGGCGCGACGGGTCACCTCCCGGATACGCGGCGACGGTGGCGTTGGCCCGGCAGGTGTTCGGCGGCAACGGCATTCTTCTGGAGAACGATGCTGCCCGGTTCTTGGATGACGCCGAAGCGCTCTACAGCCACGCGGGCACCCGGAGATCAACCAGCTGATCGTGAGCCGGACGGTGACCGGTATGGGCGCCTTCCTCCGACGGACGACGGTCAGTCCGCGACGCCCTTGGCCTGGTCGATGTAGGTCTGCCGCTCCGGGGTCACGCGAAGGATCACGCGCTCGGACTTGATGTTGTCGGGCGGGTAGTCCTCGCCGGTGTACTTGCGGGAGAGCCGGTCGACCTGACGGCGGGCGCGTTCGCCGTTCTCGACGCCGGTCACCTTCCCGCGGACCTCGGCGTAGCGGTAGGGGTTGGCTTCGTCGCGGATGAGCACGGTGATCCGCGGGTCGCGGGCGACGTTGTGCGCCTTCGCGCGGTGGGTTTCGGTGTTGAGCACGATTTCGCCGTCCTCGATGTCGACCCAGATCATCTGGGTCTGCAGCCGGCCGCTGGGCAGGACGGTGGTGACCGCGGCGAAGTTCTTGCCGGTGGCCAGTTCTTCGGTCTCGGGCAGCAGCTTCGGGCCATCGGCCGTGCGTGCGGGCAACGTCGGCTCCCTTCCGGTCGGGCGCGGCGCGCACTGCGCCACCCCGGGCGGCTACCCGACCGGGGGGATGGCAAACGGAAGCCGTTTCTCCGGGCCGCTGCCGGGTACGCGATCGGAATGTCTGTGCAAGCCGTGGTGATGACGGAGTTCGGTGGCCCTGACGTGCTGACGCTGAAGGAGGTCGACCGGCCCGAGCCGGGTCCGGGAGAGATCCTGGTCCGGGTGTGCGCGTCGGGGACCAACCCGGTGGAGGCGAAGATCCGGCAGGGGGTGGCGATCCCGGACCTCGAGCTGCCCGCGGTCCTCGGCGGTGACGTCTCCGGTGTCGTCGAGGAGGTGGGCTCCGGCGTCACCAACTTCGCCCAGGGTGACGAGGTGTTCTACACCCCGGAAATGGCGTCGCGGTCGGGGAGCTACACCGAGCTGAACGTGGTGGCCGCGGCCATCGCCGCACCGAAGCCCCGGGGGCTCAGTCATGTGGAGGCAGCGGCGATCCCGCTGGCGGGCGGCACCGCGTGGGAGGCGATCGTACGGCGGCTGGCGGTGCGGCCCGGGGAGACGGTGCTGGTGCACGCCGGCGCGGGCGGGGTGGGTACGTTCGCCGTGCAGTTCGCCACCGTGGCGGGCGCCCGGGTGCTGGCCACGGCCGGACCGGACAACCAGAACTTGCTGCGCGACCTCGGCGCGACGCCGATCGACTACCACGAAGCCGACCCGGTCGAAGTGGCGCTGGAGCACACCGGCGGGACCGGGGTCGACGCCGTGCTGGACCTCGTCGGCGGGCAGAACCTCGTCAAGAGCTGCGCGGCGACGCGGGTGTTCGGCCGGATCGCGACGGTCCTGCCGCCCAAGGGTGAGCTGGGCCCGCTGTACCAGCGGAACCAGCTGCTGCACGGGATCATGCTGACCCGGGAGCGCCGCCGGCTGGAGGAGATGACCCCGGTGTTCGAACGCCGCCAAGCCCGGCCGGTCGTCGACGAAGTCCTGCCGCTGGATCAGGTGCGCAAAGCGCATGAACGGCTCGATTCCGGGCACGGCCGCGGAAAGACGATCCTCGACCTCACCTGAACGGGTTACCACCGGGTGCGCCGGGTAGCCGCGCCGGAGTTCAAGTGATCGATGGGAGTGGACATGAAGGCAGTGGTGTACCAAGGCCCGCGTCAGGTGGAAGTGCGGGAGTGCCCGATCCGGTGATCAACCAGCCGACGGACGCGATCGTGAAGATCACGACGACGAACATCTGCGGCTCGGACCTGCACATGTACGAGGGCCGGACCGCGGTCGAGCAAGGGAAGGTCCTCGGCCACGAGAACATGGGCATCGTCGTCGAGATCGGGGCCGGTGTCACGCGGGTGAAGGTCGGCGATCGGGTGTCGGTGCCGTTCAACATCGCCTGCGGCACCTGCCTGAACTGCCTGGAAGGCTGGACGTCGTTCTGCCTGCGGGTCGGACATCTTCCCGACCGGCTGGCACGGCACCGAGCTGGCCGTGATGCGCCCGGGGGACCGGGTGGTCGTGTTCGGGGCCGGGCCGGTGGGCCTGCTGGCCGCGCACAGCGCGGTGATCCGCGGCGCGGCCGAGGTGTACGTGGTCGACAAGGAACGCGACCGGCTGGCGATGGCCGAGAAGATCGGTGTGCTCCCGGTGGACTTCGGCGAGGCGGACCCGGTGGAGCAGATCTTGGCGGCCACTGGCGGGCAGGGCGCGGACTGCGGGGTCGAAGCGGTCGGCTACCAGGCGCACGACCACTCCGGCCAGGAGCACCCGGAACTGGTGCTGGACAACCTGATCAAGTCGGTGCGCTCGACCGGGGGAATCGGTGTGGTCGGGGTCTACGTCCCGCAGGACCCGGGTGCAGCGACCGAAGGGGCGAAGGGGGGCCGGATCGGGTTCGACTACGGCACGTTGTTCACGAAGGGGCAGCGCATGGGTACCGGCGAGTGCCCGGTGAAGCGGTACAACCGGCGGCTGCGGGACCTGATCATCACGGGCCGGGCGAACCCGGCGTTCCTGGTGTCCCACGAGCTGCCGCTCGAGCAGGCGGCGGAGGGGTACGAACGGTTCGACCACCGCGAAGACGGCTGGACCAAGGTCCTGCTGCGGCCGTGACCGGGAGATCGGCCGGCAGCGCCGGGTACGCACGACGCTGCTCATCCACGGTCCCGACGAGCTGATCGCAGCCGGCTTCAGCACGGACGCCGCCGCCGAGCTGACCCGGCAGGGCCTCCACACGACGGTCTGCGTGCCACTGCCGGGGCCCGGGCGCCGCTGGGTGCGCTGATCATGGGCTGGGACATCCGGCACGAGATGGTCGTCGTGGAGCGGGCCGGCGTGACCGCGCCGGCCGGGTACACCGCACGCGCGGTCGAACGGGCGCTGTTCGTCGACGACCGGGTCGTGGTGGCGCGGCTGCTGCAGGAAGCCATGCTCACCGAGCTGCCCGAAGTCGAGGGGCTCGAGCTGGCCGCGCTGTACCGGCCGGCCGCCACCGGCGACCTGGTCGGCGGCGACTGGTACGACGCCTACCCGTTGCCCGCCGCCGGTCCGGGCGCGGCGACGCTGGCGGTGTCGATCGGCGACATCACCGGCCACGACACCGAGGCGGCCACGCTGATGGGACAGCTGCGCAGCCTGCTGCGCCAAGCCGACCTCGACCACCCCGGTGCCGGACCGGCGGACATCGTCACCGCGCTCGAGCACGCCAACCGGACGCTGGAGATCGGGGCCGGTGGCACGCTCGTGCACGGCGACCTGCGGCCGTTGCCGGACGGCGCGTGGGAGCCGGCTTGGACCACGGCCGGGCACCCCCGGCCCCTGGTGCGCGCCGCGGACAGGAGCGTCCGGGAGCTGAGCGAAGCGGACTTGCTGCTCTTTCCTGACGGGCCCGTCGCGCGGGCGACGCACCGGATGGTGCTGCCCCGCGGATCCGTGCTGTTGCTCTACACCGACGGGCTGGTCGAGCGCCCCGGCGCGGACGTCGACGCCGAAGTCGCCGGGGCCGGGGCCCTGCTGGCCACCCACGGGGACCGGCCGCTGCCGGATCTGCTGGCCGAGCTGACCGACCGGCTGGCCGGCCCGGAACCCGGCGATGACGTGGCGCTGCTGGCGGTCCGGATTCCCGGAGCGCGGGCGGCGGCCAAGCCGGCCGGGCCGACGCCGGCGACGTCCAGGACGTGCCGGCCGGCCTGCTCTGCGCCGTCCCACGTCAGGTGCACTGCCCGACTCCCGATGCGAGCCCCGGTCGATGGCCCGTCGTCCAACATATCCCCCGGATGGGGCGAGGGTGAATCAGGCGAGGAAGCCTCATCGGCCGAGCTGGCGCCGGACCCACGCGCGGACGGCGTCGACAGTGGGGTGGATGACGGCTTTCTCCTCCAGCCGGACGAGCTGCAAGGCGCGAAGAACCGGATTGCCGTCCGCGGCGACCGCGAGCGGCAGGCCGGCGGTGCCGGTCGCCGCGACGAGTTCAGCCAGCACGGTCTGTGCGTGGGTGCGCAGCTCCGAGGCGCTGCCGAGGTCGAGGTCGCCCGTCGCGGTCAGGACGACGGCCTCGGGCAGCGTCGCGAGCCGCACGGCCAGTGCGGGCCTGCTCGGTCATGGGCCTCCCTCCGTCCACGTCGACCTTGGAGGGGGCAGGCCGTTCTTCAGCGGGGACCGCTGCGCGCCCCAGTCAGGGCCTCTCGTCCGGCCACGGAGTCGTCGCCTGGAGAACGGCTTCGCTGAGGGCCTCGGTCCGCAGGTGGGTGACCTGCTGGTACTCCGGGTCCGCGACCATCCGGCTGAACGCCTCCCGGCTCGGGTACTGCACGAGCAGCACTGCGTCCCAGTCCTGTCCCGGTTCCGCGACGAGGGGCGTCGATCCGCTGCCTGCGTACAGGACTCTCGCGCCGTAACGGGACAGGAAACGCTTCTCGAGGGCTGCGGCGTACTGGTCGTAGCTGTCTTGGCCGCCTTCCCGGAACCGCAGCAGGTTCAGCATCACGACGGGACCGCCGGGGTCCTCGGCCAGGTATCGCTTGAGGTCCGCGCCACGCGGGTCGACTGCCATCCGGTCCTCCGCTTCGGCTGTGGTGAATGAGCGCTTGCTCATGCTAGCGAACGGGTGCCGGAGTTCAGCGATCTTCGGCGAACAGCAGCGCGGTGTGGTCGCCGACCGGGGTGGCGGCGATGTCGGCCAGCTTGACGTTGAGCTGCTGCGAGGTGCGGCGCAGGAGGTCGAAGGCGGCGTCGGCATCGAGGCCCTGGCGGGCCATCAGGATGCCTTTCGCCTGCCCGATGACGTCGCGGGAGGCGATGGCCCGGCGCGGGTTGACGCGTTCGAGTTCGGCGATTTCGACGCTGCGGGCGTGGTGCAGGGCCAGGGAAGCGTGCGTGGCCAGCAGCAGGGCGCGGTGGCGATCGGTGTCGGTGATGCTGCCGCGGTGCGCGTAGATGTTGAGCGCGCCGCTGACCGTGGCCGGGCCGGACGGCGGCAGGAGCGCGGTCGAGAGCACCGCGCCCAGGCCGTGCGCGGTGGCCACGGCCGCGAACTGCGGCCACGACACCGTGGTGAGCAGGTCCTGTTCGAGGGCGTAGGCGGGTCCGTCCGGGGTGGCCGCGTCCAGGCACGGGCCCTGGCCGGTGCGGTACTGGACGTCGTCGAGGTCGATGGCGACCTCAGGGCCCGGCGCGCAGCTCGACGTCCCGCCCCGGACGAGCCGGACGGTCACCCTGCCGCTGCGTCGGCCCGCCCGGCCGGTGGGGGAGTACTTCCTCCGGCTTTCCCTCACCACCAAGGCACCCACGCTCGGGGCCGAGCGCGGGTTCGAAGTGGCGAAGCAGCAGTTGCCGGTCGACTTCGGCGCCCCCGCAGCCCAGCCGGTGCCGCTCGCGCAGGTCCCCGCGGCCACCGTGCGCGAGACCGGCGAGGCCGTCGAGATCTCCGGGCCTGGGTTCACGTTGTCGATCGCCAAGAGCACGGGTCTCAGCACCTCGCACGCGGCGCACGGCGTCCGGCCGATCACCTCCGGGCCGGTGCCGAACTTCTGGCGCGCGCCGACGGACAACGACATCGGCAACGGCCAGCCGAGCCGCAACGCCACCTGGCGCTACGCGGGCGCCGACCGGACGGTCACCGACGTCTCGGTCCCCCCGGCCGGGCCGTGGTCGTGACGGTTCGCGGCACCCTGCCCACCTCCGTCGCGTCCACCTACGAGATCACGTACACGGTGTTCGGCACCGGCGAGACCAAAGTGGACCAGACTGTCCACCCCGGCGCGCCGAACCTGCCGTACCTGCCGGAAGTCGGGACCATCCTCTTCCTGCCGGCCGAGTTCGCTCACCCCGCGGCAGGAGGTCGTGCTCCGGGTCGCACTCGGCTACCCGGCCGAAGGGCATCGTGACGCGGCGAAGACCAACGCCCTGGTGGCCGGGATCCTGGTCGCGATCTTCTCGGTCACGGCGGTCACCGTGGCCGCTCGACGCCGGGCGGCTGCGCGCCACCGCGTGTGAACCGTTCCCGGTGTGGTCAGGCACGTACCGGGCCGGCGAGCCGCTGGGCGGTCTCGAGGAGCAGGCCGTGGACGAAGGCATGGGGGCCGCAGAGCAGGAAGGCTCCTTCGGCGTCGCCGAGCGGGCGGTGGCGGGGGGGAGAAGCGGTAGACGTAACCGTCCTGGGTGCGTTCGGTGCGGACTGCGGCGAGCGTCGCCAGTGTCTCGGGGTCTTCCGCGGGTAACGCCCCGCGCACCGGCGGGAGCAGCAGTGCGGCATCGACGTGGTCGTGGGCCGGGCTGCGCCGCCACGCGCCCCGGGGATCGAAGCAGCGGCCGGCGGTCTCGGTCACCAGGGGATCGGCGAGCGTCACCAGCTCGGCGGCCCGGCCGGCCGATAGGTGGCGGGCGATGCTGCGCAGGCCCGCGACGCAGGCCAGCCGGGAGTGGGTCCACCACGCACGATCGAGTTCCCAGACCCCTGCATCAGGCTCGTCCCACCTCTGGGTGGTCAGCTCGACCACGACCTCGGCGGCGTGCTGTAGATCCGCTGGCGTGCCGCCGGACCGCGCGGCCTGTGCCGCGCGGTCCGGGCTTCTGGTCCGGCAGGGCACCCGCCGTTCCGCTGCGGTCAGATGTCGCCCACCGCCGGGACGATCGTGCCGTCGGAGGTGGCCGGCAGGTACTGGCTGGTGGCGTCGGAGTTGGCCTCGTAGCCGTTGGCCAGGAGGTTGACCGTGGTGACCGGGTCGGGGATGTTGGCGTTGCAGCTGGCCCGCCCGAAGCTGTCGGTGTAGGCGGCGCACAGGAAGATGCCGGTGCCGGTGTTGCTGGCGGGCCCGGTGAACACCACGTGCAACCCGGTGATCGGGACGCCGGTGGCGGTACGGGCGGTGGCGTTGAGGTCTTGCAGCTGGCGGGCCAGTACGACGAGCTTGGCGGTGCCCGCGTCCAGTTCGACCTGCTGGCTGGTGGCCGACGCGATACCAGCTCCCAGCACCATTCCCGGCAGCAGGGCCAGGGTCGCGGCGGTGGCGAAGAAACGAGTGCGGTTCATGACAACTCCATTTCACCCTCGGTGTCACCTACCCTGCCAGGAACGTCGTGACACCGCGAGCATTCTGTGCTTTCTCGGAGGACGTGCCGGTCGTGAACTGTCCACTTGGCACGGTCCACACAGGTTGCGCCTCATGTGGCACGCGCACAAGAGGCCGATAAACGACGTCGCCGAACCGTGACGATTGCCTGAGGTCAACGGGTGTCATTTGTGGGCGAATTTCGCTGTTCCTCTCCCGGGTGGAGTAGCGAAGTATCGTGTCGATCGTGGTCGGGCGCACCGGGGGTAGCTTCCTTCGGTGTGAGTTGAGGCTTTCTCGTGACACCATTTGCTGCAGAGGGGTGAAACCTCTTCGGTGGCTTTCGCTGATCCGAGGGTGTGCACTTTGCGATCACTTTTCACGGAAAATACCGCGATTGTGGATTATCCACAGGGTGGGCGCGAAACGTTTGCGCGTGCGGGCAACCGTCGTGGTTCTCGGCGTTGCCTGCATCGGTGTACAAGTAGGCGAATTCTCGGTGGCAAGCGGAAGGTGAGCTTGCCTCGAGGTGGCGGACCGCCCATCGACATCACGTCACTGATCCAGTCATCGCTGGGCGCCTCGGTCCCATTCGAACCGGGCGCGCGTAGCTCACCCGGCAGCACATCGGCCCGCCACAGCAGCAGCTGAGGCCGTTCGTCGGTCACCGCGAACCGCAGCGCCGTGGCCTCCGGCCGGGGTCCAGCCGTGCGGGTTCATCACCCGCCCGACCGCCAGCCCGCCGAAGGCGGCCTGCAGCACCTTGTCCCGCCCCGCGTTGATGGAGACATCGAACACCCGGAGGATTCACGGTCATGGCGGCACCACGGAAGTACCCGGAGGAGTTGCGGGAGCGGGCCACGCGTCCGGCGGTCGAGGCCAGGCGAGACCCCGCGTCGGCCGGTGGGGCGATCAAACGGATCGCCGACCAGCTCGGTGTGCACCCGGAGGCGTTGCGGACGTGGGTGAAGCAGGCCGAGACCGACGCCGGGGCACGGCCGGGCACGACCTCGGCAGAAGCGGCCAGGGTCGCCGAGCTGGAACGTGAGGTGCGTGAGCTGCGCCGGGCGAACCAGTTCCCGAAGTCAGCGGCGTCCTTTTTCGCAGCGGAGCTGGACCGTCCCTCGCGATGAAGGTCGAGTTCGTCGACTCCCAGCGGAAGGAGCACGGTGTCCAGCCGGACCTGCGGGCGCTGGAGGGCACGCCCGCGCAGATCGCACCGTCGACCTACTGCGCCGCCAAGACCCGACCCGAGTCCGCCCGCGCCGCATCCGACTGGGTGCTGGCCGAGAAGATCGAGCAGGTGCACGAGGACAACTACAGCGTCTACGGGGTCAGGAAAGTCTGGGCCAAGCTGAACCACCACGGCGTGGATGTGGCCGGTGCACCGTCGAGCGGCTCATGCGCGAGAGCGGGCTGCGCGGGCTGCCGCGGGACAATTCCCCGCGCACGACCCGCCCGGCAGCGGAGACCGGCAGACAGGCTGACCTGTTGAAACGTGAGTTCACAGCGACGCGGGTAAATGAATTGTGGGTCGCGGACATCACCTAGTGGGAGAGTCGGGTTCCGGCTCGACACGGTGCGGGTGGCTGGCAGGGGTCCCTGAGATATCACTGATCCGGTGCAGAGTGTTGCTGAGCTGGCTGCAGGTGATCACTGCTGTTGATTCACGCGACACGTCAGAGATCTGAAGGTAGACGGTGACCCTGCCAGCCACCCCGGGGCCGGATGATCGGCTTGTGAGATGCCGCGCCGTCGAGCGCTGTCCATTAGGTCGCCGCATCAGCCTCGAGCTCACCGCACCCGGTAGCGGGCAGAAGGCGAGGCACGTGTGGCCATTGCCTGTGGAATCGATTGGGCCGAAGGGCACCATGACGTGGCGTTAGTCGACGAGGACGAAAAAGTTGTTGCCCGGCAACGTATTCGGCGTCGGCGCGGAAGGGCTCTCGACGCTCGTGCGCATGCTTGCCGAACACGGTGAGCCGGCCCAGATCCCTGTTGCACTTGAGACTGAGAAGAACCTGCTCGTGGTCGCCTTGTCGGGCGCCGGGTTCCCGGTCTATCCGATCAACCCGCGCGCAGTCGCCCGCTACCGCGAGCGGCACGGTCAGGCTCGCGGAAAGTCCGACCCCGGCGACGCGACCGTGTTGGCGAACATTCTGCGCACCGACCGGCCTATGCACCGGCAGCTGCCGGGGATCAGCGAACACGCGTTGGCGATCAAGGCGTTGGCACGCCAGCATCAAGAGGCGATCTGGGCGTTGAACCAGACCGTCAGCCGGCTGCGTTCGGTGCTGCTGGAGTTCCACCCGAACGCGCCCGGCCCGGGACCTGTGCTCGCCGCCAGGGTCCTGGCGGAAGTCGGTGACGATCCCTGACGTTTCACCACCGCCGCAGGGCTGCGAGCCTTCGCCGGCACGCGCCCGTCACCCGCGCGTCCGGACGATCGCACTACGTCAAAGCCCGCAAGGTCTGCAACAAACGCCTCGGCGACGCGTGCCACTGGTGGGCCTTCTCCGCCCTCACCAAATCCGCTGGAGCACGCGCCCATTACGACCGGCGCCGAGCCGCCGGAGACCACCACAACGCCGCGCTGCGTAACCTCGCCAACAAACTCCTCGGCCGCTTATGGTGGTGCATGACCAACAAACAGCCTTGGGACGACAGCGCCGCCTGGCCAATACCTGCAACAGCAGCGGCCGGGACTTGACATCTGACCGGCGTGGGCTGTCTACGTCGCCACCCGGCCGGCTGGGTGTACACCGCGTTCGTCCAGGACCTGTACTCCCGCCGGATCGTCGGCTGGCAGGTCGCTGACCACCTGGGCGCCGACTTCGCACTCGACGCCCTGGAAATGGCGATCTGGGCACGCGGGGGCAGCACCGAAGGCGGCATTGACGGTCTTGTCCAACATTCCAATAAAGGCATTCAATATACATCCATTCGCTACGCTAAACGGCTCGACCAGATCGGCGTGGCGCGTTCGGTCAGCAGCACAGAGGGCTCCTACGACAATCCTGCTTCCGAATCGCTCAACAGCCTGTACAAGAAGGAGCTCATCGACTACCGAGGAAATTGGGAGAACGCAACGGACGTGACATTCGCCACCATGGAATGAGTTGCTTGGTATAACGCCGAACGGCTACATTCTTTCTGCGGGAACGTTCCTCCGGCTGAGTACGAGCGGACATTCCACGCCACGGCCACTGATGCCGGAGCAGCGGTCTAGAACCAACCCGACCGGCCTCCACCATCGCCGGGGCGCTCCAGTCGAGGCGTTCACGCGCGCGGAGGTGGGTACTCGGGGCCACGGCCGTAGACGGAGTGCAGGCACCGATGAACCGTGAGATCGTCTGGCGAGGTGAGCGCGACCTCGGGTTGGCCGTGTGGCTCGGCGGAGCGCTCATGGGCGCGGTCGGGCTGAACGGGACGGCGGCGCGAGCCGCGGATCGGGTGGCGGTGGCGCGGATCACCAGTACAGGGTGGTCCCGGTGGACACCTGTCGGAGCCGGTGCCATCGCCCTTCACCTGATCGGCGTCGCCGGCACGGTCAAGACGCGGCGCCGCCACTGTCGATCCGTCCGGCCCGCGACCGCGGTCAAGTCCCTGACCACCGTGGCGGCCATGGCGGCGTCCACCTACAGCTACGTTGTGGGCAAACAGATCCAGCACGCGACCTTGGACGGCGACGTCACGACCGAGGCCGACCTGGACGCCGAACGTCATCGACGCTTGGTGCGCGCCGAGCGCAGTCTGGGGTGGGTGCAGTGGGCCGTGCCGCCACTCACCGCTGCCTTGATCGTCGGCTACGCCCGGGCGGAACCGGGTCGCGACGGGGACGGGGTCCTGGCGGCCAGGTGTGTGCGCGTTCGCGGATGAAGCGGTGGGCCCCGAAGCATGTCGTGGTGGTCCGCTCGGCGGCTGAACGTACGTATGCCGCTGAGATTGTGGCGCGGTGCGAGGCTGCCGGCGTCAGCGATATCGGCTTCCTGCGCTCCGACCGCATCACCGGTCTGCGGGGCGGCGACGAGCCCGCCACTTGCATCCGGGCGAAGCCGACGCTCGCGGTGGTGGTCGAAGGCGGAAGCTCCAGCTGATTTCCCCCCGGCGCCGACTGGCGCTCGACCTCGCCGAAGGTCGTCGTGCGCACTGCCGGTACCGCTACCTGGCCGGCTCGCCGCTCACTCTCTGATACGCGGACCTCGCCGACATCCTCACCGGAATGGGCGCCTACGTCGGGCTGAACGAACCCGTGTCGGCGGATCAGCGTTCGGCGAGTTCGCTCGCGTCGGCGCCGGTGGACAGCAGGGATTCGGCGCGCGGGTTCCGTTGGTAAAGCACGAATCGGCGGTTGCGGGCCGCGGTGACCAGCTCAGAGCGCCGGAGCACGCCTAGGTGGTAGGAGACTGTCGCCGGTGACAGTCCGTGCCGGGCGCTCAGTTCGGTGGTGGACCGGGCCACGTCCAGGTCGAGCAGCAAGGTCGCCCTGGTCGCGCCGAGCAATGCAGCGAGCGGTTCGGCGGCTTCTTCCCGGGACGGGACCGCGGGATAGCCGAGCACCGCGTTGGCCGGGTCGCACAACTGGGAGCTGACCGGGGGCCACCTCAGCAGCGACGGCGCGACCACGAGTTCGTCGCCCGTGAACCGGGTCCGCTCGTCGTACGGTTTCGCCACGTGGAGTTCGCTGCCGGTGAACCGGATGGACGGGTGCAGTGAGCCGAGCACGGACCCGATGCCGTGCACGGCCAGCGCGCGGGCGTGCCATGCCAGATCCGCGTCGAGCGCGGCGCGCAGCGTGGGCCAGCCGTCGGCGAGGCCGGCCGACCAGAACGTGGCCAGTCCGGCGGCCATGCGCCGGGCGAAGTGGCCGGAATCGAGGGCGGCAGCGATCGGGCGCGGGATCGGGCCGCCGCCGAACCGCCGCCCGGCCACCTGGGCCAGGACCGTTTCGTGGGGGGTCGCCTCGACCAGTTCGAGCTGCCCTGCGAGTACGTGCGTGGGCGGGCCGGGCGGTGGTTTCGGTGTGAGCAGGTCCGGGAGGTAGCCCACGTCCCCGTCGGGCAGTACGGCAGCGGCCAGCGCGACGTCGGGGTCGTCGAGCGCGGACCGGGCCTGCGGCCCGGGATCGCCGTGGACCGGGTGCGGTCGTCCGGACGCGGTCAGGCGCAGCCACGCGACAAGCTCGGCAGCCGGGGACAAGGCGAACCGGGTCCGGGCGAGGCTGGCGGTGTCCAGAGCGACCACAATCACGCCCACGGATCTTACCGGTCTGGCAGTGGATTCGACAACATTCGAATAAGTTCCCCGAATCCGTCCGGCCGCGGACACTCGACAGTGACCAGGTGCTGGCGAGGGGATGAAAACAATGCACCAGAGAAAACCCTTCCCCGCCCAGGGCTACTACGGCCTCGGCCGGAGCCGAGCGGGCACGGCGTTGCTGGGGCCCTGGCCATCACCGTGATGGCGGCGTTCGATTCTTGCCGTCCGAGCTGCGGCATGAGACGTTTCGCGTACGCGGACGGCGCGTCGCCGGGTCCGGATCGACTGGCAGTACAGCTGCGTTCCCTTTGAGTTCTATGTTTTAGCGAACAGGGTGGTCCGAGTGCGCGTCACTGTGAAAAAAGTGCACGCGAATTCGGCGAGGATTGTAGTGGATCTGCCCGGGGACCGGTCCTCGAGAAATTGGACTACAATTTGATGGGGCCACAAATTGAAAGGCGAGGTAATGGTACTTTCCATTCTGAAGGAACCGGATGACCGCAAGCGGTCGATCGATTCGCTCTCGCTGACGCTCGCCGAGTCAGGGTGGGCCGGTGCGGCGTTCCGAAAGCTCGGGGCGCAGGTCGAGGACGTGAACAGCTCGCACGCCGTCGACCGGGCGCGGATCCTCAGCGGCGAACTGCCGGAGCGGCTGCTCGCCGCGCTGGAGGACTTCCGCCGCTACGGCAACGACCGGGGCGTGCTGGTCGTGCACGGCCTGCCCGTCGGCGACCTGCCGCCCACCCCGATGGTCGCCAACTCGGTCGCCACGGCATGCGCCCCGAGCGTTGCCGCGCTGCTGCTCCTGCTGTCCCGGCTCGGCGACCCCATCTCGTACCCCGAGGAGAAGAACGGCGCCCTGGTACACGACATCTGCCCGGTGCCCGGTGAGGAGAACCAGCAGCAGAACACCGGATCGGTGCACTTCGAGTTGCACACCGAGAATGCCTTCCACCCGGGCCTGCCCGACTTTCTCGGCCTGAGCTGCCTTCGCCCCGACCCCGACCGGCAAGCTCGGCTGATCACCAGCTCGGTCCTCGAGGCGTTGCCGGAGATCAGCCCGGTCGACCTTGGCGTCCTGCGGGAGCCGCGGTTCCGTACCCGGCTGGCCCCGTCCTTCTGCCGCGGCGCGGTGGAGCGGGTCTACCTCGACCCGGCCCCACTGCTCACCGGGCCGCAGAAGCAGCCGACCCTGCGGGTGGACTACGACGACACGATGCCCCTCGACGCCGGGGCCCGGCGCGCGATGGACGCGCTGCACGAGGCGCTGCAACTGGTGCGGCACGAGCACGACCTCGCAGCGGGGTCGGTCGCGATCCTCGACAACCGGGTCGTCGTGCACGGCCGGACGGCGTTCGACCCGCGGTACGACGGCACCGACCGCTGGCTGCAGCGGCTGTTCGCCGTAACGTCGATCCGCGAGGTCCTCCCCATGCTCCAGGCGAACACGAACTATCTGTGCGCACCGGTGCTGTCACTGGGCACGACGGCACGATGACCCCTACCGCAGACGTCCCCAATGCCACCGCGGATCGGGCCACCGGGCCGTGGCGGTTCCGAGGCAAGATCTGGGAGTTGGCCCTTGTGCTGGTCACCGCCGTGTGGGGCTGGACATTCGTCGCGATCCACGACGCGGTCACCACACTCCACCCATCTGCGTTCGTCGCCTATCGGTTCACCTCCGCGGCGCTGATCATGGCGGTGGCACTCGTCCCCACTCTGCGGCGGATCACGGCGAAGGAAATCCTCGGCGGGATGATCGCCGGCTGTGTCCTGTTCGCGGCCTACGCCCTGCAGACGGCGGGATTAGGATCAACGACCCCGTCGAACGCCGCCTTCATCACGGGTATGTCGGTGGTCTTCACCCCGCTGCTGCTGCTCGCAGTCTTCCGGGTGCGGCCCGCCGGGCAGCAGGTTTGCAGCATCGTGCTCGCGACCGCCGGCCTGGCACTCGTCACACTGCGCGGCGTCCAACCCCATCGCGGTGACATCCTCGTGCTGGGCTGCGCGATGGCGTTCGCGGTGCACATCATCGTGCTCAGCAGGACGAGCCCAACGTCGCATGCCGGCCGCCTGACCCTGGTGCAGCTCGCCACCGTCGGGCTGCTCGGACTGGGTTGGGCTCAGACTTCAGGAGAGATCGCGTCCCCGGCTTCGACGCAGACGTGGATCGCTTTGATCATCACCGCGCTGGTGGCCTCGGCTCTCGCTTTTCTCGTCCAGACAAAGGCCCAGGCCACTGCACCCCCGAACCGCATCGTCGTCATCCTCTCCTTGGAGCCCGTCTTCGGCGGCCTGTTCGGCTACTGGCTCGCCGACGACCGCTTCACGACCTTGAACCTGCTCGGAGCCGCGCTGATCGTGACCGCGATGCTGGTCACCGACGTACGGACGTCGGACCCGGTTGTGAAGACCTCGACTCGACACGGCGTTGCGCGAAGTCGGCGGCCAGACCGACCTGCTCCAGCAATGCCCGGATGGCGCCGTCCTCGAGCTCGGGACGGCCGACGCGCAGGTCCTCGGCGACGAGCTCGGTAAGCAGCATCGGCCGCTGAGCGACCAGGCGCCGCAGCGCGAGCACGTCGAGCTCGGTGTGAGCGGGAGGGGCTGCCCAGGGTCTGGTTGGCGCTGGCCAGTGCCCAAACCAGCGAACCGGCCACCCTCGTGTCTGAGCTCTACTTCGCGCTGTAGCTAACCTGCCGCTTGTGTCAGTCGCTGACCGCGGACGCCGACCACAGGTCAGAGGCGTCGCCCGTCGCCTGCGCGAGGTCAGCTCCACCACGCGGCCGCCGTCCAGCGTCACCATGATCCGCACGTCGCCCGCCGGGTACGCAGCCAGGCGATCAGCGTGGTGGCGAACGCGGTGACCGCCCCCGCGGGCCCGAGCGCCACGGCGAGTGCGTCCAGCACCGGCCCCAGTGTGCCCGGCCGAGGCTCATGCGCACGGCGTCGGACGGCGCCCCGCAGCTCGTCGACGTCGGCGAGCCAGGAATTCAGAGAACGGAGCTCATCGGCGGCTTCGGGCCCTTCGGCGCGCACACCAGCGTCCACGAAGCGACCCCTCCCCCGGGTGAGTGCCCCGAGCACTTTTCGTGCCGCAGAATACCGCGCGACCTGTGACTTGGGGTACACCCGGCCGTGGCGGCTCGCGCAGCTTTACGGACGCTCGGGCGGAATGCGCCGTGAGTCAGCTGTCACGCCCCTGGGTTTTCCTGACCCGCCGGCGAACCGCGAAGGTGGCGCCGGTCCGCTTGCCCGTCACCTCCTCGACCAGCCGTCGACCCCACGCGCGCAGGGCGGCCGCGGCCGAATCGGGGTAGTGCCACCGGCGGCAGCGCCTGGTCGCGAACGCCACGAGCGGGCCCTCGCCGGTGCCGCCCTTGGCGCACAGCCACGAGCGCCCGGTCAGGAGGGCGATGTCGCCGGCCTCGAGCTCGATCGGTGCCTCGAGCCCGTCCGTCGAGAGCCGGCATCGGCGGTGAATCAGCACCGACACCTCCAGCGTGGACCTGCGCCGCCCGCGGGACTACTTCCACCGACTCTGGAGCACCAGCTTCCGGATCTCAGACCTCGCCGCTCTCGGCGCGCAGCAGGAGAACGCGTGAGCACGGAATCCGCCCGCATCAGCGCCGCGAACCAGGCCCGGCGCCGCAGCATCGAAGTCAAGCTCGACCGAGTCCGGGAAACCCTTCAGGCGATGCGGCGCGTCCGGATCCCGATCACCTACCGGACCGTGGCCCGGCGGGCAGCTGTGTCGCGCACTTTCCTGTACCAGAACGCCGACGCGAAGACACTCATGGCCACGGCGATCACCGCGGCGGGCAACCTCAGCGAGAAGCTCCACGCCGCCCGCTCGAACAACCGGTTCCTCGACAAACGCCTCGCTGACCTCGAAACACAGCTCGTCGACCTGACTCAGATCTCCGACGGAGCCCGTGACCAAGTGCACGTTCTGCCGCGCTGTGTCCTCTTTCGTCGACGATCAGCGTAGGCCTGGCCTCAAGACAGAGGATGAGGGCGCCCAGGTCGATCGAGGTGTGGCAGGCGCGAGCGGTTTCCGTCGTAGCGGGTGGTGGTGGCGTGGCGGGTGCCCTCCACGTGCTTGGCGTAGATGTCGTTGCCGTCATCTCTGAGGCGGAGGCTGAGCTCGTTGTGCGGCCGGCCGCGGCCACGGACGCCGGTGAGACCGACAGGGGTGAGGTCGGGATTATGGTCTCCGCCTTCACCGGGGCCGACGATGTCCCATGAGCAACACCGCTGCACCTGTGCTGCCGACCGGACCGGTGGGCCCGGCCCGGTCAACTCCGATCAGGACATCGGCGCCGGCCAAGCGGGTGTTCGGTTCGATCCGATCGGGCGAGGGGAGGAAGCCGACCTCGACCATGTAGGCGAGCTGTTGATGGACCTGTTGTTCGTCGAGGGGGGGGCAGGTGATGCCGGTTCCCTCGAGTGCCGCGAAGGCCCGGGTGCAGTCGATCGCGGGGTGGCGTGCCGCCTCGACTGCCGGGTGGTCGGGGATGAGGGGGAGCGCCGAGCAGGCCGGGCTCGTCTGCGACACCGCACGGTTCATGCGTTCGCGCCACGTCTCGTACGGGACTTGCTCGATGCGGTAGCCGAAGGAGCGGATCCGGTCGTACAGGTCGGTGAGCGGCTCACCGGCCGGGTTGGCCAGGTGGTAGGTCTTGCCGAGGTTCTTGTCGTTCAGCGAGATGTGCACCAGTGCCCGGCTGAAGAAGCCGACCGGGCTGATGTTGAGGGTTTCGTCGTGGTCGGGGACGACGCCGGCTTCGAGGGAGCCGTGCAGCAGCGGCCGACTTGCTTTGCACGTAGCCGTGCGGGATGGGTGCCGCCGGGAGGGGGTCCTCCTCGTGGACACCGAGTTCGCCGAGCTCCAGCCGCTCGGCGAGCTGGGAGAAGGTGCTTTCGGGGATGCCGAGCAACGGCTGGGAGAGGTCGCCCGGGACCGCCACGACCCGGGCATTCCAGTCTCCGGGCGGATGCGGAACTCGGCCAGTGCTGCGTGGATCCGTTCGGTGGCTTGCCTTTCGTCGGCCACTCGCACCAGGCAGCGCACGGTGTCCTCCGTGCGTTCCATCAGTTCGGCCAGGATAAACGCACCGAGGAAGCCGGTGGCTCCGGTCAGGAAGACCTCACGTCCGGGGGTGCGGGACTGGTCAGCGCGCGGCATTCGTTCCTCCAACCTCAAGGGATGTGCGGGTGTCTTGCTGGAACAAGGGAGGCTCGCGGTCCGCCCACGGCAGCGTTTGCTCGAGCCCAGCGACGAGCCGCAACAGGACCGGCTCGTCGCCGGGTGGGGCGATGAAGTGGGCACCGAGCGGCAGGCCGCCGGGTGTCCGGAGCGTGGGCACGGAGGCCGCCGGACGTGAGGCCATCCGTTGAGCGCCTTGACGACCACGCCTTCGCGCAAGGTTGACCGTCTTCGGATGGCAGTGAGCCCGGCGCCATGGTTCGCGAGGTGCAGCGGTATTGCACGCCCTTCGGGATCGTGGCTCCTTGCATCTTCCGGCCGCAGACTCCCGCATCGGATCAGTCCGCGCACAGCAGATATGACCGTGCGGTGGTTCGGGCGCCTCGCTCGGCCTTTCGTGCCGTCTTCGATCCGCCTGCTGACTTCGACCGGCGCAAAAACTGCGGCTGCGTGAAGGTATTCACGGAAACGGTCGCCGCACCATCCTGTCCGGCACCGCGTGGTTGAACCGCATCCATGTGGTCCGCGGCAACGTCTTCCGGGGCCAGCAGTGTCTCGTGTTTCGTCCACTGTCCGACTATGGCGTAGCCGGTGTATCGCGGGTTATCGAGGATCGCTCGTACCGAGCTGCCTTGCCGGCCGTCCGCGAGGTCTTTGCCACGAAGCGTTGCCGTGGCGGGAAAGCGCGGACGCGATTCGCCGCACGGTGTCGGTTGACTGCTCTGCCAAGCCGCCGCGAGCGAGGTGATGCGCCACCAAAGCGGCGGCGCGATCGTCAACGCGTCGTCCGGCGGCCCGTCCGGTTCCCCGCCGTCTCCGCCTACGCGGCCGGCAGAGGGGCGGTCGCCGCCGTCATCGCACCGTTGGTGCCGTTCCTGCTCGGCGACCTCGCCGAGGGCAGCACCGGACAGTTCGACGGCCGCCGCGTCTCGGTCGTGACGACCAACGCCTTCGCCGGCCATCCGAGCGTCGTCGCGGGCCTCGTCCCGAACGCTGAACTTTGCTGCCCCGAGGCTATAGACGGAGCCGATAGGGCAAAGTTTCTCGTCTGTGTGCGAGCTGGGGCACCTGTCAATCTCGGCGGTACGCGGCGGTCGACGATGACCGCCCGACGTCGCTGGGAGGCCTCATGGCCGAGATCACGTCCGATCGTTCCGTCGCCACGACGACCGCGCCGGCGAACCCGCGCACGGGCCGGCCCGCCGGGCCGGTGCAGGCGGCCGTCCTGCTCGCCGCCGCCTGTCTTCCCGTTCTCGGGGCCGTGCTGCTCGCTCCCGGACTGCCGTCCATGACCCGGGCGTTCGCCGGTACCCCCGGCGTGGACGCCCTGGTGCCGCTCGTGCTGACCGCTCCGGCGCTGGTGATCGGGCTGACCGCGCCGTTCGCCGGGCGGGTGGCCGACCGCGTCGGGCGCACCGGCCTGCTCACGGTCGCGCTGGTGCTGTACGCCATCGTCGGGACCGCGCCGCTGTACCTGTCTTCGCTGACCCTGATCCTCGCCTCGCGGGTGCTGGTCGGGCTGGCCGAAGCCGCGATCATGACCTGCTGCACCGCCCTGCTCGCCGACTACTTCCACGGCCGGGCCCGGGAGCGGATGCTCGGTCTCCAAGTCGTCACCACGACGATGGCGGCCACGGTCTTCATCGCGGTCGGCGGGGTCCTGGTTGCGGCGAGCTGGCGGACGCCGTTCTGGCTCTACTTCGTCAGCATCCCGCTGGCGCTGCTCGCACCGGTCGTGCTCTGGAAACCGGTGGCCGGCCGGCGCGTCGAGCAGCTGCCGCGCCTGCCGTGGCGCTCGTTCGCCCGTCCGGTCGGCGTCACCCTCGCCGGCGGGGTGCTGTTCTACGTGGCGGTGGTGGAACTGTCCTACCGGCTCGACGACCTGGGGGTCACTTCGTCGTCGTCGATCGGCTTGATCAGCGCCCTGTCGTCGCTGTCGAGCACGGTCGTGGCCTGGTGCTTCGGCCGGCTTTCGCGCCTGGGGACCCGGGTGCTCGTGCCCGCCGCCTTCGTCCTGCTCGGGGTGGGCTACGTCGGGATCGGGCTGGCGCCGTCGGTGCCCGTCGTCGTGGTGTTCACGTTCGTCACCGGCCTGGGCAGCGGGCTGACGTTGCCGTCGCTGCTGTCCTGGGCGCTCACCGGGCTGAGTTACGCGCAGCGCGGGCGGGGCACCGGGTTCTGGCTGGCCGCGCTGTTCCTCGGCGAGTTCGCCTGCCCGCTGGTGATCCTCGCGCTGACCGGGGTCGTCGGTGGGCTCGGCGGGGCGATCTGCGCCGCGGGCGTGCTGTCCCTGGTGGTCGCGGTCCTCGCTCGCCGGCTGACGAGGGTCACAGCGGATCGCTGATCGACGCCGCCGCCCGGCTCGCCGCGTCGCGGAACCAGACGTGGCCCGGGTCCGGCTCGTTCATCGGGTGCCACCACAGCGCCTCCACGAGCATGCCGAGCTCGAACGGGAGGCGCGCCATCGCCAGGCCGCAGGTTCCCGCGGTCAGCCGGGCCACGCGCTCGGGCACCAGCCCGATCCGATCGGTTCCCTGGACGAGGTACGGCACGGCCAGGAAATCTTCCGTGCTGACCGCGGCCTGCGGCTCCACTCCCGCGGCGCGCAACCGGTGCAACATGGACTGCACGGGTGTCGTGGAGTAGGGCACGACCCACGGGCGGCGGCGCAGCTCGTGGATGTCCAGTTCGGACGGACGGCCGTCGTCGACCGAGACAAGGCACGCCCACCGGTCGCGGTAGAGGTCCAAGCTGGGCAGTCCGGAGAGGATGCCCTGGGGCAGCACCAAGGCGTCGACGTTGCGGAGCTGGTCCTGGGCGTGCAGGACGACGACCGAGGTGCTGTGCAGGAAACGGAGGCGTACGCCCGGTGCCTCGCGCCGTAGCAGCTCGGCCAGCGCCCGCCCGAACACGGGCAGCTGCGCGTCCGAGGCCACGACGAGGAATTCGCGGGTGGAGGCGGCCGGGTCGAAGTCGGCCCGGTTCTCGAAAACCCGGTGCGTCCAGGCCAGCGCCTGGGCGCTCTGTTCGATCAGGCGCTCGGCCAGCGGCGTCAGCACGTAGTGGTTGCCGACGCGGGCCAGCAGCTCGTCGTCGAAGTGCCGCCGGAGCCGGCCGAGCGAGGCGCTGACGGTCGGCTGGCTCAGTCCCAGCCGCCGCGCGGCCCGGGAGACGTTCCGTTCCTGCAGCAGCGCGTCCAGGGCCAAGAGCAGGTTGAGATCGAGGGCCACCGCTGCCACCTCCGGTTATTGATGCGGTCGATACCTTAGCCGAAGTTTCTCGTCTTCCTCCACTGCCGATCGCGCCGAAATACTCGTGATCACCAACCGCGGCTCCCGTCGAGATCCCCAAGAGGTCAGAGCATGTCGTTTCACGTACTCATCGCCGGCGGCGGTATCGGTGGCCTGTGCCTGGCGCAGGGACTGCGCCGCAACGGCATCAGCTGCGCGCTCTACGAGGCGACGCCGGGCATCGGCCGCGCGGGGTACCGGCTGCACATGAACGCGGCCGGCGGCGGCGCCCTGCAGCAGTGCCTGCCGGCCAACCTTTTCGAGCTCTACATGCAGACCTCGCGCAAGAACCCCCGCCGCGAGACGTTCACGATGATCGACCACCTCGGCGACGAGCTCGGCGCGCGGCCGCACATCGGGCCGCCCAACGACGCCGAGCGACCGCACACCGCCGTGAACCGCCGCACCCTGCGGCAGATCATGTGCGCCGGTCTCGGCGACGTCCTGCACTTCGGGCACACCGTCACGGGCTACGAGCTCGACGGCGAGCGGGTCCGGCTCGGGTTCGCCGGCGGATCGTCCGCGGAGGGCGACGTGCTGGTCGCGGCCGACGGCATCAACTCGGTGATCCGCGGCCTGCGCCTGCCGGAGGTCGTCGTCCGGGACACCGGGATGCGCGGCATGTACTCGATCGCGCCGGTCGACGAGGACCTGCTGGCCGAGCTTCCGCCGCCGCTGCTCGACGGATTCGTCCTCGCCACCGGCCCGGGCGGGACGACCTTCAGCTTCGGTCTCTTCGACCCGCGCCGTCCCCTCGACGAAGCCGTCGCCGACCTGGCCCCCGGGGTCGAACTCGATCCCGTCGGCACGTACTTCATGGTCAACTTCAGCGCCCGGCTGCCGGACGCGGAGCTGTTCGCCAGTGACCAGCGCCGCCTGCACGAGGAGATGCGTTCGGCGGTCCGGGACTGGGCGCCGGCCATCCGCGAGCTCGTCGACCGCGTCGACCCGGCCTCGATCGTCCCGAATTCGCTGCGCCACCTCGAACCGGCCGAACCGTGGGCGCCCAGCCGGGTCACGCTGCTCGGCGACGCCGTCCACGCCATGCCGCCGACCTTCGGTGCCGGCGCCAACAGCGCCCTGCGCGACGCGGCCGTGCTCGCCACCGAACTCGGCCACGCCGCCCGCGGGGAGAAGGACCTGCTGACCGCCATCGGCGACTTCGAGGCGAACATGCGCGCCGAGGTGTTCCCGATCCTGCGGGCCTCCGCCGACCCGCGGGCGTTCGACCACGACTACCTCCCGGACGACATCCCCGTCGTCCGCCGCTGAACCCCCACGAGAGGCACCACCATGGCCACCGAAGAAGACGTCGAACTCACCGTCGGCGGAAACGTCCTGCGCGGCAAGCTGTTCCTCCCCGCCGAAGGCGGCCCGCACCCGCTGGTCGTGCTCCAGGGCGGCCTCGGCGGACCGGCCGAGTCGTCCTACGGCAACGCCAAGGGCTTCGCCGAGCACGGCGTGGCCTGCCTGGCCTACGACCACCGCGGCACCGGCTACAGCGACGGCGAGCCCCGGCAGCAGTTCGACCCGTGGCAGCAGTGCCGCGACCTGCGCGACGTCCTCACGCAAATGATCCTGCGCGAAGACATCGACGGCGACCGGATCGGGCTGTGGGGCGTCAGCATCGGCGGCGCCAACTCGATGTTCGTCGCGGCCACCGACCGCCGGGTCAAGGCCGTCGTCGCCATCATCCCGCCGGTCAGCGGCTGGAGCGCCCGGCAGCTGCAGCTTGCCGACACCCTCGCGGAGCTGGAGGCCCTGATCCCGGTCGACCGCCTGAAGCAGGCCCAGGGCGAGCCGGCCATGACCATCCGCCTGCACGGCGAAGCCACCCCGGGCAACCCGGTCATGTTCAGCGACCACGAGGGCATCGAGTTCGTCGAAAAGCAGATCCACCACCTGCCCAGCTTCAAGAACGCGATCACCATCTCCACATTGGACCGGCTCTTCGAGATGGAGGTCCGGGCCTACGCCGAACGCATCGAGCAGCCGCTGCTGATGATCCTCGCCTCCGAGGACACCGTGGCGCCGGTCGAGGAGGCCCGCGAGATGTTCGAGCGCGTTCCCGAGCCCAAGGAGCTGATCGAGTTCCCGGGGCAGCACTACGAGATCCTCTCCAACCACTTCCCGGAGATCATTTCGCGCTCGTCCACCTGGCTCACCAAGGCGCTGTCGGCCTGATCCGTCCGTCGCGTGCGGCCGTGCCCCGATCTTCCCGGGGCGCGGCCGCACTCCATCGAAAGGCACCAGTGTCCACAACAGACGCCTGGGTGGGGCGGCGGCGCGGCGGGAAGCTGCGCGCCACGACCATGATCGCGCTCGGTGCCCTTTCGGCCATCGGCCCGTTCTCGATCGCGCTCTACCTGCCGGCGCTGCCCTCGCTGACCGCCGACCTCGGCACCGACGCGGCGCGGGCCGAGCTCACCGTCACCGCCTGCATGGTGGGCCTGGCCGTCGGCCAGCTGCTGGTCGGCCCGCTCAGCGACCGCGTCGGCCGGCGCAGGCCGCTGCTGACGGGCATGCTGCTCTACGCGATCATCTCGCTGGCTTGTGCGTTCGCCGGTTCGCTGCCCCTCCTGGTGGTGCTGCGGTTCGCCCAAGGAGCCTTCGGTGGCGCCGGGATCGTCATCGCCCGCTCGATCGTTCGCGACCTCTACGACACAGCGGGCGCGGCCAGGGTGTTCTCCCTGCTCGCGGTGATCAGCAGCGTCGCCCCGGTCGTGGCCCCCCTGGCCGGCGGCGGCCTCCTGCTGGTGACCGGCTGGCAGGGCGTGTTCGTCGTCCTCTGCCTGCTCGGCTTCGCCCTGCTCGCCGGGTCCGCGGCGACCCTGCCGGAAAGCCTGCCACCGGCCGCGCGCGGGCAGGCCCCGCACCCGCTGTCGGCGCGTGGCCTGGCCGCCCTGTTCGGCGATCGCCGGTTCCTCACGCACGCCGCGGTGCTCACGCTGAGCAGCGCGATGCTCTACTGCTACATCTCGATGAGCCCGTTCGTGCTCCAGCACCACTTCGGGCTGAGCGCCCAGCAGTACAGCTTCGCGTTCGCCACGATGGCCGGCGGCATGGTCGCGGCCGCCTCGATCGCCTCGATCCTGGTCCGCCGCAAGGGCGCCCGCAGCGCACTGCTGCTGGGCTCGGCCATCGCCACCGCCGGCGCCGTCCTGCTGCTCGTCGTCACGGTGCGGGAAGCGCCGGCCTGGCTTTTCCTGATCGTGCTGTTCCCGACGGTGTCCTCGGTGTCGATGATCGTGCCGGGCGCCACGGCGATGGCCCTGACGAACCAGGGCTCGAACGCGGGCGCCGCCTCCGGGGTGCTGGGACTGCTGCAGTTCGGCTCCGGCCTGCTCGCCCCGCTGCTGTCGGCGGCCGGCTCGATCACCACGGCCATGGTCGTGGGAATGGCCTGCTGCGCGACCGCGGCCACCCTGGTGACGGTGTTCGGCACCCGGCTGCGGCACGCGGAAGCGCACCCGTGAGGAGCCCGGGCGGCCCGCCGGCGTGACCACCGGCCGGCGTCCGGCCGGCAGGGGCGTGGTTCCGGTTTCCCTTGTCGCCTTTGATTTACGCGCGCCGTGGGTCTCAGGCGAAGGGGTTGAGGACCAGGTAGCCGTCCAGGCGCGAGACCTGGCCGGTGTCCGGGTCTGGTGGCAGGACGTGGCCGAGGTCGTCCGCCCGGACTTCGCCGATCCACTGGTCGTGCTGGTACTCGTGGTTGATCAGGGCGGTGGCGACGACGGTGAGCTGGGCGGGGGCGCCGACCTGTCCGGCGGCGATGGCGCCGACGCGGGCGTGGACGCGTTCGGCAACGGTGTCGCGGAAGGCGGTCAGCCGGTCGATCGTCGGCAGCGCGCCGCGGAACTGCTCGGGGTTCGCCGAGTCCATGAGCCCGTCCAGCTCGGGGTCGGGGCTGGGCTCGGCGGCCGTCAGGTTGCGGACCATGAAGTGCGCGACGTGCGCTTGGTGGCCGAGGTGCCAGCCGATCGCGCTGGAGTTCTCGCTGGGACGCCAGACCACCTCGTCCGCGGTGAGGTCCTTCCACAGGTCGTCGGTGTAGGCGCGAGCACGGTCGTACTCGCGCAGGAGGGCTTCGACTTCGTACATGGACTCACCTCTGCGTGATCGGGGACGACGAGCGGGCCAGGACATCGCGGGCCGCCCGGAGGCCGCCGGCCGGGTGCCGGTGGTGTCCTGGTAGAGCGCGCTGCCGGTGAGGTACTGGTCGAAGACGTCCAAACCGAGGTGGCCCGCACCCGCCCTTCCCCGTCCCAGAACCAGGTGGCGCCCAGATCGAGGCCGCCGGGGCGCGTGCCGAGCAGCCGGCCACCGGAACGGTGCCGGGCCTCCAGGCACACGGTGTCGCACGCGGCGTCGGTCAGGGCGGTGGCAGCGGTGAGCCACGCGGCGCCCCGCGCCGATCACGACGACAGTGCGGCCGTCAGGCTGCGGCATGCGTGGTTCCCTCCAACGGCGTCGCCCGGCTCGAGGAGGAACTCGGCGTCAAGCTGTTCGACCGCTCACCGCGCGGGGTCAAACCCACCCCGGAAGGAGCCCGGCTGCTGCCCGTGATCGACCACGCGCTCGGCACGCTCGACTCGGTGGTGGCCGAGGCGCGGCGGCTGGCGCAGCCGGCCGCCGACACCATCCGCATGGGTGTCTCACCCCTGATCGGCGCCGACCTCGTCGCGCGGGCCTTCGACGCCGCCCGCGGCCTTTCCCGCCCGCGCGGCCTCGTGCTGCGGGAAGCCGACCTGGGCCTGCTGCGGGAGGCGCTCAAGGCCGGCGACCTGGACATCGCGCTGGTGCCCGCCGTGCAGGCCATGCCCGCCTTCCGCCAGCGGGTCATCGCGAGCGAGCCCGTGGTGGTCATCGACCCGGCCGCGGCCCCCGCCGACGGCCCGCTCGAGCTGCGGGCCGCCGCCGACGCCGACTACATCCTCGTCCCCGACTCCTGCGGTCTCACCACTTTCACCACGGACCTGTTCCACTCCCACGACCTGGCGCTGCGGACCTACCCGGGGAAGGCGTCCAGCTACCGGGTCCTGGACGAGTGGGCGGGCCTGGGCGTGGGCGCCGCGCTCCTGCCCCGGTCCAAGATCTCCGGGCGGCACACCGGGTACCGCCCGCTGGTGCGGGGCGGGATCCCGGTCGAGATCGCCTACGAAGCCGTCTGGGACCGGGAAAACCCGTCGGCCGCGGACCTGGAGGAGTTCGTCGGCGTCCTCGCCGAAGCGGTCTCCGCCGAGGTGGTCCCGGCCGCAGACGGGGATTGACCGGAGCAGCGGGTTTCCGCGCCATGAAACCGAGGTATAAGCGCGGGTTATACGGACATTCACTTCGGTGCTCTACCGGGATGTCCCGCCGCTCCTTACGATCGGCGAGGCTTCCCAATCGCGTCGCGCGAATCCGGGCTTCGACGATCAGGAGTGATTTCGTGGATCAGCACCGTGCCGCCCAGGTGCGCGCGGCCGGCGGAACGGTGACGGTCCGGCCGGTGACGGCACGACCGCCCGAGGCCGGGGAAGTGCGCGTCGACGTCCGCGCTTGCGGGGTCTGCGGCGCCGACGCGGGCACGGCCGCCGATTCCTCGCCGCCCGCCGGGTTTCCGATCACGCCGGGGCACGAGATCGCCGGTGTCATCGCGGAAACCGGCACCGAGGTGGCCGGGTGGCGGGTCGGCGACCGGGTGACGGCCGGGTGGTTCGGCGGGAGCTGCGGGCACTGCGCCGCTTGCCGCTCGGGGGACGTCGTCCACTGCCCGCGGCGCCGGATCCCCGGGTTGTCCTACCCGGGCGGCTGGTCGACGACGATCACGGTCCCGGCGACGACCCTGGCCGGCGTCCCCGACGCCCTGCCGCTCGACATCGCGGCGCCGTTCGGCTGCGCCGGGGTGACCACCTTCACCGCCCTGCGGCACGGTGGCGCGCAACCGGGCGACCGCGTCGCGGTGGTGGGCATCGGCGGCCTCGGGCACCTGGCCGTGCAGTTCGCCGCCGCCATGGGGTTCGAGACCGTCGCCGTCGGGCGCGGCGAGGACAAGCGCAAGACGGCCGCGGACCTCGGCGCGCACCACTACGTCGACGGATCGCGCGACGAACCCGGCCAGGTGCTGCGCGAGCTCGGCGGCTGCCGGCTGATCCTGTCCACGGCGTCGAGCACCGCCCCGCTGGCCGGCCTGCTCGACGGCCTCGCCCCGCACGGACGCCTCGTCGTGGCCGGTCTCGACGGTGCGCCCGTGTCGCTGCCGCTGGGCAAGCTCGTCATGCACGCCCGGGCCGTGACCGGCCACCTCACGGGCAGCCCGGTGGACACCGAGCAGGCCATGCGGTTCGCCGTGGCCACCGGGGTGCGCCCGTGGGTCGAGCCCGTTCCGCTGGACGACGCATCCGACGCGCTCGACGACCTCAAAGCCGGGCGGGCGCGCTTCCGCAAGGTCCTCGTCCCGTGAAAGGGAAACGCTCATGACTCGCGTACTCGTCGTCGGTGCGGGGCCCGCCGGGCTGGCCGCGACCACCGCACTGGCCGGCGCCGGATACGACGTCCGCTGCCTGGAAGCCCGGGACCGGGTGGGTGGCCGGATCCTCGGCACCGGTCCCTTCGACCTGGGAACGACCTGGTTCTGGGACGGCGAATCCCGCGTCGGCGCCTGGGTGGCCCGGCTCGGCCTCGGCACGTTCCCCCAGCACCTGGCCGGCAACGCGGTCTTCCAGGACGCCGCCGGGGTGCAGGTCCTGCGGGGAAACCCGATCGACGTGCCGGCGCACCGGTACACCGGCGGCGGCGCCACCCTGGCCGCGGGCATCGCGGCCGGGCTCGCACCCGGCGTGGTGCGGCTGAACACCCCGGTGACCGCCATCCGGCCCGCCGGCGACCTGCTCGAGGTGGCGACGGAAACCGAAACCCACCACGCACACCACGTCGTGCTCGCCGTGCCGCCGGCGCTGGCGGCCCGGCGCATCGACTTCGGCGGCGCGCTGCCGGCGGACCTGCTCCGGCTGGCCTCGGCGACGCCGGTGTGGATGGGCGCCGTGGCCAAGGTCGTGGCCGGCTACGCCGACGCGTTCTGGCGGCGGGACAGGCTGGCCGGCGCGGCCTACAGCCGGGTGGGGCCGCTGGAGGAGATCCACGACATGTCCGGCCCGGACGGCGATCCGGCCGCGCTGCTCGGGTTCGCGCCCGCCGCCCTCGCCGGGCCCGGTTTCGAAGAGGCCGTCGTGGACCAGCTGGCGCGGTTGTTCGGGCCGGCCGCGCGACGGCCGGTGGCACTCCACGTCCGGGACTGGAGCCGGGAGGAGTGGACGTCACCGTCCGAAGTGGACCGCCTGACCGACTACGGCCTGTTCGGGCACCCGGGATTTCGACGCCCCGCGCTGGAGGGCCGGTTGCACTGGGCGTCGACCGAGACGGCCACCGACTACGCCGGACACGTCGAGGGTGCGCTGGCCGCCGGTCAGCGCGCCGCCGAAGCCGTCACGCGCCACTTGGCGGTCAGTCATACCTGAAGCCGACGTCCTGGCCCTCTCGCGCCGCTCGGCTGAACCACCCGGAGAACTCGGATTTCATGGTCGCTCCACAAGAAATTCCCGCCGCGCAGTGGCTGGCCGAGCCGTCGGTCGCCCGCACGCAGAAGCGCACTGTCCGGTTCCTGGCGGCGGCGCAGATCGTCGGCGGCGTCGGGGTCGGGGTCGCCTCGTCGCTCGGCGCGCTGCTGGCGGAATCGGTCGCGCACAGCGAAACCTACGCCGGTCTGGCCCGCACCGCGACGACCGCGGGCGCCGCGGCCGTCGGCGTCCCGCTCGCCTTCCTTTTTCGTGGTCGAACCGCAGGTCAAGCCGCAAGTCCCGGTAGAGCTGAGGCAGCCGGCCCGGCTGACTGTCGGCCAGCGCAGCCCCGATGTTGCCGAGCGAGTCGATCATCGCGTAGACCTCGGCCTCGCCGAGTCCCGCCGGCTCGCCGATCGCCATCAGTTCCGCCTGAGCGGCCGCTCGATCCGCTTGCGCCCGGTTGATGCCCTCGACGACCGCCGATAGGTCGAGGCATGCGCAGATGGCGTTCTGGAACCGCTGGAGCCTGGCTTCGGCCTTCCTCCAGTAATTTCCGCGCCGGCCCGTTATCCGCTGTCCGCGGTGTTGGCTGGAGGGGCCAAGGCGAAGCGCGGATCACGGTTGCGAGAGGGGAAGCCGGTGCTGCAGTGCCGAGAATGCGGGTGAGAGCGTGCTCGATCCGGGCGCCCACTTTCACGAACACGACCTCGGTGATCGGGGTGCCGAGTTCGGTGATGTCGTTCCGCGTGGTGGTGGTGTCGTTGCGCCCGGCGAAAGGTGCGCGGCCGGGTTCGAGCCGGATCAGCTCGTAGGTCGGCTCCGGTTCCACGCCGGCGATCTTGGAGACGTTGCGCCAGCGCGCATCCACCTCGATCGCCCCGCCGCCGATGCACTCGCACGACGGAGTGCCGGGGTCGCGCTCGGTGGTGTGGCCGAAGTCCTTGGGGTAGACCAGCACGGGTCATGCGCTCGTCCTCGCCGGCCGTGCCCGGGTGGGGTCCCAGCCGCTGACCCGCGGCACGGAAGCCGGTCCGGTCGGGCGGCGACCGGGGAGTTCGCGGTCGCCGCCCGGGGGATCAGGTGCGGGTCCACCTCTGGTTGGTGCCGCCGTGGCAGTCCCAGATGATGACCTTCGTCCCGTTGGCGGTGGCGCCGCCGTTGACGTCCAGGCACTTGCCCGACGCCACCGCCGTCACGCTGCCGTCGGAATTGACGCGGAACTGCTGGTTGCCCTGGCCGTTGCAGTCCCACAACGTCACAGCGGTGCCGTTGGCCGTGCCCTGGTTGTAGACGTCCAGGCACTTCGCGCCGTCGTAGGCGCGCAGCTCACCGGCCGCGGTCGTGGTGAAGCGCTGGTTGGTCTGGCTGGTGCAGTCCCAGATCTGGGCCGGGGCGCCGTTGGTCGGCGTGCTGCCGGAGATGTCCAGGCAGCGGCCGGAGCTCTGGCTCACCAAGGAGAACGACGTGGGCGCGGGGCCCCCGCCACCGCTGACGACGTACACCGCGGTGCCGTGCGCCGGGACGCTGGCCGAGATGGCGCCGGACGTGGTGGTCGTGCCGTTGGTCCAGGCGTCGCGCAGCGTGAACGAGCTGCCTGACAGGCCGATCGCGCTCGCCGTGGTCGAGACGGTGGTCGTGCCCCCGCCCTGGTTGAACAGGGCGACCGCGACGTTGCCGTTGGCCAGCCGCTTGGCCAGGACGCGCCGGGTGCCGTCGTGGGAGATCTGCATGGCCTGCAGGCCGAGGCTGTCCTGGTTGATGGCGATGAGGTTCGCGTTCTTCAGGATGGCCGACGTGGCGGCGTCCATGTTGCGCAGGTCGTTGCCCGCGATGAGGGGCGAGGCCATGATGGCCCACAGGGCGAAGTGGCTGCGCATCTCGGTGTCGTTCATGCCGCCGCGCCCGACTTCCATCATGTCCGGGTCGTTGAACCCGCCGGGCTTGGCGTAGGACGCCAGGGGCACGGTGACGTTGACGATGTTCTGGATGCCCATCGGGTAGCCGTTCGTCTGCCCGGTGTCCCACTTGTTGGTGATGTCCTCGGTGGTGCGCCACATGTTCGCCACGTCGCCCCAGTTGCGCCGGGGTCCGGTCTTGTCGTGGATGCTGTTGGAGTTGATGCTGTAGACGATCGGGCGGCCGGCGGCGCGCAGCGCGTCACGCATCTTGGCAAAGGTGCGCACCTGGTCGTCGATCGTGCCGCTGGGCGAGCACCAGTCGTACTTGAGGTAGTCCACGCCCCACGCCGCGAACTGGCGGGCGTCCTGCTCCTCGTGGCCCAGCGCCCCGGTCGAACCAGGGTAGGAGTTGAAGTACTGGGCGCACGTCTCCGCCAACGGCGCCTGGTAGATCCCGAACTTGAGGCCCTTGCCGTGGATGTAGTCGCCGAGCGCCTTCATACCACTGGGGAATCGGCTCGGGTCGCCTTGGAGGTTGCCCGCGGAGTCCCGGTTCGGATTCATCCAGCAGTCGTCCACCACGACGTACTCGTAGCCCGCGTCCCGGATGCCGGAGTTGACCATCGTATCGGCCATCTGCCTGATCAACGCCTCGTTGATGTTGCAGCCGAACGTGTTCCACGAGTTCCATCCCATCGGCGGCGTGCGCGCGACACCGTTCTCCAACGCCTCCGCGGAGGACGTGTGCAGTACCGTCGTCATCGCGGACATCAGCACGCCTGCCGCCAACAGCGTTGCTGCTCTGCGAGGACGGGGAAGTCGTGTTCCTGTCACCCTGATCTCACTCCTCGGTGCGTACGACGTTCCGGCTGCCATCCGTGCTGCCGCACGGCCGGGCACAGCGCTGCCCGTTGCTCCGGAATTCCGGATTCGACAAATTCGCCGGCGGGCTGTGACGCGGCGGCTTCCGTCGGCGGCGCAGGCTTCGGCGGAGACAGTCTGACACTCAATGTTCACGCTCACAAGAGCGCCTCCGCAAGAAGGTATACGGCAGTCCGGGTGAACCACAGTCCGGGGCGGAGCCGTCGTTTTGATGCCGTCGGCGCCGGAAGCGAGACCAAGCCCAGACGTGCTCGGCGGCGCCGGTTCCCTTTTCATGGCCCGGGATCGGGAGGCAGTGAGCCAGGCGTGGGCGAGCATCGTGAGGGTGATGTGGGCGCGATTTACGGCTCCGGCAGATACCGCTCACGGTCGATCAGCGCATGCCCACGAGCACCGGCGTAGGCCGGAAACGTGCCGATCTGACAGTTTTCGATCCGACCGGCGGTTCTGCGCCTCCACCCGGCTCACCGAGGTGCTGACAGCCGAGCACCACCGAACAGCGGATTGGCCTTGGCTGAATTCCTTGTGGGGATTGCACCCAGAACCGAGGGACGAAAGACGGCGTGACGATTTCGCGGCGAGGAGTGTTGCGGTGGCGGGCGCGACGGTGGCCTCAGGCGCGGTGGGCGCGGGCCGCCTGCTGATCGGACAGGTTGTCGTAGAACGCGTCGTCGACCAGGCTGTTGGCGGCCTCGTAACGCGGGTCGCCGAACCGGTCACCGACCTGCTGGGCCGGGCCGAAGGTGTTGGGCACGAAGATCGTGTCCGGCCGGATCGCCGGCCAGAACAACGCCGTCCCGGTCACCTTCCCCTGCGGGCTCTCCACCACCACCGTGTCGCGATCGCCGATCCCGGACCGCCGCGCGGTGTCGGGGTGCACCTGAACCAGGCGGATCCCGTTGAGCGGACACGACGTCGTGGTCCGTGAGCATCGCCTGCGGCCGGCTGTATCCGAGCGTCGGGGACTTGGCAGGGGAGACCCGATAGGGGCGGGGCTTGCTGCTTTCAGGGCGGTCGTTGTGCCGAGGGAAGGGGAGCGGACGGCCGGATTTGGTTACCGGGAGTGGTGGCTGCTGGTGTTCGCCCGGAAGGTGGGTGGTCCGGCGTCTCGATGGTGTCCAACGTCTAGGTGCGCGTGGCCGGCCGGGCTGTACTGGATGGGCCGTAACCAGATTGCGAGGAGAGCACCATGCTGATGCGTACCGCGTTGACCGCCCTGTTCGCCGCTGCTGCTGCCGGAGCGTTGATGGTGCCGGCCGCCGCCGCTGCCGAGGCGGACCCGGCTGATTACGTGATCGAGTCGGCGAACGGCACGGAGCGGGTGTGGCAGCAGACGTGGTGGGATGGCGAGCCCACCATCACCGCGGACTTCCACGGCACCGACAACCAGCACTGGATCTTCTGGGGGAACCGCACCATCCAGAACGCGGGAACCGACCTGTGCGCCACAGCTGACCACGGCCGGATCATCGGTGCGGATTGCAACGGCGACGATCCGGGGCAGCGGTGGACCATCCGCGGCGACCACAACCAGAAGCTGCTGCGGAACGAAGAAACGGGTAACTGCGCGACCTACGAGGGCCTCGAAGACCAGCTGACGCTGCACACCTGCGACGTGAACCGCATCAACCAGCGCTGGTATCTCAACATCTGACCGGTTCGAGTCATCGGCGTCCTCTCACCGCGCCCCGGGATGCGGACGCGGCGGTTCGGCACCTGTCGTGTTCACAGCTGCGAGTTGGCGCTCCAGATGTATCCGGCGCCGCGGGCGGCTGCGGCGCGGGCGAGCACGCGACCGACTCCGCGGCGCCGGTGCCGGTACGAGAGCACCCTGTTCGCCGCGAGGAACGATCGGGTGGTCGTGTTGGTGACGGCGGAGTGGTATTCGCGATCGGGCACCATGCGACGCGCCGTTTCCGGTGCGGCGTAGGCCGCGGCGGCCGTGGCTCTGGCCGCGGCCCGCGACGCGGTCAGCGGTGCCGGATCGGGTGCTTGGGTGGCCTTCGGCGCGGCCGGCGCGGCCGTGGTGGCGCACCGGGGCGACGGCGGCACGGGAAGTGCGGCCGCCGCGGCGACGGGCGCAGCGGCGGCAGGCTGGGCCAAGCCGGGCGCGCCGCTCGTCACAACGGCCAGCAAGCTCCCCAGCGCGACGCCGCGCAGCCATCGCCGATGTGTTTCGAACATGAGCCCCCGCCATCCGATCCGAGAAAGGCAAAAATGCCAGTGCGACCCGAAATCGCGCTGATAGCGCGCGCCCCCTGGGATCGTGGCCGAGCGTAACCCGATCAATGGCGGTACGGGCAGCGACTGAAAGGGTGAACGAGAAAACCGCCGAGCTACTGAGAATAAGCCCGTTTTTCGAATCAACTCTTCAATCTATTTGACTGCTTCCGGGACCGGTCCCGGGGATGGGCGTCATACTTTCCCGTTGCCCGCGCTGGTGACGGGGGGCTCTTTCGGTGTCGCCGCGAATCCGGGGACGCCGATCCGGTCGAGGTAGTCCCGCACGGCATTCCCGTTCGCGCCGGGTGCGCGCAGCGCGAGGTAGCCGTCAGGCCGCACCAGGACGAGGGTTTCCCCGGTGACGCCGTACGCGGTCCGCGCGTGCCCCTCGACGTCCACCAGATCGGCGCCGCTGCCCGGGGCGCCGACCGACACCGGCCTGATGAGTCCACGGTGGGCGGTGCCGATGTCCTGCAGTGGACCGGCGCAGGACTCGCCGAAGCCGAGCAGGGTGAACTGCGGGCCGCGTAAGGCGTCGAACAGCCGCCGTGGCGTGCCGGAGCGGTCCACGCAGGGCGCGTCGGGGGCACGATCACCGGCGCGCGGTCCATTTCCGGCGTCGCCGTCTACGGACAGCGAGCCGGCCCGGTAGCCGAGCTCGAGCTGCTGGCCGTCCGGGGGCGCGCCGTCCGCGATGTCCGTGCTGCCTCCGTTGACGAACCGCTCCGCGACCCTGCGCAGCCCCTCGGTACTCACGCCGAGCGTCCACGAGGCGACCGGGAGCCGCTCCTCCTGGTAGCTGTCCAGCAGCGTCTGCCGCGCGCCGGAACACACCATGGCGAGCTTCCAGCCGAGGTTGTACGCGTCCTGGATGCCGGTGTTCAGGCCGAGGCCGCCGGCCGGCGGATGGACGTGCGCCGCGTCGCCGGCCAGCACCACCCGGCCCACCCGGAACCGGTCGGCCATCCGCACGTTCACCCGGTACGTGGACAGCCAGCTCGCCTTCGAGAGCCGGATGCCGTGCTCGCCGGCGAGATCGTCCACGATCCGCCGGAAATACGGCAGCGACGGTTCGGGGAGGCTGCCCTCCGCGCCGAAGTCGCCGAACGGCACGGCCTGCAGTTGCCAGGACCGCTCGTGGCGGAACGGGCACAGGGCCAGGAACCCGCGCCGGCGGACGGTCCACTGGTACCAGGCGTCCGGTTCGAGCCCGTCGAGCTCGACGTCCCCGAGCAGCATGGCCTGCTCCCCGTTCTCGCCCTCGAAGCGCACGCCGAGGGCCTTGCGCACGGTGCTGCGGCCGCCGTCGCAGCCGACCAGGTAGCGCGCAGCCACCCGCTCGCCGGTGTCCAGCACCGCATGCACACCGTTCGCGGACTGGCTGAACCCGGCGAGGCCCGCGGCCAGTTCCACGCGCACGCCGTGCTCGGCGAGCCGCGCGCGCAGGATGCGCTCGATCCGCCATTGCGGGATCAGCAGCCCGCCGTCGTAGGGCCGATCCGGTGTGGGTGCCCGCGGGGCGTGCGGGCCGGCCTCGGCCACCAGGTCGCCGTCGAGGTACCGCCGGTGCGGCAGGTGCCGGAACCCGTGGTGCAGCACCTCGTCGGCGACCCCGAGGTCGTCCAGCACCTCCTGGGTGCGTGCGGTGAGCCCCTTGCCGCGCGAACCGGGGAAGTGCTCGCCGGCTCGGTCGACGATGCGCACGTCGACGCCTCGGCGGGCCAGCTCGATGGCCAGCGTGAGCCCGGTGGGTCCGGCGCCCGCGATCAGGACGTCGGTCACCGGTCCCCGTCCTGACGTACGGCCGGCGCCGGTGCGGTATGCATGCTCCGCCATCACACCCTCCCTGATCCCGTGCAGCCACTGAGGCGATCGGCGGTGACGCTAGCCGGTTCCCGGGCAGGTGTCCTCGTGCCGGAGGTGGAGATCGGGGGTGGATACCGGCCGGGGAAATCTCCACCGCGATCTCCTACCGCGAACCGACGACACACCCGGGGCGGTGTTCCTAGCGTCGTCATCAGCGGCTGTGCCGTCGCGATGGTGACTATCGAAGGAGCACCACCCATGTTGATCGGATCCCTGCTGACTGCGACCGGCCTGTTGTCCGGTGTGCCGATCGCGGTGTGGCTGCCCGTGGCTGTCCTCGCCGTGGTGGGCATGGTGGCCTTCGAGATGCGAAGGCGCCGACGGCGTTGACCACCGCTGTTGTCGTGACGGGGCAACGGGTGCCACGGCGATAGTGGCCGGTGCGGCTGGGTGCAAGAGCCATAACCTGCGGTTCCCGTCGGCCGGTTGAACAGCTCGACAGGAACGAAACTCAACCTCCGCTTGCGGATGATCTACGGATCTGTGCGCCGAAAGGCGATCGATCATCGGTTTCGCGAAGTGGTGGCGTGCGTCGAGGCACCTCGACCGTGACGCTCGACCGGCGGCGCAGACCGAGTCGTGATCTCTTCCGCCGAACCGAGTACTGTTCGGGCACCAAACGGACTCGAGGAAGTGGAGCGATGTCGGAACGACCGCCCGCACAGCATCGGGAAGAACGTGAGTCAGTCGGCCGGGCGGTAATCGGGGTGCTGGTCACGGCGGTCGTCGTCGCCGGGATCTGGACCGGCGTTTCCCTGTCGGTTTCCGGTGGTCAGGGGATTGTCGTCGCCGTGGCGGGCGCGTTCACCGGGATCGTCGCCTGCGTCGCCGTCTTCTTCGCGCTGCGCCGGAACGACCAGGTCGCGCACGCCGAAGCGCAGGCACGGGCCGCGCTCGAGGAGGCCGGGCGGGCGCGGGAATCGGCCCGGGCCGGCGGTGGGGAACTGGCCCGGCTGCTCGACCACACGGTGCCCGACGTGGTCCGCCGGGTCCGGGGCGGCGCGCCCGCGGACGGCGTGCTCGCCGAAGTCCCGCGGCCCGCCGACGAACTGCACCAGCGCATCCTGCGGGTCCTGGTCGACGAGATCGCCGTCGGCGAGCGCCGCCGGGCCGCCGCCACGGCCGCCTGCGCGAACGCCGCCGGCCGGCTGCAGGCGCTGGCCACCAGCACGCTGGGAGACCTGCGCGAAATGGAGAACAAGGCTTCCGACGCCATGCTCGGGGACCTCCTCAAGGTGGACCACAGCACCGCGCAGGCGGGCCGGCTCGCCGACAGCATCGCCGTGCTGACCGGCGCGCGGTCGGGCCGCCGCTGGACGAAACCGATCCGGATGGAAAGCATCCTGCGTGGTGCGCTCGGCCGGATCGGGGCGTACCAGCGGGTCCGGGTGCACTCCGCGAGCGGGGTCGCCGTCGTCGGGTACGCCGCCGAAGACGTCATGCACGCGCTCGCCGAGCTCATGGACAACGCGACGAAGTTCTCGGCGCCGTCGGAGGAAGTCCACGTCTACGTCGAGGACCTGCACAACGGCGCGGTGATCACCATCGAGGACGGCGGCCTGGGGATGAAGGTCCAGGCCCTCGCCCGCGCCGAACGCGCGGTGTCCCTCGACCAGCCGCTCGACCTGACCTCGATGTCGGGGACGCGGCTCGGGCTCGCCGTCGTGGGCTGCCTGGCGCGCAAGCACCAGCTGCACGTCTTCTTCCGGCCGTCCTCCCGGGGCGGGATCGGCGTGGTCATGCGCATTCCGACGCAGCTGATCACGCAGCCGCGGCCGGAGCCGTTGCCCGAGGCGGAAGAGCCGGCCGTGGACGTCGCGTGGCCCGGGGCCGCCGACACGAGCCACGAGATCGCCGGCGACCTGACCGAGCCGTCCGAGCTGCCGAAGCGCTCGCGCGGGCAGACGCTGACCGCCGCGTCGCGCCGGCCGCCGTCGCCCACGCCGAGCACCGCCCGGGCCGACCGGGACACCGGTTCCCGGTTCGGCGCCTTCCAGCAGCGGCGCAGCAGTGGCGCCGCGTCGTCGCGCCACGCCGCGTCCCCGGGGGACACCGGCGAAGACGCCTGACCTTCGCTCTGCCCCGCCCACCCGCACCCCGCCAGATTGGAGCGAGGGGACCCGCCACCCCGGGCCCCGGAGCCGATGACTGATTCGGACAAGAGCCTCGAATGGCTTCTCGAAAACCTCGTCGCCAACACGGCCGGCGCCTGTCACGCCCTCGTGCTGTCCCGGGACGGCCTGAAGCTCTGCCACACCCCGGGCCTGACCGTCGACCGCGCCGACCAGCTGGCCGCGATCGCCGCCGGCGTCCAGGCGCTGGCGCACGGTGCCTCGGTCGAGTTCGGCGACGGCACCGGTGGCGTGCGGAACTCGATGACCGAATTCCACGGCGGCATCCTGTTCATCGTGGAGGCCGGGGTCGGCTCGCACCTGGCGGTGATCGCCACCGAAGACGCCGACGTCGGCCTGATCGGGCACAACATGGACGAGCTGGTGGAGCAGATCGGCTCGGTCTTCACCGCCCCGCCGCGTTACGCGGCGGCCGACAACCCGGCTTCGTGACGCGCTCGGCGCTCGAGGGAGAAGACCCGGACCGGCTCTACACGGTCACGGGCGGGCGCAGCAGCGCGGACGACATCGACCTCGATCTCGTGACGCTGATCGTCAGCGAGTCGGACCCGTCGCCGGGCATGCAGTCCGAGCACGTCCGCATCCTCAGGCTGGCCGCGAGACCGACGTCGGTCGTGGAGCTGTCGTCCGACCTGGCGCTGCCGGTGAGCGTGGTCAAGATCCTGCTCGCGGACCTGCTGGCCACGGGCAAGGTGTCCGCCCGCCATCCGTCGTCGGCCCAGGCCGCGGGACGGACCTCCGACTCGGAATTCCTCAAGAAGGTGCTCGTTGGACTCCGCAATCTCTGAACAAGACGAACGGCTGCCCCTGGCCGACACCGCGACCGACGGCCTGAAGATCGTCATCGTCGGCGGCTTCGGCGTCGGCAAGACGACCATGGTCCGGTCGGTCAGCGAGATCCGGCCGCTGAGCACCGAAGAAACGATGACCCAGGCCGGGATCGGCGTCGACCACACCCGCGGGGTGCAGGCCAAGACGACCACCACGGTGGCGTTCGACTTCGGCCGGATCAGCCTCGACGAACAGCTGGTGCTCTACCTGTTCGGCGCGCCCGGCCAGGAACGGTTCTGGTTCCTCTGGGACAGCCTCTTCGCCGGCACCCTCGGCGCCGTCGTGCTGGTGGACGCCCGGCGGCTGGCCGACTCGTGGTACGCGATCGACCGGCTCGAACACCACGGGACGCCGTTCATCGTGGCGCGCAACAACTTCGGCCCGCCGAAGCACAGCCTCGACGACGTCCGCGCGGCGCTCGACCTGGACGGCGAGGTGCCGCTCGTCGACTGCGACGCCCGCGACCGGGACTCGTCCAAGCAGGTGCTGATCTCGCTCGTCGACCACCTCTACACGCTGTCCAAAGTCCGGGAAGGCGCATCGTGACCGGTTATCAGACCAGCACTCCGGCGGCGGAGGCGATTTCCGCCGCGGACCGGGTCCGGTTGTACGGACCCGAGTTCCAGAAGGATCCCGCCGCGCTGTACTCCCGGATCCGGCGGCAGTACGGCGGGGTGGTCCCGGTGCTGCTCGACGGTGACATCCCGGCGTGGCTGCTGACCGGCTACCGCGAGATCCACCAGGTGTGCCAGGACTCGCAGCTGTTCGCCCGGGACACCCGCCGGTGGAACCAGTGGGAGAACGTCCCCGAAGACTGGCCGCTGCTGCCCTACGTCATGCACAACCCGTCGGTGATGTTCACCGAGGCCGGGGAGCACCGGCGGCGGGCCGGCGCGATCGGCGACGCCCTCTCCGCGGTCGACCAGTTCGACCTCGGCGCGCACTGCGAGCGGATCGCGGACCGGCTGATCGACGGGTTCGCGGGCACCGGCGAAGCCGACCTGATCGCGCGGTTCGCCCAGCAGGCGCCGCTGCTGGCGGTCGCGAAGATGTACGGCATGCCCGACTCGGAGGCACCCGCGCTGGTCCGGGACGTCGCCCTGTCCCTGGACGTCGGCCCCGAGGCGCTGCCGGCGTACGTGCGGGTGCAGGAGGCGATGGCGCGGCTGGTGGCGGTGAAGCGCGAGCAGCCGGGCGCGGACGTGCCCACGGCCATGATGCAGCACCCGGCGCGCCTGACCGACGACGAGGTCGTCCAGGACCTGCTCGTGGTGACCGCCGCGGCGCAGCAGCCGACGGCGAACTGGATCGGCAACACCATCCGGCTGATGCTCACCGACAGCCGGTTCGCGATGACGCTCGCCGGGGGGCGGGGCAGTGTCGGCCAGGCCCTCAACGAGGTGCTGTGGCACGACACGCCCACGCAGAACTTCATCGGCCGCTTCGCCACGCGCGACACCGTGCTCAGCGGCGTCCGCGTGCGCCAGGGCGACCTGGTGGTGCTCGGGCTGGCCGCCGGGAACGCCGACCCGCACGCCCGTCCCGACGCGGCGGCCGGCGCACTGGGCAACCACGCGCACATGTCCTTCGGCCACGGCGAGCACGGCTGCCCGTACCCGGCACCGGAGGTGGCCGAAGTCATCGCCCGCACCACCGTCGAGGTCCTGCTGGACCGCTTGCCGGACCTCGAGCTCGCCGTCCCCGCCGAGGACCTGGTGTGGCGGCCGTCGGTGTGGATGCGGGGGCTGGAGAGCCTGCCCGTGGTCTTCACCCCGGTCCACGTGTCCGGACCGGGGGCGTGGTGACCGCTCCGGCGGCTACGCCGGGGTGAACGTCACCCGCAGCGACGCGGGCCCCCGGGTGAACACGCCCTGTTCGCCCGGCACCGCCGCCTCGGCGAGCCGCAGGTCCGGCATGGCGTCGAGCAGCTGGTTGACGCCGACCTCGATCTCGGTCTTGGCCAGCAGCGCGCCGACGCAGAAGTGCCGGCCCAGCGCGAAGGACAGGTGGCTCGCCGCCGCCGAGAACGCGGTCTCGGTCGGCAGGTCGGTGCGGAAGATGTCGAACGCGCTCGCGTTCGCGAACCGTCGCGGGTCCCGGTTCGCGGCCCCGATCAGGCACGTGACCGTGCTGCCGGCGGGGATCGTCTCCCCGCCGATCTCGACGTCCTCCGCCGGCTGCCGCATGATCATGTGCACCGGCGGGGTGTGCCGCAGGGTTTCGGCGAACGCTTTCGGGATCAGGCTGCGGTCCGCGCGCACGGCGTCGAGCTGCCCGGGGTGGTCCAGCAGGTTCCGGAACAAGCCGGCGATCGCCTTGTCGGTCGTTTCGCCACCGGCGGCGAGCAGCAGGCTGCAGAAGGCCTTGATGTCCTCGTCGCTCATGCTGGTGCCGTCGACCTCGGCCGCGCAGAGGGCCGAAAGCAGGTCGTCGCCGGGGTTTTCGCGGCGGTCCCGGATGATCGGGATCATGTACGCGGCGAGCTCGTCGTGCGTCCGCAGGCCGGCCGCGGTGATGTCCGGGTCCTGGCTGAGATTGCCGAGGAAGGCGATGATCGCGCTGTACCACCGCTGGAACCGGGCGTGCTCGCTCTGGTCGAGGCCGAGCATGTCGACGATGACGTTGATCGGGAAGTGCCGGGCGTAGTCGGTGACGAGGTCGGCCGCCCCCCGGCCGCGGAAGCCGTCGATGAGCTGGGCGGAATTCCGCTCGATCACCGGCCGGAACTTCTGCTCCAGCTCGTGGCCCCGGAACGCCGGCGCCACGAGCGCGCGGCGGACCGCGTGCTCCCGGCCGCTCATCTGGAGGATCGTCCGGCCGTGCACCGGTTCCAGCTGCCAGCCGTAGTTGTCGGTGGTGAACGTGCTTTCCTTGAAAGCGCGAGAGACGTCGTCGTAGCGCGAAATGATGTAACTCTGCATGCCTTCGTGCCAGAACACCGGCGAGTGCTCGAGCATGACGTCGTATGCGGTATACGGATCGGCGGCGAACTCCGGAGAGAGAAGGTCCGGTGCGTGCCCTGCTGAAGTCACAGGATTCCTTTGCCTCGACGGTCGGGGCCGCCAGGCTAGCCGGGATGGTCGTCGTGGCGAAAGAGTTCGCGGCGCCGGCACCGCGCATGCACGTGAGGTTGCGTGAGCAGGCGCACGAGCGGACGCCGGTGTGGCACGTGACCGCGGGTTGTGCGGGGTGAATCCATCGACCAGAGTGCATTTCCCGGTGGATGTAGGGAGGTGAGGCCCGTGAACCACCAGGACCCGGGTCCGGTCAGGCAGGACGTCGGCGCGACCACGGTTGGCGCGGTGGTGCAGGTGGGTAGCGTGACCGGAGACGTCCACGTACACGAGCCATCTCGCGCGTTCGGTTCGGTCGTGCCACGCCAACTTCCCGCGCCGCCCGCGTTGTTCACCGGCCGCGATGCCGACTTGGCCCGTCTCGCCCGGATACTCGGTCAGGAGCGGGCCGGCACGGTGGTGATCTCGGCGGTCAGTGGTGCCGGTGGCATCGGCAAGAGCTGGTTGGCTCTTCACTGGGCACACCGGCACGTGAACCGGTTCCCGGACGGGCAGTTGCACGTGGATCTGCGCGGCTTCAGTCCCGACAGCAAACCGATGGCGACTTCGGTGGCCCTGCACGGTTTCCTGTGCGCACTCGGCGTCCAGCCCGCAGCGATCCCGGTCGACGAACACGCCCAGGCGGCGTTGTTCCGAAGTGTGACGTCCGGCAAGAAGATGTTGATCGTGCTGGACAACGCCGCCGGCACCGAACAGATCACGCCGCTGCTGCCGGGCTCGTCCTCGTGTACCGTGCTGGTCACCAGCCGCCGCAGGTTGGCCGGTCTGAGCAGTGCTCACGGCGCCCACTATCTGGACCTCGATGTCCTCCCCGCCTCGGAAGCGCATGCCTTGCTCGCCAGGAGGATCGGGGCCACGCGGCTGGCACGTGAACCCGAGGCTGCCGACGAACTCGTGGCCGGCTGTGGGGGCTTCCCGCTCGCCCTCAGCGTTGTGGCAGGACGAGCAGCCGCTCAACCCCGCCTGCCGTTGAGCACGTTGGTCGCCGAGTTGCGCGAGGCGGGGCTTGATGGCCTGGACGATGGCGATGCCGCTGCGAGTGTTCCCCTTGTGCTTTCCTGGTCCTACCGCGCGCTCACTCCGCAGCAGGCCCAGGTTTTCACACTGCTGGGCAGTGCACCGGGCCCGGACATCAGCCTGGCGGCGACGTGCAGCCTCGCTGGAACACCGGCGCGTCAGCTAAGGACCGTCCTGCAGGAACTGGAGCGCGCGTCACTGCTCATCCAGCACACCCCGGGCCGCTACCGGATGCACGACCTCATCCGCGCCTGCGCACGGGACCACGCCGACTGCGACCTCACATCCGTCGATCGGCACGCGGCGCTGTCCCGGGTGATCGATTTCTATGTGCACACCGCGCACCGTGCCCACCGGCTGCTGGAACCCCACGACCACTGCATCGCCCTGCGGCCGCCGGTTCCCGGGTGCCGCCCTCACCAGCTGACCAGCCACGCTGAGGCGTTGGAATGGTTCACCGCCGAATACCCGTGTCTGCTTTCCGCCCAGCTCACCGCGAGGCAGCACGGTCCATGGCCTGCGGTGTGGCAGCTGGCGTGGGCGCTGACCGCCTACCACAGCCTGCGCGGGCTCCTCGGGGAAGACCTCCACGTCTGGCTCGAGGCGGAGTGCGCAGCGGACCTATGGCCTGACCCCGTTGTGGACACCCTGGTCCACCGTTACCTCGGAAACGCCTGCGTCCGGACAGGCCGCTTCGAAGAAGGACGGGATCGCCTCCTTCGCGCCCTGATCGCGGCCGAACGCACGGATGACCTGGGCAGCCAGGCCCGCATCCTTCGAATCGCCTCAGTCATGTATGAACACCAGGGAAACAACCAGTCGGCGCTGACGCACGCCACGCGAGCCCTGGAGCTTTTCCGTGCGGTCGGTGACCCCGTATGGGAAGCGGACACGCTCAACACGGTGGGCTGGTGCGCCGCACTGCTCGGCCGATACGACGAAGCGCGTCAGCACTGCCGTACCGCGTTCGCAGCACTACGCGTGCACCACCCACCCGGTGCTGCGGACGCATTGGACACCCTCGGCTACATCGCCCATCACACCGGCCAGCACACCGACGCACTCGACTACTTCCGCCGCGCTCTCGCGCTCTACCGCGATCTCGGCGACATCTACCACGTCCCCGACACCCTCGACCGCGCCGGCCGCGTCCTCGTCACCCTCGACCGAAACCCCGAAGCCCGCGCGGCATGGACAGAAGCGCTGACGCTGTACCGCGCTCAGCACCGCATCGCCGACGCACGACGAGTCCAGCAGCAGATCGACACACCCGATCTCGAATTCATCGCTCAATCCTGGCCATGCCGCCGCCGCTAGCCCGGATGCACCCGGAAGGGCTCGCCGGCGCGGTTCAGGGTCATCGTGCCCGCCCGCCCCTGGTAGGTCCAGTCCAGCTCCAGCACCCATTGCACCTCGTGGGTGCTGAACGGCTTGAGAACGAACATCTCGGGGTCCAGCGGCGCCACCGTGAAGGGGAAGGCGGGAGCCTCGGGCCGGCGGCGGGTCAGCCGGCGGATCCAGCCGTCGTCCGAGCCCGCGGCGGCGGGCACCAGGCGAGGTGGGTCCTCGTCCAGCAGGACGTCGAAGAACCTGCGGTCCATGATGGCGAGGATCATCCTGGAGGCGATGACCGGCCGCGCCGGTTCGCGGGACAACACCTTCACTCGCAGGGCGCGCAGCACGACCGCACGTGCTCCGCGCGCCTCGACCAGAACCGAGACCGCCGTGCTCCCGCAGTAGGTGAACTCCACCGGCGGTGGCCCCGCCACGACCAGCCACCGATTGGTGAACACGCTCGTCGTGACGACGATCGGCGGCTCGTCGGCGGGCGGCTCGCCGAGACCGGTGGTCAGATGGATGTCACCGTGGACCGTTCCCACCTGCACCACGGTGCCGCTGACCTCCGCCGCGACGTTGGTGGTCTGCCGGGGGTTGTCCACCTCGAATCCGAGCGCGGTGAGCCGAGTCGTCAGCCGCTCGTCGCCGCGGACGGCGACGAGGTGGCTGATCGCCTCGAGGAACGCGCCGTGCAGCAGATCGGTGAGCCCCTCGTGCCCGAAGTAACTCCGGAGGAACCCGTCTTCGCGCACCACCCGTTCCACCTGGGCCGCCACCGCCCGGCGCAGGTCCGGCCCGGTCGCTCCCGGCGCGAGCGCGACCAGCGGCGGGTCGGCGAAGCACCGACGGAGATCCTGCGCCAGCTTGCCCCGCCGGTGGGGAAACGCGATCCCGACGGCCTTCACGACGGTGTGTTCCAGGCTGCGGTGCAGGAGTCGCTCGTCGGCGGCGTCACGCACGAGTTCGACCTCCGACTCCGCGAGGGCGTTACGCAGCCAGCGGGCGATGGCAACGACCATGTCTTCGATCACCGCTGATGGTCGTGCGAGGCAGATCCCTTGTTACGTAATGCTGGGCGCACGCGCGGCGGAAGCGTTCGGGACCCTTGCTCGCGAACGGCTTCGAGGGCCGTGGACCCGCTGATCCCGGGGGAGATCCAGGCCCGGCCTCGCGGTCGGCGCGAATACCGTCACCCGGGTGGCGCAGTGGTTGCGCTGGAGTGCTGAATCCGTTGTCCGGCAGTCAATCCGGCGATTCCGGGTGGTAGCCTCCGACGTCTGTGGGGGATTTCGTTCGTGGAGGGTGTCCGTGGTGAAACGGTGTTTCCTCGTCTTCGTGGCGGCTGTGCTGGGGATGGCCGGGCTCAGCTCGCCCGCGTCGGCCGCTGCGCCCACCGGGTGCACCACCTCCGTCCAGTGGGTGCAACAGGGGAACAACTACTGGGACGGCCTCGGCAGCGTGCAGTGCACCAGCGGGCGCTATCTGGCCAAGGAAATCTGCATCAACAACCAGACCGGGAGCGGGTACGTCCTCTACGGCACCCAGGTCGTGAACGCCCCGGCGACCACCACCGTGCTGTGCTACATGGGGAACTCGGCGCGGGCCGTGTACGCGGTGACCGATCCGCCCGAGGCCGGGGTCACCGGGTGTGTCGGCTGGAGCGAATGGGTCAGTCAGGGCAGCAACCTCTTCTGGGGCCGCGGTCAGGCCCAGTGCGACACCGGCCGGTACCGGGCCAAGGTCCTCTGCCGGAACGAGCAAAGCGGCGACTACTACATCCTCTTCGGCTACCAGACCGTGACCGCGCCGGCCGCCGTGTCGCTCACCTGCAACACCGGGAACACCGCGCAGACCGTGCAGGCCGTCGCCGATCCGCCCGCCGCCGGCCTGGCCGGTTGCATGACCTGGAGCGCGTGGATCGTCCAGGGCAGCAGTCTCTACTACGGCCGCGGCAGCGCGCAGTGCGACAGCGGTCGCTTCCAGGCGCGCCTCGCCTGCCACAACGTCCAGACCGGCCAGGACTACGTGGCGTACGGGCCGGTCGTCACCGGACCCGCGACGTCGGTCGGGGAGTGCCAGTACGGCAACAGCGTCACCGCCGTGACCGCGCAAGCGGCCTGACCCGCGGGGAAGCGGCCGCGGCGCTGGTCCTCGACGAGGTGACCCGGCACCTGCCGTTGACGGCGTTCGTCCTGTCTCCTCCGTCACCGGCGTGTTCGGCAAGGCCGGGCAGGCCGGCTACGCGGCCGCGAACCGGGTGCTGGACGCGGTCGCGTACCGCCGCCGCGCGGCGGGGCTGCCCGCGCCGCGGGCGAGCCGGCCGGAGAACCCGGCCGAGCCGGAGCTGCGTGAGCTCCTGTGCGCGGAGGTCGCGGCCGTCCTGGGTCACCCGGACGCCGCCGTGATCGACGACGACCGCCACCGTCGTCTTCGACCGGCCGACCGTCACCGAGCTGGCGCGGCATCTCTTCTCAGGAAAATTACATGTCCTGAATGAGGCCACAAGCGCCGTGGATACGGTGACAGTAGCCAGACCGGCGAGTTTGGTTCATGATCTGGACGAAATGGTCCGGCGAGGCGCTGGAGGCAATCGTGCAGGATCGCCACGCATCACAAGCAGATGATCCGGCCGCCGGCCGTTCGCGGTTCTCTCGCCGGATGTTCCTCGGCGCAGGCGCAGGCGTCGCTGCCGGGGCGACGTGGGGACTGGCCGGGCCGGCGTTCGCGGACACGGGCCAGGTGCGTGGAGAGACGCCGTTCGGGCCCGTTGTCGTGGCGGATCCGGGAGGGCGGGCGTCCTACGCCCGGGCCGTGCGGCTCACCGCCGGGCGGCCTCCCGGGACGTCGCGGACGCTGCTCGCGACGTTTCAAGGGGGAGGCGGTCCGGGTTTCCCGATCTACCGGAGCGACGACGATGGCCGTACCTGGGCGAAGCAAAGCAGCGTGCCCAACGCCGATGAGGCCACCGGATTGTCCCTTCAGCCGTTCCTGTACGAACTTCCCCGGGCGTTCGCGGGCTTGCCCAAGGGCGCATTGCTCTTCGCCTGCAACTGGCTGGACAGCTTCACCAGCACCAACATCCAGCTCTACGCCAGCACGGATGGCGGCCACACCTGGCAGTTCCTGAGCACGGTGGCCCGGGGCGGGCCGCCCGACACGACGAACGGCGCAACGCCGGTGTGGGAGCCTTTCCTGTTGCTGCACGACAACAGGCTGATTTGCTACTACTCCGACCAGCGGGACCCGCACTTCGGTCAGAAGCTCGCCCACCAGACCAGCACGGACCTGCACACCTGGGGTCCCGTGGTCGACGACGCGACCGGAACGACGTACCCCGAACGACCGGGCATGACCACCCTGGCCAGGTTGCCCAGGGGCCGGTGGATCATGACCTACGAATTCGGGGCGCCCGACGACCCGGACAACCCCGATCAAGACAACTACACCTACCACGTGCACTACCGGATCGCGAGGGACCCGGAGTCGTTCCGGTTCTCCAGGGACATCCCGCTCCTCGACCGGAATGGCGTTGCGCCGAACGGAGCGCCCGTGGTGTCGTGGACGGACTCGGGTGGGCCGGACGGAACGATCATCGTCTCGGACAACGACAACCAGGACTTCTTCGTCAACCGCGACCTCGGCAACCCCGGGAAGTGGACGCGGCTGTCCTCGCCCATGCCGGCCGGGTACAGCCGGTTCACCCTTCCCCTCGACGGTCTCCGGAGCCCTCGCCACCGTGGCCTGGTCTTCGTCATCACGGGAGCGCAGTACGGAAAATCCGCGCCCATCGAGGCGGGCATCATCTCGGTGGACGACTGCGAGAACGCGGGGCCCCGACCGCAGTAGCGATTCAGCGGGGTAGCGCCTCCGGCAGCGTGCAGTTCGGCCGCCAGCTTGCCCATCTCGAAGATCGGCTGCTCGGTCGTGGTGAGACCGGGGCTGGTGTAGGCCGCGTAATCGATCCCGTCGATCGAGGCCACCGCGAGATCGTCGGGGACCCGCAGGCCGTGGCCGGTGGCGGCCCGCAGAAGACCGAGCGCGGCCAGGTCGCTGGTGACGAACCCACGCCGAGGGTGTGCCGCGTCGTCAGCACCTCCGCGAGCTGCCGGTCAGGTGCCGATTTCGGGCAGCGAGAAGCGTGCGAGGCCGGTGATGGCAACAAGCAGTTCCTCGACGCCGGCCAGCGTGAACTCCGTTATTTCGTAATGTGTGGTGGAATGCGCGTTGAGGAACGACGGGATCTCCTCCACCCGCCGCCCCGGCAGGACGACGGGCAGGATTCGCCGGGTGGCGCGGGGCAGGTCGCGGGTGAGGTTGTCGCGGATCATCGCGGCCTCGAACTGCGCACCAAGCCCCAAGTGCGGCTCCTCCGTTCCCTCCGCCCGTCGTTTGTAGTCGGGCGAAGCGATCACGAGCACGAAATCCGCTTCGGCGAGCTGCTCGATCGCCCACAGCGACCAGTCCCGGCGGCCGTCGTCGGCCCACTGGTCGAGGCGGACGTCGAGTGCCGCGCGGGTGCGCAGGAACGTCGCGAAGTCGCGGACGAGCGTGCGGTGCTGTTCGTCGTCGTGGGAATAGGTGATGAACACCCTCGGCGGCTTTCCCGGGGCCGGCGTGCTGCGTTGTTCCGTCGCCGGTTCGGTCCGCGACGCGATGCGCAAGGCGGCCGGCTCGGCGTCCCGGCGGATGTCACCGCCGCGCACGGAACCGTTGACGGTGCCGCCGAAGACCACCGGCCCGGTGTTCGTCCCGGTGTTGGTGAAAGAATTGTGCTGGGACATGGGCGTTCCTCAGATCCGGGGCGCGAGGGTTCCGCCGGAGACGTCGCCTTCGACCACCCCGCCGAAGACCATCGGACCGGTGTTGCCGCCGTGGATGGTGACGTTGTTCGTCGTGACGGCGGCGATCCGGCGCTCGAATGACGCCGGCGAATACCCGGAATCGCTGAGCACCTTGCTGATCGCCGGCACCAGCCGGCTTTCCAGCAGCTTCGTGTACCGCTCGGCGTCGACGACCTGGAAGTAGTCGCGGGCGGCCTCGGCCGCGGCGAGTTCGCGCAATGTGCGCGCGCAGCCGTAGCGATCGGCGTTGAGCGTGTGCCCGTCGTGCGGCAGCGGCCGGATCACCTTGAGCGCGGCCCAGAACCGGCCCGGGCCGGTCACCGGGAGCTTCAGCCACCGGAGGATGCCTTGCCCGACCGGCCGCCACCAGTCCGCGGTCATCTTGTCCCCGGCGCGGAACTCCTCCCGGATCGGCAGCAGCACGCACGGCGTCCACTCGATGTACAGCGTGCTCTCCTCGACGGCCGCGTGCAGGAAGGCCGAGAGGACGAGTTCCCGGTTCCACGTCTCGACCTGGAAGCAGAGGTAGTACCGCGCCCACTCGCGCGGGCGGTGGTAGATCCGCCCCGCCTCCTCCGTCGGCAGGTGGTGCGCGGGCGGCTGGGAAACGCCGGCCAGGTAGGGCGTCGTGACCGGTTCGTGCACGCGGTCGATCAGGCCCTCGGCCGGGCTGAACACCCTGCCCTCGACGCGCAGGTCCCGGAGGCGTTCGTCCGGCGACAGCGCGGCGTGCCGCTGCAGCTCCTCGACCGCCTTCCCGACTTCCGCGTAGAACCGCGCGGTGGTGAGCGGCTCGGCCGGCGAGCCGGTGCCGTCGAGCCGCTCCAACGGCAACGCCAGCGACCACGGCGTGACGCTGGTTCCGGCGCCGACGAACGGGTTGCGCCCCCGGTAGACGACCAGAGGTACCCGGGCGTCGGGCGACTCGGCGACGCGGCCGGCGCGGTGGCGGTCGAGGGTCCGGCGCAGCCGGGGCGGGCTGAAGAGGAGCGCGAGGCGATCGGGCGACGGGCGTCGCACCGCGCCCGGCACGCGGGCACGGCGGCCGAAGTACCGCCGGACCGTCTGCCAGACCACGACGCGGTCCGCGATCAGGATGACCAGCATCATCAGGGCCGAAGCAACGGAAACCACGGCCGGGTCCAGCCCGAACCAGCTGTGCACCAGGTCGGAGCTGACGAACGGGGTGGTCTCCGAACCGGCGCGGGAGGACCCGCTCGAGCTGCTCTGCAGCGCGGAGATCGCCTCCGCGATCGACGGGAGCAGGATGGCCCCGATGAACAGCGAGAAGACGGCCATCAGCTTGCCGGCGACGAACAACCCGGAGCCGGGCCGGCCCCACCGGACCGATCTCCAGATCGGTCTGACCGAGAGCAGAGCGGCCCACGTCAACCATCCGCCGAGGAAGGGACTCCCCAGGCTGGTCGTCACGAACACGATGGTCAGCAGGGCCAGGGCGCCGTCGCGGAATTTGCGCCGGGTCCGCGCCGCGACGACTTCGGTGAGCACCGTGGGGGTGTCCAGGCCGGGCGTCAACGGCACCTGGCGGGTGTCTTCGACCAGCAGCTCGCGAACGGCTTCGTCGCAGTAGCGGCGGTCCAGGTGGGCTGCCGCCGCGAGGTAGCGGGTGTTGTCGTCCAGCGGCGGCAGTTCGGCTTCGGCGTGCTCGGCCGCGAAGCTCGTCCAGTCGGTCGTCGGCTCGTGGACGGTCACGGGCGGCTCCGCTCGACCATGGTGTTCAGCAGCTCCGGCATCGGCTGCCAGCCCGAATCCAGGGCGGAAACGTACACGAAGTACTCCACTCCTCCGGTGCGCCAGTAGACCGCGCGCACGTGCCGCGTCCCCTGCGTCGAGGACTCCCAGGTGAACTCCCAGTCGACGGCTTCGCGGCCGCGCACGTCGATCGGGTCCATCCGGACGCGGCGCAGGCCGGTGAGCCGGGTGGCCGTGTCCCTCTCGGCGGCGGCGTGCGTGCCGATGAGGTCACCGCGGGCTTCGGTCGCGCCGTAGCGGACGTAGTTCGAGCCGTCGCGCGGATCGGTCGCTTGGTAAGAACCGGGGTTTTTCGGTTCGCTCGCCCAGCCCCGCGGGACGACGGTGCTGAACCCGTCGGGCGCGGTGACGGTTTCGTAGTCCTGGCCGGCCGGCGTCGGCGTGCTCGGGGGAATTCCGATCGCCGGGGCCGAAGATTGGTAACCGGGCGGATCCGGATCCATTGCCGAAACCGACTGGACGGTTTGTACTTTGCTCCCGTTCACGATCAGCAGCGCCGTTCCGGCCGCCGCGCAAAGAAGGAAGTTGGCCGCGCCGGCAACGGCTGCGAACCGGGTGTTGCTCGCGGACATTCCCGAGATCCTCCCAAAACCGTGAGCCGGCTGCGTAGCCGAGAGCGGAGACCGTAGCATGGTGCCCCGGCCCGATGTCCCCGCGTTGGAGAATCCCCCGTGAACAGTTCCCTGAAAGATCTTTTAGCCGACCTGAAACGTCTGGAAGACGCGCTCGCCGCAGCTCCCGGAGACGCGCGAATCCGCGATCGGCTCGCGTGCGCGCTCGCGGAATCGACCGTGCGGGTGCGCAGCCTGACGCGCGATCGCCGTCCGGTCATGGCCACACCGGGCCAGCGCGCGTTCTGCGCGGCGGCGGCCGACCGGATCCTCGAACTCGGCGCGGGCGGGGAGGCCGTCCAGGCGACGGCCCGATCGCTCAAGAAGGAGATCGAAGCGGGCGAGGCGTGGACGTGGCGCACGCCGGTGACCGCACTCGCGCTCGCCATCGCGGCCACGGCACTCGGCATCGCCTGGGCGGTCAACGGCGGCCTCGACGGCGACATCGGCGCCGTGGCGGCGGCAAGCGTCCTCAGCAGCGTCGCGCTCGTCGCCGTGACGCTGCGACACCGGACGCGGCGCTGGCAGCACGAAGCCGACCGGGTCGCGGCGTTCGTCTGCCGCAACGGCTTGTAGGGGAGCCGCCAGCGGGCGCGCGGTCCGTGAGCCCTTAGGGGTTTTTCCAGACTTCCGCCGCCGAGATGGGATCTCAAGGGCGGAGCGGGGTAGAACCGGGGCATGGTGAGCACGGAACCCGGCCTTGTCGACTTCCCGCGGCGGGCGCCCGGCCAGGTCACTCCGCCCGAGGGCTATGCCGGGCTGCGGGCCCGGCCCGGTCTGTGCCGGACCGTGCTTCCCGGGGGGACGCCCGTCTGGCTCGTTGCGCGGCACGAGGATGTGCGGGCCGCGCTCACCGATCCGCGGCTCAGCTCCGATCCCGCGCGGCCCGGGTTTCCTGCCACCGGTGGGGCGCCCGAAGCGCTGCCCGGGTGGTTCGTGGCCATGGATGCGCCTGAGCACACGCGGTACCGGAAGCTGCTCATCCCGGAATTCACCGTGCGGAAGGTGCGTGAACTGCGGCCCGGTGTCCAGGAAATCGTCGACGAGCGGATCGACGCCATGCTGGCCGGGGGGAACTCCGCGGATCTCGTCTCGGCCTTCTGTCTCGTGCTGCCTTCGCTCGTCATCTGCCGGCTGCTCGGCGTGCCCTACGAAGACCACGAGCACTTCGAGTCCCGCACCCGCGTGCTGGTCAGCCTCGCTTCGACGGCGCGGCAGCGGGAAGCCGCGCTGGGGGAGATCAACACCTACCTCACCGAACTGATCGCCGCGAAGCGGGTGCGGCCGGGGGAGGATCTGATCAGCCGGCTGATCGGCGGCGGGGTGCTGGACGATGCCGAACTGCTCGGGGTGGCCATGCTGCTGCTGGTCGCCGGGCACGAAACCACCGCCAACATGCTTTCCCTCGGGGTCGTCATGCTGCTGGAAAACCCGCAGTGGATCGGGCACGAGGGCGTCGTCGAAGAGCTGCTGCGGTTCTTCTCCATCTCCGACGTCGTGAGCCTGCGCGTCGCCACCGAGGACCTCGAGATTTCCGGGCAGCTGATCCGCCGCGGTGAAGGCGTCGCGCCGCTCGGCCTGGCCGCGGGGCACGACGGGACCGTGTTCGAGGACGCCGGCGAGTTCTGCCCCGCCCGCCCGGCGCGCCACCACGTCGCCTTCGGCTACGGCATCCACCAGTGCCTCGGGCAGCACCTGGCGCGGCTGGAAATGGAGGTCGCGCTGACCACCCTGTTCGCCCGGGTGCCGCGGCTGCGCCTGGCGGTGCCCGCCGACGAACTGGCGTTCAAGCACGACGGAGTCCTCTTCGGACTCTACGAGCTGCCCGTGCGCTGGTAGCTCAGGCGGTCAGCACGTTCACGCCTTCGCGTTCGATTTCCGCGGCCACCGTGGAATCGATGCCACCATCGGTGATGAACGTGTCCACGTCGGACAGTTCGGCGAAGCGGGCGAAGTGGTCGTTGCCCACCTTCGTGTGGTCGGCCAGCAGCACGACGCGGCGGGCGCCGGCGATCGAGGCCCGCTTGACCATCGCTTCGGCCGGGTCCGGGGTGGTCAGGCCGCGCTCGACGGACAGGCCGTTGGTCGCCATGAACGCCACTTCGACGAACGTTTCGCTGAGCGAGTGCAGCGCCCAGGAGTCGACCGAGGCGAGCGTGCGCGCCCGCAGGCGGCCGCCCACCAGCATCACCGTGAGGTTGGGCCGCTTGGACAGCGTCAGCGCGATGTTCACCGAGTTGGTGACCACCGTGAGATTGCAGTCGATCGGCAGCGCCTCGGCCAGGTGCGCGGTGGTCGTGCCCGCGTCGAGCAGGATCGCCCCCTCCGCGGGCAGCTCGGCGAGCGCCGCCTTGCCGATGCGCTTCTTCTCCGCGGTCATCACGCTTTCCCGCGTGTTCAGCGCCGGCTCGAAGCCCAGGCGCTCGATGGGGATCGCCCCGCCGTGTACGCGGCGGAGCGATCCGTGGCGTTCCAGGGTGGTGAGGTCGCGGCGGATCGTCTCCGTCGTCACCGCGAACTCGGCCGCCAGTTCGGCCACGTCGACCCGGCCGTGGGACCGGGCCTGCTCGAGGATCAGCTGCTGACGCTCTTCCGCGTACACCGCGACCCCCGCTCATGTCGTTCTGTGTTGGTGCTGATGTTACTTTATGTTGAATCGCGTCCGGAAGGCAATGCCGCCACCGGCGCGGCGAGCGCGGTGAGCTCCCGCTGGAGCTCCGCGTTCACCGCGCTCTGCTGCCGGGCGAGGAAGAAGTGGCCCCCGGGGAAGACGGCCAGGCGGAAGCCGCCTTCGGTGTGCGCCTCCCAGTTCCCGGCCTCCTCGGGAGTCACCTTCGGGTCCTGGTCGCCGATCAGCACGGTGACCGGGCAGCGCACGCGGCGCCCGGCGGGGCACGCGTAGGTCTCGATGGCCCGGTAGTCGGCGCGGATCGCCGGCAGCGCCATCCGCAGGATCTCGTCGTCGCCGATGACCGTCCCGTCCGCCCGGTTGAGGTCCCGGACCTCCTCGAGCACGCCGTCGTCGTCGCGCTCGTGGACGCGCTCGTCGCGGAAGGTCGAGGGCCCGCGCCGTCCGGACGCGACGATCGCCCCCGGCGCCCGCAGGCCGCGCTGTTCGAGCCGCCAGGCGGTTTCGAAGGCGAGGACGGCGCCCATACTGTGCCCGAAGAACACCGCCGGCTTGTCCGAGAGGGCGGCCAGCTCGCCGGCGATCAGCTCGGCCAGCCCGGCGATCGAGTCGACGTTCGGCTCCCGGCGGCGGTCCTGCCGGCCCGGGTACTGCAGCGAAACCACGTCGACGTCCGGGGCGAACCGCGCCGAAACCGGATGGAAGTAGCTGGCCGAACCGCCGGCGTGCGGGAAACACACGAGCCGGACACCCGCGCCGGCGGCGGGGTGGTAACGGCGGATCCACGACGTCGTGGCGTTGTCCGCGATGTTCACGAGAGCGCTTCCCTTCGACGCGGTAACAGGTCCGCCAGTGAACCGCGGTCCGGGCCACGGATTCCCTAGTGTTGCCGCTCACACCGGGCCGCTCCGCTCCGGGATCCGCCGAGCTTCGGGGTTTTCCGGGTGCGCGACGACCTAACGTCGGCCGGGCACGCGATCGGCGTGCCCCGCCGAGAGGAGTCCCGATGACCGCCGACGCGCTCACTGCCGCCCGGCGCAAGGCGACCGAGCTGCGTCGCGCCATCCAATCCCTGCACCGGATCCACGGGGACACCCCGCCGATGCGGCGCCTGATGAGCGACCTCGGCTGGATCGAGAGCGGGCTGGGCGAGCTGCCCGCCGCCCCGGCCGCCGTCACCGACCGGGTTCCCGTGCCCGACACGCCGTACGCGCCCGAGATGTGGCAGGGGGCCGACGACGAGGGGCTGGGCGGCCGCCGCCTCCCGTGAAAGGCCGGTGAGATGGCGGAGGTGACGAGCGTCGCCGGGCGCGTGGCCGGCCGGCGGCGGGAGCTGGAGGTCCTCGGTTCGGCGTTCGCCAACGCGCGGGCCGGTTCGGCCACCCTGGTGCGGGTGCGCGGTGCGACCGGGACCGGCAAGACGGCGCTGCTGGCGGAGTTCGCGCGGTCCGTCGGTGACCGCGCGGTCGTGCTGTCGGAGACCTGCCGCCGTCCGGGCGGCGCCGGGCGGGCCGCCGAAGGGCTCCTGCCGGACTCCGGGGGCCGGGACGGCATGCCGGTGCCGGTGCTGTCCCGGCGGCTGGGGCGCCGCCTGGCCGAGCTCACCGTGGCCGGTCCCGTCGTCGTCCTGCTCGACGACTTCCACCACTGCGACGAGGCCTCCGTGCGGGTGCTGGCGCACCAGGCGCACCGGGGTGCCGAGCAGCCCCTGCTCGTCGTGGTCGCCCAGCGCCCCGCCGGCCACCCGCTGTGGCCGCCGATGACGCTGCCGCCGGGCGACGTGGCGACCATCGACCTGGGGGCGTTCACCGAAGCCGAGGTCGCCGGCGTCGCCGCCGCGTGGTGGCCCGAACCGCCCGGACCCGGCTTCGTCGCCGAGCTGACCGAGCTGACCGGCGGCAACCCCGCGTTGCTGGGGGACGTCTGCGCGGCCCTGCACCTGGACGGGCTGGCCGCGGACGAGCACGCGCTGGCCCGGGCCCGCGTGCTCGTCCCGGCCGCCCGCGCCCGGCTGGTCGAGCGGGCGCTGGCCGGCCGGCCGGTCCACGTGCGGCGCGCCGCGGAAGCGGTGGCCGTGCTCGGCGCCCCTGACGTGGAGCTCGTCGCCCTGCTCGGCGGCGTGCCCGAACCGCTCGCCGCCGAAGCCCTCGGTGTCCTGGCCGCCGAACGGCTGCTGCGCGCCGACGGCCGGGAGCTCGTCTCGCCCGCCGTCCGCGACGCGGTCCTGGCCGGCGTGCCGGAGCGGCGGCTGGAGTCGCTGCGGCTGAGCGCGGCCCGGCTGCTCAACGACCGCGGGTGCGCCCCCGAGGACGTCGGCGCGCACCTGCTCGGCCGGCGGCGGCTGCCCGAGCGGTGGATGCGGGACGTGCTCGCCGAAGCCGCGCGCACCGCGGAACGGGCGGGCCGCCCCCACGACGCCGCCCGCTACCTCGGCGTGCTCGTCGCCGACCGGCCCCAGGACGTGCCGATGCGGATCGAGTTCGCCCGGCTCGTCGGCGTGCGGGACCCCCTGGCGGCGTACGCGACCCTCGCCGGGGTGGCCGAGCTGGCCGAGGACCCCCGCAGCCGGGCGCGGATCTCCCTGCAGCTGGCCATCGCGGCGTTGCCCGCCCGGGAACCGCAGGAGGCGACGCGGCTGCTGACCGGCGCGCTCGAGCAGCTCGGCGGACACGCCGGGGACGCCGACCGCGGCCTGCGGATCGAGCTGGAGGCCGCGCTGCTGGCCGTGGCCTTCGAACAGCCCGGTGCGCTGGACCTCCTCGGCGCGCGCCTGCCCGCGATGTCCACGCTGACCGGCCAGACCCCGGCCGAGGTCGGCGTGCTGGCCATGGCCGCGGTGGCGCACATGGTGCGCGGCACCGACCGCGACCTCGCCGTCTCCTGCGCGCGGCGGGCCCTCGAACGCCCCGAACCCTCGGTGCGGTGGGCCGGTTCACTGGCCGCCTACGTCCTGTTCACCGCCGACGAAGTGGACGAAGCCCTGCACGCGCTGGGCGGGCTGGCCCCGGGCCCGGTGCGCGGCGACGCCGGCTGGCCGGAGGTCGTCGCCCTGACCGCGCACTCGTGGCTCACGTGCGGCGCCGGCGACCTCTCCCGGGCCCTCTCGGACGCGTCGGCGGCCGTGCGCGCCGCCGAGCACGACGACCGCGCCGAGCTCGCCACCGCACCGCTGGTCGCCCAGGCCCTGGTGCTGCTGCAGCAGGGCGACGTCGACGGCGCGGCGGCCGCGATGGCCCGCGCCGACCGCACCGGGCCCGACGGGTCCCTGCTCCGCTTCCCGATGCACCTGCTGGCTCGCGGACGGCTCGCCGAGGCACGCGGGGACCTGGCGGAGGCGGTCGCGGCCTTCCGCCGGTGCGGGGCCGGCCTGCGCGCGGAGGGCAGCGCGAACCCGGTGTTCGTCCCGTGGTGGCTCGACGGCGCCCGGGTGCTCGTCCGGCTCGGCCGCCGGTCCGAGGCGGCCGAGCTCGTGGCGCACGGCGAAGAGCTGGCCCGGGCCTGGGGCTCCGCTTCGGCGCGGGGGCTGGCGCTGCTGGGCCGCGGCCTGGTGGCCGACGGCGACGCCGCCGTCGACGGGCTCACCGCCGCGACCGCCGTGCTCGGCGCGACGCCGGCGTCGTGGTACCTCGCCGAAGCGGAAACCGCGCTGGGGCGGGCCCGCCTGCGCACCGGCGACCACCAGGGCGCGCGCCGGGCGTTCCGCGCCGCCGTGGACCTCTCGGTGCGGTCCGGCTTCTGGAGCCGCGCGGAGGACGCGCAGGCCGGGGTGACCGCGGCGGGCGGGCGCAACTACCCGGTCACCGGCAGCGTGACCGACGTGCTGACGCTCGGGGAGCGGCGTGTCGGCGAGCTCGCCGCGGCGGGCGCGACCAACCGGATCATCGCCGACACGCTCCAGCTCGCCGTGCGGACCGTCGAGATCCACCTGACGAGCGTCTACCGCAAGCTGGGCGTCAGCGGCCGCACCCAGCTGCAGGACCGGTTCCCCGCCGGCCTGCTCGCACCGGAACCCGTGCTGTGACGGCTGACGAGCGGGGGAGCGGGCTGCGTCCGGTGCCCGGGCTGTCGGTGCTCGTCGACGACGCCGGCGTGCTCGAAGTGGTGCTGCCCACCGGCGAGCACCGCGTGCTCGCCAGCGGTCTCGGCGCCGCGATGTGGATCGCGCTGGCCCAGCACGGCTGGGACCCCGCCGCCGCGGCGCGGACGCTGGGTCCCACCTGCGACGTCGAACCGGCCGAGCTGACCGGTTCGCTGCGCGCGTGGATGGGCGACCTGGCGGCGCTGGGCGTGCTGAGCGACGGCCCCGTCGTGGCCGAGCCCGACGGAAAACCCTAGACATACGGGCTCTTCGTTGACCCGCACCGCCGCCGTGACCGACGCTTCCCGGCGTACGAAGGAAAACCGACGATGCAGGGAGACGCGGTGGGCGGACAGGCGCAGGATCGGCCGGCCGTGATCGGCGGCGGCGTGATGGGGTCCGCCATCGCGGCGATGGCGCTGGGGCACGGGGTTCCGGTCACCCTGGTCGAAGTCGACGGCGATGCGGTGGACCTGGCGAAGCGGCGTGTGGCGCAGCAACTGCGGCACGCCCGCCTGATGGGCGCGTTCCCCGACGTCGCCGAGGGGAACCTGACCGCGACGAGCGACCTGGGCGCGGCGAAGGACGCGACCGCGGTCGTCGAGGCGGTCATCGAAGACGACAAGGTCAAGGCCGAGGTGCTCGGCACGCTTTCGGCGCTGGTCGCCCCGGGCACCCCGCTGATCACCAACACCTCCGGCATCCCGGTGGACGAGCTGGCCGAATCGGTCGAGCGCCCCGCGGACCTGCTGGCCACGCACTTCATGAACCCGGCCTACCTCATCCCGAACGTCGAGGTGGTCCGCGGGCCGCGGACCGGGCAGTCCACTTTGGACGCCGTGCTGGGCCTGCTGGAGCGGCTGAGCCGCCGCCCGGTCGTCGTGCGGGACTCACCCGGGTTCGTCACCAGCCGGCTGCTGCACCCCATGATCAACGACGCCGCGCGCGTGGTCGAGGAAGGCACCGCGTCGGTGGAGGCGGTCGACGAGCTCATGCAGGGCTGCCTCGGCCACCCGACCGGCCCGCTGCGCACCGCCGACCTGATCGGCCTGGACAACCTCGCGGACGCGCTGCGGGCGCTCGCCGAACGCACCGGCGACCCGCGGCACGCCCCGTGCGCCCTGCTGCAGTCCAAAGTGGCCGACGGCCACCTCGGCCGGAAATCCGGGCGGGGTTTCTACGAGTACGGGAAGGTGTTCTGAGTGAACGACGTCTCCACCACCGCAACCCCCGCGCGCACGGCGGAGGCCGTGACGCGGGAGATCCGGGACTTCCTGACCGCGCGCGTCAAGCAGGACGTGCCGGTCGACCAGGACCTCTTCCGCACCGGCCTGGTCTCGTCGATGTTCGCCATGGAGCTGGTCGTGTTCCTGGAGCAGACCTACGGCATCGCGATCGTCGGGGCCGACCTCAAGCTCGACAACTTCCGCACCGTCGAAGGCATGACGGCGCTCGTGGGGCGCCTGCTCGATGAGTGAGCACGCCCTGGAAGCGGCCGCCGCCGAACTGACCGCGCGGGTCGGCGACCGGGCGGCGGCCTGGGACGTCGAGGGCCTGTTGCCCGAGGAACTGCTGCGCGCGCTGGGCGCCCGGGGCCTGCTGTGCGCCGAAGTGCCCGCCGAATACGGCGGCCTCGGCGCCGGCAGCCTCCACAGTGGACGGTTTACCGCGCACGCCGGCTCGCTGTGCAGCTCCCTGCGCAGCGTGATGACCTCCCAGGGCATGGCGGCCTGGACCATCCAGCGCTTCGGCGACCGCGCCCAGCGGGCGAACTACCTCGGCCGGCTCACCTCGGGCGACCTGGCCGCGGTGGCGTTCAGCGAACCCGCGGCGGGCAGCGACCTGTCGTCGGTGGCGACCACCGTCCGCGCCGACGGCGACGAAGTCGTGGTCAACGGCGAGAAGGTCTGGATCACAGCGGCGGCCTACGCGGACCTGATCGTGGTCGTCGGCGAGCTCGACGGGCTCGGCGCGGCGGTCGTCGTCCCGGCGACCGCCGAGGGCGTCACCATCGAGCGCGTCCCGCACCCCAGCGGGTGCCGGGCCGCGGGCCACTCGACCGTCCGGCTGGCGGACGTCCGGCTGCCGCGTTCGGCGGTGCTGGGCGGCGGCGGGGTCGAGTTGTCGATGCTCGTCACGACCGCGCTCGCCTACGGGCGGATTTCGGTCGCCTGGGGCTGCGTCGGCATCCTGCGGGCCTGCCTGGCCGCGGCCGGCGCGCACGCGGCGAACCGGCACCAGGGCGGCGTGGCGCTGGCCGACCGCCAGCTCGTCGCCCGGCACCTGGCCGACCTCTACGCCGACGAGCAGGCCGCGACCCGCGTGTGCGAGCACGCCAGCCGGGCCTGGGACGAGCGCTCGCCCGAACTGGTGGTCGCGACCGTGCTGGCCAAGTACGTCAGCTCGACGGCGGCAGCCCGCGGCTCGGGTACGGCGGTGCAGGTGCTGGCCTCGGCCGCGGCCCAGGACGGCCACGTGGTCGCCCGGGCGCACCGCGACGCGAAGCTGATGGAACTCATCGAAGGCAGCAACGAGATCTGCCAGCTCATCCTGGCGGGGCACACCCGTGTCCTCGTGAATACCGGCGACTGAGGAGGAGTCCGGTGGCTAGCACGACCATGGTCAAGTGCCTGGTGTGGGACCTCGACGGAACCCTGTGGAACGGCACGCTGCTCGAAGACGGCGCGGTCGAGGTGGCCGAGGAGATCCGGCAGCTCGTGAAGACCCTCGACGCGCGCGGCATCCTGCAGTCGGTGGCGAGCAAGAACGACCACGAGCACGCCTGGGCCCGGCTGGAGGAACTCGGCCTCGCGGAGTACTTCGTGCTGCCGCAGATCGGCTGGCACCCGAAGTCGCAGTCGGTCAAGGCGATCGCGGACGAGCTGAAGTTCGCGCTGGAGACGATCGCGTTCGTCGATGACCGCGACAGCGAGCTGGCCGAGGTGACCTACCACCACCCGCAGGTACGCACCTACCGCGCGCAGGACGTGCCGGCGCTGGCGGGCCTGCCGGAGTTCAGCCCGGAGACGGTCACCGTCGATTCGCGGCGGCGCCGCCAGATGTACCAGGCGTCCTTCCGCCGCCAGGAGGCCCAGGCCGGGTTCGCCGGCCCGGACGAGGACTTCCTGCGCTCGCTGGACCTGCGCATGACGATCCTGCCCGCGACCGACACCGAGCTGACCCGGGTGGAGGAGCTGACCCGGCGCACGAGCCAGATGAACGCCACCGGCATCCACTACTCCGACGAGAAGCTGCGCGGCCTGCTCGACGACCCCTCCCACCGCGTGCTGGTGGTCAGCATGCAGGACCGCTTCGGCCCGCACGGCGCGGTCGGGGTCATCCTGCTGGAGACGTTCGAGGAGCTCTGGCACCTCAAGCTGCTGGCGACTTCGTGCCGGGTGGTGTCCTTCGGTGCGGGCTCGATCATCCTGCGCTGGCTGGCCGACCAGGCCGCGAACGCCGACGCGCACCTGGTCGCCGACTTCCGGCCGACCGACCGCAACCGGATGATGGAGATCGCCTACCGCTTCGCCGGTTTCGCCGACGACGCCTGCGCGTGCACCGCGGTGCTGCCGTCGGGGGAGGTCGCGGGGCTGCAGCGCCTGCACCTGGAGCCGGTGCCGCAGGAGGAACCGACGACGGTGACCCTGGTGGCGCCCGACCTCACCGAGCCCGTCGGCATCCGCTGAGGTTCTTTCGCGAAGAGGCCCGTCCCCGGCCCGGGGGCGGGCCTCTTCGGCGTTCGCCGCGTACGGGAAACGGCCGCCACGGGGTCCGTGGCGGCCGGTCCCGGCGGGGTCAGCCCGCCTTGCGGATGAGCGTGATGCCGTCGGCCATCGGCAGCAGGGACATCTCCACGCGCGGGTCGTCGCGCACCAGGCGGTTGAACTCGCGGATGGCGACGGTGTCGGGGTCGAGGGCTTCGGGATCGGTGACGCGGCCGAAGAAGAGCGTGTTGTCCACGACGATCAGGCCGTCGGGGGCCAGCAGCCGGAGCGCAGCCTCGTAGTAGGCGGCGTAGCCGACCTTGTCGGCGTCGATGAAGACGAGGTCGACCGCGCCCGGCCCGTACTCGTGGAAGAGGGCGTCGAGCACCTGCTCGGCGGGATCGATCCGCAGGTCGATCCGGTCCTCCACGCCGGCGCGCCGCCAGTAGGGGCGGCCGAACGCCGGCCAGCGGGCGGTGATGTCGCAGGTCACGAGCAGCCCGTTGGCGGGCAGCGCGCGGGCCAGGCAGAGGGAGCCGTACCCGGTGAAGGTGCCGACCTCCACCACCAGGCGCGCCCGGGTCAGCCTGACCAGCAACGCGAGCAGCCGGCCTTCTTCCGCGGACACCTGCATCGCCGCCCCCATGGGCAGCGATGCCGTCTCGTCGCGCAGTTCGCGCAGGATTTCGTCCTCGGCTTGCGAATGCTCGCTCACGTAGCTGAGTACGTCGGAGGACGCCAGTAGTTGGGTCGCCATGGCCGAAGCCTAGGTTCGCCGCTACCTGGAAGTGTCTAGTTCACCGGCGCAGCAGCCCTTGGTGCACGCGGTGCAGCAACGCCAGCGGCGGCCGCCCGGCGAGCCCCAGCTCCGGCACGTCGGCGCCGAGCAGGCCGGCGTCGACGCCGCGCCGGACGAGGGCGCGGGTGTCGTCCAGCGACCGCAGCAGGTAGGCGGAAGCCTCGGCGAGCGAGGTGGGGATCTGGCACATCCGGCACAGGGCGGCGAGCTCCGGCTCGAGGTCACGCGCGGCCCGGTGCCGCCCGGTGGCGAAGAGCATGACCTCCGGGGGCAGCAGGTGCCGGGCGCGCGGAGGCGGGAGCCGGGTGCCGCGGACGTAGGGCGGTGCCGGCGTGGCCGGGGGGCCGGCGGTGGTCCCGGGAGGTGTGGCGGGCCGGGTGCCGAGGGTGGCCGCGCGCCGGCCGCGGGTGCGGTCGTCTCCGGCGGACTCGGCGGGGTCGGGGTGGGATTCGGCTGAGCCGGGCCGGGTGGGGCGCGCCTGCTGCGGGGTGTGGGGGCCGGGACGGTCGACGCGGGTGGCGCCGCCGGTCGCGGTGGCCCGGGCGGGGCGCGGCTTCCGCTCGGCCCGGGCGGGGCGCGCGTTCCGCT
>NZ_PPHG01000004.1 GCF_002904295.1 Amycolatopsis sp. CA-128772
GTGGCGGGCTCGACGGTCACCGCGACCCCGTCGGTGCCGGCGGGGAGGACGGCTTCGACGGTGCCTTGAGGGCGGATGAGGCCCGCCGAGCGTGGCGCATCCGGGCCGGTCAGCCACACCTCGTAGGCGTGGCCGGCGTCCAGCCGCGGCAGGGCCTGCGCGGCGATGAGGACTTTGCCCAGCTGCCGGGAGGCTGTGGCCGTGACCGAGCCGCCGCCGGCCACGGCCGTGCGCACGGTGGTCGCGTCGGGCGCGGACGTCACCGCGCGGCCGTCGGCCACCGGCACCGGGCGGCCGGAGACCGACTGGTCCAGCCCGATGCTGATGCCGCCGGCGAGCACCGCTGCCGCCGCGGCGACGGACGCGATCCCGATCAGTGCACGCTTGCGCCACGGGGTGCGTCGCGCGGGAGAGGTCGGCTCGGCGGCGACCCGAGGAGGGTGCTGCCGTGTTTGGGAAATCCGGGCGAGCACCCGCCGGCGGAAGTTCTCGTCCGGGCCGAGGGCGGCCGCGATGCCCAGGAGGGCCGCGGTCTCGCGGAACCCGGCGACTTCCTCGGCGCAGACCGGGCATTCGCTCAGGTGCCGGGTGAACGCGGCGCGTTCGAGGTCGTCGACCGCGTCGAGGGCGTAGGCGCCGGCGAGGATGTGGGCGTCGGCGGTGGTCATCGGTGCACTCCCAGAGCGTCGCGCAAGCGGATCAGGCCGTCGCGCATGCGGGTCTTGACGGTGCCGACCGCGACACCGAGTTTCTCGGAGACCTCCCGGCAGGTGTAACCCTGGAAGTAGGCCAGCAGGATCGACTCCCGCTGCAGATCGGTCAACACCGCCAGCGCGGCGCGGACCTGCGCCCGGTCGAGCCGGTCCAGCGTCGTCTCGGTGACGTCGTCGTAGGGATGACGCAGGTCCAGCCGGTCGGCTCGCTCCTCCCGGTTGACGCACGCCTGCTCGGACCGGACCCGGTCGATCGCGCGCCGGTGCGCGATGGTCAGCGCCCAGGTCTGCACGCGGGCCCGTCCGGCGTCGAACGTCGCCGCCTTGCGCCAGATCTCGAGCAGGACTTCCTGGGTGACTTCCTCCGCATGAGCCCGGGAGCGCAGCACCTGGAACACGGTGCCGAAGATCGGGCCGGCCAGCTGGTCGTAGAGCGCGGCGAAGGCCTGCTCGTCACCGAGGGCGCTGCGGGCGAGCAGCTGTTCCGGTGTGGTTTCCGGCTCCGGACCGGTGACGGTGCGGAACGCGACTGCGTGGGCGGTCATGGCACCTGCCTTTCCCGGCGGGTGCCGAGTCACGGGCCGCGGTCGGCGGCGTGTCACGAGGAGTTCGTCCCGGCCGGCCCACTCGGATTGGTGTTGTGACGAGAATTCCAGCTGGTCACCCGCGCGGAGGAGCGGAGTCCGCCTGTCCACAATGGATTGGGTGGCGTCACGACCTCGGCCGCCGGCATTCCGCCAGGGCCGGCCTCAGCTGCTCGTGAGCATCCCCTTCTGTCACCCGATCCGGTGTGACGCAGACAGCAGGACCAATACTTCGGCAGCGTCGCTTCGAATTCCTGATATGACCGCTACCGAGCTCGACCCGGAAGTGCCGGAAGCACCGCCGCGTGCCCGGCTGCGATTCTTCGCTGCTGCGTTCACCGGTGTCCTCGCGCTGGCCGCGGCGCTGGCGGCCGGGCACCTGGTGGCGGGGTTCATCAGCGTCAACGCTTCCCCCTACCTCGCGGTCGGCAACGGCGCCATCGACCTCACCCCGGTCGAGCTGAAGGACTTCGCCGTCCGCACTTTCGGTACCTACGACAAGCTGGTGCTGCTGGGCAGCATGGCCGTGGTCATGGCGGGCGTCGCTGCCCTGGCCGGCGTCCTTTCGCGGCGGTCCCCGGTGCCTGGCACGGTGATCATCGCCCTGTTCGGTCTCGTGGGTGTGTTCGCTGTTTCCCAGCGTCCGGACCTGACCCTCGTCGCGTTGCTGGCGCCGATCGCCAGCCTGGTCGTGGGCATCGCCGTGTTCCTGCTGCTGCACCGGATCGCGCCGCGGGTGTGGCGGGAGCCGGACGCGAAGGAGAAGGCCGGCACGTCACGGCGGGCGTTCTTGCTCGGTGGTGCCGGCGTGGTCGTCGGCGCCGGCGCGGCCGGGCTGGGCGGGCAGCTGATCAGCTCGTCCCGCGACGCCACCGCGTCCCGCGAAGCCGTCGGCAAGCTGGTCCCGGCGCGCACCGCGCCGACGATCCCGGCCGACGCGGGCTTCCCGAAACTGGGTACGCCGCCGTTCCTCACGCCGAACAACAAGTTCTACCGCGTCGACACCGCGTTGTCGGTGCCGCAATTGCGCACCGAGGACTGGAGCCTGCGGCTGCACGGCATGGTGAACCGCGAAATCCGTTACACCTACGGCGACATCCGCAACCGGCCGCTGGTCGAGCGCACCGTCACCATGACGTGCGTGTCCAACGAGGTCGGCGGCGACTACGTGTCGACGTCGAACTTCATCGGCGTCGACCTGGCCGACCTGCTCGCCGAGGCCGGTGTGAAGCCGGGCGCCGAGCAGCTGTTCTGCACCAGCGTCGACGGCTGGACGTCCGGCACCCCGGTCGCGGCCGCACAAGACCGCGGCCGCGGTGCGATGCTCGCGATCGGGATGAACGGCGAGCCCTTGCCGCTGGAGCACGGGTTCCCGGCCCGGCTGGTCACACCCGGCCTCTTCGGGTACGTCTCGGCGACGAAGTGGGTCGTGGACATCGAGGTCACGACGTGGGCCGCGCGGCAGGCATATTGGCTCAAACGCGGCTGGAGCCAGGAGGCGCCGATCAAAACCGAGTCACGCATCGACTCCCACCGCGGCTTCGCCAACGTCCAACGGGGCAAGGTGCGGGTCGCCGGGGTCGCGTGGGCGCAGCACACCGGGATCGAGAAGGTCGAAGTGCGCGTCGACCAGGGCCCGTGGCAGGAGACGACGTTGTCGCAGGAGGTCAACCTCAACACGTGGCGGATGTGGTGGACCGAGGTCGACGTCCCGGCCGGGGTGCACCAGGTGTTCTGCCGCGCCACCGACAAGTCCGGCTACACCCAGACCGACCAGCGGGCGGGCACCGTGCCCGACGGGGCAACAGGGTGGCACAACGTCACGTTCACCGCAGCTTGAGAATTTCTTTCCCCATCGACCAATCCGGTTCCCGCCGGGCATCGAATCACTGGCAACAAGAGGTTCTCGCCGGTTCGGCAGCCTCAGCCGCGTAATCAATTGGAGTGAATTCTCGTGCGTAACCTTCGTATCGCCGGTATCGGTCTGACCGCGGCCGCCGCGCTGACCCTGACCGCGTGCAGCGGCAGCGACACCGCTTCGTCGGGCAGCTCCAGCGCCCCCGCTCCCGCC
>NZ_PPHG01000005.1 GCF_002904295.1 Amycolatopsis sp. CA-128772
GTGGGGGTTGCCGGGAATCGGCGAGTGCGGGTTCCCGGCGGACCCTCGCCCTCAGGCAGTCCACTCGGGGTTGCGGCCCAGGTACCGCAGCAGTGACGACACCGCGTCATCGGCGGTGGCCGGCTCCAAAGCCGGTGCGTATGCGAAGCCGCGCAGTGGCTCCGCCAGCTGCCTCGCCACCGGCAGCAGGTCCGCTGCCAGCTTCGGCGTGAGCGGCGACGGCTGGCCCGTGGCCACCGCGATGTCCCATGCGTGGACCGCCGCGTCCAGGGCTGCCGCGCCTGCTGCCACCGGGGCCGGGAGGGCGCCCTGCGGGAGGGGCGTGGGGACCTCCGTCGCCTCCGGGGATACCGTGGCGAATGCGGCCGCCGCGGCGGTCAGGGTTGGCTCCAGGAAGGCCGCCGGTGCGTCGGGGAGGGCACCCGACGGGGAGAACGGGTCGAAGTCCGGGCCGCCCGAACCCGTGATGAAGGCTGCGTAGCCCAGCTGGTCGCCTGCTGCGTGCTGGAGGACCTGGGTTGCGTTCCAGGCCTCGCACGGGGTCGGCGACGTCCAGTCGCTTACGCCCGCCACCGCCGATCGAAGGGCGTCGTGGGCGGCCGTCAAGATCGGCCAGGGGCTCTTCAGGCTGGCGAAGAATCCGCGGATGTCGGACACCAATACCTCCGGGGCCTCGTGGGCCGCGTAGTGGCCCGCTGCGTCGCGGGGGCCGCCTGCGGCCGTTGAGACGTTGTACGCGTTCCAGCTCACGATGTTCGCGTGGTCGCGGTCCGCGAAACGTCTGATCGACTGGAAGTCGCCCGCGAACATGGCCAGGGCCGTCGGGACCGTTGTCGGGCCCTGGGGGGTCGCCGTCTGGTGGGCGTCTTCGTAGTAGAAGCGGATCGACGAGCCGCCCGTGCGGGTCAGCCAGTACAGGGCCACGTTCGCCAGCACGAATTCCGGGTCCAGGTGCTCGCCGAACAGCTGGGCGTTCCACGCCAGCAGGCCCAGCGGCGAGTCCGCCAGCGCGAACGCCAGCGTGTGCGGCTGCTGGCTGTGCAACGTGTTGAACGAAAACATGTTCTCGTAAAACCACTGCAGGTGCGCGAGGGCCGCCTGGTCGGCCTCGCTCAGGTCCGCCATCTCCGCCGGGTCGCCCGACGGGAACGAGAACAGCTGCGTGACGTGCACGCCGACGACCTTCTCCGGCGCCAGCCGGCCGATCTCCGGGGAGATCATCGATCCCGCGTCGTTGCCCACCGCGCCGTACGTCTCGTAGCCGAGACGGCTCATCAGCTCGGCCCACGCCGCCGCCGTGCGGTGCGTGCCCCAGCCCGCCGCGGCCGTCGGGCCCGAGAAGCCGAAGCCCGGCAGGGACGGGATGACCAGGTGGAACGCCGGCTGGCCGGCCGACTCCGGCTCGGTCAGCGGCCCGATCACGTCGAGGTACTCGACGATCGACCCCGGCCAGCCGTGGGTCAGCACCAGCGGGGTCGCGTCCGGCCGGGACGACCGGACGTGCAGGAAGTGGATGGTCTCGCCGTCGATCTCCGTCAGGAACTGCGGGTACGCGTTGAGCCGCGCCTCGAACGCCCGCCAGTCGAACTTCTCCAGCCAGTACTCGGCCAGCTCGCGCACCCGCCCGTTCGTGACGCCGTACTCCGCGGGCAGGTCGTCCGGCCACCGCGCGCCGCGCAGGCGGCTCTGCAGGTCGTCGAGGGCGGGCTGCGGGATCTCGGCGCGGAACGGGCGGAGGGCGGGGACCGTCATGACTGGCTCCTTCGGGCGGAACGGAATGCTTCGTTCCGAACTGTAGCAGACCGGAATGATCCGTTCCAGTGGTAATCTCGGCGGATGCGCGAGACCGCCACGCCCGAGACCGCCCTGCCCGGCCGCCGAGGCCAGGCCGCCCGCAACAACGTCCTCATCCTCGACGCCGCCCGGCACGTCTTCCTCGGCGATCCGAAGGCGCCGATCTCGCAGGTCGCCGAGCGCGCAGGGGTGGGGATCAGCGCGCTCTACCGCCGGTACCCGAGCAAGGAGATCCTGCTCCGCCACATCTGCCACGACGGGCTCCTCATGTACATCGGCGAGGCCGAGGTCGCCGCCGAGGAGCGGGACGCCTGGGCCGCCCTGACCGGGTTCCTCACCCGGGTCGTCGAGCTGGACGTGCACTCCCTGACCGTCCACCTCGCCGGCACGTTCACCCCGACCGACGAGATGGGCCGGGACGCGCGGCGGGCGGGCGAACTGACGGCGAAACTGGTCGAGCGCGCGCGCGAAACCGGGCGGCTGCGCCCGGACGCCGTCGCCGAGGACCTCGGCATGATCCTCGAGTGCTGCGCCGCCATCCGCGTCGACGACCCGGAGCGCACGACGCAGCTGCGCCGCCGGTACCTCGCGCTGCTCGTCGAGGGGTTGTCGGCGCACGGCCCGGATCTGCCGGGCCCGCCGCCGCGCCCGGGTGAGATGAACGGCCGCTGGCGTCCCTCCTGACGGCGGTGCCGCAACGCATCCGGATGGTGGTAACGATTTCCGGGAGTGCGACGACTGATCAGCGTCGGCTGTCCAAAAGACCCCAATGCACCATCAGTCAGAGCGGCATTCCCTCCCCGGACCGGAACAGCGAGATGACGACTATGCAAAGAAGCTGGCGACGGACCACGATCCTGTCCTCGGTGGCCGCACTGGCCACGGCGTTCATCGCAATCGCCCCCGCCGCGCAGGCGGACACGCCCACCAGCGCCGTCGAAGTCAGTCCCACCACGGTGCTGCCGGGACAGACATTCACGGTGACGCAAACAATTCACAATCCCACCGATTTCACGGTGACTTTCGCGAAGGGCGCCATTTACGGCACCCCGACCGCGATCACCGATGTCGTCGACGTCGTGTCCTGCACCAACACGACCGCGGTCGGCTGCTTCCAGGCCGGGAGCAGCTACCGTGCCGCGTTCGGCGACCTCGCGGCGGGCGGCACGAAGACCACGGTGTGGACCCTGCGCGTCAAGGACACCGCGGCGCCGGGCCAGTTCACGCTGCAGCACCAGTTCGTCGGCGACAACTACTCCTTCGACACCCTCGACGGCCCGGTGATCACCATCGCGGATCCGTCGGCCCAGGCCGACGTCAAGGTCGGGCTCGGCGCCACCGGGCACGGCGGGCTGAACGCGCGCATCGACTACACGGTGACCGTGACGAACACCGGCCCGTCCGCGGCGACCGGAATCCGGGTCGTGGTCACGTATCCCGCGGGCCTGTCGTTCGCCAGCGGCTCCGGGTGCGTCCGCGTCGGCACCACCCGGACCGTGAACTGCGACGTCGCTTCGCTGGCCAGCGGTGCCTCCGTGACGCCGAAGTTCTCCGTCAACGGCGGCCTGCTCGCGCTCGGTTCGTACACCGCGACGGCGGTGCGGACGGCGAGTTCGCCCGCGGATCCCAACAGCGCCAACAACAGCGCGTCGAAGACGTGCTCGGCGCTCACCGGGCTCGTCGTGACCTGCTGAGGGTTCGCGAGAGGTGAACCGGGCTCGTGTCCTCCGCCAGGGACGCGGGCCCGGTTCGCGTTTTCAGCCGGTGACCGACGCGTAGAGCTTCGCGATGTCGTCGTCGAAATACGGGCTGTAGGACACGTCCGGCGTGTCCCCGCCGAGCTCGAAACCGCCGATCACGCCGATCACCGCGCCGCCGGTCACCCACGGCCCGCCGCTGGTTCCGTCGGGGAAACCGGGGCACGCGACGCGCAGCTGATACGTGTCGGCCTGCGTCGTGTTCCCCTCGCAAACCACCGGGGAATCGGTGGTGCCGGGGTAGCCCGTGAGGGTGATCCGGTGCTGGAATCCGCGGTCCGTGCCGAGCACGTTCGCGCCGGTGAGGCTTTCCAGCGACGCGGAATTGCCGGCCTGCCGCACGGTGAGGAACGCGAAATCCAGGTCCGGGTCGGCCGAGGACGTCCAGCCGTCGGCGACGGCCACCGAAGTCACCGTCCACATCCCGAACGGCGTGACGCCGTCGTGGTAGCCCGGGGCGAAGGTCATGCCGTCCTTGACGCAGTGCGCGGCGGTCAGGACGAGGTCGCCGGCGGCGGAGTGCACGACGCTCGCCGTGCAGAAGTGGCTGCCGTTCGCGAACAACGCGCCGACCGCGGAAGCCGCGGGCTTGGCCGAAGGCGCGGCGGCAGCGGCTGCGGCGGCGGCAGCGGGTGCAGGAGCGGCCGGGGCGGCGGCCGGCGCGCCCGCGGCGTAGGCGTCGTCGGCGGTCGTGTCGGTGCCGACGACCAGGCCGGTCCCGAGGACCAGCAGGGTCGCCGCGGCCGTCAGCGCGGGCCGGAGGAACTTGATCGCCACCTCTTCAGATCACCACAGCACCGCCGGATCCGCAGCGTACGGAGGCGGATGCACAGCGACTTCACAATGTCGGGCCGGATGGCACAGCGTCTTCACAGCGCCCGCCGATGGACTCCGGCCCGGACCAAGTCACCGACGCGGTTTCACTCCGGCGTGAGACCCCGGCGATGTGCCCAGGCCGCCACCTCGGTCCGGTTCGCCAGGCCCAGCTTGGCCAGCACGCTGCGGACGTGGCTTTCCACCGTGCGCTCGGAAAGCACCAGCCGGCGGGCGATCTGGCGGTTGCTCAGCGCGCCGGCCACCAGGGCCGCGACCTCCCGTTCCCGCCCGGTCAGCGGGTCGGCCCGGTCGAGCACCGCCGTGGCCTTGCGCAGCCAGCCCGGCATGCCGAGCCGGCGGGCTTCGTCGGCCGCTTGGCGGGCCAGGGTTTCCGCGCGCGGGAGCTCGCCGAGGGCCGTCAGCTCGGCGGCCAGGCGGATGCGGTTGTGCACGACGTACGGCCGGGCGCCGAGCCGCGTGTCCCACGCGATCGCCTCCTCGAACAGCGAGGCGGCTTCGGCGTGCCGGCCCAGGAGCGCGGCGAGGCGGGCGGACCAGCTGCTGGAGCAGTCGCTGCAGAACGTGCCCGCGCCACCCGAGCCGACCGGCGGGGCCCCGGCCAGCCGCCCGGCGAGCCACTCCGCCGTTTCGACGTCCTCGAACGCCTCCAGCAGCGGCAGCAGGTTCGGCGCGATTCCCGGGGCCTGGCCGAGGAAGTCGGGGTCGCGCAGGCGCGGGCGCAGTGCGTCGTAGGCCGCGCGTGCCTCGTCGCGGCGGCCGTCGACCAGGGCGCAGAGCGGGCGGGAGATGACCGTGATCGGCAGGGGTGGCGCGATGGCCAGGAGCTCGTCGTAGCCGTCGGGCAGCTCGGCCGGGTCGCCGACGACGTCGGCCAGCTGCTGCGCGAACGCGAACGACATCCCGGCGGCGGACCGGTCCTCGGCCAGCTCCGCCGCCGCGAGCTCGCCCGCCAGCCGGTTCTGCGCGCGGGCCTCGGCGAACGCGCCGCGGTAGGCCGCGACCGACGCCCGCAGCCGCAGCTCGTGCCAGCGAATCAGCGGCAGGCGGGTCGTCGCGGCCAGCGCCGCGATCGCGGCCAGCTCGGTGTCGACGACGGAGACCGTGCCGACCTCGAAGGCCGCGTCCAGCCGCCACTTGTGCCCCCACAGCGCCACCAGCGGCCGTCCGGTGCCGCCCAGTGACACGGCGAGCGCGCCGAACCGCAGCCGTTCGGCCAGCGGCAGCTCGAACGGGCGGATCTTCAGCCGGGCGCGGACGGCGTCGAGCCGCGCCTCCTGGCCGCCGGACAGCTCCGCCAGCTCCAGCGCCTCGTCCGCGGCCTTGACGGCCTCGGTCGCCCGCCCGTAGTCGGCGGTCACGGCGGCGGACTGGGCCAGCAGCTTCGCCCGCACGGCCGGGTCCGCGTCCGGGCCGAGCACCGCCAGCGCGGACTCCGTCAGCTCGGCCATCCCCGGCAGCAGGTCGGGCGCCGAGGTGTCCCGGACGACGAGCGCCGCCGCAGCCACCAGCGCCGGATCGGACGTCAGCCCGGCGGCCTCACGCGCGTGGCCGAAGCTGCGGGCGAACCGGCCCGCCCGGTACTCGGCCGTCGCGAGGTCGACGAGCAGGGCGGCGAGCCCGTCGCGGGGGCCCGCGCGGCGGCGGCAGTCGAGCGCGAGAGTGAGAAACCGCGCGGCCTCGGCGAAGGCGAGCGCGCGGGTCGCGTCCCGGGCCGCCGCCTCGGCCCACCCCGCCGCCCGGACGAGGGCGTCCGGGGTCGCCGCCGAACGCAGCCAGTGCCCGGCCACCACGCCCGGTTCGGCCCGGTGTTCCAGCGCGGCCGCCGTCCGGGCGTGCAGGTCCTCGCGGACGCCCTGGTCGAGGTCGGCGTAGATGCCGTCGCGCACGACGGCGTGGGCGAACCGCCGGGACCCGGCGTCGGCGGGCCGCAGCACCCCGGCGCGGACCGCGCGGTCGAGCGCCGTGACGACCTCGGGCACCGGGCGCCCGGCGACCTCGGCGACGACGTGCGCGTCGACCTCCTCGCCGAGGACCGACGCAATCGCCAGCAGGTCCCGCGTCCCCGCGTCCAGCCCGGCGACGGTGGTGCGGACGAGGTGCCGCAGCTCGGCCTCGCCGTCGCCGTTCGCCGAGGAACGCGCGACCGCCTTGAGGTACAGCGGGTTGCCGCCCGAACGCCGCAGCGCGTCGCCCGCGTCGGCACCCGCGCGGCCGACCCCGGCGAGGTAGGCCCGGACGTCGGGTTCGGTCAGCGGGTCCAGGCGCAGGCTCTCCGTGCCCGGCCGGGCCAGCAACTCGGGCAAGGCATCGAAAAGGGGGCTCGCCGGGCCGGTGTCGCGGTAGGTCGCGACCACGGCCAGCCGCGACCGGCGGACCTCGCCGGCGAGGTGCCGCAGCAGCCGCAGAGACGCCTCGTCGGCCCAGTGCACGTCTTCGAGGACCACGACCAGACCGGCCGGTGCCGCCGCGGCGACCAGCGCGTCGGCCGCCACCGCGACGAACCGGAACCGGGCCGCGACCAGGTCGGTGCCGTCGCGGTCGTCCAGCTCGGCCAGGGCGCGGGAGACCGCCGCGCCCGCCTCGGGCAGCGCCTGCAGCACCCGGCGCCACGGCCACAGCGGCGGCGCGCCCGGATCGTCGACGCACCGGCCCCAGACGGCGGCCGGGCCGGTGACCGCCTCGGCCAGCCGGGTCTTGCCGATCCCCGCCGGGCCGCCGACGAGCACCACCGCGCCGGTCCCGCCGGCCGCGGCCGCGAGCCACGCCCGCAGGTCGGCCGCGGCACCGGCCCGCCCGACGAACGGCTCGCTGCGCGTCACCCGGGCAGTATCCCCTTTGCGTGGCCTTCTCCGTACTGGCACTGATGCCCGCCGGCGCCGTTGGCGGCGAGAGTCGTCCCCAGCAGCCGACCAGCGAAAAGGAGCATCCGATGCACGCCACGATCCACCAGTTCCGAAGCCCGCTGGGGGCCCACGACCTCGGCGCGGGCGCCCTGGGCGCCGCCACGCTCACCCAGCTGGGTGGCCAGGCCGGCGCCGTCGTCACCTTCTGGCCCGACGCCGCGACAGCGGGCGAAGCCGCGGCCCGCCGTCCCGGCGGCACCACCTGGCTCGACACCGGTGTCTACCGGGTCGCCGACGTGCACTCGGCGTCGGACGCGGCCGCCTACGCCCAGATCACCTGGTTCGACGGGCCCCGCGGCGCCGACCAGTCGGCCGCCGAGCAGCGTGCCGGCCGCGAGCGCATCCGGCCCGCCGTCCGGGACATCGAGGGCGTCGGCACGACGTACGCCCTGCTCGCCGAAGACCGGGCGCTGGTCGTCGTGGGGTTCACGGCGTCGCTGGCGGTGGTCGAAGCCGTCCAGGACGCGATCATGGGCACCGAGCTGCTGCCCGGCGAGGACCCGGCGCTGCTGCCCGGCCCGGACCGGGTCGAACTGCACCGCGTGCGGCATGCGGCCTTGCCGGCGACGGCGGGTGCGCGATGAGCCCGCACACCGCGCCCGCGCTGCGCGCCGGCACCTGGACCGTCCGCGGTGGACGGACGACGGCGGCCTTCGAGGTCCGCAACTTCGGGTTCAACCGGGTCCGCGGCACGATCCCGGTCCGCGCGGGCACGGTCGAGGTGACCACGGCCGGGGTGACGGCGGTGCACGCCGAACTCGACCTCGGCGCCCTCGACACGCGCAACCCGCGCCGCGACGCCGACCTGCGCAAACCCAGCCTCCTGGACAGCGCCGACCGGCCGGAGCTGACGTTCACGGCCACCGGCGTCCACCGGCGCGACGACGGCTGGGAGGTGGCCGGCGAGCTGCGGCTGCGCGGGACGTCGTGCCCCCTGACGCTGACCGCCGAGCCGAGCGCCGGCGGGACGCGCGTCCGGGCGACCGGGACGTTCGACCGGGCGCCGCTGGGCCTGCGGGTGCCGCGGGCGGTGATCGGCCGGTACATCCGGATCGTCGTCGAGGCGGAGCTCGAGCCGCCTAGCTGAGGTCCCGGGGGAGGAGGGCGGTCGCCGGGTCGGGGGCGGCGACCGCCTTGGGCCGCCGGTCGCGGAAGAGCCAGCCGCCGACGATGCCGCCGGCGAACCCGAAGAGGTGACCCTGCCAGCTGACCCGCTCGTCGGTGGGCAGCAGGGAGGTGAACTGGTAGGCGAAGCACAGCGCCATCACCAGCCCGATCACGATGTCGATCGGGTGCCGGTCGAACAGCCCGCGCACGATGACGTAGCCGAAGTAGCCGAACAGCAGGCCGCTGGCGCCGACCGTGACCGAGTTCGACGGCGCGGTGAACCACACGCCGAGGCCGCTGGCCACGATGATCAGCGCACTCACGCCGAACCACTTCTTCACCCCGCGGTAGGCGGCGAGGAACCCGAAGATGAACAGCGGCCCGGAGTTGGCCTCGATGTGCCCCCAGCTGGAGTGCATGAACGGCGCGGTCAGGACGTCCGGCAGCGACCCCGGGTCCCGCGGCTCGATGCCGAGGTCCCGGCCCAGGTCGTAGCCGTCGACGGCGTTGACGATCTGCACCAGCCACAGCACGGCCAGCAGGCCGACCATCACCCACAGGGCCTTCTTGGCCTCGGCGATCATCGATTCGGCTTCGCTGCGGGCCGGATCCTCGCTCATTTCGTTCCCCCTGCTCGGTTGGCGCGCGCCCGAGGATAACCGCCGCGGGACCCCCGACGCGGCGTTTCGGACCCAGCCGTGACCTGGCAGGGTTGGGCGCATGACGTCTCACCGGCCGGAGACGGTCTTCCGCGGCCGCCGCATGCCCGGCGACCGCGCCCTGGTCATGGCCATCGTCAACCGCACCCCCGACTCCTTCTACGACAAGGGCGCGACCTTCGCCGACACGGCGGCCCTCGAAGCGGTGGACCGCGCGGTGGCGGCGGGCGCCGACATCGTGGACATCGGCGGCGTCAAGGCGGGCGAGGGCCCCGAGGTCGACGTCGACGAGGAGAGCCGGCGCGTGGTCCCGTTCGTCGCCGAGGTGCGCCGCCGCCACCCGGACCTGGTGATCAGCGTCGACACCTGGCGCCACGAGGTGGGCCGCCAGGTCTGCGAAGCGGGCGCGGACCTGCTGAACGACACCTGGGCGGGCGCGGACCCGAAGCTGGTGGAAATCGCGGCGGAGTTCGGCACGGGCTACGTGTGCTCCCACGTCGGCGGCATGCCGCTGCGCACGGACCCGTACCCGGCACCCACCACCGACCGCCCGTTCTGGCCCCGCTACGACGACGTGGTGGCGGAGGTACTGGCCGAGCTGACGGCGGCGGCCGAGCGAACGGTCGAGGCGGGCGTCCCGCGCGCCGGGGTACTGGTGGACCCGACGTTCGACTTCGGCAAGAGCACCCGGCACGGACTGGAGCTGCTCAGGCACTTCGACCGCCTGGTGGCCACGGGCTGGCCGGTCCTGGTGGCCCTGTCGAACAAGGACCTGATCGGCGAAACCCTGAACCTGGAGCCCCCCGACCGCTTGGCGGGAACCCTGGCGGCCACGGCAATAGCAGCCCACACAGGAGCAGCGGTCTTCCGCGCACACAACGTGAGGGAGACACGGGAGGCCGTGGAGGCGGTAGCGGCCTTCGCCAAGGCAACGGCGACCTCGCAATAGAGGAGCTGGGTGGTCATCCCGTCGCCTGAGGCCGTCAAAGTGACAGGCCTCGATCAGGCTGCCGCGGTAGAGGCTTCTCGCCCCCGGAAAAGCCGGGTCTGGTGACGTCCTTGCCCTCTTGCGCTGCCGGCTTCGTCTTTCGTTCGTTCCGTCAGCAGGCTTGGGGTCGGGGCATGGCGTACAACTGGTGGGGAGGTGATGTCGATGGCGCCCTTGTCTGCGTGGTGGGACAAGCGGTGGCGGTGGGCGGTTGTCGGCGCCTTGGGGGTTCTGCTTGTCTCTGTGCCCTCCGTTGTCGGTGCCCTTAGTCCCTCCGGGGCTTCCGGTGATCCCTCTCGGTTGCGTTCCCTTGTCCTTGGTTCCGCCGGACGGCCGTATCAGGGTTACGCCGAAAGCTCTGGCTCGCTCGCCCTGCCTGAACTTCCGAACCTGGGGGCCGTCACCGCTCTCTTCTCCATGCGGACGCCGATGCGTGCCTGGTATGCCGGGCCTGATCGGTATCGGGTCGATATTCTCGGGACCGCTGGTGAGCACGATGTCTACCGGCTGCCCGATGGTGAGTACACCTGGGACTACGGGGACAACACGCTCACCGAGCTGATCGGGGATCCCGGGGTTCGGCTGCCTCGGGGTGGGGACCTGCTGCCGCCCGAGCTTGCCCGGCGGATTCTGGGTGCCGCTCAAGGGGATCCGGTCAGTGCGCTGCCGGGGCGCAACGTTGCCGGTGTTGCCGCTTCCGGATTGCGGCTGGTGCCCGCCGATCCCGATACCACCGTCGGGCGGGTGGATGTCTGGGCCGATCCGGTGACCGGGGTGGCCGTGCGGGTGGAACTCACCGCTCGGGGGCAGGATGCGCCGATTCTGGTGACCGAGTTCCGGCAGCTCGAACAGACGACGCCGGTCGTCGAAGCGCCGCGGCCGGCGCTCGGGTCCGGGTTCGGGGTGGCCAGTGCGCCGGACGTGGCCGACACGCTCGGTGCGTTCAGCCAGGTGCCGCTGCCGGCGCGGCTTGCCGGCCGTCCGGTGACGTCGTCGGACTTCGGCGGCGTCCAGGGGGCCGCGCTCTACGGCAGCGGGCTGGCCTCCTTCGCCGTGATCGCCGTGCCGCGGACGGTGGCCAACGCTGCGAGCGACGCCGCCGGGAAGGCCGGTGCGGTGCAGGTCAAGCTGGCCACCGGGAGTGTTGTGCAGCTGTCGATCACGCCGCTGTCGCTGGGCATCGTGCGGTCGTCGGTGTCCCGGCGCTCCTACCTGCTGGCCGGGACCGTGACGCCCGCCGTCCTGAAGTCCGTGGCCGATGAGCTGTCCCGGCTGCGCCGGAGCGGGCCGTGATCGTCACCCGCGCGCTGACCAAGCGGTACGGCCGCACGGTGGCCGTCGACGCGGTCGACCTCGAGGTCCGCGAGGGCGACCGCTACGGCTTTCTCGGCCCGAACGGCTCGGGCAAGACCACGCTCGTCCGCATGCTGCTCGGGCTGGTCTACGCGACGGCCGGGGAGATCGAGGTGCTCGGCAAACCGGTGCCGAAGCGGGTCGCCGAGGTGCTGCCGGAGGTCGGCGCCCTCGTCGAAGGGCCGGCCGCGTACCCGCACCTGTCCGGGCGGCGGAACCTGGCGCTGCTCGACGCCGCCGGGCGGGGCGGGGGCCGGCGCACCCGACGCCGCCGCGTCGGCGAAGCCCTCGAACAGGTCGGGCTCGGCGGGGTCGACCAGCGGCCGGTGAAGGCGTACTCGCTCGGGATGCGGCAACGGCTCGGGCTCGCCGGCGCACTGCTGCGGCGGCCGCGGCTGCTTATCCTCGACGAGCCGACCAACGGGCTGGATCCGCAGGGGATCAAGGAGATCCGCGAGCTGCTCGTCGAGCTGAACGCGGGCGGCACCACGGTGTTCCTCTCCAGCCACCTGCTGGCCGAGGTCGAGCAGCTCTGCACGCGCGTCGGCGTCGTCGACCGGGGCCGGCTGGTGCTGGAGGAGGACCTCGGCACGCTGCGGGCGGCGACCGGCCGGATCCTGGTCGGCACGCCGGACCCCGCCGCGGCCGCCGCCGTCCTCGACGGCCAGCTCGAGGCCCGGGACGGCGACCGGCTCGTGATCCGGCACGACGACCCGGCGGCGCTGAACGCCCTGCTCGTCGAGGCCGGGGTGCGCGTGACGTCCATCCACGCCGAGCAGCGGACGCTGGAACAGGTCGTCCTCGACGTGACGGGGCCGGGCTCGGACCGGTTCGGGGCGGCCGGGTGATCGGCGTCGAACTGCGGAAGCTCGCGCTGCGGCCGCGGGTGTGGTTCAGCGTGCTGCTGCTGTGCCTGCTGCCGGCCATCGTCGGCGTCTTCCTGGCGACGGCCGACTTCGCGCCGCCGCCCGGGCAGGGCGGCGCGTTCCTCTCGGCGGTGGTGAACGACGGCGCACTGTTCCCGGCGGCCGCGCTCGCGCTGGTGCTGCCGCTGTTCCTGCCGATCGCGGTCGCCGTCACCGCGGGCGACGCGATCGCGGGCGAGGCGGCCACCGGCACCCTGCGTTACCTGCTGGTGCGCCCGGTCGGGCGGACGCGGTTGCTGGGCGCCAAGATGGTCGCCTTGGCCGTGTACGTGACCGCGGCGATCGTCATCGTCGTGCTGACGTCGCTGGTGCTCGGGGTGTTCCTGTTCGGCACCGGCGGCACGCCGGGGGTCGCGGGACCGGGCGGCCAGCCGGCCGGCGTGACGTCGTTGTCGGGGCAGTCGCTCAGCTCGTCCGCGCTCGGGCTGCGGCTGCTGGGCGCGGTGAGCTACATCGTCGTGTCGATGCTCGGGTTCGCCGCCATCACGGTGTTCCTGTCGACGCTCACGGACTCGGCGCTGGGGGCCGCACTCGGCGGGCTGGCCGCGTTGATCATCAGCACGGTGCTGGAAACGCTGGACGCGGCCGCGTCCGTGAAGCCCTACCTGCCGACGCACTACTGGCTGTCGTGGATCGACTTCTTCCGCGATCCGGTGCTGTGGCGCAACATCGACCACGGGCTGCTGCTGCAGGCCGGCTACATCGTGGTGTTCTTCGGGGCCGCGTGGGCGAACTTCGCCACGAAGGACGTCACGAGCTGAGGCACTCCGCGGGCGGTTCGAGCGGGGTGGTGCCGAGCGCCTGCAGGACGATTTCGGTGACCGCGGGATCGGTGGGCAGGTCGCCGTGGGCGGCGGTGTTGCCGGGGCAGACCTCCTGCAGCGGGACGTTGACGGCGCCGTCGAGGCGGGCCGAGTCGGGCGGGGTGACCGTCTCGTCCCGGTCGGTCCAGAGCGACAGCCACGGCAGGGTCGGCGGGACCGGGTCCTGGGCCAGCTCCTGCAGCAGGCTGCTGCCGGGCGCCAGCTGCACGCACGCGGTCGGGCACGCGCCCGGGACCAGCGCACCGCCCGCCGTGGCCAGGCCGGTGCCGTGCATCGGCGCGCCGAGCGTCACGACCCGGCGGGCCTGGTGCTGCCCGCCTTCCCGGCCGACCCACAGCCGGGCCACGACCCCGCCCGCGGAGTACCCGACGACGTCGACCGAAGGCGCGCCCTGCTCGTAGGCCTTTTCGACGGCCTCGGCGAGGACGCCGGCCTGTTCGACGAGGTCACCGGTGCCGTCGCCGGCCAGGGTGAGCACCTCGGCGGACCGGCCGGTGGCCTGCCGGATCCGCGCGGCGAGGGTCTCCAGGCCGTCCCGGCCGCCGCCGTAGCCGGGGACGAGGAGGACGGGACCGGGCTTGCCCTGGTCCGGGACACCGGCGTCCGGCGCGGCCTTCGCCCCGGAGGTGACGACGACGGTGGCGACGACGACCGCGGCGATGACGGCGGCGACGCCGCTCAGCATCAATCGCCGCCGCGGGCTGATACCGCGCCACCAGGCCGTGATCCGCACCCCTCCATGATGCCCCCGCCCCCCAGGTCACTTTCACGTGAAAGTGACCTGGAGGGTGCCTCCGGGTGGTGAGGGAGTCAGCCGGCGCCGTAGCAGACGTAGCTGGTGGCCGTGGGGGAGTCCGGGAGGTCGGCCTGGGCGCGGGCCAGTGCCGCGGCCGGGGTGAGGCCGGCGGCCAGGTGGCGGTGGTGGCGGACCATCAGGGCACGGCCCGCGTCGTCCGGGATCGGGAGGACCGTGGCGACCAGGCTCGTCGTGCCCAGGGCCAGCAGGGCCGAGGCCAGGCCCAGCAGCTCGTCGCCCGCGTGGATCGCCGAACGGCCCGAGTCGCAGCCCGACAGCACCACCTGGCGCGGCGGCCGGGCCAGGCGCTCGAGGTCGTACACCGTCAGCGGGCCGTCGGCGAGCCGGAGTGACGAGAACAGCGGGTTGTCGGTGCGGAACACGCCGTGCGCCGCGAGGTGGCCCAGCGCCGCGCCGTCGAGCGCCGCGAGCACCGGCTCGACCCGGGCGGTGCGGCCGGTGAACCGCCGGGCGCCGGGGTAGCGGCGGGCCAGCGCGGCGGCTTCCGCGGCGGCGTGCGGCAGCCCGGGACCGGCCACGACGACGTGGTCCCCGCCGGCACCCCGGGGCGCGGTCGCCGCGCGGTGCCACAGCGCCGCCGACGGGGCCAGCGACACCGGACGTCCGTGGCAGCCCGGCAGCGCCGGCCACGGCAGCTCGTGCAGCCGCCCGGTCGGGACGATCACCAGCGGGCCGTCGCCCAGCGGGAGCGGGGCGAGCAGGAGGTCGTCGAGGCGGCGGGCCGTCCGCTCGGCGAGGTCCGCGAACGAGCCGAGGCCGAACGCCGACCGCCGCAGCGCGAACCGCAGCTCGTCCAGGCGGTCCGCGGCCTCGGCCGCCGCGCCCAGCTCGCACCGCCGCAGCCGGCCGCCGGTGACGACCAGCGCGGACAGCCGGCCGTCCAGCTCCAGGTATTCGACCAGGGTGGCCGGGCCCAGCGCCGCGGCGAGGTCCGCGCGGGACGGCACCGGGGTGTCCGATGTGGACACTCCGGTCGCGTGCCGGGCGCGGTCGCGCACCGCCTGCTCCAGCCGGGCCTGCCGGCGCAGCAGGACGTTCGCCTGGCCGGTGCCCGCGGCGAGGTCGACGGCGACCTGGCGCAGGGCGGCGAGGTCGGCGGCCAGGCCCTCGTCGTCCGGCGGCCGGGCGGGCCGCAGCCGCAAGGCGCCCGCGTGCCGGTGCTCCGCCCAGCGCAGCACCGCCTCCGGTTGACCCGCTTCGACGGCGAGCCGCAGCCCGAGCCCGGTCAGCTCGCTCGCGTGGCCCGACGCGTGGGCGCGCAGCTCGCTCGCCCCGAGGCCGGCCCGGAACCGGTCGATCACCCGCACGCCGGCGCGCACCGCGGCGGCCGCGCCCCGGCGGTCGCCGTGCACCAGCCGCAGCAACGCCGTCGCGTGCCAGGCCCGGGCCCGCAGCTCGGCGGGCCCGCCGCGGCCGGCCCGGCCGACGACCGTCAGCTCCGCCTCGGCGACCGCCGGCCGGCCCAGGGCCAGTGCCAGCGACGCGACGATCAGCCGCGCGTCCAGGGCCACGACCACCCAGCCCGCCTCGGTGAGGGCCGCGACCGTGCGCCGGCCGGACCGGAGCATCGCGGTCGTCCGGAGCCCGCTGTCACGCCGGGCGCGCAGAGCCAGGTAACCGCCGAGCGCGGCCCAGCCCGGACGGCGCTGCCGGGCCGCGGACCGCTGCGCCAGCGTGGCTTCGCGCACCGCCGTTTCCGGGTCGCCGTCGAGCAGGGCGACCTTGGCGAGCACCAGCCGCGCCTGGACGAGGTCGACGGCGTTGCGCCGGCGTTCGTACTCCGCGACGGCGTCCGTCGCGGCTTCGCGCGCTTCGGCGATCAGGCGGACGGAGAGCAGCGTCTCGGCGCGTTCGATCGGCAAGAGCCCGGGGTCCGTCCCGGCCTCCTGGTACCGGGCGGCGGCTTCGTCGTACGCGGTGAGCGCGGCCGGGACGTCGCCGCGGACGGTGGCGGCGAGCCCGCGGTTCTGCCACACCATCGCCGTCCGTCCCATGTGGCCGGTCGCGCCGAAGCCGGCTTCGGCGCGACGCAGGTCTTCTTCGGCGCCCCGCCAGTCGCCCAGCCGGGCCAGCACGATGCTGCGGTTGGTGCGGATCGTCGCCTCGATCAGGGCGTCCCCGCCCGCCGCGCGCAGCGTGCCGAGAGCGGCGGCGAACTCCGCGGCGGCGTCACCGAACCGGCTGATTTCGGTGAGCACGACGGCCCGCTGCATCCGCAGCCGCGCGGCGGCCGGCCCGGTGAGCTCGGGCATCGCGCGGTCCAGCTCGCGCAGGGCCTCGGCGGTGCGCCCGGTCAGCGTCAGCACGTAGCCGAGCACCCCGCGCGTCTGGGCGGCCCGCTCCCGCAGGCCGGCGCCGTCGGCCAGCCGAACGGCCTTGCGCAGCCGGGTTTCGGCGTCGGTGAGCCGGCCGGTGGACACCCCGGCGAGGCCGAGCGCGTGCTCGGCGACCGCGGCGGCCTCGGCGTGGCCGCCGGCTTCGGCGAGCGCGGCCGCGGCCAGCACCCGGGCCCGGGCCGGCGCCGTGAACGCGAGGTCCGCGGCGGCGACGGCTTTGGCCAGGGCGCTGGTCATCGCGGGTTGTGCCGGGTCGGGCTGGTGGGTACCGGTCCGGCCAGAAGCAGGCCGTCCCCCGCGCGGCACGCGACTGTCGCCACGAAGCCGTCCGGCCGTGGCTGTGGCCGGATCGGTACCGATCGGCTGGTGGGTACCGGTCCGGTCAAAAGCAGGCCGTCCCCCGCGCGGCACGCGACTGTCGCCACGAAGCCGTCCGGCCGTGGCTGTGGCCGGATCGGTACCGATCGGCTGGTGGGTACCGGTCCGGTCAAAAGCAGGCCGTCCCCCGCGCGGCACGCGACTGTCGCCACGAAGCCGTCCGGCCGTGGCTGTGGCCGGATCGGTACCGATCGGCGCAGTATCAGATGGAGGGGTTCGCGGATCGGGTTGCCGACCCGTTCACCCATGATCGGTCCCGGAGGGGGACACATGACCCGATACCGCCACCGCGCCGGCGAGCTGCTGGTCCATGCCGACGATTGTGCCGCGATCCGCCCCGGACTGGCAGCGTTCGGCTACCACCCGGACGGGGGGACCGGTGCGCTGCGCCGCTTCACCGGCACGCGTCCGGTTCCGGACGTGCTCGCCGCCCTGGGCCGCCGCGGCGCGGGGCCGAACCACGTCTTCGGCCTCGACCGCATCATCTGGGGTGACCTGCGCCCGCGGCCGACGAACCTCGACCTCACCCCGGTCCCCGCGGCCGAACGCATCCGGATGCAGGTGGGCGTCGTCGACACCGGGATCGTGCTCCGGGACGGCGCGCCGCACGAATTCCTCGGCCGGCGCGTCTGCTACGCCCCGGAGGACACCGTCCGGGTCGTCCGCGGCGAAGACGGCAACCCGGTCGGCTCCGCCGGCCACGGCACGTTCGTCGCGGGGCTGGTGCTGAAGCAGGTGGGGCCGGACGTGGGCGTCCGGATGAAGGGCGTGATCGACGAGCAGAGCGGCGACGCCGAAGACCTGGCCGTGGCCAACGCGATCGACGACCTCCGCGAGGAGGGCGTCACCCTGATCAACCTGTCCTTCTCGGGGGAGACCTTCGAGGACCAGCCGCCGAAGGCGATCGAAGCCGCGCTGGGCCGGCTGTCCCCGGAGGTGGTCGTGGTCGCCTCCGCCGGAAACCGGGGGATGCGGCAGCGGGTCTACCCGGCGGGGATCAAGCTCGGGCGCTCGTTCCCCGGCGTTCTCGACGGCAACCACGCCCTGGTGCTCCCGGTCGGCTCGGCGGATCCCACGACGGCGATCTCGCGCGTCGCCGACTTCAGCAACTTCGGCCCGTGGATCGCGGCGTTCGCCGACGGCGTCGACGTCCTCGGCCCGTACTTCCACCCCGGCTACCCCAAGGTCTTCGACGTGCAGGAGTTCAACGGGTACGCGGTCTGGAGCGGGACGTCCTTCTCGGCGGCGATCCTCACCGGGAAGATCGCCGCCGGGATGGGCCCGGACGTCACTGCCCGCGAGGCGGCCGTCAAGGTGCTGGAGGCCGCCGAAACGATCACCGTCCACGACGTCAACGGCTGCCTGGACGTCCCGCACGTGCGGGAGTGAGCTAGAGGCTCGCCCAGCCGGTGGTGACCGTCGTGCCGTCCGCGGCGGTCACCGCGACCCGGGTCGCTCCGCGGGGCAGGCCCGCCGCCGTGAACCAGCCTTCCGGGCCGATCGGGCGGACGTGGCGTTCGCCCGCCACCTCGATCACCGCGTCGCCGATGGCGCCGGTGATCAGGCCGCGCAGCGAGACCCGGCCACCGCCGTACTCCACCTGCAGCTCCACCGACACGCGCGCCGACTCGAACGACAGCAGGCGGACGTCTTCGCCGTCCGCGCGGACCGCGCCGGCCTCCGCCAGGTCCGAGTCGAAGGCCAGCTCCGCCAGTTCGGCGTCGAGGTCGCGGGTGGTCAGGGCCGCACGGGCCTGGCGCAGCACGAGGTCCGGCACCGGGTCGGCCCGGCCGGCCGCCGCGCGCAGGACGTCCATGAGCTCGTCGTCGTCGGTCACGTCCGGTCCTCCGTCCCGAGCCCGGCCTGGCCGGCCCGCTCGCGCAGCCGGCCCAGGCAGCGCTGCCGGGTCGGGCCGATGCTGCCGACCGGCATGTCGAGGGCGGCCGACACCTCCGCGTACGACGGCGGCGGCGTGGCCATCAGCAGCCGCAGCAACTGGCGGCACTGATCCGACAGCTTGTCCAACGCGCGCCACAGCGCGGCGTCGCGCTCGTCGAGCAGCAAAGCCGCGTCGACGGCCGGGCCGGGCGCAGCCTCGCTCTGCCAGACCTGGTCGTCGGTGGGACGCTCCCGGTCGCCGCGGCGGAGCTGGCGGAGGCACTCGTGCCGGGCGGTGGTGGCCAGCCAGCCGGGCAGCCGTTCCGGGTCCTTGATCCGGCCGAGGTTTTCGACGAGCTTCAGCCAGGTCGTCTGGACGGCGTCGGCCGCGTCGGCGTCGGACAGCCGGTGCGCGCGGGCGACCGACCAGAGCAGGCTCGCGTACCGGTTGACGAGGGCGTCCCAGGACGCCTGGTCGCCGCGCGCGGCCGCTTCGAGCAGGGTCGTGGTGTCCACTTCACCTCCGGTTGCCCCGCTCAGCCTAACCAAGAGCGGCCCTTCGGACCGGTACGCCATCGGGGGACTCCTTCCCGTCTTCCTCCCCCGCTCAGCCGATCCGGTGAGAGCGCGGGAAATACCTGAACCACCCCGGTGGCCGCCGCCGTGTGCCCGGTGGGAGTGGTGGAGACAGGGATCGGGGTGAGCGGTCGTGCGGACCGTGGTGCTGGTGGTGCTCGTGGTGGACCTGGTCGCGTGTGGACAGCCGGTGACGGAGGTGCGGGGCCGGGCGGAGCCGGTGCCGGTGCACACCGGCGCGCCCCCGGGCGAGCTGCTCGGGGACACGCCGGTGGCGCCGGTCGTCGTGAAGCTCTAGTTGAACGGGTCCAGCGTCAGGTAGGCCGTCGCCGGGTTGCCGTCGTTGACCAGGGATTCGTGGTGGCCGACGTCGTCGAAGGCGAACCCGTACGCCTTTCCGTCGGCCATCTGCGCGTGGATCTTGCGCGCGTAGTGGTTGGTGACGGCGTCCTGGTAGAAGCCCGCCGAGCTGGTGTCCGGCTGGTTCGCGTTGGTCAGCAGCGTCGAGCGGTTGAAGCCCGCGCAGAGCGTGCGCGAGATCTGCCCGCGGACGTCGTTGGGCGCGTCGAGGTTCTTGTAGCAGCCGAACACGCTGTCGGAATCCGGTTTCTGGAACGCCGTCACGAAGCCGCCGGAGGTGTTGGTGAAGTTCATGGTGTTCCCGGAGACCCGGCCGTAGTACTTGACGTTCGGCTGGTCGGCCACCGGGGTCACGGTCAACGTCGACGAGCTGTACTTCGTCCAGACGCGGTTGATGTAGTCCTGCAGCACGTTCGCGGGCAGGGCGCCGGCTTCGATGCCGTGGCCCGGCGCCAGCGCGCGCAGGACCGTGCCGTCGGAGCGGGTGCGGATCAGGTTGGCCCAGCCGCCCGGCTGACCGCGCAGCGCCGTGTAGAACCCGTTGTAGCCACCCGGTTTCAGGTGCCCGGTGTTCCTCGTCGTGCCGCCGGCCGGCTGTACGCCGACCGCGTACGGCGCCGAGAACATGTCCACCTGGGTGCTGTTGATCCAGAGGCCGCCGTCGTTGAGCGTGTACTCCGACCAGTTGAAGAGGATGTCGACGTTCGGGTCCGACGGGTTCTGGACGGCCGGCTGCACCAGCCCGCCGGTGGCGAGCTTGAAGACCAGCTTCTGCCCGTAGGAGAAGTAGATCCGGCCGGAGAACTTCGGGATCCGGATGGTGATCGACTGGCCGTTCGCGGGGCCCGGGATCGACGCGTCGGGTGCCGGGATCGGCGGCACCGCGCCGCCGGGCCAGGCGTGGAACCCGCCGTTCGCGTCGGCCCAGCCCTGCTGCCCGGTCGCCAGGTTCGTGCCGAGGTCGTAGAGGTAGACCGGGTCGCTGCGGCCGGAGTTGTTGGTGATCTTCAGCGGGATCGTGGCCGGCACCGCCTCGGCGGCGGGGGCGGTCGCGGTGGCCACCGCGACCGCCGCGGCCAGCACCGCAAAGCGGTGGCGGAAGGACGTTTTCGTGCGCACGGGCGCCTCCTCGTCGAGGCCGATGATCGCAAGTTGTTCAGACCATTTCAGCGTCGGTGTCCCGGCGAGCGGTTGTCAAAGGCTGATATTTATCAGCCCCCGTCCGGCCCAACGTCCGCAGCTGCGCGCCCACCACGGCGGCCGGCACGATCGCCGCGCCGAGCAGCTGCCACGGCGTCAGCCGCTGGCCGAGCACGAGCCAGCCGAGCAGGGTGGCGACGACCGGGCTCAGCAGCCCGAGGAAAGTCACGTGCGTGGCGGACAGCGCGCGGATGCCCCGGAACCACAGCGCGTACGCGAAGGCCGCGCCGATCAGCGCCAGGTAGGCGTAGCCCGCAAGGTTCGCCCCGGACAGCGCCGACGGTGGCGCGCCTTCGACGGCCAGGGTGACCGGCACGAGCACCAGCCCGCCCGCGACGAGCTGCCAGCCGGTGGTGGCCAGCAGCGGCGCGGGGGACGTCCACCGCTTGCTCAGCACGACGCCGGTGGCCATCACGACCGCGCCGCCGGCCGCGGCGGCCACGCCGATCGCGTCAAGCCGGGCGGTCGACTGCAGGACCAGCAGGCTGACGCCGGCGACCCCGGCCACGCCGGCGAGCACGGTCCGCCGGGTCAGGCGTTCGCCGAGCAGGCCGGTGGACAGGCCGGCGACGATCAGCGGCTGCAGGGCGCCGAGGGTGGCGGCGACCCCGCCGGGCAGCCGGTAGGCGGCGACGAACAGCAGGGCGAGGAAGGCGCCGATGTTCAGCGTCCCGAGCACGAGCGAGCGCCACCACCAGTCGCCCTTCGGCAGCCGCCGGGTGAGCGCGACGAGCAGCAGCCCGGCGGGCAGGGCGCGGATGACGGCGGCGAGCAGCGGGCGGCCGGGCGGCAGGAACTCGGTGGTGACGAGGTAGGTGGTGCCCCAGATGGCCGGGGCCAGCGCGGTGACGAGGAGGAGGGCGAGGCGGTTGTTTAGCACTAAGGCAGATTACCTCAGCGCTAAGGTAACTGGCTACGTTCTCACTTACCGCTAAGGCATCCGTTACGCTGTGCCGATGGCCGACCACGTGGACCGGGTCCTCGCGCAGTGGCACGCCGAGCGCCCCGACCTCGACGTGTCCCCGATGGCGGTGATCGGCCGGCTGTCCCGCCTCGGCGCCCTGGTCGACACGGAGCTGCGCCGGACTTTCGCCCGCCACGGCCTGGACCGCGCCACCTTCGACGTCCTGGCGACCCTGCGCCGCAGCGGCCCGCCCTACCGCCTGACCCCGACGGAGCTGATGCGGTCGGCGATGGTGACGTCGGGGGCGATCACCCAGCGCCTGGACAAGATGGAGGCCCGCGGCCTCGTCGAGCGCACCCCGGACGAGACGGACGGCCGCGGCGTCCGCGTGGCCCTGACCGACGCGGGCGGCGAGCTGATCGACCGCGCGCTGCCCGACCACGTGGAGACCGAGCACCGCATCCTGGCGGCGTTGGGCGAGGGGGAGCGCGAGGAGCTGGCCGCGACGCTGCGCACCCTGCTGGAGGGTCTGGGCGGCGCCGCGTCCTAGGAGATCTGCCGGACCGGTTCGCCGCCCAGCAGGGAGTCCAGGTCGATGCGGCCGCCCGCCGCGGCCAGGACCGCGTCGATCGCCAGGTCGACGTCCAGTTTGCGGCCGTGCTGGTCGGCGTACGCGCGCATCAGGTTGCCGATGTGGCGCTCCGGGTTGCGCCACGTCGGCCAGCGCAGGGATGCCTGCCTCGCCAGCCTCGAGAAGTTGGACTGGCGGGTCGTCGCCTCCAGCAGCCACTCCAGGTAGACGCGCATCCCGTGGAACGCCGTGTGGCCCGGGGTCGCCACCGGGCCGTGGCCGGGCACCACGGTGCGCGGCCGGAACGTGTCCTGGAGCCAGTGCAGTGCGTCGAGCCAGCCGGGGATCGAGCCGTGCACCGCCAGCGGGGTGTCGCCGATGAACACCAGGTCGCCGGTGAACAGCGTGCCCGAGCGCGGCTCGTGCACCACCAGGTCGCCCGCCGTGTGGGCGACGCCCGGCACCGCCACGACGTCGGCCGTCGCGCCGCCCAGGTCCAGCTGGTGCCGGCCGGTCACCGGGCGGACCGCGTCCGGCTCCGGCGGCTCGAGCACGCCCCAGCTCGTGTAGGTGAAGACGTTGCCGTAGGTCTGCGGGCCGGCCTTGACCAGGTCGAGGCTGCCGTGCGCGGCCAGCGCCGTGCCGCCGTCGCGCAGGGCGACGCCGAGGCCGTTGTGGTGCTCGCCGTGTGCGTGCGTGATGACGACCGTGAGCTCCTGGTCGCCGGCGTACTTGCGGACGTCGCGCAGCAGCTCCAGGGTCGCCTGCTCGGTGCCGCAGGTGTCGATCAGCGCGACACCGTCGCTGCCCTGGATCCAGCCGCTGTTCGCGACGAACCACTCGGCCGGGCTCTTCACGTACGCCACCACTCCCGGCCGCGCGTGCCGGAGCGGGACGATGTTCGATCTGACGGCCGGCATGCTTTCCTCCCCTGAACGGACGAAGCGGTTAACGACGGTGACCGGACCAGGTTGCGCGGATTTTCCGGGAATGTTCGAACCCCCGCCCGTCGCCGCCAGCGGTCTAGACCAATGGGGATACTAAGAGCGCCTCCGGAGGCTGTCACTGACAAGACCGGACAGTGGAGGGTGAACTTTTCCCGCCGCGCATCCGGTCGAATTTCGGTCGGCCGACCGGCCGAGAATTTTTCGGATTTGGCCCTGGCCAGGGTCTTGACAGTCGATCACGACCGTCCATACTGGTATATACCTTTATGGGAGGGTCCGGGCCGAACAAAGAGGGGGACTTCGCGCTCACGGGCCGACGGAAGGTCTGAGGGGTCCTTCCGTCGGCCGCGCGGAGGCCGGTCACCGGCCGTGTTGACACAGATACTGGTACGAACCAGTATGTCTCCTGCCGGCCGGGAGGAGAACGATGACGGGGGCACACGTCCGGATCGACAACCGGCTGATCCACGGGCAGGTCACCGTCGCGTGGACCCGCCGCCTGGGCGTGCGCCGGCTGATCGTCTGCAACGACGAGGTCGCCGCCGACGACCTCCAGCTGATCCTGCTCCCGCAGGCCGCCCGCGGGCTGCCCACCGACGTGCTGCCGGTCGCGGCCACCCTGGCCGCCGAGCCCGGCGCCGGCGTGATGGTCGTCGCCAAGCATCCCGAGGACGTCTTCCGCCTGGTCGACGGCGGGCTGCGGCCCGAGGTCGTCAACGTCGGCAACGTCGCGCCCCGGCCGGGCCCGGCGTACACCATGGTCACCCGCTCGGTCGCGGTCACCGCGGACGAGGCCGACGCCTACCGCAAGCTCGCCGCCGCGGGCGTCCCGCTGGTCACGCAGCTGCTGCCGCAGGACAAACCCGCCGATTTCGTCACCCTGCTCGACCGGAAAGGGCTGTAGCTCCAGCATGCTCGTCGCGTTGGCCCTGACCCTGTGGGCGATCTACTGCACGTACGACGGTCTCGGGCCGTTCCTCATCTACGCCCAGCGGCCGCTGATCGCCGGCTCGGTGGCCGGCCTGATCACCGGCCACCCGCTGCTCGGCCTGCTGATCGGCGCCACGCTGGAGCTGGCCGCCCTGGGTGTCTACACCTACGGCGGCGCCACCATCCCGGACTACCAGACCGGCGCGATCGTCGGCACCGCGCTGGCCGCGGGCGCCACCGGCGATGCCGCCGCGCAGGCCGCGATCGGGATCGGCGTCGGCCTGCCCGCGGCGATCCTGCTCTCGGCGCTGGACCCGGTGGGCAAGATGGTCACCACCGCGCTGGTGCACCGGGCCGACGGTTACGCCGCCGACGGCAACGCGCGCGGCCTGGCGATGATCCACTGGGTCAGCCTGGTCCCGTGGGTCGCCGTGCGCGCGATCCCGACGTTCCTGGCCGCGCTCGCCGCGTCCGGCGGCCTGGTCAAGGACATCACCGCGAGCATCCCGGCCGGGTTCGTGCAGGGCATGACGCTGGCCGGGTCGCTGCTGCCGGCGGTCGGGTTCGCGCTGCTGCTCGGCATGATGGAGCTGTCGCGGTACTGGTACCTGCTGCTCATCGGGTTCGTCGGGTTCGCCTACCTGCACCTGACCGTGCTCGGGATCGCGCTCGTCGGCGTCGCGGTCGCGATGCTGTTCGTGACGCTGAAACGCGACGAACCGGCGCTCGCGGTGCCCGAGGCCGCGGCCGACGAGCCCGCCGCGGACCCGCGGCTGACGAAGCAGGACCTGCGCCGCGCGTTCCGCCGGTACTTCTGGTCCAGCCAGATCTCCTGGAACTACGAGCGGATGCAGGCGCTCGGGTTCGCGTACTCGATGGAGCCGGTGCTGCGCCGGCTCTACCCGGAGAAGGCCGAGTACGTCGCCGGCCTGCAGCGGCATTTGCAGTTCTTCAACACCTCCGTGCTCGTCGGCGGCCCGCTGATCCTCGGCTCCAGCGTCGCGCTGGAGGAGGCGGGGACGCCCAAGTCGGCGGCGAGCACGAAGGTCGCGCTGATGGGGCCGATGGCCGGCATCGGCGACACCGTCGTCTTCGCGCTGTACAACAGCATCGTCTTCACCATGGGCGCGTCGTGGGCCTTGCAGGGCAACTGGCTCGGCCCGGCCTTCGCCGCGGTGATGGTGCTCGTGCCGTACGCGCTGATCAGGCGCTGGCAGTTCGCCTTCGCCTACCGGGAGGGCAAGCGGCTGGCCGGGCACCTCGCCGCCGGGGCGCTCGCCCGCGTCGCCCAGGGGGCGACCGTGCTCGGGTTCGTCGTGCTCGGCGGGTTCATCCCGTCGATCGTCAAGGTCGTCACCACGCTCACCTACCGGCAGACCACCACGGTCCAGGGGCAGCCGGTGACGCAGGCGGTGGCGATCCAGGACCGGCTCGACGAGCTGCTGCCGTTCCTGCTCCCGGTGCTCGTCACGGCCGGGGTGTACCTGCTGACGGTCAAGGCCCGGCTGCGGCCGGTCTGGGTCATCGGCATCGTCGTCGTGGCCGGGGTCGTCCTGGGGTGGCTCGGCTGGTTCGCGCCATCGGCCCCGGCGAAGAGTTAGGGGAGTCCGCCATGTCCGTTCCGATCATCCTCGCCGGCCACGGCCGGCTGCCCTCCGGCGTCGGGGAAGCCGCCGAGATGATCCTCGGCCCGCAGTCGCGGCTGAAGGTCTGCGAGCTGAGCCCGCGCGACAGCCCGGAGGAGTTCGGCGCCCGCGTACTCGCGCTGGCCGGCGACGCCGAGGGCGTGCTGGTGCTTGCCGACCTGCACGGCGGCTCGCCGTTCAACGCCGTCCGCACCCTCGCCGCCGGGCACCCGCGGCTCCAGCTGGTCTCCGGGCTCAACCTGCCGATGCTGCTGGAGGTCCTGCTGCACACGACCGGCGACGTCACCGAGCTCGCCGGGGTGGCCCGCGCCGCCGGCCGCGACGGCGTCGTCGACGTCCTGGAATCGACCTGGTGACCGCCGCGCTCCTGCTCGCCGCGCAAGACGTCCGGATCACGCCGGAACCCGGGCACCGGCTCGGCGGGTACCTGGCGAGACACGGTGTCGCGACCGGCACGCACGACGACCTCGAGGCGTCGCTGATCTGGCTGTCCACCGAGGACGACCCCGGCGTGGTGTGGGTGGCGCTGGACGCCCTCGCGGTCGACGCCGGGCTGACCCGCACCCTGGCCGACGCGGTCGCCGCGGCGGTCGGCATCGACCCGGACCGGGTGCTGGTCTGCGCGTCGCACACGCATTCCGGGCCGGAGGGCTGGACCGGCCAGCTGCACCCCGGGCTGCCGGGGCAGCGCGACGCCGGGCTGGTCGGCCGGATGGCGGAGAAGGTCACCGGCGCCGCGCTGCGGCTGCGCGCCTGCCGCGGCCGGGTCCGCGCGCGCTGGCACGCGGGCGAAACGGAGGCCGTCGGCGGCAACCGCTACCGGCCCGACGGCCCGCACGACACGTCGTTCGGCGTGCTCGAACTGCGCCGCGACGACGGCAGCCCGGCCGCGCTGCTGTTCGACTACGCGAGCCACCCCACCGTGCTCGGCCCGGACAACCTGGCCTGGTCGGCGGACTGGCCGGGCGCGACCCGCCGCGAGCTGGCCACGCTGGTCGGGCAGCCGGTCTCGGCGTTCCTGCAGGGCGCGGCGGGTGACGCCAGCTCCCGGTTCGTCCGCCGCGGCCGCGACCACGACGAGGTCCGCACTCTCGGCGGCCACCTCGCGACGTCGATCGCCCGCACCCTCGCGGCGGTGTCGTCCCCGGCGGCGGCCGGCGGGCCGGTCCGGCTGACCCGGTCCACGCTGCACCTGCCCTACCGCGAGGTGCCGTCCCTGGAGGACAGCGTCGAGCTGCGCGCGGAGGCGGAGGCGGAGTGGCAGCACGAGCTGGCCCGCCACGGCGAGGACCACCCGGCGGTCCGCATCGCGCAGACCCGCTACGAAGGCTGCGCGATGCTCGCGACGATGGCGGCGGGCGGGCGGCCCACCGGCTGCGCCGAGGTGCCGGTCAGCGTGGTGTCCCTGGGGGAGATCGCGTGGCTGCACACGCCGTTCGAGCTGTTCGCGTCGCTCGGCCTGCGCATCCGGCGGGGCAGCCCGTTCCGCCACACGCGCGTGATCGGCTACACGGACGGCTACCTGGGCTACCTGCCGGACGCCGACGGCCACCGCGACGGGATCTACGAGTCGTACGTGACGCTGTTCGGCCCGGAGTCCCCGGACGTGCTGGTGGAGCACTGCCTGAAGGTGCTGCGGGCGCACCAGCTCGGGTGAGCCCGGTCAGGAGGCCGGGCTGCGCCGCGCCTGGGTGAAGACGGTGTAGCGGTCCGCCCGGTACAGGGAGCGGCCCGCTTCGATGACGCCGCCGCTCTGGTCGTGCAGGGTGCCTTCGATGATCAGGCAGGGCTGGGTGGTTTCGATGCCGAGCAGGGCCGCGTCGTGGCTGTTGGGCAGCACCGCGGAGATCGCGGTGTCGTTCCACTCGGCGCGCACGCCCCAGCGTTCCTCGATGGTGCGGTGCAGGGACTGGGTCTCCCAGTCGAAGAGCTCGATGTCCGGGAACCGGTCGACGGAGAGGTTGGTCCGTTCGACGGCGAACGGCTCGTCTTCGACGTAGCGGAGCCGTTCCAGCCGGAACACCCGCGCGCCGGGCGGCACGTTGAGCCGTCCGGCGATGCGCGGGCCCGCGCTCTCGACCTCGGCGTGCAGCACCTTGGTCTTCGGGACGACACCGCGGGCCTGCATGTCCTCGGTGAAGGAGGTCAGCATGTCGATGTGCGCGGCCTGCCGTTCGGCGGTGAAGGTCGCGGTGCCGTGCTGCCGGTAGAGGACGCCGTCGGCGACGAGCCGGTTGACCTCCTGCCGCACGGTCCCGCGGGCGACCTGGAAGTGCTCGGCGAGGAACCGTTCGGACGGCATCAGCCGTCCGGGCCCGGCATCGCTGGCGACGCTTTCCAGGATTTCCCGCAGCTGGTCGCCTTTGGGCCGCCCCGGCTGCAGCGCGTCCGGGAGGCGCAGATCGCTCGCGGGGACGTGTTTCGGACGGGGCATGGCTTCAGTATGTCGCGCACCGCCCACGGAGGTAACACCCGGCGCACCGCACCGGCGCCGCGGCGGACGGTGGTGTGCGCGCATCGCCGCAGCTCAAGCGGCGGTCCGACCGCTCGGGGATCCGCGAACGCCGCCTGCGGCCACGCCTGGCCACCAGGCCGCCGGTGCAGCCGGTCGCGCGCGGCGAGCAGGGTGCTGACCCGCGTTGCCGATCACGACCAGTCGCGGCAGACCGCGGGAAGTGTCGGTGCTCGCCGGTAAGCTGGCTACCGGGGGGCCGGAGGCGTCATACCGGGGGCCGGAGGCGTCATACCGGGGGCCTGAGGCGTCATACCGGGGGCCGGAGGCGTCATACCGGGGGCCGGAGGCGTCGTTCAGCCGGTCGCGCGTCCGCCCAGCCGGGCCAGGAACTCCGCCGCCACCGCCTCGCCCGTCGCGTGTCCCACCGCCCGGTACAACCCCTCCGACTCCCGGGCCGTCCCCTCGGCCAGCATCGAGCGGCCCGCCGCCGCCTGGACTGCCGCCAGGCCCAGCAGGGCCTCCGCCTCCACCACGCGGAACCCGCCCGCGCGGGCCGCGTCCAACGCCGTCCGCGCGTGTTCGCCCGCCTCGCCCGGCCGCCCGCCCGCCGCCAGGACGCGGGCCAGCGTGGCCGCCGCCTCGGCCAGCTGGCCCTGCAAGCCCGACTCCGCCGTCAGGGCGCGGGCCTCGCGCAGGACGCGTTCCGCCGCGTCCAGGTCGCCCCGGCCCTGCTCCGCCCGGCCGAGTGCGATCAACGCCGCCGCTTCGACCTGCCGGTCGCCGTCGCGGCGGACGCACTCCAGGGCCGCCTCGGCCGTGTCCGCCGCCGCCGGGGCGTCGTCGCGGGCCAGCTGGAGGGCGCTCACCACGTTCAGCGCGGTCGCCTCGCCGAAGCTGGAGCCCAGCTCGCGGAACGCCCGCAACGCCTGGTCCAGGACCTCGCCGGCCTCCGCGAGCCGGCCCGTCGCGAGCAGGATCGAGCCCAGGTCGGCGAGGTTGGCCGCCTCCCAGAACGCCAGGTCCTCCTTGCGGGCCAGCGCGATCGCCTCGACCAGGCAGTCCTCCGCCTGCTCCAGCCGGCCCAGCTGGCGGTAGTGGCAGCTCAGCGAGTTCAGCGCGAGCGCCTCACCGGACCGGTTGGCCAGCTCGCGGAACAGCTGGATCGCGCGGCGGCTGTGCTCCACCGCCTCCGACAGGCGGCCCGTCCACTCCAGCATCGCGCCCAGGTTCGCCACCGCCGTCGCCTCGCACTGGCGCCAGCCGCACGCCCGGCTCGCCAGCACCGCCTTCTCCGAGTGCCGGATGCCCGCCTCGTGCTGGCCTTCGCGGAAGTACGCGCCGCCGATCGACAGCTGCACCAGCGCTTCCGCCGGCTGGGCGCCGTGGTCCTGGGCCGCGCGCAGCACGATCGGGGCCAGCTCCAGCCACTCTGCGCGGCGGCCGTGGTCGTGGAAGAACCGCCGCAACGCGTCGGCGAGATACCAGGCGCCCGGGTACGGCCCGCGCGCCGCCGCCTGCCGCAGGGCCGCCGACAGGTTCGGCACCTCGACGTCCAGCCAGGCCACGGCCGAGGCCGCGTCGGCGAAGGCGACCGGGCTCGGCGCCGACGGCGCGTCCTCGCGGGGCAGCGCCACGATCCGCGCGCCCAGCAGGGCGACCGCCGCGTCCGCCGCCGCGCAGTAGCCGGTGAACAACCGCTCCCACGCCCGGTCGCGCGCGGGTTCGTCCTCTTCGGCGCGGACGCACCGCTCGGCGTAGCGGCGGGCGAGGTCGTGGAACCGGTAGCGGCGGGGCGCGTGCGCCTCGAGGAGGTTCGCCGCGGACAGCCCGCGCAGCCGGCGGGTCGCCTCCTCGGCCGGCACGTCCAGCAGCGCCGCCGCGTCGACCGCCGTGAAGTCGGCCCCCGGCACCAGGGCGAGCAGCCGGAACGCCTGCCGCAGCCCGGCCGGCAGCGCCTGGTACGACACGGAAAACGCCTTGGCGACGGCGCTTTCGCCGTCGAAGCCGAGGTACGCCAGTGGATCGCCGCGCAGCTCGTCGACCAGCTCACCGATGCTGGCGACGCCGGTGTTCGCCGCGGCGATCCGCAGGGCCAGCGGGTGGTGGCCGCAGAGGCGGGCCAGCTCGGCGGCCGCCTCCGGTTCGGCGGCCGCCCGGTCGCCGAGCAGGGCGGTCAGCAGCGCCCGGGAGTCTTCCTCGCGCAGCTGCGCCAGGCCCAGCGACCGCGCGCCGACGCGGGCGACCAGCTCGTCGAGCCGGTGGCGGCTGGTCACCAGCACCCGGCCCGACGACGGCAGCAGCGGCAGCACCTGCGCGGTGTCGCGGGCGTTGTCCAGCACGACCAGCGCCTGCCGGTCGGCCAGCAGCGTCCGGTAGAGCTTGCTCTGGTCGTCGACCCCCGGCGGCACGTCCCGCAGGTCGACACCGAGGGTGCGCAGCAGCTGCGCGAGCGCGGCGGCGGGGGTGAGCGGCTCGTCGTCGGCGTCGAAGCCGCGCAGGTTCACGTACAGCTGGCCGTCGGGGTAGCGGGTCCGCGCGGTGTGGGCCCAGTGCACGGCGAGCGCGGTCTTGCCGACGCCCGCGGTGCCGGTGATCACCCAGACGTCGCCGGGTTCGCCGAGCGCGGCCAGCTCCGGCGCGCGGCCGGCGAACCCGCGGACGTCGCGCGGCAGCTCGGCGGGCCGCGGCGGGACCGGGGCGGCGGGCGGCGCCGGTTCGCCCTCACCGCGCAGGATCCGCATCCGCAGGTTCTGCAGCGCCTGGCCGGGTTCGATGCCGAGTTCGTCGACCAGCAGCTCGTGGGCCCGCGTGTACGTCTCCAGCGCCTCCGGGGTGCGGCCGCAGCGGTGCAGCGCGAGCATCAGCGCGGCCCGGAGGCGTTCGCGGAACGGGTGTTCGCCGACGAGCAGGCGCAGTTCCCCGACGACCTCGCCGTGCCGCCCCGACGCGAGTTCCTGCTCGTACAGCTCCTCCAGCGCGACGAGCCGGCGTTCGGCCAGGGCCGGCCCTTCGTGGGCGGCCAGTTCGTCGCTCACCCCGCCGAGCGGGGTGCCTTCCCACAGCGCCAGCGCGGCCCGCAGGTGCGCGACGGCGTCCGGCCCGGACGTCGCCCGGGCCTTGGCGACCTCGTCGTCGAACACGTCGACGTCGCGGTCACCGGGCGCGACCTCGATGAGGTAACCGGAGGCGCGCCGCACGATCACGTCTCGGCCGAGGAGCTTCCGCAGTTCCGAGACGTGCACCTGGAGCCGCCCGCGCACGCTCGGCGGCGCGTCTTCGCCCCAGGTCAGATCGATGAGCCGGTCTTCGGTGACCACCCGGTTGGGGTTGAGGAGCAACGCGGCGAGCACGGAAGTCTGCTTGCGGCCACCGGGGCGGACCGGGCCGGTGTCGCCGAGGACGGTGATCGGCCCGAGCAGGCGGTAGCGCACGTGATGCCCCCCGAAGGCGGACCGAAGCGGAACGGAAGTGCCGTGATCGACACTAGCCCCGGACAGGGCGGACGGGAGGCCACGGGTGGACAGAGACGACGCGGAACGGCTCTTGTTCGTCTGCTTCCCGGAGGGCGGCGAAGCCGCCGGCCGCTACCGGGCGTGGCGCGATCCCCGGATCGCGGTGCACGTCGTCGAGCTGCCCGGCCGCGGCGGGCGCCGGGACGAGCACCCGTACCGGGACATGTGGCTGCTGGTCGAGTCACTGGCCGCGGAGCTGGCCGGGGCGCTGGGCCGCCCGCACGTGCTGTTCGGGGCGGGGGTCGGCGCGCTCGTCGCCTACCGGCTGGCCCAGCGGCGGGTGGCCGCGGGACTGGGGGTCCCGCGGGCACTCGTCGTGGCGCACCAGGCCCCGCCGGACCGCGCCGCGCGCGCGGTGCCGGACCAGGCGGAGCGGGCCGACGTCAGCCTGCTGGTCAGCGACGGGCACGTGCCCGTCGCGCCGCCCCTGCCGTGCCCGATCCGGGGGTTCGGGGAGCCGCAGGTGATGACGGGCTGGGGGGAGCACACCAGCGCGGGGTTCGTGCTCACGCCGGCGCGGGCGCAGGACAGCGCGGCGCTGCTGCGGGACGCGGTCCTGCGGGCGGGCTACCTGATCTCGGCGCTGGCCGGGCCGCCGCCGAGGCTGACGGAGGCGTAGGCGGGCGGGGTGAGCTCCCGGCGCGGGGTGCTCACCCCGGTGCGGGCGAGGTCGTCGGGATGAGCACGCCGCGCGGGGTGCGTGCTCATCCCGGCCCGGGTACCGGAACAAATCGGAGCAGCGGTATGTACAAGCGCTGTTACAATCGCCCCGCGTGCCCTTGACCCGTGCCTTCGCCGACCTGACGCCGCTACGCACGTCACCGCCGTTCCGGCGGCTCTGGGTGGACCGCGTCGACCGGCGGAAGTTCGCCCTCGTCACCACGGCCGGGCAGGCCGCCTGCTCGGTGCTGCTCGCGGTGCAGGGGTTCCTCGCGGACGTGCCGGTGCTCGCCGTGCTCGGCCTGGTGGCCGCCCAGTCCTGTTTCGTCGCGGGCGGCGGGCCGGCCGCGCGCGCACCTTCGTCCCGCGGCTCCTGCCGCCGGAACAGCTGTCCGCCGGGCTCGCGCTGAACCGGATCGCGTTCCAGGGCGCGATGCTGCTCGGCCCGGCGCTCGGCGGGCTCGTCCTCGGGCGGTTCGGCGCCGGCGGCTGCTACGTCGTCGACGCGCTCGCCTTCGGCTTGGCCTTTTACAGCCTCGCCGGCCTGCCGGAGATGCGGCCCGGCGGCGAACCGTCGCGGCCCGGGGTGCGCGGCGTGCTCGACGGCCTCGCCTTCCTCGTCCGGACCCCCGTCGTGCGGGGTGCGCTGCTCACCGACCTGGCCGCCACCGTCCTGTCCATGCCGATCAGCCTCTTCCCGCTGGTCAACGCCGGACGCTTCGCCGGCGACCCGCGCACCCTCGGCCTGTTCCTCTCGGCCGTCGCGGCCGGCGGGGTCGCGGCGTCGGTGTTCTCCGGGACGTTCACGCGCCGGCCGCGGCCGGGCCGGGTGATGCTCGCGGGCTCGGCGGTCTGGGGTGGCGCGCTCATCGGGTTCGGCCTGGCGCCCGGCCCGTGGCTCGGGCTGGCGTGCCTCGTCGTCGCGGGCGCCGCCGACACGGTCTCGGTGGTGTCGCGCGGTGCGCTCGTCCAGCTGGCCACCCCGGACGCGCTGCTGGGCCGGGCCGCCGCGGCCGAGCAGATCGTCGGCCAGGCGGGCCCGGACCTCGGCAACCTGCGCGGCGGTCTCGTCGCCGGCGCCACCTCCGGCACGTTCGCGCTGGTCAGCGGCGGAGTGCTGGGTGTCGCGGCGGTGGTGGCGATCGGCGCGGCCACGCCCGGCCTGCGCCGGTTCGGGTCGCCCGCGAGCTGATTCCCGTGGCCGGCGTGGGGTTTCGCGCCCATTCACCGGCCGGCCCGGTGGCGGCCGCGGGGAATCGTTCTCCGTGCCCCGGCGCCGCCGGAAAGAGCGCCGGCTGGGCTGATCGGCCGCTTCCGGATTCACCCGTCCGGACCTGTCGGACAACCCGCCGTGAGCAGGGCATCCGTCGCCGCAACCGGCCCGGCGGAGGTGCATCGGGTGCCATTTCCGATTAATTGACCACGGTGTCCAAGAATTGTCCAAGAATCGGAAACGGCCTCGCTTTCTTCGAAAAGCTATCGCAACGATGGAGTTGTGTGGACTGTCGAAGAGTGATGGCCGCCGACCGGTTTCCCGGCGTCGATCGGCGGCCGCGCGCCGGTCGAGCCTGGTCGTGACCGCCGCCACCTGCGGTGGCGAGATCACGAAACCCGTTGGAAAACCGTGGGTTTGTTCCCCTCGTCCGGACGCACGCTGTCAGTGGGTAACCTGATGGCCCGCTTGTCACTCTTTCGCGTGAACGTGGCGTGACATATTTCTCGGCAACGCAATTGCGGCCCGGGAAATCGTCATCTACAGTCCGGCTGATCCCGGCCAACGAGCCGTAATTCCGTGATCCGCAGAATCTTCCCCGAGGAGTGGCATGCCCCAACGCCCCTCGACGCGCCGGCTCGCCGTGCTCGCCCTGGTCGCCGTCCTGGTGACCGGGTGCAGCCAGCTCAAAGGCTCCGCCGCCGCCGGTGACGTCGAAAAGCCGTCGATCCGGGTCGCGATCCTCACCACCGTCGACCTCGCCACCCTGTGGCTGGCCCAGGAAGGTGGGTACTTCAAGGCCGAGGGCCTCGACGTGCAGACCGACGTCGGGGCCAGCGGCCAGGAGACGCTGACCCGGATGGTGACCGGACAGGACGACCTCGCCCTGTCCACCTACCCGCTGTTCTTCCTGGCCAAGAACAGCGGCACCGCGGACATCAAGCTGGTGTCCGACGGCACGTCGGCGAGCCCGCGCAGCAACGAGGTCGTCACCGTGCCGAACTCGCCGGTCAAGACCGTCGACGACCTCAACGGCAAGCGGATCGCCATCAGCTCCAAGAACGCGGCTTCGGACGTGCTGACCCGGTCGGTCATGCACGACCACGGCATCGACGCGAGCAAGGTGCAGTGGGTGCCGATGCCGCTGCCGGAAATGGGCGCCGCGCTGGCGCAGGGCCGGGTCGACGCGGCCTACCAGCCCGAGCCGTTCCTCACCCAGGCCGCCAAAACGGCCGGGGCCTACCCGGTGGTCGACGCGGCCAGCGGCAGCACCCAGGCGTTCCCGCTCACCGGCTACGGCGCCACCGCCAAGTGGGTCCAGGACCACCCGAAGACGGTGCGGGCGTTCCAGCGCGCGATGCTCAACGCCACGCGCGCCGCGGTGGACCGGGCCCGGATCGAACCGCTCGTCGTCCGCAACGCCAAGGTGGACCAGGACATCGCCAGCCTGATGGTGATGCCCGCCTTCGGGTCCACTCTGGACGCCCGCCGCATCCAGCGGGTCCCGGACCTGCTGCAGCAGCTGGGTGTCGTCCAGACGAAGATCGACGCCTCCTCGATGATCGCCCCGCAGGCCGGCACCGGCTGACCCCGGGGACGCCGCCGCGAAGGGCGGGTGCGCGAGATCGCGCACCCGCCCTTTTTCCTGTGCCGCCGGGAAGTTTTCCTCTTTCCTTGCCATCGTGAAATTTTCGGACCACCGGCATCGAGTCCGGTTTCGCCGGTTCGCACCTTGACATGACCGCCGCCGCGCCCCACCCTCTTCATACCGACCGCGCGGTACGCACGAGTCCACATGGTGAGATGGAGAGCGATGACGCTTCCCGGCGAGGATCTGCTCGTGGCCGACGGCCTTACCGTGCGCTTCGGTGGTCTCACCGCCCTGCACGACGTCCGCCTGCGCGTCGACGCGGGCACCGTCGTCGGGGTCATCGGGCCCAACGGCGCGGGCAAGACGACGCTGTTCAACGTCATCTGCGGCTTTGTCCGGCCGCAGGCGGGCCGGGTGCTCTGGCGCGGGCAGCCGCTCGTCCGGCACCGGCCCGAACACCTCGCCCGGCTGGGGATCGTCCGGACCCTGCAGGGGCTGGGCCTGTTCCCCGGCCTGACCGTGCTCGAGAACGTGCTGGCGGGCGCGGGCCGGCACGCGCGGACCGGCGTGCTCCCGGCCCTCGCCGGCGCCGGCCGGTCGGCCCGTGACGAAGCCGGCCTGACCGAGCGGGCCCGGGCGGCCCTGGGCGAGCTCGGGATCGCCGACCTGGCCGAGGAGTTGCCCGGCGTCCTGCCCTACGGCGTGCGAAAACGCGTCGCGCTCGCCAGGGCGCTGGTGGCCGAGCCGGACCTGCTGCTGCTCGACGAACCGGCGAGCGGCCTCTCGTCCGCCGAGCTCGCCGAGCTCTCGACGTTGATCCGCTCGCTGCGCCGGCAGATGGCGGTGGTGCTCGTCGAGCACCACATGGACCTGGTCATGGGAGTCTGCGACCGGGTGGTGGTGCTGAACTTCGGCGAGGTGATCGCGGCGGGCACCCCGGCCGAGATCCAGGCCGACCCCCGCGTGGCCGAGGCCTACCTCGGCGACCCCGCCGAGGAGGCGCCCGGTGCTTGAGATCGAAGAGCTTTCGGTGGCCTACGGCGCGGTCCGCGCGCTCGACGGCGTCGGCGTCACCGTCGAACGCGGCGGGATCACCGCCGTGCTCGGGGCGAACGGCGCCGGCAAGACCACGCTGCTGCGCACGATCAGCGGCCTGCAGCCCGCCCGCGCCGGCCGGATCACCTGGGCCGGCCGGGAACTGACCGGGCTCGCGCCGGACCGGATCGCGCGCGGCGGGGTCGCGCACGTCCCCGAGGGCGGCGGCGTGATCACCGAGCTGACCGTCGACGAGAACCTCCGGCTGGGCGCGCTGTGGCGGCGTGACCGCGCCGACCGCGCCGCCGCGCGCAAGGAGGTGTACGAGCTTTTCCCCGCCCTGGACGAACGTTCGGCGAAACCCGCCTCGACGCTCTCCGGCGGCGAACGGCAGATGCTGGCCATCGGCCGCGCCCTGATGAGCCGGCCCGGGCTGCTGCTGCTCGACGAACCGTCGCTCGGCCTCGCGCCGCTGATCACCGCCCGGATCATGGGGATCCTGCGGGACCTGCGCGCGTCGACCGGGCTCACCGTCGTGCTCGTCGAGCAGAACGCGCACAGCGCGCTGTCCATCGCCGACCGCGGGTACGTCCTCGCGCTCGGCCGGGTCGTGGCCGTCGACACCGCGGCGGAACTGCTGGCCGACGACGGTCTCCGCCACGCCTACCTCGGCTTCTGAGGCGTCCAAAATGGAGGTGAACGGTCCGGTATGCAGGACTTCTTCGACCTGACCCTCGGCGGGATCTCGGCCGGCGCGGTGTACGCGGCGCTCGGGCTCGCCCTGGTCATCATCTACCGGGCCACCCGGGTGGTGAACTTCGCGCAACCCGCGCTCGCCCTGATCTCGACCTACCTCGCCTATTCGGTGACGAAAGCGACGGGCAGCTACTGGCTCGGGTTCGTCGTCGCCATCGTCGCCGGGACCGTGCTGGGCGTCGTCACCGAACGGCTGCTGATCCGGCCGCTGCGGCACCGCTCCGAGCTGAGCTCGATCATCGTCACGCTCGGGCTGCTGCTGGTGCTGCAGGCGGTCGCCGGGATGATCTGGTCCAACGAGCCGCTGGCGTTCCCCTACGCCTTCGACTTCCGCGGCCGGTTCTCCGCCAACGACCTGTTCGTCGTCCTCGTCGTGCTCGCCATCGCCGCGCTCGTCCTGGTGCTGTTCAAGTACACGCCGCTGGGCCTGCGGATGCGCGCGGCCGCGTTCGCCCCGGAAGTGGCGCGCACGCTCGGCGTGCGGGTCGGGCTGATGCTCACCGCCGGCTGGGGGCTGGCCGCGGCCGTCGGCTCGCTGGCCGGGCTGCTCGCCACGCCGCCGTTCCTCTTCCCGAACGTGCTGGACGGCGTCTTCGTCTACGCACTCACCGCGGCGGTGCTCGGCGGCCTCGACAACCCGCTGGGCACCATCGCCGGCGGGTTCGTGCTCGGCCTGGGACTGTCCTATGTGTCCGGCTACTTCGGACCGGAGATGGTGACGATCGCCGCGCTGGCCATCCTCGTGGTGGTGCTGATCGTGCGGCCCAGCGGGTTGTTCGGCCGGGCCAAGGTGAGGCGGGTATGACCGTGCGCACCAAGACGCCGGAAGCCCAGGCGGCCCCGGTGAAGCGGCGCCGCGCGCTGCCGCCGCTGCTCGTCCACGCGCTGGGCGCGCTCGGCGCGTTCGCCGTGGTCGTGCTGCTGACCCTGGTCACCGACGAGTTCACCAACCTGCGGATCGCGACCATCGGCTACTACCTGGTCGCGGTGGCCGGGCTGACCCTGCTGACCGGCCTCACCGGCCAGGTTTCGCTGGGGCACGGCGCGTTCATGTTCATCGGGGCCTACACGGTGGCCCTGCTGGTGAAGTACGTGCCGGCGTTCCCGCTGTGGGCCGACCTGCTGCTGGCTTCGGCCGCCGGCGGGTTCGCCGGGTTGCTGGCCGGCGCCGCCGCGGCCCGGCTGCGCGGCCCGTACCTCGCCGGGGCGACCCTGGCGCTGGCCGTCGGGCTGCCCGCGCTGACCCGGAAGTTCCCCGACTTCCTGGGCGGCAGCAACGGGTTGAGCTTCACCGTCCACAGCAGACCGGCCGGCGTCGGCGTCCCGGAGCTGCGCTGGCAGACCTGGATCGTCTGGCTCAGCGTGCTGCTGGCGCTGGTGCTGGTGGTGAACATCGTCCGCGGCCGGCTCGGGCGCGACTTCCGCGCGGTCCGCGACGACGAGGTCGCCGCGGCGCTGAGCGGGATCCCGGTGGGCCGCACGAAGATCCTCGCGTTCCTGGTCAGCGCGGTCTGCGGCGGGCTCGCCGGCGGTCTGCAGGCGTTCCTGCTCGGCACCGCCGCGCCGGGGTCGTTCACGCCCGCGCTGTCGCTCAGCCTGCTGGCGGCGGTGGTGCTGGGCGGGCTCGGGTCCCTCTGGGGTGCGCTGTGGGGCGCGGTCGCGCTCGTCTACTTCCAGGCGTGGTCCGAGGACCTCGCCGACGTCTTGCACCTGAACACCGACGTGGCCAACAACCTCCCGCTCGCGGTGTACGGCGTGATCCTCATCGTCGTCGTGCTCGCCTTCCCGCGCGGCATCCAGGGCGGTTTCCAGCGGCTCCGCGCGATTCTCCGCAAGCCCGCCGAGAAAAAGGAGAACCATGAGAACCACTAGGTACGGCGCGGGATTCCTCGCCCTCGCCCTGGCGCTGACCGCGTGCGGCGGCGCGGGGGAGAGCAACGGCGGCGGTCAGCAGGCCGCCGACTCGGCCGTCGGCGTCACCAAGGACACCGTCGTCATCGGCACGCACCAGCCGCTCACCGGCCCGGCCGCGCCCGGGTACAGCAAGATCTCCGTCGGCGCCCGCGCGGTGTACCAGGCGATCAACGACGGCGGCGGGATCAACGGTCGGAAAATCGACTACAAAGTCGAGGACGACGGCTACAACCCGACGAAGACCGTCGAGGTCGTCAAGAAGCTCGTGCTGCAGGACAAGGTGTTCGCCATCGTCGGCGGCCTCGGCACGCCGACGCACTCAAAGGTCGTCGACTACCTGAACTCCGAAGGCGTGCCGGACCTGCTCGTGTCGTCGGGCGCGCTCGCCTGGGACAACCCGCAGAAGGACCCGATGACCTTCGGGTACCAGGTGGACTACACCCGCGAGGGCAAGATCCAGGGCAAGTACGTCAAGGACACCTTCGCCGGCAAGAAGGTCGGCTACTTCACGCAGAACGACGACGTCGGCCGCGACACCCAGGCCGGGCTCGACCAGTTCGTCAAGGAGCAGACCGTCGTCCGGCAGGGCTACGACAGCGCCAACACCGACGTCACGCCCCAGCTGTCCGCGCTGAAGGGCGCCGGCGCGGAGGTCGTCGTCTGCGCGTGCATCCCGGCGTTCACCGCGCTGGCCATCCTGGCCGCGGCGAAGATCGGCTACCACCCGCAGTTCGTGGTCAGCAGCATCGGCGCGGACCCGGCAACGCTGTCCGGGCTGCTGCAGGACTTCGCCAAGCGCGGCGGCGCGAGCGTGTCCAGCGCGCAGCTGCTGGCCGGCCTGATCGGCACCGGCTACCTGCCGGACGTCGCCCAGACGTCGGACCCGTGGGTCGCCTACTTCAAGGGCATCCACGACAAGTACATCGCGAAGGAGCCGTTCACCAACACCGTCCTTTTCGGCATGGTGCAGGCGTACACGTTCGGGCAGGCGCTCAAGGCGGCCGGGCCGGACCCGACGCGGCAGAAGGTCGTCGACGCGATGAGCTCGGGTGCGCTGAAGGGCCCGGGCCTGACCCCGTTCGGGTTCTCGAAGGAGTCGCACGCGGGTTACACGGGCGCGTACGTGTTCAAGATCAACCCGGACGTCACGACGACGGTGATCCAGCCGCCGGCCGTGACCGACCGCGGCACCGGGGCGATCACGCCGTACACCGGCGAGCGCGCGACCCCGGAGCAGGTGAACCTGGTGAGCAAGTGACGGCGGGGCCGGGCTGTTCCGCGGCCCGGCCCGCCCGCTCGCCTAGGGTGGCGCCATGACGGTCAGGGAGAAGGTCGTGCGGGCGGCGGTGCGGCTGTTCGCCGAGAAGGGCTTCGAGGCGACGACGGTCCGCGAGATCGTCGAAGAAGCCGGCGTCACCAAGGGCGGCCTCTACCACTACTTCGAGTCCAAGGACGACCTGCTCTTCGAGATCTACGCCGCGATGCTGCGGATGCAGACGCGGCGGATGGTGACGATCGCCGAGTCGGACCTGCCGCTGCCGGAGCGGCTGCACGCGATCGTCGCCGACGTCGTCGTCACGAGCATCGCCGACCTCGACGCGGCGACGGTGTTCTTCCAGTCGTTCCCGCTGCTGGAGAAGTCCAAGCAGGTCCAGGTGCGGGCCGAGCGGCGCACGTACCACGAGCGGGTGCGGGACCTGGTCGCGGAAGGCCAGCGGACCGGGGTGTTCCGCGACGACGTCCCGGCCGACCTGGTGATCAACTACCACTTCGGCGCGATCCACCGGCTGGGCATGTGGTACCACGCCGAGGGCGAGCTGTCGGGGGAGCAGGTCGGGGCCCACTTCGCCGACCTGATGCTGCGCAGTCTCCGTCCTTAGTGGACGATCTATCGTAGGGGACATGCACACCGTGGCCGTCCTCGCGCTGGACCGGGTCGTCCCGTTCGACCTGGCGACGCCCATCGAAGTCTTCTCGCGGACCCGCCTCCCGGACGGCTCGCCGGCCTACGAGGTGCGGATCTGCGGCCCGGTGCCCGAGGTGGACGCGGGGATGTTCACCCTGCGGCCGCCCTGGGACCTGGCCGGGCTCGCCGGCGCGGACACGATCATCGTGCCGGGCCGCTCGTCGAACCCCCCGGTGCCGCCGGCGGTCCTGGCGGCGTTGCGCACGGCGGCGGCGCGGGGCACGCGGATCGCGTCGATCTGCTCGGGCGCGTTCATCCTGGCGGAAACGGGCCTCCTGGACGGCCTGCGCGCAACGACCCACTGGGCCGCGGCGGCCGAGCTGGCCCGCCTCCACCCGGCGGTGGACGTGGACCCGGACGTCCTGTACGTGGACAACGGCCGGCTCCTGAGTTCAGCGGGCGCGGCGGCGGGCCTGGACCTGTGCCTCCACCTGATCCGCCGCGACCACGGATCGGCGGTGGCGGCCGACGCGGCCCGGTTGTCGGTGATGCCGCTGGAGCGTGAAGGGGGCCAGGCGCAGTTCGTGGTGCAGGACCCGCCGCCGGTCCCGCGCGGGTCGGAGCTGGAGCCGGTCCTGGCGTGGCTGGAGGAGAACTGCGCGCAGGAGCTGACGCTGCCGGCCATCGCGGCGCGGGTGGGGATGAGCACCCGGACGCTGAACCGCCGCTTCCGCGAGCAGACGGGCACGACGCCGCTGCAGTGGCTGCTGAGGACCCGGGTCCGGCGGGCGCAGTACCTGCTGGAGGCGACGGGCGAGCCGGTGGACCGGATCGCCGGCCAGGTCGGATTCGGCTCGCCGACGGCGTTCCGGGAGCGGTTCAAGCGGGTGGTGGGGACGAGCCCGCAGGCCTATCGGGCGGGGTTCCGGGGCGCTGCGGTGTCTTGAGGAGTGGGACTCGGGCGGCCGGCTTGGCGGCTTTGCCGAGGTGAAGTTGCGGCCGCCGGGCGGGCCGGCTCGGGCGACCCTCGCGCCTTGCCGAGGTGGCGTTGCGACGCGAGGGCACCTCGTGGGCGAGGGGCGCCGGCTGAGGTCCGGGTGGGTCGCGTGCCGGCTTGGCGGCTTTGCCGAGGTGACGTTGCGGCCGCCGGGCGGTCGCTCCGCCTGCTGGCCTCCGGCGAGCCTTGCGGCCTCGCCGAGGTGCCGTTGCGGGGCTCTGACCTGCGCGAACTCCGTCGCGCCGCCGAGTTGCCCGGCTTAACCCTTCGCCCGGTCCGCGCCGCGGGCGGTAGGGTCGCTTGCGTGTCGAGCCCCGAAGCGTCCAGGAGCGGGCTGCCGGTCATCCCGGCGGCCCGGTAGCTTCCTCGTCCTCGGGTGCCCGGGTGACCACGAAATCGTCCGCCGATTCCGTGTTCCCTGGAGTTTCGTGTGCCCCTGTACCTCCTCGCCCTGGCCGTGTTCGCCATGGGCACGTCCGAATTTATGCTCGCCGGCCTGGTGCCCGGCGTCGCCGCCGCGCTCGGGGTTTCCCTGGCGCAGGCGGGCTACCTCACCTCCGCGTTCGCCCTCGGGATGGTCGTCGGCGCGCCGCTGATGGCCGCGCTCGCGCGTGGGTGGCGGCGGCGCTGGGCGCTGCTGGGGTTGCTGGCCGTCTTCGTCGCCGCGCACGTCGTCGGGGCGTTGACCCCTTCGTTCGCCGTCCTGCTCGGCACCCGGCTGGTGGCCGCGGTCGCCGACGCCGGGTTCCTGGCCGTCGCCCTGACCGCCGCCACCGGGCTCGTGCCGCCGGGGCGTCAGGGCCGGGCGATCGGCGTCCTGCTGGGCGGCACGACCGTGGCGTGCGTCGCCGGAGTCCCCGGCGGCGCGCTGCTGGACGCCGCGTTCGGCTGGCGCGCGGCGTTCTGGGCCGTCGTCGTGCTGTGCCTGCCCGCGTTCGCCGGGGTGTGGCAGGTGCCCGACACCCCGGCGGGCGCGAAGCCGGCCCGCCTGCGGTCCGAGCTGGCCGGACTCCGCGCGCTGGCCGGGGTGCTCCTGCTCGCGGCGCTGGTCAACGCGGCGACGTTCGGCGTCTTCACCTACCTCGCCCCGCTGGCCGGCGGCACCGCGCCCGTCCCGCTGGTGCTCGCCGCGTTCGGCACGGGCTGTTTCGCCGGTGTCACGGCGGCGGGCCGGCTCGCGGACCGGTGGCCGGGCCGGGTGGTCGCGGTCGGCGGCCCGCTGCTGCTCGCCGGCTGGATCGCGCTGGCTGTGCTGCCGGATGCGCTGCCCGTCCTGGCCTTTGCGCAGGGCGCGCTGTCGTTTGCGGTCGGCGGCACGGTGATCACGCGCATCCTGCACCTCGCCACCGGCGCCCCGACGATGGCGGGGTCGTACGCGACGGCGGCGCTCAACATCGGCGCCACGGCCGGTCCGCTGGCCGCGGGAGCGCTGTTCGGGGTGGTGAGCCCGTTCTGGCTCGCCGCGGCCCTGATCGCGGCGGCGTTGGCGGTGGCGGCGGCCGTCATGCGGGTCGACGGCGGCCGAACCCCGGCCCCGCCACGGTGAGCCCGGCGGCGGGCTGCGGTGGTCACGCTCGCACCAAACCGGCGTGCCCCGCAGCCCGGCCGCGGAGGTCCGTCACGCCCGTACCCGGCGGTCCTGCCGCAACGAGTACAGCGCGACCCCCAGCCCCGCCACGGTCAGCGCCGCGGCAACCAGGTAGATCGGCCGCGGGCTGCCGCCGTCTACGATCCGGCCGCCCAGCCAGCCGGCCGCCGCCGCGGCCAGTTGGTAGCCCGCCGCGTTGACCGCGATGGCCAGCGTCGGCGCCGCGCCCGCCGCCGTGAGCACCCGTGTCTGCATGCCCGGCACGATCGCGAACGCCAGCGCGCCCAGCAGGACCGTCGTCACCACCGTCGCGACCGGGTTGCCCGCCCCCAGCCACGCCAGGGCGAGCACGCCGGCCAGCGTCGCGAGCAACCCGGCCAGCGACGGCAGCAACGCGCGGTCCGCGAGGCGGCCGCCGGCGATGTTGCCGAGGACCGCGCCCGCGCCGTAAGCGAGCAGCAGGACCGGGACCGCGCCGGCCGGGAAGCCGCCGACCTCGGTGAGGAGCGGGGCGAGGTAGGTGAAGACCGTCAGGACGCCGACGTTGCCGACCGCGGTCAGCGCGATCGCCAGCTGCACCCGCCGGTCGGTGAAGACCCGCAGTTCCCCGGTCACCGGGCCGGTCGCCGGCGGCCGGTCCGGGACGAACCGCAGCACCAGCAGCAACGCCAGCGCGGCGGCGGCCGCGACCGACCAGAACGTCGCCCGCCAGCCGAGGTGCTGCCCGACGAACGTGCCCAGCGGCGCGCCGAGGACGATGCCCAGGTTCAGCCCCAGCGCCACCTTGGCGACGGCGCTGCCCTGCCGGCCCGGCCGCGCTTCCGCCGCCGCGGTGGCGATCGCGACGGCGAAGAAGGTGGCCACGACCAGGCCGGCGAGCACCCGCGAAACCAGCAGGAGCGGATACCCGGGGGCGAGGGCGGACGCGGCGTTCGCCAGCACCGCCGCCGTCACCAGCCCGGTGATCAGCGGTTTCCGCCCGGCCCGCGCGGTCAGCAGGGTGACGACCGGGCCGCCGGCGATCATGCCGACCGCGTAGGCGGTGGTGAGCAGCCCGGCCGCGGAAAGCGGGATCCCCAGCCCGCCGGCGACGTCCGGGAGGATGCCCGACACCACGAATTCGCCGGTGGTCAGGCTGAAGACGACGAGCATGAGCGCGAAAACGGCCACACGAACTCCCCAGATGGTTCGAGCTGTAATCATTCGAGCTAGAACTATCACAGCTCGAACCATGGGCGCTAGGGTGGGGGACATGCCTGCCGAGGACCTCGACCGCGACGTGTGCAAGCTGGTCCACGGCCTCGCGCGCACCCTCGACGGCCACGTCCGCCGCGTCGCGGACGCGATGGGCCTGACCCCGAGCCAGGTGGTGGCGCTGCGCGAGCTGTCGGAGCCGATCACCGCACGCGAACTGGCGGCGCGGATGGCGTGCGAGGCGTCGAACGCCACGTTCGTGCTCGACCGCCTCGAGGAGCGCGGGCTGCTCAACCGCCACCCGCACCCGACGGACCGGCGGGCCAAGCAGATCGTCCTCACGGCGGAGGGAACGCGGCGCCGGGCCGAGGCGCTGAAGCGGCTCGGGGACAGCTCGCCATTGGGATCGCTGCGCGCCGGCCAGCCGGAGGCGTTGCGGGATCTGTTGCGCGCCTTGGCTTCCGCCAGCGAGGCGGGTCAGGAATCCTTGCGCACGAACGGATGATCGGCGTCCGGCCGGGACTGCCTCACGAGGTGGCCCGGCGACGCCGGACGTAGTGGACGATCAGCAACGCGATCGCCCCGATCGCGATCCCGCCGGCCACCGTCCGGACGGCCAGGCCCAGCCCCGCCAACGGGCCCGCCGCGTTGACCACGCCGCTGACCACCAGGACCAGCCACAGCAGAACCGGGCCGGCCGTACGCGTCGAAACCTTGTCGTTGTTCATGTCCTGAACGCTGAAGACCCACCGGGCGAACCAGAATGCCGTCCGCACCCGGATGCGGGGTAGTGCCTGCGCTACCCCGCATCGCGGCCGAGGTAGGCCAGCACCGCCAGCACCCGGCGGTGCCCCGCTCCTTCGTCCGACGGCAGGCCCAGCTTCGCGAAGATGTTCCGGATGTGCTTGAGCACCGCGCCGTCGCTGACGACCAGCAGCTCCGCGATCGTGCTGTTGTTGTAGCCCTCCGCCATCAGTCCCAGCACCTCGCGCTCCCGGGCCGTCAACGCCTCCAGAGGGTCCGCCGTCCGGCGGCGGGCCATCAGCTGGCCGATGACCTCCGGGTCCATCGCCGTGCCGCCCTTGGCGACGCGCTGGAGGGCGTCCAGGAACCGCTCGACCTTGCCCACGCGCTCCTTGAGCAGGTACCCGACCCCGCCGACGCCGTCGGCGAGCAGCTCGACCGCGTAGCTCGTCTCCACGTGCGCCGACAGCACCAGGACCGGCAGCGCCGGGTGGATCTCGCGGGCGCGGACCGCCGCGCGCAGGCCCTCGTCGCGGTGGGTCGGGGGCATGCGGACGTCCATCACCACCGCGTCCGGGCGGTCGTGCTCGATGAAGGCCAGGAAGTCCTCGGCGTTGTCGACCGCCGTCGCCACCTCGATGCCCGCCGTTTTCAGCAGCAGGGAGAGGCCTTCGCGCAGCAAAGCGTCGTCCTCGGCGATCACGACCCGCATGGCAGCTCCACTCGCAGCACGGTCGGCCCACCGGGTGGGCTGGTCAGGGTGAGGGTTCCGTCGAAGGCTTCCGCGCGGCGGCGGATGCCGGCCAGCCCGCTGCCGCGGGACTCGTCCGCGCCACCGCGGCCGTCGTCGCGGATTTCCAAGCACAGCAACGATTCCGTGCCGCCGAGCGTGATGTCCACCCGGGACGCGTCCGCGTGCTTGGTCACGTTGGCCAGCACCTCGGCGACGACGAAGTACGCGGCGGCCTCGACCGCGGCCGGGCGGCCGTGCTCGTATTCGACGTCGACGGCGGCCGGCACCGGGCTGCGCTCGGCGAGCGCGCGCACCGCCCCGGCCAGGCCGCGTTCGCTCAGCAGCGGCGGGTAGATGCTCCGGACGACCGTGCGCAGCTCGGCCAGCGCGTCGGTCGCCGTGTCCTGGGCCTTGACCAGCAGGTCGCGTGCGGTGGCCGGGTCACGGTCGTACAGCTGGCCGGCGATGCCCAGCTGCAGCACGACCGCCGCGATCCGGGCCTGGGTGCCGTCGTGCAGGTCACGCTCGATGCGCCGTAGCTCGGCGCCGTGCGCTTCCAGCGCCGCCGCCCGGGTCGCGGTCAGCTCGGCGACCCGGTCCGCCAGCACGACGCCGGGGGCGGGCGCGAGCAGCTTCCGTGCGGTGCGGGCCTGCCACCGGGCCACGCGCGGCGCCTGCAGGGCCGCCGCGACCATGGCGGCGGCCACGAGGAGGTTCAGCGCGGCCCGCGGCCAGGAGTCCACCACGATCCCGACCGAGCCTTCGATCCCGCCGGGGACCAGCGGCCAGACGAAGGACGTGATGACCTGCTGGAGGGCGCCCAGCGGGAGGCCGAACGCGAGCACGCCGATGATCGTCCCGGTCGCCGCGTGGACGGCGAGCCAGGCGAGGTCGCGGCGGGTGGCGGGGTCCTTGATCGGGGAGCCGTCGCGGTAGGGCTCGGGAATCGGCTCGCCGAGCTTCCGCGCGGCCCGGCGGCGGTCGATCCCGACGGGCAGCCGCGAGAGCCGGATCATCGGCGCCAGCGATGGGATCCCGATGCCGAACGGGCACAGCAGCAGCACGGCGAACAGCCCGACGAGGGCGAACAGCGACAGCATCGAGGTGCCGGCGCCGACCACGAGGTAACGAACCGCCGACCAGCACTCGCGCAGGCGGGTCGTCACCCGCACAGTGTCCCACCCCACCACCGTGGTGGTGCTGGCGCTACCCCCGATCCACCTCTCCACGGGATCGAACCCGGGGCCGCGCCGACCTAGTTTTCCTCAAGACGCAAGAAACAGTCTTAAGGGGACAGACAGATGACCACAGCGAGCGCGTACGCGCTGGAGCTGACCGACGTGCGGAAGGTGTACGGCGCCGGCGACGGCGCGGTCACCGCGCTGGACGGCGTGTCGGCGGGGGTGGCGCGGGGGACGTTCACCGCCGTGATGGGCCCGTCCGGCTCGGGCAAGAGCACCTTCCTGCACTGCGCGGCCGGCCTCGACCGGCCGACGTCGGGGCGCGTGCTGCTCGGCGGCACCGAGATCGGCCGGCTGAAGGAAGGTGAGCTGACGCGGCTCCGGCGCACCCGGATCGGGTTCGTCTTCCAGGCCTACAACCTCCTGCCGTCGCTGAACGTGCTGCAGAACATCACGCTGCCGCTGCGGCTCGCCGGGCAGAAGCCGGACGCGCAGTGGCTGCGGCAGGTCGTCGACGGCGTGGGGATCGCGAACCGGCTGGAGCACCGCCCGGCGGAGCTGTCCGGCGGGCAGCAGCAGCGCGTGGCGATCGCCCGGGCGCTCGTCACCCGGCCCGAGGTGGTGCTGGCCGACGAGCCGACCGGTGCTCTCGACACGCGCACCGGGCGGCAGGTGCTGGATCTGCTCCGCGCCGTCGTCGAAGGCATGGGCCAGACCGTCCTGATGGTCACCCACGACCCGGTCGCCGCCTCGGCCGCGCACGGCGTGCTCTTCCTGGCCGACGGCAAGCTGGCCGGTCACCTCTCGCACCCCACCCCCGAGCGGGTGGCGGAGCGGATGACGCACCTCGGGGAGTGGTGAGCGTGCTGACCCTCGCCTGGCAGACGATCCGGAGCCGGCTCGGCGGGTTCGCCGGCGCATTCCTCGCGGTTCTGTGCGGCACCGCACTGGTGGCGGCCTGCGGCATCCTCATGGAGTCCGGCCTGCGCGCCGGCGTCCCCACCCAGCGGTACGCCGCCGCGGCCGTCGTCGTCGGCGGCGCCCAGTCGGTGGACCCGCCCGGCGCCGACATCCTGTCGTCCGAGCAGGTCGGCGAGCAGCCGTCGGTCCCGGCGGCGCTGGCCGGCCGGATCGCCGCGGTGCCCGGTGTCAAGACCGCCGTCGCGGAGCAGAGCTTCCCGGCGCAGGTCGTCACCCGCGACGGGCAGGTGCTCAACGGCCGGGAGTCCCTCGGCCACAACTGGGACGCGGCCGTGCTGGCGCCGTTCACCCTGCGCGGCGGCAACGCGCCCGCGGCCGCCGACGAGGTCGTGCTGGACGCCGACCTGGCGCGCCGGGCCGACGTCGGCATCGGCGGCCAGGTGCGGATCATGACCCGGTCGGTGCCGGTGACGTTCAAGGTGACCGGCGTCGTCGACGGCACCTCCCGCCAAGCGGCGGTGTTCTTCACCCAGGACCGGGCCGCGGAGCTGGCCGGCCGGCCCGGCCAGGTGCACGCGATCGGCGTCCTCGCCGACCCCGGGGTGGCGCCGGAGGCCCTCGCCGACCGGGTGCGGGCCGTCGCGGGCGGCGCCGAGGTGACCACCGGCGTCGAGCGCAGCAGCATCGAGTTCCTCGACGTCAGCCGGACGCGGACGCTGCTGCTGGCCATCGCCGGGTCGTTCGGCGGCTTCGCGCTGCTGGTCGCGGTGTTCGTGGTGGCCAGCACGCTGGCCCTGACCATCAACCAGCGCCGCCGGGAGTTCGCCCTGCTGCGGGCGGTCGCGGCCACGCCGAAGCAGATCCGCAAGCTCATTGGCACCGAGACGACGCTGGTCGCGCTCGCCGCCGGGGTGCTGGGCAGCGTGCTGGGCCTGGCGGTCGCGTCCGGCCTGCGGGACGCCTTCGCCGCGATCGGCGTGATCCCGGCCGACTTCGGGCTGGCGATCAGCCCGCTCCCGCTGGTGGCCGCGGTGCTGCTCGGCCTGGGCGCGGCCCGGCTGGCCGCCTGGGCGGCGTCGCGCCGGCCGTCGTCGATCCGGCCGGTCGAGGCGCTCGGCGAGGCCGCGGTGGAACGGCGCGAACTCGGCCGCGGGCGGCTGATCACCGGCTGGAGCCTGGTGGCGGCCGGTTTCGGCGGCGCGCTCGTCCCGCTGTTCCTGCGCGGGGACATCGCCGCGGCGATCTCGACGATGTCCACCCTCGTGGTCGTCATCGGGCTGGCCGTGGTCGGCCCGCAGGTGACCGGGCTGGTGGTGCGGTTCCTGGTGCCCCTGCTGGCGCGGGTCTGGCGGATCAGCGGGTACCTCGCGGGGGCGAACGCCCACGCCAACGCCCGGCGCGTCGCGGCCGCGGTGACCCCGGTGATGCTGGCGGTGGCGTTCGCCCTCGCCACGTTCTACGGGCCGACGGCGAGCACCGCGGCGGCCCAGCAGGAGACGGCCCGGTCGACGACCGCCGACTACGTGCTGACCGCGCCGGGCGGGATCTCCCCGGAGGTGGCCACGGCGGCCGGCCTGGTGCCGGGGGTCGCGGCGGCGACACCGGTGGTCCGCACGTCCGTCATCACGGCCACGCCGGGGGGCGACAGCGTCGAGGTCCAGCGGACGCCCGCGCAGGGCCTGGCCGGCGATCGGGCCGGGGCCGCTCTCGAGCTGGGTGTCGACGCCGGGCGGCTCACCGACCTGACCGGGGACACGGTGGCGCTGAGCCGCGCGGAAGCGGACTGGCTGGACAAGAAGCTCGGCGACGAGGTCGAGTTCTACTTCGGTGACGGCGTTCCGGCGAAGCTGCGGCTGGTCGCGACGTACACGCACGACCTGGCGTTCGGCGACTTCGTGCTGCCGGTCGCGCTGGCTCGCGAGCACATCGGTGGCCGGTTGGACGACTCCGTGCTGATCCGGCGCCAGCCCGGCGCGGATTCCGGTGCGGTGGCTTCGGGGTTGAGCGCGCTGCCGTATCCCGGCCTGGTGGTGGCTCCGGCGTCCGTTCTCACCGCTCCGGAAGGCGGCGAGCGGCAGGCGCAGTTCTACCTCAACCTGGTGGCGGCCGGCGTCATCGTCGGGTACCTGGCGATTTCGGTGGCCAACACGCTGGTCCTGACGACCGCGCAGCGCGGACGGGAGTTCGCGTTGCTGCGCCTGGTCGGGACGACGCGGCGGCAGGTGACCCGGATGATGCGGCTGGAGGCACTCGTGACGGTCGGGATCGCCGTCGTCATGGGAACGCTGGTGGCGCTGGTTCCGTTGGCGCTGCTCAACTTCGGGCTGCGGGGGAGCCCGGTGCCGGCCGGGTCGCTGTCCGTCTACTGGGGAATCGCCGGTGGTGCTGTCGTGCTCGGGATGGTGGCGATCGGGGTGGCTACTTCGGTGGCGCTGCGGGCCCGGCCGATCGATGCGATCGGGGTTCGGGAGTAACGGGGTGCGGGGTGGGTCCGGCCGGGCCCACCCCGCACGCGCGTCAGCAGGCCGTGTGGGTGTCCACGCCCTCGAAGGAAGTGACCAGGTACTGGGTGGTCCGGCCGATCAGCACCGCCGTGCCCGCGGCCACGCACTTCTCGCCGGCCTTGGTGCGGATGCCGCCGCCGTAGGTCAGGCTGTACACGTCGATCTTCGTGGCGGCGGAACCGCAGTTGCCCCAGTGGTAGTCGCGCGCGTTCGGCCCGGCCGAGCCCGGCGTCCAGGAATTGCCGCAGGTGACCGACGCGGACGCCGGGCCCGCCGTCAGCGGCAGGGCCGCCAGGGTCAAGCCCAGTGCGGTTGCCGCGGCAATGCGTTTCATGAGAACCCCCGTTGTCGTGTGGGAAACAATGCGGTGCCCACGGTAATCGGTTCCCGGTGCGGCAAATCCCCCTCAATTCCCAGGGGTTGACGGCCGGGCGGGGGCGCGGGAGCATCGAAACTTTCCGAAAGTTATTGCCCCACCAGCGGGACAACTCGCATGCTTTGGCCATCCTGGCTCGCCTGCCAGCCTCGACGAGGAGGAAGCATGCTCACCAAGAAACGCGGCCGCAGCAGGATGTTCGCCGGCGGTGCCGTCCTTGCGCTGATCGCCGCATTCCTGCCCGGGACCGCCTGGGCCGACACGGTCATCACCTCCAACCGGACGGGTACCGACAACGGGTACTACTACTCGTTCTGGACCGCCGGTGGCGGCTCGGTCTCCATGACGCTCTCCTCCGGCGGCAACTACCGGACCAACTGGAGCAACGTCAACAACTTCGTCGCCGGCAAGGGCTGGAGCAACGGCAGCCGCCGGACCGTGAACTACTCCGGCAGCTTCAACCCCTCCGGCAACAGCTACCTGGCCCTCTACGGCTGGACGTCCAACCCGCTCGTCGAGTACTACATCGTCGACAACTGGGGCAGCTGGCGGCCGACCGGGACGTACAAGGGCACCGTGACCAGCGACGGCGGCACCTACGACATCTACCAGACGACCCGCTACAACGCGCCGTCCGTCGAAGGCAACAAGACGTTCAACCAGTACTGGAGCGTCCGGCAGCAGCGGCGGACCGGGGGCAGCATCACCACCGGCAACCACTTCGACGCGTGGGGCCGCGCCGGCATGCGGCTCGGCAGCTTCAACTACTACATGATCCTCGCGACCGAGGGCTACCAGAGCAGCGGCAACTCGAACATCACGGTGGGCTGACCATGCGCCGGTTGAGCACCTTCCTGGCCACGGCGGCCATCGCCGTGGCGAGCACGGTCGCCGTCGGCGCGCCGGCGCAGGCCGCCGCGTGCGGTGGGTACGTCGGCCTGACCTTCGACGACGGGCCGTCGAACGCCCACACCCCGGCCATCCTGAACGCGCTGCAGCAGAACGGGTTGCGGGCCACGATGTTCAACGAGGGCCAGTACGCGGCCGCGTACCCGGCGCAGGTCCGCGCGGAGGTGAACGCGGGGATGTGGGTGGGCAACCACAGCTACACGCACCCGCACCTCACCCAGCAGGGCCAGGCCCAGGTGGACTCCGAGATTTCCCGGACCCAGCAGGCGATCGCGGCCGCGGGTGGCGGCACGCCCCGGCTGTTCCGGCCGCCCTACGGGGAAACCAACGCGACGGTCCAGTCGGTCGAGGCCAGGTACGGCCTGCGGCAGATCATCTGGGACGTCGATTCGGGCGACTGGAACAACGCGAGCGTCAGCGCGATCGTCGCGGCCAACGCCCGGCTGCAGAACGGCCAGATCATCCTGATGCACGAATGGCCGGCCAACACGCTGTCGGCCATTCCGCAGATCGCCCAGAACCTGCGCAACCGCGGGTTGTGCGCGGGCATGATCTCCCCGCAGACCGGCCGGGCGGTGGCGCCGGGCTGAGGGCCGGTGGCGCGGCGGTTGCACCCCGCCGCGCCACCTCCTACTCGACGTACCACTCCACGCGCGCCGAGCCCGGCGCGAGCGACCGGATCTTCGCGCACGTCGTGTGGTTCACCACGAGCCCGGTGGTCCGGCAGAAGCGCGACACCCCGTCGAGAGCCGGCGCCGGGGAGAAGTTGCGGGCCGTCAGGTGCGCTCGCCACACCTCGGCGGCCCGGTCGCCGGTCGATTCCGCGACGCGCCAGCAGCCGCCGGACCCGCAGGCGATGTCCCCGGTGATCCGCAGCTGCGCCGGGCCGGGCAGGACGCCTTCGTCGCCGGGTGCCTCCTGCCACCCGGCGACCAGCACACCGGCGGTGACGACGAACCCGCCGAACACCAGCAGCAGCCACGAACCGGGCCGGCGGCTGCCGATCGCGCAGACCACCGCCGCCAGCGTGGTGTGCAGCCAGCAGACCTCGATCGCCGCCGGCACCCACGGCCCGGCCAGCCCCAGCTCCCGCGGCAGCACGAACCACGTGAGCAGCGCGAGCAGGACCAGCCCGGTCCCCACGCCGGCGCGGCCGGACCGCGCCGATCCGCACCACACGAGGAGCGGGACCAGCGCGAACAGCCCGGCGAACGGATCGTCCCGCGAGAAGGCGACGACGAGCACCGCCGCCACCGGGAGAGCCGCGCGCCACCAATGGGTCTTCACCTGTTCAGCGGTCAGCACCCCGCCATTGTTCCCGGCGCGCTCGCCGGCCGGCCGGTTTTCCCGTGGAGGTTTCGTGGAGGTTCCGGATCACTCCGCGACCCGCGTGCGGCCGCACCAGGCGAACACCGGCAGCTGGTCGCCGCCGCTGGTGGTGGTGAACTCGCCGTCGTGGGAGAAGTGCTCGTAGCCGGCGCCGTAACTGACCTTCGCGACCTCGCCGATGCTGCCGACCGTCCATTCGCGGTGCCGCTCGGCCAGCTCGGCCGGACCACCGGAAAGCGTCACCCTGATCTTCGCCATGATTCGTTCTCCGTGGGTTCGTTCACGCGGGAAGAAGAACCGGAAATGTGGCCTTCGTCTCTCGACGATGCCTGAGCGCGGAATGCCGTGTCAAGATGACCGGCTCCTATGTCGAAATGGTGGTAAATAGGGGTTGACGCAATTCCGGTAAGGGTTTTCCGGGTGATGGGACAGGGGTTGTCCCGCCCGCTAAGGCAAGCGGCCGGTTAACTCGGACATTTCACCGGCGCGGCGATGGCCGGTCGGCTGCCGTTCCCGGAGCGTTCACTTCACGCGCCCGCCCCCTTCATTTGCGGTGCCTAAGTTTCTCCGCGCAAGGCGGAACGGAAGGCACCCATGGACGCACCACTGGCAGTGAGAGCACGCGGGATCACCAAGTGCTTCGGCGACGTCGTCGCGCTGGACGGCGTCGACTTCGACGTGGCGCCGGGGCGGATCCACGGCCTGGTCGGCCCGAACGGCGCGGGCAAGACCACGCTGCTCGGCCTGCTGCTGAGCCTGGCCGTCGCCGACGAAGGCGAGCTGGAGGTGTTCGGCACGCCGGTCGGCCGGGCCCCCGGCGGCGTCGCCGGGTTCGTGGACGGCCCCGGCCTGTACCCGTCGCTGACCGCCTGGCAGAACCTCGACGCACTGGCCCGGCTCGGCGGGCACCCCGTCGGTGACGTCCTCGACGAGGTCGGGCTCGCCGACGTCGCCGACGACCGGGTGCGCGGCTTCTCCCTGGGCATGCGCCAGCGGCTCGGGCTGGCGGCGGCCCTGCTCACCTCGCCGCGGCTGCTGGTGCTCGACGAGCCGGCCAACGGCCTGGACCCGGCGGGCAAGAAGCACGTCCACGGCGTCCTCGACCGCCTGGCGGCGGCGGGCACGACGGTGGTGCTGTCCAGCCACCGGATGGACGACCTCGAGGCGCTGTGCGCGGAGGTGACGATCCTGGCGACCGGGCGCGTGGTGTTCACCGGCCCGCCGGCCGAGCTGACGGCGGAGAACGCCGAGCTCGGCTACCGCCTGCGGACGTCCGACCCGGCCGCCGCCCGGCGCGTGATCGCGCGGACGCGCGGGATCACGGAGGAGCAGGCGCCCCGCCGCGACACGGACGTGCTGGTGATCCGCGCGCGGGTCCCGGCGCTGGACGAGCTGGTCCGGCGCCTGGTGCAGGACGGCGTGGCGGTGCGCGAACTCGCGCCGGTCGTGTCGCCGCTGGAGGCGGCGTTCCTCGCGCTGACGGAGTCGCCGGGGAGCGGTCGATGAGCGCGGGGACCACGTCGGTTGCGTTCCCCGTCCGCACCGAGCAGCAGGAGGGTCGCCGATGACCGCCCCCGTCCGGCCGGTCCCCACCGTCCGCGTCTACCGCTTCGAGCTCGTCAAGCTCTTCGCCACCTGGCGCATCCGGCTCCTCGTCCTCGCCTGCTGGCTCGCGCCCGCCGTCTTCGTCGCCGCGGTCAGCCGGCAGAGCTCGCTGCCCGTCGACACCCTCTTCGGGCGCTGGATGAACGCCACCGGCTGGGCCGGCCCGCTCGTCATGCTCGGCTTTGCCGGCACCTACGCGCTGCCGCTGCTCACCTCCGTCGTCGCCGGGGACGTCTTCGCCGCCGAAGACCGGCTCGGGACCTGGCGGCACCTGCTGGTCGCCGTCCGGTCCGCGCCCCGGATCTTCGCCGCGAAAGCGCTGGCCAGCCTCACGGTTCTGCTGCTGCTCGTCGCCGGGATGGCCGTCTCCAGCACGGCCGGCGGGCTCCTCGCGGCCGGGAACCGGGCCCTCGCCGGCTTCGACGGCCACCTCCTCACCCCGGGCGACGCCGCCGCGAAGGTCCTGCTCGCCTGGGTGAGCGTGCTCGCCCCGACGCTCGCCCTCGCCGCGATCGGGCTGCTCGGGTCGGTCCTCGGAGGACGGTCGCCGACGGGCCTGCTGCTGCCCGCCGTCGTCGCGCTCGCGATGGCGCTGGCCCAGCTGCTGCCGCTGCCGGTCGCCGTCCGGCTGGCCCTGCCCAGCTACGCCTTCGTCGCGTGGAACGGCCTGTTCACCGACCCCGTCCAGCTCGGTCCACTGCTGATCGGCGTCGGCGTCGGCCTCGCCTGGGCGCTCGCCGCGACTGCGTTGGCGTACCTGCTCTTCGTGCGCCGCGACTTCACGAACGCGGCCCACGACGGTTCCCGACGGCGGACTCTGGTCGTCCTGCCCCTGGTCGCGCTCTTCGCCGCTACCGCCGGGATCATCGCCGCGGCGACGCCGGCGCTGGGCTCCGGGATCGGCCAGGACAAGGTGCAGCAGTCGGTGGCCACCGCGTTCGCGCACCTCTACCGCCTGCAGGCGGGACAGCTGCACCGCCCGGACGTCACCGAGGCGCAGCTGGCGGCCACCGCCGCGTGCACCAAGGGCGACGGCCTGGTCGAAGCCGAAGGGCCCGGCAACGACTGGCGCTGCGTCGTCTCCTGGCACCTGCCCGGCGTCGCCGCCACCGGGTCGGCCGTCTACCAGCTCGACGTCACCTCGGACGGGCGGTACGTCGCCGACGGCGACGGGCCGAAGGAAGTGAACGGCTACTTCCAGGTGCGGACCCCGGACGGGGACCAGCCCAACCCGCTCTGGCAGTTCGACGCGAACGTCGAGCTGCTCCCCACCACGAAGGGATGACCGATGCAGGTAACCCGCCACAGACGGCAGGCCAGGAAGGGCGGCACCGGCCGACGGCTCCGGTTCGCGACGGCCGGGTCCGTCACGCTCGTGCTCGTCGCCACCGGCGCGGGCGTCGGTGCCGCGTCGACCCGGCAGTTCGGCGAGGACCAGGTCGGCCAGGTCACCGGCCAGGGCCGGGTCGTCGCCGCCGACCAGTACCTCGACCCGATCGGTGACCGGCTGGTCGTGAACAACGGCAAGATCATGGCGTCCTCGGTCAGCCCGGACGGCAGCCACCTCGCCGCGCTGACCACCGACGGCGGGATCGCGCTCACCGTCGTCGACCTGAAGAGCTGGCAGGTGCAGCAACTCGTCGGCAACTCGGCCACGGCGAACCTGCGCATCGCCGGCAACGACGTCGGCCAGGAAGGCCCGTCGTACGCCCCGGACGGCAAGGCGCTGTGGCTGGCCCAGACCGACGGCTACACCAAGTTCACGGTCAACCCGGACGGCACGGTCGCCACGCCGGTGTCCGTCAAGATCCCCGCGGACGGCGCGAAGCACGCCTTGGTGGCCCAGGCGGTTTTCTCCGCCGACGGGTCCACCGTGTACTCGGCGGTCAACGGCCAGAACCGGGTCGTTGCCCTCGACGCGGCGACCGGGGCGGTCAAGCAGAGCTGGGCCGTCGGCAACGCCCCGCGTGACCTGGTCCGCGTCGGCAGCAAGCTGTACGTCAGCAACGAAGGCGGCCGCCCGGCGCGCCCCGGCGAGCCGACCCTGAACTCCTACAACACCCAGGTGCCGGCCAGCCCGTTCACCGGCGCCACCACCAGCGGCACGGTCAGCGTCATCGACCTGGCGAAGCCGGCCGCCGCGCCGGCGAGCATCGACGTCGGCCTGCACCCGACCGCGGTGTACGCCAAGGCCGGCGCGCTGTTCGTCACCAACACCGCGAGCAACACCGTCTCGGTCATCGACACCTCCCGCGACCAGGTCGTCCAGACCATCGCGACGCAGCCGTGGCCGGAGGCGGCGGTCGGGTACGAGCCGGACGGCGTCACCCTCACCGCCGACGGCCACCTGCTGGTGACGCTCGGCCGCGCCAACGCGGTCGCCGTCTACCGCTACCACCGGGCGCAGGAGCCGGTGAGCTACGTAGGCCTGCTGCCGACGGACTACTTCCCGACGGCGATCGCCACCGTCGGCCCGGACATCGTGGTCTCCAACACCCGCGGCATCGACGCCCGCCGCCCGACCACCGCGGCCGGGCACGGCACGCACGACACGACGTCGAGCCTGCAGAAGTTCCGGCTGCCGGCCGACCCGGCGATCCGCGGGTACACGGCCAAGGTGTTCCGGCAGAACGGCTGGACGCCCGGTTCGGTGCAGGTGGCCCACGACCACGGCCACCGCAACCCGGTGCCGGTCCCGGCGCGGCTCGGCGACCCGTCGACGATCAAGCACGTTTTCCTGCTGGTCAAGGAGAACCGGACCTACGACCAGGTCTTCGGCGACGAAGCACGCGGCAACGGCGACCCGACGGTGACGCAGTTCGGCGAGAACGTGACGCCGAACCAGCACGCGCTCGAGCGGCAGTTCGGCCTGTACGACAACACCTACGACATCGGCACGAACTCCGCCGAGGGCCACAACTGGCTGATGCAGGCCGACAACCCCGAGTACACCGAGTCTTCCGCGGGGGAGTACCTGCGCAGCTACGACACCGAAGACGACGCGCTCGGCCACCAGAGCAGCGGGTTCCTCTGGACCGGCGCGCAGGCGGCGGGCAAGTCGGTGCGGGACTTCGGCGAGTTCCAGCAGTTCCTGACCAAGCCGGCCGGGGCGAGCTGGCAGAACCTGTACTGCGACGCCAAGAACATGGCCGCGACCGGTGAGCCGACGGCGTACCCGCTGGTGTCGTCGTCGCCGATCCCGTCGCTGAACGACGTTTCGGTGCCGGGCTTCCCGAAGTTCGACACGTCGGTGCCGGACATCTACCGGTACCAGATCTGGAAGAACGACTTCGAGAAGCACGGGCCGGCCGACCTGAACATGTTCTGGCTGTCCAGCGACCACACCGGCGGCCCGCCGAACGCGGCCGCCCAGGTCGCCGACAACGACCTCGCCGTCGGCAAGATCGTCGACGAGATCTCGCACAGCCCGTACTGGAAGGACTCGGCGATCTTCGTCGTCGAGGACGACTCGCAGGCCGGCCTGGACCACGTCGACGGCCACCGCGCGCCGGTGCAGATCATCAGCCCGTACGCCCGCCGCGGTGTCGTCGACAGCCACTACTACTCGCAGATCACGATGATCCGGACGATCGAGCAGATCCTCGGGGTCAAGCCGATGAACCAGAAGGACAGCGCGGCGACACCGATGAGCGCGGCGTTCACGCAGAAGCCGGACTACACGCCGTTCACGGCGCTGCCGAACCGGACGTCGCTGACGGCGGGCCTGGCGACCCAGCCGTCCTGCGGCCCGGACACCCCGGCCGCGCCGAACCCGGCCGCCGCGCCGGTGCCGTCGGCGGCCGTGCCGGCGGACAAGGCGCTGCTCGCGACGCAGTGGCAGGAGTGGACGACGCACCAGCGGCTGACCGGCCCGGACGCCGTCGCGGACTACGCCAACCCCGCGCAGATGAACCACTTCACGTGGTACCAGACGCACGGCTGGCAGCTGCCGTACCCGGGTGAGCACCAGGTCTACGCCCCGGACCAGGTGCCGGGCGCCTACCTCCCGTCCGCGGAGTCGGACGGCTGAGCAGGTGACCGGGGGGCTCCTTCGGGGGCCTCCCGGTGCTTCAGCGGGCGAACCGCGGGAGCCGCCCCAGGTGTTCGGCCCGCCAGTGCCGGCCCCGCCGAGGCGTCCGCCAGTGCCGTCCCCGGCGGGGCTGCACCGGCCCGCGAGCGGCGACGACCACCGGCCGGTGCTCGGCGAACCGGGCGGCGGTGAGGCCCATCAGCACCGGGTACCGGACCTCGCCGCGACGCAGTTCGGTGTCGCGTGGCCGGCCTTCCTCCCGGAACCCGAGCTCGCCGTGCAGCGCGAGCGAGGCGAAGTTCGCGCCGTTGATGCTGACCTCGCACTTGCGGTAGTGGCGCAGCTCGAACATGACGCCGAGCAGGATGGTGACGGCGTCGGCGGCGTACCCGCACCGGCGGTACTGCGGCCCGATCCCGATGCCGTAGCTGAACCGGCCGGAAGCCGGGTCGGCCTGGATCCAGATCGACCCGACCAGCGTCCGGTTGTGCAGCGTCTCGATGGCGAAGTGGAAGTCGTCACCGGTGTCGCCGGCCACCCGGTGCGTCGCCCAGTGGCGGTAACCGCCGGCCCGCCCGTCGTGGTCGCGGTCGAACCGGATCAGGGTGCGGTGGTCCGCCGGGCGGACCTCCCGCAACCGCACTTTCCACCCGGCCCAGCTCATCGGCAGTGATGGTACCGCGTCTCACCAGTAGCACTGCGTCGTCATGTCATCCAGCCGGATGAACCGCGAAACCCCGTTCGCGCCGACGATCGCCTTGACGAACACGGGGTTGACCCCGTTGAGGTTCCACCGCGCGGTGTTGACGGCCTGGTAGGCGCCGCTGCCGTTGAGCCAAGGGTAGGTGCTGGCCAGCAGGTGCCCGTTGGCGTCCCAGATCTCGATGCCGACCTGAGCCCCACCGGCGGTCTGCATAAAGAACTGCGAAGCGCACTGGGCGCCGCGCGGCACCGAGTTCGTGACGACCCAGTAGCCCTCGAACGCCCAGCCGTTGGAGGCGAAGAGCCACCCGTTGTTCCGCCCGGAGCGGGCGGTCCCGGCCCCGACGTCGAACCCGGCGGAGGCCGAACCCCCGGTGGCGACCAGCCACGAGGACTGCGGGTTGACCTCGAACCCGTCCTGCACCTGCGACAGCGAGGCGTGGGCGACGCCGGAGCTGACGGCCATCAGCGAAGCGGACACGACGGCGGCCAGGGTGAGACTGCCGAAGCGGCGCAGGGTTCTGCCGCGGGAAATGGTTGCGAGCATGCCGGTTCCTTCCTCGATTCGTAGCAGTTACGACGCAACTGAGCAGCGCGGCCGTGGCGGTGATACATGCCGGGGCAGGGGAGTTGCGGCCGGTAACGGGGGAGGGTGCCGAGGGCGACTCCCGGATATGGACACACCGCCCTTGCCCGCCCTGCCGGATCGTGCCGCGGATGCCGGGTTCCGGCGCTGCCTCGCGGACCTCCTCGGCCTCGTCCGCACCCACCTCCCCGCACGGGCCGTCGAAGCCGGCGAAGGCGAGGAGGACCAACGCGGTGCCCTGCGCAAAGCCCTGGGCTACCTCGACTCCGACTACCCCGACCTGCCGGAGCCGTTCTTCGACGCGCTCCTGCAGGCCGCCGTCCTCGATCCCGATCCGAGCCTGAACCGGCAGTTCGTCGAGCCGCTCAAGGCGGCCTTCGGTGCCCGCCGGACGCAGGAAGCGCTGCTGCACACCTTCGCCACCGGCACGAATCCCGAACGCGCCGGGGTTGCCCGGGCCTGGTACTGGGCCACCCTCGAAACCTTCGAAGACCTCGAAGCCCGCTGGAACCGCGCCGCCCTGCACGAGTTCGTGGCCAACGACGACCTCGATGTCCGCCGGTGTGTCCTGCCGCTGCTGCCGCTCGATCCCGCCGACCATCCGGCCGAGACGAAACCGCTGGTCGACGCGGCCATCCGGATCGCGCGGACGCACTCCGACGCCTACCTGCGGCAGCGGGTCGAACTGCAGGTCGCCGATCCGGGCTGAAGGGCTGTCACAAGCTCCGCACCTCCGGTGTCTCGAGGTCGTTACCGCCCACGACCAGGAGGACGAAACCATGGAACCCCGCATCGACCTGTTCACCACCGAGACCGGCTCGCGGCTGGTCAAGCGGTTCGCCGGCCTCGGGCAGGTGATCGAACGGTCGCCGCTGCCGAAGACCACGCAGGAGCTGGTGAGCCTGCGGGCCAGCCAGATCAACGGGTGCGGCTGGTGCCTCGACATGCACGCCAAGGAGGCCGTCGCGGCCGGGGAGAGCGCCGTGCGGCTCGCCCTCGTCGCCGCGTGGCGGGAAGCCACCGTGTTCACCGAGGCCGAGCGGGCCGCGCTCGCGCTGGCCGAGGAGGGCACCCGGATGGCCGACGCCGCCGAGGGCGTCTCCGACGAAACCTGGGCCCGGGTGCGGGAGCACTACGACGACGAGCAGGTGGCCGCCCTGGTCGCGCTGGTCGCCCTGATCAACGCGGCCAACCGGCTCGCCGTGATCGTGCACCTTAAGGGTGGCTCCTACGAAGCCGGGATGCTCGCCGCCGCCGGGTGAGCCGCGCTGGGCACGGTGATCGTCTTGTACTCGGTGTAGGTGCCGATCCCGGTGGCGCCGTACTCCCGGCCGAGGCCGCTGGCCTTGAACCCGCCGAACGGGCCGTCGAACCCGATCGGTGCGCCGTTGACGGTCACCGTGCCCGTCCGGACCCGGCGGGCGACCGCCAGCGCGTGCGCCGGGTCCGCCGACCACACGCCGCCGGAGAGGTCGTACTCGGAGTCGTTCGCGATGCGGACCGCGTCGTCCTCGACGCCGAGCCGGATGTAGTCGAGGACGCGCTGCTGCTGGTCCCGGCGGACCATCGGGCCGACGAACGTCCCTTCGGCCGCCGGGTCGCCGACCGGCAGGGATTCGATCAGGTCCTGCAGGCCGGCGACGACCTCTTCGTACCGGCTGCGCGGCGCCAGGATGCGCGTCTGCGCGATGCACGATTCGCCGTTGTTGAGCAGCGAACCGAACTTTACGCCCTGGACCGCCGCGTCGAGGTCGGCGTCGGGCAGGATGATCGCGGCCGACTTGCCGCCCGGTTCGAGGCTGACCCGCTTGAGCTGTTCCCCGGCCAGCGCGGCGATGCGGCGGCCGGCGCGGGTCGAGCCGGTGAAGGCGACCTTGTCCGCCAGCAGTTCCGCGAGCAGGTTCATGCTGAGCGTGTTCTCGGGCGACACCTTGAGGACGACGGTGTTGCCGGCCAGCAGGGCCGGGATGATCTTCGCGAGCGCCGAGGAGAACGGCGAGTTCCACGGGATGACCACGGCGACCACGCCGATCGCCTCCCGTCGCACGACCGACCGGAACGGCGCGGCCGGGTCCGACGGTTCGAGCGTCGTTTCCCAGCCGAACTCCGCGGCCGCCGTCAGGAACGCGTTGGCCTGCCGGGTCAGGCCGGACTGGCCGGCCTCGGTGAACCACAGCGCCGAACCGTTCTCCGCGGTGATCAGTGCGGCGATCTCGTCCGCGCGCTTCTCGCGCAGGCTCGCCAGCCGCCGGAGCGCCGCGATGCGGTCCGCGGGCGGGGTGTGCGGCCACGGCCCTTCGTCGAAGGCGCGGCGCGCGGCCGCGACAGCGCGGTCGACGTCGGCGGGCAGTGCCTGCGCGGCGCGGCCGATGACGGAATTGTCGTGCGGGACCGGATGTCCAGCAGATCGGTGCTGCTCGGGGTGGTCCACGTGCCCTCGAACTGCTGCTGACGACGGGCGCCCGCATGCTCGCCGACGACCCCGCCACGAGCATCGCGGCGATCGCGGCGGCGGCGGGCGTGGACCGCCGGACGGTCTACCGCCGCTTCGCGGGCCGCGAAGAGCTCCTGGCAGCGGTGTACCAGGCCCGCCTGACCGCGATCGAGGCGGCGATCGAAGCCGCCCGGCTCCGCGAAGCGCCGGTGCCGGTGGCCCTGCACCGGTACGTGGAGGGAATCGTCGGCGTCAACCGCACCTGGCCGACCGAGGTGAGCCGGATGCGCTCCGACCCGGAAATCTGGGCCCGCCGCCTGCGCGCGATCGACGAGGTGGACCGGTTCCTGCACCGCGCCACGGACGAAGGCGTCCTCCGGCCGGGCCTGCCGGACCGCTGGCCCGGCAACGTGCTCGGCCGGCTGGTGCAGCTGTCCACCCGCGACCTGCCCGGGCTGAGCGACGCCCAGGCTGCCGACGTCATCGTCGACACGTTCCTGCGCGCCTTCGGGAAAACCGAGACCGGCTAGGTCGAGTGTCGAACAGGCAGACGCTCAGCCGGCCCGCTGGTGCCGGCCCGGGGCGTTCGTCCCGGTGTCCGACCCCGAAAGCGCCCGGGCCGTGTTGACCAGCCCGACCATGCTGAACGCCTGCGGCGTGTTCCCCACCTGGCGGCGCGCCTCGGTGTCGTACTCCTCCGACAGCAGCCCGACGTCGTTGCGCAGGCCCAGCAACTGCTCGAACAACCCGCGCGCCTCGGCCGTGCGCCCGGTTGCGTTCAGCGCGTCCGCGAGCCAGAAGCTGCACGCCAGGAAGCTGCCTTCGCCGCCCGGCAGCCCGTCGACGCCGCCGTCCGCGTCGGCGTCGTAGCGCCGGACGAAGCCGCCGTGGGCCAGTTCCGCGCGCACCGCGTCGACCGTTCCGCGTACGCGGGGGTCGTCGGCGGGCAGGAAGCCGACGCGGGGGATGAGGAGCAGGGCCGCGTCCAGGCCGCGGGAGCCGTAGAACTGGGTGAAGGTGTTGCGGTCGGCGTCGTAACCGTGGGTGCAGACGTCCTGGTGGATCTTCGCCCGCAGGGCGCGCCAGCGGTCGGCCGGGCCGTCGAGGCCGTGGTCCTGCACGGTGTGCACCGCGCGGTCGACACCCGCCCAGGCCATCACCTTGGAGTGCACGAAGTGCCGCCGCGGGCCGCGGACCTCCCACAGGCTGTTGTCCGGCTGGTCCCACTGGCCTTCGAGGAAGTCGAGCAGGCCGCGCTGCAGGTCCCAGGCCGGGTGGGAGGTCGGGAGACCGGCCTCGCGGACCAGGTGGAGGCCGTCGAGGACCTCGCCCCAGACGTCTAGCTGGAACTGGCCGGCCGCGGCGTTGCCGACCCGGACCGGCGTCGAACCCTCGTAGCCGGACAGCCAGTCCAACGTGGCCTCGGGCAGCCGGCGGGTGCCGTCGGGGCCGTACATGATCCGCAGGCCGGCGGGGTCGCCGGCGGCGGCGCGGACGAGCCATTCGCGCCAGGCGCGGGCTTCGTCGTGGTAGCCGGTGCCGATCAGGGCCTGCAGCGTGAAAGTGGCGTCGCGCAGCCAGCAGTAGCGGTAGTCCCAGTTGCGTTCCCCGCCGAGCTGCTCGGGCAGCGACGTCGTCGCGGCGGCCAGGATCCCGCCGGTCGGGGCGTAGGTGAGGGCCTTCAAGGTGATCAGGGCGCGGCGCACCTCGGCCTGCCACGGCCCGGTGTAGCGGCACCGGCCGATCCAGTCCGCCCAGAACCGTTCGGTGTCGGCCAGCGCGGTTTCGGCGTCGGCGCTCTTCGGCCGCGGCCGGTACGACGCGCCGTGCGTGAGGACGAACGGGATGCGGTCCCCGGCGGCGACGGTGAACTCGGCGTGGGTGGCCAGGTCCTCGCCGCGCAGCGGGACCGGCGTGCGGACGCGGATCACGTCGGGGCCGGCCACCGCGACCAGTTCGTCGTCTTCGCGCCGGACCCACGGGGTGACCGAGCCGTAGTCGAACCGCAGCCGCAGCAGCATCCGCATCGGCACCCGCCCGGTCACGCCTTCGACGATCCGGACGACGTCGGCGGCCTCACCGCGCGGCGGCATGAAGTCCAGGACGCGGACGGTGCCGCCCGCGGTGTCCCATTCGGACGACATGATCAGCGAGTCGCCGCGGTACGAGCGCCGGGTGGCGGGCCCACCGGACGCCGGGGCGAGCCGCCAGGTCCCGGCCTGCTCGTCGTGCAGGAGGGCCGCGAAACAGGCGGGGGAGTCGAAGCGCGGCAGGCACAGCCAGTCGATCGCGCCGTCGCGGGACAGCAGCGCGGCCGTGTGCAGGTCGCCGAGCAGGGCGTAGTCCTCGATCGGGGGCGCCATGGCGGTCAGTGCTCGCCGGCCAGGTCGAGGACGACCTTGACGTCGTCGGCTGCGGCCTCGAAGGCGTCGGGCGCCTCCTCCAGCGGGACCCGCCGGGTGACGAGGCCGGCCAGCCAGTCCAGGTCCGCGCGGCCGAGGGCGTCGGCGGCGGCGTGGTAATGGCGGAGGTTGGCGTTGACCGAGCCGATGACGACGTCGTTCTCCAGGACGAGTTCGCGGTTGATGGTCCCGGCGTCCACGGTCAGGCTCCGGCCGGTGGGGGAGACGCCGGTCAGGCAGACGATGCCGTAGGAGCCGATGCCGGCCATCGCGTCGAACACCAGCGAGCCGACGCCGGTGGCCTCCAGGACGATGTCCGGCTCGAGGCCGGGCAGCACCTTCTCGATCGGGTCGTGGTGGTAGGTCGCGCCGAGCTGCTCGACCAGCCGGGGCTTGGGGCCGTCGGTGACGCGGTCGAGGACGTGGACGTCGAGGCCGCGCTGGACGCCCAGCAGCGCGCCGAGCAGCCCGATCGGGCCCGCGCCGGTCACCAGCACCCGCCGCGGCTCGAACCAGGCGCGTTCGCCGACGCGCTGGAGCTGCTCCCACGCCTTCGCGACGACCGTGGTCGGTTCCATCAGCATGCCGACGTCCCGCAGCCGCGGGTCGAGGCGCACCGCGTAGTCCGCCTCGACGGTCCACAGCTCGCTGCCGTAGCCGTCGATTTCCTTGATGCCGCGCTCGGTGTAGCGGCCGTTGCGGCACATGTCGAACTCGCCGGCCGCGCACGCGCCGCACGGCACCGGATCGGGCCGCCGGACGACGCCGACGACGAGGTCGCCTTCGGCGAAGCCGCCGGCCGGTTCGAGCACCTGACCGAGTGACTCGTGCCCCAGCACCAGGCGATCCCGGCCCGGCGGCGCCCAGCCGTACTCGCCGCGGGCGATCTCCTTGTCCGTGCCGCACACGCCGAGCGCGAGACCCCGCACGAGCAGCTCGCCCTCGCCCGGCTGCGGATCGGGCACCGTGCCGACCCGCAGGGACCCCTGCTGTTCCGGCACGACGGTCAACGCGCGCATTCTTCGCTCCCTCCCGCGACGGCTCGCGGCGGCTGGTCCTCCGGCACCGGGTTTGACGCGCGAGGGCGGCGCAAAACATGCGACCGGCGACGCATCGGTGGACAAACCCGACGAGGGGTGCAGACGGGGACCTACCAGCCACAACGCCGTTACCCGATAGGGTGAATAACGCGCGAAAAAAGGTGGTGCCGGTCCGGTTCTCCGGAACGGCACCACCTTTTTCGGAATTGCTAGCTGAAATTCACGTCACTGCACCACATGTACGTCTGGTCCTGGTGCGAAGCCTGCCAGATCGTGAACACGATGTGGTGGCCCTTGTACCCGCCGGAGGTCTGGACGTCGAACGTGATGTCCTTCGCCGGGGCGTACCGGCCGGTCTGCGTGATGAAGTCGAGGTTGCCCCAGCCGAGGCGCTGGGTGGTGGGGTCGAACCCGTTCTTGCTGACGTAGACCCGGAAGTAGTCGGCGCCGTGGCTGGCCTGGTCGTACAGGTGCATCGAGAAGTTCGCGCCGAGGTTGCTGGTCCGCCACGCACCCGGGGTGTTCAGGGAGTTGTTGCGCGCCAGGGCATTGCTGCAGAGCTGGCCGTCGGGGGTGGCGCCCTGGAAGTTGCCCTTGAGCCCGTCCCGCAGCGCGCTCATCCAGTTCCACATGGTGTCGGCGTTGGCCTGGAAAGCCTGGTAGCACATGGGATCCTGCTGCTGCATGGCCGGATTCGTGTGCTGGTTGCCCCAGTCCTGCCAGCACTGGTAGGCGCGGGTGCGGGGACTGACGATGGTGCCGTGCGCCGAAGCGGCCGGGACCCCGACGAACAGGCAGGTCAGCAGGGCGATGACGAGTGCGATGACGCTCCGCCGTCCGGTGCCGGACCGGGAGGTGCCGCGCATACGCATGATGGGCCTCCATTCTCGGATGAATCGAGCGTTGGTGATCCATGTGGGAGCGCTCCCAGCGTAGGGAGCAGCGTATACGTGGCCCGGCAAAAGTTCAACCAAGAAATCGGCCAGTGTGGCAGCCGGTTACCTGTTCGGTTGAGCGGCGGCGTACTCCTCCTCGCCGGCGGGCTCGAGCCTGCTGGGCCGCGACCGCCGTCGCCGAAGCCGGGGAGCCCAGCAACAAGTAGTTGTTGTGCAACAATTACTTGATGGCCACCCCGCCTCCGCGCGGCCGGACCGTCGTGCTGCTGACGTGCTGCCTGAGCGTGGTCGTGGCCGGGCTGGACACCACGATCGCCAACGTGGCCCTCCCGTCCATCCGGCAGTCGCTGAACGCGCCGGTCAGCGGCCTGCAGTGGGTGGTCGACGCCTACGTCGTGGTGCTCGCCTGCCTGCTGCTGCTCGCGGGCTCGGTGGCCGACCGGTTCGGCCGCCGCCGGGTGTTCCAGGCCGGGCTCGGGGTGTTTTCGCTCGGCTCGCTGCTGTGCGGCCTCGCGCCCTCGCTCGGTGCGCTGGTCGGGTTCCGCGCGCTGCAGGCGGTCGGTGGCGCGATGCTGAACCCGGTCGCGATGTCGATCATCGCCACCACCTTCACCGACCCGAAGGAGCGGGCCCGCGCGGTGGGTACGTGGGGCGCGGTGGCCGGCCTGGGCGGTGCCTGCGGCCCGGTGCTCGGCGGGCTGCTGGTCAGCGGCCTCGGGTGGCGGTCCATCTTCTGGGTCAACGTGCCGATCGGCCTGCTGGCCATCGTCCTGACGCGGCGGTTCGTCCCCGAGTCCCGGGCGGCGCGCGGCAGGCGGTTCGACCCGCTCGGCCAGCTGCTGGTCGTCACGTTCCTCGGTCCGGTGACCGCCGCCGTCATCGAAGGGCCCCGGCACGGCTGGACGTCACCGCTGATCGTCGGGCTGTTCGCGCTGGCCGCCGTCTCGGTGTGCGGCCTGGTGGTGACCGAGTCGCGGCGCGCCGACCCGCTGGTGGACGTCCGGTTCTTCCGCAGCCCGGCGTTCTCCGGGGCGGCGGTCATCGCGGTGGCCGCACTGGCGGCCGTGGTCGGGTTCCTCTTCCTGAACACGCTCTACCTGCAGGAAGTCCGCGGCTACAGCGCGCTGCACGCCGGCCTGCTCACCCTGCCGATGGCCGCCGCGGGAGCGGGGTTCGCGATGGTGTCCGGGCGCATCGTGGCGGCCCGGGGCGCCCGGCTGCCGCTCGTGCTGGCCGGGCTGCTGCTGGCGACCGGTACCGGCCTGCTCGCCGGCACCGGGCCCGGCACCCCCGCCGGCTACCTCGTCCTCGCCTACCTGCTGTTCGGGGCCGGGTTCGGCCTGGTCGGCACCCCGATGACCACCGCGGCGCTGGCCGGGATGCCCCGCGACCAGGCCGGGGTCGCCGGGGCGATCGCGTCGACCTGCCGCCAGACCGGCGGGGCGATCGGCGTGGCGGTGTGCGGATCGCTGCTCGCGGCCGGCGCGGCCACCGCGACGGCGTGGGCCGTGCTGACCGGCTGCGGCGTCGCGGTGGTGCTGCTCGGCCTGCTCTCGACCGGCCGCCGGGCCCGCGCGCACGCGGAATACAGTGGCCGCCGGCTGCACCCGCAAGGCATGGACGTGGCCCGATGAACCCCGAACCGAGCACGGCGGCGCAGGCCTGGACGGCGATGCTGGCCTTCGTCACCGGCCAGGACCGGCTGCGCGCCCTGCGCCTCGAGCTGGACCTCGGCGTGGGCAAGGCCGAACTGCTGATCAAGCTCGCCCAGGCCCCGATGACCCTGCGCGAGGTCGCCCAGGCCGCGGAGGTGGACCCATCGGCGGCGACGGTGGCGGTCGACCGCCTGGAACGCCGCGGGCTGGCCGAGCGCCGGGCCCACCCCGGCGACAAGCGCAGCCGGCTGGTCCACCTCACGGAGGCCGGGCTGCAGGCCGCCGCCACCGCTCGGCGCATTCTCACGGAACCGCCGCCGGCGCTGGCCGCACTGGACGCCGGCGACCTGGCCGCCCTGACCCGCATTTTCGCCACGCTCAACGCGTGACTCCCGGCCGGCCGCCTCGCCGGGCACAAAAAGATGGCGGCGGCCGGCCGCGGCGACCTTCGCGCCTGCCGCCCCGACGGCAGGGTGATCGCCACGGCGAGCCGCCGCCTACCCCGGACGAGCCCGCATCCAGGACCCGTCTCCTCTGACGTGCCCACGGGCGCCGGATCTCAATCATGTGCCCCGGGGATCGGGTCAGCCGCGGGCGGTCAGCTCCAGCAACCGGCCGGTCAGGTCGAGGAGTTCTTCGACGCTGCCGATCAGGTAGGAGAGGTCGACGAACGTGTGGTCCGGCGCGATCAGCTCGACGACCTTGGTGACCGAGGCGGCGATGGTTTCCAGGTCCGTGCCGGGCGCGACGTTCACCCGCAGGGCCACACCGAGCGCCTGCGGGTCGCGGCCGGCCTGCTCGGCTTCCGCCCGCAGGTTCGCCAGGGTGCCGGTGAGCACGTCGGCGGGGAACGCTTCGGGGATCGACCAGGCGGGCAGCCAGCCGTCCGCCCGCCGGGCGACCCGCTGCAGCGCCTTTCCGCCGAACCCGGCCAGGTAGACGGGCGGCTTGCGCACCGGCTTCAGGTCGACGTGGCTTTCCGGGATCGTGTAGCCGACGCCTTCGTGCGACACGAGGTCCTCGGTCCACCACGTCTCGAGGAGGTCGAGCAGGTCGTCGAGCCGCTTGCCGCGTTCGCCCATGGGCACGCCGACGGCGGCGTACTCGTCGGGCGACCAGCCGATGCCGAAGCCGGGGATCAGCCGGCCGTTGCTCGCCACGTCGATGCTGGTCAGCAGGCGCGCGAGGTTCGCGGGCTGGTACTGGGTCGCGTTGATCGTGCTGGAGCCGAGCACCGCGGTCTCGGTCACGGCGGCGGCGATGGCCAGCGCGGTGAAGGGATCCTGCGCGGTGTGGAACTCCTCGGGCATGGTCTCGTAGCCCGGGTAGGGCACGACCGGGGCGACGGGCGACAGCAGCCGGTCGCCGACCCAGAACCCGGCCGCCCCCGCCCGCTCCGCCTCGCGCGCGTAGTGCGCGATCCCGCCCGGCGTGGCCGCCGCCTTGCCGAACACCGGAAGGCTGAACCCAAGTGGCATTGCTTCTCCCCTGGAGTGTGAACGGACCGTGTCGGCCCTGCTGCCACTAGTACTCGCATTTAGTTGCTCGTTCAAGCAGTTCTCACGCCGAGGTGGGCATTAGGCTCGGCCGCCGCGGGCGCGCGAAGTTCTTCCGGGGCCGTGTCGATCCGCGCGCCGCCCGTTCGACCAGGGGGCGCGAAGGCCGGGAAGCGGCCCGCGGGAGAAGGAGCAGACGATGGCGAAGTACCTGCTGGTCATGCGGGGCACCGACGAGTCGAACGCGGCCATGATGGCGAACATCGACGAGATGATGGCCACGAGCCGCCAGTTCATCGAGGACCTGCTGAAGGCCGGCGTCTACGTCGCGGCCGAAGGGCTCGACGATCCGCAGCAGGGTGTCGTCGTCGACTTCGGTGGCGAGACGCCGGTGGTTACGGACGGGCCGTACGGGGAGACCAAGGAGCTGTTCGGCGGGTTCTTCCTGATCGACGTCGCCTCGAAGGAGGAGGCGGTCGAGTGGGCCAAGCGCGTCCCGGCGGCGCCCGGGGCGAAGGTCGAGGTCCGGCGGGTGCCCGGAAGCGACGAGGTCCCGCAGTGACGGCCCAGGTCGAGGCGGTCTGGCGGATCTCCTCGGCGCGGATCGTCGCCGCGCTGACCCGGTTCACCGGCGATTTCGGCCTGGCCGAAGACGCGGCCCAGGAGGCGGTGGCCGAGGCACTGGTGTCGTGGCCCCGCACGGCCCCGGCCGACCCCGCGGGCTGGCTGATGGCCACGGCCCGGCGGCGCGCGATCGACGCGATCCGCCGCCGGGCGGCCCTGCGCGACCGGTACGCGGCCCTGGCGGCCGCCCCGGCGCCGGCCGGCGACGAACCCGACCCCGACCGGATCGACGACGACGTCCTGGCGCTGATGTTCGTGAGCTGCCACCCGGTGCTCTCACCGGAGTCCCGGGTGGCGCTGACCCTGCGCGTGGTGGCGGGCCTGTCGAGCGCGGCGATCGCCCGGGCGTTCCTGGTCCCGGTGCCCACGGTCCAGGCCCGCATCACACGGGGCAAGAAGACGATCGCGGCGGCCGGGGTCCCGTTCGAGCTGCCCCCGCCGGCCGAGCGCCGCGAGCGCCTGGGCGGCGTGCTGAGCGTGCTCTACGTGATCTTCACCGAAGGGGCCACGGCGGCCGAAGGCGACCGCCTGGTCCGTCCGGACGTGGCGTACGAGGCGATCCGCCTGGCCCGGACGCTGGCGGCGCTGCAGCCGGACGAGCCGGAGGTCCACGGCCTCCTGGCGTTGTGCGAGCTGACGGCCGCGCGGTTCCCGGCCCGCACGGCCCCGGACGGATCGCCGGTCCTGCTCGAAGACCAGGACCGGAGCCGGTGGGACGTCTCGGCGATCCACCGCGGCTTGGCGGCGCTGGCGAAGGCGGCGCCGCGCGGATTCGGCCCGTACGGCCTCCAGGCGGCGATCGCGGCGGTCCACGCGTCGGCGCCCTCGGTGGCGGAGACGGACTGGGACCGGATCGTGGTGCTGTACGAGGCGCTGGGCCGGGTGGCGCCGTCACCGGTGGTCGAGCTCAACCGCGCGGTCGCGGTGGCGATGGCGTCGGGACCGGGGGAGGCGTTGCCGATCGTCGACGAGCTGGTCGCGTCGGATCGACTGCCGGGGTCGCACCTGGTGCCGACGGTCCGCGGGGAGCTGCTGACCAGGCTGGGCCGGGTCGAGGAGGCACGCGCGGAGCTGGCGCTGGCAGCCCGGTTGTGCGGCAACGAGCGGGAGCGTTCGGTGCTGCTGGGCAAGGCGGCCGCGCTGGAGAACTGAGACGTCCATCCCGTTGCCCGGCACGGTATTCCGTGCCTACGCTGGGGGAGCTGGTCTATTTTGGACACGCTGACCTGCGGTGGAACGTCTCGGGTGGGCGAGTTTCCGGCTGTCCCGTTGTGCGAACCGGAATTTTGTGGCTCCTCCGGCCGGTCTCTAGCTTCGCCGTCATGGAATGGAGCTTTCGGACGGCGGAAGAACAGATGGCCGCATTGCGGGCCGGTGCGGTGACTTCGGTGGAACTGACCGACGAGGCGATCGCCCGGATCGAGCGTGACGACAAGGTGATCAACGCGATCTGCGTGCCGGACTTCGACCGGGCGCGGGCCGCCGCCCACCGTGCCGACCGGGCCCGGGCCCGCGGTGAGGACCGGCCGCTGCTCGGGATCCCGGTGACGGTCAAGGAGTCCTACGACATCGCCGGGCTGCCCACGACCTGGGGCATGCCATCGCACCGGAACCACGTACCGGCCGAGGACGCGGTGCAGGTGTCGCGGCTCAAGGCCGCGGGCGCGGTGGTGCTCGGCAAGACCAACGTGCCGCTGGGCCTGCAGGACATCCAGAGCTTCAACGCCCTCTACGGAACGACCAGCAACCCGTGGGACCACGGCCGGACTTCGGGCGGGTCGTCCGGCGGGTCGGCGGCGGCCCTGGCGTCCGGGTTCGGCGCGCTGTCCCTCGGCACCGACCTCGCCGGCTCGCTGCGCACCCCCGCGCACTTCTGCGGCGTCTACGCGCACAAGCCGACGCTCGGGCTGGCGGCCAGCCGCGGCATGGTCCCGCCGGGCGAGCCGGCGTTGCCGGTCGACCTCGACCTCGCGGTCGTCGGCCCGATGGCACGCACCGCCCGCGACCTGGCCCTCCTGCTCGACGTCATGGCCGGCCCGGACCCGCTGACCCACGGCGTGGCCCACCGGCTGGCCCTGCCGCCCGCCCGCCACGAGCGGCTCGCCGATTTCCGCGTCCTGGTCCTCGACGAGCACCCGCTCATCCCGACGGGCACCGCCGTGCGGGCGGCCGTGACCCGGGTGGCCGACGCGCTGGTCGACGGCGGCGCCCGCGTCGAACGGCACAGTCCCCTGCTGCCCGACCTGACCGAAACCGCGACGCTGTACATGCAACTGCTGATTTCGGGCACGGTCGCCCGGTTCCCCATCGATTCGCTGGAGCAGCCGGACCCGGCCGACGAAAGCCTCAATGCCGTACGGCTGCGCGCGATGTCGTTCAGCCACCGCGACTGGCTCGAGGCGAACAACCGCCGCGAGCTCCACCGCCAAGCCTGGCGGCAGCTGTTCGCCGAGTTCGACGCGGTGGTGTGCCCGATAACGCCGACGCCGGCCTTCCCGCACGACCACCACCCCAATCCGATGGAGCGCCACATCGACATCGACGGCGCCGGCTACCCGTATTTCGACCAGCTGGTCTGGGCCGGCCTGGCCACCATGCCCGGCCTGCCGTCGACCGCGATACCCACGGGCCGGTCCGCGGAGGGCCTGCCGGCGGGCGTGCAGCTGATCGGCCCGATGTCCGAGGATCGCACCCCGCTGCGGCTGGCCGAACTGCTCGAGCACCGAATCGGCGGCTTCGAGGTACCGGAACCGGCCGGCCGGGGCCGTTTCCCGCGTTCCTGAACCGCCGCACTCCGCGTCCGATTTCGGCAATTTCCGGACGGTGTGGGGCGATTTGCGAATTTGGTCGGGAATCGCGAAGGCTACCCATGTCGATGATGGTCGCGGCCACGCGCGGCTCGGTAGCGTCGGCACTCTGGCGACCACATTGCGGGGGTGTTGTGGAGTATCGGTTCAAGCTGCTCGGCGCACTGGAAGTGCGGGTGGGCGGTGCTCCGGTGGTGATCACCGCCGCGAAGCACCGGGTCCTGCTCGCGTCGCTGCTGGTGGACGCCAACCGCGTCGTGCCGCCGCGGACGCTCCTGCTCAGGATGTGGGGCGAGCACCCGCCGCCCGGGGCCCGCAACACCCTGCAGAACTACGTGTTGCGGCTGCGGCGGGTGCTGGGCGACGCCGCGCCGATCCGCACGCGACCCGACGGTTACGTCATCGAGGTGCCCGAAGACGCGGTCGACCTGGTGCGGTTCACCGCCCTTTGTGCCCGGGCGAAAGCGTGCGTTGCGGCCGGTGATGTCACACCGGCGATCGGGGCGCTGCGGGCGGCGCTGGAATTGTGGCGCGGGGAAGCGCTCTCCGACGTGCCTTCGGAGGTGCTACACGCAAAAATCGTTCCGGCGCTGACCGAGCAACGGCTCGCCGCGGTCGAACTGCGGATCGACCTCGCGTTGCGGACCGGCGGGCACCAGGACGTGCTGCCCGAACTGCACGAGCTGACGGCCGCGCACCCGTTGCGGGAGCGGTTCTGGGCCCAGCGGATGCTGGCGCTGCACCGGTCCGGGCGGCAGAGCGAGGCGCTGGAGTGCTACCGCGTGATCAGCGCGAAGCTCGCCGGCGAACTCGGTCTGGACCCCTGCGCCGAGTTGCGGGAGGCGCACGCCCGGGTGCTGGCCGCCGAGCCGGCCGGGACGACCGCGGCGCCGCCCCGGGCACCGGCCGGCAACGTGCCCGCCGAGCTGACGTCGTTCGTCGGTCGTGAAGCGCAGCTCGACCTGGCGAACCGGATGCTCGCCGACCACCGGCTGGTGACGCTCACCGGGGCCGGCGGCGCGGGCAAGTCCCGGCTCGCGCTGAAGATCGCGACGGCCCGCGCCTTCCCGGACGGCGTCTGGCTGGCCGACCTCGGGTCGTCGACCGACGGCGAGGTCGGCCGGGCGATCGCCGGCGCGCTGGGCATCGCGGGCGAGCGGCTGGTCGACCACCTGCGCGACAGGGAACTCCTGCTCGTGGTGGACAACTGCGAGCACGTGGCCGGGCCGGCCGCCGAGGTGCTCACCACGCTGCTGCGGTCGGCGCCGGGGCTGCGGGTGCTCGCGACCAGCCGTCAGCCACTCGGCGCCGCGGGCGAGAACCTGCTGCCGGTGCCGCTGCTCACCGAGGACGAGGCGATCCGGCTGTTCACCGACCGGGCGGTCGCGGCCCAGCCGGGTTTCCGGCTCACGCCCGGGAACCGGGACCTGGTGCGCCTGCTCTGCCACCGGCTCGACCGGATCCCGCTCGCCGTCGAACTCGCCGCGGCCCGGCTGAATTCCCTGTCCGTCAGGGACATCGTCGACCGGCTCGGCGACCGGTTCCGGCTGCTGGGCGGACCGGGCCGGCCGGTGACGTTGCGCGGGGTGCTCGACCGCAGCCACGCCCTGTGCACGCCGGCCGAACGCCTGCTCTGGGCGCGGATCTCGCTGTTCGGCAGCGGGTTCGACCTCGCCACCGCCGAATCGGTGTGCTCCGGCGGTCCGATCCGCCGCGACGACGTCATCGACCTGCTCGCCGCCCTGGTCGCCAAGTCGATCGTGATCGCGGTGACGGGCCACGAGCGGACCCGGTACTCGCTGCTGGCGACGTTCCGCGAGTACGGGGCCGGGAAACTGGCGGAACTGCGCGAAACCGGGCGGTTGCGGCCCCGGCAGTTCCACCCACCCGGCGGCGACCGGGTGACCGAGCCGGCGGCGTGAGTCAGTAGATACCCTCCGGCATCGCCGGGGTGTCGTACAGCGGACGCACGTTCGCGACGCCGTCGCACGGCCAGTCGCGGCCGGTGTCGTACCGGACGGCCAGGTCGCGCTCCAGCACGTTGGGCAGGAACAGGTCCTCGTGCAGCACGGTCATCCGGACGCGGCCGGACTCGGTGTGGTCGACGGTCCGGGTCCAGTCGTCCTGGTCGACGACCGCCATCGTCACCTGGGGGTAGTTCGGGAGGTGCGGCATCAGCTCGCCGTCCTGCAGCACGGGCAACGCCATCGTGTTGCCGAACGTGTTGCCGTACATGACGACCAGCGGCTTGTCCGCGCCGAGCGCCTGCCGGAACGTGCGCCACACCTCGGGTGTCACGTGCGTCCCGGTCATCCGCACGCCGGCGACCGCGGCCACGAGCGCGGGCCGGGTCCGGATCAGCGCCTGCAGCAGCGCCGGGGTGGTGACCAGGTAGTCGACGTGCTGGCTGTCCACGATGGACTCGACCTGCTCGATGACGTGGTCGATGTACTCGTTGGCCACCGCGAGCCGCCCGGTGCGCAACGCGCGTTTGACCCACCGGGGGTCGAAGTCGACGCTGTACACCCGTGCGCCGTACAGCTGCACGAGGTCCCACCCGCTGTGCCCGATCAGGTGCGGGCCGCTCGGGGTTGCCTGCAACCACGTCCGCCCCTCCTCGAACCCTTCCCGGCGCATCGACCACCGGCGCCACGCGCCGCGCAGCCGGAGCATCTGCTCGGTGTAGAACACGCGGCACGGTTCGCCGGTCGTGCCGCCGGATTCCCAGATCCGGCCGGCCAGCGGGCGCGGCACGGCGAGCGGGACGAGGTCGCCGGGATCGAGCGTCCGCAGCTCGTCGAGCGCGAACGTGCCGAACGCGGCGAGTTCGGTGTACTTGGTGATGTCCCGCGGGTCGAACGAAAGCGTGGCCGCCCGCCGCAACCAGTAAGGGCTGCCCGTCTCCGGGTCGAACTGGCGGCCGATGATTCGTTTCGTCCACTCGTCCAGATCCTGGTCGAGCGCACGCTCGACCAGTGCGCCGGTATCTTCGATGGTGGTCAACGGCCTCTCGTTTCAAGCGTCGTGACGGGCGGAGGAGCAGAGCGTTGGTCCGAGGTTAACGCGGCGGCCCTTGCGATCGGCTTGCATCGCGATCGGTTGTCCTGCAAGCGAAGTGCAACGTCCGCTGCCTTAGCCTTGCGGTGCTGGACGACTGCGGATGCACGGGGGCCCGAATTGACTGTCGCGTACTTCTTCGCCGGTGGAATCGCGCTGAAAGCGCCGGGAACCGAACTGTACGACGCCTTCCCGGTGATGCACGAATGGATCGACCGGGTCGCCGCGTGGACGGACCTGCCGGTCGCGCGGCTGCTCGTCGAGGACTTCTCGGGGGCGCTGTCGATCGGGCACACCGGCGCACCGCCCGACTTCCGTCACGTGGCGGAGGTCCGGCAGGTCGCCAACGCGCTCGGGATCTGCGACGTGCTCGCCGAGCGGGGTGTCCGGCCCGCGGCGATCGGGGGCTCGAGCCTCGGCTTCATGATCGGCGCCTGCCTCGCCGGCGCGCTCGGCCGCGAGGAGCTGTTCGACCTGCTCCGGTTCAGCAGCACGTTGCCGCGAACCGTGGCCGGGGAACCGGCGCAGGGGTTCGCGACGGTCGTGGCGACCGACGACGAACTCGTCGGGTACTCGGCGTGGCCGGACGTGTTCCTGGCCGCGGAGCTGGGCAGGTTCGCCGGCGGCTCGGCCGGGGTGTACATGCTGTCCGGGTACCTCGACGCCCTGCACGACCTGGCCCGGTCCCAGCCGGAGGGCAAGGTCACCGTGGTCGAAGTCCTCGGTGGCGCCCACAACCCGCGGCAGCAGTTCATGCTCGAACTGCGCAAGCCCTACCTCGACGGGATGAAGTTCGCCGACCCGGCCGTGCCGTTGTTCTCGGGCCTGTCCCCGCGGGTGATCACCACGGCGGACCAGGTGTACACGGACTTCCTGCTGAATTCGACGCAGTTCACCTCGTCGTCCGGGGTGTACGCCGCCCTTGCCGCGCAGGGCACCACGCTGGCCGTCGGGCCCGGGGTCGCGGGACCGCTGTCGAAGTTCGGCTTCCCGTTCACCATGGTCCAGGTCACCGGGAAAGCGCACTTCGACCTGCTCGCCGGCACGATGGCCGACCTGGGCCTGCAGCGGGGCTACTTACTCGAAGGGACAAGGAAATGACTCAGACAGCGGCGATCGAAGCCGTCTTCGCCCGGCTGGGTGCCGATTTCACCGGCACCCTCCAGGAAAGCATGGGCATCCGGTACGACGAGGTCACCGCGGAGCGCGTCGCCGGCCGGATGCCGGTGGCGGGCAACACCCGTTCGTTCGGCCTGCTGCACGGCGGCGCGTCGTGCGTGTTCGCCGAAACGCTCGCCACGGTGGGGGCCGCGCTGCACGCCAGCACCGGCCGGCTCGGCATCGGCGTCGAGATCAACGCGACGCACCACCGGTCGGTCCGCTCGGGCGACGTCGTCGGCGTGGCCACCGCCGTCCACTTGGGACAGACGCTGGCCAGCTACGACGTCGTGCTCACCGACGAGCAGGACCGCCGGATCTGCACGGCGCGGGTGACGTGCATCCTGCTGGACCGCGCCAAGACGACGACCGCGCCCGCGGTGCGGCTGGAGCAGGAGGCGGGGGTGGCCGGCGCCTGACCCAGCGGCGCGCGATCAGGCCCCGACGTCGATCCGGGCGGGCCGGCGACGCAGCCGCGCGGCGGTCACCCGGATCGCGACGGGCAGATAGCCGCAGGCGCGGGGAATGTCCGCGGTGTCCCGGCCCGGCCCATCACCGCCGAGGATGCGGCTGAACAAGGCGGAAGCGTCCTGCGGCGGCAGCGGCCCGACGGTCACCTGCTGCGCGCCTTCCAGATCGGCCAGCGGGTCGCGGCTGGTGATCAGCACGGAACAACGGGGGCCACCGGGCAGCAGCGGCCGGATCTGCGCCGTGTCGGCCACGTCGTCCAGCACGAGCAACAGGTGCCGATCCCCGGTTTCGGTCCGCCACCGGGCCGCGCGCGCCGCAAGGGTGTCGGGCATCGCCGCCCTGTCCACCCCGGCCGAGCCGAGCAGGATCCCCAGCGCGTCGAACGGGGTGAGGGGTTCGAGGCCGGGGGAGTGGGCCTGCAGGTCGAGAAACATCTGGCCGTCGGCGAACTCCTCGGCCAGCCGGTGCCCCACGTGCACGGCCAGCGCGGTCTTCCCGCTCCCGCCGACCCCGTCGACCACGGTGATCGGCGTGCCGGAAGGACCGTCCTCGCCGAGGACGAGGTGGCTCAACCGGCGGATCTCACTGCCGCGGCCGGTGAAGTCGCGGACGTCCCGCGGCAGTTGCCGGTGCCGCCCGGTGTGCGGCCGCAGGGCCGGATCGTTGCCGAGGATCCGCTGGTGCAGCCGCCGCAGCCCGGGCCCGGGTTCGAGGCCGAGGTCATCGACCAGCACCTGCCGGGTGCAGCGGTAGACGTCGAGGGCGTCCGCCTGGCTGCCGCAGCGGTACAGGGCGAGCATGAGCAGCTCGGCCAGGTGCTCCCGGGTCGGGTGCGCCGAGTTCAGCCCCCGCAGCTGCGGGACGAGCATGGCGTGCCGCCCCCGTTCGAGCTCCAGCGCGGCCAGCTTCTCGTGCGCGAGCAGCCGTGCCTCGTCCAGCGGGCCGGCCTGGTCCCGGATGGCGGAGCCGGGAACGTTCATCAACGCGGCCCCACGCCACAACCCGAGGGCGGACCGCAACAGCTCCCTGCTCCGGTCGACGTCGCCGGCGTCCTCGGCGTTCCTGACCCGGTCGCGGAAGGTCTGGGCATCGAGCTCCCCGGGCCGGACCCGCACCCGGTACCCGCCGGGAACGTTCTCGATCCGCGGCGGGCCACCGTCGTCAACTTTGGCCATGGCCCCCCGCAGGCGGCTGACGTAGGCGTGCAGGGTGGGCACGGCCCGGGCGGGCGGGTCCTGGTCCCACACGGATTCGACCAGCGCGGAGGTGGCCACGACCGCGTTGGGCGTGAGCAGCAAGGTACCGAGAACGGCCTGCGCCTTCGGCCCGCCGAGGGCGAGAGAGGTGCCGCCGGCCACCACTTCGAGCGGACCGAGTATCCGGAATTCCACAGAACGACCCCCCGTTCGAGCGTCACGCCACGAGAAGGACGCTGCCAGCCACCGATGACGTGCCGGTCACTTGCGGGTCACTCGTCTCGCTGTCGGGGGCGCCGCCGGCGGTCAGCTTTGCGCGGGGCAGAAGGTGTCGTCCGGCCGCTTCCCGCTCACCAGGTACTCGGTCACGAGCGAGTTCCCGCACTGGCTGGGCGTGAACAGGTAGGCCCCGTGCCCGCCCTGGTCGATCGTGATCATCCGGGCGCGCTCGCCGAACGCCGCGCGCAGCTTGCGGGCCCCGGACAACGGCGTGCCCGGGTCACGCCGGTTCTGGACCATCAGCACGTTCGCCGGGCCGTGGCCGGTGATCCGCACCCGCGGCTCGGCCGGCGGGGCCCAGTAGGCGCACGCCGCGATGTTCGCGCTCGCCGCGCCGAGCAGCGGGTAGCGGACCCGGTCGACCGCGACGTCCAGCTGGTAGCTCGCGATCGAGCGCGGCCACGCCGAGTCGCCGCAGATCACCGCGAACCGGGACGCCAGCAGGTTTTCCACCCCGGTCACCGGCGCCTGCGGCGGCTTCGGAGCCCGGCCCTGGTCGAGCCCTTGCCAGTCCTCGGCCAGCTTCGTCAGGTCCGTCGAGTACAGCCCTTCGAACGTCAAGCCGCGGAAGACCGAGCCGGTGACGCCTTCGACGGGCGTGCGGTCCAGCCGTGCGGCCAGTTCGTGGAACTTGGCCGTCACCTGCGAAGGCGTGGTGCCGAGCTCGTACTCCGGGTGCTTCGCCGCGAAGGCCGCGAAGTCGGGGAACCGGTCCTCCATGCCCCGCCCGAAGCCGCGCATCGCGTCGATGTCGTAGCCGCCCGGCCCGAGGTTGCTGTCCAGGACGATCCGGTCGCTGCGCTCGGGGAACAGCGTGGTGTACACCGCGCCCAGGTAAGTCCCGTAGGACGCGCCCAGGAACGACACCTTCGGCTCGCCGAGCGCCGTCCGGATGCGGTCCATGTCCCGCGCGGTGTTGGCCGTGGTGACGTACGGCAGCATCGATCCGGTCTTCGACCCGGCGCACTGCCCGGCTTCCCGCTTCGCGATCGCGGCTTGCTTCACGACGTCGGCCGGGCCCTTCGCGTACGGCAGGTTGCCGACCGCGATCTGCTCCGGCGTCAGGTCGCACGTCACCGGGGTGCTGTGCGCGACCCCGCGCGGGTCGAACCCGATGATGTCGTAGGAGTCGAGCACTTCTTGGGGCAGCTTCACGTACTTCAGCAGCTGCGGGTAGTCCAGGCCGCCGCCGCCGGGGCCGCCCGGGTTGGTCAGCAGCACGCCCCGCCGCTTCTCCGGGTTTTTGCTCGGCAGGCGCGACACGGCGACGTCGATCGTCCGCCCGCCGGGCTCCCGGTAGTCCAGCGGGACCTTCATCGTCGTGCATTGCAGGTCCGGCGTCGGGAACGCCCCGGCGGGACACGGTCCCCAGCCCACGGTGTTCGGTGCGGCGGAGGCCACGGGGACGGCGGTCGTCGCGCCGAGCACGGCGATCGCGGCCACCAGCAAGGTCTTGCGCATCGGAATTCCTTTCGTTCGCGCCGCGCTCAGCGGCGCGGTTCCCAGCGGAAGAGGCGGGTCGCCAGCACGACCGCGACGACGACCCAGGCCAGGGTCGGGGCGAACAGGACCAGCGAATCGGCGACCGGGCGGCCGCCGTTCCACGCGTCGAGCACCAGCTCGGCCGCCGAACCGCCGGGCAGCAGGCGCTTGAGCAGCGTGAGCTCGCCGGTGCCGGTGAGGCCGACCCAGCCGGCCACCGCGATCACGCCGACGCTGATCGGCAGGGTCGTCACCTGCGCGTGTTCCGGCGAGTTCGTCAGCCCGGCCGTGGCCAGGCCCAGCGCGAGCATCATCACCACGGTGGCCCCGACGGCCGCGGCCAGCAGCAGCGGGTTCGCCGGCTTCCCGGTGACCGCGGCCAGCACCGCGAGCAGCACGGCGATCTGGACGACCGCGATCGCGGTGACCGGCAGCAGCAGCCCGCCGAGGATCCCGGCGTCCCCGGCCGCCGTCGAGCGCAGCCGCTTGAGGAACAGGTTCTGGCGGCGGGCGGCCAGCGTCGTCACCGTCGTGGTGTAGAGGCCGATGCCCAGCACGAAGAACAACGTCAGCGTCGCGATGTAGCCGAGGCTCCCCACCTCGGTGAAGACGTCGTGCCGGGCGATGAAGAACGCGCTGAGCGCGGCCGGCAGCACCAGGGCGGTGACCAGCACGAGCCGGTTCCGGAAGAGCTGGATCAGCTCGCCGCGAGCGATCGTCAACATGGGTCCTTCTCTCAGGAGTTTTCGATGGCGCGGAAGACGTCGTCGAGCCGCGTCGGCCCGGCCTGCAGGTCGAGCAGCTCCACGGCCTGGTCCTGCGCCCAGGCCAGCAGCGTGTGCAGGTCCTTCTGCAGGCCGAAGGTCTCGACGAGGAACTTGCCGTCCACACCCCGCGTGGCGAGCAGCGGCGGTGACGGCGCGTGGGCCGGGAGTCCGAAGTGGATGGTCGAGGGCAGCGTCCTGGTCAGCTCGGCGACGGTGCCCTCGCGGTGCAGGGTGCCCTGGTGCATGAGCCCGATGCGGTCGGCGCGTTGCTGCGCCTCCTCGAGGTAGTGCGTGGTGAGCACGACCGTGGAGCCGTCCTCGCGCAGCCGGTCGACGGCGTCCCAGAGCGCGTCCCGCGACTGGATGTCGAGGCCGGTGGTGGGCTCGTCGAGGAAGACCAGCTCAGGTGTGCCGTAGACGGCGGTGGCGAAGTCGAGCCGTCGCTTTTCCCCTCCCGAGAGCTGCCCGGCCTTGGTGCTCGCCTTGCGGGTGAGGCCGGCCACGTCGAGCAGGCGCCCGACGTCGTCGTGCCGCCCGGAGAGCCGCCCGACCAGCCCGACGGTCTCGCGCACGGTCAGGTCGGCGGAAAACCCGCTCTCCTGCAGCATGATCCCCATCAGCGGGCGGACGGCGGCGCGGTCGCGGGGGTCCTTCCCGAACACCCGCACGGCACCCGAGGTCGGCGCGCGGTGGCCTTCGACCGTCTCCAGGGCCGAGGTCTTGCCGGCGCCGTTCGTACCGAGCAGGGCGTACAGCTCCCCGCGATCCACCTGGAACGAAAGGTCTTTCACGGCGGGGAAGCCGCCGTAGGTGAGGGTGAGGCGATCGACGTCGATGACCGGTGTCGTGGACATGCCCCGAATTCCAGCGTGGATCGGCGCGGCCCGGCAGTGCGGCGACGTCACCCGGACACATGACGTGGTGTCACTGGTGCGGCCCGCTCAGCCGGATACGCTCGGCTGGTGGAGGTGCCGACGATCGCGCGCAGGACGTCCTGGACCGGCGGGAAGGTCCAGGAACGGCTGCGCCGGCTGAACCTGATCACGACCGTCCCGCCGCTGGCGCTCGTGGGCGTGTTCCTGCTGCTGACGACCGCCCGGTCCGGGTGGCACGTCGTCATCCAGGTCGTGGGACTGCTCGCGGCGCTGGCGACGGCCGAACGCTGGACCGCGGGTGACTACCTGCGCGTCGCGCGGCCGAGCCTGGCCGTCACCGCGGTGGTCTGGCTGGCCGGGTCGCTGACCGACGACACGGCCGCGTTCTTCGGGCTGTCCGTCGTGGGGTCGTACCTCATCCCGCCGCTTCCCCGCCACCGGCTCGCCGCACTGGCCGGGCTGACGGTGCTGATCGCGGGGCTGGGCGCGGCGAACGCGCTCGTCCACGACGACCGGATCGGCTGGCGGCTGTTCCAGTTCGCCGCCGTGCCCGCGGCCGCCATGCTGGTCTCGACCGCGTTCATGTTCGTCAGCCAGCGCTTCTTCGACCTGATCGCGGAGCTCGAGCAGTCTCGCGAGCGCGAAGCGGACCTCGCCGTCACCCGGGAGCGGGTGCGCTTCGCGTCCGACCTGCACGACATCCAGGGGCACACCCTGCACGTGGTGAAGCTGAAGGTGGCACTGGCCGAGAAGCTGCTGGACCGCGAACCGGACCGGGCGCGCGAGGAACTGCGTGAGGTGCACGACCTGGTCGGGGAAACCATCGCCCGGACCAAGGAACTCGCCTACGCCCAACGGCGGCTGAACCTGTCCGCCGAGCTGGAGAACGCCAAGAACCTGTTCGAGGCCGCGGGAATCCACGTCCGCGTCACGCGCGAGTCCGAAGTGGACGCCAGCGCGGGCGAACTGCTCGGCCAGGTCCTGCGCGAGACGACGACCAACATCCTGCGGCACGCCGAAGCCCGCCAGGTGGGAATCACGCTCACCCGGCGCGGGATCGCGATCGTCAACGACGGCGCCCCGGACACCGGCCCGCCCGAGCTCGGCGGGCTCGCGGTGCTCCGGCAGCGCTTGGCGGAGCAGGGCGCCGAGCTGGAAGTCACGCACTCCGGCAGCCGCTTCCGCACCGCGGCGGCCTTCCCCCCGCCGAAGGAGGCCCGATGACGACGGTGGTGCTCGCCGACGACGAAGCCCTGCTCCGCAAGGCACTGGCCGCGCTGCTGCCGCTGGAAGGCGAGATCACGGTGCTGGCCGAGGCCGAAGACGGCGAGACGGCGGTCGCGGCCACCCTCGAACACCGGCCGGACGTGCTGGTCATCGACCTCGAGATGCCCCGCGTGGACGGGCTCGGCGCGGTGGAGGAGATCCGCCGGGCCCGGCCGGAGCAGGTGATCCTGATGCTGACGCGCCACGCCCGCCCCGGCGTGCTCCGCAAGGCGCTGAAGCTCGGCGTCCAGGGCTTCGTCAGCAAGGCGGCGGAACCGGCCCACATCACCTCGGTGATCAGGACCCTGCACGCGGGCAAGCGCTGGATCGACCCGGACGTCTCGGCCCTCGCCGTCGTCGACGACTGCCCCCTGACCGACCGCGAGCTGGACGTCCTGCGCGCGACCCGTGAGGGTTTTTCGGTGGCCGACATCGCCGGGCAGCTGCACCTCGCGGAGGGCACGGTCCGCAACTACCTGTCCAACGCGATGCAGAAGACCCAGACCCGCACCCGCCACGAAGCGGCCCGGTACGCCCGTGAGCACGACTGGCTGTAGCCGGCCCCTGACCGCTTCACGTGACGCGAAAGACCGGCCAGCCGATCTCGGTGCGCCACGCAGCGGGATCGCGTGCGTCACGAGGGCCGACGACGTAGACCTCCCGCATCGGCCCGGCCACCGACATCGCGTTCTCCACCACCCAGGTCCCGAGCTGGCCGTAGGTGACCTCCACGCCGTCGTGCTCGCCGACGTGGGTGGTGACGGCCAGTTCCGCGGCCGGAAGAACCGCGGGGTGCACGCGTCCGGTGCGAGGCGGCGCAGCGGTCGGCAGGTAGACGAGCGCGCGACCGCGTTCCTGTTCGAAAAGCGCGTTGTCGTAGCAGCCGCCCGGTGGCCCGGTCACGGCGGCGCCGACGGCCGCCTCCAGTTCGGCCATCGCGCCGGCGAACCAGGTCTCGACGTCGCGGTGCCCGACCACGGCCTCCACCGCCGCGACCGTCCGGGCGGGCTCCGCACGCAGCTCGACGTCGATCGGCGCGGGGTCGGGCCGGAGCAGGCGCCGCAGCGAGACGACCGCGGCCCGGGTGCGGTCGAGCACGTCCTCGAGGCGTTGCAGGTGGTCCGCGACCAGGGCCGCCCGGACGTCGGGGTCGGGGGTCCGCAGGATTTGCTGCACGTCGCTCAAGGGGACGTCGAGTTCGCGGAGCCGGTGGATGACCTGCGCGGCCGGGATCTGGTCCAGGCCGTAGTAGCGGTAACCGGTGGTCTCATCCACCACGGCGGGCTCCAGCAGGGCCGCCTCGTGGTACCGGCGCAGCGTCCGCACGCTCAAGTGGGTCAGCCGCGAAAACTCCCCGATGCTCAGCACCCCTCCATTCTGGACTCTCCCCCCGGGAGAGAGTCCACGGCTTGACCCTCCCGCGCGGCGAGGTCACACGATGGGCTCATGACACAGCACACCGACCTCCCGTCCGATCTGCTCCCGGCCACCGTGCGCGAGTTCATCGCCGCCCACGTCGTCCGCGACGCCGACACCGCTTCGTCGTTCCTCACCGAGGACGTGGTCGTCGTCGACCAGGACGAAACCTTCCGCGGCCGGGAGGAGGTCCACGCGTTCCTGCGGGACGCCGGGTCCGAGTTCGAGTACACGACCGAGCAGATCGGCGCCCGCCGCGTCGACGACGCCCACTGGGTGGTGACCGTGCGGCTCGAGGGCACCTTCCCGGGCGGCGTCGCCGAGCTCGGCTACCGGTTCACGTTGCGGGAGGACCGCATCGCCGAACTCGTCATCGCCAACCACACCGCCTGACCTACGCCGATTTCAGTGGAGAACGAAATGCCTGCTTCAAATCGTGATCGTCTCGACGGTCGCCGGGCCCTGGTCACGGGCGGTTCGAAGGGCTCGGGCAAGGCCGTCGTGGAGAGGCTGCGGGAGATGGGTGCCGACGTGTACGTGACGGCGCGGACGATGCCCGACGGGTACGAGCACCCCGACCGGTTCATCGAAGCGGACACGACGACGATCGAAGGCACCGACGCGGTGGCCGCTCGCATCGCCGAAACCGGCGGCGCACTCGACATCCTCGTGCACGTCGTCGGAGGTGCGTCGACGCCGGCCGGTGGATTCGCGGTCATCACCGACGACCAGTGGCTCACCGAGCTGAACCTCAACTTCCTGGGCGCGGTGCGGCTCGATCGGGCTCTTCTCCCGGCGATGATCGCGTCCGGGACGGGTGTGGTGCTGCACTTCACCTCGATCCAGCGTGAACTGCCCCAGTACGACGCATCCCTGGCGTACGCGGCAGCGAAGGCTGCTCTGCGCACGTACAGCAAGGGACTCGCCAACGAGCTCGCGCCGCGCGGCGTGCGGGTGAACGCAATCAGCCCCGGCGGGATCGAGACCGAAGCCTACGAACGATTCGTCGACCGGATCGCCGATGGCAACGGACTCACCCGTGAAGCAGCCAAGCAGACCATCTACGACTCCCTCGGCGGAGTACCCCTGGGACGATTCGCGAATACCGAGGAAATCGCGGACCTGGTCGGATTTCTGGTCTCGGACCGCGCCTCGGCAATCGTGGGCGCCGAGTACGTGATCGACGGCGGAACTGTGCCGACCGTCTGAGCGAGGAGCCATTTCCTCGCAGTCACTCGCGAGCAGTTCCATCCGGCAACCGAGCTCCTCCTGCGCGGGCAGAACTTTCAGATGCTGCTCGGCAACGCCCGGAAACGTGTCGGCAACGTCGTCGACACGTTTCCGGTGCTCGCCTGGTCGTCGGGTTCGCGCCTCGCGTCTCCAGAGCGGTGGCGCGCATCAGTTTGCGTGGACGAGCGCTCAGCTTGACCCACCAGGTGACGGCCCGCATCCGCCACCTGACCTTATCGATGATTTGTCAGCTGGGGCAGGCAGAGATCCAGTCACCTGCGGCGAGGAGAACATCTGACCACGCAAGCCCCGTACCGGTCCTCCGCACAGCCCGTCGGGCCACCACCTCCCTTCGATCCACAGCTCGCTCCAGTCGTTGAGATGCTGACCAGCCGCGACACCCGGCGCAGGACCTCGGGCTTGACTGGGCAGAACCGTCTGCTCTGCGGGCATGAGCGGATGCTCGGCCTCCGGCTGATTCAGCGCCGGCAGGCGGTCGCGCCGTGGCAGGAGATCATCGCCTGCAGGGTGTCGTGCAGCCGCTGTGCTTCGTCGGGGGCCAGCTGGGTCGCGGTGTTGTGCAGTTCCTGCGGGTCCGTGCGGCGGTCGTAGTACTCCTTGGTGCCGTCGGTGTACTCGACGTAGGTATAGGTGACGCCGCGGATGGCTTCGTAGGTGCTCGGGTTGCCGCTGTTCTTCTTCGGCTTGTCCGGATCCGCCTTGTCGAAGTCCGGGCCGTGGTGCTCGATCAGCCCGACGGTGCGCCAGGCTTGCGGTGTGGTCCCGGTCAGCAGGGGCACCAGGCTTTCCCCGTCGACCTGCGTGGGTGTGGAGGCGCCGGCGAGTGCCTCGAACGTCGGCCGCAGGTCGATGTTCTCCGCCGGCTGGTTCACCGTCACGCCGGCCTTGACGCCGGGCCCGGTGATCACCAGCGGCACGTGCACGTCGGTGTCGAACGCCGTCTGCTTGCCGGGGGTGAGGCGGTATTCGCCCATGTGGTAGCCGTTGTCCGAGGTGAACACGATGTCGGTGGAGCCGCGGACGCCGGCCTGGTCCAGCGCGTCCTGGACGGTACCGATCATCTTGTCGACCGATTGGACGGCTTGCGCGCGTTTGCGGAAGTCCTTGTCGATGGTTGTCTTTTCCTTGTCCGTCAGCGGTGTGCGGGACGCGAGCCACGGCGGCGCGGCGGAAGGTAGTGCGTCGAAGGCGGGCCCGCGCGGCGCGGTGAGGCCGGGAAAGGCGTCGGCATCACGAGGAGCCGGGGTGTAGGGGCCATGCGGGGCGAAGGTGGCGAGCTCGATCGCGAACGGCGCGTGCGCGGCCGCCGAGGTGGAGACGAACTGTGCGGCCTTGCCCGCCATGACGTCGACGAGGTAGTCCTCGGGGTTTTTGCCGTAGTGCTTGAGCGTGCCGTTTTCGTTGAGGTCGTAGTCGAACTCGCCGTAGGCGTTCCCGGCGACGTCCCATTCGTTCCAGCCCGGCGGCACGGCGTCGGTCTTGGGGTCGTACCCGTTGAGGTACTTGCCCATCATGGCGGTGTGGTAGCCGGCCTGCTGCAACGACGTGGCGTAGGTCGACTTGTCGTCGCCGCGGCCGTGGAACACCGCGTAGCCGCCGTCTTTGCCGCCGTTGGTGAACACCCCTGTGTCGTGCGGCAGCATGCCGGTGAACAGCGACGACCGCGACGGGCAGCACAGCGAATCGGTCACCGTGTAGTTGGCGAAGGAGGTGCCGGTCCTGGCCATTTCCTGCACGTGCGGCAGGTACTGCAGCAGGTTCATCGAGAGGTCGTCGGTGAGCACCAGGACGATGTTCGGCTTGCTGCCCGCCGAGCCGGAGGGCTGGGAAGGTGCCGAGCTGCCGACACTGCACGCCACCGCCGTCGAAGCCAGTGCCACGGTCAGTGCCGGAATCAGGAGACGGGTGATGGGGGCCATGCCTGCACGCTAAGAGCCGCACGACAGAGCGGGATCAGCGTCGTGTTCGGGTTCGGTAAAGGGCGGGTCCGGGCCTCGGTGGCCACGAAACGTACCCGAGAAGGTTTGGCTGTCCCCATCGCCGCTGGCGGGAGGGACAGTGTCAGTGACACCGCCCGCGGACAGCAGCAACGTGGCGCCAGACGTCCTGCGCCCCGGAGCGAGGTGCTTCAGAAAAGCCCCAGGAGGGACACTTGTGCACCTGTCGAAGTGGATCAACCAAGATCGGCCCGGGACACGAAGAAACCCCTCCGACCGGCCGAAACGACCTGATCGAAGGGATTCTGCAAGAGTGTGGAACTAAGGGGACTCGAACCCCTGACCCCCTCACTGCCTGTGTCGCAACTGTGTGTTGTTCGGCGGGGTGGTAACCGGGGGTCTGCCCCAGCTGTGCCCCGGTGAAATCGGTGAGAGGAACGCCCGCGTTCGCTGCAAACAAATGTGCGGTCGGTACACGACCCCGGGGCATGGAGCCGGTGCTGCCGTTGATCATGTCATTGAACCTGTCCACGGCCCACGCCGCGCGCAGTCCGGGGCGTCCCATGATCATCGGGACCCCGCGGCCGAACTTCGGTTCGTCGGCCCAGATGGTGCGCAGATCGTCCGGGGCGATGCCGGTGGCGATCCGGTTCGCGATGAGGGACCCGATGTACGTGGCCTGGGCGAGCCCGTGACCGTTGCACGCGAGGGAGTAGTAGACGTCGTCGCCGGTCGTGCCGGCGACCGGCAGCCAGGTCGAGGTGATGCCGATCCAGCCGCCCCACGCGTGGGCGATCACCACGTCCGCCAGCGGCGGGAAGCGGCGCGCGAACGCACGGGCGAGGTCGGCGACCACCGCCGGGTCGGGACGGCGTTCGGGAAGCGGGTAGCTCGTCGCACGTTCGATTTGGCGGACGCCGAACACGATGGTGTGGCGTGACGTGAGCCGGTAGTTCTCCATGATGTTGTGCTGGGTGATGAGTCCGGACCGGCTGGTCCAGCCGAGAGCGGCGAGCCGTTCCGGGGCGATCGGCTCGGTCTCGACCTCGGTGACCCACATCGGCGACGGGCGAGGCGAGCACTGCGCTTCGCAGGCCACGCAGGAACTTGCCGGGGTTCATGATTCCGCCGCGGATCTCGCGCATGCCGCCGAGGAAGCCGTGCGGGATGCCCAGTTTGCCGGCCGTGCCCTCCTCGACGTGGGCCCCGGCACGGCGGAGGATCTTCGCGATACGACGCGTCGCCCCAGCTGTCCGCGCGAGACGGCCGCGAAAACGTTCCCCGTGGCCTCGTAGTCGCAGTCGGTGCCGAGCGCCTCGATCAGGCCCTCGACGTGAGCGGCGGCGTTCTCGGTGAGGCGGATGATCGCCGGCATGCGCTTGCGGTGGAGCAGGTTCAGCAGCTGGATGTCACCGCCGGGAGCGCTCGCCAGCTGGCCGGCGTTGCGGGAGCCCGAGCCGTGCCCGCAGAACGCCGACTCCAGCAGCACGGCGTCGACGCCGTGCTCCGCGAGGCGGAGTGCGGTCGCCAGGCCCGCGAGTCCGCCGCCGATGACCGCGACGGAGCAGGTGGTGTCCTCCGTCAGCGGCGGCCGGAGGTCAGTGGGGGAATCGACCCATCCGGTGAACGTGGTGCAAGTGGTGCTCATGCGATTTCGATCCCGGGGGCGGGGGTGACCGGGTCGGGGCCTGCGCCGACCCGCTTGTCGTGCGCGGCGAAGGCGGCATAAGCCCGGTAGATGACGAGCATCGCCAGGCCCCACGTGAACAGCGCGAGGATGTAGAACCGGGTGTGGTCGGCGTCGTCGCCGGGGATCCGCCAGAAGTCGTAGATCGACGCGACGACGACGTTCAGCGCGGTGGCACCGAGTAACCACACGGCGTGGGCGCGCTCGCCGATCTCCCGGAGGCGCCACGCGAAGTAGCTCAGGAAGCCGGATGTTGCGAGCGCGGTGATCAGGAAGAACACCTTGCCCGGGGTGCCGATCTCGTCGGCGAACTCGGACAGGACGAATCCGAGGACCGCGGCCAGGGAGAAGGCGCCCACCTCGACCCGGAGCGTGGGCTTGTACCTGTGGGTGACGACCAGCAGACCGAGGACCAGGATCAGCGTGAACCCGATCGAGCGCGAGAACGCGTCCAGGAAGAACGCGATGTGGTGCGTCAGGGAATCGGGGCCTGCCTTGGTGACCCCGTAGACCAGGAAATTGCTTCCCGACACACCCATGATGATCCATTCGAGGCCGATCAGGTAGTTGTGCTGGCCTCTGATGACCTTCACGCCGCAGATGAGTCCGACTGCGATCATCCAGATGTCCGCTGCGGCGAAGAGTATGTCGCGCATGGCAGCGCCTCCTTGAGTGTGACCGTGATCTCGCGCGGCTCCACAGTGGCCTGCTCGCGAGGCCGCCCGCTACGCCGATGTGCACCCACGTGTCGCGACAGTCGCCGCACACTGCACCACGACGCCGGGGGCACGGCAACGCAGTGGCCCGGGCGGTGCACTGTGCACCACGTCGTCCCGCAGGACGGGGCATCGCGACGTAGAGCGCGGACCTCCGCGGCGGGCACCGTGGAAGGGCACATCGACGTGATCACCATCGAAAGGCCTTCACGATGAACGCATCGACGCAGCCACCCGAGGAATTCGACATCGTCATCATCGGTGCCGGCATTTCCGGTATCGGCGCCGCGCGGTACATCGTCGAGGCGTTCCCCGACAAACGCGTCGTCGTGTTCGAGGGGCGCGACGACATCGGCGGCACCTGGGACCTGTTCAAGTATCCCGGCATTCGTTCGGATTCCGACCTGCACACCTTCGGCTACGAGTTCAAGCCCTGGAAGGACCGCGCCGCCATCGCGGAAGGCCCCCAGATCCTGAACTACCTGCGTGAAACCGTCGAGGAGAACGACCTCGGCAGGCTCATCCGCCTCGGGCACAGCGTGCAGCGCGCCGAATGGTCCGGTGCCGACGCGCGCTGGACGATCGACGTGCGCACCGCCGCCGGCGACAAGCGCGTCACCGCCGGCTGGATCTTCGCGGGCACCGGGTATTACCGCTACGACGAGGGCTACACCCCGCACTTCGAGGGCCGCGAGGACTTCGCCGGCGACATCGTCCACCCGCAGCAGTGGCCCGAGGGCTACGACTACGCGGGCAAAAAGGTCGTCGTGATCGGCAGCGGCGCGACCGCGGTGACACTGATCCCGTCGATGCTGACCGGCGAGAGCGCCGCAGCCCACGTGACCATGCTCCAGCGCACCCCCACGTACGTGGTGCCCTGGCCGAAGGTCGATTCCGTCGCGCTTCTGCTGACCCGGCTCTTCGGCGAACGCCGCGGCTACGCGATGACCCGGTTCATCAACATCTGGATCGACCGGGGTGTGGTCAAGTCGCTGCGCACGTTCCCCCGCCTGGGCCGCGCGGCCATCCGGCGCATCAACAAGCAGTCGCTGCCCAAGGGCTTCGACGTGGACACCCACTTCAACCCGCCCTACGACCCGTGGGACCAGCGCCTGTGCCTTTCCCCCGACGGCGACTTCTTCGCCGCGCTGAGCGAGGGCAGCGCCTCGATCGTCACCGACCGGATCACGCGTTTCACCGAGTCGGGGATCCGGCTCGAGTCGGGCGAGCACCTCGACGCCGACCTGATCGTCACCGCGACCGGCCTCAACGTGCGCCTGCTCGGCGGCATCGAGCTGGTGGTCGACGGCGCGCCGGTGAACCCCGCCGAGCGCGTCGTCTACCGGGGCACCCTGCTTTCGGGGATCCCCAACCTCGCCATCGCGATCGGCTACACGACCTCGTCGTGGACGCTGAAGGTCGGCATCCTGTGCCGCTACTTCTGCGCATTGGTGGGGCACATGGACGCCTCCGGCTACGACAGCGTCGTCGTCGAGGCCGATCCCGCGATGGAGACGCGGCCGGTCATGGACCTCAGCTCGGGCTACGCGCAGCGGGCCCGCGAAACCACCCCGAAGCAGGGGACGGGCCGGTGGCAGATGTCGATGTCCTACCCGCAGGACGCCAAGCTGCTGCGGGGCTCCCTGCTGGACGACGCGCTGCGGTTCGAAACCACCGCCGGTGCGGAAAGCGCTCGCCCGGCGGTACGGGAGGAGATCGGTGCCTGAACCCGTCGAAGACCGTTTCGTAACCCTTCCGGGCGGCACCCGGGTCTGCTATCGGATCGACGGCGAGCCCGGCGCCGCACCGGTCCTGCTCATCGCCGGCCTCGCGGAAGACCTGACGACGTGGTCGCGGCCGTTCGTCTCCGCGCTGGCCGCGGCCGGCCTCCAGGTGATCCGGATGGACAACCGGGACTGCGGCCGCTCCGCTTACGCGACCACGCCGCCGCCGAGCACGCTGCGGCAACTGCTCGCCCGGCCCCGCCGGGACGCCTACACGCTGGCCGACATGGCGACCGACGCCGCGCAGCTGATCGAGCACCTCGGCCTGGGGCCGGCGCACCTCGTCGGTCGCTCGATGGGCGGGATGATCGCGCAGACCGTCGCGGCGCGGTACCCGGCCCTCACCAGGTCGCTGACCTCTTTGTACGCCACCACGGGGAACCGGAAGGTCGGGCAGCCGGCCCTCTCGGCCCTGGCGCTGCTCGCCGCCTCGCCGCCGCGGAACCGGGTGCAGGCCGTGCGCGCGCACCTTCGCCTGACGGCGCACATCGCGGGCACCGAGTTCCCGATCGACGAGGTCGAAGAGGCGAGCCACGCCGTCGAGACGTGGAACCGCACGGACGGCGACGGCGCGGCGGGGACCGCCCGGCAGGTCCAGGCCATCCAGGCCGCGGGCGACCGGACGGCGGAGATCGGCCGCAGCACGGCTCCCACCCTGGTGCTCAACGGCGACCGCGACCTCGTCGTCGCGCCGTCCGGGGGCGACGCCACCGTGGCCGCGATCGCGGGTTCGCGGCACGTGGTCATTCCCGGAATGGGCCATCACCTGCCCGACGCGCTGGCTCCCCTCGTCGTCGGCCACGTTGTCGAACACCTCGAAAGGGCATCAGCATGACAGAGTCACGCACCGCGGACGTCGCCGTCGTCGGCGCCGGGGTCTCCGGGTTGACCGCGGCACGCCGGCTGGCGCAGGCCGGCCTGTCGGTCGTGGTGACCGAGGCCAGCGACCGGGTCGGCGGCCGCGCGATGAACCTCGACGTCGCCGACGGCGTGATCACCGAGGGCGGCGGCCAGTGGGTCGGACCGGGCCAGGACCGGATCCTCTCCCTGCTGGACGAATTGGGGCTGGAGACCTTCAAGACCCACGTCGACGGCAAGTCGATCTACCGCCGGCGCGGCCGATCGAAGCGGTACGACGGCCTCGTCCCGCCGCTGAGCCCGCTCGCGCTCGCCGACTTCGCCCAGTTGCAGCTGCGGCTGGAGCGGATGGCGAGAACCGTGCCGCTCGACACCCCGTGGACCGCGCGCCGCGCCCGCTCCTGGGACGCCACCACGTTCGGGCACTGGCTCGACGCGAACGCGATGACCGCCGAGGCCAAGGAGATGTTCACTGTCGGCTTCTCGGTGACCAACGCCGAGGACCCGCACGCCACGTCGCTGCTGGTGCAGCTGGCGCGGATCCGGGGCGCCGGCGGGATCGGCCACACCCTCAACATCACCGGCGGGGCGCAGGAATCGCGGGTGGCCGGCGGCACGGTCCGGATCGCGCAGCGCCTGGCCGGGGAACTGGGAGACGCCGTGGTGCTCGACTCGCCCGTCGTCGAGATCGCGCACGACGCCGACGGGGTGTCGGTCCGGTCGGCCCGGGTCGACGTCCGCGCGGACCGGGTGATCGTCGCGATGTCGCCCGCCGACGCCGCCCGGATCCGCGTCACGCCCGGCCTGCCCACCCGCCGCACGATGTTGCAGCGTCGCTGGAGCGTCGGCGCGGAGAGCAAGCTCTTCGCCGTCTACGACCGCCCGTTCTGGCGGGAGCAGGGCTTGAACGGCCAGGCGGTCACAGACCTGCCGGTGGCTCAGTACGTCGTCGACAACTCCCCGCCCGACGGCAGCGTCGGGATCCTGCTGACCTTCCTCGGCACCGCCGGGCAGCGGCCCGACGCGATCCTCGACGACCCCGCCGCGCGGCGCTCCGCCGTCCTCGACGATCTGGCCGTGCTGTTCGGGCCGCGAGCGGCGAACCCGACCGAGTACCTCGAGAAGGACTGGACGCACGAGCCGTGGATCAGCGGCTGCGTCGGCTCCCGCGCCCCGGGCTCGCTGACCCAGTACACCGATGCCGACCGTTGCCCGGTCGGACGGATCCACTGGGCCGGCACGGAAACCGCGACGGTCAACCAGGGCTATTTCGACGGCGCGGTCCGTGCGGCGGAGCGCGCCGTCCGAGAGGTGCTGGACTCGGGTCTGCTCAAGGTGGCGAGCCGGCCTGCGGGATGACCACGAAGCCGGCCGCGCGCACTGGCGCAGGGCCGATTCCGGCGAATCCGGGATATCGCGGAAAGCACCACCGAACGGAGTGGTCGTCATGAGCCAGCAGCGCGAAGAACGGACACCGGAGGTCACCACCGGCCTCGGCCGGACACTGGGCGTCCCGCAGATCGTCTTCATGGTCGTGGCGATGGCCGCGCCCTGACGGTGTTCGCCGGACTCATCCCGTTGATGCTCGGTTCGGGCAACGGCATCGGAACGCCGCTCGACTTCGTGATCGTCGGAGTCGTGCTGGTGTTGTTCACCGTCGGGTACTCGGCGATGACCCCCGAGGTGCGCAACGCGGGTGCCTTCTACTCCTACGTCCAACGGGGCCTCGGCATCGGGGCCGGGCTGGGCGCCGCAACGCTCGCCCTGGTCACGTACTCACTCCTCGTGGTCGCCGTCTCGGCTTACCTCGGGGCCGCCGCGCGCACTGTGATCGAGACCTTCTTCGGCGTCCCGGTTCCCTGGTGGTGCCTCGCGGCCGCCGGGCTCACCGCGATCGGTTACCTGGGATACCGCAACGTCGAGGTCAGCGCACGGGTGCTCGGCGCGCTGCTCATCGCGGAGGTCGGGATCGTCGTCCTCGTCGACTTCGCCGTCGTGCTGCGCGGAGGCGACCACGGTCTCTCCACGGCCCCGCTGACCTGGGACGCGTTCACCGGCGGCGGCACCGGCTCGGCATCGCGCACGCCCCCGAGCTCGCGGCGCACGACCCCGAAGCACTCGCAGCCGGGCTCGCCGACCGCTATCTGTCTCGGGCCGCCCACGACATCATGCAGGTTCTCCTCGTCACGAGCTTCTTCGCCTGCGTGCTCACCGCGCACAACGTCGTGGGCCGCTACCTGTTCGCCCTCGGCCGGAAGAGCGCGCTCCCGGTTTCGCTCGGCTCGGTCCACCCCGCGCACCGGTCGCCGCACGTGGCGTCACTGCTGACCTCCGGGGTGATCGGCGCGAGGGGCCGGGCAAGGTCCTGGCACCGCACCGCCTGGTGCACCCCCTGCGAGAGGCCCTCGCCGAACGCATCGCGCGGCTGCGGATCGGGCACTCGCTCGACGAGGAGTCCGATCTCGGCCCCATCTCCAACGAACCGCACCACCGGACCCTGATCCAGCGGATCGAGGACCTGCGCGGGCTCGGTGCCGAGATCGACCAGCCCGGGGAGCTGCCCGGTCTGGCGGGCTTCTTCCTGTCTCCCACGCTCGCCATCGGGTCCGACCCGGACCGCACGACCGCCGAGCTGTTCGGGCCGGTCGTCTCCGTGCACGGCGTGGACTCGGACGAGGACGCGCTGCGCGCCGCCAACGCGCACCCGTCGGGCCTGGACGCCTATGTGTTCGGCACCGACACCGACCGCGCGATCGCGATCGGTGCCCGGGTCATGTCCGGCGAGGTGCGGGTCAACGGCGCCAAGCTCGCCGATCTCGGCGACGGCTCCGCCCAGAGCTTCTGGGGCCCGTCCGGTATCGGCGGGCACGGACCGGCGGAGTCGGTGCGGGTGTTCTGCGGAGATCGGGTCGTCGGGGTCGATTCGCCGGACCTGCCCCTGTGATCGGCCCGGGAGGAGACCAGGCCCACAGCGAGCGCCGCGGAGGTGATCGGTTTCAGTCCCGCAACTGCACGAGCATGAGTGCTGCGACCACGCTCGCGGCGTTGTCGGCGAGCGGCACCGGCAGCAGCTGGTCGGCGCGGGCCAGCCGTCGCTCGATGGTGTTGCGGTGCGTGAACATCCGCTCCGCCGCGGCGGAGCCGTTGAACCGTTCCCGAACATAGGTCAGCACCGTTTGCCGCAGCACCGGGTCGGCAGTCGCGAAGTCGCCCAGAGTGTCGGTCACGAACTGGTCGGCCTGCGCCATGTCGGCCGTGAGCACCGACACCAACGCGACGTCCTCGTACCGGACGACAGGACGCGCCGAGCCCATCCGCGCCAGCAACCGCTGCGCGGCGGCCGCGTCCAGGTGGCTACGGCGAAAACCGTCGAGATCCCGCCCGCAACGTCCGAACGCGACACGGATTCCCGGGTGGCCGTCCAGACCGGCCTCCGCCGCCTCGGCCGACGGGACCGTGTCCGCCGGGACCCACACCCACAGCACGGTGGCGCTCGCGTTCAAGGTGAATCGGCGCGAGGCTCCGCATATCTTCATCACCGTCTCGGCGGCCGCGTCGAGACCGGCGGCCTCGTCGGCGGAGTCGCTCCAGATGATCGCGGCGACGTGACTGCCCGCCAGCGCGTACCCGAGCCGCGATTCGGCCGGCGCTCGGCCGATCGGCGCTCCTTCGAGCAAGAGCTGGACGGTGGCGTGCCGCTCAGCGCTGGCGCCCCGCGCGAGGTCCGCCCGTTCCTGTTCGACGTACTCGTCGAGCGCCGCGATCGAATCGTCGATGAAGGTCGTCATCGACCGCTCGGACACCTTCATCAAGTCGCGGAGCTCGCCGACGACGGCAGTCGTCGCGAAGCAGGCGTCGACCCACAGCTCCCACGCCCCGTGCTGGGCACCCCGCCACGAACCGAGGTCGTGCATGTCCAGGCCGCGCCGCACCAGGTCGCGTGCGAACTGCAGGACTTCCGGGTCGACGCACGGCCCGACTCGCGCCCCGGGGTCCTGGAGCGTGGCCGACAACCAGTGCCTGAAGTAAGCCTTGCTCATGTGCCGGTCGGCCGCCGCGAGCTGCGGGTCCTCCAGCAGTGCGCGGTACTCGGCCTCCCGGTGGGCGGCGGCCACCACCTCGTCGACCGCTACGCTCGTCGAAGCCAGAAGGCACTCGGCGACGTCCCGCATCAGCTCGGCGGTGCGTCGGCTCGGTCGCGGCCATTCTGCGTCCACTGTGGCACTGTAACGCCACACGTCGCCGGCTGGGTCTTCCTCGGCGAGGGCCTGACCGACCTGGTCGACGTGGTGCTGGGTGTGCGGGGACCGGCCCAGCGTGGAGCGGCATGAGAGTGCGCGCAGGCCTGTCGTCGTGGTTCGTGCATCTGGATGCCGGCCGGCGCCCGCAGCGTCGTTGAGGGCGGACGCTGGGGATGTCTGTGCCGGGGAACTCCACGGTTGGGCCAACGCTGGGTTGTCTCAGCCGGGTGTGGAGGTCGTTGTGGCGTGGGTGGAGCAGTGTGGCAGCCGTGAGGTTTCGGCGGCAAGGTTTCGGCGTTCGTTCGGTGTCGGGGGTTTGGCTCGTGGCGTGATGCTGTGGCCTATGCCGCCGGGTTGGAGGTGGATCGGCATCGGCGGGTGTAAATGGATCCGGCCGACAGCGCGGTTACGGTGGCCGAGTGGGCAGGGCGGTGGTTTCGGTGGCTGGATCTGGATCTGCGGAAGATCGAGAGCTGTCGGAGCACATTCTGCCGAAGTTCGGGGGTGTGCCGTTGGGTGCGATCACGGCGTTGGGTGTGGCCGAGTGAGCTCGGGAGCTGGAGCGGGCTGGGTTCGCCTCGTCGACGGAGCCACAAGACCTGGCTGATCGCCGGCGGCGCGCCGGAGATCGCGCAGGCCCGTCGGCTCGGGCATCACCTGGACAACCCGGGTCATCGAGACCTACTCCCACGTCGCGCCGGAGGTCGAGCGGCGGCTGCTCGACGATCTCGAGCGGCGCTGGCACACCGCGGCCCCGCCACCACCAACGCCGTCACCCAGCGTGGCCGACAGGGGGCGGGTGGCGCCGGTTGTTCCCCTCATCGCCACGGTGGGGGTCACCCGCCGGACGGGCCCAGGAGCAGCCCGAATAGCGCGCCGACGACCGGCTGAGGGTGGGGCAGTGCTCCAGTTTGCCCCACCAGGAGCACAACATCACGCCGTAAGCCGATCACCGAAGATCGAACCGGGAATGCAGAAAACCCCTCCGACCAGCCACAGCGGCTGAAACGAAGGGGTTCCTTACGATGTGGAGCTAAGGGGACTCGAACCCCTGACCCCCTCACTGCCAGTGAGGTGCGCTACCAGCTGCGCCATAGCCCCGAGGCGAAGGTGAACTCCGCATCTCGTATGCCCATACAGTACACCCCGCCCAAGACCCCTTCACGCGGGGGTCCCCGCATCCCCCTCTACCCCCTCGCAATCCGCTGACCTGCACATTCACACCTTATTTTTAGTCCTGTATTGACTCCTCGCCGTGACCGCCGTTACATTTTGCGCGGTTGTGACGCCGAGGTCCCCGCCCGTTACGCCGCGTCTCCAACTCCGGGCACACCTCTCGATGACGCCGCGAATGCGGCAGAGGAGGCTTCGATGACGAGACGGCGGTTGCTGACGCTCCTTGCGGCAGCATCAGTCCTGGCCGGGGGCACCACGGCCGTCGCGCACGCCGCGGTCACCCCTGATGGGTGGTACACCGTGGCCGGCGCCAACAGCGGGAAGTGCGTTGATGCCCGGGGGGCCGGCGGTGCCGATGGGACCGTTGTGCAGCAGTACTCCTGCAACCAGACCAGCTCGCAGCAATGGCAGTTCCAGGCCACCGGGGACGGCTACTTCCGGGTGAACGCGCGCACCAACCCGGCCGCCGCGTGGGATGTCACCGATGTCTCGACCGCCGATGGTGGGCTCGTGCAGCTCTGGACCTACTCGAGCGGGGCCAACCAGCAGTGGCAGGCCGTCGACGAGGGCGGGGGCCGGTACCACTTCGTCAGCCGCCACAGCGGGAAGTGCCTCGACGTTCCCGGCGCTTCCGGCAACGATGTCCAGCTCCAGCAGTACGCCTGCAACGGCACCGCCGCCCAGTCCTTCATGCTGACCCCCGTGAACACGAGCCAGCCCGGACAGCCCGACTTCGGCCCGAACGTCGTCGTCTTCGACCCGTCCATGCCGAGCTCGACCATCCAGAGCCGGCTGAACAGCATCTTCTCCCAGCAGGAACGCAACCAGTTCGGCAGCCAGCGCTACGCCGTCATGTTCAAGCCGGGCACCTACGCCAACGACGTCAACGTCGGCTTCTACACCCAGGTCCTCGGCCTCGGCCTGAGCCCCGACGCCGTCAACATCAACGGCGCCGTGCACGTCGAGGCCGACTGGTTCCCGCCGCAGAACGCCACCCAGAACTTCTGGCGGGGCGCCGAGAACCTGTCCGTGACCCCGAACGGGGGCGCCGACCGGTGGGCCGTCAGCCAGGCCGCGCCCTACCGGCGCATGCACGTCCGCGGTGACCTGCAGCTCGACGACGGCGGCTGGGCCAGCGGCGGCTGGATCTCCGACACGAAGATCGACGGCCAGGTGCGGTCCGGCTCGCAGCAGCAGTGGATCTCCCGGAACTCGCAGTTCGGCAGCTGGAACGGCTCGAACTGGAACATGGTCTTCGCCGGCGTCCAGGGCGCGCCCGCCAACACCTTCCCGGCTCCGCCCTACACCACGGTCGCGCAGACGCCGGTCGTGCGCGAGAAGCCGTTCCTCTACATCGACGGCGCCGGCAAGTACCAGGTGTTCGTCCCCGGCGTGAAGGCCAACGCGGCCGGCACGAGCTGGGCGAACGGCGCCGCACCGGGCACATCGCTGTCGATCGACCAGTTCTACATCGCCAAGCCCGGCGCCACCGCCGCGGACCTGAACGCCGCGCTCGCCGTCGGCAAAAACCTGCTGGTCACGCCCGGTGTCTACCACCTGAACCAGACGCTGCGCGTCACCCGGCCGGACACCGTCGTGCTCGGCCTCGGCATCGCCACGCTCGTCCCGGACAACGGCATCACCGCGATGACCGTCGACGACATCGACGGCGTCAAGCTCGCCGGCCTGCTGATCGACGCCGGCACGACCAGCTCGGCCACGCTCATGCAGGTCGGCCCGGCCGGCTCGACCGTGAACCACGCCGCGAACCCGACGTCGCTGCACGACGTCTTCTTCCGGATCGGCGGCGCCGCCGTCGGGAAGGCGACGACCAGCCTGGTCGTCAACAGCAGCAACGTGATCGGCGACCACATGTGGATCTGGCGCGCCGACCACGCCGAGCGCAACGAGTACGTCGGCTGGACCACCAACACCGCCGACACCGGGCTGGTCGTCAACGGCAACGACGTCACCATGTACGGCCTCTTCGTCGAGCACTACCAGAAGACGCAGGTCGTCTGGAACGGCAACGGCGGCCGTACCTACTTCTTCCAGAACGAGATGCCCTACGACGTGCCGAACCAGGCCAGCTGGATGAACGGCTCGACGCCGGGCTTCTCCGCCTACAAGGTGAGCCCGAACGTCACCAGTCACGAAGCGTGGGGGCTGGGCAGCTACTGCTACTTCAGCACCAACCCGTCCGTGGCAAGCGCCCACGCGTACGAGGCGCCGAACACGCCGGGTGTCCGGTTCCACGACATGGTGACCGTGTCGCTCAACTACCAGGGCACGATCACGCACGTGATCAACAGCACCGGCCCGGCCACGCCGTCCGGGACCAAGGCCGTCAACCTGGTGAGTTACCCCTGAATCACCGGCGTGCGCCGTGGTGGCGGCCGCGGCGCACGCCGGTCCTTTGTGGATACCCCCGAACGGGGTGTTCGAGGAGCCGGACAGGGGTAATCGTCGCGATACTGAGGTCCCCAATCGATCCGGGAGCGGCAGATGACCTCTTTCGCAGCGTTCACCGTCGTCGAACCCCGCAAAGCCTGGCCGATCGCCGCCGTCCGCGGCGTGCTCGCCGTGCTCTTCGGGCTTTTCGCGCTGATCTGGCCCGGCGCTACCGTGCTCGTCCTGGCGATCCTGTACGGCGTGTACGCGATCGTCGACGGCATCGGCGGCCTGATGCAGGCGTTCCGCCCGGGTGACACCGGGCACCGGGTGGCCTACGGCATCCTCGGCGCGCTCGGCATCATCGCCGGGATCCTCGTCCTGGTCTGGCCCGGCATCACCGTCCTGCTGCTGGCCCTGCTGGTCGGCTTCTGGGCGATCATCACCGGCATCGCCGAAATCGCCGCGGCGGTCCGGCTGCGCAAGCAGATCCGCGGCGAGGCGTTCCTCATCGCGGCCGGCGCGATCTCCGTGCTCGCCGGCATCCTCATCGTGATCAACCCGATCGCCGGCGCGTACGGCATCGCCCTGCTCGTCGGCATCTACGCGCTGCTCTACGGGATCATGCTGCTGGTGCTGGCCTTCCGCCTCCGGAAACTCGCCGGCTGAGTACCGTGCGGGGGTGTCGACCCGCGAACTGGTGGTGCTGGGCACCGCGTCCCAGGTGCCCACGCGCCACCGCAACCAGAACGGCTACCTCCTCCGCTGGGACGGCGAGGGCCTCCTCTTCGACCCCGGCGAAGGCACCCAGCGCCAGATGCTGCGGGCCGGCGTCGCCGCCACGGACATCACGCGGATCTGCATCACGCACTTCCACGGCGACCACAGCCTCGGCCTGCCCGGCGTGATCCAGCGGCTTTCGCTGGACAAGGTCAGCCACCCGGTGCACGCCTGCTTCCCGGCGTCCGGCGCGCACTACTTCGAGCGGATGCGGCACGCGACGGCGTTCTACGAGCAGGCCGACCTGCGGGAACAACCGATCGCCGGGGACGGCCCGGTCGCCACCGGGAAGTTCACCCTCGAGGCGCGGCGCCTGAGCCACCCCGTCGAGGCGTTCGGCTACCGGCTGACCGAGCCCGACGGCCGCACGATGCTCCCGGGGAAACTGCAGGAACGCGGCATCGCGGGCCCGGACGTCGGCCGGCTCCAGCGGGAGGGGCGCCTGGGCACCACGAGACTCGAAGACGTCAGCACGCCGCGGCCCGGCCAGCGGTTCGCGTTCGTGATGGACACCCGCCTCTGCGACGCGGTGTACGCCCTCAGCGAAAACGCCGACATGCTCGTGATCGAGGCAACGTTCCTGGCCGAGGACACCTCGCTGGCGAAGGACTTCGGCCACCTGACCGCGCGGCAGGCCGCGCGCGTCGCCGCCGAGTCCGGCGTCCGGCAGCTCGTGCTGACCCACTTTTCCCAGCGCTACCCCGATCCGAACCGCTTCGAGGAGGAGGCGCGGGCCGAATTCGGCGGCGAGATCGTGGTGGCCGAGGACCTGGAGCGGGTCCAGGTGCCGAAACGGCGCTCCTCCCCAACGGAGCAGGAAGCGCCGTAGGCTGCATGTCGTGAGCCAGCCGATCCTGATGACCGTCGACGACGATCCCGCCGTGTCCCGTTCGGTCGCCCGTGACCTGCGGCGCCGCTACGGCAAGGACTACCGCGTCATCCGCGCCGACTCCGGCCCGGACGCCCTCGACGCGCTGCGCGAGATCAAGCTGCGCGGCGACGCCGTCGCGGCCATCCTCGCCGACTACCGGATGCCGCAGATGGACGGGATCGCCTTCCTCGAGAAGGCGATGGACCTGTTCCCGCACGCCCGCCGCGCCCTGCTGACCGCCTACGCCGACACCGACGCCGCCATCCAGGCGATCAACGTCGTCGACGTCGACCACTACCTGCTCAAGCCGTGGGACCCGCCGGAGGAGAAGCTCTACCCGGTGATCGACGCCCTGGTCGAGACCTGGAAAGCGGTCGGCGACCGGCCGGTCGAGGAGGTCAAGCTCCTCGGCCACAAGTACTCGTCGCCGTCGTTCCACATGCGCGACTTCCTCGCGCGCAACGCCGTGCCCTACCGCTGGTACTCCGTCGACGAGGACGAGGGCAAGCGCCTGCTCCAGGCCGCCGGCGCCACCCGGGACGACATCCCGGTGGTCGTCACGCCGGACGGCACCGTCCTCAAGCAGCCGTCGGGCGGCGAGATCGCCGACGCGGTCGGTTTGTCGACCCGGCCGGCGCAGGAGTTCTACGACCTCGTCGTGATCGGCGGCGGCCCCGCTGGCCTCGGCGCCGCGGTGTACGGCGCCTCGGAGGGCCTGCGCACGGTGCTCGTCGAGAAGAAGGCCACCGGCGGCCAGGCCGGCACGAGCTCGCGCATCGAGAACTACCTCGGCTTCCCGGACGGCGTCTCCGGCGCGCAGCTGACCGACCGGGCGCGGCGCCAGGCGCAGAAGTTCGGCGCCGAGGTGCTGACCGCGCGCGACGTCGTCGGCCTGGAGGCCCGCGGCTCACAGCGGGTGATCACCTTCGGTGACGGCAGCGAGATCGCCGCGCACTCGGTGATCCTCGCCAGCGGCGTCACCTACCGCGCCCTCGAGGCCGACGGCGTCGAGGAGCTCACCGGCCGCGGCGTCTACTACGGCTCGGCCGCGACCGAGGCCCCCGAGTGCAAGGGCGAGCACGTCTACATCGTCGGCGGCGCCAACTCCGCCGGGCAGGCCGCGGTGTTCTTCGCCAAGCACGCCAGCGACGTCACGATCCTGGTGCGCGGCCACTCCCTGGAAGCGTCGATGTCACACTACCTGATCGAGCAGATCGCCGGCATCGGCAACATCCACGTCCGCACGCACACCACCGTCAAGGAGGTGCACGGCGACGGGCACCTCGAGCGGCTCACGCTCTGCGAGAACGGCGTCACCGAGACGGTCGAGGCCGGGCACCTGTTCATCTTCATCGGCGCCGCCCCGCGCACCGACTGGCTCGGCAACGGCATCCACCGCGACGACCACGGCTTCGTCCGCACCGGGCCCGACCTGCTGACCGCCGGGCAGCGGCCGGCCGGCTGGCCGCTCGACCGCAACCCGCACTACCTCGAGTCGTCGATCCCGGGCGTGTTCGTGGCCGGTGACGTGCGGTCGCAGTCAGTCAAGCGGGTGGCCTCTGCGGTCGGCGAAGGCGCGATGGCCGTGACGCTGGTACACCGGTACCTGGAGGAACAATGAGCGCACTGCCGCGGGAAGAGCTTCGCGGCCTCTTCCTGTTCGAACACCTTTCCGAAGCCCAGCTCGACTGGGTCGCCGCCAACGCCGTGGCCGAGGAGTACGAGGGCGATTCCTTCGTCATCCGCGAGGGCGACGAGGCGACCTGCTTCTACGTGATCCTGAACGGCGCCGTCCGGATGACGCGCCTGGTCAGCGGCACCGAAGTCGAGACGAACCGGTCCGACCAGCGCGGCGCCTACTTCGGCGCGACGCAGTTCTTCGTCCACCAGGAAGCCGAGCACCGCTACGGCGCTTCGGTGCAGGCGCTGAGCGACCTGACGCTGCTCGCGCTGCCCGCCGCCGAGTTCTCGGTCGAGTTCCGCCGGTGGTTCCCGATGGCCACGCACCTGCTGGAGGGCATGTACCTCGGCTGGCGCAACAGCGACACGGTGATCGGCTCGCGGCGGCGGCTGCTGGCGCTCGGTGAGCTGTCGGCCGGCCTGACGCACGAGCTGAACAACCCGGCCGCGGCCGCCGTCCGGGCCACGTCCGCCCTGCGGGAACGCGTCGCCGGGATGCGGCACAAGCTCGCCTTCCTGGCCAAGAAGGACATCGACCCGGAGCTGCTCTACCAGCTCATCGACGTCCAGGAACGCCTGGTCAAGCAGGTCGCGCAGGCGGAGAAGCTGACCGCGATGCAGCAGGCCGACCGCGAGGACGAGATCGGCGACTGGTTCGACGACCGCGGCATCGACGGCGGCTGGGACCTCGCCGACATCTACGTCCGCGCCGGCCTGACCACGACCGACCTGGACAACGTCCTGGAGCAGGTCGGCGACACCTTCATCGACGGCGCCGTCCGCTGGCTCGCCTACGCGCTCGAAACCGAGATGCTGATGGGCGAGATCGAGGACTCGACCACCCGGATCTCCGCACTGGTCGGCAAGGCCAAGCAGTACTCGCAGATGGACCGGGCGCCGCACCAGTGGGTCGACGTCCACGACGGCCTCGACTCCACGCTGGTGATGCTGTCCGGCAAGATCGGCGGCGGCGTCCGGGTCGTCAAGGAGTACGACCGCACCCTGCCGAAGGTCCCGGCGTACCCGGCCGAGCTGAACCAGGTCTGGACGAACATCATCGACAACGCCCTCGGCGCGATGAAGGGCGACGGCACGCTGACGCTGCGCACGTGGGGCGAGAACGACCAGATCCGCGTCGAAATCGGCGACACCGGCCCGGGTATTCCCGCGGACATCAAGCCGCGCATCTTCGAGCCGTTCTTCACGACGAAGCCGGTCGGCGAGGGCACCGGGCTGGGCCTGGACATCTCGTGGAAGATCGTCGTCGAACGGCACCAGGGCGACCTGCGCGTCGAATCCGAGCCGGGGAACACGCGGTTCGAGGTCTGCCTGCCGACGGCCGAGCAGGCCTCGCTCTGATGGCTTCCGTCCCGACGGTCACGACCGAACTCGGGGCGCTGGTCGGGCTGGCGGGCGACGGTGTCCGCGTGTGGCGCGGGATCCCGTACGCCCGCCCGCCCGTCGGCGAGCTGCGGTGGAAGGCACCGCAGCCGCCGGCGCTGTCCGGTGGCGTGCACGTCGCGACGGAGTACGGGCCGCACGCGATGCAGGCGCCGGACCCGATGAACCCGACGGCCGTCTGCGACGAAGACTGCCTGTACCTCAACGTCTGCACGCCCGAAGGCCCCGTGCCGGAGGGCGGCTGGCCGGTATTGTTCTGGCTGCACGGCGGCGGCTACCGCGTCGGCCACGGCGAGCAGCTGGGGGACGGCGAGGAGTTCGCGCGCGCCGGGATCGTCGTGGTCACCGTCAACTACCGGCTCGGTTCGCTCGGCTTCCTGCACCTCGGCGGGATCTTCGGCTCGTCCGAGGTGGACGCCGGTGTTTGCGGGTTCCTCGACCAGGTCGAGGCCTTGAAGTGGGTGCGCCGCAACATCTCCGCGTTCGGCGGGGACCCGGCGCGGATCACCGTCTACGGCGTTTCGGCGGGCGCGAAGAGCGTCGGGAACCTGATGGGCAGCCCGCTCGGCACGGGGCTGTTCGCGCAGGCGATCAGCAGTTCCGGCGGCGCCGACCACGTCGCCACGCCGGAAGCGGGGACGGCGCTGGCGCGGCGGCTGCTCGACGAGGTCGGCTGCCACGACCTCGCCGCGCTGCGGGCGTTGCCCGCCAAGGAGTTCGTCGAGGCGCAGGAGCGGATCCTGAGCGGGTTCCAGGCGCTGTGGCTCTGGCGCCCGACGCTGCACCCCCGCGTGCTGCCGGAGGTGCCGATCGAGCCGATCCGGCGGGGGAGCGCGGCCGGCGTCTCGCTGCTCGTGGGCTGCAACAGCAACGAGGGCAGCACGTACGCGCTGATGCTCGGCGACGACGTCGCGACCGCTCCGGCTTCCGATGTGCTCCAGGGCATTCTCGGTGACAAAGGCGCTTCGCAGCTTCTCGAGACGTATCTTCGCCGCGTCCCCGACCTCAAGGCCGCGAAGATCGCCGCAATGGGCGACGAGCGCTACGGCATCCCGACGCAGCGCCTCGCCGACGCGCAGTCCGCCTACGCGGCCGTCTACCGCTACCGCATCGACATCGCCGCGCCCGGCGTCCCCGAGCAGCTCGACGGCGGCCACGGCACCGAGACGACGATGGCGTGGAAGACACCGCTGCCGCTCGCCTCGCAGGGTTCCGCCGTCAACCCGAAGCGGGAACGCGCGGCGTTGCTCATCCACCGCGCCTGGGTGCGGTTCATCCGCGACGGCGTCGCGGACGCGGACGGCCCCGAGTGGCCCCCGTACGGCCCCGAACTCCGGCCGGTGCTGGTTTTCCGGGAAGACACCGACCTGGTGCTCGACCCACGCTCCGACGAGCGAACAGCCTGGGGCGACACGGAATGGGCGTCCGGGACCTGGTTCCCGGTGACCTGAGACCGATCCTTCACCCGCCGTTCACTTCGAACCGGCTCGCTCCCGCGTCCAATGAGCGAAAGCCCGTCGAGGGGAGTGGCTCGTGAAACGCCGGGTGTCGATCGGACTGGCCGTGGTGCTGGTGCTGGCCGTCGCGGGGGTGATCATCTGGGGCCGCGGCGACGGCACCGCGTCCAGTGCCGCGACGGTCCGCGGGGTGATCGGTTCGGAAAAGCAGGCCTTCTTCACCGACCAGCGCGTCATCGACGCCTTCGCCCGGCACGGCCTGAAGGTCGAGGTCGACACGGCCGGGTCGCGGCAGCTCGCGACGACCGTCGACCTCGGGAAGTACGCGTTCGCGTTCCCGTCGTCGTCGCCCGCGGCGCAGAAGATCCAGCGCGACCGCAAGGTCACCACGGTCTACACGCCGTTCCAGTCGCCGATGGCGGTCGCGACCTTCGAGCCGATCGTTTCCCTGCTGCGGGCCGACGGCGTGGTGCACAAGGGCGCCGGCGACTACGACGTCCTCGACGTCGCGAAGTACCTCGACCTCGCGCAGGCCGGCACGCGCTGGGACCAGCTGCCCGGCAACACCGCCTACCCGGCGCGCAAGAACGTCCTGGTCACCACGACCGACCCGCGCGAGTCGAACTCCGCGGCCATGTACCTGTCCATCGTTTCCTTCGTGGCCAACGGGAACGCCGTCGTCAGCACGCCGGAGCAGGAGGCGAAGGTGCTGCCGTCGGTGGCGAAGCTGTTCCTGGACCAGGGGTACACGCAGAACAGCACCGAGGGGCCGTTCGAGGACTACCTGTCGGCCGGCATGGGCAAGACGCCGCTGGCGCTGATCTACGAGTCGCAGTTCGTCGGCCGCGTGGTGCGCGGCGACGGCTCGATCCGGCCGGACATGCGGATGCTCTACACCGCGCCGACCGTGTACTCGAAGCACACGCTCGTCCCGCTGTCGGGTGACGGCGACAAGGTCGGGCAGCTGCTCACGACCGACCCCGAGCTGGGCAGGCTCGCCGCGACCTACGGCTTCCGCACGACCGACCCGAAGCTGTTCGCCGAGGTCGCCGCGCCGGCCCACGCGCCCGCCGACCTGGTGGACGCGGTCGAACCGCCGTCGTTCGAAACGCTCGAGCGGCTGCTCGACGCCGTCGGCAAGCAGTACTGACATGGACTTCGCGCTCACCCCTCCCGAGCCGGTCACCGCGATCCCGGCCGAGCGGGCCGCCGGGCTGATCACGCTCGGTTCCGACACACGGACGGAAATCACCGTTCGCGCCTCGGAGTTCGCGTCCCGGCTCGAAGCCCTCGACGTCCGTTCGCCGGAGTTCACCGATCTGCTGGACGAGCTGCTGGCGGTCGGCGAGGCCGACATGCGCGCGGCGGCCGGCGTCGCGGGGACGATGCTCGACCGGTCCCTGCGCGGTACGACGGCTCCGCAGGACGGCGTCACGACGAGCCTCGCGAGCCTGCGCCGGACCGTCGCCGAGCTCGATCCGGCGAAGCTGCCGCTCACCGGCCGCAAGCTGCTGGGGATGTTCCCGGTCGCGGCCGGCGCGAAGCGGGCGCTGGACCGCTACCGGGCGGCGAACGAGCCGGTCAACGCCCTGGTCCTCGACCTGCGCGGCCGCCAGGACGTCCTGCGCCGCGACAACGCCGCGATCAAGGGCGAGCGCGAGCGGCTGTGGAAGGTGATGGGAAAGCTCGCCGAAGCGGCCGCCCTGGCCGAGGCCGTCGACGGTGCGATCGAGCGGCAGGCCTCGGTGTTCGACCTCGCGGATCCCGGGCGCGCGCAGGTCTTGCGTGGCGACGTGCTGTACCCGATCCGGCAGCGCCACCAGGACCTGCTGACCCAGCTCGCGGTCAGCGCGCAGGGCTACCTCGCGCTGGACCTGGTGCGCAAGAACAACGACGAGCTGATCCGCGGGGTCGAGCGGGCGGTGTCGACGACGGTGTCCGCGCTGCGAATCGCGTTGCTGGTCAGCGGGGCGCTGGCGAGCCAGCGGGACGTCCTCGACGAAGTCGCGGCCCTGCAAACGACCACCGACGGGCTGATCCGCGCCAACGCCGAGCTGCTGGACCGGCAGTCCGCGGAGATCCGCCGGGCGAGCAGCGACCCGGCCGTTGCGACCGAGACGATCCGGCAGTCCTTCGACCGGATCTACGCCTCGATCGACGCGATCGACGGGTTCCGCGCCGACGCCGTCACCGCGATGGCGGCGACCGTCGAGTCGCTGTCCGGCGAGATCCGCCGCGCCGAAGACCACCTGCGCCGTTCGCACGAGGGGGAAGCATGAGGAAGGTCCTGGCGCTCGCTTTGAGCGCGTTGCTGCTGGCCGGCTGTTCCGAGCCTTCGACGGCTCCGCTGGGCGAGCCGGAGCCGGGGACGCTGCGGATCCTCGCGGGCAGCGAGCTCGCCGACCTGCAGCCGGTGCTCGACGAGGCCGTCCAGGCCACCGGCGTGAAGGTCAAGTTCACCTTCACGGGGACCCTCGAGGGCGCCGAAGCGCTGGCGAACGGCAGCGTCGACGGGAAGTACGACGCGGTGTGGTTCTCCTCCAACCGGTATCCCGCCGGGCTCCCCGAAGCGGCGAAACGGCTCGGAAACCAGGTGAAGATCATGAGCTCGCCGGTGGTGCTCGGCCTGGCCGCCTCGGTCGTGCAGCGGCTCGGCTGGGCGGGCCGGCCGGTCAGCTGGGGCGAGATCGCCGCGCAGGCCGGGAAGAAGGCGTTCAGCTACGGGATGACCGACCCGTCGGCGTCGAACTCCGGGTTCTCGGCGCTGGTCGGGGTCGCGTCGGCGCTGGCCGGCGCGGGCAACGCGATCGATGTCCGGCAGATCGCTTCGGTCACACCGCAGCTGACGCAGTTCTTCGGGGCCCAGGCGCTTTCGGCGGGTTCTTCGGGCTGGCTGTCGGACGCGTACGTCCGGCGTGCGACCGGCCCGGACCGGGTCGACGGACTGATCAACTACGAGTCCGTGCTGCTGTCGGCGAACGCGTCCGGGAAGCTGCCCGAGCCGCTCACGCTGATCTACCCGAGCGACGGCGTCGTCACCGCCGACTACCCGCTCACCCTGCTGGCGTCCGCCGGTGACGACGCGCGCTCGGCCCACCAGCGGCTCGCGGACCACCTGCGGACGCCTGCGGTCCAGCAGCGGATCATGGAGACCACCGGGCGGCGTCCGGTCGTGCCCGGGGTCGCGCTGGGGCCGCAGTTCGCGCAGCGGGACCTCGTCGAACTGCCGTTCCCGGCGACGCAGCAGGCGGTCGACGCGTTGCTGTCGGCGTACTTCGACAAGCTCCGGCGGCCCTCGCGGACGCTCTACGTGCTCGACACGTCCGGCTCGATGGCGGGCGGGCGGATCGACGCGCTGCGCTCGGCGCTCGTGGGACTGACCGGCGCGGACACCTCGTTGACCGGCCGGTTCCGGCGGTTCCGGAGCCGGGAGGAGGTGACCGTGCTGCCGTTCAGCACCGGGCCGGCGGCGCCGCGGACGTTCACCGTGCCACCGGAAAACCCGGCGGTGGAGCTGGCGCGCATCAAGGCGTTCGCCGAGGGGCTTTCGGCTCGTGGCGGGACGGCGATCTACGACAGCCTTTCCCGCGGGTACCAGGTGCTGGCGCCGTTGACGGCCGCGGATCCGGACCGGTTCACCTCGATCGTGCTGATGACCGACGGGGAGAACGCGAACGGGTCGTCGCTGCCGGACTTCCTGGCGTCCCTGGGGTCGCTGCCGGCCGCGGTGAGGCAGGTGCCGGTGTTCACGGTCCTGTTCGGCGAAGGCAGCAGCGACGAGCTGACCCAGGTCGCGACGCGGACCGGCGGCAAGGTGTTCGACGCGCGCGACGTCCAGCTGTCCCGGGTGTTCCAGGAGATTCGCGGGTACCAATGATGCTGCGCTACCTGGGAACGACCAAGAACCTCGCCGGCTGCGTCGGCGGGCTGGTCGGCGTCGGCCTGTACCTGGTGGGGGCGGTCGGGTGGTTCTGGCCGTTCGTCGTGGTGGCGCTCTACGCCGCGGGCGCTTTGCTGGCGCCGGGGGAGAAGGTGCGGCTCGTCGCCGACTCGTCGGTTGCGCTACGGCAGTCGCTGGACGAGCTGGAGGCCACGGTCTCGGCGTCCCGCCTTCCGGCGTCCTGTGTGGACACGGTCGGCCGGATCGTCGAAGTGCTGCGTGACCTGCTTTCGCGGCCTTCGCGGCTTGCGGCGGATCCCGATCTGCAGCACGCCGTCGTCCGGCTGGCGGGCACGGATCTGCCGCTGTCGCTGGAAACCTACCTCAACCTGCCGTGGTGGTTCGCGGCCCGGCGCGCCGGCGCGGGCGAGGAACTGGTGGCACAGCTGGCTTTGCTCGAGGCGGAGGCGCACCGGGTGGCCGAGCGGTTCTACGCGGCGGAGGTCGATCGGCAGGCCGACCACACGCGGTACCTGCGGGATCGGGACGCCTGAGCCGGGTTCCACCCCTGTGAGTGATGATGTTCGAACGCGCGTTCGAGTAGCTTGGTCGTTGTGAGCCGGCTCGGTTCACCACGGCAAAGGGGGAGCGTTATGGGCGCGCAGCGAGTTTCGGCAGGGTCAGGGTCATGGCCGCGGTGGTCAGCCAGCTCAGCAGATCCGGCAGGGGAATGCGGGAAAGCGGTCCGGCCATTCCTCCGCCACTGTGTGCAGCACGAGCTCGTCGTGCCGCGGCTCCACCTTCGTCAGTTTCAGGCCGGGCGGAAGTTCCGGCAGGGGAAGCACGATGGGCTGGAAGCGCCGGGGCGGGCGCAGCTGCCGCCGTCCGATGTGGAGGGTCTGCGGCACGAGCACCACGGCGTCGTCCGCCACCTGCGGGCGGAGCGTCAGGTGGCCCCAGTGCGGCCGCTTGGCCCAGCGGATCTGCAGCAGCCCGTCGCCGGCCGGGGTGGCGAGGATCCCGGGGCGGGCCTTCGCCACCCGGTCCCGCAGCACGTCGGCGGACACGGCGATCCCGAGCTGCACCCGCGCGGGCTTGGCGGCCGGCGTGGGCAGCGAGCGGAGGCGGACGTCTTCGGCGAGCACGGTGACGCGGCGCAGGGGAATGGTGCCGGGTTCGCCGTCGTCGCCGGCCTCGGAATCCGGCCAGTCCACGTCCTCGGCGACGATCCGGACGTCGCCGAGGCGCCCGGTGGCCAGCCGGAGGCTGTCGGCGGGGTAGTCGAGTCCGGCCAGGGTGAGGCCGACCTCGCGGTCACCCACCTTCGCGGTCAGCCTGCGGCCGACGAGCTGCTCGGTGACCGTGCGCACCAGGGCGGCCGGCGTAACCGGGACGTTCGGGAGCAGGGAACGCCCGGCCGCGGCCAAGCCGGCCAGCTCGGGCCAGGGTGACCAGCCGTCGAACCACCTGCCGTCGCTCATCCGTCCAGTGTCGCCCAAGGACACCGACGGCGGCGACGGCGGGTGGTTCCCGGCGGGGTCAGCGGATCGCCTCCGCTCACCGTCCCGCGAAGCGGGCGATGATGCCGGTGACGACCAGCCAGAACACCGCGGCCAGGCCGAAGTCGAGGATGACAGCCAGGCTGGGGCTGTCCACCGGGAACAGGCCGGGCCAGAACAACGCGAGAGGAACCGCCAGTGACTTGATGAACTGGAAGAAGGCGTTGCCGGCGTTCGCACCGGCGAGCACCATGATCATGTAGAGAACTTCGATCCCCGCGAAGATCGCGCCGATCGCCGTGATGACCCGCACGGCCGTGTTCCGTCTGGTGGTGGTTCGCCAAGGAGACATGCCGCGAAAATTCCCTAATCGGGTGACAGATCAAACGCTCCAGACCAAAGATTGCGCCGTTCGGCCCCTCCCATTGCTCTCCGGAAGTCAACGGGCACTGTTGGTGAGCAAGCTCGACCCTGGCCGGGTACCCGAGCGCGAGTCGGCTGGCCCTCATCGGCCCGCGGCCAGGGATAGGCCCAGGGATAGGCCCAGACCTTGGGTTTTCTGGCCCCGAGCCGAGCCGAGCCGAGCCGAGCCGAGCCCCGTAGCCCAAGCCCCGAGCTGAGCCGAGCTGAGCCGAGTCGAGTCGAGCTGAGCTGAGCCCAAACCCCGAGTCCAAGCCCTGTAGCCCAAGCCCAAGCCCCGAGCCGACCCGAGGCCGGACCTCCTCCTCCGCCTCGATCCGGGCCCCGGCCGGGCGCTGGCCCCCGCGCGGATCCCCGCAACCTGGCCAGCGGCTCAGCGAGCCCAGCGGCCCAGCGAGCCCAGCGGCCCAGCGAGCCCAGCGGGCCAGCGAGCCCGCCAGGCTAGAAACCGGATCCGGCCGGCCGGCGGACTTCGCCCGCGCGTCCCTCACCCAACAGGCGGGCCACCGCCCAATCCTGCACGGCAAGCCCAACGGACTTGAACACCGTCCGCCCACCCACCGCCGGCGGTTTCCCCAAGGCATCGCCCAGCTCGAGCAAGTCGCCACGCCCCAGCAAACCCGTCTCCACCGCGTGGATCACCTCGCCCGCCTCCGCCATCGCCGCGCCGATCTGGTCCACCACCACGCATCCCGCGGTAGCCAGCAACTCGGCCGGCAGTTCCCGCATGGACGGCAGGTAGGACCCGATCGCGTTCACGTGCACCCGTTCGGGCAAGTCGCCGACCGCAAAGAGAGGAGTACTCGATGAAGTAGCGCAACACACGACGTCCACGTCGGAAACCGCGTCCGGTGCCCGGCGCGCCACCTGCACCGCCACCTCCGGGAACTCGGCGCTCAACCCGTCCGCCAACGCCTGCGCGCGCGAAAGATCACGGCCGAACACCGACACGCGGCTCAACCGGCGTACTGCGGCCACCGCGCGGACCTGGTCGGCCGCCTGGGCGCCCGTTCCCAGGAGGGCCAGCCGGCTCGCCGAGGGCGGGGCCAGCAGGTCCGTTGCGACGCCGGTGACCGCGCCCGTGCGCAACGCGGTCACCTCCACGGCGTCCGCGACCACCTGGCCCTCGGCCGTGTTCCACACCAGCGTGCCCAGGATCATCGGGGTGCGGCCCGGGACGAGGTTGAGCGTCTTCACCACCGTTGTCGACGAGGGGGTGTGGCAGGCGGTCATCACGAGCGTCGTCGCGCCCGCGAACGACAAGCGTTGCGGTACCTCGAAACGGCCGGCCGCCAGCTCCAGGAACGCTTCGCGGACCGCGGCCACTGCCGCCGGCATCGGGACGGCTCGGCGGACGTCGTCGGCGTCGAGCATGCGGTGGCCCCTCCGGTGTCGGGTCTGCCGTTAGCCTGGCGGGATGTCCGAGGCCACGCAACAGCCCGTCGAGGAGCAGCGGTTCGTCCGCGACGACTGGTACGGGGAGGAGATCACCGGGCGGCACTACGTGCGGTGCGAGTTCCGCGAGGTCGACTTCTCGGAGGCCGTCACGCGGAACTCCGTCTTCACCGACTGCGTGTTCGGGAACGTGCGCTTCAACGCGTCGCGGCACACGGACTCGGCGTTCACCGGCTGCGCCTTCACGCGGTGCAACTTCTTCGACGCCGAATTCAGCGGGTGCAAGCTCGTCGGCGCCACGTTCACCGAGTGCGAGCTGCGGCCGTTGCGGGTCAGTGGCGGGGACTGGTCCTTCGCCGGGCTGGCGGGCGCCGACCTGCGGACCGTCACCTTCCAGGGGGTGCGGATGCGCGAAGCCGACCTCACCGGGGCGGACTGCGGCGGCGCCGTGTTCGCCGACGTCGACCTGTCCGGGGCGATGCTGCACGCCGTCAAGCTGCCCAAGGCCGAGCTGCGGGGCAGTGACCTCTCGGCGCTCGACCCGCTGAGCGCCGAGCTGGCCGGCGCGATCGTGTCACCCGAACAGGCTGCGGTGCTCGTCACGTCGCTGGGATTGCACGTCCGGGCGTAGGCTCGGCGCGATCGGGAAGGGAGTGCCGCATGGGTGTCGTGACACCGGGTTTCCACGGCCGGGCTCGCAGCGGCAACCCGCGGCTGCCGCCCGGGCAGTACCTGGCCGAGGACTTCCCCGTGCTGTCCGCGGGCCCGACCCCGCGCGTTCGGACCGAGACGTGGGAATTCACCGTCACCACCGAGACGGGTGAGAAGCACGCCTGGAGCTGGGCCGAACTGATGGCCCTGCCCAGCGAGAAGCCCACCGTGGACATCCACTGCGTCACCCAGTGGTCCAAACTGGACACCCGGTGGCGCGGTGTCTCGATCGACACGCTGGTCGGCGGGCTCGACACCGAGGCCGACTACGTCATGGTGCACGCCTACGGCGGCTACACGACGAACCTGCCGCTGGCCGACCTGCTCGAGGGCCAGGCCTGGATCGCCTACGAGTACGGCGGCAAGCCGCTGACACCCGAGCACGGCGGCCCGGCGCGGCTGCTCGTGCCGCACCTGTACTTCTGGAAGTCCGCGAAGTGGGTTCGCGGGCTGGAACTGAAGACCCGGGACGAGCCGGGCTTCTGGGAGAACGCCGGCTACCACGACTACGGGGATCCATGGCGCGAACAGCGGTATCAGGGCGACTAGCCTGGCGGGTCGCCCGCCTGGCCGGCTTCCGCGACGAGACGCCGACGGCGCGCACGCTCGTCTTCGACCTCCCCGGCTGGCCGGGGCACCTCGCGGGGCAGCACGTCGACGTCCGGCTCACCGCCGCCGACGGCTACCGCGCGCAGCGCAGCTACTCACTCGCCGCGCCCGCCGACGGCGACCGGATCGAGCTGACCGTGCAGCGCGTGGCCGACGGCGAGGTGTCCGAACACCTCGCCGGGCCGTACGCGATCGGCGACCCCGTCGAGATCCGCGGTCCGATCGGCGGCTGGTTCGCCTGGCGGCCCGCCGATCCGGCGCCGGTGCTGCTCGTCGCGGGCGGCTCGGGGATCGTGCCGCTGATGGCGATGATCCGCGCCCGGCGCGCCGCGGGGGTGCGGACGCCGTTCAAGCTGGTCTACTCGCTGCGCACCCCGGCCGAGCTGTACTACGCCGACGAGCTGCGCACGCCGGTCGCCGGCGTGGACGTCACCTACGTCTACACGCGCGAACTGCCCGAAGGCCGTCTCGGCATCCCCAAGCGCATCGACGTCGCGACGCTCAACACGGCGGGCTGGCCCGCGGAGTTCGGCGCGTCCTGCTTCGTCTGCGGCCCGACCGGTTTCGTGGAGACGGTCGCCGACATCCTGGTCGCCCTCGGCCACGACCCGCACCGGATCCGGACCGAACGCTTCGGACCCAGCCGCGACTGAGGGGCCCGACCAGGCATCCGATGAATAGGTGACCTCGTGCCCCGGTGAGCGGGAAAATATCGACATTGCCGTCGAGAGATCCTATGTTTCCTCCATGCTGACCAAGTGGGGCTCGACGCGGCGACGCACCGTGGTGGCCGCTCTCCTGGGGGCGGGCGCGCTGCTCGCCACGACCGGACCGGCGGCCGTGGCCGATCCCGGCGCCGTGAGCCGGGACGTCTACGTCTCGCCCGCCGGATCCGATCACGCGCCCGGCACCGCGGCGCGTCCCGTCCGGACCCTCGACCGGGCCCGCGACCTCGTGCGGCAGCGGACGCCGCACCTGACGCGGGACCTCACCGTCCACCTCGCGCCCGGCGTCTTCCGGCTCGCCGCGCCGCTGCGGCTGGACGCGCGGGACTCGGGCGGCAACGGCCACCGCGTCATCTGGCAGGGCAGCGGCGACACCGAGCTGAACGGCGGCGTGCGGGTCACCGGCTGGCGGCCGGTCGCGGGCCGGCCGGGGCTGTTCGCCGCGCCCGCGCCCGCCGGCCTGGACAACACCCGGCAGCTCTACGTCGACGGCGTCCGCGAGCAACGCGCCCGCGGTCCGCTGCCGGTGACCGTCAAGGCCACCGCCACCGGCTACACCGCGAGCGCGGACACCCTTGCCCACTGGCGCAACCCGAAGGACGTCGAGTTCGTCTACACCGCCGGCGAAGCGCTGTGGAACATCCAGCGCGACGGCCTCGGCCAGTGGACCGAGCCGCGCTGCCCGCTCGCCGCGGCCGAGGGCACGACGATCACGATGGCCCAGCCGTGCTGGGACAACTCGACGAAACGCGTGCTGTTCCCGGAAATCCCCGGCCGCAGCGTGAACATGGTCGGCCCGGCCGACCTGACGAACGGGCGGCACCCGACCTACGCCGAGAACGCCTTCGAGCTGCTCGACACCCCCGGCGAGTGGTACCTCGACCGGTCCGCGCACGCCGTCTACTACCTGCCGAGGCCCGGCCAGGACCTGCGCCGCGCGGACGTCGAGGTGCCGGTGCTGGAGAAGCTGCTCGACGCGAAGGGCACGGCCGCCGCGCCGATCCACGACGTCGCCTTCCGCGGGCTGCGCTACTCGTACGCGACGTGGCTGACGCCGTCGTCGCCGGAAGGGTTCTCGGAAATCCAGGCCGGCTACACGATCACCGGCGCCGGCGGCTGGGCCGTCCAGGGCCTGTGCCAGTTCGTCCCCGGCGGCACCTGCCCCTACGCCTCGTGGACGCGCGAGCCCGCGAACGTCGCCGTTTCGCACGGACAGCGCATCGAATTCGCCGACAGCGTGTTCGCCCACCTCGGTGGCGCCGGGCTGGACCTGCTCGACGGCACCAAGGAATCCCAGGTGCGCGGCGGCGTCTTCACCGACATCTCGGGCAACGGCGTGCAGATCGGCGGGGTCGGCAAACCGCTCACGGACACCGATGCGGACGTCGTGCGGGACGTCCAGGTCACCGACAACCACCTTTACGGCCTGCCGCGCGAATTCCACGGCGGCGTGCCGGTCGTCAACGGCTACACCGTGCGGAACACCATCGCCCACAACCAGATCGACCACGTCGGCTACTCGGCGATCTCGGTGGGCTGGGGCGGCTGGCCGGACAAGATCAAGCGCCCGGCGACGCCGAACCTCTCGCACGACAACGTCGTTTCGGACAACCTGATCTTCGACTACATGCTGATGCTCGACGACGGGGGCGGCGTCTACACGCAGGGCATCACCGGCAGTTCCCTGGACGACGGCGAAAAGGTCACCGGCAACGTGATCCACGGCCAGTGGGGCCTCGGCAAGGGCGTCTACACCGACAACGGCAACACGTACGAGACGATCCGCGGCAACGTCCTCTACGACATGGCGTACGCCAACGTCGGCACGGTGCACGTCGACTACCGCGACGACCTCGGCAACAACGACCCGACGCTGATCGAGGGCAACTACTGGGAACAGGGTGACCGCGACAAGACCGACAAGGGCGCGATCACCCGCGGCAACCAGCTCCTGGCCCGCCCGGCCGACGCACCGCCCGCGATCGTCGCGAACGCGGGCCTCGAACCGGCGTACCGCAAGCTGCTCACCCGCCAGGTCGGCGGCCGCGCCCCGGCGGAGGCACCGTCGCGGGTCGGCACGTTCGCGGTCTCGGGCAGGCTGTACGCGACCTGGAACCCGACGTTCGCCTTCAACAACGCCCCGGTGAGGGAGTATGTGGTGACGGCGACGGGCGGCGGCCGCACCTACCAGGCAGCGATTTCGGCGGCCGACTTTGCGAAGCGCGCGTACGCGGAAGTGCCCGGTTTGACGGACGGGACGGCGTACACGGTGACGGTCGCGGCGCGCAACGCGTCCGGCACGAGCGAGCCCTCCCTGCCGGCCGCCCCGGTGACGCCCGGCCCGAAGCCGGGCGTGCTGCCGGGAGCCCCGACGAACGCCCGCGCCCTGCCGAGCTCGACGGCGGCCTCGATCCGCTGGAACCCCCCGGCCGCGGCGGGCGACACCCCGGTGCTCGGCTACGTGATCACGGTGTCCGACGGCCGCACGATCGCGGTGGAAGGCCGCGACACGCTGGTCACCCAGCCGACGGTCAAGGGCATGACCCGCGTGGTGGACGGCCTCGAACCGGCAACGGCATACACGTTCACGGTGGCGGCGATCACGGCAACGGGCACCGGCCCGGCGGCAACCTTCACGGCCACGACGCAGTAGGGAACCGCAACGGGTGAGGCGGCGGCCCGCGCGCGAGCACACGGCGAGGTGCCTCGGCTGGGGGAGCGCCCGGCGGCGAGCACGGCGATACCGTAACGGGCCGCGCCGGCTCGTCGACTCACATCCGGGTGGGTCCCGCGAACGCCACGGCGTCAGCGGGACCGGAATCGGCCGGCCGGAGGTGGGGGTTTTGGCGGACGGCAGGGGAATCGAGCAGCGGCTGACCGAGGCCGCCGTGATCGGCACCTTCGTCGATCTGCGGACCGGTGATCCCGCGGCCGATGATCCGGCGGGTGGCGCCCGGTGGCCGGCCGCCCGGACCGTGCGCGCCGACCTGATCGCCCGGCTGGTCACCGGCAGCCAACCCCCGCCGCGGGCCGTGCGGCTCGGTGGGGTGCGGGTTACCGGGCGGCTCGATCTCGAATCCGCCGTCCTCCGCTGCCCTCTCGTGCTGGACGGCTGCTACTTCGACGACCCCGTCACGCTGCAGCAGGCGCAGGCCGTCACCGTCCGGCTGCCGGGCTGCCACCTGCCCGGGATCGCCGCCGATGAGCTGCACGTGCGCGGGGCCCTCGTGCTGGAAGGGCTCGTCGCGTCGGAGAGCGGGGTCAGCCTGTCCGGTGCGCGCGTCGACGGGTACCTCGACTTCGACGGTGCCACCCTGACCAACCCGGACGGGCTCGCGCTCTACGCCGACAGTCTCCGAGTCGACCAGAGCGTCTACTGCCGCAACGGCTTCACCGCCGCGGGCGAGGTGCGCCTGTTCGGCGCCCGCGTCGGGGGCAACCTCGAACTCGACGGCGCCGCGCTCGCCAACCCCGACGGGCCCGCGCTCAACGCCGACAGCCTCACCGTCGACCAGAGCATGTACTGCCGCGACGGCTTCTCCGCCGACGGCGAGGTCAACCTGCTCGGCGCGCAGATCGGCGGCAGCCTCGAATTCGACGGCGCCACGCTCGCCAACCCGGATGGGCCCGCGCTGAACGCCGACAGCCTCTCCGTCGGCCGGGCCATGTTCTGCCGCAACGGCTTCACCGCGACGGGCGAGGTGCGGCTGCTCGGTGCGCACGTCGGCGGCAACCTCGAGCTCGACGGCGCCGTCCTCAACGCCGCCGGCCGGTACGCCCTCAACGCCGACAGCCTGACCGCCGAGCAGAGCGTCTACTGCCGCAACGGCTTCACGGCCGACGGCGAGGTGAACCTGCTCGGTGCGAACGTCGCCGGCAGCGTCGACTTCGAAGGAGCCACCCTGCGCAACCCGGGTGGGTACGCGCTCTACGCCGACAGCCTCACCGTCGGCCGGGCCATGTTCTGCCGCAACGGGTTCACCGCCGTCGGGGAGGTGAACCTGCTCGGCGCGCACGTCGGCGCCAGCCTCGACTTCGAGAACGCCCGGCTGAGCAACCCGCTCGGGTACGCGCTCAACGGCGACAGCCTCACGGTCGACCACGCCATGTTCTGCCGGCACGGCTTCTCCGCCGAAGGCGAAGTCAACCTGCTCAGCGCCCACGTCGGCGGCAACCTCGACTTCGACCGCGCCACCCTGGCCAACCAACACGGGTACGCGCTCTACGCCGACAGCCTCACCGTCGGCCGGGCCATGTTCTGCCGCAACGAGTTCACCGCCGTCGGCGAAGTGAACCTGTTCGGTGCGCAGATCGCCGGCAGCCTCGACTTCACCGGCGCCGCCCTGGAAAACCCGGGCGGCCTGGCCCTCGGCCTCGAGAGCGCCCGCGCGGGTGCGCTGTTCCTCACGCCGCGCGCGCGTCCGGACGGCGTCGTCGACCTCACCAACACCCGGGTGACGAGCTTCCACGACGCCCTCGACGGCTGGCCGGCGCATCTGCGGCTGCGCGGCTTCAGCTACGAGGTGCTGGAAAACGACTCGGTCAGCGTCCGCACGCGCCTGAAGTGGCTGGCGCGCCACCAGGGCGGTTACGCACCGGGGCTCTACGACCAGCTCGCCGCGGCCTACCGGCGGGACGGCCACAGCCAGGCCGCGCGCCGGGTGGGGATCGCCAAGCAGTGGCGGCGGCGCCGGGCGCTCAACCCGCTCGGCAAGGCGTGGAACTGGCTGCTCTACTTGACCGTCGGCTACGGCTACCGCACCTGGCTGGCCGGGTTGTGGCTGGCCGGGCTGGTCGCCGTCGGGACCGCCGTGTTCGCCGGCGCCTACCCGGCGCAGCTGAAGGCCGCGTCCGCCACCGTCCCGGCGTTCCAGCCGGCGGCCTACACCCTGGACGTCATGCTGCCGATCGTCGACCTGGGCCAGAAGAAGAACTGGTTCCCGCAGGAGACCGCGCAGGTCTGGTCCTGGGTGCTGACCGGGGCGGGCTGGGTGCTGACCACCGCGGTCGTCGCCGGGCTGACCAACGCCCTCAAACGCGACTAGGGCGCGTCCGGGCGCGAAAGGAGTTCCCGGAGGGTGGCCAGCAGCTCCCGCCGGTCCGCCGCGCCGAGCTTGCCGCGGATGCGGGCCATGTGGTGTTCGACCGTCTTGCCCGAGATGAACAGCTTGCTGCCCGCCTGCTTGTACGTCAGCCCGTCCACGACCAGCCGGGCCACCTCCAGCTCGCGCTCGCTCAATGCCGCCAGGCCGGCCCCCGCCGCCGGTTCCGCCGTGCCCGGCTCGCGGCGGGCCGCGGTGCCCTGGAACTGGCGCGCGGCCTCCAGGAGCTGGACCATCGCCTTGCGGTCGGACGTGCGGATCGCCGCCTGGCCGGCCAGCCGGGCCGCGTCCCAGCGCAGGCCCAGGTCGTGCAGCTCGGCCGCGGCCGCGGAGATCGCGTCCGGGGCGAACGTGCCGCCCAGCACCGCCAGCCAGCCCTGGGCCGCCGTGGCCAGTGCGCGGGGGTGACGGCCGCAGTGGGCGTGCGTGGTCAACGTGGCCAGGTGCGCTTCGGCCGCGTCCGCGTCCTCCAACGTGATCGCCGCGTGCAGCTCGTGCCAGACCAGCGAGACCGTCCACAGTGGAGGCTCGCCGAGCCGGGCCAGCAGGCCGTGGGCGCGTTCGAACTGGCCGGAAAGCTTGGCGAACGCGCCCGTGCGGGCCGCGGCGATGGCCAGCTCGCCCAGTGGCAGCAGCGAAAACAGGTCCGTCTGCTGCCGCATCGACGCCTGGTACGCGCGGTTCCACGACCGCTGCAGGCCGACGAGGTCGCTGGCCCGGCGGGCCAGGCCGAGCTCCAGCGTCGCGAAGAACAGCTCGTCGCGGGCTTCCAGCGTCCGGCCCGCGACGGCGTCCCGGTGTTCCGCGGCCGTCGCCAGGTCGCCGGCCGTCATCGCGACCCAGCCCAGCAGCAGCCGGTGCCGCACGGCCAGCAGGTCGCCGCCGATCCGGCCGGCGAGGGCCCGGCTGAGCACGGACTCCGCCAGCGCCAGCTCGCCGGTGTGCAACGCGGTGAGGGCGGCCAGCGCGGCCGGGCTGTCCGGCAGCAACGTGCCGCCCAGCGCGGGCTCCAGCATCGCGGCCGCGCCGAGCAGGGTGGACAACGTCTCCGTCGCGCAGCCGGACACCGAATCCACGATGCCGCGGGCCATCCGGGTCGCCGCGCCGGCGAACAGCGTCGGCGCGACGCCGGGCGTCGGGGAGTCGAGCAGGCGCCGGGCGCCGTCGAGGTCACCGGTACCGACCAAAGCCGTCGCCGCGAACGCGTCGGCGCCGCCGCGGCCCGCCCAGTGGTAGAGCTCGGCGCTGCGGGCCAGTTCGCCGCGGTGCGCCAGCACGGTCGCGGCGATTTCCGCGCCGGCCGCGCGGGTTTCCGCATCGGCCGCGCCGAGCATCCCGTCGCCGAGCCGGAGCGCGGTGTCGAGGTCGCCGGACAACGCGGCGGCCCGCGCCCAGCCCGCGGTGACGGCGGGGGAGCGGTCGCCCGCTTCGGCGGCGGCTTCGAAGAGCCGGGTCGCCAGCCGCGCGTCGGAAGGCAGCGCTTCCCCGGCCGCCGCGGCGAACGCGGCCGCCGCGGACGCGCCGGAGCTGCCCGTGCCGAGCAGGGACCGGGCCAGGTCGAGCACCGGGAGGTCGTTGGCCAGCTGCAGTTCGACCAGCCGCTGCACGGTGGTCAGCCGGCGGGCGGGCGGCCCGAAGTCGCGGACGGCGGCCGCGGCCAGCGGCAGCAGCGTGTCGTCCGGGGCGAGCAGGCCGGTCGCGCGGGCACCCTCGACGATGGCGGGCAGCTGGTCGGGATCGCGGTCGAGCAGCGCGCACAGCAGGTCGAGGTTGCGCCCGGCGCCGGCCTCGGCCGCGATCAGGTAGCGGAGCACGTCGTCGTCGAGCTCGTCGAGCTCGGGCCGGAACTCCTCCAGCCGCCCGAGCAACGCGCGCTCGGCCAGGCGGGGCACGCCGCCGCTGCGCGCGTGCAGCTCGGCCGCGGCGGCCGGGTCGGCAGGCGAACCGGTGACCGCGGACATCAGCAGGGCGACGTCTTCGACGCCGAGCGGGCCGAGCTGCAGCAGCGTCCAGCCGGGCGACACCGCGGCCGGCCGGTGCGCGACGACGATCGGCCCGTCCGCGCCGGCGAGCAGCTCCTCGAGCTGGTCGGCGCCGAGCCGGTCGGCGTCGTCGACCAGCACGGCGTCGACGCCGGCCTCGCGGTAGCGGCGGTCGAGCGCGGCGAGCAGCACGCTCTTGCCGTAGCCGCCGGGGGCGACGACGGCCAGCCGCAGCGGGTCGGCCGGCGCGGCGGCGACGCGGTCGAGCAGCTGCCGCGCCGCCGGGTGCACGGGAACGGTGTGCGGCGGGGGAACCTGCGTGAGCAGTGTGTTCAACAGTGACCTTCACCGGAGGGGGCGCAGTGGGCGGGGGAAGGAGCGGGACCGGCGGTGGCTTCGCGGGCGGTGACGGTGATCACCACCGCTGAGACGGCCGCGGTGAGCAGGAGGACCGCGGCGGCGAGGGGGCGCCGCCGCCGGAACAGGTTCAGCGGGCCGGTGCGCTCGGGCAGTTCGAACGGCGTGATGTCGACCGGCGGCCGGGGCGGCCGCTCGCCGAGCTCACCGAGCGTGTCCACCTGGGGGAGCAGGGTGGTCTCGACCGCCGGGGGTTCCTGGGGGGTCACCCGGCCCTCGGCGCGCCGGGCCGCGAGGGCGGCCGCGCCGAGGGCGGCGGTCGCCGGCGGAACCGGTCCCGCGAACATCGGGCACGGCGGCCGAGCCGGGAGCGCGTGCGGCGGGACGTCACCGCAGAACACCACCCCGGCGAGGCTCTTGGGGACCGCGGACGCCGAGCCGGCGAGCGCGAACAGCGTGCTGAGCGCGGCCGCGGGGGCGACCCCCTCGGCGCTCGCGCCGGCCTGCCAGCCGCTCGCGCCGGTCGCCGTCGCCAGGGTGACGTCGACGCCGTCGGCGCCGAACTCGCACACCCCGGCGACCTGCGCGCCGGGGCCGGGGACCGGCAGGTGCGCGCCGAGCGCGGCGATCGAGCCGGGAACCAGCGTGACGGCAGTGAACCCGGCGTCGGCCAGGGCCCGGCGCAGCACGTCACGGCGGTAGCCGCCCCAGTCGCCGGGGTGGGTCAGCACCACGTGGTGCGGGGGCCCGCCGAACAGGTTCGCGGCGTGCTCGGCGATCCCTTCGACGAGCACGGTGGTCAGCGTTTCGGGCGGGAACGGCTCGCCTTCGACGAGCATCGGCACGTCGTCGCCGATCCGCCGGTGGAAGCCGGTGAGCAGCCGGGACGGCACCCGGGCGCCGGCCTGCGCGGCCGCGTCCCCGGTGAGCAGGTAGCCCTCGTCGTCGACGAACAGCGCGGACGCCGCGGCCGGGGAGCGGTCGCCCAGCCAGAGGGGTTCGGGGTCGCCCCAGCCGGGGCCTTGGCGGCGGCAGGTGGCGGCGTGGGTCCGGCCCTGTGCCACATCGATCCCGAGGACGTAGGGCACCGGCGCTTCCTCCTCACGTCGTGGGCCGATCGGGGGCGGGGAATCCCCCTAGGGTTCGGGGCATCCTCACCCAAACGGGTTAGTCAGGCAAGGGTCTGGAGGGATTTAACCCAACTGAGCGCGTCTCGGATGAGCCCCTAACTCCCTAACGATGACATATCGATCCCCTATCGGCTGACCGGACTGCAACTCGGAGTGATCCCCGATGTGCGTTGGGGGACGGTCTCCCTACCTTGATGACGGAGCACCGGTCCTTGCGGCCGACGCCGTCCCCCGAACCACCGGATCTGGAGAAACCCCATGGACTCCGTGCAGACGTTGCACGACTTCGCCCTCAACCTGCTCAACGACCCGACCGCGCTGGCGGCCTTCGGGACGGACCCGCAGGGTGTGCTCGCTGCCGCCGGTCTCGGCGACGTCAGCGCCGCCGACGTGCACGAGGTCATCCCGCTGGTGCTCGACTACGTGCCGGTCGACAGCCTCCCGGCCGTCGGCGGCCTGCCCGTCGTCGGCGACCTGTCCGCGGTCGGCACCGACGCGACCGGCATCCAGGGCGCGATCGACCAGCTCACCGCCCTCACCGCGGGCCTCGGCCTGCCGGCCACCTCGGACCTGCCGGTCGTGGGCGACCTCGGCGGCGAGCTGCCGGGCGTCGGCGGCCTCGGCCTCCCGGCCGTCGGCGACCTCGGGCACACCGTCACCACCGTGACCGACGTCACCAACACCGCCGCCGGCGTGACCGCGCTGGCCGGCGACGTCACCGGGTCCCTCGGCCTGGGCAACGACCTGGCGCAGAGCATCGACGCGGGTGCCCTCGGCAACCTGGGCAGCGCCGTCACCGGCGCGGTCGAGAGCGGCAACGTGGTCGGCCAGGCCGACCAGGTCGTCACGGGTGTCACGGGCCACGTCGCGGCCCCGGTGCACGCCGGCGACCTGACCGGTGCCGTCACCGGCGCCGTGACCGGCGCGACTGACGTCACCAACCACGTCGGCGACTTCACCGGCACGCTGAAGAACGTCGGCGACCTGGACCTCAAGCACGTCGGTGGCGAGCTGACGAACACCGTCCAGCACAGCATCGGCGACATCACCCACAACACCGTCACCACGGTGACCGGCGCGGCCGGTGTCGACCACAACTCGGTCGGCGACATCGCCAGCAACAACGGTGTCGACGCGGTGCACGACGTGGTGTCGGGCGTCACCGACAACCTCAGCCACAACGCGCTGGGCAACATCCACGTCGGCGACCTCGGCCACAACGACATCCACCTCGGGCACTGATCCCCGAACCGGTCACCGGTGCCCGTCCCGCGGTCTGGGTGCAGCCGCGGGACGGGCACCCGGTGTGCGTACGGGGAGTGAACCGGGGACACTCGACCATCGTGACCGCACCGGCTTGGCTCGAAGTGCTCAACGAGACGCTGGACGCGTGCCGTGCGCACGGCCGCGCCGATCTCGCCGAGCGCCTGCGCAGACGCCGGGACGCCCCGGCCGGGCAGTCCCGGCTCGGCGTGCTCGGCTTCCCCAAACAGGGCAAGGGTTATCTGCTCAACGCCGTGCTGAACGCGCCGGTGTGCGCGGTCGGCGACGCCGCGACCCCGGCCGTACCCACGGAAATCGCCTACGCCGCCGAACCCGCCGCGACGCTGGTCGGCCGGTCCCGCGAACGGATCCCGGTCGCGGTCGAACGGCTCACCGGCGAGCTCGGTGCCCGGCCCGCCGGCACCCTCAGCCGCGTCGAGGTCGGCGTGCCGCGCGAACTGCTGTCGGCCGGCCTGGTGCTGGTCGACACCCCGCCGGTCGGTGACCCGCGGTCACCGCGCACCGCCGCGGCGCTGGATGTGCTCGCCGAAGCGGACGCGGTGATCCTCGTCTCCGACGCGACCGCGCCGCTGAGCGCCGCCGAACTCGCGCTCGCGCGCCACGTGCGCACCTGGTGCCCGCACGTCGTGCTCGCGCTCACCAAGATCGACGCCTGCCCGGGGTGGCGCGCGGTCGCCGAACGCGACCGCGCCATGCTCGGCGAGGCCGGGATCGACGCGCCCGTCCTGCCGGTTTCGGCCGTCGTACGCCAAGCCGCCGCGAAGGCGGGTGACGCGGATCTCAACGCCCGCTCGGGTTTCCCGGAGCTGCTGGGCTGGATCGCCGAGCAGGCCGCGCGCCCGACCGAGCAGTCCCGCGCGCTGCTCGCCGCGGTCGGCGTGCGCGCCGCCGCCGCCGAACTCGTGGAATCCCTGCGCGACCGGGCCGACACCGCCGGCCAGGACGCCGGGCTCGGCCAGGCCGCGCTGCTGCAGCGGGCCCAGCGCCGCGCCGACGACCTGCGGCGGCAGAACACCCGGTGGCAGAACCTGCTCTCGGACGAGATCACCGACCTGCTCTCCGACGCCGAGTACGACCTGCGCGAGCGGACCCGCAAGATCGTCAACACCATCGACCGGACCTTCGACGAGGGCGACCCGGCGAAGGTGTGGGACGAATTCGCGCCGTGGCTGGACAACGCGCTGGCCGAGGCCGTCGACACGAACTACACGTGGCTGGCCGACCGGGCGGAGTGGATCGCCCAGGCGGTCGCGGCCTGCTTCGGCGCCCAGTACGACCTCGCGCTGCCCGATCTGCGGCTCGACGGGTCCGGGGTGGACAGCCTCGACGACGTCCGGCGGCCGAAGATCGAGAAGTTCAAGGTGGGGCAGCAGGCGTTCACCGGCCTGCGCGGGTCCTACGGCGGCGTGCTGATGTTCGGCCTGGTCACCAGCCTCGCCGGGCTGCCGCTGATCAACCCGGTTTCGCTCGGCGCCGGTGCCGCGTTCGCCGCGAAGACGATCAAGGACGAGGGCGGGATGCGCCTGCAGCGGCGCCAGGCCGTCGCCAAGCAGGCGGCGCAACGGCACGTCGACGACGTGTTCCTGCGGTTCAGCAAGGAATGCCGCGACTCGATCCGCGTCGTCCAGCGGCGGCTGCGCGACCACTTCACCGGGCTGGCCGAGGAACTCGCCGACGAGCTGACGCGCGAGCGCGAGACGATCCTGGCCGGCACCGCCGAGCGGGAGCGGCGGACCGTCCACATCCGCCGCGAGATCGACCGGCTCGCCGCGCTGCACCAGCGCGCGGGCGAGCTCGGCACGCTCGCCGGACGGCAGCAGCGACGGGAACTTTCGGCGTGACCCAGGACGTCCGCGACCTGCTGCACGCCGCGGCCGGGCTCTACCGGGACGACCCGCGGGCTTCGGCGCTGCTGAACGACTGCCTGAACCGGCTGGAGCAGCCGCTGCGTGTCGCCTTCACGGGGGCGCCGTCGTCGGGGAAGACGACGCTCGCCGCCGCACTCGGTGAATGGCCGACGCGGGCGCTGCGCGACCTCGTGCTGCTGGACGATCCCGGCCCGGCCGACGACGTCCCGGACGCGACGGTCCGGCTGGTCCGCCACCTCGAACCGGACGAGCTCGCGGCGGCGCACACGCCGGGCGGCTCGGCGTTCGCGCGGCAGAGCGCGGTCAACTCGGTGCTGGTGCTGTCGCGGGCCGACGAGGTCGGCGCGGGCCGGATCGACGCGTTGCTCACGGCGAAGCAGCTGGCGCGGCGCGCGTGGCGGGAAGACCCGCTGTGCACGGGGTTCCTGGGCGTGATCGCCGTCGCCGGGCAGCTCGCCTACGGCGGCCGGTCGTTGCGCGACGACGAGTTCGACCTGCTGGCGGCGTTCGCCGCGGTGCCGCGCGAGGAACTGGAACGGCACGTGCTGTCGGTGGATTCGTTCACCGACCCGGCGTTCCCCGGGCCGATCCCGGTCGAGACGCGGCGGTCGCTGGTGGTGCGGTTCGGCATGTTCGGCGTCCGGCTGGCCCTCACGCTGATCCGCACCGGCTGCGACGACCGTGTGAAGCTGTCCGCGGAACTGGTGCGCCGCAGCGGTTTGGGCGAGCTGCGGGACACCCTCGCCGGCTGTTTCGTGGCCCGGGCCGAGGCCCTGCGCGCGCGGACGGCGGTCATCCGCCTGGAGGCGCTGCTGGCGGCGCACCCGCGCCCGGGCGGCGACCGCCTGGTGTCCCGGGTGGAGCGGTTCGCGGCGGCGGCGCACGACTTCCGCGAGCTGCGCCTGATCGCCGACATCCGCGGCGGCCGCACGGCACTGTCGGGCGAGCCGGCGGAGGAGGCGGTCCGGTTGCTGGGCGCCCAGGGCACGGCCCCGGCCGACCGCCTGGACCTGGAGCCGGACGCGGACCCGAACGAGATCTACGAGGCGGGCTTGGACGCGCTGCGGCGCTGGCGCCACGAGGCGGAGCGCCCGGACCGCCCCCACGCGGAACGCGCGGCGGCGCACGTGGTGGTGCGCTCGGCCGAGGGCCTGCTGGCGCTGTTCGCCTAGAGGACGGCGGTGACCTCGACCTCGACGAGGTGCTCCGGGACGTCCAGCGCCGCGACGCCGATGAGCGTGGCGGGCGGCTTCGCCGTGGTGCCGACCTCGGCGCTGCCGCGGGCGATGCCGTCGAGCAGCGCCGGCATCTTGTCCGGGGTCCAGTCGACGACGTAGCAGGTCAGTTTCGCGACGTCGTCGAACGAGCCGCCGGCCGCGGCCAGTGCGGCGGCGACGTTGACGTAGCACTGCTCGACCTGCGCGGCGAGGTCCCCTCCGGTTTCCCAGGCCACCTGCCCGGCGACGAAGACGAGCTTCGTCCCTTCGGCGACGGCGACCTGGTGGTAGACGCCGACCTCGGGCAGCTCGGGAGCGTTCAGCAGGGTGACAGCCATCTTTCCTCCGTGCTCTCTTGTGGTTACCCAGAAACCGTAGGAGAGTGTTGGGCAATGCGGAAGAAGGCACTTTTCGGTGACGGGGGAACCAGATGGTGACCAAGCAGGACGCGGACCTCTCCCGCGCGGATTCCCTGGCGCGCGAGATCTTCTCGGACGTCGCCAACAAGTGGGCGTTCCTGATCATCGAGACCCTCGGCGAGCGCACGCTGCGGTTCAGCGAGCTGCGCAACGAAGTCGCGGGCATCAGCCACAAGATGCTGACGCAGAACCTGCGCATGCTGGAGCGCAACGGGCTGGTCGAACGCGAGGTGTACCCGACCGTGCCGCCGCGCGTCGAGTACACCCTCACCGAGCCCGGGCAGGGCCTGCGCGCGACGGTCGACAGCATGTGCGGCTGGACCCAGCGGTTCATCGAGGACATCGAAGCCGCCCGGCACCGCTTCGACGGCTGACCGCGTCACCAAAGCACCGACCGGCGGCCCGGTTTGCCACCGGTTGTCCGGTGTTGACGCCCGCAGGGCCGCGGCGCACCATAGACCGGTCTATGGTCCAGTGCCGGCCCGAAGGGGGCTCCCATGCCCGAAGACGTCCGCCCGCGGGTCCGGTTGTTCGGCGAGCTCCTGGCGCACTGGGCGCGGGAACGCCCCGCCGGCACCGCCCTCGTCTTCGGCGAGCGGACCTGGACCTGGACGGAGTTCGACGAGCGGGTCCGGCGGCTGTCCGGCGCACTGGCCGCCGCCGGGATCGCCCGCGGTGACCGGGTCGCGTTCGTCGACAAGAACCACCCCGCCTGCCTGGAGACGACCTTCGCCGCGGCCGGGCTCGGGGCCGCCAACGCCGTCGTCAACTGGCGGCTCTCCGGCGACGAACTCGCCTACGTGCTCGAGGACGCGGGCGCGAAGGTGATCTTCGTCGGCGACGAACTCCGCCCCGCGCTCGACGCGATCCGCGACCGGCTGCCCGCGCTGGAGCGCGTGGTGGTCGTCGGCGGGGACGCCGACGAGTACGAGTCCTTCCTGACCTCCGCCGCGCCGCACGACGGCACCGCCGTCGACACCGACGACGGCGTGCTGGTCATGTACACCAGCGGTACCACCGGGTTCCCGAAGGGTGCGGTGCTCACCCATCGCAGCATCCTCGCGCACGGCCTCGCGGCGGGCACGGCGTTCCCGATCGGCCCGGGCGACGTCAACCTGGTCGCGATGCCGCTGTTCCACGTCGGCGGCAGCTGTTACGCGGTTTCCGGGTTCCTCTACGGCGAACCGTCCTACCTGACCCGCGAGCCCGACGCCGGGTCGCTGTTCGCGGCGCTGCGGGCCGGAATCACGCACGCCTTCCTGGTGCCCGCCGTCGTGGCCGGGATCGCGCAGGCCGGCGAGGCCGCACTCCAGGCGTTCTCCCGGCTGAAGTACCTCTGCTACGGCGCTTCGCCGATGCCGCTCCCGTTGCTGCGCACCGTGCTCGCCGCCTGGCCGGACGTCATGTTCGCGCAGGTCTACGGCATGACCGAGCTGTCCGGTGCGGTCACCGCGCTCGACCCCGAGGCGCACCGGGACACCACCCGCCCCGAGCGGCTGGCCTCGGCGGGCACCGCACTGTCCGGAGTGGACATCCGGATCGTCGACCCGGTCACCGCGCAGGACGCCGGCACCGGCGAGGTGTGGGTGCGCACCGAACAACGGATGGCGGGCTACCTCGGCAAGCCCGAGGCGACCGCGGAGACCATTGTGGACGGCTGGGTCCGCACCGGCGACGTCGGGCGCCTCGACGACGGCGGGTTCCTGTTCCTCGAGGACCGCGTCAAGGACATGATCATCACCGGTGGCGAGAACGTCTACTCGCCCGAAGTGGAGCGGGTCGTGGCGGAATTCCCCGGCGTCGCCGAGGTGGCCGTGATCGGCGTGCCCGACGACCGGTGGGGCGAGCAGGTCAAGGCAGTCGTCGCCGGCGAGGGGCTCGACGCCGGCAAGATCGTCGAGTTCTGCCGCGAACGGCTGGCCCGCTACAAGTGCCCGCGCAGCGTCGACGTCGTGGACGCGTTGCCGCGCAACGCGACGGGCAAGATCCTCAAGCGCTCGTTGCGCGAACCCTACTGGCGGGACCGGGACCGGAACGTCTGATGGCGCCGGTCACCCGGCAGGCGTACTTCGGCGCCGCGCTGGACCTGCTGGCCGAGCACGGGTTCAGCGAGCTGACCGTCGGTGCGCTGTGCCGCGCCCTCGGCGTCACGAGCGGTTCGTTCTACCACCACTTCGGTGGCTGGCCGGGGTTCGTGGCGCAGCTGCTGGACCACTGGGAGAACCGCCAGGTACTGATCCTGAAGGAGCGGAACTTCGGCACCGGCGGCCCGTCGGCGGACTTCGCCGCGCTGATGGACCTCACCCTCGGCCTGCCCCACGAGGCCGAAGCGGCCATCCGGGCGTGGGCGCGCAACGACGAAACCGTACGGGCGGCCCAAAACCGCGTCGACGACGCCCGGGTGCGAACGGTCGGCAAGGCGGTCGAAGGCATCGTCGGCGACCGCGCGCTGGCCCGGACGTTGACGTCGCTCGGGATGGCGTTGCTGGTGGGGCACCAGCAGTTGGCGTCGGCGGGCCAGCACGGCGAGCTGACGGAACTGCTGCGGGAGTACACGCGGCTGGTGCACTCCCGCGCGGGCTAGGCGTTGCCGAGCACCCGGGTCACGGTGATCTCGATGACCACCCGCTGCGGGTTCGGCTTCGGCTGCCGGTAGCGGGCGGCGTACCGGTTTTCGGCGTCCCGCACCGATTCCGGGTCGTCGCGCAGCACCGCGCGTCCCTCCAAAGTAGACCAGCGCGGGCCGTCCAGCTGGCAGACCGCGACCGGGATCCCGGCCGCTCCCGCGGCGCGCACGAGCCGGGCCTTGACCGACGGCGCGAAGGTGATCACCCGGGCGAGGCCGGCCTCGAAGTCGACGGTGACGCCGACCGCGACGACGTGCGGGGTGCCGTCCGGCCGGACCGTGGTCAGCGTGGCCAGGTGGCGCTCGGTCCAGAACGCGCGGAAGTCCGGCCCGCGGCCGTCGAGGTCGATCGTCATGGGTCCACGCTAGCCCGTCCGGGTGCGCGGGGCGGTGTGGACCCACTCACGGTAATAGTAAGGAAAGTTTCTTAACAGTCTTGACCCGGTCTTGAACCTTCTGTCAGGCTTCGACCACCTTCGCCGCAGCCAACGATGTCTTTTACGGAGGAGTCATGAAGAGAGTCGTCCGGGCGGTGGTGGTTTCGGCCGCGCTCGCCGCGGGGCTGGTGAGCGTGCCGGGGACCGCGTCCGCGGCCGGCACGCCCTACGTGCCGGGAACGCTGCGGCCGTCGGTCTCGCAGGCCACGCAGGATGCCGCGCTGCAGAAGTACTACGACTTCTGGAAGAAGAACTTCCTGACGACCAAGTGCGGCAGCGGTACCTACGCCGTGCTGTCCAAGGACGCCGACCACTCCTTCGTCGCCGAGGGCGAGGGGTACGGCATGACGATTTCGGCGATGATGGCGGAGAAGGACCCGCAGGCGCGCTCGATCGTCGACGGGATCCTGAAGTTCGTCAAGGCGCACCCGTCGGTCAACAACAAGGACCTGCACGCGGCCGAGCAGGACGGGAACTGCAAGAGCGTCAACGGCAGCGACTCGGCCACCGACGGCGACCTCGAAATCGCCTACGGCCTGCTGATCGCGGACAAGAAGTGGGGCAGCGGCGGTTCGGTCGACTACAAGGCCGAAGCCGTCCGGATCATCAACGCGATCAAGAAGAGCGAGGTGAACGGCACCACGAAGTTCACCCTGCTCGGCGACTGGGGCAACGACGCGGAGTACAAGAACAGCTCGCGCTCCTCGGACTGGATGCCGGGCCACCTGCGCGCGTTCGCGACGGCGACCGGCGACAGCTTCTGGACGTCGGTCCGCACCCGCTCGGAGACGGCGGTGAGCCAGCTGCAGTCGTCGTACGCGCCGAACACGGGCCTGTTGCCGGACTTCGTGGTGAACTCGAACACGACACCCAAGCCGGCGCCGGCGGACTTCCTCGAGGGCCAGTACGACGGCAAGTACAGCTGGAACGCCTGCCGCGACCCGTGGCGCCTGGGCGCGGACGCGATCTCGTACTCCGGAAGTGCGGCGGTCGCCCAGGTCCGCAAGATGAACACGTGGATCAAGTCCGCCACGGGCAGCGACCCGTCGAAGATCCAGAGCGGCTACTCGCTGTCGGGCTCGAAGACGGAGAGCGGCCGGCACCCGTGCTTCACGGCCCCGTTCGCGGTGGCGGCGATGACGGACCCGGCCAGCCAGGCCTGGCTGGACAAACTGTGGACGGCGGTGTCGTCGTGGTCCCCGGACGCAACGGACTACTACGGGACGGGAATCACGATCCAGGTGTTGCTGATCCTGAGCGGCAACTACGTGGCGGCTTGAGGGTTCGTCCCGCACCCGGTTGTTCCGGGTGCGGGACAGCCGGCGAGTGGGTTCGCGCGCTGGCAGCCCGGTGGTGCCCTAGGTCCGGTCGCCCTCGCGGACGTCCCGGCTCAGCTGGGTTCGCGGACATCAGCGGGTTGAACGCCGGCAGTGATCCCTGCGAGCCCAACACCTTCGCGCTGATCTTCAACACCGACGAAGACCACATCGAGCACTCCACCCGCCCCGTGTGCCCCGAGGGGTACGCGAGCTCCGCCGTCATCGCCCGGTCCACCGAAGGCGACCGCAGTTTCGCCGACGCAGACACCACCGCAGGCGTCTCTCCGCCGAACACCCGCGCCATGTGGACCGCGTAGCAACCCGCGTCCATCGTGGCCCCGCCCGCATCTCCCGCGCCTCCGCCGCGTTCGCCGTGAACGGCTTCTTGCACAGGACGTGCTTCCCAGCGGAAAGCGCCGCCTTCGTCCACCGTCCGTGCAAGCCGTTCGGCAGCGGGTTGTAGACGGCGTCGATCTCGGGATCCGCCGGCAACTCCTCGTAACCGGCGTACGCGCGAGCGATGCCGTACCTGGTCGCAAACGCTTGCGCGCGGTCGAGGGACCGGGCCGCGACGGCGGTGACCGTAACCGACGAAACCGAAGAGGCAGGCTTGATCAGGGCCGCCGGGGCGATGCGAGCCGCCCCCAGGATGCCGATCCGCAGGCCGATGCCCGCGAAGTTCGCACCGCCAAGATTTCAACATGCAGTTGACCTCTTCAACAACGAGTTGTAGCGTTCCGGCCAGCCGAACAGTGGAGGTCCGTTATGTCCCGTTTCCGTGCCGTGCAGGTGGTGCTGCTCGCGAGCCTGGCCGTGCTGGTGACGGCGTGCGGTGGTGGTCCGGACGGCGCGGGCGGGACGTCGCAGGCCGCCGGTGCGCCCGCCTCCGGCATCCCCGACACCGCCGCCATCGTCCAAGGCGTGCAGAAGGACGCCCAGCTCAACGCCGCTTTGCCGGACGCCGTCAAGCAGGCCGGGCTGCACCTGGCGTCGAACCTGCAGTCCGCGCCCAACAACTTCTACGCCGCCGACGGCAAGACCCCGATCGGCTACGAGGTCGACCTCGCCAAGGCCATCGCCGCGAAGCTCGGCGTCCCGGTCACCCACCAGGACATGGCGTTCGGCTCGCTCATCACCAGCCTCCAGTCCGGCCGCATCGACCTGACCATGGCCGGGATGAACGACACGAAGGCCCGCCAGGCGCAGATCGACTTCGTCGACTACTTCACCTCGGGCATCACGATCATGATCCGCAAGGGCAACCCGGACGGTATCACCGGCCCGGACACCCTCTGCGGCAAGAACGTCGCCGTCGTGCAGGGCACCAGCCACCAGAAGTTCGCCGAAGCGCAGAGCACCAAGTGCACGCAGGCCGGCAAGCCCGCGCTCACCGTCACCGCGACCGACAGCGACAACCAGAACCAGAACCAGCTCCGCACCGGCCGCGTCCAGGCGATCCTCAACGACCTGCCCAGCGCCGTCTACATTTCGCGCACGGCCGGCGAGGGCAAGTTCTTCGAGGTCGTCCCGGGCGAACCGATCGACGGCGGCCCGTACGGCATCGGCGTCAGCAAGACCAACACGGCCCTGCGCGACTCCGTGCAGAAGGCGCTGCAGGCCCTGATCGCCGACGGCACCTACGGCAAGATCCTGCAGGCGTGGGGCGTCGAGCAGGGCGCCATCGAGAAGGCGGCCATCAATGGCGGCTCCTGAACCGCTCCCGATCGTCCGGCTGCGGCACTGGGGCCGCTGGGTCGCCGCCGCGATCATCCTGGCCCTGCTCGTCCTGCTGGGCATCGCCCTCGGCAACGCGCAGATCGCGTGGAGCCAGGTCCCGGACTTCGTCTTCTTCAAGGTGATGGCGACCGGCCTGCTCAACACCGTCGTGCTCGCCGTGCTGTCCCAAGCGGTCGCGATCGTGCTGGGCATCGTCATCGCCCTGCTGCGCCGCAGTGCCAACCCGGTCGCGCGGTGGTTCGCCGCCGGCTACATCTGGATCTTCCGCGGCCTGCCCGTGCTGCTCCAGATCCTGCTCTGGTACAACCTGGCGCTCGTCTTCCCGGTGATCGACATCCCGTTCCTGGTCCACGCGCAGACGAACGTGCTGATCAGCGCGTTCACCGCCGCGTTCCTCGGCCTGGCGCTCAACGAAAGCGCGTACATGGCCGAAATCGTCCGAGCGGGCCTGAACAGCGTCGACAGCGGGCAGACCGAGGCGGCCAAGTCGATCGGCATGACGCCGGCCGCGACGCTGCGCCGGGTCGTGCTGCCGCAGGCCATGCGCGTGATCATCCCGCCGACCGGCAACGACTTCATCAACATGCTCAAGGGCACGTCGATGGCGTCGGTGATCGGCGTGACCGAGCTGATCCACGCGGCCAACAACATCTCGTCCAACAACCTCCTGGTGATGGAGACGCTGCTGGCCGCGGCCGTCTGGTACATGGTCGTGGTGACCGTCGCCGGTGTCGGCCAGCACTACCTGGAACGCGCGTTCGGGCAGGCCGACCGCGGGCCGCTGTCCCGCGCCGGCAAGGCCCTGCGCGGCGTGCCGCTGGTGAGGAGTGCCCGTGTCTGAACCCCTGCTGCGTGCCGTCGGCGTCCGGAAGTCCTACGGCCACACCGAAGTCCTCGGCGGCATCGACCTCGAAGTCCACAAGGGACAGGTCGTCTGCCTGCTGGGCCCGTCCGGGGCCGGGAAGAGCACGTTCCTGCGCTGCATCAACCACCTCGAAACCATCGACGCCGGCCAGATCTGGGTCGACGGCGAGCCCATCGGCTTCCGGCAGCGCGGCGGCAAGCTGTACGAGCTGCGCGAACGCGAGGTGGCGCGCCAGCGGCGTGACATCGGCATGGTGTTCCAGCGGTTCAACCTGTTCGCGCACCGGACGGCTCTCGAGAACGTCGTCGAGGGCCCGATCCGGGTGCTCGGAATCAAACCGGACGACGCCCGCAAGCAGGGCCTCGACCTGCTCGATCGCGTCGGGCTCGTGCACCGCGCCGACGCCTACCCGGCGCAGCTGTCCGGCGGGCAGCAGCAACGCGTCGCGATCGCGCGGTCACTGGCGATGAAACCGAAGCTGATGCTGTTCGACGAGCCGACGTCCGCGCTCGACCCGGAGCTGGTCGGCGAGGTCCTGGAAGTGATGAGTACCTTGGCGGGGGAGGGGATGACGATGGTCGTCGTGACGCACGAGATGAGCTTCGCCGCGGAGGCCGCCGACGAGGTGGTCTTCCTGGCCGACGGCGGCGTCGTCGAGACCGGGCCGCCGTCGGAGGTGCTGAGCGCGCCGAAGCACGAACGCACCCGGCAGTTCCTGGCGAGGATCCTCGCGTGACGCGGATTTCGCCGCGGTACCTGCTCCAGTTCGACGAGCCCGCCGGTTACCTCGACTTCGCGCGCTTCGGGCCGCCCTCGCACGCGGTGCTCGACACGACGGCCGCCCTGCTCGACCAGGCCACCACGGCCGGGCCGTCCACAGTGGACGAACTGATGCGGCAGGAGGTCCGGGCCAAGGCCGCCGCGGCGCGGCTGTCCGGTTCGGACACCGACCACACCGTGCTGCTGCCGCACACCAGCCTCGGGCTGTTCCAGGCCGCGTTCCACAGCAGCGGCGAGGTGCTCGTCTCGGCGGCGGAATTCCCGGCCAACACCTACCCGTGGGCCCGTGCCGAGCAGGCCGGTCGCCTCCGCGTCCGCCGGCTGGCCAGCGGTTACGTCACGCCGGAGCGGGTGGCGGAGTGCTTGACGCCGGAGATCACGACGGTCAGCGTCAGCGCGGTCGACTTCCGCACCGGTCACCGCGCCGACCTCGCCGCGTTGCGTGACGCCGTCGGTGACCGGCTGCTGGTCGTCGACGGCATCCAGGGCTTCGGCGTCGTCGACGAGCCGTGGGAGGTTGCCGACGTTCTGGTCGTCGGCGGCCAGAAGTGGCTGCGCGCGGGCTGGGGCACCGGTTTCGCGGTGCTGTCCGACCGCGCCCTGGAGCGGATGGACCCGGTGCTGTCCGGCTGGACCGGCGCCCGCGACCCCGGCCTGTTCGACGACGAGATCCACCCGCCGGACGGCACCGCCCAGGCGTGGTCGATCTCCAACCTCAGCCCGATCACCTCCGGCGCCTTCGCCGAGGCCCTCGAGCTGGTCGAGGACGCCGGGGTCGGCGCCATCGCGGCGCGGATCGCCGAGCGGCTGGGCTCCTTCGAGGAGGTCCTGGCGTCCTGCGGCGCCGAAGTCGTCTCGGCGACCGGGCGGCGGGCCGGGATCCTCGCGTTCACCCTGCCCGGCCACCCCGCCGAGCAGGTCGGCGCGGCACTGGCCAACGCCGGGATCGCGGCGACCGTCCGGCCCGAGCACGTCCGGTTGTCGCCGCACGCGTCGACGCCGGCGGCGGCCGCGGACCTGCTCCGGGAGGCGCTGGAGACCCTGACGCGGCCTCGCGAACCGCTGGTCGTCCCGGCCGCGGGCGCGACGACGCACGAGGTGCTCACCGCGCTGGTCCCGGCGATCCCGGGGCTCGCGGCGATGCTCGGCCCGGGCAACGAGGTCCTGCTGCACGACCTGAGCCGGCTGCCGGACTCGATCGTCGCCATCGCCGGCGACCTCACCGGCCGCAGCGTCGGCGGCCCGATGACCGACCTGCTGCTCGGCCTGGTCCGCCGCGGCACCACCCAGGACCTGACGAACTACCGCACGCACGGCCCGGACGGCCGGGCGATCCGCTCGTCGACGTTGTTCCTGCGGGACGCCGACGGCGTGGCGGTCGGCTGCCTGTGCGTCAACAGCGTCGACACGGCCGCGTCCCCTGGCGGCAACGGCGAGCCGGAGACGTTCCCGCCGGACGTCGACAGCCTGCAGCGGTTCCTGGTGGACCGGGCGGTGACGAAGGCGGGCATCCCGGTGGACCTGATGAAGAAGCGCCACAAGGCGGCCGTCGTGCGCGAACTCGACGAAGCCGGCTATTTCCTCATCAAGGACGCGGTCGACCACCTGGCCGGGCGTCTCGACGTCACCCGGTACACGATCTACAACTACCTCAACGAAATCCGCGCCTGACGCTGTCGCGTTCGCGGCGTGTGCCGGAGCCGGTCGAACGGCTCCGGCACACGCCGCAATCCCGGCGGCTACAGATAGGACTCCACGGCGTCCGCGGCGAAGGAAACTCCGCCGTGGCCGCGGATCTCCGCCTTCAACTCGGCCAGCCGCGAAGCCACCGAAGCCGACGAAGACACCTCCTCGACCGCCTCGCGCAGCGACGTGGCCGTCACCGACTTCGCGGGCAGGTGCTTGCCGACGCCGAGCGCCACGAGCTGGGCCGCGTTCCCGAACTGGTCCGCGGCCTGGGGGATCGCCACCGTCGGCACCCCGAACCACAGCGCTTCCGTGGCCCCGCCCATTCCCGCGTGGGTGATGAACGCCGACGCCGCCTCCAGCACGGCCAGCTGCGGCACGCTCTCGTGCACCTCCACCGAGTCCGGCAGCGGACCCAGATCCGACGGCGAAACGTGCTTCCCGATCGACATCACGACATGCCAGTCCGGCGCGAACGCCGATACACACGCCCGATACACCGGAAGCTGGTCGGTGAACGCCGTCCCGAACGACACGAGCAGCACCGGGCGCCCCGAAGCCGGCGGCGTCCACGAGCGGTCGGCCAGCCGCGCCGGATCGAGGCACGGCCCGACGAACCGCACGTGCGGGCCCACCCGCTCGGCCTGCGGCTGCATCGCCCGCGGGATCAGCGAAAGCACCCGCGCCGGATGCCCGAGCCACTCCCACGGGTCGGCCGTGACGCCGTGCGCCGCCAGCCAGCGCGACAACGTGGCCGCGTAGTCCACACCGGACGGTGACGCCTTGATCGGCGCCATCACCTCGGCCATGTCCTCGTCGTAGCCCTCCCAGGCCACCAGCGTCGGCGACAGCTGCACCGCGGGCACGCCGTACCGCGCGGCCAGCAGGGGCGCGCCCAGGCCGCCGATGTCGTACAGCACCAGGTCCGGCCGGTCGTCGTCGAACCGCGAGGTCAGCAGCGGGTGGATCGCGATCGCCTCGTCGAGGAAGACGCGCATCGCGGCCGCCGGCTCCTCGGGCCACACCGCCGCCTCGCCGAGCGGGAACGTCGTCGGGTGCTCGAGGACCTCCGCGCCGGTCGGCGCGACCAGCGAGGCCAGTGGCGCGCCGACGACGTAGGACACCCGGTGCCCGCGACGGACCAGCTCGCCGACCACGCCCAGCGACGGGTAGATGTGGCTCGGCGCGGTGCAGCCGACCATGACTATGTGTTTGCGCAGCATGGTGCTCCTTCAAGGAACGAAAGAACAGACGGCGCGCAGGTGAAGGGACCCTCCCGATCGGCGGGGAGCCCGGCGGTCACGCCGTCTCAGACGAGGCGGGGCCGGATGTAGAAGATCATGGAACCGACCGTACGGGATCCCGGATCGCCCCCGCCACCCGATTTCCACCTTTCGTAGGGCATTCGCGGGCCCGCACCCGTTTGACCGTCCCGCCGGGCCCCCGCCGGGTCTAAGGTTTCCCCGCCCGAAGTCGCAGGGGAAAGGGAGAAAACAGTGAGACGTGCCGTTATGGCCACGGTGGTGGCCGCCGCGACGGCGTCCGCGCTCGTGGCCGCGCCCGCCGCGAACGCCGCGCCGGCCGCACCCGGGGGACAGGCGTCGATCGCCTGGGGTGCGTGCACCGACCCGACGCTGGTCGCCGCCGGCGCCGAATGCGGATACCTCAGCGTGCCGCTCGACTACCGCCGGCCCGGAGGGGAGCAGATCCAGCTCGCCGTCAGCCGCGTCAAGCACAAGGTGCCCGACGCGCAGTACCAGGGCGTCATGCTGACCAACCCCGGTGGCCCCGGCGGGTCCGGCCTGCTGCTGGCCACCCGCGGCCCGCGCGTGCCCAACCACGCCGGCGACGCCTACGACTGGATCGGCTTCGACCCGCGCGGCGTCGGCTCCAGCAAGCCCGCGCTGTCGTGCGACCCGAACTACATGGACTACAACCGGCCGCAGTACGTGCCGTTCACCCCGCAGCTGGAGAAGACCTGGCTGAGCCGCTCCAAGGGGTACGCCGAAGCGTGCGCGAAGAACAACTCGCGCGCGCTGCTGGAGAACATGAAGACGACCGACACGGTCCAGGACATGGACTCCATCCGCAAGGCGCTCGGCCAGAAGCAGCTCAACTTCTACGGCTACTCCTACGGCACCTACCTCGGCCAGGTGTACGGCTCGCTGTTCCCGCAGAACGTCCGACGGATGGTGCTCGACTCCACGGTCGACCCGCGCGGCGTCTGGTACGGCGACAACCTCAACCAGGACATCGCGTTCGACAAGAACATCCTGATCTGGTTCGGCTGGGTCGCCCAGCACGACGACGTCTACCACCTCGGCAAGACCCAGGCCGCGGTGCAGCGGGTGGTCAACGAGCAGTTGCTCAAGACGCAGTTCAACCCGGCCGGCGGGGTGATCGGGCCGGACGAGATCCTCGACGTCATCCAGCAGGCCGGTTACTACCAGTTGCGGTGGACGCTGCTCGGCGACGCGCTGTCCCGGTTCGTCAACCAGGGTGACTGGCAGAACTGGAAGACCCTGTTCGAGGCGTTCGGCGGCCGCGGCGACGACAACGGCTACGCGGTGTACCTCGCCGTGCAGTGTTCCGACGTCCAGTGGCCGGCCAGTTGGAACCAGTGGAAGCGCGACAACTGGCGGACCTTCGCCCAGGCGCCGTACTTCACCTGGCAGAACGCCTGGTTCAACGCGCCCTGCCTGTACTGGCCCGCGAAAGCCGGGAAGCCGGCCAAGATCGACGGGCGGGGCGTGCAGAGCGTCCTGATGATCGACGAGACGCTCGACGCGGCGACGCCGTTCGAAGGCAGCCTCGAGGTCCGCAGCCGGTTCCCGGGCGCTTCGCTGATCGCGGAGCCGGGCGGCACGAGCCACGCGATCACCCCGCGGGGCAACGCGTGCGTCGACACCAAGATCGCCGACTACCTGGCGACGGGCGCGCTCCCGGCCCGCAAGCCGGGCCGCACGGCCGACGTCGAGTGCGCCCCGCTGCCGCAGCCGACGCCGCCGGCGCCGACGGCCGCCAAGGCCGGCGTCGCGGCGACGCAGGGCATGGTCGCCGGGCGCTTCGCCGGCTGACCTGCGCAACCGCCCCAAGCGCCCCAATGTGGCGTTCGGTGCGTCAGATGCACCCAATGTGGCGTTCGGTGCGTTGGACGCAACCAACGCCACATTGGGGCGCTCGTGCTTTCCGGCACCGGGGACTTTGATTGCGCGTGGACTTTGTGTTACAAAGTGCGTAGCAACTTTGCGATACAAAGTCTACGAAAGGAGGACGCCATGACTGGGGGACCGGCGTTCGCACTCCACGGCCTCACCAAACGGTTCGGGCCGGTCACGGCGGTCGGCGGGGTGACCGTCGAGGTCGCGCGCGGCGAGGTCGTCGCGCTGCTCGGGCCGAACGGCGCGGGCAAGTCGACCACCGTCGACATGCTGCTCGGCCTGACCAAACCGGACGCGGGGGAGGTCACCGTCGCGGGCGGGCGCCCGCAGGACGCCGTCGACCGCGGGCTCGTCGGCGCGATGATGCAGAACGGCGCGCTGCTGCCGGACGTCACCGTCGGCGAGATCGTCGGCCTGGTCGTCTCGACGCACCGGAATCCGCTGCCCGCGGAGGAGGTGATCGCCCGCGCCGGCCTGGAAAAGCTCGTCAAACGCCGCTGCGGCAAGCTGTCCGGCGGGGAACGGCAGCGCGTCCGGTTCGCGCTCGCGCTGGCCGGCGACCCGCAGCTGCTCGTGCTCGACGAGCCCACCGCGGCAATGGACGTCGACGGCAGGCGGGCGTTCTGGGCGGCCATCCGCGGGTACGCCGCCGGCGGCCGGACCGTCCTGTTCGCGACGCACTACCTCGCCGAAGCCGAGGACTACGCCGACCGCGTGGTGCTGATGCGCCACGGCGCCGTCGTCGCCGACGGCCCGGTCGCCGAGGTCCGGGCCGCGGTGTCCGGCCGGGTGCTCAAGGCCGTCGTCCCGGACGCCACCGAGGCGGATCTGGCACGCCTGCCGGGCGTGACGAGCGTGCAGCTGCGCGCCGGCCGCGCCGAGCTGGCCTGCGACGACTCCGACGCCGCCATCCGCGCCCTGCTCGTGGCGCACCCGGCCGCGGCCGACATCGAAATCACCGCGCTGGGCCTGGAAGAAGCCTTCCTGGCGCTGACCGCCGAGGAGGCCGCCGCGTGAACACCACGTACCTGACCCTGGAGATCAAGCGGATCGTCCGCAGTCCCCAGTTCACCCTCTTCACCATCGGCATGCCGGTCGCGATGTACCTGCTCTTCGGCGCCATCTTCGGCGACTACGTCCTGGACACCGGCATGCACTCGAGCACCCAGACGATGATCGGCATGGCCGCCTACGGCGCCAGCAGCGGCGCGTTGTTCACCGGCACGCGAGTGGCGCAGGAACGCACCGACGGCTGGCAGCGGCAGCTGCGGCTCACCCCGATGCGCGGTCCCGGCTACCTGGCCGTCAAGGTCGCGTCGGCGATGGCCGTCGCCCTGCCGGTGCTGGTGGCGATCTTCTTCGTCGGCTTCCTGCGCGGCGAACCGCTCACCGCGGCCCAGTGGGGCACGCAGCTGGTCTTCCTGTGGGCGGCCACCCTGCCGTTCGCCGTGCTCGGGCTGGCCATCGGCCTGTTCGGGAAGGGCGACACGGTCGGCGCGGTCACCGGCGCCCTGATGATGCCGCTCGGCATGCTCGGCGGCCTGTGGATCCCGCTGGAGATCCTGCCCGGCTGGATGTCGACGCTGGCGCACTTCCTGCCGACCTACTGGCTTCGCCGGGTCGGCCTCGACCCGCTGACGCACGCCTCCGGCACGTGGGTGGCGGCGCTGGTGCTGGCCGGCTGGCTGCTCGTCCCGGCGCTCGTCGTGATGCGCCGGTTCCGGCTGGACACGGCCCGGTTGTGAATGCGTGTTAGCTTCCGTGCAGATGAGGGAGCTGCACGGGAGAGGGGCGAACCAGGTGGATGACGAGCCGATGTCGGCGGAGGAGTCGTTGAACCTGATCGCCCAGCAGCACCGGCGGACGCGCCGGGAACTGGGCGGGGGCCCGGCGCGGATCCTCGCAGCCTGGGCCTTCGCCTGGATCGTCGGCTGGGGGTTCACCTACGTCACGACGTTGCCCGGGGTCGCGGTGCCCGGCTGGGTCGCCGGCGGCATCGTCGTCCCGCTGCTGTTCCTCGGCGCTGTCGGCTACACGACCTACACCAGCATCCGCAGCGGCCGCGGGATCCGCGGGCCCTCCCGCACGATCGGCGCGATGTACGGCTACGCCTGGGCGCTCTCCTCGATCGGGCTGATGGTCGTCGACATCCGGATCACGCAGTTCCAGGTGCTGTCCCCGGACCAGGTGTCCCTGCTGTGGACCGGGACGTGGCTGCTGCTCACCGGCGTGATGTACCTGGCGGGTGCCATGGTGTGGCAGGACAAGCTGATGTACGGCCTCGGCGCGTGGATGATCGTGTCGGCCGCGCTGAGCGTGCTGGTCGGCTACCCCGGCAACTTCCTCGTGCTCACCGTCTGCGGCGGCGGCGGGTTCCTGCTCGGCGCGACCGTCTACTTCGTCCGCGAGAAGTCCGCCCGATGAGCGAACTGCCGCAGCTCGACCCGGTCATCCACGCCCAGGCGCGGCTGCGGGTCACGGTCGCGCTCGCCGGGCTGCGTCCGGCCGACCAGATCACCTTCCCGCGGCTGCAGCAGCTCCTGGACATGACGGCCGGCAACCTCTCGACGCACCTGCGCAAGCTCGAGGACGCCGAGTACGTCGAGATCACCAAGGCCTACGAGCACCGCACGCCGGTGACCCTGGTCCGGCTGACCGCGGCCGGCCGGGCCGCGTTCGAGAGCTACACCAAGGCGCTGCACCAGCTGCTGGACGCCACCGGCGGGGACTGACGTGGGCCGCTGGGTGATCCACCTCGACCTGGACGCCTTCTACGCGTCGGCCGAGCAGCTCACCCGCCCGACGCTGGCCGGGCGCCCGGTGCTGGTCGGCGGGACCGGGCCGCGCGGGGTCGTCGCCGGCGCCAGCTACGAGTCGCGGGCCTTCGGGATCAAGTCGGCCATGCCGATGGCCCAGGCCCGGCGGCTGCTGCCGGCGAACGGCGTCATCGTGCCGCCGCGGTTCCGCGTCTACGAGCGGCTCAGCCAGGAGGTCTTCGCGGTCGTCACGTCGGTGGCCCCGGTCCTGGAGAAGATCTCCCTCGACGAGGCGTTCGCCGAACCGGCGGCGCTGGCCGGCGCGTCGTTCGACGAGGTCACGGCGTTCTGCGCCGAGTTGCGCGCGCGGATCCACGCGGAAACCGGCCTGGTGGCGTCGATCGGGGCGGGCAACGGCAAGCAGATCGCCAAGATCGCCTCCGACGAGGCCAAGCCGGACGGGCTGCTGGTGGTGCCACAGGGCACCGAACGGGAGTTCCTCGCGCCGCTGCCGGTGCGCGCGCTGTGGGGCATCGGCCCGGTGGCCGAGGGGAAGCTGCGGTTCATCGGCGTCCAGACGCTCGGGCAGCTGGCGGCGCTGTCCGAACCGGATGCGGTGGCCACGCTCGGCGGCGTCGTCGGCCGCGACCTGCGGCGGCTCGCCACCGGCGCCGACGACCGCCCGGTGGCCGGCCGCGCCGAGACCAAGCAGGTCAGCGCCGAGACGACGTTCGACACCGACATCAAGGACCTGGCCTCACTGAAGGCCGAGGTCCGCCGGATCGCGGTGGGCGCGCACCAGCGGCTGCTCAAGGCCGGCCGGGTGGCCCGGACGGTGGTGATCAAGCTGCGGCACACGGACATGCACACGGTGACCCGGTCGGAGACGATCTCCGCGCCCACGGACGACCTGGCCGAGCTGTCGGCGACGGCGGAGCGGCTGCTGATCGACCCGGCGGAGTTCGGCGGCATCCGGCTGGCGGGGGTGGCCTACAGCGGGCTTTCGGTGCCGCACCAGGACGCGCTGTTCTCCTTGGCCGCCCCTTCGGTGCCTTCGACGCCGACCGTGGTCTCGGCGCCCGCCCCCGCGGCTCCTTCGGAGTGGCGCCAAGGCGACGACGTGGTCCACGAGGAGTTCGGCACGGGCTGGGTCCAGGGCGCGGGCCACGGCCGGGTGACCGTCCGCTTCGAGCACCGGTCCTCCGGACCCGGTGTCGCGCGGACGTTCCCCCAGTCGGACCCGGCCCTGACCCGCGGCGACCCCGCCGATTGCCTGCGCTGAAGCGCCCCAATGTGGCGTTCGGTGCGTTGAGCGCACCCAATGTGGCGTTGGGTGCGTTGGATGCACCCAATGTGGCGTTCGGTGCGTTGGATGCACCCAACGCCACATTGGGGCGCTGGGGAAGCTACTCGGCCGAGCAGCCCTGCAGCTTCGCGACTTCCTGCCCCGCCAGCAGGAACGCACCCACGCCGTACGCCGCGGTGTCCGTCGCCTTCGCCGTCGCCGGGCGGTCGCCGACCGGCTGGACGTACCCGATTAAGCCGTTGGGCTGCAACGACTTCGTCGACAACGCCGTCCACGCCTTGTCGACCACCGGGCGGAACCGGGCCGCGTCGAGGATCCCGGCGGTGACGCCCCAGCCGATGCCGAACGCGAAGAACGCCGTGCCGCTGGATTCCGGGCCGCCGTGGTCCCACGGGTTCAGCAGGTCGGAGTTCCAGAAGCCGTCACGGCGCTGGACCAGAGCCAGCGTCGAAGCCATCTTCTGGTACACCCGCAGGTACTCCGGCCGGTGCGGGTCGTCGGCGGGGAGCACCTGGAGCACCTTGGTCAACGCCGCCAGGGCCCAGCCGTTGCCGCGGGACCAGAACACGCCCGAGCCCGTGAAGCGCGCATCGCGGTACCACAGGCCGGTGAACTCGTTGAACAGCTTGTGTTCCGACGAACGGAACAGCTGGTCCATGGCGTCCAGATAGGACGGATCGTGGTCGATCAGGCTCATCCGGGCGAACGACGGCATCGCCATGTTCAGCGCGTCGGCGTAGTTCCAGTAGTCCCGGTGTCCCGCCTGGACGGACGCCACCTCGTCGCGGATCCGCGTGCGGATCGAATCCAGCGGGATTTCCGGGTGGAAGTAGGTGTACAGGTCCAGGTAGGCCTCGCCGGCGGCCTGGTTGTCCGGGAAGAACGGCCGCTGCGGGTCCGCCGGCAGCAGGTAGGAGTTGGCCTGGGCCCACGGGTACGTCTTGTGGTTGGACTGGCCGGTGGTCCGGACCAGGGCCAGGTTGCCGACGTGGAACGTCGCGTTCTGCCAGTCCGGCGCGTCGAGGTTCGTCCCGTTGGCGACCCAGTAGTTGCCCGCGGACACCATTTCGTCGGAGATCGTGCACGTCGCGGCGGCGGCCACCGGGGCGGTCAGAAGACTCCCCGCCACCGCCGTGGCCGCGAGCACGCCGAAACCACGAATTCCCGGGAAACGCATGGAAGCGTCCTCCTCAGCACTCATGGCGGCGGTCATCCGCAGCGAGTCAAGCGCGTCCCGGTAACCGTGTCAAGGTACCGATCACCGGTACGCCGCAACGGTTTCCAGCAACCGGCGGGCCGCGGACTCGGCGCCGTCGGCGTTCTTCGCGAGCACCAGCGTCAGCACCCGGGAATGCGCCACCAGCTCCATCGGCTCGCTGTGCGCCTTGAGCGCGGCGACCACGGGCACCTGCAGCTGCGCGATGAGCGTGTTCCCCGACGCCCGCACCAGCGCCGCGTGGAACCGCGAATCGGCGTCGCGGAACGCCTCGGCGTCGGCGTGTTCGACCGCGTCGGCCATCTGCGCGTAGGCCGCCGCCATCGCCGACAGCTCGTCCGGCCGCCGGTGCCGCGCCGCCAGCCGCGCCGCCTGCGGCTCGATGGCCAGCCGCAGTTCCCGCAGCTCGCCCAGGTGCGCGCGCCCGTCGGGGCCGCCGACGCGCCAGGCGATGACGTCCGGATCGATCGCGTCCCACGCCTCGGGCGGCAGCGTCCACGTCCCGACCCGGGGCCGCGCGGTGACCATGCCCTTGGACTCCAGCACGCGCAACGCCTCGCGGACCACCGTGCGGGACGCGGAGAACCGGCGGCCGAGTTCCTCGGGGACGAGCGGCTGCCCGTCCCCGAGGACGCCTTCGACGATGAGCCGGCCCAGCTCGTCGACGATGCGCGCGTGGAGGTTCACTCCGGCAGGCCGACGCGGCGCTCCCCGCTGCGCAGTTGCTGCAGCACGACCGCGATCACCAGCAGGGCGCCGTGGGCGACGTTCTGCCAGAACGGGTTGATGCCGAGGCCGGACATGCCGTTGTCGAGCACGCCCAGGATGATCACCGCGAGCACCGTCGAAATGATCGACCCGCGGCCGCCCTTGAGCATCGTCCCGCCGAGCGCGGCGCCGGTGACGGCCTGCAGCTCCAGGCCCTCGGACCCGGACGTCGGCTGGCCGGAGCCGGTGCGGGCGGTGATCAGCACGCCGGCGATCGCCGCGACCACGCCGACGAGGGCGTACACGCCGATGATGTACCGGTTGATGTTGATGCCGGCCAGCCGGGCGGCGGTGTCGTTGCCGCCGATGGCGTAGACGTTGCGGCCGATGTCGGTGTACTTGAGCAGGAAGTGCAGCAGGGCCGCGACGATCAGGAACACCCACACCAGCGACGGCAGCCCGAGCACGGACCCCTTGGCCAGGAAGATGAACAGGTCGTCGCCGCCGGTGTAGCCCTGGGCCTTGCCGTCGGAGATGACCTGCGCGATGCCCTTGTAGGTCGCGAGCATGGCCAGCGTCGCGACCACCGGGTTGACCCGGCCGAAGATGATGATCATGCCGTTGACCAGGCCGCAGAGGATGCCGACGCCGACCGCGGCGAGGATGCCCACCTCGGAGTTGCCGGTCGAGGTGAACACCATCGCCGAGACGACCGAGGCGAGCCCGGCCATCGAACCGACCGAGATGTCCAGCGCGCCCAGGATGATCACCAGGGTCTGGACCAGCGCCAGCAGCCCCATGATGGTGATCGCGCTGCCGATCAGCAGCAGGTTGTTGGTGCGGAAGAAGTTCTCGTTCAGCACGCTCAGCAGGATGACCAGCGCGATCAGCGTGATGATCAGGCTGGAGTTCTGCACGCCGATGCCGGTCAGCACCCGGCGCGCGGCGTTCGGCTGTGCCGGGGCGGCCGGAGCCGACGTTTCCTTCGTTGGGGTACTCATGCGCCGATCTCCTGGGCGTCGTCCACGGCTGGTTCGGTTTCGGGGATGGCGAGGGTCAGCACGGCTTCCTCGGTCGCCTCTTCGCGGCCGAGTTCGCCCGCGAGCCGCCCGGCGCGCATCACGAGGATGCGGTCGGCCAGCGTCAGCACCTCGGGCAGGTCGGAGGAGATGACCAGCAGCGCGATGCCCTCGGCGGCGAGGCCGTCGATGATCCGGTAGATCTCGGCCTTCGCGCCGACGTCGACCCCGCGCGTCGGCTCGTCGAGGATCAGCAGCTTGGGCCGCCGCGCGAGCCAGCGCGCGAGGACCGCCTTCTGCTGGTTGCCGCCGGAAAGCTTGCGGACTTCCTGCTCCATCGATGGGGTCCGCACGCGAAGCTCGCGTACGTACTCCTCGACGAGCGCGCGTTCCTTCGCCCGCTTCACGACGCGGAAGCGGCGAAGGCGGTCCAGGACGGCGATGGAGACGTTGTCGCGTACGGACCGCTGCATGAGCAACGCGTCCGTCTTGCGCTCTTCGGGCGCGAAGCCGATGCCGGCCTTCACGGCGTCACCCGGGTTGTGCGCGCGCAGCCGCTTGTCGTCGAGCTCGACGGTCCCGGACCGGATCGGCAGGTCGCCGACGATCGCCCGGGCCAGCTCGGAGCGCCCGGCGCCGACCAGCCCGGCCAGGCAGACGACCTCGCCCGCGCGGACCTGCAGCGAGATCCCGGTGACGTCGTCGGTCGTGACGTCGTCGAGCTTCAGCACGACCTCGCCGGTGTCCTGCGTGGTCCGGCGCTCGAGCGCGGAGAGGTCGCGGCCGATCATCATCCGGACCAGGCTCGGCTCGTCGGTCTCCGCGGCCTGCTGGACGCCGACGAGCTTGCCGTCCCGCAGCACCGCGACGCGGTCGGCGAGCTGGAAGATCTCCTTCATCCGGTGCGAGACGTAGACGACCGCGACGCCGCTGTCGCGCAGCCGCCCGATCAGCCGGAACAGCGCCTCCACCTCGTGTTCCGACAGTGACGACGTCGGCTCGTCGAAGGCGATCACGCGCGGCGGCGTGGCCGCGGTGAGCACGCGCAGGATCTCGACGAGCTGCCGCTGCGCGGGCGACAGCGCCACGCCGAGCGTCGCCGGGTTGAGGACGCCCTCGAAGCCGTACTCGGCCAGCGCGTCGTGCGTGGCCTTGGTGAGCGTGCGGCGGCTGAACACGCGGGCCTTCGCCGGCAGTTCGCCGACGAAGACGTTCTCCGCCACCGAAACGTGCGGGATGATCTCGGGCTCCTGGTAGATCACGCGCACCCCGGCGGCCATCGCCGCGCGCGGGGTGTCGAACGCGACCTCGGTGCCGTCCAGCAGCAGCCGGCCGTCGTCCGGGCCCTGGTCGCCGGACAGCACGCGCAGCAGCGTCGACTTGCCGGCGCCGTTCTCGCCCATCAGGGCCAGGACCTCGCCGGAGCGGATCTCCAGCGAGACGTCGTCGAGGGCGGTGACCCCGGAGAAGCGCTTGCCGATGCCCTCGACGGCGAGCGCGGGAGGAGAACTGGACATGTGCGGCCTCTCGGCGGACGGGGAACCCGTCACTTTCACGTGAAAGTGCCGCTTTGCGCGGCAAAGCGTGGCTTTCACGTGAAAGCGACGGGCCCGGGAGTGCGGGTCAGGTGCAGTTGACGCCGGCCTGCTTGTAGTTGTCCTTGGACACGATCGTGGTCTTGGCGATCGTCTCCGCGGGCAGTTCCTTGCCGTTCTTCACCTTGTCGACCAGCACCTGGATCGCCGAGCGGCCGACCTCGGCGCCGGAGATGTAGAGCGCGGCCTTGTTGCCGGTGTCCTTGCCCGCGGCCCAGTCCTTGCAGGTGAGGTACGCGCCGAGCCCGACGCCGATGATGTTGTTCGCCGCCACGCCGGAGTTGGCCAGCGCGGTGACGACCCCGGTCTCGTTCTCGTCGTTGCAGCCCCAGACCACCCAGTGCTTGACGCCCGGGTTGGAGCCGATCACCGCGCCGGAGCGGTTCTGCGCGTCGACGGGGGAGTTGTCGGTGCCGACGTTGATCACCGGGACGTCCGCGCCCGCGGACTTGGCGAACGCGGCCTTCGCGGCGTTGACGCGGTCGGTGCAGACGGTCAGGTCCTGCTTGAACGCGCTGATGATCTTCGTGTCGGCGGCGGTCCAGCCGGCGGCCTTGAACAGCTTGCCGGCCTCGGTGCCGACCGAGTCGCCCATCTGGCTGCCGTTGAAGCCGACGAACGGGGCCTTCGCGCCGGTGCCGTCCTTGATGACGTCGTCGGAGGCGATCAGCGGGATGCCCGCGCTCTTGGCCTTGTCGATCACCTGCGGGCCGATGGCCTGGTCCGGGACGACGATGGCGACGCCGTTGGCGCCCTGGGCGACCGCGGCGTCGAGTTCGGTGATCGCCTTGTTGGCGTCCTGGCCGAGGTTGACCACCTTGAGCTCGACGCCGAGCTCCTTCGCCTTCTCCTGCGCGCCCTGCGCCTGCTCGACGAAGTACTGCTGGTCACCCTGTTTCTGCAGGTAGTACAGGGTGATCTTGCCGTTCGCGGGCGCCTGCTGCTGCGGTGCCGCGGTGTCTTTTCCGGAGGAGCAGGACGCCAGCAGGGCGCCGGAAATCAAACAACAACCAACAACGCTCCAGGTGCGGAACCTGTGCGGGTATGTGGACATCGAGTGCTCCCATGAGGACGGGGACGAGTGGGCGGGTCGGAGTGACTCGTATTACAAAACACCCGTTCGAGGAGCGTCAAGGCGCAGTTAGCGGAGCGAGACCTACTCTCCGTAGTTGCATCGTGGCAAGCAGGGTCGCCAATTATCGTATTTTTTCGGGTCTGTCCTGCGCGTTGTCCGGTTTTGTCCTGTGCGAATGTTCTGATCGGTGTTGTCGACTGTGGTGGAAGTTTCATGGGGAACCGGACGGGTGTCTCTGCCGGATTCGTCCGGCTGGCAGGATGACCGGACAGCCAGAGGGGGACCGATGACGAAGTACCGCGTCGCCGCGCTCGCCGGGGTCGCCGTGCTGGCGGCGGCCTGCAGCAGCCCGCCGCAGCAGCAGGGACCGGCACCGACGCCCTTTCCCGAGACGGCCTCGTCGCCGGCGGCCGCCGCGCCCGAGGGGTCCTTCAGCGTCGTCGCCACGGGCGACGTCCTGATCCACCCGGCGCTCACCGGGCAGGCCGAGGCCGACGGCGGCGGGAAGATCGACTACCGGCCACTGCTGGCCGGCATCAAGCCGCTGATCTCCGGCGCCGACCTCGGCATCTGCCACCTCGAGACGCCGCTGGCGCCGGAAGGCGGGCCGTACAGCGGGTACCCGTCGTTCAGCGCGCCGCCGGAGATCGCCAACGCCATCAAGGACACCGGCTACGACACCTGCTCGACGTCGTCCAACCACACGATCGACCAGGGCGCCGAGGGCGTCACCCGCACCCTGGACAAGCTCGACGACGTGGGCGTCAAGCACACCGGCTCGGCGCGGTCGGCGGCCGAGGCCGCGAAACCGCTGATCTTCGACGTCCGCGGCGTCAAGGTCGCGCAGGTGTCGTACGCGTTCGGCTTCAACGGCATCAAGGTGCCGGCCGGGAAACCGTGGCTGGCCAACCAGATCGACGTCGACGAAGTGCTGGCGGCGGCCCGCAAGGCCCGGCAGGCCGGCGCGCAGGTCGTGATCGCGAGCCTGCACTGGGGCGTGGAGTACCAGCACGCCCCGACGGCCGAGCAGCGGTCGCAAGCCAAGAAGATCCTCGGGTCGCCCGACGTCGACCTGATCGTCGGCCACCACGCCCACGTGGTCCAGCCGTTCGAGAAGATCGGCGGCAAGTGGGTGGCCTACGGGCTCGGCAACAGCGTCGCCCGCCACTCCGAACCCAAGGGCGACACCGAGGAAGGCGCGGCCGCCCGCTTCCGCTTCGTCCGCGACGGCGACCGCTGGAAGGTCGGCAAGGCCGAGTACATCCCGACCCTGATCAAGCTGGACGCCCCGATCCGCCTGCTCGACTTGTCGACATCCCCGCCGTCCACCCAGGTCACCAAGGCCCTCCAGGACACGGACAAGAACATCCTGAGCCTGAACGCGGACAAGGCCGGCCTCACCCGCCCCGGCAAGTAACCCGTAACTCGCGTGACTACAGCCGTAACTCGCGTGATTGAGGCCGGAACTCGCGAGTTCCGGCTTCAATCACGCGAGTTCCGTTCCTGATCACGCGAGTCACGGGTTTCAGTGGGTGCGGGTGGTGATCAGGCGGGCCAGGGCGGTCAGTTCCGCGCCCGCGCGGGGGACCGGGCCGGCCGTGGTGAGGTCGCGCAACGCCTTGGCCAGCAGGGCGTCGGCCTGGGCCTGGCTCCACTGGCGGCCGCCCGCAGCCTCCACGAGGGAAGCCGCGCGGGCCAGGTCCGCCGGGCCGAGCGGGTCGCTGCGGGCGTAGAGGGCCGCGAGTTCCGCGCCCGCGGCCGTGCCCGAACACAGGGCCGTCACCACCGGCAGGGACTTCTTGCGGTTCTGCAGGTCCGAGTACACCGGCTTGCCGGTGACGGCCGGGTCGCCCCAGATGCCGAGCAGGTCGTCGACGTGCTGGAACGCCAGCCCGACGGCCCGGCCGAACGCGCCGAAGCAGGCCGCGTCACGCTGCCCGGAGGCCGCCCCCAGCGCGCAGGCCGCCCCCAGCAGGGCCGCCGTCTTGCCCTCCGCCATCCGCACGCACTCGCCGGGGGTGACGTCGTCGCGCTGCTCGAAATCCAGGTCCGCGGCCTGGCCCTCGTTCAGGGCCAGCACCGCGGCCGACAGCAGCCGCGCGTCCGGCGCGCCGCTCGGCGCCAGCACCTCGAACGCCAGGCTCAGCAGCGCGTCCCCGGCCAGCACCGCCGGCCCGATGCCGAACACCGTCCACGCCGTCGGGCGGTGCCGCCGGGTCGTGTCGCCGTCCATGACGTCGTCGTGCAGCAGCGAAAAGTTGTGCACCAGTTCCACCGCGACGGCGGCGGGGACGGCGTCGGCCGGGTCGCCGCCCGCCGCTTCCGCGCACAGCAGCACCAACGCCGGCCGCAGCGCCTTGCCGCCGTCCGCCGAAGCCGCCTGCCCGTCGGCGTCCCACCAGCCGAGGTGGTAGCCGGCGATCCGCCGCATCGCGTCCGGCAGCCGCTCGGCGGCGGTCCGCAGCGCCGGGTCGACCAGGCCCTTGCTCCACGCGAGGACGTCGGCGAGCGGCCGGGCCGCGGTGCGCGTGTTCATCGCCGTCATGAGCGGCCGATCTGGACGTCGTCCAGGACGCCGAGGGCGTCGGGCACCAGGACCGCGGCGGAGTGGTACGCGCTCACCAGGTAGGTGGTGACGGCCCGCTCGTTCGTCCCGACGAACCGCACGTTCAGCCCCGGCTGGTATTCGTCCGGCAGGGACTCCGGGCGCAGGCCGATGACGCCGGCGTCGTCTTCGCCGGTGCGCATCGCGATGATGGACGTGGTCCCGGTGGGACTGATCGGGATCTTGTCGCACGGCAGGATCGGGACGCCGCGCCAGGCGTTGACGCGCCGGCCGTCGAGGGTCGTCGTGTCCGGGTAGACGCGGCGGGCGGTGCATTCGCGGCCGAACGCGGCGATGGCCTGCGGGTGCGCCAGGAAGAACCGGGTCTTGCGCCGGCGGGTGAGCAGGTCGTCCATGTCGTGCGGGGTGGGCGGCCCGCTGCGGGTGGTGATGCGCTGCTTGAGGCCCGCGTTGTGCAGCAGCCCGAAGTCCGTGTTGTTGACCAGATCGTGTTCCTGCCGCTCCCGCAGGGCTTCCACGGTCAGCCGCAGCTGCTGTTCCAGCTGGTTCATCGGCTGGTTGTAGAGGTCGGCGACGCGCGTGTGGACGTGCAGCAGCGTCTGGGCGACGGCCAGGTCGTACTCGCGCGGCGAAGGGTCGTAGTCGACGTAGGTGCCCGGCAGGATCGGCTCCCCGTCGTGGCCGGCGGTCAGGTCGATCGACGCTTCGCCCTTGGCGTTCTGGGGTTTCCGCGGCCGGGACAGGACCTCGGCGACGTGCGTCCGGAGCGTTTCGGAGCGGCCGTTGAGCCGCGCGTAGATCGCGGCGGGCAGCACCAGCGCGACGACGCGGGTCACCGCCCGGACGGTGAACGGCCACGTGCCGGCGTCGCTCCCGAGCAGTTCCTCGCCGAAGTGGTCGCCGTCGGCGGCCGTGCCGAGGTGGACCTCGTCGCCGTACTCGCCGGTCGCGTGCCGGCTGACCTTGCCGTGCGCGATGAGCACGACCATGTCCTGCGGCGTGCCGGCGCTGAACAGCGTCGCCCCGGCTTCGTACTCGCGCTGCTCGAACGCGTCCGCCAGCGCGGCCAGGGCCTGCTCGTCGCCGAAGTCCCGCAGCAGCGACAGTTCGGTGAGCTCGGCGGGCACGACCTGCACGCGGGCGCCGGTGTTGAAGAAGCTGACCTTGCCGTCGCCGATCGTGTAGGTCAGCCGCCGGTTGACCCGGTAGCTGCCGGCGGGCACGTCCACCCAGGGCAGCTGCGACAGCAGCCAGCGGCTGGTGATGCCGCGCATCTGCGGCAGCGACTTGGTCGTCGTGGTCAGCGTCCGCGCCGCTGTGACGCTCAGCGAAAGCTGCAGCGAGGCCGTTTCTTCGGTGACAGTCACGGTTTCACGCGCCGATCGGGTTCGGGTGCTTCGGGAGGACGGACGCCGCCGGACTTCGGCACGACCCGGGCGGCGGCGGTGCCGAGCCCGGTCGGCCCGAACGCCGACGCGGGCAGCACGGGCGGCCGCACTCCCGTTTCGGGCACCCGGGGTGGCGTGGTGGGCTCGGGCATCTACTCCTCCCGGCCGATTTCGGCGGCTTCGAGGACGGCGAGGGCGTCGGGGACGAGGACGGCGGCGGAGTAGTAGGCGGAGACGAGGTAGGAGATGATGGCTTGTTCGTTGATGCCCATGAAGCGGACGTTGAGGCCGGGTTGGTATTCGTCGGGCAGGCCGGTTTGGTGGAGGCCGACGACGCCTTGGGCTTGTTCGCCGGTGCGCATGAGCAGGATGGAGCTGGTGCGGGTTTCGGTGACGGGGATTTTGTTGCAGGGCAGGATGGGGATGCCGCGCCAGGCGGGGACGTGGTGGCCGCCGTAGTCGACGCTTGCGGGGTAGAGGCCGGCTTTGGTGCATTCGCGGCCGAAGGCGGCGATGGTTTTGGGGTGGGCGAGGAAGAAGCCGGGGTCTTTCCAGACGAGGGTGAGCAGGTGGTCGAGGTCGTCGGGGGTGGGTGGGCCGGTGCGGGTGGGGACGCGTTGGGCGAAGTCGGCGTTGTGGAGGAGCCCGAAGTCGGTGTTGTTGATCAGTTCGTGTTCCTGGCGTTCCCGCAGTGCCTCGACGGTGAGGCGGAGTTGTTGTTCGATCTGGTTCATGGGCTGGTTGTAGAGGTCGGCGACGCGGGAGTGGACGCGCAGGACCGTCTGGGCCACCGATAGTTCGTATTCGCGGGGGCGGGCTTCGTAGTCGACGAAGGTGGAGGGGAGGACGGGTTCGCCGTCGTGGCCGGAGGCGAGGGAGATTTCGGCTTCGCCGTGGTCGTTGCGGGCGGTGTCGCTGTTGCGGGCGAGGTAGCTCGCCAGGTGGGTTTGGAGGGTTTGGGAGCGGGCGAGGACGTCGTCGAAGTCGTGGCGGGGGAGGGTGAGGACGGTGGTGGTGGTGACGGCTTTGGCGGTGAATTCCCAGATGCCGTCGTGTTGGGTGAGGGTGGTGTCGCCGAAGTAGTCGCCGTCGGCGAGGGTGCCGAGGACGACTTGGTCGCCGTAGGCGCCGGTGCCGGTTTTGGTGATTTTGCCGTGGGCGATGAGGTGGACGTGGTCGGCGGGGGAGCCGAATTCGACGAGGGTGTCGCCGGGTTGGTAGTCGTGTTGGGTGAAGCGGGCGGCGAGTTCGGTGAGGACGTCTTCGTCGTCGTAGCCGCGTAGGGGGGCGAGTTCGCCGAGTTCGGGGGGGATGACGCGGACCTGGGCGCCGGTGGTGGTGAAGGTGACGCGGCCGTCGCCGACGGCGTAGGAGAGGCGGCGGTTGACGCGGTAGGCCCCGCCGGAGACTTCGACCCAGGGGAGGAGTTTGAGGAGCCAGCGGGTGGAGATGCCTTGCATTTGGGGGACGGATTTGGTGGTGGTGGCGAGGGTGCGGGCGGCGGCCCGGCTCAGGCTCGACGGCGCCTGTTCGTCGGTGTTCAGGGCATCCACCGG
>NZ_PPHG01000006.1 GCF_002904295.1 Amycolatopsis sp. CA-128772
ACCCGAGGACGGCGCAATACCCCCCGCCAACCCGGCCGGATACGCTGTGCGGCGTGCGCGTACTGGTAATCGGCTCCGGCGCCCGTGAGCACGCCCTCGTCCTCGCGGCCTCCGGTGATCCCGCCGTCACCGCTCTGGCCTGTGCTCCCGGCAATGCCGGGACCGCCGCTGTTGCCGAGCAGCTTGGTGTCGAAGCCGCTGATCCCGAAGCCGTTGCTGCGCTCGCCAAGAGCTGGCAGGCCGATCTCGTCGTCGTCGGGCCGGAGGTTCCGCTCGTCGCCGGGGTGGCCGATGCTGTCCGGAAGGCCGGTACTGCCTGCTTCGGGCCGTCGGCTGCCGCGGCTCGGATCGAGGGCTCCAAGGCCTTTGCCAAAGATGTCATGGCCGCCGCGGGCGTGCCCACCGCGCGCAGCGAGGTCGTCGACAACCCGGCCCGGCTCGATGCCGCGCTCGGGCGGTTCGGACCGACCTGGGTGGTCAAGGACGACGGGCTCGCCGCCGGGAAGGGCGTTGTCGTCACCACCGACTACGACGTCGCTCGCAAGCACGCCATCATGCTGCTCGACGGCGGGCACCCCGTGCTGCTGGAGTCCTACTTGGACGGTCCGGAAGCCTCCCTCTTCTGCTTCGTCGACGGCAACACCGTCGTCCCGCTGCTGCCCGCGCAGGACTTCAAGCGCGTCGGCGACGGGGACGCCGGCCCGAACACCGGGGGCATGGGTGCGTACGCGCCGCTGCCGTGGGCGCCCGAAAACCTGGTCGACGAGCTGGTCGAACGGGTCGTCCAGCCGGTCGCCGACGAGCTGGTGAACCGCGGTGCCTCCTTCTCCGGCCTGCTCTACGCCGGGCTCGCGATGACCTCCGACGGCCCGCAGGTCATCGAGTTCAACTGCCGCTTCGGGGACCCCGAGACGCAGGTCGTGCTGGCCCTGCTGCGCACCCCGATCGCCGGCCTCATGCACGCCACGGCCACCGGCAAGCTCGCCGAGCACCCGCCGCTGGAGTGGGCCGGCGGGGCCGCGGTCACCGTCGTGATCGCCGCCGACGGCTACCCCGGCAAGCCGCGGACCGGTGACGTCATCACCGGCGCCGAACTCGAAGGCGTCCTGCACGCCGGCACGCGCCGCCGTGACGACGGCGCCGTCGTCTCCGCCGGTGGCCGCGTGCTTTCGGTCGTCGGCACCGGCAAGACGCTGAAGTCCGCGCGCAAGCACGCGTACGAAACCGTCGAAAAGGTCCACCTCGCCGGCTCGCACCACCGCACCGACATCGCCCTGAAGGCGGCGAACGGCGAGGTCGGCGCCCCGACGGCGAAGCAGCGCGCCTGATTCCAACGGATCGGGGGAACCGGCGGGGCCTGCTCTTCGTCCAAACTCAGGCTGCCGCCACACGCGGATTGGTAGCCTCGACGGGAACCGGCCGGTCACTGTCCGTATGACGTCAGGGGAGCGCATGTCAGGACCCTCGTACGACAGCATTGTTCCGGGGCTTCGCCCCGGGCCGGGGGCTCCGCCACCCGGACCCCCGCAAGACCTCGGCTCGGCCGTCCCGGAGGTGCCGGCGGCCGCGGACGTCCTGGTCCACCCGGACAAACTCCTCGACGTCGCCCGGATCGTCGAAGAACAGGCCAACGCCCTCGAAGACCAGCTAATCACCCGGCTGGACCAGCTGCGGATCGACGCGCCGTCGGCGGACGTGATCAGCACCCAGTCGGTCGAGGCGTGGAACTCCCTCATCGCCGACGGCGACCGCTCCTACGCCGGCCAGGTCCGCGAGTACGTCGCGGGCCTCAAGCGGCTGGTTTCGCAGCTGCGCGACGCCGCGAAGGACTACAAGGTCAGCGACGAGGAGAAGGCGGCGGTGTTCGGTGACCGCGGCAGGCACGGTGCGTAACACGCTGCTGGTCACCGGAGGCGTGCTCGCGACCGCGGCGCTCGCCGGCTGCTCGGCGGGCACCGGCGGCACGCCGTACCCGGTCGAGACGGCCGCCACCGCGGCCTCGCAGAGCGCGAAGGCCGCCCAGCTGCCGCGGCGCCCGGCGGATCTGCCGATGCAGGGCGTCAACCTGTGCGAGCTGTTCCCGCAGGTCGAGCTCGACGCGATGAAGATCAGCAGCGTGCCTCGGCCGGCCGACGGCGCGGACGGGCCGGTCTGCGTGTTCGACGCCGACAAGGCGGAACCCTTCCACGGCTACGAGGCCGGCACGGTCGCCGCGGACCTCGACCAGTGGATCACCGGGTCCCGGCGCAAGAACAGCCTGACCACCGAACCGAAGGCCGTCGGCGGTTACCCGGCGCTGACCAGCTACCGCGCGGCCGCCGACCCGGCCGACTGCACCACCCTCGTCGGCGTCGCGAAGGGCAAGACGCTGACCATCCGGACGTTCCCCATCACCCGCGGCGGGTTCACCCAGCCGCAGCTGTGCGAGATGTCGGCGCGAGCCGCCGACGCGGCGCTGCAGACCCTGAAAGCACGCAACTAGGGAGGGCGCGTGGAATTCTCCGAGCTCGCGGCCGGGATCCAGAACCACCGGTTCGACGGCTGGACCAACACCGCGATCGCCACGCAGATCACGCGGATGGTCGACGGCGACGGCACCGGCAGCATCGGCACCGCCGTCGACGCGCTGAAGGCCGTCGCGACCGCGCTCGCCCACACCGACCAGACGCTGCGCGCGCAGCTGCTGAAGCTCGGCGTCGAATGGCAGAGCCGGGCCGGCGGCGCGGCGAGCCAGGTGCTCACCGAGCAGGCCGGCTTCTCCCAGGACGCCACCACGAAGGTCGCGCACGCCGCGGAGATGGTGTTCGAGCAGGGCGAGGCGTTCAACCGGACGAAGTACAAGCTGCCGGACGCCGAGACGGTCCGGAAGGGCGCCGGCGGCTTCACCCTCACCGACGGCGCGCTGCTGAGCCTGATCGGCTTCGAGACCGACCACGCCCGGCAGGTCGAGGCCGCGAACGACGCCAAGGCCCAGGCGCAGCAGGCGTTGAACGAATACGCGCAGCAGAGCGGCACGAACCTGCTCTCGACGCAGTCGCTGTCCGACCCCGAGTCGCTGAAACTGGCCGTCCCCGGCGTCACGCCCGGGGTGCTCGACGTCGCCGGCGCCGCCGTCTCGGTGACGCCGGACGGCGGCGTGAAGCCGGCTTCCGACAGGGTTCGCTCGGTGCACGTCGACCCGCCGGTGGTGCAGCCGGTGTCCCACACCGTGCACGCCGATCCGCCGACCCCGGCCTACGGCGTCGCGGCGCAGCAGCAGCCGGCGGCCCGGCCGGTGCAGCAGCCGCGGCAGACCGGCTCGGCGGGCGCCGCGCCGGCCCAGCACACGACGCCGAGCTCGTCGACGACGCCGGCGGGCGTGAAGGCGCCGTCGCCGTCGCCCGGCTGGGTCCCCGCCCCGGGCCGCGGCCCGGCCGGCGACCAGGCCGGCCGCTTCACGCCCGGCCCGGCGACCGCCGGCCAGGGTGATCCGTTCGTGCCGCCGGGCGCGCCCGGCGCGCCCGGCGCGCTGCCGCCCGGCTCGGCCCCGGCGACGGCGCCGATCAAGTCCCTCGGCGGTGGCGGCACGTCCGGCGGCACCGCCGGTGGTTCGACCGGCGGCTCGACCGGCATCGACAGCTCGGCCGGCCGCGGCCCGGACGGCCTGCTGGCGAAGGGCCGCACGGTCGGCGCGATGCCGCAGGCCCCGCTCCCGCCCGGCCAGTACACCGGCGAACGCGGCTTCACGGCCAAACCCGGCGCGACGCCGGGCGAGCTCGGCGCGGGCGCGGCGGCGATCGGCGCGGGCGCGGCCGGCGGCGCGTTGAGCGGCGACAAGGAGCGTCAGCGGCGTGAGAAGAGCGGGCCGAAGGGCCCGGTGCGGCCGCTGCCGGTCGGCGAGCTGCCCGAAGAGGAAGCCGTCGCGCTGCGGAAGTCGGAGCAGATCAGCCCGAAGCAGCGGCCCGGCGAGGCCAAGTTCCTGTCGGAGGCGGCACCGCAGGAGGACGACGCCGAACACGTCCGCCGCTACGGCGTCGACGACCAGGACCTGTTCGCCGACCAGCGGATGGTTTCCCCCGACGTGCTCGGCGACCACGGCGGGGACGGGCGCTGACCGTGTCGCTCGTGCTGTCGGCCCTCGAGTTCGAGGTGCTCTGGGAGTCCTTCGAACTGCCGCGGCGGCACGTCGCGCTGGACGTGCCGAGCGCCGGAGCCACCCGCACCGAACGGCGGGAGCTGGTGGAGTCGGCGTGGGCGTCGCTGAGCGAGCGGCGCCTGGCCCGCAACGGGCGGCCGTCCGGTGAGCTGGCCGACATGCTGCACCTGCTGGCGCGCCCCGGGTTCGGCATCGACGTGTGGGTGTGGGCGGAACGCGAGATCCGCGGCCGCGCGGTCAGCCTGCGCAGCCAGGCGGTGCTGGCGGTGGTGGACAACGGCGAGGTCTGGCTGATCCCGGCCACCGAGGACGGCCTGCCGGAGGCGGCGGTCTCGGTCGCGGGCGACCTGGGCCCGGGCATCGGCCAGACGGTGAGCCTCCCGTACGACGTCGTGAAGTCCGCCGACGCGGCGGCGAAGGGCGAAGCGAAGGCGCTGGTCACGGCGTTGGAGGACCGCGGCGTGCCGCTGTTCCAGGCCCAGGAGCTGTCGGGCATGCTGCTCGGCCAGGAGGCCCGCGGCCAGTTCGGCGCCGAACGCACCACCCGCGACGGCGTGGTCCACCGGGCCGCCCGGGTGGTGGCGTTCTTCGACACGGACGCGGGCCGCTACCTGTTCCAGGTCGGCCGCGACCGCGACGCCCGCGAGTGGGCGACGGTGACACCGGCGGACAACGCCCTGCTGGCCACCCGGATTCGCGAGCTGATGGCCGAGGCCTGATCCCCGCGGGGGTGGAAGTTGGCGGAGATCCGTACCCGCGTCCTGGGTGAAGTCATAAAGTAAGCGCGGGAACCGTCCTGGTCATGACGACGTCTGACCGGGCGGAGACAAGTTTCCGAAGGGAATGACGAACCGTGCCTGTCTACGACCCGGACTCGATGGCCATCGCGGCCGGCCAGGTGGAGAAGCTCAAGGACGAGTTCGAAAAGTCCAAGCACAAGGTCACCGGCCTCGACCACGAGAAGGAAAGCCCCTTCGGCGGCATGGACGAAACGGGCGACGCGCACGGCGCGGTCGGCAAGTTCAAGGACGGCGTGCACAGCCAGTTCGACGCCGCGGGCAAGCACATGGAGGCGCTCGGGTACGCCATGCGCAAGGCCGCCGGCCTGATCGCCGAGACCGACCAGGTCGGGGCGAGCGACCTGAAACTGCACGTCGACAAGTAAGCAGGGGGCACCAGAGTGGGACTGAACCCGGGCGGCGCCGGAACGCCGGACAATTGGGATGCCTTCATGAAGAAGGTCGACCAGGTCGAAAAGGTCGACCTGGAAAAGATTTCGGCGGCGGCGACGCAGTTCCGCGAGGCGGGCAAGAACGCGGGCGACCACAACGCGTCCCTGAAGAATTCGACCGACGCGCTCAACGGCAGCGTGTGGGCCGGTCCGGCGGCCGACCAGTTCTTCCAGTACGTCCGCCAGGTCCGCGACGCCGGGACCAAGGTGCAGACCCACCTCGAGGACGTCGCCAAGGACCTCGACGACCTGCAGTCGAGCCTGGCGCAGATCAAGAAGACCGTCCAGGACAAGCAGATCGCCGCGGAGAAGGCGGTCAACGAGCGCAACGCCAAGGCCGAGACGGACATCAAGAACGCGCAGGCCGCGGAACGGGCCGCCCACCACGAGGGCGAGCCGGGTCCGAGCCCGAGCTCGGCGGAGATCCTGGCGACGGCGAAGACGGACATCCACAACATCACCGCCGGCTACGACGGTGACGTGACCGGCCTGCAAACCCAGGCGGACACGGCGATCAAGGCGTCCCAGAAGCTGATGTCCCAGCAGATCGAGGGCGGCTACGACCAGGTCCCGCTGCCGAGCAGCTCCGCAGCACCGCCCCAGAGCACGGGCGGCATCCACAGCAACGGCTCGTCCCACCACGGCGGTGGTGGCGGGGGTGGTGGCGGCGGAGGCGGTGGTGGCGGCCTCGGCCCGAGTGGCGGGCCGCCTTCCTCGCCGCCGCCGGGGAACGTGCAGCAGTGGATCCAGGAAGCCATGAAGGCGCTGCAGGCCGCCGGCATTCCGGTTACGGACGCGGACATCCCGAAGATTTGGGCGATCATCCAGCACGAGTCCGGCGGAAATCCCAACGCCATCAACAACTGGGACTGCGTACCCCTGGACACGCAGATCGTCACCCGGCGCGGCCTGCTGAAGCACGACGCGGTCGCGGTCGGCGACGAGACGATCGGGTTCAACCCGGCCACCGGACGCGGCGAATGGACGCGGATCACCCGGGTCGTCCACCACGAAGACGCCGAGCTGGTCCGGATGAGCAACTCGCGGTGGCAGGCAACCACGACGCCGAACCACCGGTGGCTCAACCTCCCGCGGGTCAGCGTCGGACGCGAGGACCTGCCGGTGGTCTGCCCCGAGTGCGGCTGGGAGCCGCGTGCGGTCAAGCAGCCCGGGACCGGTGTCGCCGTGCACCGCCGGAAGAAGCACGGCTTCGTTTCGCCGAAGCAGGAGCACCGCTACGAGACCGAGGCCACCTTCGTCACCACCGAGGACGTCCGGTCGCGCGACCGGATCCTCCTGGCGGCGCCGGCCACCACCGGTTCGTCGCTGGACGTCAGCGTGCCGGAAGCGGCCATCCTCGGGTGGATCGCCGGCGACGGGCACGTCGAGACCCGCCGGCACCGCCCGACCATGTCCATCGCGCAGTCGAAGCCCGAGATGGTGGCGAAGCTCCGCGAGCTCCTCGACGGTGTGCCGCACGCGGTGTACGTCGACGACCGCGGTGGGTGCGGGCCGCGGCACCAGTTCCGGCTGGACCACGACTACGCCCGGGACCTGCTGGCGCGCGCCGGGCACCCCCGGTCCGACGCGGTCGCCCAGGTGCTGGCGATGTCCACCGAGCAGCGTGAGGCGTGGCTCGAGGCGATCATCGACGCCGAGGGCACCCGGTACGTGCGACCCGGTTACGCGAAGCCGCAGGTCGTCGTTTACCAGGCGCCCGGTGCTGTGCTCGACGCGATCGCGCTGGCCGGCTACCTGTCCGGGGCGCGGCCCCGGGTGCTTCCGGTGGCGCGGGAGAACCGGCCGGAGGCCTGGCGCCCGGAATTCGCCGTGCACCTGAACAACCCGATCATCACCGGGGCCTTCCTGCGGAAGGAGGCCGCCGGGCGGGGTGACGTGTGGTGCGTGACCACGGAGCTGGGCACGTGGACGGCCCAGGAAGGCGACCACCTCTTCCTGACCGGTAATTCGAACGCCGCCGCCGGGCATCCGTCCAAGGGGCTCATGCAGTGCATCGACTCGACCTTCAACGCGCACAAGCTCGCCGGGCACGACAACATCTACAACCCGGTCGACAACATCATCGCCGGCGTGCGGTACTCCTTCGACCGGTACGGGAGCCTCGATAACGTGCCCGGCATCAAGGCCATGGCCCACGGTGGTGCCTACCGCGGCTACTAGCCTGGCCGCATGGTCGATCTCGGAGCCTTCGCGGGGCCCGCGCTGCGGGCCGGTGTGCCGCCCTTCCACGTCATGGACGTCCTCTCCGCGGCCGGGGCCCGGCAGCGCAGTCACGGCGATCTCGTGTCGCTCGCTGCCGGGCAGCCCTCCGCGCCCGCGCCGAAGCCGGTGCTCGAGGCTGCTCAGGAGGCCCTCCGGAAGAGCACCCTCGGCTACACCGAACAGCTCGGCATCCCCGAGCTCCGCGAAGCCGTGGCCGGGCACTACCGGATGCGGTACGACGTCGACGTCCAGGCGCACGACGTCGTCCTGACCACCGGTTCCTCCGGTGGCTTCCTGCTCGCCTTCCTCAGCGCCTTCGACCCCGGGGCCAAGGTCGCCATGGCGCGGCCCGGTTATCCCGCCTACCGCAACCTGCTCGCCGTCCTCGGCTGCGAGGTCGTCGAGTTCGCCACCACCGCGGAAACCAACTTCCAGCCGACGACAAAGCTCCTCGACGAGCTCGGCCCGATCGACGGCCTGATCGTCGCCAGCCCGAGCAACCCCACCGGGACCGTGCTGCCGCCCGGGGAGCTCGCCGCCATCACCGGCTGGTGCGCCTCGCACGGCGTGCAGCTGATCAGCGACGAGATCTACCACGGCATCTCCTACGGCGCCGAGCTCGACTGCGCGTGGCAGTACGGGCGCGAGCCGGTCGTGCTCGGCAGCTTCTCGAAGTACTTCGCGATGACCGGCTGGCGGCTCGGCTGGATGCTTGCCCCGCAGCGGCTGCACCGCGCGATCGACGTCCTGACCGGCAACTTCACCATCTGTCCGCCCGCGGTTTCGCAGTACGCGGCCCTCGCCGCCTTCACGCCCGAGGCGTATGCGGAAGCCGACGCGCACGTCGAGCGGTACCGCGCCAACCGCGATCGGCTCTTCGCCGGCCTGCAGCGCATCGGCCTCGGCAAGCTCGCCCCCGCCGACGGCGCCTTCTACGCGTACGCCGACGTCAGCGCGTACACGCACGACAGCCTGAGCTGGTGCCAGCGGCTGCTCGCCGACACCGGGCTGGCGATCACCCCCGGCGTCGACTTCGACCCGGTCGACGGCGGCAAGTACGTGCGGTTCTCCTTCGCCGGCAGCGCCGAGGACATCGACGAAGGCGTCCGACGGCTGGGGGCGTGGCTGCCCAGGGGGAACCCTGAATAAACCCCGAACGTTGACTCGCCGAGGGGAGTTTCACCGCGTCAGGTGGCAGTGTGGAGTCATCGGGCCGGTGGGGCCACGGGGAAGAGTCGGAGGAGCCATGTTCTGGAAGATCGTCGGCGGCCTGATCGTCGCCTGGGTGGCGTTCATGGTGCTGGGCGCCGTGATCGGCTTCGTGTTCAAGGCCGTCCTGTGGATCGCCATCATCGGCGGCATCGCCTTCCTCGGCGCGGCCGGCTACAAGGCGGTCACCGGCGGCAAGAAGGACCCGCGGCGGATCAACCGCTACTAGGGGATCCGCGCCACGCCGCCGAGCGCCGTCCGGTTGACCGGCGTCAGCGGCGCCAGGCGCGGCCCGTCCGGCCACCATTGGTGCGGCGCGGTCAGCCCGGGTTCGAGCAGCTCGAGGCCGTCGAAGAACGACGTGATCTCGGCCCGCGTCCGGTAGAGCGTGTCGAGGCCGATGCGGGCGAAGCGGTCCTGCAGGGACGCCGCCACGGTGGCCGCGTCGGAGCCGTCGGCCGGGTTGTGCCGGTGGAGCAGGAGCAGGTACGAACCCGGGGCAAGCGCGCCGACGTAGGACTTGACCACCTGCTGCGCCTGTTGGAGGTCGGCGATGTGGTCGACGACCCCGCACAGCACGAGCCCGGCGGGCCGGTCGAAGTCGATGAACCGGGTGACCCCGGCGAGCGTCTCGCCGGGGTTCAGCGGGTCGGTGCCGCAGACGTGCGTGAAGTCGTTGTCGACGAGCAGGGCCCGGTTGTGCGCCTCGACCACCGGGTCGTCGCCGACGTAGACGACGTGGGCCTCGGGGTTGTACTTCTGCGCCACCTGGTGGGTGTTCTCCGCCGCCGGGAAGCCGGACCCGAGGTCGAGGAACTGGTCGACGTCCAGCCGCTCGGTCAGGTAGCGGACGGCGCGGACCTGCCACTGCCGCACTTCCCTTGCCATCGCGGGGGCTTCCGGCGCGATGGCGACGAGCTGGCGCAGCACCGCGCGGTCGGCCTCGTAGTGGTCCTGCCCGCCCAGCAGCGCGTCGGAAACGCGGGCGATGCTCGGCCGCTCGAAGTCGACGCGCGCCGACGGTCGTTCGCTCTCCGCCATGGGCACCTTTACCGGGGGGAAGTCGGGGACGCTCAGCCTAGGTCATCGGGATCACGGCGGGTAGGCGGCCGTGTGGTACGCGTTGAATCAATCCAGCCAGGCCCGGGCCGCGTCGGCGCCGTTCCAGACGTGGGCGCGGAGCCCGACCGCCCGCGCACCCTCCACATTGGACTCGCGGTCGTCGAAGAACAGGCAGTCGGCCGGTTCGGCGCCGAGCTCGTCGAGCAGCAGGCGGAAGATCTTCGCGTCGGGCTTGACGCACCGGACGTCGCCCGAGAACAGCGTCACGCGGAAGTGCCGCGCCCAGTCCTGCGCGCGGACCCACTCGCCGAACGCGATCGGCGCGTTCGACAGCAGCGCCAGGTTCGCACCGGCCTCGGCGAGCCCTTCGAGCAGCGCCAGCGAAGCCGGCTCCAGGTGGCCCCACCCCTCGACGTCGATGCGGGTCAGCTCGGCCGACAACGCCTCGTCGACCGGCACGCCCACGGCGTCGCCGACGGCCTGCCAGTACTCCAGCGGCGTGCTGCCGGCGTCGTACGGGATCCGGTACTCCCAGTACGCCGGCAGGAACTCGGGCAACGGCGCCCGCATCGCCGCGGCCAGGTCCGGCAGCGCCGCGCTCGGCTTGCTGAGCACGTCGCCGTAGTCGAACACGATCCAGTTCACGAGGTCCCCCGCGGGTCTCAGGCGCCGGTCTTGATGCGGCGCACGGCTTCTTCGACGTCGGTCGCGCTCAGGTCCCGGTGGGTGACGAACCGGACCTTGCCCGCCATCGGCACCGCGCGGATGCCGAGGGAGTCGAGCCAGGTGAGCGCGGTCGGGATGTCGGGTACCTCGGCGAGCACGATGTTGGTGTCGGGCGTGTTGGTCGGCCAGCCGTGTTCGCGCAGGCCCTCGGCGAGCCGCCGGGCGTTCTCGTGCGACTCGGTCAGTTCGGGGACGCGGTCCAGCGCGATCAGGCAGGCCGCGGCCAGGATGCCGCCCTGCCGGACACCGCCGCCGAGCATCTGGCGCATCCGGCGGGCGCGTTCGACGAAGGTCTTGCTGCCCGCGACGACCGAGCCGACCGGCGCGCCGAGCCCCTTGCTGAAGCAGGCCGACACGGTGTCGACGCCGACGGTCAGTGCGGCGGGCGGCACTTCGAGCGCCACCGCGGCCTGCCACAGCCGGGCGCCGTCGAGGTGCACGGTCAGGCCCGCCTCCTTCGCGACGGACAGCAGCTGGGCGTGCTCGTCCGGCGGCGTCACGGCCCCACCGGCCGCGTTGTGGGTGTTCTCGAGGCAGAGCAGCGATGTCCGTAATGTGAAGTACGGCCCGGGTTGTCCGATCGCGGCCGCGAGGGCGTCGGGCGATGGGCGGCCCGGGCCGCCGTCGTGCTCGAGGATGTCCGGCATGCCGCCGGCCAGCCACGCCGCCGAGCCCAGCTCGTTGACCAGCACGTGCGCGCCCCGCGTGGCCAGGAACCGGTCGCCGCGCTGCAGGTGCAGGCTGAGCGCGATGACGTTGGCCATCGTCCCGCTCGGCACCCAGAGCGCGGCGGGCATGCCCAGGACGTGCGCCGCCCGCTCCTCGAGCTCGGCGACCGTGGGATCGCGTTCGAGGACGTTGTCGCCGACCTCGGCGGAGGCCATCGCCGCCCGCATCGTGTCGTCCGGCCGGGTGACGGTGTCGGAGCGGAAGTCCAGGACAGGCGGGCTGAAGGTCACGTTGCGATCACATCACACCCACGTCGTGGGGATCAATCAGCCCTTGAGTGGTCGAACCCACTCCGTCCGTGCAACCGTGGACGCCCCTGATTCCGTCCTCCCGGGCGAACGACAACAGAGCGGAGCACGACTGCGCGTGGACCAGCGCGACGAGCAGGAGTTCGCGGAGTACTTCGCCGCCAGGCGGGACGCCGTGCGCCGGACCGCGTACATGCTCTGCGGCGACTGGCACCGTGCGGACGACCTCGCGCAGACGGCGTTCGTGGCACTGCACCGGAGGTGGAAGAAGATCAGGGATCGCGCGGCGACCGACGCGTACGTCCGCAAGACGCTGGTGCGGGCGTCGATCGACGAATCGCGGCGTCCGTGGCGGCGCGAGTGGCAGACCGAGACGCTGCCGGAGCCGGCCGACGACACGCCGGGCCTCGACGACCTCGTCGCGACCAGGGAGGACCTGCTCGCGGCGTTGAAGGAAGTGCCGCCCAAGCAGCGGGCGGTGCTGGTCATGCGGTTCTTCGAAGGGCTCGACGTGACCGGCGCGGCGCGGGCGCTGGGCTGCAGCGAAGGCAACGTCAAGAGCCAGACCGCCCGCGGGCTGGCGAACCTGAGGCAGGTCCTCGAACGGGAGGTGGAGACCAATGGATGAGCAGGAGCTGCGCTCGTTGTTCTCCGCCGCGCCGCCGGACGCGCCGTCGCCGGGGTTCGGCCACGACGACGTCGTCCGCGAATCCCGCCGCCAGACCGCGCGCCGCCGGAACCGGATCACCGCCGGGGTGAGCGCCGCCGCGCTGGTCGTCGTCGGGTTCGGGGCGTACGGAGTGCTCTCCGGGGGTACCCCGGAATCGCTGACCGCGGCCAGGGACAACGCGTCGTCCACCCAGTCGGACGCCGGCTCCGCGCAACCGGGAGACGGCCCGATGCGTCCTCAGGTCGGTGGGGAGTCACCGAACTTCTCGGCCCAGCCACCTCAGCAGGGGGGTGCCGGGGACGGGAAGACCGGCCAGCTGGCCGAAGGCGCCTCCGGGTGCGAACAGGTGGACGGGGAGCTCGCCACTGCCCTCGCTGGCGAGCTCCCCGGCCACGTCGACGCCACCCAGGCCGTCCCGGGTGGCGCCTGTTCGACGGTGGCGGGGTCCGCCGGGTTCCCGGTGCCGGGTGGCGAAATCGCCGCGGCGGTGTACCCGAAGGGCATCCCGGAAGTCTTCAAGTCCCAGCCCGCGGGCACGGTCACGGCCCGCGTGGGCACGGCCTCCGGTGGGGTGCTGGTGCTCGTCAGCGTGCCTTCCGCGGGAGCGGCGGCGCCGTACGCGGGGCAGGTGGAGACGTTCGCGCACCGTCTCGCGCCCCGCTTCTGAGCCCGGGTCCGCCCGGTTGGCAGAATGACCGGCCATGACCGCTGCGACCACCCCCAAGGGGGAACGACGGCGCGCCGCGCTCGTCGAGGCCGCCGCGAAACTGCTCGTCGAGGGCGGGTTCGACGCCGTGCGGCACCGGGCGGTCGCCGAGCGCGCGGGCCTGCCGCTGGCGTCGACGACGTACTACTTCGACTCGCTGGAAGACCTGGTCACGGCGGCCGTCGAGCACCACGCGAACGCCGAGCTGGCGACCGGCCGCCGCCGGCTGGAGGAGCTGGCGACCCGCAACCGCGGCGTGCAGGCGACCGTCGAGCTGGTGCTGGAGATGCTGCTGGGCCCGGAGAGCGGTGACCCGGCCGCCGACGCCGAAGCCGTGCTCCTGCGGTACGAACGGCTGGTCGCGACCGGCCGCCGCCCGTACCTGCGGCCGTTGATGCGCACGCTGTCGGCCCAGCTCAACGAGCTGCTGACGGAGATCTTCGCCCGCTCGGGCACCCCGGTGGCCGACCCCGAGCTGGAGCGCCTGGTCGCGTTGGTCGACGGCGCGGTCGTCAACGCCCTGATCGCGGTCGACCCGGAGCCCCGCGCGGCGGCGGCCCGGATGCTCCGGACGGCGCTGGAGCCGGCCGCTCACGACCGCGTGCGCTGAGCCTTCTCCAGGTCTTCGCGGGCCTTCGTGACGAGGGCGAGCATCGCCTGCTCGGCCGCGGCCGCGTCGCCCGCGACGATCGCGTCGAACACCTTCCGGTGGCTCGGCACCGGGTCCTCCGCCGTCGACGCGCCGTGCACGAGCTTGTCCCGCTCGGCCAGCCCGATCGCGATGACCCGTTCCATCCGCATCAGGAAGTTGTTGTGGGTGGCGGCCATCAGCCGCCGGTGGAAGGCGAGGTCGGCCTGGACGCTCGCCTCGGGGTCGTGCCCGGCGGCGGCCATGCCGGCCAGCGCGTCCCGCAGCCCTTCGAGGTCTTCCTCCGACGCCCGCTCGGCGGCGATCCGCGCGGCGGCCGGTTCGACGACCGCGCGGACCTCGGTGAGCTCGTCGAGCAGCCCGGGGTCGTCGGCGGCCGCGGTCTGCCACCGCATCACGTCGGCGTCGAGCAGGTTCCACCTCTCGCGCGGCTGGACGAAGGTGCCGCGCTTCTGCCGGGCGTCGATCATGCCCTTGGCGGCCAGCACCTTCAGCGCCTCCCGCAACGCGGTCAGGCTGATGTCGAGCTCTTCGCGCAGCGCGGGCAGGTCCAGGACGGTGCCCTCGCCCCACTCGTCGGAGAGGATCCGGCTGGCCAGGGTCTCCACGGTCTGGCCGTGCAACCCGCGTGGCCGGTGTTCGCTCAATGGAGGGCCCTCTCAGCCGGCCGGTCGTGACCGCTGCATCCTACGTAGTCAGGGCAGGGAAACCGGCAGTACGAACGTCGGCGACCCCGTCGGGTGGTACCGCAGCTCGGCCTCGCCGGACGCGGTCAGGGTGAACGCCGTGATGGCGTCCTCCGACTGCGCCGCCACGTAACAGGTCCCGTCGACCAGCGCGAAGTGCCGCGGGTTCGCGCCGCACGGCTGGTCCGCGACCGCGGCCGCGTCGTCCAGCGCGAACTCCGTCACGCAGTCCGGCCCGCGGTTCGACACGTACAGCCGCGATTCCGTCAGTTCCAGGTGCGCCACCAGGTTCGGCTTCACCGAAGACAGCGTCGACGGCGTCGAAGACACGACGTCGAACGCGCCCGGCGACGTCTCGCGGACCGTCACCAGCGTCCCGGCCAGCTCGCCGACGACGTAGGCCAGGTCCGTGCCCGGCCGCCGCACCAGCTGGCGCGGTCCCGTGCCCGGCGGCAGCGGCGACACCGCCAGCAGCTCCAGGGAACCCGTGGGGGACAACGTGTAGCTGCGGATCTCGTCCGTGCCCAGGTCGACCGCGCTCACCACGGAACCGTCCGCCGACGGGACGGCCATGTGGACGTGCGCCGCCTCCTGGCGGTCGGCCACCGGGCCGCGGCCGTGGTGCCGGACCAGCGCCGTCCGCGACTCCAGCTCGCCGGACCCGGACAGCGAGAACACCGCCACGCTGCCGCCGGTGTAGTTGGCGCACAACAGGAACCGGCCGTCCGGCGTCACCGCGAGGTGACACGGGTGCGCGCCACCCGACTCGGCCGTGCCCAGCACCGACAGCTGGCCGGAGGGAGAAATCGCCAACGCCGTGACGCCGCCGGTGCCGGTCTCGTTGGCCGCGTAGAGCACCGGCAACGACGGGTGCTTCGCCAGCCACGACGGCGACTCCAGCGGCAGCGAAGCCACTTCGCGCAACGAGCCCGAAGGCGACCGCGAGAGCGTCGTGATCCCGGTGCCCTTCCCGGCGTCACCGGTGTAGCACCCGACGAAGACCAGCTCAGCCATGCGCGCTCCTCAACAGCGTTCCGACCCGGGCGGCGATCTCCGCCGCGGTGCCGCGGGTCAGCGCCGAGCCGATCCCGCAGGCCACCGCCCCCGCCGAGAGCCAGCCTGGCACGTCCGCGGGCGCGATGCCGCCGGTGGGTACCAACGGCGCCTGCGGCAGCGCCGCCCGCACGTCCGACACCCACGACGGCCCCAGCGCCGACGCGGGGAACACCTTCACGGCGTCGGCGCCTTCTTCCAGCGCACGCACGATCTCGGTCACCGAGCCGGCGCCCGGGAAGGCCGCCGCGCCGTACCGGTGCGCGGTGCGGATCACCGCGCTGTCGACCGACGGGGACACGAGGAACCGCGCGCCCGCGCGGATCGCGAGCACCGCGGACGTCTCGTCGAGCACCGTGCCCGCCCCGATCGTCGCGTCCGGGTAGGCGGCGGCGAGCCCGGAGATCGCGTCGAGCGCGCCCGGGTTGGTCAGCGGCAGTTCGATCGAGCGCAGCCCGGCTTCGAGGGCCGCGCGGGCCGCTTCCACCGCGGTCTCGGCGTCGCGCGTGCGCACGATGCCGACCACGCCCTGCTGCAATGCTTTCGCCGTGATCTCCCACCGGTAGCTCATGGCGGCAGCTTACCTTGTGAAATCTTAAATTAGGATTTATTCTTGCCCATCGAGGACGGGAGAGACGATGCCGACAGCGGTGGTGACCGGAGCGGCGTCCGGCATCGGGGCGGCGACCGCGCGGAAACTCCTGGAGGACGGCTACCGCGTGCTGGGCGTCGACCTCGCCGAACTGCCCGGCGGCATCACGCCGATCCGCGGTTCGGTGAGCGACGAAGCGACCTGGGCGGCGATCGGCGAAGTGGACGCCCTGGTCAGCAACGCCTACGTGCCCAGCGCCGGGCCGCTGCACGAGATCGACCGCGCCGAGTGGCAGCGGCAGCTCGACGTCAACCTGACCGGCGCCTACCTCGCCGTGAAGGCGTGCCTGCCGTCGCTGCGGGAACGGCGGGGCGCGATCGTGCTCGTCTCGTCGGTCCACGCGCACTTCGGGCTGCCCGGCCACCCGGCGTACGCCGCGAGCAAGGGTGCGCTCGTCGCGCTGGCCCGGCAGCTGGCCGTCGAGTACGCGCCCGAGGTGCGGGTCAACTCCGTGCTGCCGGGGCCGGTGCTCACCGAAGCGTGGAACCGCATTTCGCCGGCGGACCGCGAACGCAGCGCGCGGGCGACGCCGGCGGGCCGCCTCGGCGAACCGGGCGAAGTCGCGAACGTCATCGCCTTCCTGCTCTCGGCCGCCGCGTCGTTCGTCACCGGGGCCGAGCTGACCGTCGACGGCGGCTGGTCCGCCGCCAAGGATTCCGCGTAGAGGGGGGACACCGGTGAAGATCACCGCCGTCGAGACGTTCCTGGTCGCACCACGCTGGCTGTTCCTCAAGGTCAGCACCGACGAAGGGGTCAGCGGCTGGGGCGAGCCCGTGGTCGAGGGCCGCGCGGAGACCGTGCGCGCGGCCGTGCACGAGCTGTCCGAGCTGCTGATCGGCCAGGACCCGCTGCGCATCGAGGACCACTGGCAGGTGCTGCGCCGCGGTGGTTTCTACCGCGGCGGCCCGGTGCTCTCCAGCGCGCTCGCCGGGTACGACCACGCGCTGTGGGACATCGCGGGCCAGGTCCGCAACGCCCCGGTGCACGAGCTGCTCGGCGGGCCGGTCCGCGACCGCGTCCGGGTGTACAGCTGGGTCGGCGGCGACCGGCCGTCCGGCATCCGCGAAGCGGTGACCGCGCAGGTCGAGGCGGGGTTCACCGCGGTGAAGATGAACGTCGCCGGCCCGCTGACGCCGATCGCGTCACCGGCCGAGGCCGACGCGGCGGTGGCCCGCGCGTGGGAGGCGCGGGAGGCGCTCGGCCCGCACCGCGACCTGGCGATCGACTTCCACGGCCGGGCTTCGCCCGCGATGGCGCGCCGGCTGGTGCGCATGCTGGAGGACGTCCAGCCGATGTTCGTCGAGGAGCCGGTCCTTCCGGAGACCCAGGGCGACGCGCTGCGGTCGGTCGTGGAGGCGTCCACCGTGCCGATCGCGGTCGGCGAGCGGCTGTACTCGCGCTGGGAGTTCAAGCCGGTGCTCGACGCCGGGGTCGCGGTGGTCCAGCCGGACCCGTCGCACGCGGGCGGCATTTCCGAGCTGCGGCGGATCGGGGCGCTCGCCGAGATGTACGGCGCGTCGCTGGCCCCGCACTGCCCGCTCGGGCCGATTTCCCTGGCGGCGTCCCTGCAGGTCGCCTTCGCGACGCCGAACTTCCTGATCCAGGAACAAAGTGTGGGCATGCACTACCACGAGGGCCGCGAACACACCTACCTCGCCGATCCGTCGATCTTCGCCTTCCGGGACGGCTACGCGGCCCGCCCGCTCGGGCCCGGCCTGGGTATCGAGGTCGACGAAGAAGCCGTGCGCCGGGCGGACGAGATCGGGCACGCGTGGCGTTCACCGGTGTGGCGCCACGACGACGGGGGCTTCGCCGAGTGGTGAAACCCCGGGCCGTCACCGCGCTGACCTGCGCAGGTATCGTGAGGGCGTGACGGACAAGCCCCGCATTCCGAACGTACTCGCCGCCCGCTACGCCTCCGCGGAGCTGGTCTCGCTCTGGTCGCCGGAGCAGAAGGTCGTCCTGGAACGGCAGCTCTGGCTCGCCGTCCTCAAGGCGCAGCAGGACCTCGGTGTCGAGGTGCCCGACGGGGTCGTCGAGGCCTACGAGCGGGTGCTGGAGAACGTCGACCTCGAGTCGATCGCCGCCCGCGAGCGCGTCACCCGGCACGACGTGAAGGCGCGCATCGAGGAGTTCAGCGACCTCGCCGGCCAGGAACACATCCACAAGGGCATGACCTCCCGCGACCTCACCGAGAACGTCGAGCAGCTGCAGCTGCTCCGCTCGCTCGAGCTCGTGCGCACCCGCGTCGCCGCCGTGCTGGCGCGGCTGGCCGCCCTCGCCGTCGAACACACCGACACCGTGATGGCCGGGCGCTCCCACAACGTCGCCGCGCAGGCCACCACCCTCGGCAAGCGGTTCGCCACCGCGGCCGACGAGCTGCTGGTCGCCTTCGAGCGGCTCGACAACCTCGTCGAGCGGTACCCGCTGCGCGGTATCAAGGGCCCGGTCGGCACCGCGCAGGACATGCTCGACCTGCTCGGCGACGAGTCCACTTTGGACCAGCTGGAAGACCGCGTGATGCAGCACCTCGGCTTCAACCGGCGGTTCGTCAGCGTCGGCCAGGTGTACCCGCGCTCGCTCGACTTCGACGTGCTGTCCACTGTGGTCCAGCTCGCCGCGGCGCCCTCCAGCCTGGCCAAGACCATCCGGCTGATGGCCGGCCACGAGCTGGTCACCGAGGGCTTCAAGCCCGGCCAGGTCGGCTCGTCCGCCATGCCGCACAAGATGAACACCCGGTCCTGCGAGCGCGTGAACGGCCTCGCCGTCGTGCTGCGCGGTTACCTGTCGATGATCGGCGAGCTGGCCGGTGACCAGTGGAACGAAGGTGACGTCTCCGACTCGGTCGTCCGCCGGGTCGCGCTGCCGGACGCGTTCTTCGCGCTCGACGGCCTGCTGGAGACCTTCCTTACCGTGCTCGCCGAGTTCGGTGCCTTCCCGGCGGTCATCGAGCGTGAGCTCGATCGCTATCTGCCGTTCCTCACCACGACCAAGGTGCTGATGGCGTCGGTCCGCGGCGGCGTCGGGCGTGAGACGGCCCACGAGGCGATCAAGGAGCACTCGGTCGCCGTCGCGCTCGAGATGCGCGAAGGCCGCGCCGAGAACGACCTGCTCGACCGGTTCGCCGCCGACGACCGCATTCCGCTCGACCGCGGTGAGCTGGACAAACTCCTGGCCGACCGGATCTCGTTCACCGGGACGGCCGGGCGCCAGGTGGCACAGGTGGCCGAGCGCGTCGCGACGGTGCTCGAACGGTTCCCCGAGGCCGCGGGCTACGCGCCGCAGCCGATCCTGTGAGCTGACGCACCCGTCCACGGAGTGGAACAAATCCACTCGAACGGGCGGAATCCCTAATCTCGATCGCTGACCACGGAGCGCTGCGAGGCGCCAGTCCTCACCATGGAAGAAGCGATGAGATCCACGCTGTCCAAGATCACCGCCGTCCTCACCGCGGGCGCGCTGACCATGACCCTGGCCGCCTGCGGTGGTTCGAGCGCGGGGGCGACCACCCTGCGCGTCGGCACCCTCGGCGACGCCCCGCCGTCGATCTACCTGGAGAACGGCCGCTTCACCGGCTACGACAACGAGCTGCTGCGCGACATCGCCAAGCGTGAGGGCTTCGAGGTCGAGTTCGTCGGCACGGAGTTCTCCGGGCTGCTCGCGGGCGTGGCGAACGGCAAGTTCGACATCGGCAGCTCGACGATCTCCAGCACCGAGGCGCGGAAGAAGACGGTCGCCTTCTCCAACGGTTACAACACCGGGTTCACCACGGTCGTGACCGCGAAGGGCGCGAACCTCAAGGACCTCGCGTCGCTGTCCGGCAAGCGCCTCGGCGTGGTCCAGGGCTCGGTGCAGGACGAGTTCGCCGGCGGCAAGGTGGCCGGCGCCCAGGTCGTGCGCTTCCCGGACTACAACGCGGGCTTCGCGCAGCTGAAGAACGGCACCCTCGACGGCTGGGTCGTGCCGCAGGACATCGGCCAGAAGTACCTGGACCAGAACCCGGGAGTCCCGCTCGAACTCGGGTACACGGTCGAGGACAAGGACACGCCGTCGGCGTTCGCCGTCGCGAAGAAGAACACGGACCTGCTGAACAAGCTCAACGACGGGCTCGCGAAGGCGGTCGCGGACGGCACGGTCGCCCGGATCTACGCGCAGTTCTACAAGAACACGCCGCTGTCGAAGGAACTCCAGCAGGGCGGCCCCGGCCTGCCCGTGAAGAACGCGGGTGCGTGACATGAAGAAACTGATCGTCACCGTGCTGGCCGCCGCCCTCACGCTGACCGCGTGCGGCGGTGGCTCGGACAGCGCTTCCGCCACCCTGCGCGTCGGCACCCTGAGCGACGCGCCGCCGAACATCTTCCTCGAGAACGGCAACTACACCGGGTTCGACAACGAGCTGCTCAAGGCCATCGCGGCCAAGCAGAACCTGAAGCTGGAGTTCGCCGCGACCGACTTCTCCGCGCTGCTCGGGCAGGTCGCGTCGGGCCGCTACGACATCGCGAGTTCGGCGATCGCGCAGACCGACGAGCGCAAGAAGACCGTCGACTTCTCCGCGGCCTACGACTTCGAGACCATGAGCATCCAGGCCAAGCAGGGCACGCCGGTCACCGACGAGAAGGGGCTGGCGGGCAAGCGCGTCGCCGTCATCCAGGCGACCGTCGGCGACCACTGGCTCGGCACCACGGTCCCGGCGGCCCAGGCCGTGCGCTTCCCCGACTACGCCGCCGCGCTGACCGCGCTCAAGACCGGCGCGGTCGACGCGTACATCCTGGACCAGTCCATCGCCGACAAGAACGTCACGGACAACCCGGACGCCAAGCTGGTCGTCGTCAAGAGCTTCGTCACCGACGTGCCGCACGGGTTCGCGGTGAAGAAGGGCAACGGCGAGCTGCTCGGCAAGATCAACGACGGGCTCAAGCAGGTGATCTCCGACGGGACCTGGCTTAAGCTGCACCAGCAGTTCCTGCCGACCGCTCCGGTGCCGGCCGGGTTCCAGGGTTAGGAGAAGCATGAAGAAGACACTGGTCACGGCGATCGCGGCGACGCTGCTGGCGGCGCTGACCGCGTGCGGCGGCGGTTCGGACAGCGGCGGCGACGGCAAGACCCTGCGCGTCGGCACGCTCAGCGACTCCAAGCCGAACGCCTACCAGGAGAACGGCACGTTCACCGGCTTCGACAACGAGTTGCTGAAGGCCATCGCGGCGAAGGAGAACCTGAAGCTGGAGTTCGTCGCGACCGACTTCTCGGCGCTGCTGGGCCAGGTCGCGAACGGCACGTTCGACATCGGCAGCTCGGCGATCTCCCAGACCGACGCCCGCAAGAAGACGGTCGACTTCTCGGCGCCGTACAACTACCAGGCCCTCGGCATCGAGGCGAAGGAAACGGCCGGCATCACGGACGAGAACTCGCTGTCCGGCAAGCGGATCGGCGTCGTCCAGGGCACGGTCTCGGACACCTGGCTGGGCACCAACGCCCCGGGCGCGCAGGCCGTCCGGTTCCCGAACGACGCGGCGGCGCTGGCCGCGCTGAAGACCGGCGCGGTCGACGGCGCGGTGTTCGACCAGGCCACCGCCGAGGACTACGCGAAGAACAACCCGGACGCGAAGCTCAAGGTGACCAAGGCGATCACCACGACCATCCCGCACGGGTTCGCGTTCAAGAAGGGCAACACCGACCTGATCGACAAGGTCAACGACGGCCTCAAGAAGGTCATCGCGGACGGCACCTGGGTCAAGGTGCACGACCGGTTCGAGCCCAGCGCGCCGGTGCCCGCCGAGTTCAAGCCGGGGCAGTAATCCACCCATGGAACAGTTTTTCGACACCTTCCTGAACTGGGAGTACATCTGGCAGGTCTTCCCGGACCTGCTGAAGACCGGCCTGCTCAACACGCTGGTCCTGGCGGTCACGTCCGCGCTGATCGGCACCGTGCTCGGCATGGTGCTGGCCGTGATGGGCCTGTCCACGAAAATCTGGCTGCGCTGGCCGGCGCGGGTGTACACCGACGTCTTCCGCGGGCTGCCGGCGATCCTGACCATCCTCGTGATCGGTCAGGGTCTCGGCGTGCTCGCGCGCAACGTCGTCGGCACCAACCCGTACCCGCTGGGCATCCTGGCGCTGAGCCTGATCGCGGCCGCCTACATCGGCGAGATCTTCCGGTCCGGCATCCAGAGCGTCGACAAAGGACAGCTGGAGGCCAGCCGCGCGCTGGGGATGAGCTACAGCACGGCGATGCTGCTGGTGATTATCCCGCAGGGTGTCCGGCGGGTGCTGCCGGCGCTGGTGAACCAGTTCATCGCGCTGATCAAGGACTCCAGCCTGGTCTACTTCCTCGGCCTGCTGTCCGAGCAGCGAGAACTGTTCCGGATCGGCCAGGACCTGGCGGCCAACACCGGCAACCTGTCGCCGCTGGTCGCGGCCGGGTTCGTCTACCTGGTGATCACGGTGCCGCTGACGCACCTGGTGAACTACATCGACAAGAAGCTCCGGACCGGCCGCAAGGTGCGCGCGGACGAGCCGGGCGAGGGTGATGAGCTGGACCTGGTCGCCAGCGGGAAGGTCAGCTCGTGACGACGACGGCGGTGCGTTCGTCCAGTGTGGAGCTGCGGGACATCCACGTCAGCTTCGGCACGCTCGAAGTCCTGCGCGGCGTGGACCTGCGCGTGGAAAGCGGCCGGACGACGTGCGTGATCGGGCCGTCGGGCTCGGGCAAGTCGACGTTGCTGCGCTGCGTGAACCGCTTGCAGGAGCCGGATTCCGGCGACCTGCTGCTCGACGGCGAGTCGGTGATCCGCGCGGACCCGGACGCCCTGCGCCAGCGCGTCGGCATGGTGTTCCAGCACTTCAACCTGTTCGGCCACCGGAGCGTGCTGGACAACATCGTGCTCCCGCTGCGCAGTGTCAAGAAGCTGGGCAAGGAGGAGGCGGCGGAGATCGCCCGCGCCCGCCTGGCGGAGGTCGGCCTGGCGGACAAGGCCCCGTACCGCCCGAGCGCGTTGTCGGGCGGCCAGCAGCAGCGCGTGGCCATCGCCCGGGCGCTGGCGATGGACCCCGAGGTGATGCTCTTCGACGAGGCCACCAGCGCGCTCGACCCGGAGCTGGTCAAGGGTGTGCTGAACCTGATGGCGGGCCTGGCCGAGCGCGGCCTGACGCTGATCGTGGTGACGCACGAGATGGGTTTCGCCCGCAGCGTGGCCGATGAGGTGGCGTTCATGGACGCGGGCCGCATCGTCGAGCAGGGCGCACCGGCGAAGCTCTTCGACGAGCCGCAGAGCCCCCGCCTGCAGCGATTCCTGTCACAGGTGCTCTGAAACCGGGGGCTTCGCCGCCCGTTCCGCGGGTAGCCTGCGGGCATGGCGAAGCTCGTGCGGCTGACGTATTACCCGGTCAAGGGGTGTGCCGGCACTTCGGTGCCGGCCGCCGAAGTGACCCCGGCCGGGCTGGCGCACGACCGCGTCTTCCAGGTCGTCGCGCCGGACGGGGAGTTCCGCAGCCAGCGCCGCCACCCCGGCCTGGCCGCGGTCCGGCCGCGGGTCCACGGTGGCCGGCTCACGCTGTCCGCGCCCGGCCGGGAAGACCTCGTCCTCGACAGCCGCCGGGACGGCCCGCGGCACCCGGCTTCGACGTTCTCCTGGCACGGCGAAGGCGTCCACCAGGGCACCGAAGCCGCCGGGTGGTTCTCGGACCTGCTGGGCCTCCCGTCGGTCCTCGTCGGCGTCGCCCCTGACCACGAGCGCGTCACCGGCGGCGAGACCCCGGGCACGGCCGCGTTCGCCGACGGGCACGCGCTGCTCGTCGTCTCGGAGTCCTCTTTGGACAATCTGAACGCGCGGATCCTGGAACGCGGCGGCGAGCCCGTGCCGATGGATCGCTTCCGCCCCAACATCGTCGTCGCCGGCTGGCCGGACCCGCACACCGAGGACGAGGTCCGCGAGCTGACCGCGGGCACCGCCAAGTTCGGCTACGCCAGGCAATGCGTCCGCTGCACGGTTCCGATGGTCGATCAGGAGACCGGCGAGAAGGCCGGCCCGGAGCCGATCCGCACGCTCGCCACCTACCGCCGTCACCCCGACGGCGGGGTCACCTTCGGCATGAAGGCCGCGGTGCTGCGGCCGGGTCAGGTCGCGGTCGGGGACGAGGTGATCGTGCACTCCTGGGCCGGTCCGAGCCCGAGCACCGCGGCCGCGGAGCCGCCGTTGACCGCGACGGCGAGCCGGCCGGCCGAATCGGTGTAGAGCACGCTCGCGCCCGCGGGCACGTCCGCGAACGTCCGCCCGATCACCGTCGTCACGGCCACCCGCTCGCTGTGCACCGAAACCGCGCCCGCCAGCCCGGACAGCTCGAGGTCCGCCGGAGTCGCGGCGAGCTGGACGTTGCCGAAGTGGTCGACCGTCAGCACCTCCGCCACGAGCTTCCCGGGAAACGCCGCCACGAACGGCTCCGGCATCGCGACCAGGCCGGCCACCGGGTCGCCGAAGTCGGACGGCGCGACGCCCAGCGCGAGGTGGGCGGCCGCGGGCGCGAAGACGTCCCGCCCGTGGAAGGTCGCCGACGTCGCCGGCAGCCGCAGCGAGGGCTCCGCCAGCTCGTACGCCGCTTCGACGCCGCCCAGGGCCTGCGCGGCCGGCAGCAGGAGGCCGTTGTCCGGCCCGACCAGCAGCCCGTCCCGGGCGACGACGACCACGCCGAGCCGGGTCGTGCCGACGCCCGGGTCGACGACGGCCACGTGGACCGCCGCCGGCAGGAACGGCACCGTCTGGGCCAGCGCCATCGCCCCGTGCCGGATGTCCTGGGGCGGCACCTCGTGCGTCACGTCGATCACCCGGACGGTGGGAGCGAGCCGCGCGATCACGCCGTGGCAGGCCGCCACGAAGCCGTCGCGCAGGCCGTAATCGGTCGTCACCGAGATCCAGTCGTACGCCATGCCAGCATCATCCATGGTGGCGGAGGGTGCCCGTTAGGGTTCGGTGCGTGACACCCCTCCTCACGGGCCCGAGGCTCGCCTCCGGCAAGGTTCGCGACCTGTACGCCGTGGGCGACGACCGCCTGCTGGTCGTCGCCTCCGACCGCATCTCGGCCTTCGAGCGCGTGTTCCCGACCCCCGTCCCGGACAAGGGCCGGGTGCTCACGGCGATGAGCGTGTTCTGGTTCCGCGAGCTGGCCGACGTCCTCCCGAACCACCTGGTGGCCTGGGACGGGCCACTCGTCCCGGCCCCCGTCCGCGGCCGCGCGCTGCTGGTCGAGCGGCTGGAGATGCTGCCGGTGGAGGCGGTCGTCCGCGGTCACCTCACCGGGCGCGGGTACGCCGACTACCGCCGGTCGGGGGCGGTGTGCGGGCTGACGCTGCCGCCGGGGCTGACCGAGTCGGCCCGGCTGCCCGAGCCGATCTTCACGCCGTCGACCAAGGCCCGGCCCGGCGACGCCGACGAGAACATCGACTTCGGCACGTTCGTGTCCGTGCTCGGCCGCGTGCTCGCCGAGGAGGTCCGGGAGGCGTCGCTCGAGCTCTACCGCCGGGGGGCCGCGCGGGCGGCCGAGCAGGGCCTGCTGCTGGCCGACACGAAGTTCGAGTTCGGCATCGGCGCCCACGGCGGCCTGGTGCTCGCGGACGAGCTGCTGACCCCGGATTCGGCGCGCTACTGGCTGCCCGACGGCCACCGGCCCGGCCGGCCGCGGCCGTCGTTCGACAAGCAGCACGTGCGCGACTGGCTGATCGATCCCGCGTCCCGCTGGGACTGCGTGTCCGCGTTGCCACCGCTGCCCCCCGAAGTGGTGACGGCGACCCGCGACCGCTACCTGGAGGCGTACCACCGCATCACTGGGCTTTCCCTGGCAGACTGGCCGCGTGATCCTGCTGATCTGCGGCAGCCTGCGAGCAGGCTCGGGCAATGCGGCGGTGCTGGGGACCGTCGCGACGCTCACCTCGACCACGACCTACACCGGCCTTGGCGAGCTCCCGCACTTCAACCCCGATGACGACCGGGACCCGCTGCCCCTGGCGGTCGCGGCCCTGCGGGCGGCGATCAAGGAGGCGTCCGCGATCCTGATCTGCACCCCGGAGTACGCCGGCGGGCTGCCCGGCTCGTTCAAGAACCTGCTGGACTGGACGGTCGGCGGCGGCGAGATCTACGGCAAGCCGGTGGCCTGGATCAACGCGTCGTCGATCGCGGCGCCGACCGGCGGCCGGGACGCGCACGACTCGCTGCGCAAGGTCCTGACGTACGCGGGCGCGAAGATCGTCGAAGAGGCGTGCGTGCGGATCCCGATCGCCCGGGCGGACGTCGCCGACGGCCAGGTCGCCGACCCCGACCTGCGGGGCCGCATCGCGGTGGCCGTCCAGCGCCTGCGTGAAGGCGGCTGACCCTTCCGGCAACGGACGCCCGCCCGTTCTGCGCAGTTCACGGCGACGTCAGCCGCGTGCGTCCCAATGGGGGCCGTGGACGCTCGCTTGCTGGTTTCGCTGTCGGGAATCACCCCGCGCACGCTGCACCGGTGCGCCGACCTCGCGGCCGAGCTCGACCGCCGCCGGGTGCCCCTTTCCCTGCTGTACGCCGCCCGCACCGGCGAAGGCCCGGTGACGGAGTGGGTGCGCACGCGCGCCCGCGGCGGTGATTCCGTGCTGCTGCACGGCTACGACCACACGGTCACGCCCACGCACCGCACGGTGTACCTGGGCAAGAAGGCCGAGTTCGCGACGCTGCCGGCGCACGAGGCGCGGCTGCGCCTGATCGCGGCGAAGGCGTCCCTCGATTCGGCGGGGCTCGCGGTCGACGGCTTCGCCCCACCGCGCTGGATCGCGTCCCAGGGCACGCTGCTGGCGCTGGCCGAGCACGGGTTCCGGCTGTGCGCGGACCTCGGCGCGGTGCGCGACCTGGTCACCGGCGAGGTCCGCCGCGCGCGGGTGAGTGAGTTCACGAGCCAGTCGCACCGCACGGAGACGGTGCGCTGCTTCGCGCTGGTCCTGGCCTCGGCGCGGTCAGCCCGCCGGGGCGGCTTGGTCCGCCTGGGAGTGACCGCGGCGGACCTCACCCGCCCCGGCCTCCGCCAGGCCCTGCTCGACGCGGTGGACGTGGCTCTGGAGAACCGCGCGTTCGGCGCGACCTACGGCTCGCTGCGCACGGTCGCAGCCTGACGGGTTGCGGCGTTCGAGCAGCAGTGGGCTAGACCTTCACCGGCTCCGCCCGTTCCAGCACCTTGACCTCGGTGCCCTCGGGCGCGAGGTTCCCGAACAGCCCGTAGTGCATGGCGGGGTTGGCGAGCACGGCTTCGTGGATGGGCACGGCCACCCGCGGCGCGACGGCCCGCAGGTAGTCGACGGCTTCCCCGGCCTTCAGCCACGGCGCCCCGGTGGGCAGCCCCAGGACGTCGATCTTCTGCTCGGGCACGAAGAAGGAGTCGCCGGGGTGGAAGAAGGCCCCGTGGTCGAAGACGTACCCGATGTTCGGGATGACCGGGATGTCGGCGTGGATGACGGCGTGCTGCCCGCCGACGGCGTTGATCGCGGTTTCCCCGACGGTGAAAGCGGCTCCGACGTCTGCGACCTCGAACTCGAGGCCGAGCTTCTCGACCTCGGGCGCGGATCCGGGGTCGACGATCAGCTTGGCGTCCGGGTTGGCCTCGAGGATCTTCGGCAGCCGGTCGACGTCGAGGTGGTCGAAGTGCTGGTGGGTGACCAGCACGGCGGACAGCTCCCGCTCGCCTTCGAAGCCGGTGGAAAACACCCCGGGGTCGATCAGGATCCGCTCGGAGCCGGTCTCCAGCAACAGGCAGGCGTGTCCGAAATGGACGATACGCATCGATGGTTCTCCTTCACGGGTGGTCGTTTTCCAGCCTAGTCCCGTCGCGTGAGCCGGCGCCGGACGTCGGCGAGGTCGGCGCGGGCGACCCCGGCCTCGAGGAGGTACCGCTCGGCGTCGAACCGTCGAGCGTGTCCCGGATGGCGGCCGCGGTCGTCGTGCCCCGCTCCGCGAGCGCAGCCGCGATGCGCGGGCCCTGGTCCTCGGCGCCCAGCGCGGCGAACAGCGGTTTCACGGCCTCGGCCGACAGGTCGTAGTCGGCGGCGATGGCGTCGGCCTCGACGCCGGCGAGGGCCGGCAACAGGAGCGCGACCAAGCCGGTCCGGTCGCGCCCGGCGCCGCAGTGGAACAGGACGCCGCCGGGCGCGGACCGGGCGATCGCTTCGATCACGGCGGCGCAGCGGCCGGCCTTCCGTTCGAGGAAGAGCCGGTAGTAGAGCGGGTGCCGTTGAGCCGCTCGCGGTTGATGCGCCGCCAGAGTTCGATGTCGTCGATGTCGTCGAGGGCGACCTCCACGCGGTCGATGCCCGGCGGCGTGACCGGGGCCGCCGCGGCGGTGAACCGCGCCGAACCCGCCAGCGCCGTCGGGGAGCCCGCCGTCGGCCGGATCTCGTCGGGGTTGCGCAGGTCGATGACGGTCCGGACGCCGGCGTCCCGCGCCTGCGCCCAGCCGGCGTCGGTCACGAACCGCAGGTCCGCCGCCCGGTAGTACGCGCCGCGGCGGGTCGTGCCACCCGTCTTGACCGGCAGGCCGCCGAGGTCCCGGGTGTTGTGGAAACCGTCCCAAGCCACTGCTCTGCTCATCCGTCACAGGTTGCCGGTCAGCAACGCGTCGCCGAGCTCCGTCCGCCGGTACAGCACCCGGTGCCCGCGCCGCTCCGAAGCCAGCAACCCCGCCCCGCGCAACGCCGTCAGGTGCGCCGAAACCGTCGCCGGCGCCAGCTCGTGGCGCCGGGCCAGCTCGGTCGTCGCCGCCGGGGCGTCCAGCGTCGCCAGCAGCAACGCCCGCGTCCGGCCCAGCACCTCCGCCAGCGGTTCCGGCGGCGCCACCGCCGACGTCCACAGCGAAGCGACCCCGCGCGCCGGGTACAGCACGGAAACCTGCCACGGCGGCACCGTCACCACCCCGACGTTCGGCCACGCGAACACCGCGGGGATCAGCAGCAACCCACGCGAATCGATCTCCAGCCGCTCGCGCGCCCGGACGTCCACCAGCACCGACGTCCCGGCCGGCCGCACCCGCGGGTGCAGGCCGGCCAGCATCGCCGCGAGGCCGCCCGAACCCAGCTGGCGCGTCCGGTGCGCGATGTCGGCCGCCAGCAGCTCGCGCAGGCGCGGCCACTCCGGCGCCAGCAGCGTGTGCCACACCGTCTTCAGCTGGCCGGCGAGCAGGTCGCGCGCGGCCGCCGGGTCGGCGGGCAAGCCGGACAGGTCCGCGTCGACCATCCCGAGCTCCAGCGCCACCTGCGCCGGCGGCGTCGCCCGGACCACCCGCAGCTGCGCCGCCGCCGTCGTCTCCGGGCCGTCGGGCGGCGGGCTCAGGAACTCGGTGATGTAGTGCCGCGCGCTCAGGACCGCGGCCAGTTCCGGGACGTCGAGCGCGGGCGCGTCGGACACCCACGGCAGGTGCGCCGGGTGCCCGCGGACGCCGAGCAGCGTCTGAACGGCGCCCAGCACCTCTTCCAGCGGCGAGATCGCGAACCGGACGCGCTGGCTCCCGGCCGCGGTCAGCACGAGCTCGATCACCGATTCGGCCTCACCCGAATCAGTGTGCCGCAGCCGGGCACTGCGCGAGCGTGCCGGCATGTCGTTGTTCACGCACCGCGCCTACTGGCGCTGGTCGGCCGGTGTGCAGCTCGCGCGGCTCCCGGGGACCATGGCGCCACTCGCGTTCACCCTGCTCGCCACGGCCACGACCGGCTCGTACCGGCTCGGCGGCGTGCTGATGTCGGTCTACGTCGCCACCGAAATGGTGTGCGCGGTGCCGGTCGGGCGGCTGCTGGACCGCGTCGGCCCGGCCCGCGGCCTGTCGGCGCTGCTGCTGCTGACCGCCGCCGGGTACGCCGCCCTCGCCGTGGCCGCCGACGCGCCCGCCCCGGTGCTGCTCGCGCTCGTCCTGCTGCCGGGGATTTCGGGCGCGGCGTTGGCCGGCGGGTTCCGGACGCTCCTGGCCGACACCGTCGACGACGCCTTGCTGCCGCGTGCCATCTCCGTCGACGCGATGCTGCTCGAAGGCGTGCTGATCGGCGGTCCGACGCTGGTCGCGCTGCTCGACCTGGCCGGCACGGTCGTCCCGCTGGCCGCCATGGCCGTCGCCTGCGTGGTCGCTGCCGCGCTCGTCCCGCGCCGCCCGGCATCCCACGACCGGGTGGAATCCGCCGCCGACGTCCCGCCCGTGCGGCTGAGCGCTTATTTGCCGTGGCTGTGCTGCGCGTTCACCGTCGGCCTGCTGCTGTCGACGATCGAGGTGGCGCGCTGCCGCTGGTCCAGCGCCTCGGCGCCCCGGAGACGGCCGCGCCGGTGGTGATCGCCGTGCTGAGCGGGGCGAGCATCGCGGGCAGCGCGCTCTACGCGTGGCGCGGCCGGACCGGGGATCCTCGCCTGCTCCTCGGCGGGTTCGTCGTCGGCGGGGTCGTGCTCGCCGTGGACCTCGGCTGGCCGGGCCTGGTCGCGTCGATCGCGCTCATCGGCGGCTGCACCGGCCCGCTGGTCGCCGCCACTTCGGTCAACCTGCAGCGGCTGCTGCCGAAGAACCGCAGGTCAGCGGGGTTCTCGCTGAGCTTCACCGTGCAGGCGTGCGGCTTCGGGCTCGGCTCGCTGTCGGTCGGCGTGCTGCCGCTGTGGCTGGCTCCGTTGTCCGGTGTCTTTGCCGCGGCGATCGCCGGTGCAATGCTGGTGCGGAAGCCCGCACGAGCTATTGGCACGGTGTCAGTAACGTCGTAACCTGGGCTGACCCTCGACCTACGGGAGACGCCGATGACTGCCGTCCAGCCGAAGCCGACGACGGTCGGCGAGACCTTCGACTCGCTCAGCCCGGCGACCGACGAGGTGGTCGGAACGTACCCGATCCACACCGCGGAGGACGTCAGGACGGCCGTCGAGCGGGCGCGCGTCGCGGCGGAGTGGTGGGCGGGCCTCGGGTTCGCCGGGCGCGCGGAGCGGCTCAAGGGCTGGAAGGGCGTGCTGACGCGGCGGCTGCCGCAGCTGTGCCAGGTGGTCCGCGACGAGACCGGCAAGCCGATCGCCGACGCGCAGCTGGAGAGCGTCCTGGCCATCGAGCACATCGCGTGGGCGGGCAAGAACGCTCGCAAGGTGCTCGGCAAGCAGAAGCGGTCCGCGGGCCTGCTGATGTCGAACCAGGCGGCGACGGTGGAGTACCAGCCGCTGGGCGTGGTCGGCGTGATCGGCCCGTGGAACTACCCCGTGTTCACCCCGCTGGGCTCGATCGCGTACGCGCTCGCGGCGGGCAACGCGGTGGTGTTCAAGCCGAGCGAGTACACCCCGGGCGTCGGCAAGTGGCTGGTCGACGCGTTCGCCGAAATCGTGCCGGAGCAGCCGGTGCTGCAGCTGATCACGGGCTTCGGCGAAACGGGCGCGGCGCTGGTGACGGCGGGCGTGAACAAGATCGCGTTCACCGGTTCGACGGCCACGGGCAAGCGGATCATGGCGGCGGCGGCCGAGACACTGACCCCGGTGGTGATCGAGGCGGGCGGCAAGGACCCGGTCCTGGTCGACGCGGACGCCGACCTCGACGCGGCGGCGGACGCAACGGTGTGGGGCGCGTTCTCCAATTCGGGCCAGACCTGCATCGGCGTCGAGCGGGTGTACGTCCACGAAAAGGTCCACGACGAGTTCGTGGCGAAGGTGGTCGAGAAGTCGAAGGACGTCCGCGCGGGTTCGGACGAGGCGGCCCAGTACGGCCCGGTGACGATGCCTTCCCAGCTGGGCGTGATCAGGCGCCACATCCACGACGCCCTGGCCAGGGGCGGCAAGGCGGTCCTCGGTGGCGAGGACGCGGTCGGCGACCGCTACGCCCAGCCGACGGTCTTGGTGGACGTCCCGGAGGACTCGGAGGCGGTGACGGAGGAGACGTTCGGCCCGACGGTGACGATCGCGAAGGTCCGCGACATGGACGAAGCGATCGAGCGCGCGAACAACACGAAGTACGGCTTGGGGTCGACGGTGTTTTCGAAGTCCCGCGGCGTGGAGCTGGCGGAGAAGCTGCGAACGGGCATGACGGCGATCAACGCACCGCTGTCGTTCGCGGGCATCGCTTCCCTGCCGTTCGGCGGCGTGGGCGATTCGGGTTTCGGCAGGATTCACGGGCCGGAGGGATTGCGCGAGTTCGCTCGCACGAAGGCGATCGCCCGGCAGCGGTTCACGGCGCCGTTGACGTTGACGTCGTTCAACCGCAAGGAATGGACGGACGCTTTGGTGGCGAAGCTGGTGACCATCCTGCACGGGAAGCGTTGATGGCGTTCCGGGGCTGTGGATGAGTCGGTCCGCAGCCCCGGAACCGCGCCGGATTTGTCGGTGGTCGCCGGTAGCATGGATACCGGGGGGCCGAGGGCCGCGCTGAGCTTCTGCTCGCCGCCCGTCGGCCCGCCGAGGCTTCGATCGGTGCGGCCGAGGCGGGTCCCACGATCGGGGCCGTGCTGCACGCCGAAATCGCCGCCTGGAGGGCGGCTTGCGGCGACACCACGGCCGGGGAGCTCCGGAGACGTCCCGGACGTCCTGGAGAACGGCCCGGCGGCCGAACCGCTGGCCGAGCGGTTCGTCCCGCACGAGATGCCGGACCAGTTCGTCGTGCTCGACCGGCTCCGCTGACCCCGGTGGGCAGGGTCGGCCGCGACGCCTTGCCGCCACCGCACTAAGGGGTCAGTTCAGAATGAGTCGGCGTGTCGTCTTTGCCTGGACTGCAAGGCTTTCCAGAATCTCGGTATGCGTGAGGAGGTCTGACCGACCAGCTGTGGGAGCGGCTGCTTTTGGTGCACCCACGGCGGTTCCGCTATCCCGGCCGCAAGCGCGCCGATGACCGCGCCGCGCTGGAAGGGATCCTGTACGTGATCCGCACCGGCATCGGCTGGAACCGCCTGCCCACCGCGCTGTTCGGCGCCTCGGGCGCCACCTGCTGGCGGCGGCTGACCGAGTGGCACGAGGCCGGCGTCTGGCAGCAGCTGCATGAACGCCTGCTCACCGAGCTGCGTGCTGCTGGGCTGCTGGACCTGTCGGCGGTGCTGGTCGACTCCACCCACCTGCGTGCCCTCAAAGGGGGGACCACACCGGGCCCAGCCCGGTCGACCGCCGCAAGCTTGGCTCCAAGCACCACCTGATCACCGACACCCACGGCACCCCGCTCGCGGTCACGCTCACCGGTGGCCATCGCAACGACGTCACTCAGCTGATCCCGGTGATCGACGCCATCCCACCGATCCGCGGCCGAGTCGGCAAACCACGGCGCCGGCCACGTCGGCTCTACGCCGACCGCGGCTACGATCAGGACAAGTACCGCCGCCTGGTCCGCGCCCGCGGCATCACCCCGCTCATCGCCCGCCGCGGCGTCGAACACGGCTCCGGCCTGGGCAAAGTCCGCTGACCCGCGGAGCGCACCTTCGCCTGGCTCAAGAACTTCCGCCGGCTACGTATCCGCACCGAACGACGCGCCGACATCCACCAAGCCATCCTCAGCCTGGTCTGCTCGATCATCTGTCTCCGCGAACTCAGTCTGAACTGACTTCTAACTGGGCGGCGGCCGGCCGCCGCCCAGGCTCACGACAACCGTCCGCAGCAGGCATAGAGCGGCCCTCGGCCCCCGGTATCCATTCTACCGGCGACCACCGACAATCCCGCGGCCCCGAACCCAAGTTGTCCACAGGCCACGAAATCACACCTGAACCGACCGCCCCCGGATCAGGTCCGCCGCCTTCTCCGCCACCATGATCGTCGGCGCGTTCGTGTTTCCCCGCGGCACCACCGGCATCACCGAAGCGTCCACCACCCGCAGCCCGTCCACCCCCTGCACCCGCAACTCCGCGTCAACCACCGACCCCATAGCGCATGTCCCGACCGGGTGATAAAGCGTCTGCGTGTTCTGCCGGACGTGCTCCGCCAGCTCGGCATCACTCAAGTCATGCCGCGAAGGCAGGAAAGGCTGATCCAGGAACCGCCGCAACGGCCCCGTTTTCCCGATCTCGATCAACCCCCGCAGCCCGGCGATCATCGTCTCCATATCACGCGGATCCGAATAGTAAGCCGGGTCGATTTCCGGCTTCCACGTCGGATTGGCCGACTTCAACCGCAGCCGTCCGCGGCTTGCGACGTCCACCAGCGTTGCCGCCGAGGTGAATCCCGGCGTCGTCCATTCGCGCATCGCGTTGTCGTAGAACAACGTCGGCGCCACGTGGATCTGCATGTCCGGCGCCGGCAGGCCGTCCGTGGTCGGGTAGAACGCGCCCGCCTCGCCGACGTTCGACGTCAGCGGCCCGCGCTTCGTCAGCTGGTAGCGCATCAACCCACGCGGCGTCGCCGACTCGACCAGGTCGGTGGTCCCGCGCGTGGTCCAGATGATCCCGCACGCCGGGTGGTCGTGCAGGTTCTCGCCGACGCCGGACAGCGCCGCCACGACGTCGATCCCGTGCTCACGCAGGTGCTCGGCCGGCCCGACACCCGAAACCATCAGCAGCTGCGGCGAATTGACCGCCCCACCCGAAAGCACCACCTCGGCCGACGCGCGCACCGAGCGCTCCACTCCATTGTCCAAATAGGACACACCGACCGCGCGCGTGCCCTCGAAGACGACGCGGGTCGCCGGAGCGAGGGTCTTCACCGTCAGGTTCGGCCGCGCAAGCGCCGGGCGCAGGTAGGCGTCGGCGGTCGACCACCGGCGGCCCTTCTTGCACGTCACCTGGTAGACGCCGGCGCCCTCCTGGCTCTCGCCGTTGAAGTCGTCGGTGCGCTTGAGGCCCCACGCGACGGCCGAGTCGACCCAGGCGTGCGACAGCTCGTGGGTGAACCGGCGGTCCTCGACGTGCAGCGGGCCGTCCGTTCCGTGCAGCGGCCCGCCGAGCCGCTGGTTGCCCTCCGCGCGCTTGAAGTACGGCAGGACGTCGTCCCAGCCCCAGCCTTCGGCGCCGTGGGAATCGCGCCAGCCGTTGTAGTCGGCGCGGTTGCCGCGGATGTAGATCATCGCGTTGATCGACGAGCAGCCGCCGAGCACCTTGCCGCGTGGCCAGTACGACGTCTTGCCCGTGTGCTTCTGCTCGACGGTCTCGTAGTTCCAGTCCCACTTGGTCTTGAACAGCGACGCGAACGCGGCGGGGATGTGGATCTCGTCCGCGGTGTCCTCCGCGCCCGCTTCGAGCAGCAGGACCTGGGCCGAAGGGTCCTCGGTGAGGCGGTTGGCGAGGACGCACCCCGCGCTGCCGGCGCCGACGATGACGTAGTCGTAGGACTCCTGGACGGCCACGGTGCCTCCTGTTGGCGAGATGTCAACGACTCATCATGGCGCAGCCCCGCGCCGACGGCCAGTCTATGGCCCTCGCCACCTGGGCGCGGGGCCCGCCGAAGCCGTCAACTATGCTGGCCAGGTACCCACGACCTGCGTGAATAAGGAGCAGCCTGCCGTGGCCCGAGTCGTCGTCGACGTCATGCCGAAGCCCGAAATCCTCGACCCGCAGGGACAGGCCGCGCTCGGCGCCGCCGGCCGCCTGGGGTTCACCGGGATCACCGAGATCCGCCAGGGCAAGCACTTCGAGATCGAGGTCGACGACACGGTCGACGACGCGACGCTGGAGAAGATCGCCGAAGGCTTCCTCGCGAACCCGGTCATCGAGCAGTGGACCATCACGCGGGTGGACGCGTGAGCGCCCGCATCGGGGTCATCACCTTCCCGGGCACGCTCGACGACGGCGACGCCGCGCGCGCGGTCCGCTACGCCGGCGGCGAGGCCGTGCCGCTGTGGCACGCCGACGAGGACCTGCGTGAAGTCGACGCCGTCGTCGTCCCGGGCGGCTTCTCCTACGGCGACTACCTGCGCGCGGGCGTGATCGCCCGGTTCGCGCCGGTCATGACGCCGGTGATCGAGGCGGCGCGCGCCGGCATGCCGGTGCTCGGCATCTGCAACGGGTTCCAGATCCTGTGCGAAGCCGGCCTGCTGCCGGGCGCGATGATCCGCAACCAGGGTCTGCACTTCATCTGCCGCGACCAGTGGCTGCGCGTGGAGGACACCGGCACGGCGTGGACCACCCGCTACGACGCCGGCGCGGAAATCCTCATCCCGATGAAGAACATCGACGGCTGCTACGTGGCCGAGCAGTCCACTTTGGACGAGCTCGAGGGCGAGGGCCGCGTGGTGTTCCGGTACGTCGGCGGCAACCCGAACGGGTCGCGCAACGACATCGCCGGCATCCGCAGCGAGAACGGCCGCGTGGTCGGGCTGATGCCGCACCCGGAGCACGCGATCGACGCGCTGACGGGGCCGTCGGACGACGGGCTGGGCATGTTCTTCAGCGCGGTGGACGCGCTCGTGAAGGCGTGAGGGCGGGCCGCGCCCCCCGGTAACCATGCTACCGGGGGGCACCGACAGTTCCGGGGCTGCGGACGCGAGTTGTCCACAGCCCCGGACCAGGTCAGCTCTTGCTCTGGTCGTTCGACAGCCACTTCTCGGGCCGGACCCTGACCAGCACCGACCGCTCTCCGAGGGCCGAGTCGACGTAGGCCGTGGCCTGGTCTGACGGCCAGTACCGCTTCGCGATCCGCAGGGCCTGCTCGCGCGTCGGCGGCTCGTCGTTCGCCACCACCGGGCCCTCCACCGTCACGTACTTGTACGGCGGGTTCTCGTCCTGCGCCACCAGGCTCAGCCGGCCGGCCGCGCGGATCGAGCGGTCCTTGACCGTGTCGCGTTCCATCCAGATCAGCAGCTCGCCGCCGGGCGAGTAGTCGTACCAGACCGGTACCGCCAGTGGCGCCCGGCCGGCGCGCTCCACCGCCAGCACCCCCACGTGCACCCCGCTCAGAAACTCTTCGCGCTCCGCCGCGGTCATCACGAACGACGACATGTCACTCCCCAGGTAGCCGGCCATCCACCGGGGAGCAACACGTCCGCGGGGCCGGACATTCCGGACTACGAAGCCGCCGCCACCAGCCGGGCGTACGAGCCGCCCGCGGAGAGCAGCTCGTCGTGCGGGCCCAGCTCCGTGATCCGGCCGCCCTCGACCACCGCGACCCGGTCGGCCGCCGCCGCGGTGTGCAGGCGGTGGGCGATCGCGATCACCGTCCGGCCCGACAACACGCTGTTCAGCGACCGCTCCAGGTCCCGCGCCGAGCCGGTGTCCAGCAGCGACGTCGCCTCGTCGAGGACCAGCGTGTGCGGGTCCGCCAGCACCACCCGGGCCAGCGCCAGCTGCTGCGCGATCGCCGCCGGCACCGGGTGTTCGCCCGAGCCCAGCTTCGTGTCGAGCCCGGACGGCAGCGACGCCACCCAGTCCGACGCGCCGGCCGAGTCCAGCGCCGCCAGCAGCTCGTCGTCCGTCCAGTCGCCGCCCTCGCGCCGCGCCGGCAGCGCCAAGTTCTGCCGCAGCGTGCCGGAGAACACGTGGTGCTCCTGGGTCAGCAGCAGGACCTCGCCGCGCAGCACGTCGTCGGCCAGCGCCGAGACGTCCTGGCCGCCGATCCGCACCGAGCCCGACGACGGCGCCGCGATGCCGGCCAGCAGCCGCCCGAGCGTCGACTTGCCCGCGCCCGACGGCCCGACGATCGCCAGCCGCTCGCCGCGCGGGACCCGCAGGTCGATGCCGTGCAGCACCTCGCGGTCCGCGGTGTAGGCGAACCGGACGCCGTGCACGTCGATGTCACGCCCGCGCGGGATGTCCGTCACCTTCGCCGAGTCCTCGGCCGAGACCGTGCGGACCCCGAGGATCCGGCGCGCCGCGGCCGCCGCGACCTGCAGGTCCTCCAGCCAGAACAGCGCCTCGTTGAGCGGCGCCGCCATCGCCTGGACGTACAGCAGCATCGTGGTGATCTCGCCGAGCCCGGCCCAGCCGTTCGTGTACGCGAGCAGCCCGAGCGGCAGCATGACCGCCAGCGGCAGCACGTAGCTGATCTCCAGCGACGGCAGCCACCGCAGCTGCAGCCGCCGCATCCGGCGTTCACCGAGGATGCTCTGGTCCAGCGCGTCGTACGCGGCGCCGATCCGCCGCTCGGCCAGCCCGAGCGCCTCGACCGTGCGCGCGCCCTCCGCCGTCTCGTGGACGCTGGTGGTCAGGTCCGCCCAGCGGTCGAGCATCCACTGCATGACCGCCGGGATCCGCCGCTGGTACCAGACGTTGACCGGCACCAGCAGCGGCAGCGCGACCAGCAGGCCCAGCGCCAGCAGCGGCGACGTCACCACCATCGCGACGACCGTGAACACCACGGTCACCGCCGCGACCAGGATCTCCGGCGCCGCGAACCGCGCGGCGTGGTCGATCCGGCCGAGGTCGGTGGTCGCGCGGCTGAGCAGGTCACCCGTCCCGGCCGCCTCGACCGTGCCGAGCGGCAGCTGGAGCGCCGTCCCGACGAACTCCTCGCGCGTCTCGGCCAGCACCAGCTCGCCGAACACGGCGCCGCGCATCCGCGCGATCTTCCGCGCCAGCGCCTGCAGCACGAGGATCGCGACGAACGCCACCGCCAGCACGTCGACGCGCCCGTTCGTGGTGCCGGCCGCGACGTCGTCGACCAGCGCGCCGAGCAGCTGCGGCCCGGCCAGCCCGATCAGGGTGGCCACGGCCAGCGAGCCCAGCAGCAGGCCGAACTCGCGTTTGTGGAGCGCCGCGGTCTTCAACGCCCAGCGGCGGACGTCCCGCCGGGACGCCGTGGGAAGCCGTTTCATACCGTCACTACTTTCGCCGTGAAGACTTCGTCCGCCACATGTGTCCACAAGGGACTCTGGCTGAACACCACCGTCGTCCGGCCGCGGCGCAGCGCCGCGACCCGTTCGGTGATGCGGGCCTCCGTGTGCGCGTCGACCGCCGACGTCGGCTCGTCGAGCACCAGCACGTCGGCGTCGGTCGCCAGCGCGCGGGCCAGGTTCAGCCGTTGCCGCTGGCCGCCGGACACCTCGCGGCCGCGCTCGCCGATCACCTCGTCGACGCCGTCGGGCAGGGCGTCGACGATGTCGTCGGCGTCGGCCGCGGACAGCGCTTCGGTGATGCTCACGCCGCCGGGGCGCGCCGGGGCCAGCTGCTCGCGCAGCACGCCCGAGAACCAGATGTCCTGGTTGTGCGCGTAGACGACCCGCCGCCGCAGCTCCGCGAGCGCGACGTGGTCCGCCCGCACCCCGCCGACCAGCACTTCTTCGCCCTCGGCCGGATCGGCGAACCGGGCCAGCCGGTCGGCCACCGCTTCGCCGCCGGCGCCGAAGTCGACGACCGTCAGCCGGCCCGGCGCGACCCGGACGCCGGACCCGGTGTCCACCAGCTCCAGCGGCCCCGCGGGCAGCGGCACCGGCGTCTCCGGGTCCGCCAGCTTCGGCGGGATGGCCAGCAGCGCGACGACCTTCCGCGACGCGACCAGCCCCGACGTGATCGAGCCGACCGCCTCGGTGGCCGCGGTGACCGGCCAGATGAGGAACGCCGAAACGCCGTAGAACGACACCAGCTGCCCGACGCCGATCTCGCCGGCCACGGCCAGCCGCGCGCCCAGCCAGGTGATCACCACGGTGACCAGGCCGGGCAGCGCGATCTCCGCCGCGGCCAGCCACGCCTCGGCCTGCCCGACCTCGATGCCGGACCGCCGCACCCGCTGGCTCGTCTCGCGGAAGCGCGCGAAGAACCGCCGCTCGCCGCCGATGCCGCGCAGGATCCGCAGGCCGGACACGATGTCCGCGCCGAGCGCGTTGACGTCGCCGCGCTTCTCGCGCTGCTTCGCCTTGCGCTTCTGCAGCGGCGCGAGCAGCGGCCCGATCCCCAGCACCGCGAGCGGCACACCGACCAGCGCGACCACGCCGAGCAGCGGCGACGTCGAGATCAGCCACACCGCGACCACGACGAAGGCCAGCAGCGAGCCGAACGCCCGCCCGGTCATCTCGACGGTGTTGCCGATGTGGTTGATGTCGGTCGTGCTGACCGCGACGAGGTTCCCGGTGGTGGTGTGTTCGCGCAGCGCGGCGCCGACGCGGGTGGTGTGCGCCGACACCACCCGCTGCGTCGAGCCGGCGCCGTGGAGCCACAGGCCGTAGTTGAGGAAGTGCATCCAGGTCCCGAACAGCGCCTGCACCACGCCGAGCGCGGCGGCGGCCAGCGCCCAGCGCCAGACGGCGGCGCCGTCGTGCGCCTCGACCGCGCCGATGCCCTGCCCGATCACCAGCGGCACGAGCGCACCGGGCAGCGCCCAGACGACACCGATCGCGGCGGCGCCGAGCACCGAGCCGAGCCGGGCCCGGAACACGGCGAGCAGGAAGCGGCGCGCGGTCGGCCGCGCGGGCAGCCGCAGCGGCGGGAAGGGATATGTGGCGGAAAGCACGATTCCCGACGGTAAGCCGACCCCGGGGAGAAGGCGACCGATTTTCCGGGACCATGGCCGCTCGGGTGCCCTTTCGCGCCCACAGGTGCACCCTCCCGGGACTCCCGATGCGCCCTCGTCGCCGCCCGGCCGCTCGGGGGACCCCCGGTTTCAACGTTACTCGCGAGCACCGACAATTCCGTTCCCGCGCACCCGGGTTGTCCACAGGGAACGCCCCCGCGCCGAGTCCCCGCGACCGCCGTGGATGTCGCCTCGCTCACACTGCGGCGCGCGCGTCCGATTTCGGCGGCCCACCGTCCGGGGCGCCGGTGGACGGCACGTATCCTGACGGCCGTGGCGAACCCTGACACGGACACCGTGACCAGCACCGTTGACACCACCGAGCGCGCCGGGGCGACCCCGGACCACACCCAGCCCTACCGCGAGCTCGGGCTCGCCGACGACGAGTACGCGCGCATCCGCGAGATCCTCGGCCGCCGGCCCACCGACGCGGAGCTGGCGATGTACTCGGTCATGTGGAGCGAGCACTGCTCCTACAAGTCGTCGAAGAAGCACCTGCGCTACTTCGGGGAGACCGCCACCGACGAGATGAAGGCCAAGATGCTGGCCGGCATCGGCGAGAACGCGGGCGTCGTCGACATCGGCGAGGGCTGGGCGGTCACCTTCAAGGTGGAGAGCCACAACCACCCGTCCTATGTGGAGCCCTACCAGGGCGCCGCGACCGGCGTCGGCGGCATCGTGCGCGACATCATGGCGATGGGCGCGCGGCCGCTCGCGGTCGCCGACGCGCTGCGCTTCGGCCCGGCCGACGCCCCCGACACCAAGCGCGTGCTGCCCGGCGTGGTCGCCGGCGTCGGCGGCTACGGCAACTGCCTCGGCCTGCCGAACATCGGCGGCGAGCTCGTCTTCGACCCGTCGTACTCGGGAAACCCGCTGGTCAACGCCCTCTGCGTCGGCGCGATGCGCGTCGAGGACCTGCACCTGGCGTTCGCGTCCGGCACCGGCAACAAGATCATCCTGTTCGGCGCCCGCACCGGCCTCGACGGCATCGGCGGTGTTTCCGTCCTGGCGAGTGACACCTTTTCGGGTGACGAGTCGGCGTCGGGCCGCAAGAAGCTGCCGAGCGTCCAGGTGGGCGACCCGTTCACCGAGAAGGTGCTCATCGAGTGCTGCCTCGAGCTGTTCGCGCAGAAGCTCGTCGTCGGCATCCAGGACCTCGGCGGCGCCGGGCTGTCCTGCGCGACGTCGGAGCTGGCCGCGGCCGGCGACGGCGGCATGCACATCTACCTCGACCGGGTTCCGTTGCGCGCCAAGGGGATGACGCCCGCGGAGGTGCTCTCCAGCGAGTCGCAGGAGCGCATGTGCGCGGTCGTCTCACCGGAGAACGTCGAGGCGTTCATGGCGGTCTGCCGCAAGTGGGACGTCATCGCGACCGACATCGGCGAGGTCACCGACGGCGAGCACCTGGTCATCACCTGGCACGACGAGGTCGTCGTCGACGTCCCGGCGCACACGGTGGCCCACCAGGGCCCGGTGTACGACCGGCCGATCGAGCGACCGTCCACTCAGGACGCGCTGATCGCGGACACCTCGGCGAAGCTGCCGCGTCCGTCCACTCCGGACGAACTGCGCGCGGACGTGCTGAAGCTGATTTCGGCGCCCAACCAGGCGTCCAAGGAATGGGTGACGTCGCAGTACGACCGGTACGTGCGCGGCAACTCGGTGCTGTCGCAGCCGTCGGACTCGGGCATGATCCGCATCGACGAGTCGTCCGGCCGCGGCGTCTCGGTCGCGACGGACTGCAACAGCAAGTTCGTCTACCTGAACCCGTACCGCGGCGCGCAGCTGGCGCTGGCGGAGGCGTACCGCAACGTGGCCACGGGCGGCGCGACGCCGGTGGCGGTGTCGGACTGCCTCAACTTCGGCGCCCCGACCGACCCGGGCGTGATGTGGCAGTTCGAGCAGGCGGTGCACGGCCTCGCGGACGGCTGCGTCGAGCTGGGCATCCCGGTGACGGGCGGCAACGTCAGCTTCTTCAACCAGACGGGCTCGACGGCGATCCTCCCGACGCCGGTGATCGGCGTCCTGGGCGTGATCGACGACGTCACCCGCCGCATCCCGACGGGCATCGGCGCGGAGGCGGGCGAAACCCTGCTGCTGCTGGGCGAAACCCACGACGAGCTGGACGGTTCGGCCTGGGCCCGCGAGCTGCACGGCCACCTCGGCGGCGTCCCGCCGCGGGTGGACCTGGCCCGCGAGAAGCTCCTCGGCGAGATCCTGGTGGCGGGTTCCCGCGACGGGATGATCTCGGCGGCCCACGACCTGTCCGACGGCGGCCTGATCCAGACGCTGGTCGAGACGGTCCTGATCGGACAGTGCGGCGCCCGCGTGTTCCTGGACGCGGACCAGGACCCGTTCGTCCAGCTGTTCTCGGAGTCGGCGGGCCGCGTGCTGGTGGCGGTCCCCCGCACGGAGGAGCTGCGCTTCACGGAGATGTGCACGGCCCGCGGCCTCCCGTGGCGCAAGACGGGCGTGGTGGACCCGGAGTCGGGAGCCCTGGAGCTGCAGGGGATCACGGAGTTCACCCTCGACGAGCTGCGCGCGGCTTGGGAAAGCACGCTCCCGGCCCTGTTCGGCTGAGACCTGTGGACAACTGAGCGGAGGGCACCGGCTTCTGTCGGTGCCCTCCGCCAGGTTGGAAAACGGGGGCTGCTCAGCCCGCCTTGGCGACGATCCGCGCCTCCCCGTCACCCAGCTCCTCGAGCCGCCAACCCTCCGGCAGCCGCACGTCCTTCTCCACCCGCACCACCGTGTTGTACAACGAAACCGACCCCGGCAGCGCCGCGAAACGCAGGTCCGTCTGCCCCCGGAAAGAAGCCCGCCGCAGGTCGAGGTCGCCCGTCGCGCGCACGTCGGTGAACAGCGCGTCCTTCGCGAACTTCGCGTTCTTGAACGCCGTCGGCCCCGCGAACGTCGTCGCCGTGAAGTCGGCGTCCTCGGCGAAGCCGGTTCCGCTGAACCACGCGTGACTCTCGAACACCGCGCTGCGGCAGCGGAAGTAGCCGATCAGCCGGCCGTCCGCGGTGCCCGCCGCCGTGAAGTACGCCCGGCCGCGGAACCGGCAGCCGCTCAGGTTGGTGCTGCTGTGCAACGCGGCGTACCGCAGCACCAGGCCGCCGATCAGCTTGCCGGACAGGTCGAAGTACTCGAGCGTCGCGCCCGTCAGGTCCAGGTCGTAGGCCGGGCCGTCCGAATCGCGGGCCGGCAGCAGGTCGGTCACCAGCCGCTGGGCCGTGAGCCGCACCTGCAGTTCCAGCTCCTGCTCCGGCTCACCCTGCGCCGCCGGGTCGGTGTAACGGGCGTGGGAAAACGGCCGCCGCAGGTACGAACACAGCACGTCCAGCACCGTCTGCGTGTACTCCGGCCGGCTCCGCGCCAGCCCCGCCAACGCGTGCAACGCGCCCACGCGCACCTGGTCCGCCGCGTGCCCGAGCAGCTCGACCGCCTTCGCGAACCGCTCGTCCGCGACCCGGGCGCGGTCCTGCTCCGCCCGCTGCGACTCGAGCTCGTGCCGCTGTCGCTCGATGTCCTGGCGGCGCTCCTCCACCCGGCGGCGGCGGTCGTTCAGCCACAGCGCGTACAGCGCCACGATCGCGCCGCCCGCCAGGCCGCCCGTCTTCAGTGCGTCGCTGCGGCTGGTGGCGGGGTCGGTCAGCAGCCAGCCGCCGACCCCGAGCAGCAGGGCCACCGAGGCGAGGAACGTCCACGCCAGCGGCGATCGCCACAGCTTCACCGGCTCAGGACACCAGCATGGTGCTGACGCAGAAGCCCTTGTCGTCGAAGTTCGTCGCGCTCAGCGTGCCCTTGACCGGCTTGCCCGCGGACGTTCCGGTGACCTGACCCTCGACCAGGTACTTGTCGTTCGGCACGTCGCCGAGCTGCAGCTGCAGCGGCGGCTTGAGGAACGTCGAGAGCCACGATTCGAGCAGGTCCTTCGAGTCCGAGCAGCCCATCGCGACGGCGCCGGCGTTGTCGCCCGCGTTCAGCTTGTCGATGAACCCCTGCAACAGGGCCTTGGCGTCCGAAGCGCCCTCGCCGCCGCTGGGCTTCGACGGCTTCGTGGCCGTCGGCGTCTTCTTGGGCGTCGACGACTTCGGGGTCGTCGGCTTGGCGGACGTGCTCGTCGCCGGGGGCGCGGCGGTGTCCTCCTTGGACAGGAAGAACCCGGGTGCGACGAACCCCGTGATGCCGACCAGGGCGAGCACGACGACCACGGCCGCGCCGATGGCGATCCACATCCCGGTCTTGCTCTTCTTCGGCGGCGCCGGCGGCCCGCCGAAGCCCTGCCCGTAGCCGCCGGCCGCCGGGTCCCAGCCGGACACCTGGCCGCCCGCGTTCGGGTCCCACGCCTGCTGGCCGTACTGCTGCGCGTTCGGGTCCGCCCACGCCGACTGCTGCTGGGCGTTCGGGTCGGCCCACTGCTGCTGGGCGTACGGGTCGCCCCACGCCGGCTGCGGGTTCGCCGGGAAACCGCCCGACGCCGGCGGGTAGCCCTGCTGCGGGTACTGCTGGGTCGGGTACGGCTGCTGCGGCTGGTTGGGGTCCCACCCGCCCTGCTGCGGGTACGGCTGCTGCGGGAAGCCGCCGGACTGCGGCTGCTGGCCGTACGGGTCGGGCTGACCGGGCTGGCCCGGCTGAGGCGGGTAGGTCATCTGTCCATGCCTTCCGGGCGCTGGCGGTGTTCGTGCGCTTCCGACGTCCGGTGGGCGCGTGCGGTTCCCCGGACGTGGCTGCAGCATTGTGCAAGCTCGGACGGTACGGCATGGAACCGGCTCCCGGATCATGACGACGCGAACCCGTCACGATCCGGGAGCCGGCGAAGGTGGATCAGCCGTTGGCGAGGGCCTGGAGCCGGTCGTAGGCACCGTTGAAGGTGTCCTGGTCGAGCGGGCTCGAGGTGTACTGCCAGACGGTGTGGAAACTCCAGTTGAAGGGCAGGGTGCCGACCGACGAGGAGTACCGCGCGACCCACAGCGGGGCGGTGCTGGAGAAGTCACCGCTCACGCACTGGCCCCACCAGTTCGTCGACGTGTAGATCGCCGGGTACCGGCCGGTCTTGGCGTGGTAGGTGTCGTGGAAGTCGAGGATCCACGCCGTCATCGCCGCCTTGCTCAGCCCGTAGCAGGTCGCGCCGTACGGGTTGTACTCCATGTCCAGCGCCCCGGGCAGCGTCCGGCCGTCCTTCGACCAGCCACCGCCGTGCGCGACGAAGTACGTCGCCTGCGCCGCGCCGCTCGAGGTGTTCGGCGTGGCGAAGTGGTACGCGCCGCGGATGAAGCCCTGGTTGTAGGAGCCGTTGTACTGCTGCGCGAAGTACGGGTTCGTGTAGTTGGTGCTCTCGGTGGCCTTGGTCCAGACGAATCGCTTGCCCTGGTTCCACCAGCTCGCCCAGTCGACGTTGCCCTGGTAGCTGGCGACGTCCATGCCGGCCACCGTGGCCAGCACCTGGTTCGGGATGGCCTGCGCCGGCTGCGGTTGCTGCGCTGCCTGCTGCGTCGCCGGTGTCGACTTGTCGCCTTCGACGCGCCGGATCTGCGACCCCAGCTCGTGGTTGTGCTGCGCGATGTCCGCGTTGATCGCGGCCACGGGGTCGACTTCGGGGGAGAAGGTCGTCGCCTGGGCCGTGCCGCCGAGCAGGAGCAGCGTGGCCGGGACGACGAGGGCGGCGAACAGCCGCCTTCTTCGGGAAGTGGACATGTCGGATCCCTTCACAGATACCCTCGCGGTGAGCGGCTTACTGCAGGTAGCCGCCCGTGCACGATTGTTGAGGACGTCGTGGCGTTTGTCACTCAGTTCCGTGAAATTGGGTATACGTGTGGGTGATTTTCTCGGGAAGTCGATCTTCAATTGGTGACTGGTTAACACCTATTAATCGAGACGCTGGTCCGATCAGCCTAACGCGAGCGCCAGCAGCCGGTCCGCCGAGCCGTTGAACCAGTTCTGGTCGCCGGGCAGCGAACCGCGGTCGGCGAACTGCCAGATCGTGTGGATGCTCCAGCTCGCCGGCAGCTCGCCGATGAAGGTGTTGTAGCGCGCGATCCACAGCGGGTTGCCGCCGAACCCGGCGTTGTTCGCGGTGCAGCGCTTCCACCAGCTCGTCGACGTGTAGATCGTCGGCAGCCGGCCGGTCACCGCGAAGTAGGTGTCGGAGAAGTCGTGGATCCAGGTGACCATGCCCGCGGCGTCCTTGCCGTAACAGGTTTCGCCGTACGGGTTGTACTCCGCGTCGAGCGCGCCCGGCAGCGTCTTGCCGTCGGCCGACCAGCCGCCGCCGTGGGCCAGGAAGTACCGCGCCTGCGACGCGCCGTCGGAGATGTCCGGCCGCGCGAAGTGGTAGGCGCCGCGGATGATCCCGGCGGTGTAGGACCCGTTGTACTGCTGGGCGAACTGCGGGTTGACGAACCCGGTGCCCTCGGTCGCCTTGACGTAGACGAACTTGGCGCCCGACCCCGCCGCGCCGGACCAGTCGACCGGGCCCTGGTGCCCGCTGACGTCGTGGCCGAGCTGCTGGTCGTCGCCCCCGTACAGCACGTCGGGCGGTTCGCCGACGCCCTCGACCTTGGCGATCTGCGAACCCGCGTAGTGGTCCTCGGCGCCGGCGTAGCCGTCCGCGACGCTCGCCGGGGCCGGCCCGGCGAGGAGCAGGACAGCGGCGGCGAAGGGCACCAGCGAACGACGTTTCACCCTCTTGCACCCCATCCGTCTCGTCAGACTTCTTCAGTCTCACGATGCACCCGAGCCGCCGGATCGGCGACTCGGGTGGTCACTCGATGGACTTAGAACCGCAGGTCAACGCCGTTCGTCGGCGAGCGCCTTCAGCAAGTGTTCCGCGGGCACGACGGCGGTGATCAGGTCGTGCGGGTTGACCGCGACGGGGTGGCCGCCGAGCAGGCCGACGATGTCGCGGCCGAGCACCGCGCGCGCGTGCGGCCACTCGCTCGGCACCAGCGCCTTGCGTGTGTAGGCGGGCACCATCACCCGGCCGTCGGTGTTGTGGAAGCCGATGACGGTCCGCTGCACCGGCGACATCGCGTAGACGAACAGCGTCGCGTCGAGCACGACCTTCGGCAGGTCCGACGCCGGCCGGTGCTCGGTGCGGACGAGCTGCAGCAGGTGCTCGAGGTCGTTCGCCGGGTCCGGGAAGCCGAGCGCCTTGGGCGAAGGCCGGTAGCGGTCGTTCGGGTGGAAGTCGGCGACGACGTCCCCGACGCCGTTCACCGGGTAGGCGCCGACCACCGCCCACGACGGCACCGGGCCGTTCGGGTCGAAGGCCTCGTCGATGACGTAGAGCCAGCTGTTGGGGTTGGCGCGGGCGTTCGCGCGCATCTCCGCGGTGATCTCGGGCGTGCCGTGCTTGCCGGTGCGCCGCGCCTGCTGGCCTTCGCGCCGCGCGGCGCGGTTGTGCTTGCCGTGCCTGCCGGGGCGATCGGCTCCGCTTCCGGTGGGCTGCTGCGAAACCATCCGATCCGCCTCGTCCCGCTGCGCCATCGTCATCCCCACGTCCTCGGGTGTGCCTGCCAAGTCTTGGTGCGCCACTCTACTGTTTGCCCATGGCCTCTTCGCGTTCGGTCGACCCCGGACAGTTACGTGCGGCGGTGCTGGCGGTTTCCCCGTGGTTGCAGGGCGATGCGCCCGATCCGGCGCGCCCGGAACTGGCCGCGGCGGTCCGGCTGTCCCTGCGCGCGCTGGCGGCCGACGCGCCGGGCCGGACGGTCGAGGTGCGGGTGCCGCCCTTCGCCGCGGTGCAGTGCGTGGAAGGGCCGCGCCACACCCGGGGCACCCCGCCGAACGTGATCGAAACCGACCCGCGGACGTGGCTCGAACTGGCGACCGGCCGGCTGGACTGGACCACGGCGGTGGCGGACGGCCGGGTGACCGCATCGGGCACCCGGGCCGACCTTTCCCACTGGCTCCCCCTCGTCCGGTTCTGACGGACGGGGAGCGCGGGTCACGGCTTGCGGCCGACTCCGCCGGCGATCGTCCGCTGCGCGACGTTGAGCTCCTTGAGCCGCGGGCCGTCCGGCCACCAGTCGGCGCACAGGGTCACGCCCGGTTCGACCATTTCGAGCCCGGGGAACAGCTCCTCGATCTCCTTGTGCGTCCGGAAGGTGCCGGAGCCCATCGGGCTGTGCAGGAAGAAGTCCTCCATCCGGCGCGCGGTCGCGGAGTCCTCGTTCTCCGGGTCGAAGAAGTGGCTGAGCCCGACGAAGGAACCGGACGGCAGGGCGTCGACGTACTCCCGCATGATCTCGGCCGGCCGGGCGGATTCGCCGTTGTAGTGGTGCAGCGTGCCCATCTGCAGCAGGACCAGCGGCTGGCTGAAGTCGATGTGCTCGCGCACGACCTCGTTCTCGAGGATCCGCTGCGGCTCGAAGATGTCCTCGGCGACGAAGTGGGTGTGCTCGTTCTCCTCCAGCAGCGCCCGGCCGTGCGCGAGGACCACCGGGTCGTTGTCGACGTAGACGACCTTGGTCTCCGGGTTGATCCGCTGGACGACCTGGTGGGTGTTCTCCGCCGTCGGCAGGCCGGAGCCGAGGTCGAGGAACTGGGTGATGCCGGTCTGGCTGGCGAGGAAGCGGCAGGCGCGGATGAGGAAGCCGCGGTTCTCGAACGCCAGGTCCTGAGCCTCCGGAGCGGCCTTCTGCACCTTGTGCAGGACCTCCCGGTCGATCTCGTAGTTGTCCTTCCCGAGCAGGAAGGCGTCGTACACGCGCGCGATGCTCGCTCGGGTCGGGTCGACCCCCACGGGAACTCGTTCGGTCCGGGTCGCGGCGTCGGGCATGTTGAACCTCGCAAGTTTTGTGTCGAAAGTCTCGTACCCTACGTAGAGTAGGACTACACACGCACGCGGTAAACCGGGTCACCTCTTTGCGCAGGACGGCCCAACGTGTACTTTCGGTAGTCGGGCTAGAACCCCCTGGTGACGTGAGCGCGGAAGGTCCGGGAATGAACGCGGTGAACGCGTCCGCAGGTGAACAGAACATCGGCCCCACGGCACGCCGGATGATCCTGGGCTCGCAGCTACGCCGGCTCCGGGAAGAGGCGGGTATCACCCGTCAGCAGGCCGGTTACAACATCCGTGGGTCCGAGTCGAAGATCAGCCGGCTCGAGCTGGGCCGCGTCGGGTTCAAGGAACGCGACGTCACCGACCTGCTCACGATGTACGGCGTCGACGACCCGACCGAGCGCCGGACCTTCCTCGAGATGGTCAAGCAGTCGAACGAACCAGGCTGGTGGCGGCGCTTCGGCGACACCATGCCGAACTGGTTCACCGACCTCGTCGGCCTCGAAGAAGCCGCCGCGCGAATCCAGATCTGGGAGCCGATCTACGTCTCCGGGCTGCTGCAGATCGAGCCGTACGCGCGGGCGATCTTCAGCCACGGCCGTCCGGAGATGGCCGACGAGCGGGTCGACCAGCTCGTCGCGCTGCGGATGCGGCGGCAGAAGATGTTCAGCAGGCCGGACGCGCCGCGCGTCTGGATGGTGCTCGACGAATCGGTGCTGTACCGCCCGATCGGCGGCCTGAAGGTCCTCAAGCAGCAGATCGAATTCCTGCTCGAGATGAGCGCGCTGCCGCACGTGTCGGTCCAGGTGCTGCCGTACTCGCGCAGCGGCCTGTCGGCCGAGCACGCGTTTTCGCTGCTGCGGTTCGGCGAGCCGGAACTGCCGAACATCGCCTACGTCGAATACCTGACCGGCGCGCACTACATCGAGAAGCGCGAAGAGATCGAAAAGTACAGCCGCGCGCTCGACATGCTGGCCGTGGACGCGGAGACTCCGGAGCGGAGCCGGTCCATGCTCGGCAAGCGGCGCCAAGAGATCTGAGCCGCTCGGTAGCACCACCGCGACTTCGGTCCGTAACCGTTTTTGCCCTCGTGATCGGTAACCAAGGGTAGCGATTACGCCATTCGTGCAATTGTCTGTCACCCGATGGGTTAACGAGTGTGCGGTGATACTTTACTGTCCGAGAACCTTGCAAGAAATTCTGCACGTGCATTTACCGCTGCATGCGAACGTGCTAGTCTCCGATACGCGGGCAAATGCACATGCAGATGCATCGGCCCGGAAAGATCTTCCGCTTCGAGAGGTGGATCATGGCTGAGCGATTCGAGAACGGCATCCCGGCCGATCGGCTGTCCGGTGCCCAATGGCGCAAGGCGAGCTACAGCGGCGCGGTCGGCAACTGCGTCGAGGTCGCGCCGCTGACCAACGGGGAGATCGCGATGCGCAACTCGCGCTTCCCGACCGGTCCGGCGCTCGTGTACACGCGTGCGGAGATGGCGGCGTTCCTGGCGGGTGCCAAGGACGGCGAATTCGACGATGTCCTCGGCTGAGGCCGTCGCCCCCGTCTTCGACATCGAAACCGGACTGCAGGAGCTGGTGGCACGCGGCTACCAGTTCGTGCACCCGGCCGACGAGCGCGGTGAGGTCCTCGCCGTCGTCGGCGTGCGGGTGCACGACGACGTGGTGGACGTGGTGCGGCTCAACGCCGAAGACGACGTCGTGGCGACCAGGATGCCCGGTACCGAAGAGAACATCTTCGAGCCGGAGCGGTGGTTGTGGTACCGCCGCGGCGAGGGCGCGCAGGTGCTGACGGAGGTCCTCTCCCTGCCGGACGCGTGCTAGACGTGCAGGCTCGCGGCGCCCGTCCGAAGTGGTCAGTGCCACGTCGGGCGGGGCCTGGCCGGCGATCGGACCGTTTACACTGAAATCGGCCTGACCACGTCTTCCCAGGAGCTCCTCGGTGGTTTCCGACCCGCAAGTCGTGTCCGACCAGCCCGACCCGGAACCCCGTGAGGAGTGTGGCGTCTTCGGCGTCTGGGCTCCCGGGGAAGAAGTCGCGAAGCTGACCTACTACGGCCTCTACGCCCTGCAGCACCGGGGCCAGGAGGCCGCCGGCATCTCCGTCTCCGACGGCTCGCAGATCGTGGTCTTCAAGGACCTCGGCCTGGTCAGCCAGGTGTTCGACGAGCAGATCCTGCAGTCGCTGCAGGGCCACATCGCCGTCGGGCACTGCCGGTACTCGACCACCGGCGCGACCATCTGGGAGAACGCGCAGCCGATCTTCCGCACCACCGAGACCGGCAGCGGCCTCTCCTTCGCGCACAACGGCAACCTCGTCAACACGGCCGAACTGCGCGAACGCACCATCGAAGCGGGCCTCAAGCCGCACGCGGGCCTGACCGGCTCGTCGAGCGACTCCGACCTGATCTGCGGCCTGCTCGCCGCGAACGCCGCCGACAAGGGCATCGAGGCCGCAGCCATGGAGCTGCTGCCCACCCTCAAGGGCGCCTTCTGCCTGGTGTTCTCCGACGAGAACACGCTGTACGCGGCCCGTGACCCGCACGGCGTGCACCCGCTGGTGCTCGGCCGGCTCGAGCGCGGCTGGGTCGTCTCCAGCGAGACCGCGGGCCTCGACATCGTCGGCGCGTCCTTCGTCCGCGAGGTCGAGCCCGGCGAGCTCATCGCCATCGACGCCGCGGGCCTGCGGTCCTCCCGGTTCGCGAACCCGGACCCCAAGGGCTGCGTTTTCGAGTACGTCTACCTGGCCCGCCCCGACACCACGATCGCCGGCCGGGGCGTGCACGCGACCCGCGTCGAGATCGGCCGCCGGCTGGCCGGCGAGCAGCCGGTCGAGGCCGACCTGGTGATGCCCGTGCCGGAGTCCGGCACCCCGGCCGCGATCGGCTACGCGCAGGGCTCGGGCATCCCCTACGGCACCGGCCTGGTCAAGAACGCCTACGTCGGGCGCACGTTCATCCAGCCGTCGCAGACCATCCGCCAGCTGGGCATCCGGCTCAAGCTGAACCCGTTGCGGGACGTCATCCGCGGCAAGCGCCTGGTCGTGGTGGACGACTCGATCGTCCGCGGCAACACCCAGCGCGCGCTCGTCCGGATGCTGCGGGAGGCCGGCGCGCTCGAGGTGCACGTCCGGATCGCGTCGCCGCCCGTGCGCTGGCCGTGCTTCTACGGCATCGACTTCGCGTCGCGGGCCGAGCTGGTCGCGAACGGCGTCGACACCGACGGCATCCGGCGCTCGATCGGAGCCGACTCCCTGGGCTACATTTCCCTGGACGGCCTGGTCGCGGCTACGGAACAGCCGAAGTCGCGGCTGTGCACGGCGTGCTTCTCCGGCGAGTACCCGATCCCCCTGCCGGAGGACGCGCTGATCGGGAAGCACCTGCTCGAAAGCCTCGACGCGGTCAATGGCGCGGCGACCCCGGTCAGCCCCGCCGGGTACGGTGCCGAAGACGCCGTCCGGCGTCCCTGAGTTCCTTCCAGTAGGGAGTCCGTCCACCGTGAGCGAGTCCACGAGCGCCACGTACGCCGCCGCCGGAGTCAGCATCGACGCCGGCGACCAAGCCGTCGAGCTGCTCAAGCCGCACGCCGAGCGGGCGACGCGACCCGAGGTCATGGGTGGTGTCGGCGGTTTCGCCGGGCTGTTCTCCCTGAAGCTCGACCGGTGGAAGGAGCCGGTGCTCGCGTCCTCGACCGACGGCGTCGGCACCAAGATCGCGGTCGCGCAGGCGCTCGACAAGCACGACACCGTCGGCATCGACCTGGTCGCCATGGTGGTCGACGACCTGGTCGTGACCGGCGCCGAGCCGCTGTTCCTGCAGGACTACATCGCCGTCGGCAAGGTGCACCCGGAGAAGATCGCCGCGCTGGTCGGCGGCATCGCCGAGGGCTGCGTCAAGGCCGGCTGCGCGCTGCTCGGCGGCGAGACCGCGGAGCACCCGGGCCTGATGGGTGAGCACGACTACGACATGTCGGCCACCGGCGTCGGCGTCGTCGAGGCGTCGCAGCTGCTCTCGCCGGAGAAGGTCCGCCCGGGTGACGTCGTGCTGGCCCTCGGCTCGTCCGGCCTGCACTCCAACGGCTACTCGCTGGCCCGGCACGTGCTGCTGGACATCGCGCGGATGCCGCTCGACGGGCACGTCGAGGAGTTCGGCCGCACCCTCGGCGAAGAGATGCTGGAGCCGACGCGGATCTACGCGAAGGATTGCCTGGCGCTCGCCGCCGAGACCGAGGTCCGGACGTTCGCGCACATCACCGGCGGTGGCCTGGAGGCCAACCTGGCCCGCGTCATGCCGCGCGGCCTGGTCGCCCGGCTCGAGCGCGGCACCTGGACGCCGGCGCCGGTGTTCGCCCTGATCGGCCAGCGCGGCAAGGTCGAGCGGGCCGAGCTGGAGAAGACGTTCAACATGGGGGTCGGCATGGTCGCCATCGTCGGCGCCGAGGACGTCGACCGGGCGCTGGCCATGCTGACCGCGCGGCACGTCCCGGCGTGGATCCTGGGCGAGGTGCAGCCCGCCGGCGACGTCGACGGCCCGCGAGCCGTGCTCTCGGGTGACCACCCGCGGTTCTGAAATTCCTTCGACCCGGCTGTCACACTGGTTGACGTGGCAGCCGAAGACGTGGTGATCGGCTCCCGGTTCACGATCCCGGGAGCCGAGTTGAGCGAGCGCTTCTCGCGGTCGTCCGGCCCGGGCGGGCAGGGCGTGAACACCACGGATTCGCGCGTCGAGCTGTCCTTCGACGTCGCTTCCTCGCCGTCGATCCCCGAGCACCTGCGTGACCGGGTCCTGACCGGGCTCGGCTCGCGGCTGGTCGACGGCGTCCTGACGATCGCGGCCAGCGAACACCGCTCGCAGCTGCAGAACCGCGAGGCCGCGCGCGGCCGGCTGGCGAACCTGCTGCTCGACGCGTCGGCCCCACCGCCGGCCAAGCGGCGCCCCACGAAGCCCTCCCGGGGTTCGAAGGAGCGCCGCCTGGCCTCGAAGAAGCGCCGGAGCGACGTGAAACGCGGCCGCTCCGGGCGCTTCGACGACTAACCCAGGGACAGGTGCACGCACTCGCCCGCCGGCCGGTAGCCGACGCGGGCGTAGACGTGCCCGATCACCAGGTCGCCGGGGGTGAGGAACGCCGTGTGGGCGCCGGCCTCGTGCACCTCGCGGGTGAGGTGCCCGGTGATCGCCGCGGCGATCCCGCGGCCACGGTAGGCCTCGAGCACCGCGATCCCGGCGATCTCGGTGGTGCCGTCGACGATTTCGAGGGCGAGCCCGCCGCCGACGACCACGCCGCCGGCTTCCGCGAGGAGGTGCCGCACCCCGGCGCTCGGCTCTTCGCCGTCGCCGGCTTCCGCGGGCTCGCCGAACGCGATGTTCTGCGCTTCCCGCATCCGCCGCAGGTCGTCAGCGGACTCCGGCACGCGCAGCCGGATGCCCGCCGGCACCGGCTGGTCGACCCGCGCGCCCGGCGCGCAGGTCATCAGCGGCACTCGCCGTTCGAGCTCGTACCCCGCCCTGACCAGGACTTTCTCCAGATCGGGAGCGACGTCGGTGAAGTACTCGAGCCGCGGGAGCAGGTCTCGGCGCCGGTAGGCCGCGGTGAGCGCGGCGATCTCGGCCGCCGTCGGCTGGGCGCCGTCGTCCGGGATCGCGTAGTTGAGCATCGGATGCGGTGTGCCCGGCGAGTAGGTGGCGAGGAACGGGCCGACCCGCTCGGTCTCGCGGCCGCGTGGCGCCGTCTTGCGGACGTAGGTCTGGATGGTGGACATGGTGAGCCCTTCGAGCGCAGGTCAAGGAACCGCAGCCGGTGGCCGGCGTGCGGGCGGGGCGCTGGGCGTCGGGCCTAGCGGAGGCCGACGCCGAAGACGGCGCCAGGCATAGGCAGTCATTCCTTGAACTCGAACGGGCTCTCCCGGCCATGGTCGCACGGACGGCAACCGGATTTCCGGCCCTCATGGATCAGATATCGCGTACCCCGCACCACCCGGTGATCTTTCCGGTGGCGCCGTTTGTCCGCCCGTGGTTTGGTCAGGAGGCCGCAAACCGTCCACAGTGGATGCTGTGGACAACCCTGTGGATGAATTCGGGGCGCATTGGGAAAACCCCTGTGGCGCAGGGGAAACGCGTGAAGCGGGCCTGTGTACTACTTCGCCGCCAGCTCGCGCGCCTGCTCCAGCAATTCCTGCAGGTGCAGCCCGCGCCGGACGTCGCAGGGGTGCGTCGTCGTGCCGCTCGCGATCATCGCCGCGAAGTCGTCCAGCAGCGCGGTGTAGGACTCCTGGGCCGTGCCCGGTTTGCGCCCGAGCGTCCGGTAGCCGTGCTGCCCCCACACCGCGACCTCGACGACGGTCGGCTGTACCGGCAGCCGCAGCGAGAGCGTGGCCGTGCTGACGACGCCGCCCTCGTGGGCCAGCATCAGGTGCCAGAGGTCACCGGGGCTCTGCCGGGCCGCCACGACCTCGGTGATCGGGCCGAGCGCGGCGTCCAGCATGTCGAGCGCGTGCGGGCCGATGTCGTACAGCGCGCCGCCGTCGTCCTGCCGCCACTCCGAAGCGGCGTACTGGCCGCCGAGCAGGGCGCCGGACAGCCAGCGCGCGCCGCCGCCCGCCCAGCCGCCCGCCTGGGCCAGGCCGGCGAGCCACTCCTGCGTCTGGGCCGAGTAGCGCAGGGTCAGCACGACGAGGGCGGCCACGTCGGCGGCCGCGACCGCGTCGGCCAGCCGCTGCGCGCCGCCGAGGTCGGCGGCGATCGGCTTCTCGAGGATCAGGTGCTTCCCGGCTTCGGCCGCGCGCACGCCCAGCTCGGCCTGCACCGACGGCGGCACCGCGAACGCCACCGCGTCGACCTGCTCGAACAGCTCCTCGACGCTGGCCGCGGTGGCCGCGCAGTGCGTCTCCGCAAGCGCTTGCGCCGCTTCCGGGCGCCGGGCCCAGACCGCGGTCAGCGCGGTGCCGGGGTGGTCCGCCAGGCCGGGGGCGTGCACCGTTGCCGCCCACGGGCCGGCGCCGACCAGGCCGACGCGCAGCTGTCCGTCCGCGATGAGCTGTCCCACGGCCCGCAGTCTAGGTGTGTCCCGCGTCGCGCCGGAACCGCACCTGCGGTGGCCGCCGACGTGGTTAAAGTGCCTGCATGATCGCCTCCCGCTTCGCCGTTGTCTGCGCGCTCCTGTTCGGCGCCGCCTTCGTGGGTGCCGCACCCGCTTCGGCGACGGGCAGCGACGGCGCCTGCCCCGAGGGTGGCGGCGTCACGGTGGTCGTCGACTTCGGCGACCTGGGCCCCGGGCCGTTGCTCCGCTGCGCCGCCGGGACGCCCGCGAACGGCATCGCCGCCCTGCGGGAGGCCGGGATCGAGGTGTCGGGCTCGCAGAAGTACGGCCTCGCCGTGGCCTGCCGGATCAACGGCCGGCCCGGCCCCGATGTCGAATCGTGCGTGGGGATGCCGTCGGCGACGGCGTACTGGAGCTACTGGCACGCGTCCGCCGGGGGCAGCTGGACGTCGAGCCAGGAAGGCGCGCAGACGGCCAAGCCGGTGGCCGGCGGGTTCGAAGGCTGGGCGTTCGCGCGGCCGAAGTCGGCGAACGACCTGCCGGCGCCGCCGCGGGTGGCCCCGGTGCGGCAGGCGGCCACGCCGGCGCCCGCTGTGTCCGATCAGGGCAGTTCGTTCCCGTGGGGCCTGGTGGTCGGGGCCGTCGTGATCGTGCTGGTCGGCGGCGCCGGGATCGTCGTCGCCCGCCGCCGGCGTGCGCAGTAGGGCGCTGCACCCCGGCGCCTGGTGGGCCTGGGCGCTCGCGCTGGCCGTCGCCGCCAGCCGCACGACGAACCCGCTGCTGCTCGGGCTGGTCATCGCGGTCGCCGGGTTCGTCGTCGCGAACCGGCGCACAGACGCGCCGTGGGCGCTGGCGTTCCGGCTGTACGTCTACGTCGGCGCGCTGATCGTCGCCTCGCGCGTGCTGTTCCGGATCCTCGTCGGCGGCGAAGACGGCGGGCACGTGCTGTTCGCGCTGCCGCGGATCCCGCTCACGGCCGGGTTGTCCCTGCTCGGGCCGACGTCGGCGGAGGAGCTGCTCGGCGGCTTCTACGACGGCCTGCGCCTGGCGACGATGGTGATCTGCGTCGGCGCGGCCAACGCCCTGGCCAACCCGAAACGCCTGCTCAAGGCGGTTCCCGGGGCGCTGTACGAGGTGGGCACGGCGGTGACGGTGGCGCTGACGGTCGCGCCGCAGCTCGTCGAGAGCGTGCAGCGGGTACGCCGCGCCCGGCGGCTGCGGGCCGGCCGGACTCGCGGGCTGCGGGCGGTCAAGGGCATCGTGGTGCCGGTGCTGGCGGACGCGATGGACCGGTCCCTGCGGCTGGCGGCCGCGATGGACTCCCGCGGCTACGGGCGCCGCGCGTACCTGAGCGGGCGGTTGCGGGTGCTGATCGCCGCCTGCGTCCTGACCGGACTGGTGGGCGTGTGCGTCGGCGTGTACGGCGTGCTCGACGGGACGGCGTCGTTCTGGCTCGGCGTGCCGTTGCTGGCGGCCGGGCTCGTGGTGGCCGTCGCGGGCTTCGTCGCCGGTGGCCGGCGGGTGCGGCGGACGGCGTACCGGCCGGACCCGTGGGGGTGGCCGGAGACGCTGGTCGTCGCGGCCGGCGCCGGGGCGTGCGTGCTGCTGTTCGTGACCGCGCGGGTGGACCCGGACCGGTTGTTCCCGTCGCTGAGCCCGTTGCGCTGGCCGGAGGTTTCCGTGTTCCACGTGCTGTCCGTGCTGGTCGCGGCGCTGCCCGCGGTCGTTTCGCCCCCGGTTCCGGAGGTCGCCCGGTGATCGAGTTCTCACGGGTCACGGTGACGTACCCGGACGCCGCGCGGCCGGTGCTCTCGGACGTGTCGCTGGTGGTCGAAGAGGGCGAGCTGTGCCTGGTCGCGGGGCCGACGGGGGCCGGAAAGTCGACGTTCCTCGGCGCCGTCAACGGGCTCGTCCCGCACTTCACCGGCGGCCGGCTGTCCGGCCGGGTGCTGGTGGCCGGGCACGACACGGCCGCGTACCCGCCCCGGGAGCTGGCGTCGGTGGTCGGCGTGGTCGGGCAGGACCCGCTTTCCGGGTTCGTGACGGACACCGTCGAGGAGGAGCTCGCGTACGCGATGGAGCAGCTGGCGGTGCCGCCGGACGTGATGCGCAAGCGGGTCGAGGAAACGCTGGACCTGCTGGGCATCGCGGACCTGCGCAACCGTCCACTTCGGACGCTCTCGGGCGGCCAGCAGCAGCGTGTCGCGATCGGCTCGGTCCTGACGGCGCACCCGGCGGTGGTCGTGCTCGACGAACCGACGTCGGCGCTGGACCCGACGGCCGCCGAGGACGTCCTCGCGGCGATCACCCGCCTGGTGCACGACCTGGGCACGACGGTGATCGTGGCGGAGCACCGGATGGAGCGCGTGGCGCAGTACGCGGACCGGCTGCTGTACCTGCCGGGCGACGGTTCGGTGCGGTCCGGACCGCCGGCCGAGATCCTGGCGACGTCCTCGATCGCCCCGCCGATCGCCGAGCTGGGGCGGCTCGCGGGCTGGGCACCGCTGCCGTTGTCGGTCCGGGACGCCCGGCGGGTCGCGGGGCCGCTGCGAGCGCGGCTGCAGCGGAGTCGTCAGAAATTGTCGGTGGTGGGTCGTAGTCTCTCGGTGACCGGTTCGGCACTGGATGTGAGAGGGGTGGTGGTCCGATACGGAGATGTCCTGGCGGTACGCGGGGTCGACCTGCGTGTCGGACCGGGTGAGGTGGTCGCGCTGATGGGACGCAACGGCTCCGGCAAGTCGTCGCTTCTCTGGGCGGTGCAGGGCAGCGGACCGAGGTCGGCGGGGAAGGTCGACGTCGGTGGAGCGGATCCGGCATCGCTCAAGCCACGAGTGGCCCGTCAGCGCGTCGGCCTGGTCCCGCAGACCCCGGCCGACCTGCTGTACCTGGATTCAGTGGACGCCGAGTGCGCACAGGCGGACACCGAGTCCGAGGTACCGGCAGGAACGGCCCGGGGCCTGCTGGACAGGCTCGCCCCGGAAGTCGCCGGTGAAGCGCACCCCGGCGACCTCTCGGAAGGGCAGCGACTGGCGTTGGTGCTGGCGATCCAGCTGGCGTCGGCCCCACCGCTGGTCCTGCTCGACGAGCCGACCCGCGGCCTGGATTACCACGCAAAAAGGCGCTTCGCGGCGACCCTGCGAGAGCTGGCCTCGCAGGGCCACGCGGTAGTGCTGGCCACCCACGACGTCGAGTTCGTGGCCACGGTGGCCACCCGCGTGGTGGTCATGGCCGAGGGCGAGGTGGTAGCGGACGGCCCGACGAGAGAGGTGATCACCGCCTCGCCGGCGTTCGCCCCACAGGTGGCGAAGATCCTGGCCCCGGAGCCGTGGCTGACGGTGGACGAGGTCGCGGAGGCATTGTCG
>NZ_PPHG01000007.1 GCF_002904295.1 Amycolatopsis sp. CA-128772
GGGGCGGGCGGGGGGCCGGAGAACCCGAGTGCTCGCCGACATGACCTCCGCGGCGCCCTCGACCGGCACTGCGCTGTGTGGCACCGCCGGTCTGCCGGGTGTGGTCGGCGCTCTGCAGGTGCTCGCTCGCACCGGGTGCTGCCCGGGCCTCGGCGGCGGCGCCGTCGGCTGGCGCTGTGCTGTGGGCCGTCGGTCTATCGGCCCTCGGCGGGCATGCACAGCCGCCGGTGCCGGCCGCCCTTCGGCGGCACTGCGGACTGGCGTCGCTGGCGCCGGTGCCGGCCGGATGCTGGCGGCACTGCGGGCTGGAGGCGTCCCGTCGCGCATGGCCGGCGCCGAAGTCGGCCAAGCCTTCGCGGCGCCGCCGACCACCGCTGGCCCGTGGGGCGTGGTCGGTGCCCCGCAAACGCCCAACCGCGCCGGTGCCGATCACTCTTCGGCGCCGCCGACCACCGCCCCTGCGTTGCGGGGCGCCGGCCTACCAAGGCCCGTCGGCGATGCGCCAGCTCTCATGAGCAACCGGCCGCCGGCACCTTCCAGACCCTCAACTCGCGCCCGCATCACCGGCGGCTCACCATGACTGACTTCCTCGGCCCGCCGCCCCGGCCCATCCGCCTGACCCCGCGGCCCGCGCTGGTCCTCACCGTCGCGAGCCTCCTCGGCCTGGCCATGTTCTGCTGGCCGCTCTTCGCGCACCCGCGGCCCGGCGCGGCCGCGCACGCCACCGATGCGCCGTTCGTCTTCATGGCGACCCTGCCGGTGCTGATCCTCGTCGTCCTGGCCGAACTCTCCCGCGGGGGCATCGACGCCAAGGCCCTCGCGCTGCTCGGGGTGCTCTCCGCCGTCAACGCCGGGCTGCGTCCGCTCGGGGCCGGCACCGGGGGTATCGAGCTGGTCTTCTTCCTGCTCGTGCTCGCCGGGCGCGTCTTCGGGCCGGGGTTCGGGTTCGTGCTCGGCTCCACGTCGCTGTTCACCAGCGCGCTGCTCACCGCCGGGGTGGGGCCGTGGCTGCCGTTCCAGATGCTGGCGTCGTCGCTGATCGGGCTCGGGGCCGGGCTGCTTCCGCGCGCGCCGCGGGGCAAGAGCGAGATTGCCATGCTTGTCGGGTACGGCGTCTTCGCGGCCTACTTCTTCGGGCTGCTCATGAGCCTGTGGACGTGGCCGTTCCTCGCCGGTGACTCCGCCCAGCTCGGCTTCGTGCCCGGTGCGCCGGTGCTCGACAACCTGCACCGGTTCGCCGTCTACACCGTGGTGACCTCGACCCTCGGGTGGGACACCGGGCGGGCCGTCACCAACGCCGTCGCCATCGTCGTGCTGGGGCCGGCCATCCTGGCCGTGCTGCGGCGAGCTGCCAGGCGCGCCGCCTTCGGCGCGCCCGTCAGCTTCGATCAGCCGTACGAGTAGAAGCCGCGGCCCGTCTTCTTGCCCAGGAGGCCCGCGTCGACCATGCGGAGCAGCAGCGGCGGTGACGAGTACAGCGGCTCCTTGAACTCCGCGTACATCGAGTCCGCGATCGCCTTGATCGTGTCCAGGCCGATCAGGTCGGACAGGCGCAGCGGGCCCATCGGGTGGGCCGTGCCCAGCTCCATGCCGCGGTCGATGTCCTCGGCCGAGGCGAAGCCCGACTCGATCATGCGGATCGCCGACAGGAGGTACGGCACCAGCAGGGAGTTCACGATGAAGCCGGCGCGGTCCTGCGAACGGATGACCGTCTTGCCCAGGGCCGTCGTCGCGTGCTCTTCCGCGCGGCGGGCGGTCTCCTCGCTGGTCAGCAGCGAGGGCACCAGCTCCACCAGCGGCAGCACCGGCACCGGGTTGAAGAAGTGGATGCCGACCACCTGCTGCGGCCGGCTCGTCGCCATGCCCAGCTTCATGATCGGGATCGACGACGTGTTGGACGCGAAGAGCGCGTCCTCCGCCTCGACGATCTTGTCGAGCTGGCGGAAGACCTCGACCTTCGCCTGCTCCTGTTCGAGGATCGCCTCGATGACCAGCTCGCGGTCGGCGAACTCGCCGATGTCCGTCGTGAACCGGACGCGGCCGATGGCCTTGTCCGCTTCCTCGGGGGAGAGCTTGCCGCTCTTGACGCCGCGTTGCAGCGACTTCTCGATGCGCGCCCGGCCCGCGTCGAGTGCCGGCTGGCTCACCTCGGTGACCACGACGTCCAACCCGGACCGTGCGTGGACCTCGGCGATGCCGGACCCCATGAGGCCCGCCCCGATGACTCCAACCCGACTTACCACCGGCTCACTCCTTCGTCCGCTTCGCAGCCCCGCGCGCCTGTTTGACACGAATGTGGGCAGCACGCGACGCGCGAGGGCGGTAGCCGGATGTGGTCCGGCGCCGCCCTCGCGCGTTTACGCGTGCTCAACGACGGTACTCGTCGTACCCGTCGTCGTACGGGTCTTCATACCGGCTGTCGGCAGGGTCCTCGTGGTGGTTGTCACTGGAGGAGTTACTCGACAGCTCGCGCTGCAAAGCATCGAAGTCTGTCTCGTGCGAGCTGTACTTGAGCTCACGCGCCACCTTCGTCTGCTTGGCCTTAGCCCGGCCGCGCCCCATGGCTCGACCCCCTCGCACAGGGGCGGGGCGGCCGGGGGAATCGGCGGCCCCGCATCGTCTCGACAATTCTTTCCTGCTCACACCGTACCGTGTCCGGGGGGTTCGATGCGACGTGGCACGGTGTGCCGGTGGTGACAGCGTCCGCCGGACACCGGTTACCGGCCGGTCGGTGGCGATCCGCGCAGGTAGACGTGCCACGATCTACCCGTGCTCCGTCCCTTCGTGGCTTACCTGCGGGTGTACGAACCCCTGCTCGCCCTGGGCGATCCGCCGGACGCACGGCTGCGTGCGGCCGTCGCGGCGGCCAAGCTGCGGCGGACGGACGCGGGGGCGCGCGAGCAGGCCATGTGGCTCAAGTCACAGGTGGCCGCCCCGCGGCGGCTGCTGCCGGCCGAGCTCGCCGACGGCCGTCCCGCGCCGAGCCTGCTGACCGACGTCCTGGTGCTCGACGCCGCCGACGTGCCGGGCGGCAAGGCCGAGCACGGTCCCTACGTCTGCCCGCTCGAGCTGCGAGCCCGTTCGGCGGCGGCGCTGGTGACCTTCCTCGGCGACGCGCACCCGGCGCTGAAGAACGTGATCCTCGACGAAGGCGGCTTCACCCAGGAGACGATCCGCGGCCGCACCAAGTCGGCGATGGCGGACCTGAGCACGTCGGCGGCGCACACGTTGTCGACGACGTGGACGGTTCCGTTGCCGTGGTTCGTGCTGGTCGAGCCGGAAGAACGGCGGCTGGTTCTCGGCAACGGCCGCGACGACCCGCAGCGCGAGCTGTCCTGGCGAGCCACCCTCGCCGACGCGCAGCACCGGGCCCGCGAGGCCGGCGAGCTCCTGGAGCAGACCTTCGGCGACTCCGGCCCGGGGCGCGTGCTGTTCGAGACGCGTCGCTGGCTGGACAACTTCCACGCGGACTCGGTGGTCGAGCTCGACTACGGCGGCCTGGTCCAGCTGTTCACCGACCCGGTCCTGGAGGCCGACAACACGGCCGACGAGGTCCACGACATCCTGGACGCCCTGCGCTCGGGCAACGTCGAGGAGCTGGCCGAGCTGTTTTCCGACCTGCGCGAGTTCTGGGGCGACGTGGCCGCCCGCGAACGCGCCAACTAGCTCGCCGGTCAGCGCAGCTCCGGCACCCGGATCTCCCCGACCGGCTGCCCGCCGCCGGACACCTCCGGCGCCGCCAGCTCGCCCAGCCCCGACACATCCGCACCCAGGTACCGCAGCGCCTCCACGGCCAACGGGGCACAGGCCCGCTTCGCGCCGTCGTCCATCTTCATCGCCACCGCGAAGCCGTCCGGCAGGGCGAACGCCTGGACACCCTCCGCGCCCGCCTTGGCGACGAGACCCTCCACACCGGACATCAGCACCGTGTCCTCGCGTCCGGTTCCCGCCACCAGCCACGGGTGCGCGCGCATCGCCGAAGCGACCTGCAGCTCAGGCCCCGAGCGCGCCGCCGCCAGCCGGCCGAACGCGCGGGCCAAGCCCGTCAGGGAAAACGCGAACAACGGCGCCCCGCAGCCGTCGACACCCGTGTGGGCGATGGGCTCGCCCGTCAGCTCCGCGACGACGTGAGCGAGCGACTGCTGCAGCGGGTGCTCTGGCGCCGCGTAGCCCGGCACCGGCCAGCCCGCGCGGATGCACGTCGTCAGCATCGCCGTGTGCTTGCCCGAACAGTTCATCGTCACGCGGCGTGGCTCGGCCGCGTCGCGCATGCTCGGGACGTGCAGGGGAAAGTCCGGTGGGCAGGCCAGGTCCTGCTCGGCCAGGCCGGCCGCCGCCAGCAGCTCCAGGACGCGCTTGACGTGGCCGGGCTCGCCCGAGTGGGACGCGCACGCCAGGGCCAGGTCCTCGTCCGTGAAGTCCAGGCCCGCACGCAGCATGCCGACCGCCTGCAGCGGCTTGTTCGACGAGCGCGGGAAGACCGGCGAGACCACGTCCCCCAGAACGAGCCGGGCGTCGCCTTCCGGGCCCGTCACCACCAGGGCACCTCGGTGGACGCTTTCGACGAAACCCGATCGGACGACTTCGGCGAGGACGGGGTTGGTCACTCGCCGCGGCCGCCCTCGTTCTCCAGCAGCTCGTCCACTGTGGCCGATCCCTGCTGGTAGCGCTGGGCGATCTCCGCGTTCAACGTGTCCATCACGCCCTGGACCTCGCGGCGGAACGACGACACCGACAGCTCTTCGCTCGCGTACGTGTCCAAAGCGGAAGCCAGCTTTTCGTCCGACAGCGACCCGACGTCGGTCAGGTCCGTGTCGCCGATCAGGGCCTCCGCGTGCCGGCGGTGCTCGCCCGCGCGGGACGGCTCCAGCTGCTGATGCCGCCCCGAGCCCGCTGCCGGGCCCAGTGCGTTGTCGGCCAGGATCGTCGCCAGCTGGTCGACGATGCTCGCTTCGCCGCCCGAGCTGCGGCGGGCCTGCTCCGCGCGCACGATGTCGATCCGGGCGTGCAGGAGCCGGCGCAGGTAGGACAGGTCGGTTTCTTCCTGGGCGGCTTCGTCGCGCCGCTCGCGCAGCACCTTCAGCGGCAGTTCACCCAGGCCGCTGAGGTACCCCGGGCCGAGCACGCGGTCGATCCGCCGCCTGCCGCCGGGCCGCACTTCGATCACAGCGCAGTTTATCCCGGTTGAGCGTGATCTCGCTGTCAGGGCCGGTCGTTCAGCCACGAAGTTGCGCGGCCGCCGCACGGCCGGGCGCGGGCTGTTCCGAAGGCACCGAATCGGGGTCGATCGCCGCCTGGACGAGGTTGTCCTCCGACCCCGCCAGCAGCTCCGCGCCCACCGGTGTCGACCGCTTGACCAGCGCCAACGCGATCGGGCCGAGCTCGTGGTGCTGGATCACCGTGCCGATCCGGCCGACCGTGCGGCCGTCCAGCAGCACCGGGTCGCCGGTCTCCGGGGTGACCTCCGGGGAGCCGTCGAGGTGCAGCAGGAGCAGGTTGCGCGGCGGGCGTCCCACGTTGTGGACTTTCGACACCGTTTCCTGGCCGCGGTAGCAGCCCTTCGCGACGTGGGCGGCCGAGCCGACCCAGCCCGCCTCGTGCGGGATCGTGCGCTCGTCGGTGTCGACGCCGAGCCGCGGCCGGACCGACTCGACGCGCAGCGCGTCGAACACCCAGCTGCCCGCCGCTCGCGCGCCCGCGTCGGTCAGCCGTTTCCACCAGTCCACCAGCGACGCCCGCGGCACCGCCAGGTCGACGCTCGACCGGCCGGGCCACGGCATCCGCCGCACGAAGCCGCCGCCCGGCAACGCCGCGACCGCGTACGGCTCCGGGCCGACCTCGGCGCCGGCCGCGCTCAGCACGCGCTCGGCGTCCGGGCCCAGGACCGTCAGCAGCGCGAGCTCGCCGGTCGCGTCCCGGATGTCCACCTTGGACCAGAACTTCATCGCCTCGAGGTACTCGTGCAGCGTCTGGGGGCCGCCCTTCGGCAGCGCGCTCGTGACGCGGGGGGCCGGGTCGGTGTCGAGGTGGACCGTGCCGTCGAGGTGCGAGACGACCATGTGCGTCTCGACGCGGCCCTGGCTGTCCAGCACGAGCGCTTCGGTGCCGGAACCCTCGGCGAGCCCGGTCACGTGCTGGGAGATCACCAGGTGCAGCCACGACAGCCGTTCTTCGCCGCTGACGGCGAGGAATTCGCGGTGCGACCGGTCGATCACGACCACGCTGCGCGAGGCCGTGCGCTGCTCCGCGAAGGGGTCTCCCCAGTGCCAGGGGACGCCGGCTTCGGGGTGGTCGTCAGGAGGAGGGATCGATCCGGGCACGTCCAGCAGCGGCGAGCGGTACGGCATACCGCCCAGCCTAGGTGAGTACCGTGTGCCCATGCGCGTCCTCGTCTTCCTCGACGGAACCCCGGCCGACCCCGACGTGGCCCAGATCAAGGTCGACGACCTCGGGCTGATGCGCGGCGACGGCGTCTTCGAGACGATCCTCGTCGTCGACGGCAAGCCCCGGGAACTGCGCCCGCACCTCGACCGGCTGGCCCGCTCGGCGGCCATGCTGGACCTGCCCGAGCCCGACCTCGCCGCCTGGGAACAGGTCGTTTCGGTGGTCCTCGAAAGGTGGACCGGCGGACCCGAAATGGTGCTGAAACTGGTGTACACGCGGGGATCCGACGGCGATCCGGCCGCGACGCCGACCGCGTTCGCGCTCGGCTCCGAGGTGGCGCCGTCGGTCCACCGGGCCCGCGCCGAAGGCGTCGCCGCGATCACTCTCGAGCGCGGGTTCCCGCCGGACCTCGCCGAGCGCGCGCCCTGGCTGCTGCTCGGCGCGAAGCCGTTGTCGTACGCGATGAACATGGCCGCCGTCCGCGAGGCGGGGCGCCGCGGGGCCGAAGATGTGATTTTCACCGCCGCCGACGGTTCGGTGTTCGAAGGCCCGACGTCGACCGTCGTACTGGCGAAGGGGCGGACGCTCTACACGCCGCCGTCGAGCATCGGGATCCTGCCGGGCACCACCCAGGCCGCGGTGTTCCGCGGCGCCGAGAAGGCGGGCTGGGCGGTCAAGGTGGAGCCGCTGACCGTGCGCGACCTGGTCGAGGGCGACGGCGTCTTCATGGCCTCCAGCGTCCGCAAGCTGACCCGGGTGCACACGCTCGACGGCGAGCGCCTGCCCGATTCCGAAGCGCTGTACGCCGAGCTCGTCGCGGCCTACGAAGCCGAATACGCCTGACCCTGGCTGATCCGGACGACGGCGGGGGCGACCTCTTCGGCGCGGTAGGCGGCGATCTTGTGGTGGCCGTCGAGGATCAGCTCGCGTTCGCCGTCGGCCAGCACCACCGCGACCGGCCGGTGCCCGGTGCGGATGGCGGTCCGGTAGTAGCCGACGCGGGACTCGTCCGACGGCGGCCAGGCGTCGGTCGGGGTGAGCTCCTGCCCGTCGGGCAGGCGTTCCGGGCCGCTGACCCGGTAGTCGCCGTCGACGAGCAGGTCGAGGACCGGGCCGAGGGTGGTGGCCAGCGGGCGGCGCAACTGCCCGGTGGCCAGCGCGATCCGCAGCGACTGCGGCAGCTCCGCCCGCGCCCGCGCGTTCACGTCGAGGAAACCCGCGCCACCGCTGATCGTCACCTGTTCCACGCTTATCAGGACGGGCGGCGGCGCGACATGGTTCCGAGCCCTACCCGGACGGGTGCACGGGGTGATCCGGGTCTCACCCGCGTGGCGGTACGGCTTGCTCAGGAAGGCCGGAACCGGATTCGGGTGCCCGGCCGAGCCTGCGCGAGGGCGCTCAACGCGGCCGTCTTCACGACGGCGGCGACGGGGTAGCCGCCGGTCGTCGGGTGGTCGGCGAGGAACACCACCGGCAGCCCGCTCGGCGGCACCTGGATCGCGCCGGTGACGACGCCTTCGCTGGGCAGCTCGCCGTCGACCGCCCGGCGCAGCGGCGTCCCGTCGAGGCGCAGGCCGACGCGGTTCGACTCGGCCGTCACCGTCCACCACGCCGAGAGCCCGCGGGCCGGGTCGTCGAACCAGTCGTCACGCGGGCCGAGCGTCACGGGCACCACGAGCTCGGGCGGCGCCGGGACGGGCACGACGACGTCCGCGCCGGCGGGGGTCCCGGGCCTGCCGAGCGGGAGGACGTCTCCGGCGCGCAACGGCGGCGGGCCGATGCCGGACAGAACGTCCCGGGACCGGCTGCCCAGCACCGGCTCCACCGCGATCCCGCCGGAGACGGCCAGGTAGCAGCGCAGCCCCGCCGACGGCGTGCCCAGCGTCAGCGTCCGTCCCGCGCGGACGGCCAGCGGCGCGTGGGAACCCGCGGGCCGGCCGTCGACGCGGACGTCGACCGCCGGGCCGGTGACCGCCACCGTCACCGCGGCCGTGAACCGGACGGCGAGGCCGCCGAGCAGGGCTTCGATCCCGGCGGCGTCCTCGGCGTTGCCCACGAGCCGGTTCGCCAGCCGCAGCGATGCCGGGTCGAGCGCACCCGAAGGCGCGACGCCAAGGTGGGCGTAACCGGGCCGGCCCAGGTCCTGGACCAGCGCATACCGGCCCGGATCGAGCACCTCCAGGCGCCTCACCGGACGCTCCGGAAGCGCACGCGGTCCCCGGGCGCGAACAGCGCGGGCGGGTCCGCGTGCGGGTCGAACAGCGTCGCCGACGTGTGCCCGAGCAGCCGCCAGCCGCCCGGCGACTCGCGCGGGTAGACGCCGGTGAACTCGCCGGCGAGCCCGACCGACCCGGCCGAGACGCGGGTCCGCGGCGTCTCCAGGCGAGGCTGCCGCAGCGGCGAAGGAAGGCCGGTCAGGTAACCGAAACCGGGCGCGAAGCCGGTGAACGCGACCGTGTAGAGGGCTTCGGTGTGCAGGTCGACCACGGCGTCCGTGGAGAGCCCGGCGTCGGAGGCGACCAGGGCGAGGTCTTCGCCGTCGTAGCGGACGTCGAGGATCACTTCGCGCGGCTCGTCCGCGGGCGGGTGCGCGAGGTCGGCGTCTTCGAGCAGGGCGCGCACGGCCGCGACCCCGCCGACGACCAGCAGGCTGCGCGCGCCGGGCACGAGGTCGACCACCCCGGCCGGACGCGCGGCCAGCACGGTGGCGTGGGCGGCCCGCATCTGGTCGAGCGAGTCGCAGTCCAGCAGGGCGGCGTCCTCGCCACACCGCCGCCAGCGCACGGGCGTCAGCCGGCGACGCGGTGCAGCAGGGCCGAGGTGTGCGGCTGCATGTCCTGGCCGACCATCGCCCGCTCCTCGACGTAGCCGAGGGAGCCTTCGATCAGGCCGTACAGACGCTGGGCCGCGGTGACGTCCTTGGCCGTGGCCGTGCGGACCACCGCGTCGGTGCCGAGCTCCCACGACGTCTGGTTGCGCGGCTTGCCGTAGTACAGCTCGACGATGCCGGTGTTGTGCGTGAGCAGCAGCTCGATCGTGTCGTCCGCCTGCGGCCGCCAGAACCCGGACTCGCGGGCGGCGGGGCGGATGACGTTGCCGTCGTCGTCCAGCAGCCACGCGCGGGACTCGTGGATCAGGAACGGGCGGCCGTCGTGCGAGATCGTCAGCTGCTGCGCGAACTTGCGCGGGCCGTCGATGGTCGGGTAATCGACCTCGCCCTCACCGCGCCACACGCCGACGAGCGGCAGCAGCGCCAGGCAGGCGTCGTTGAGGTTCGGCCCCTCACGCAGGTTCGCCGTGTCGTTGGGGATGGGCAGGTCGTCCCACAGCGGGAGGTTGCGGGCGCGGGTGCTCTCCGCGCGCCTCTCCGCTGCCACGATGGCTTCGTCGCCGCTGGCGGTCATGGGTCAGCGCTGGTCCGCGTACAGCCGGTAGACGACGTACACGGCGAACCAGGTGATGGCCACGCCCGCGAGGACCAGCAAGGTCGTAAACAGTGCTTCCACGCCCCGCAGAATAGTCCGCCCGTCCGGGAACGGCCCTGCGCAGGGTCGCCGCGGTGAGCACAGTCACCGCTTCGGGACGCCTGGAACGCCGTGAAGGCCTCCCTGCCGGAGCAGGAAGGCCTTCACGGGGAACGAGCGTCAGGCGACGGAGATGGCCAGCTGGTGCAGGCCGGGGCCCTCCGCGGTGACGGAGGCTTCGCCGTTGCCGGTGCGGTGCAGGGCGCGGACCGTCCAGTCGCCCGGCGCCGCGTAGAAGCGGAAGTCGCCGTCGGCCGACGAGACGACCTCGCCGGTGAAGTCGCCGCCGCCGTCCAGGAGCCGGACGAACGCGCCGCCGACCGGCCCGTTCGCGCCGGTCACCTTGCCGGCGAGCACGACCTGCCCGCGCGTGTCGTAGTCCGCCGGCGTGGCCTCCTGGACCGGTGCGCCGCAGCTGTCGTCAACCGCCATCACTTGGCTCCCAACTCGACCGGCACGCCGACGAGCGAGCCGTATTCCGTCCATGACCCGTCGTAGTTCTTGACGTCCTCGTAGCCCAGCAGCTCGTGGAGCGCGAACCACGCGATCGAGGAGCGCTCGCCGATGCGGCAGTAGGCGATGGTGCCCTTGCCCTCGTCGATGCCCTCGTCCTTGTAGAGCTCCTTGATCTCTTCCTCGGTCTTGAAGGTGCCGTCTTCGTTGGCGACCTTCGCCCACGGCACGTTCAGCGCGCCGGGGATGTGGCCGGGAACCTGGGACTGCTCCTGCGGCAGGTGCGCCGGGGCGAGCAGCTTGCCGGAGAACTCGTCCGGCGAACGCACGTCGACGAAGTTCTTCGAGCCGATCGACTGGACGACCTCGTCGCGGAACGCGCGCAGCGAGAGGTCCTGGTCCTGCGCCCGGTACTCGGTGCGGTCGCGCTTGACCTCGTCGGAGTTCAGCTCACGGCCGTCGAGCTCCCACTTCTTGCGGCCGCCGTCGAGCAGCTTGACGTTCTCGTGGCCGTACAGCTTGAAGTACCAGTACGCGTACGCGGCGAACCAGTTGTTGTTGCCGCCGTAGAGGACCACGAGGTCGTCGTTGGAGATGCCCTTCTCCGAGAGGAGCTTCTCGAAGCCCTCCTTGGAGACGAAGTCGCGGCGCACCCCGTCCTGCAGGTCGTTCCGCCAGTCGAACTTCACCGCGCCCCGGATGTGGCCGGCGTCGTAGGCGGTGGTGTCCTCGTCGACCTCGGCGAACACGACGCCGGGGGTGTCCAGGTTCTCCTCGGCCCACTGGGTGGTGACCAGGACGTCTTCACGGCTCATGGACAGAACTCTCTTTCTGGTTGTTCTTCAGGACGCGCGGGCGGGCGTGAAGCGTTTGATGAGCAAGTACATTTCGCAGCCGAGGCAGAAGTTGAAGGCCGCGTTGAGGAAAGCCGCGAAGAGCGCGAACGCCGTCGCGACGATGCCGAGCGGGGTGATCCCGACGGCGAAGCCGACCGTGCCGACCAGGGCGAACACGAACCCGACGGCTTGGGCGAACCGCAGCGGTGCCGCGTCCTCGCGCTCGGAGGTCGGGCCGAGCCGCGGGGCCACCAGCGTTCGGTAGAGGATCGAGTACGGCGCCGGCTTCAGGCCGACGAACGCGCCGATGGCGAAGACGACGGTCTGGACCGCCAGCAGCGGCCACCACTCGGTGACCAGCACGACCGCGAGCACGATCGTGGTCAGGATGGCGGCGAACCGCGGGCCTCGCGGGTCGACGGCCGGTCCGGCGGGCATTCGTTCCTCCAGCTGGAGCTCCAGGGGGTGCGTGCGAACGGCACGCGTCAGCAGCATCAGGGCCGGCTGGGTCGCCGGCGTCGGTCAGCGCCGGACGGTGGGAACGCGACACAGGCTGCTGCGGACGCGGCAGAGGTCGACGGCACGCCGCTGCGTCAGAAAGAAGGTGGTCAGCCCGGTCACGGGTGCGAGGGTACCCAGTGCTCCCTCAGGGTGGGAACCACGTTCATACCTTGGGACGATTCCCAAGAACCGGGACAACGCCTGGTCGGGACGTCCGGGTCGTGAGATGCGGCTGCAGAGCGGCCAGCAGTTCGGGGCCCTTGGGGACGCCGCCGACGCGCAGCAGCTCCCGGCCGTCCGGGGTCAGCGCGATCGTGGTCGGCGTCCGCAGCACCGACAGCGACTGCGCGACCTCCGGCTGGTTCGTGACGTCGAGCTCGACGTGGTGCAGGCCGGCCGTCCGCTCGGCCAGGGGCGCCAGCACGGCCTTCGCGTGCCGGCAGGGCGCGCAGAAGGTGGTGGAGATCTGGACCAGCGTCACCGCGGACGCCGGGTCGAGCACGTCGGTGACGGGGGTGGGCAGCTCACGGGCCGGCTTGGCGTCCCGGACCCGGCCGTTGCGCACGCGCAGCAGCAGGCCGACCGCCCCGGCAGCCACCAGCGTCGCCACGAGCACCCACAGTCCCGTCACCGCACCGCTCCCTACTTGCTCAGGTCCGCGAAGGACACGTTCGCCGCTTCGCCCTTGATCGTCACCGATCCGCTCTGCACCCGCACGCCGGTCGGGGTGACCGACAGCGGGAGGTCCTTCGTGCTGATCGACGCGTTGAAGTTCGGCATCAGCACCTTCTGCACCGCCTGCGGGACGACCGTCGTCTCCTGGTTGTTCCCGAACTGCAGGCGCTTGGGGAGGAAGTTGATCGTGCCCTTGGCCGCGTCCGCCTCGATCATCGCGAAACAGAAGATTTCCAGATCCTTGCCCGCGAACTGAAGGTGTCCCGAAATGCGGACACCGGTGCTCGACTCGTCCTGGTCGGCCTGGCCCTCGGTGGTCTTCGTCGGGGTCGGCGTGGGCTCGCTCTGGCCGCTGTCGCCGTTCTGGACGTACTCGGTGGTCGACGGCTCGATCCGCAGGTCCTTGATCTTGTCCAGCGGGGACAGCCGGGCCAGGTCGGCGGCCTTGATGGTGACCGAGCCGGTCAGCTTGCCGATGGTGATCGCCTTCGTGTTGCCGTTCGTGATGTCCGACAGCGGCGCCTTGACGTCCTCGAGCTCGGCGTTCACCGCGACGTCCTGCAGCTTGTCGGCGACCGGGATGCCGGCGGCGGCCACGCTGATGTGGCTGTAGTCACCGCCGAGCGCCTGCGTGAGGAACGGGAAGCCGTGGATCGTGACCGACGGGTCGTCGTTCAGCTGGAGCTGGGTGCGCGCCTTCTGGGAGATCAGGTGCTCGGCGTAGGCGGCGGCTCCGAAATCGGCGCCGACCAGCAGCAGCACCAGCACGACGAGGGCGATCACCCAGCGCCGGGCGCGGCGGCCGCGGCGTCGTGCGTCCGGCCTCGGTGCGGGTCGGTCGTCCCGGGTCACGGGCCTGCTCACCATCGCGTCCGTACTCCTGTTCGTCGGGGACACCCGGGTTTCGCCAGGTGTGATCGATCCAGCAAGGGTTAGGTGCCCGGCCGTTCAGCCGCTATTCTCACTTAGCACCGACCACCGCCGCTTTGCGGCGACGACTCGAGAAGGCGGTGCGGCTGATGAGCCTGGACCTTCTGGTACTGACTGCGGAGGCCGACGCCACATCGGTGCTGCCCGCGCTGGACCTGCTGCCGCACACCGTACGCGTCCGCGCTCCCGAGGTGACGGCCCTGCTCGACGCGGGCCACCGGGACGTGATCCTCCTCGACGCCCGCAGCGACCTGGCCTCGGCGAAGAGCCTCTGCCGCCTGCTCAAGGGCACCGGCGAAGACGAGGCGGCCACCCCGATCATCGCCGTGGTCGGCGAAGGCGGGCTCGTCGCCGTGAGCGCCGAGTGGCGCACCGACGACATCCTGCTGCCCACCGCGGGCCCGGCCGAGGTCGACGCGCGGCTGCGGCTGGTCACCACCCGCGACGGCGGCTCCGCGCAGGTCGACGCCGAGCTGCGGGTCGGCGAGCTGGTCATCGACGAGGCGACCTACACCGCCCGCCTGCGCAAGCGCACCCTCGAGCTCACCTACAAGGAGTTCGAGCTGCTCAAGTACCTCGCGCAGCACGCCGGCCGGGTGTTCACCCGCGCCCAGCTGCTGCAGGAGGTCTGGGGCTACGACTTCTTCGGCGGCACCCGCACGGTCGACGTGCACGTCCGGCGGCTGCGCGCCAAGCTCGGCCCCGAGCACGAGCAGATGATCGGCACCGTCCGCAACGTCGGCTACAAGTTCGAGCGGCCGGCCAAGGGCGGCGCGCGGCCGGGTGTGCCGGCTCAGGCCGAGGCGCCGGCCGAAACTCCCGAACTCACCCACTGACGTCCCCACCTTCACCTGGACGCGGCGACAACCGTCGCGTTGCCTCTCCCGCGGGTACGGTCGCAGGGTGACCGGAGAGTGGCGGCAGGAACTGGACCAGAAGCAGCTCGAGGACGTGCGGCGGCTGCTGCTGGCCGTCCGCGAGGCCGACGGGCGGCCCGAGGTCGAGCCCGCGGGCCCGCTGCCCGGCGAGTTCGACGGCGGTGAGCACCTCGTCGCCTGCATCGAAGGCGAAGTGGTCGGCTACGCGCACGTCGACACCACCGGCGACTCCTTCGGGCACCAGGTCGCCGAGCTGTTCGTGCACCCCGCCCACCGCAACCGCGGCTACGGCCTGAAGCTGCTTCAGGCGCTCGACGAGCGGGCCGCGGTCGGCTTCCGGGTCTGGGCGCACGGCGACCACCCGGCCGCGCAGAAGCTCGCCGTGAAGACCGGCCTCGAGCGCAAGCGCGAGCTGCTGATCCTGCACGTCGACGTCGACGTCGAAGGCGCGGACTGGCCGGAGCCGATCCTGCGCGAGGGCGTCTCGCTGCGGACGTTCGTGCCGGGCCAGGACGAGGACGCCGTCGTCCGGGTCAACGCACGGGCGTTCGACTGGCACCCCGAGCAGGGCGCGCTGACCGCCGACGACGTCCGCGCCGACGAAGCCCGGTCGTGGTTCGACGCCGACGGCTTCTTCCTCGCCGAAGAAAACGGCGAGGTCATCGGCTTCCACTGGACGAAGGTGCACGAGCCCACCCCGGGCCGGTTCGGCGGCGAGCGCGTCGGCGAGGTGTACGTCGTCGGCGTGGACCCGGCCGCGCAGGGCGGCGGGCTCGGGCGGGCGCTCACGCTCGCCGGGCTGCGGTACCTGGCGAGCCGTGGGCTGCGGCAGATCATCCTGTACGTCGAGGGCGACAACGCACCCGCGCTGGCGGTCTACACCAAGCTCGGGTTTGCCCGTCACGAAACCGACGTCCAGTACGGTCGGTGACCACGATGGACGCGGCGCGAACACCTCGTCACGGTGTGCGAACGCGCAGGTCACAGCCGAGACACGGCGCTCTTCCCGGCTAGTAGCACTCCTCACATCCCGGGCCTTGTTCACTTTCCGTTCATCCGGAGAGGGGCGACCGTCCACCAGGGCTGCCTAATGTCCGGATCCGGCGCGGCAGCACGCCGCGACGACCCGGTCAAGCTCCTGATGGAGGAAACAGCAGTGAAGATCATGCGGCCCCTGAGCGCGGTCGGCATCGTGGCGAGCGCCGCTCTCGTGCTCGCCGCCTGTGGCACTGACCCCGCGGCGTCCAACAGCAGCAGCTCGAACTCGGCTTCGGCGCCCGCTGCGACCGGCACCGCCGACGTGGAGTGCGGTGGCAAGAGCCCGCTCTCCGCGGAAGGTTCGTCGGCGCAGAAGAACGCCATCGACATCTTCACGCAGCAGTTCAGCAAGAAGTGCGCCGGCCAGCAGGTCAACTACAACCCGAGCGGTTCGGGCGCGGGCGTCAAGCAGTTCAACGCCAACCAGATCGACTTCGGCGGCTCGGACTCGCCGATCAAGGACGCCGACGCCGCGGCCGCCAAGGCCCGCTGCGCCAGCGACGCCTGGAACATCCCGCTGGTCGTCGGCCCGATCGCGGTCGCCTACAAGCTGTCCGGTGTGGACAAGCTGACGCTGACCCCGTCGGTGACCGCCAAGATCTTCAGCGGCACCGTCACCAAGTGGAACGACCCGGCCATCAAGGGCATCAAGGGCAACGAGAGCCTGAACCTGCCGGACAAGGCGATCCAGGTCGTCTCCCGCGCCGACGAGTCGGGCACCACCGACAACTTCCAGAAGTACCTGGGCGCCGCGGCGAAGGCCGACTGGACCAAGGGTGCCGGCAAGAAGTTCAACGGTGGCGTCGGCAACGGTGCGCAGGGCTCCAACGGCGTCGCGACCGCGGTGAAGGCCTCCGACGGCGGCATCACCTACGTCGAGGGCGCGTTCGCCAAGGACGGCCTGACCCCGGCCCTGATCGACAGCGGCTCCGGCGGTGTCGAGCTCAGCGCGGCGAACGTGGCGAAGTCCCTCGACGCGGCGAAGTTCCTCAAGGACGGCTCGAACGACCTCGCGCTCGACCTCAACGGCATCTACGCCAGCAACACCCCGGGTGCCTACCCGCTGCTGCTGACGACCTACGAGATCGTCTGCTCGAAGTACGCGAACGCGGACGTCGCGAAGGCCGTCAAGGCGTTCCTGACGGTGGCCGCCACCGACGGCCAGCAGCCGCTGTCCGCCAAGGGCTACGTGCCGATCCCGCAGTCGCTGCAGACCAAGGTCCTGGCCGCCGTCAAGGCGATCTCCTGACCTGGCATTGCGACTGACATCCGAGTGATAGAGGCTGGTCAGAAGTAGCTGATGAGCGAGTCATCCTCGACGCGAACGCCCACCGGCGACCCCGGTGGGCGTTCGTCGTCCGTCACGACGCCCCCGGAGGTCCCGATTTCGGAGCAACCAGGCTCCCCGGCGGCGCCGCAGCCGCCCGCGAGCGAGAAACCGAAGAAGCGGCCCGGTGACCGCATCTTCCAGAACCTGACCACCGGGGCGGGTGTCTTCGTCGTCGCCCTGATCGGCCTGATCGGCCTCTTCCTGCTGATCCAGGCGATCCCGGCGCTGCAGGCCGACAACGTCAACTTCCTGACGAACCACGGCTGGTCGACCAACGACCCCGCCAACATGTCGTTCGGCATCCTCGACCTGCTCGAGGTGACCGTGGCGACGTCGGTCGTGGCGCTGATCATCGCGATGCCCGTCTCGCTGGGCATCGCGCTGTTCCTGACCCAGTACGCGCCGAAGCGGCTCGCGCGGCCGTTCGCGTACGTCATCGACCTGCTCGCCGCCGTGCCGTCGATCATCTTCGGCCTGTGGGGCATCCTGGTGTTCGCGCCGGCGATCGAGCCGTTCTCCCAGTGGATCAACGACACGTTCTCGTGGTTCCCGCTGCTGGCGCCCGGCAACGTCGCGCCGAGCGTGCGCGGCACGATTTTCACCGCCGGCATCGTGCTGGCCGTGATGATCCTGCCGATCATCACCTCGCTCTCCCGTGAGGTCTTCGAGCGCACGCCCACCCCGCACATGGAGGGCGCGCTCGCGCTCGGGGCCACCCGGTGGGAGGTCATCCGCACCACGGTGCTGCCGTTCGGCAAGGCCGGCTACATCGGCGCGTCCATGCTCGGCCTCGGCCGCGCGCTGGGCGAGACGATCGCGCTCGCCGTCATCCTGCTGATCCCGCAGGGCAAGAACTTCGACTGGAGCCTCTTCGACGGCGGTGCCACCTTCGCCTCGAAGATCGCCGCCAACTACAGCGAGTTCAACAACGAGATCTCGGCCGGCGCGTACATCGCGGCCGGTCTGGTGCTGTTCGTGCTCACCTTCCTCGTCAACTTCGCCGCGCGCTCCGTCATCGGCAAGAAGGGGGACTGAGCATGTCCACCACCACGCTCGAAGCGCCCGCTTCGACCCCGGCGTTCCAGCAGGTCAGCCTGGCTCGCAAGGTCAAGAACGGGATCGCCACCACGCTGGTCTGGCTCTCGTTCCTGATCGCCGTCGTCCCGCTCGTGTGGGTGCTCTACACGGTGGTCGTCAACGGCATCAAGCGCATCCCGTACTCCAACTGGTGGTCGCAGGACCTGGGTAACTACCTGTCCGACGAGGTCGGCGGCGGCGTGCTGCACGCGATCATCGGCAGCCTCCTGCAGGGCCTGGTCTGCGCGATCATCGCGGTGCCGATCGGCATGCTCGTCGCGATCTACCTCGTCGAGTACGGCCGGGGCAAGCTCGCGAAGGCCACGACGTTCATGGTCGACATCCTCTCCGGTGTCCCCTCGATCGTCGCCGCGCTGTTCATCTACGCGCTCTGGATCACCACGTTCGGCCTGCCGCGCAGCGGTTTCGCGGTTTCGCTGGCCCTGGTGCTGCTGATGATCCCGGTGGTCGTCCGCTCGTCGGAGGAAATGCTGCGGATCGTCCCGGACGACCTGCGCGAGGCGTCCTACGCACTGGGTGTGCCGAAGTGGAAGACGATCATGAAGATCGTGCTCCCGACGGCGATGTCCGGCATCGTCGGCGGCGTCATGATGGCGCTGGCCCGCGTGATGGGCGAGACCGCGCCGCTGCTGGTCCTGGTCGGCTATTCCGCCTACACGAACTGGGACATCTTCAGCGGCGAACAGGCGGCGCTCCCGCTGTTGATGAACAACGAGCGCGTCACCAACTCGATGGATCCCGGCTCGGTCGGCTTCGACCGGATCTGGGGTGCGGCCCTGACCCTGGTCCTCATCATCGCGCTGATCAACCTCCTCGCCACCGTGTTCGCGCGCCTCGTCGCCCCGAAGAAGAAGTGAGCTGTTCCTGATGGCCAAACGACTCGATGTCAAGGACGTCGACATCTACTACGGCAAGTTCCACGCCGTGGACGGTGTCACCCTTTCCGTGCCGCCGCGCAACGTCACCGCGTTCATCGGCCCGTCCGGCTGCGGCAAGTCGACGGTGCTGCGCACGCTCAACCGCATGCACGAGGTCATCCCCGGTGCCCGCGTCGAGGGCGACGTCCTGCTGGACGGCGAGAACATCTACGCGTCGTCGGTCGACCCGGTGCAGGTGCGCCGCACGATCGGCATGGTGTTCCAGCGCCCCAACCCGTTCCCGACGATGTCCATCAAGGACAACGTGGTGGCGGGCCTGAAACTGGGCGGCACCAAGGGCAAGAAGACCCTCGACGACATCGCCGAGCGTGCCCTGCGCGGCGCGAACCTGTGGAACGAGGTCAAGGACCGCCTCAACAAGCCGGGCGGCGGCCTGTCGGGCGGTCAGCAGCAGCGGCTGTGCATCGCGCGGGCGATCGCGGTCCAGCCGGACGTGCTGCTGATGGACGAGCCGTGCTCGGCCCTGGACCCGATTTCCACGCTGGCGATCGAGGACCTGATCGGCGAGCTGAAGAAGGACTACACGATCGTCATCGTCACGCACAACATGCAGCAGGCGGCCCGGGTTTCCGACCAGACGGCGTTCTTCAACCTCGCCGGCGTCGGCCAGCCGGGCCGGCTGGTGGAGCTGAACGACACGGAGAAGATCTTCTCCAACCCGGACGAAAAAGCCACCGAAGACTACATTTCCGGCCGCTTCGGCTGAGTCCGAAGTGGAATGGAGAAAGCCCCCGGCCGCGGCCGGGGGCTTTCTTCGCTGATACTGCTCAGAGTTCGTCGTCGGAACCGTAGCCCGGCATCTTCCCGGTGACCACGAAGATCATCCTCTTCGCGACCGACACCGCGTGGTCGGCGTAGCGCTCGTAGAAGCGGCCCAGCAGCGTCACGTCGACCGCCGCGGCGACACCGTGCGGCCACTCGCGGTCCATCAGGACCGTGAACAGGTGGCGGTGGATGTCGTCCACCTGGTCGTCGTCGGCCTCGATCGACTTCGCCGCCTCGACGTCCTTGGAGTGGATGACCTGCTCGACCTGGCGGGCCAGCTTGACCGAAATCTCGCCCATCTCGGCGAAGTACGGCCGCACCGCATCCGGCAGCACCGGCTCGGGGTGGCGGCGCCGCGCGGCCTTCGCCACGTGCAGCGCCAGGTCGCCCATCCGCTCCAGGCTTTCCGCGGCGTGGATCGCGGCGAGCACCGTGCGCAGGTCGGTCGCCACCGGCGCCTGCAGGGCCAGCAGCGCGTACGCCTGCTCCTCGCACTGGGCGCGGGCGTCGTCGACCTTGGCGTCGTCGCTGATGACCTGCTCGGCGAGGCTCAGATCGACCTCCAGCAGTGCCCGCGTGGCGCGCTCCATCGCTTCGGCGACCTGGACCGACATCGCGGCCAGGTGGTCGGCGAGCTGTTCGAGTTCGACATGGTAAGCCTCACGCATGGCCCAACCCTACGGCCAACGGGGGCCGAATACCGCATCGCCGGGTGAACCGCACGTGAACCCGGACTAACGATCCTCGCGGATCAGCCCGTGGAGGTGCTCCTGCGGGTGCTGGTCGGCTTGGAGCTGCCGCTGCTCTTCGGCTTCGACGTGCTGGTCGGCGCGGGCTGCTCGCTCGCCGGGACGGGCGCGTTCGCGTCGGGCAGCGGGGTGTTGTTGCGCAGCGCGTCGAAGAGGGCTTTCGTCTTGCTGAGGACGAGGACCTCGTTGCCGCGGTTGTTGGCCATGCCGACCGTCGGGACGGTGAGGAAGGTGATCTTCGACGAGTCCAGGCCCTTCATCGACTGCGCCAGCGTCATCATCTGCTTGACGCCGAGGTTGTCGCCGAAGGTGGCCTTCGCGAAGGCGGTGATGAAGTCGCTGAGCTTCCCGGGGTCGAGCACGACGTCCGAGGACATGACCTTCTTCAGCAGCGCGCCGATGAACTCCTGCTGCCGCTTGATCCGGCCGTAGTCGGACGTCGGATCGCCCTTGACGTGCCGCGCGCGGACGAAGTTCAGCGCCTGGTCACCGGAGATGGTCACGTCACCGGTCTCCAGCAGCACCTTGCCGAGGATGCTGTCGTCGATCGGGATCTCGTTGTGGATGGTGACCCCGTGCACGGCGTCGACCATCTCCTTGAAGCCGTTGAAGTCGATGCCGACGAAGTGGTTGATCCGCAGCCCGGTGATCTGCTGGATGACCTTGGTGACACAGGCCGGCCCGCCGACGGCGTAGGCGGTGTTGAGCTTGGCGAACTTCGCGCCCTTGTAGACCTCGTCGGTCGTCTTGTTCTGGGCCGGGTCCCACTTCTGGCAGTCCGGCCGGTTGACCTCGAGGTCACGCGGGAAGGACGTGACGACAACCCGCTTCCGGTCGGCCGGGATGTGCGCCACCATCACGGTGTCACTGCGCGCCCCGGGCGTGCTGTCGGCGGTCCCGACACCCTCTTCGACGGACGCACCGTCCCGGGTGTCGGAGCCGACCATCAGGAAGTTCTCGTCGTTGGCCTGCGCGTCGGCGTCCTGGATGTCGGCGGAGTTCTCGTCGAGCGCGGAGACCTGGGTGAACTTGGCGTCGAAGTAGGTCTGAGCCCCCCAAGCACCCCCGATCCCGAGGAAGACGAGCCCCGCCACCACAGCGGCGGCGATCCGCCCGAAGCGCGCCGACCGTTCGACCTTCAGCTGCTTCTTCTCCTGCAGCCGGACATGTTCGGCCTCGTGCGCTTCTTCGGGAGAAGGAGAGGTCGCGACGACGCGCTGCAGGGCGGTCCGGGTGCTCTCGATGAGGGAGGTGGGTGAAAGGCGTTCACGGCGTTCGCGCCGCTTCGCCTCCTCGGCTTCCATCTCGTCGTGCGCGGCGGAGAACCGGGCGAGGGTGTGGTCGATCTTGCGCCGGTACTGGGTAGCCTCGTCGATCGCTTCCATCTCATCGGTCATGGTGAGCGGATCAAGCGCGGCTCGCGGGGGGACGGCTTGGGTCCGCAATGGGCCGTCGGCTGCGGGGGCCTCGGCGGCTGCGGCGCCTTCGGCGGCGGCCGGCGCGCCTTCGGCGGCTGCTGCGCGCCGAGGGTCCATCCCCTCGGCAGCGGCGCGGCGGGATGCAGGGCCATCGGCTGTGCGGCGAGGTGCCGGGCTGTCGGGCGTGGGGCGCTGCGACCCTTCGGCGCCCGGTGCGCGGCCGGACAGGGGGCCATCGATCGCTGCGCTTTCGGCGGCTGCTGCGCGACGAGGAGCGATCCCTTCGGCGGCGGCGCGGCGGAGTCCGGGGCCATCGGCCGGTGCGCCTTCGGCGGCTGCTGCGCGACGAGGAGCCATCCCTTCGGCACCGCGGCGGTGGGGGGCCGGGCTGTCCGGGGAGGGCCGCTGGGATGCGGCTTCGGCGCCTGGTGTGCGGCGGGCCATCGGGCCGTCGGCTGCGCGGCGGGGTGCGGGGCCATCGGGGGCAAAGCGCCGCGGAGCACCTTCCGGTGCGTTTGCCGCGCGGCGGGGGCCGTCGAGCGGTGCTTCTGCCGCTGCTCGGCGGGGTGCGGGGTGCTCGCCCGTGCGGCGAGGGGCCATTCCCTCGGCGCCGGCCGGGTGGCTGGGGGCGATTCCCCCGGCGCCGTGGCGGGGGGCTGGGCTGTCCGGCGTGGGCCGCTGGGCCGCCGCCGCTGCTCGGCGAGGTGCGGGGCCGTCGGCCGCAGTGCGGCGGGGTGCGGGGCTGTCGGCGGCTGCTCGGCGAGGTGCGGGGCTGTCGGCGGCTGCTCGGCGAGGTGCGGGGCCGTCGGCCGCAGTGCGGCGGGGTGCGGGACTGTCGGCCGTTGCTCGGCGGGGTGCGGGACTGTCGGCCGCAGCGGGGTGGTGGGGGGCCGGGGCGTCGGCGTGGCGGGCGGCCGGGCCGTTGGGGCCGGAGCCGTCCGGGGTGTCCCGGTGGGTTGGGGTGCTCTCCGGGGCCTCCGCCGCCGCTCGGCGGGCTCGGCGTGGGGGCTGGGGGGCCGCCGGGGTTTGCTGGGGGCTCTGGTTGGCCGCCGGGGGGCGGCGCTGGAGGGGGGCCTCCGGTTGCGGGGCCGCTCGCCTCGGCTGGCGGGGGCGGGGGGTGCGTGATTGGCGCGTCGCGTCCGTGGGTACCTGGTTATCCGGTGGGGCCTGCGCCGGTCGCTGGTGGGCCGGGGGCTCCGCGGCCCGGGCCCGGTGTCCCGGCTGGTCGGTGCGGTCCTGCGGAACCGGGCGGGTGCCGGTGGTCCTGGCGACGACGTCGGAGACGCTGATCCCGCCCTGGTCCTCCATCGACCGGCGGCGGCCGGTGCGGCGACCGGTTCCCGGGCTGTCGTGCTCGTCCGGCACTCGGTCTCCTTTCGCGCGTCCGATGGGCGGGCTGGAACTTGGCCGCCTTCCCCCGCAGGAGGTGATCGTTCCCGCGGCGGTTTTCGTTATCGTACGGATACCCCCCGTTCGTGACGACACCCTCCCGGAATTTTCTTCACCTTCAGTCGACGAACGGCCGGTGCGCGTCGACAAACGGGTGATGCACCGCATCGGCGAACCGGAGTAATGCCCTGTTTGCGTTACTCAGAGTGGGTTATTAAGTGTGTCGTTTGCGCGTCGTGATAGGCGACTTTGTTGCGGCCTGCGCGTTTCGCCGCATAAAGCAACGTGTCCGCGCGGCGCAGCTGGCGCTCCGGCGTCCCCGCGCCCGGCGTCTCGTGCGCCAGGCCGGCGCTGATCGTCACCCGCAACCCGGGCTGGAGTTCTGACCAGGGGTGACGCGCGACGCGCAGCCGGGCGCTCTCGACGAGCTGGATGGCGGCCCCGGCGTCGATCCCCGGCAGCCACAGCACGAACTCCTCGCCGCCGTAGCGGGCGCAGAAGCCGCCCGGGGGCAGGTCCTCCTGCAGCAGATCGGCGACCCGGCGCAGGACGCGGTCGCCGACGAGGTGACCGTACGTGTCGTTGACGCCCTTGAACCGGTCGAGGTCGATCAGGGCAATGCCCAGCGGCGGACGGTCGGTGAACGGTCCGTACAGCCGCTCGTCGAGGTAACGGCGGTTGTAGCTCGACGTCAGCGGGTCGCGGAGACTGCCGTCGCGGGCGATCTCCAGCGCGGACCGGAGGTGCTGGTAGGCGCGGCGCCAGTCGCCCTGGGTGGCGAACAGGCCGGCGATGGCCTCGTGCAGGCGGAGCAGGTCCGGCGGCGGCGGCCCGGCCGTCCGGCCGAGCGCGCCCTCGCCCTCGGCGACCATGCCCACCTCCACCACCCCTTGGTTGTCGTCGTGGTGGTGGCCGCGCTTGAGGTGTCGGTGCGGGGGGAAGGTGAATTTCGCTCAAACGGGACAGTGGTGGTTACTCTGCGACACAGGCGGCTCAGAGTCCGGAGAACGGTTCGATGGCCTTGAGCTGCTCGAACTGGTCCTTAGCCCAGTAACTCACATTAGCCGTCGGGTCGTTCAGTAGCTGTGTGTAGTCGGGCCAGGGCACCCAGCGCCAGCTGCCGACCTCCTCCGGGTTCGGCGCCGGTTCGGTGTCGGCCCACGCGGCGAACACCGGGCAGAACTCGTTCTCGACTATCCCCTGGAACGGCGGCGTCCGGTAGCGGTAGTTCGGCAGCACGCAGTGCAGCCCGGACAGCGACGGCATCCCGAGCTCGTAACCGGCGCGCCGGCGGACGGCGTCCTCGAGGGTTTCGCCGGGCGCCGGGTGGCCGCAGACGCTGTTGGTCCAGACCCCCGGCCAGACCTTCTTGTGTAGCGCGCGCTGGGTGATCAGCAGGGCGTTGTCGCTGCGCCGCAGGACGTAGCACGAGAAGGCCAGGTGCAACCGGGTGTGCTCGTGGTGGCTGGCCAGCTTCGGGCCGGTTTCGCCGGTGGGCACGCCGTCCTCGGTGACGAAGACGATCTGCTCGGTCTCGGTTTCGGTCGCGGTATCCACGTCCCCAGTGAACACGACGGCGAGCGGCCCGCCGTACCGCGAGGCGGGTGGGTTACCGGCGGTCCGCCCGCTGGGGTGACGGGCGGTTACCGCGCGTTGAGGTGCTCGACGAGCAGCGTGGTGACGGCTTCCGGCGCCTCCTCGGGCGCCCAGTGCGTCACGTCCTCGAGCATTTCGAAGCGGTAGGGCGCGGTGACCCAGTTCGCGGTGTCGAGCGCGGCCGTCGATCCGAACGAGACGTCCTCGGTGCTCCAGACGTACAACGTCGGCACGGCGATCTTGCCGATCTTCCCGCCCGGACGGCCGCCCCGGTACCAGTTGAGGGCGGCGGTGAGCGCGCCCGGCTCGGACAGCCGCCGCACGTAGTCGTCGACCTTGGACGGCGACACGCGCCGCTCGAACATGTCCCGCAGCGCGCGGGCGTCGTTCTCCAGCATCCGCCGTTCGGTGACGCGGGTCTGCCGCCACTCGGTCATGTAGCGGCTGCGCAGGTGCTGGTCCTCGTCCGTCTTCATGGCCTCGGCGAGCGCGGCGGGGTGCGGCGTGGAGACGACGGCGAGGCTGCGCAGCCGCTCCGGGTGCGCGTCGGCGGTCCACCAGGCGACCGCGCCGCCCCAGTCGTGCCCGACGAGGTCGAACTTCGGCCAGCCCAGCGTTTCGGTGATCGCGACGACGTCCTCGACGAGGTGATCGATCGAGTAGTCACCGGCCTGCTCGGGCCGCACGTCCGGCGAGTAGCCACGCTGATCCGGCGCGACCGCCCGGAACCCGAGCACGCCGAGGGTGGCGACCTGGTGCTCCCACTCGACCGCGGCTTCGGGGAAGCCGTGCAGCAGCAGCACGGGCCGCCCGTCCTCGGGCCCGGCGGCGATGGCGTCGAAGGAACCGGCTTCGGTGGGGATGCTGATGTGGTCGATCACGCCGCCGAATCTACTTCGCGAGCACCTCCTCGGTCGTGGCCACCTGCACCAGCGGGCCGTACAGGCGCATGATGTCCAGGGCCTTTGCGTGGCTTTCGTCGTCGACACCCGCGCAGGCGTCCGATACCACCGTCACCGAGACGCCCGCGTCCGCCGCGGCCAGGGCCGTCGACAGGACGCAGCAGTCCGTTGAGACGCCCGCCAGGACCAGGCCCGCGCCGCCGACGCGGGTGGCCATCCGCGGGGTCCACTTGCCGAACGTTGTCGCGTCCACTGTGGAGGGTGGGTGGAATGCGTCGATCACCTGGTACAGCGGGGCGTCCGGTGGTTGCAGGGCGAACGGCCACTGTGCGTAGTACCGCTTCCACGCTCCTTCCGGTTGTGCTGGTGCGACGAACCGCGTGAACACGACGTCGTTGCCGAACGCCGTCACCAGACGCGCGATGGGCGGGACCACCTCGGCGAAGCGTGGGGTGCGCCACGGGCTCGCCGGGTCGGCGAACACGTTCTGCAGGTCGATGACCGCCAGGACCGCCTTCACGCCGCCTCCTGGGCGCGGATCCGCGGCCGCGTCAGCAACGTCACCAGGAAGCCCAGCGCCAGGGCCAGCAGCACGCCGAGGTTCGCGTACGCCCACGCGCCGTCGCGGCCGCCGAGGCCGAACGGTTCCAGCAGGTAGCCCTGCCACTTGAGCCAGTCCGCCGCCGTGTTCGTCACCAGGCCCCAGCCGAGGGCCGTGGCCACCAGGACCAGCGCGATCGGGCCGACGCGGACGTCGCCGTAGCGGCCGGCCGGGTCGAAGAGGTCCGGCTCGGCGTAGTCGCGGCGGCGCAGCAGGACGTCCGCGAGCATCACGCCGCACCAGGCCGCGACCGGCACCCCCAGCGTCACCAGGAAACCCTGGAACTGGCCGAGGAACTCGCCACCGAAGAACACGATGTAGATCGTGCCGAGGACCATGATCACGCCGTCGACCAGCGCCGCCGCCGGGCGGGGGATGCGCAGGCCGGCCGAGAGCAGCGCCAGCCCCGACGAGTAGATGTCCAGCACCGCGCCGCCGACCAGGCCGAGCACCGCGACGATCGCGAACGGCACCAGGAACCACAGCGGCAGCAACGTCGTCAACGCGCCGATCGGGTCGGCCGCGATCGCCTTGTTCAGCTCCGGCGACGACCCGGCCAGCAGCAGCCCGAACACCAGCAGCACCAGCGGCGCCACCGACGCGCCGAACGTCGTCCAGCCGACCACGCCGCGGCTCGACGACGACCGCGGCAGGTACCGCGAGTAGTCCGCGGCCGCGTTGACCCAGCCGAGGCCGAAGCCGGTCATCAGGAACACCAGCGCGCCGACCCACTGCTGCGCCGAGCCGGAGGGCAGCTCGCGCACCGCCGCCCAGTGCACGTCACCGGCCACGAGGACCACGTAGACCACCGTCAGCACGCCGGTGATCCAGGTGATCCACGTCTGCAGCCGCATGATCGCGTCGAAACCGAGCACGCCGGCGGCGACGGTCAGCGCCGCCACCACGACCAGCGCGACCACCTTCGTCGCCGTTCCGCCGCCCCAGCCGAGACGCTCGAACACGGTCGCCGTGGCCAGTGTCGCCAGTGCGGCGAGCACGGTTTCCCAGCCGACCGTCAGCAGCCACGAGATCGCCGACGGCAGCCGGTTGCCGCGCACGCCGAACGCCGCCCGCGAGAGCAGCATCGTCGGCGCCGACCCGCGTTTGCCGGCGATGGCGATGAATCCGCACAGCAGGAACGAGAACAGGATGCCGACCACGCCGGCCACGAGGGCCTGCCCGAACGAGATGCCGAAGCCGAGGGTGAACGAGCCGTAGCTCAGCCCCAGCACCGACACGTTCGCGCCGAACCACGGCCAGAACAGCTGCCGCGGCCGTCCGCGCCGCTCGGCGTCGTCGATCACGTCGAGGCCGTTGGTCTCCACCTCGAGCCTGCGGGAACCGGTCATCGCATGGCCTCCACCAGCTGGTCGATCTCCTCCCGGACCGGCGCGGTCGCCGGGCCGGGACGGGTCACCGAAAGCGCGGCCGCCGCGTTGGCGCGCACGGCGGCGTCGAGGAGAGTACTGCCGCGCAGCAGCTCCGCGGCCAGTACGCCGCAGTGCGTGTCACCGGCGCCGGTCGTGTCCACCGCGTCGACCGGGAACCCGGGGACGTCGGTGATCCGGCCGTGTTCGTGGACGCGACAGCCTTTCGCGCCTTCGCGGACGACGACGACGGGCGGCAGCTCGCCCAGCACCTCGGCTTCGCGGGCTGTGCAGCTCAGTATGTCTACTGTGGATAAAAGGTCATGGAGGTCTCCAGGGTTGATGTCGCCGATGAGGGGGCCAGGATCGAACAGGATCCTCGAGCCGGGAAGACGGGGTAGCCACTCGAGGAGGGCCCCGCGATTGATGTCGTGCAACCAACTGTATCCGCTCACGTACACGACGTCGTCAGTCTTTGGGGTGATCCGGTCGAGAAATTCGGCGTGCAGCCGTCCCTCGGCGCCGGTGCCGGTCGCGAAGGTGCGCTCGCCGCTCGCTTCGACGAGCACGACGACGACGCCGGTGTCCACTTTGGACATACGATCGTGCGCCAGCGCAATGCCTTCCGCCGCCAATGCCTCACGGGCGAGGTCGCCGAAAGGGCCGGTACCGTGACTGCCCGCGTAAAGCACGCGCGCGCCGGACCGCGCGGCGGCGGCCATGACGTTGAAACCCCCACCGGGCAACAGTTTCGTCGACGACGCCAGCACGTCGCCGCCGGCCGGCGGCAGGGCCGGCACCGCCATGACGAGGTCGACGACGACCTGCCCGGTGTGCACCAGCCGCCCGCTCATCGCCGGCGCAGCTTCAGGAGTTCGTCGACCAGCGGCCCGAATTCGAGCCGGTTGACGGCGAGCACGGTCTCGACGACGTCGGGGCGGAACGCGCCGACGCCGTGCGCGGCGCCGAGCATCGCCCCGCAGATCGCGGCCACGGTGTCGGTGTCGCCGCCGAGCCCGGCGGCCAGCCGCAGCGCCGCCGGCGGGTCGTCGCCCATGGCTTCGGCCAGCGCGAACGCGGCGACGACGGATTCCTGCGACGCGACCGACGTGCCGATCACCCGTGCGACCGCGTCGGCCACGGCGTCCGCGGCCATGCCCCGCACCCAGCCGCGCGCCCACCGGATCCGGGCCGCGATCTCCCCGCCGGGCGCCCAGTGCCCGCGTTCCCCGCCCACGACGGCGGCGCGCTCGCCGGCGTCGAGCGCTTCGGCCAGGCTCGCGCCGTCGACGCCGGCGGAGACGACGGCCGCCACCGCGGCGGCCGACGCGATGCCGAGGTTGGTGTTGTGCGTGACCCGCGCGGTCGCGACGACCGCGTCGACCAGCCGGTGCAGGTCGTCGGCCGGCGTGGCGATGCCCACCGGCGCGACCCGCATGGCGGCGCCGTTGGTGGTCCCGCCGCGGCCGGCTTCGTCGGCCGGGACGCCGTCCTGGAGCCGCGACAGCGCCCGCTTGGTGGACGGCCCGAGCAGGTCCGCGGAACCGCGGCGGACCATGTCGGCTTCCCAGATGAGCAGGGCGTCGGCGAAGACGTGCGGCTCCACCGTGCCGCGGCCGTCGATGAGCAGCCGGGCCAGCAGGATGGCCTGCTCGGTGTCGTCGGTGACCGAGCCGGCGGGCATCGACGGCGCGACCGGCTGTTCGGCGACGGCGGTGAGCAGGCCGGTGACCGGCCCGTAGGTGGCCGCGATGGCGGCGCGGGACATCGACTGCGTCGGCATGCCGAGCGCGTCGCCGACGGCCAGCCCGGTGAACGCGCCGAGCGCCCGGTCCCGCGCGCTCACCGGTGCCCGAAGGTGAGGTGGAACTGGAACCGGTCCGGGTCCAGCAGGCTGACGACCCGTTCGACGAGCCGGCCTTCGGCGTCGACCGAGGTGCGCTCGGCGCGCAGGAAGAGCTCGCCGATGCTGCGGCCGAGGAGCCCGGCCGCGCAGACGTCGAGGCGTTCGGTGCTGATCCACTGGTCGCCGCCGACGGAGATTCGCCCGGCGGCTTCGAGGGTCTTGGTCAGGGAGCCGTCTCGCAGGCCGGTTCCCGGAAGGTCGGCGAGCGGCCCGGCGGCGGGCACGGTGGCGGTTTCCAGGGAGATCCCGCGGTCGTGCTCCCGCCGCAGCCGCCGCACGGCGACGTAGGCCGTCTCGCCGAATTCTTCCGCCAGGGCCCGGTCTTCGACGGTCTCGATGCCGAGCAGCTCGGTGGTGACCGGCGCGCCGGCGTCGGCGAGGGCGCGGGCCCAGCCGATCCGCTGGTCGAGCTGGACGCCGTCGAAGGTGACGAACGACCCGACGCCGGCCTGGGTGGAGATGAGCTCGAGCTGCTGCAGCTCGGACAGGGCGCTGCGGACGGTGCCGCGGCTGACCTGGTACTGCAGGGCGAGCTGGTTCTCGCCGGGGAGGCGTTCGCCGTGGGCGAGGCGCCCGGAGCGGATCAGGTCGGTGAGGTCGCCGACCAGCTGCTGCCGCTTGCTGTACATGTACACACCTGTACACCCGGCATCGGTGCAGGTCAAGCGGTCACGAGGGTGCTCGCCTGCGCCTCCGCGGCGATCATCTTGCCCGCCTTCTCGGCGACCTTCCCGGAGACGACCATGATGACCGCGAAGGAACCCGCGAACAGGACGGTGCTCAGCCACACCATGGTCGACACGGGCAGCGTGAACGCGCCGACGATGCGGGCCGAGCTCTCCAGCGCGAAGCCGATGCCCCAGATCACGTTGCAGCGCCGCAGGACGGCGTCGAAGGTTCCGGTTCCGGAGAGCCGTTCCCACGCGGCTTCCCGCTCCGCCTTGCCGCGGGTGAGGAAGGGCCGCATGGTCTTGCTCATGATCGGCGCCGCGGTGAAGGCGGAGGCGAGGATGACCAGGCCGGTGATGCCGCTGCCGAGCGAGTCCTTGGCGATCATCATCCGGGCGTCACCGGTGACGAAGGTGAGCAGCATGCCGACGACGTTCGTGGTCAGCACGACGAGCGCGAGGCTGTTGAGCGTGCGGTCCCTGGCGAACTGGTAGAGGGTCCGGACCAGCGGGAAGACGCCGGAGGCGGCGAGGGCGGTGAAGTCGCTCGCGCCGAGCGAGTGGAGGCCGTAGTAGACCGCGGCCGGCACGGCGATCTCGATCGCGAGGGTCTTGAGGAGGGCGTTTCCGGGCTGGTTCGTCGTCATGCCGGAAGCTTGTCGCGGTGGCGGGCCTGGGAAGGATGCCGTCCGCCACGACTTCGGGCTGACAGATGTCACGGCCTCACGTTCCGCGCGGCTGCGTCGTCGGGTGGGTATGACAACGTTCCTGCGCGTCACGATCGCCCTGCAGACGCTGGCCACCTTCCTCGCGCCGGTCACCGCCGGCCTGCTGCTGAGCACCCCGAACGGGCACGTCCTGCACAGCGCTTCGGCGTACACGGTGTGGATCGTCGCCGTCGTGCAGGTGGTCGCGGCCGCACTGGTGTGGCGGCTGGGCGGCCGGGCGCCGCTGTTCGCCGTGGGGTTCCTCGTGCTGGTGACCGCGCAGGTCTTCCTCGGGATCGCGCACGTCAAAGCCGTGCACGTGCCGTTGGGGGTGCTGCTGTTCGGGTTGAGCCTGCTGCAGCTCAGCCGCCCGAATGCAGGTCTTCCGCCTCGGGGACGCAGTCGTCGTCCGGGTCGTCGAGCCAGCCGTGCGGCAGCGTGACCTTGCCCGGGGAGCCCTGGCGGCCGCGGGGGCCGTCGGCGTCGGCGGGGAAGGGGGCGTCGTGGTCGAGCCGGCCGATGAGGTCGTCGAGTTCGGGGAGGCCGGACACCATCGCGAAGCCGCGGCGGAGTTCGGAGCCGACCGGGAAGTTCATGAAGTACCAGGCCATGTGCTTGCGCAGGTCGCGCAGGGCCTTGGTCTCGCCGTCGTGGGAGATGAGCAGCTCGGCGTGCCGGCGCAGGACCTTCGCGACCTCGCCGAGGGTGGGCGGGGTCGGCAGCGGGCGGCCGGCGAACGCGGCTTCCAGCTCGCCGAACAGCCACGGCCGGCCGAGGCAGCCGCGGCCGACGACGACGCCGTCGCAGCCGGTTTCGTCGACCATGCGCAGGGCGTCGGCGGCGGAGAAGATGTCGCCGTTGCCGAGGACGGGGATGCTGGTCACGGCCTCTTTCAGGGCGGCGATCTTCGTCCAGTCGGCCTGACCGGAGTAGCGCTGGGCGGCGGTCCGGGCGTGCAGGCTGACGGCGGCGGCGCCCTCGGCTTCGGCGATGCGGCCGGCGTCGAGGTAGGTGTGGTGCTCGTCGTCGATGCCGATGCGGAACTTGACGGTGAACGGCGTGTCACCGGCGGCCTTGACGGACTCGCGCACGATGGCTTCGAACAGCTTCCGCTTGAACGGCAGCGCGGCCCCGCCGCCCTTGCGCGTCACCTTCGCGACGGGACAGCCGAAGTTGGAGTCGACGTGGTCGGCGAGGCCTTCGCCGACGATGATCCGGACGGCTTCGGCCATGGTCTTCGGGTCGACGCCGTAGAGCTGCATGGACCGGGGCTTTTCGTTCGCCCCGAAGGTCATCATGTGCATGGTCCCGGGGTGCCGTTCGACGACGGCGCGGGCGGTGATCATTTCGCACACGTAGATGCCGGCGCCGTACTCGGCGCAGAGCTGGCGGAAGGCGACGTTGGTGATGCCGGCCATCGGGGCGAGCACGACTGGGGGATCGACGCGGTAGGGGCCGATCTTCAGGGCGGGCTTGCTGAGGGTGGCGGTCACGGTCTCCATTGTCGCCTGTGGTGTCGATCACGGCGACCAGGGGCTACGCAGGTCACTTGTTCCACACGGTGACCTGCGTGCGGACGGTGTTGCCCGTCGAATTGATGTGGAGCAGGAAGGTCCGCCCCTCGGCGGTGCGCCCGCAGATTTGGTTGCCCTTCGCGTAGTAGGTGCTCTTGGCGCCGTCGGCGTCGACCGCCGATGCGCATTCGACTCGGCCCGGTTGCCCGCTTGTTTTCCAAGTGGTCAGCCGGGCAGTGCCGGTGACGTCGAGGGTGCCGCGGAGGGATACGGCCTGTATGTACTCGCCGTCGGTGTAGATCGGGGGGTTGATGTCGAGGTTGAACTTGCCCACTCAAGCTCGCCTGACCAGTAGAGAGCCTGGTCGGCCTCGGCCGGTGCCGAGTTCGTCCTGCTGCTGGATGGCGGTTCGCCGTGTGGTGCGGTCTCCGGAGCACTCTTCAGGCCGATAAAGAGCCCGGCGCCGGTGAGCGCGGTGATCAGGGCCGCGATCGCGGTGACCCAATTCGGGATTTTTTCGCTCCAGCCGGACTTTTTCGGCGGCTGGCTTTTGTCGCTCATCGTGGCCCCCTCGATGTGATCGACGTAACACTCTACGGGACCGCTCGGGCATAGGGTTCGGCGTATGACGAACGCGCCCCTCCGCTGGGGAATCATGGGTACCGGTGGCATCGCCGGTGCCTTCGCCGAGGACCTCGAGCTCACCGAGTCCGGGGTCGTCGCCGCCGTCGGGTCGCGGACCGCCGAGAGTGCCGGGCGGTTTGCCGATCACCACGGCATACCCGCCCGGCACAGCAGCTACGAGGCCCTTGCGAACGATCCGGACGTCGACGTCGTTTACGTCGCCACTCCGCATCCCATGCACCACGGCAACGCGCGGCTCGCCCTCGAAGCCGGGAAGCCCGTGCTCGTCGAGAAGCCGTTCACGATGAACGCCGAGGAAGCTCAGGACCTCGTCGACCTGGCGCGGTCCAGGGACCTCTTCCTGATGGAAGCCATGTGGACGCGGTTCCTGCCGCACGTCCGGCACATCCGCGAGCTCCTGCCGCAGCTCGGGTCCGTCGTCACCGTGGCCGCCGATCACGGGCAGTGGTTCGCCGAAGATGCCGGGTTCCGGCTGTTCGCGCCGGAACTCGGCGGCGGTGCGCTGCTCGACCTGGGGATCTATCCCGTTTCCTTCGCGTCGATGGTCCTCGGGGCGCCCGAGCGGGTGGCCGCCATGGCCACCCCCGCCTTCACCGGCGTCGACGCGCAGATGTCCATGCTGTTCGGCTACGCGAGTGGCGCGCAGGCCGTGCTGACCTGCACGTTGAGCGCTGTTTCGCCGACCACCGCGACGATCGTCGGCACCGACGCGCGCATCGAGGTCGACGGGCCGTTCTACGCGCCCGCGTCCTTCACCTTCGTCCCGCGCGAAGGCGAGCGGCAGCGCTTCGAACACGTCGACGAAGGCCGTGGGCTGCGGCACCAGGCCGACGAAGTCGCCCGGCGGCTGGCCGGCGGGGAGACCGAGAGCCCGCTCATGCCGCTGGCCGAGACCGTCTCGATCATGACCACCATGGACCAGGTGCTGGCCGCGACCAGGACGTGACCGCGGATTGAGTAGTGCTACGGATCCGCAGGTCGGCGTGGTGCGTGACCCTGTCCGGTATGACCACCGAAGCAGATGTGCTCCTCCGGCTCGCCGGCGAGATCGACGACCTGGGGCGTCGTCTCGCCCTGGTGGGTTCCGAACTGCGGACCGTCCGGGACGGGGAACCGGAACCGGCCGAGCCGCCGAAGCAGGCCGAACAGCCCGAGCCGCCGAAGCAGGCTGAACAGCCCAAGCCGGCCGGACCACCGCAACCCCCGCCCCAGGCGCCCCGGCCGGCCCGGCCCGAGTCGGTCCCGCTGCCGCAGTACCACTGGCAGCCGCCGCAGCAGCAGTACTTCCCGCCGCCGCAGTACCCGCCCGCGCCGCCCTACCAGCCCGTTCCGCGCCAGACGCTGGGCGAAAAGCTCGGCAAGGAAGGCGCCGGCAGCCGCGTGCTCGCCTGGGTCGGCGGGGCCGTCACGCTCCTCGGCGTCGTCCTGCTGCTCGTGCTGGCCGTGCAGCGGGGCTGGCTCGGGCCGCTGCCGCGGGTGCTCGTCGGCGCCGGGTTCGGGCTGGCGCTGACCGGCACTGGCGTGTGGCTGCACCGCAAGCCCGCCGGCCGCACCGGGGCCTTCGCCCTGGCCGCCACCGGCATCGCCACGCTCTACCTGGACGCCGTCGCCGCGACCACGCTGTACGGCTTCCTGCCGGTGCTCGCCGGGCTCGCCGCCGGGCTGCTGGTCGCCGTCGGCGGGTTGCTGGTCGCCGTGCGGTGGGAGTCGCCGCTGCTGGCCTCCGCCGTCGTCGTCGGCTGCGTCGTGTGCGCGCCGATGATCGTGCGCGGCTTCACCCCCGAACTGGTCACCTTCCTGCTTATGGTGCAGCTCGCGACGGCGCCGGTGCAGCTGCGCCGCGACTGGTCGTCGCTGACGCTCGCCGCCGGCATCCCGCCGCTGCTCGCCTCGGTGATCAGCACCGCCGTGCTGGGCGCGGGCGGCAGCTGGGCCAACACCGCCGCGGCCGGCGGGGCCGGGGTCGCCGGGATCGTGCTCGCCCTGATCGTGCTGCGCCGCCGCGAGAACGACCCCGCGGCGCTGTCCGTGCTGGCGACCGCCGTGCTGCCGGCGCTGATCGCGGCGGTGCTGCTGCCGAAGGCGCAGGCGGTGCCGATCGCGGCCGGCGCGGGCGTCGTCCTGCTCGGCGTCTGGGCCGCCCGCCGCTGGTGGCCCGGCTTCGCCGGCCAGGTGGCCGGGCTGGCCGGCCTGCTGGCGATCCTGCAGGCGACGGTCACCCAGTTCGACGGTCCCGCGCGGGCCGGGGTGCTGCTCGGCGAGGCGCTGCTGCTGGTCGTGGCCGCGGTGGGCGGGCGCAACCGGGGTGCGCTCGCCGCCGCGCTCGGGTTCGCGTCCATCGGCGGCCTGCTCGGCGTCGTTTTCGACGTCACGCCCGCGCTGCTGATCGTGCCGCGCAACCGGCCGGTCGCCGAGCTGGCCGGCGCGCTCGCCGTCGCCGTGCTGATCCTCGCCGTGTCGGTCGCGCTGCCGTGGGCCGCGGCGCGCCTGGCGGTGTTCCGCGGACCGGCCGACGACCTGCCGATCTGGCTCCTCGCCGGGGTCTCGGCGCTCTACGGCGCCGCCGGGGTGGTGCTGTGCGGTGCCCTGCTGGCCGTTCCCGGCCGGACCGGGTTCCTGCTGGGCCACGCCCTGATCACGGTGTCCTGGACGGTCGCGGCGCTCGTGCTGCTGCTGCGCGGGATCGACGTCGTGGCGCTGCGCGTGACCGGGCTGATCCTGGTCGGCGCCGCGGTGCTCAAGCTGGTGCTGTTCGACCTCTCGGCGCTGGACGGGCTGGCCCGGGTGGGCGCGTTCCTCGGGGCCGGCCTGGTGCTGCTGGCGGCCGGGACGCGGTACGCGCGGCGGGTCGCGTCACGTTAAGTGCGGGAGGAAATTGTCGGTGCCCCGTGGTTACCTGGATCACCAGCCCGACGACCAGGGGGTACCGACATGGCCACACCGAAGCTCGCCGATCGCGCCGGCGAGAAGATCGCCTGGCTGACCACGGTCACGCCGAAGGGCCGGCCCGCGCCGCGGCCCGTGTGGTTCGTCCTCGACGGCGACGACATCGTGCTGTTCAGCGAACCCGGCACCGCGAAGCTCCGGCACATCGAGGCGAACCCGGACGTGAGCTTCCACTTCAACAGCGACGAGCACGGCGGCTCGATCCTGGTCGTCACCGGGAAAGCGCACGTGGAGAAGGGCAAGGCGTCCGAGGCGCCCGGCTACCTCGACAAGTACGGCCCGCACTACGCGGGGATCGGCTTGACCGCCGACGGGTTCGACGGCAAGTACTCCGTCCGCATCCGCGTGGTGCCCGAGCGCACCTGGGGGTTCTGATGTAGTCCAATTCGGACGGTCGCAACCCGGGAGTTGGTAAGAAAGTCACGGATTCGCCGTCGTGTGGACACCTCCATGTCCGGTTAAGGTGAATCGGTGCCCGAACACACCGGCGAAACCCGCAACGAGCAGCTCACGCGCAACGTCGGCGAGCTCCTGCAGGAACTGCGCGTCGCGCAGGCCGGGGTGCAGATCCTGTTCGGCTTCCTGCTGTCGGTCGTGTTCACCGACCGGTTCCACGACGCCAGCGGGTTCGAGAAGTCGCTGCACCTGTCCGCGGTGACGCTCGCGGTGGCGGCCACGGCGCTGCTGACCGCGCCCGCGGCGTGGCACCGGCTGCTGTTCCGCACCGGCAGCCGCGAGCGGATCCTGACCGTCGGCAACCGGTTCGTGCTGGTCGGGCTGGTCTGCCTGGCGCTGGCCATCACCTCGACGGTCGCGCTGATCGCCAAGGTGGTCTACGGCTGGATCGCCATGGTCGTGCTGGGCGTGCTGTGCCTGCTGATCTTCGGGATCCTCTGGTTCGTCATGCCGTTCCGGCTGAACCCGGGCGCTCAGCCGAGCGGTCCGCCCAAGTAGCGCGTGTCCTCCTGGACGAAGCAGAGCGGGTTGCCGAACGGGTCGTCGGCGTAGAACGACCGTTCGCCCCAGAACTGGGTCTCGATCGAGTCGTCGACCCAGCGCGGCCCGGCGGCGCGGACCCGCTCGAACGTCTCCTCGACGTCGTCGACCGCGAGGTAGACGATCCGCGGGTCCTTCCCCGGCCGCGGCTCGCGGTGCGCGGGCGGGGCCTCGACGCAGGCGAGCACGACCCCGCCGCAGGTGAAGTAGTGCCGGTTGACCGAGACGCGCTCGCCGGGAGCGCCGAAGACGGCGGCGTAGAAGGCGACGGCGACCTCGATGTCGTCGACGGGCTGGATCAACCGGAACACCCGCGGGCCGCTCATGCGGGCACAGTACCGCTGTTCATTCCGTGTTCGGCAGCAGTTGCCTGTGCGGTCGGAAGCCGCCCGTAGCTTCCGGCCCGTGACTGACACTTCTCGCCGGACCTTCCTCCTCGGCGCCCCGGCCGTCGCCGCCGCGGCGACCCTGCCGAACGTCCTCGGCGCCCCGGCCGCCGGAGCCACCGGCCGGCACCGCCCGGACCCCGAAGATCCGCGCTTCACGCTCGTGGTCATGCCGGACACGCAGTACCTGTTCGACGAGGACCGCGGCGACGCGGCCCCGCTGGACGCCTCGCTGCGGTACGTCCTCGACGAGGCGGCCGACAACGTTGTCTTCCTCGCCCACCTCGGCGATCTCACCCAGAACGGCCGGGCGGACGAGTTCGCCCGGATCGGCCGGTCGTTCCAGGCGCTGGACCGCCGCCGGTTTCCGTACAGCACCCTCGCCGGCAACCACGACATCGACGGCTCGAAGGACGACCAGCGCGGCCCCTCGCCGTACCTCGACGCCTTCGGCCCGCAGCGCCAGCGCAACTCGCCGACCTTCAAGGGCGCGTCGAAGGACGGCTACAACACGTTCCACATCTTCCGCGGCGGCGGCCGCGAGTGGCTGCTGCTGGCGCTGGACTGGCGGCCCTCGGCGGGCGGCCTGAACTGGGCGAAGCAGGTCCTCGCGCAGCACCCGACGCTGCCGGCCATCCTGACCATCCACGAGCTCGTCTGGGCCGACGACGACCACCAGGCCCAGTTCTCCACGTTCGGCGAGCACGTCTGGCAGGAGCTCGTCCAAGGCAACGACCAGATCTTCCTGACCCTCAACGGGCACTACTGGCCGACCGGGCGCACCGTCCGGAAGAACGCGGCCGGCCACGACGTGCACGTCCACCTCGCCAACTACCAGGACCGCTACTACGGCGGCAGCGCGATGGTCCGGCTCTACCAGTTCGACCTCGCGCGCGGCGTGATCGACGTCCGGACGTTCTCGCCGTGGCTCGCCGCGCAGGACCACCTGAGCGAAATGCAGCAGGTGGAGGTCGAACGCAGCGGCGCGGCCGACTACTTCAGCCTGGAGATCGACTTCGCCGAGCGGTTCCGCGGCTTCGCGCCGGTGCCGGTGCCACCCGCAAGGCCGGCGAAGCAGCTGCTGATCCCCGGAACCGTCGCGTACTGGCGCTTCGAGGGTGGTCAGGACGGCCAGACCGTGCCGGCCGACGTCGTCGTGCTGGACCGGACCGGCCGCGGCAACGACCTCACGCGCGTGACCGCGCCCGGGAGCGGGCCGGACGCGTTGAAGTACTCGAGCGAGTTCTCGCCGCGGCAGCCGTCGCGGGCGAGCCTGCGGTTCGACGGCGGCCGCGATCCCAGCCGGGGGGCGTACCTGCGCACGGTCGACGCGGCCCCGATCAACCAGCTGAAGTTCGAGCGCGGCTACACCGTCGAGGCGTTCTTCCGGCTGCCGGCGAACTTCAAGGACGGCCACCACGGCTGGTGCGGCCTGTTCGCCCGGCAGGGCAGCGGCGCCGCCGCGGGCAAGACCGGCGACGACCCGAAGGAATCGGCGGCCACGCTGTCCCTTTCGGACGGTGGGGAGCTGCAGTGGGCGGTCTACCCGCTGAACCAGAACCGGACGTCGACCAACTGGGGCCACGAGCTGCCGGTCGAAAAGTGGTGGCACGTCGCCGTGGTGAACGACGGCCGGCGCACGACGATGTACGTCGACGGCTGCCCGGTGGTCCGGAACCCGGCCACGCCGGCGGCCGGGCTCGCCGATCCGGGCGGCTCGTGGCTGGTCGGAGCGTCGTCCTACGACGGCAAGGTCGACCGCAGTTTCGCGGGGCTGCTGGGCGACGTGCGGGTGGTCGACCGGCCGTTGAACCCGCGTGAATTCATGCTGGGCTGAGGCCCTTGACAGCGGGTGGACAATAAAAAATCGGCGTGCTCTCCAGAAACATCGGGAGCGATCGCCGAACCTGATATGAGTCTAACCGCTGTGAGGGGAACTTGTCAAACCAGGGGTACGACGAGGAATTGCGGGAAGAACGGGCCTACGTCGCCGCGCTGTACGAGCGGCTCGATCGCGAGCGCGCGGCGGCGCAGGCCCGCTACCACGGGGCTCTCGGGCAAACCGGGGTGACACCGGGGGAACGGGAGACCGACGTCCGGCGCCGGTCGCGGGAGGCGGCCCGGCTGGACGTCGCCGACAACGGGCTTTGTTTCGGCCGGTTGGACGCCCTTTCGGGCGAAACCGGCTACATCGGCCGGATCGGGCTGTTCGACGCGGAAAACGACTACGAACCGTTCCTGCTGGATTGGCGGGCGCCGGCGGCGCGGCCGTTCTACGTCGCCACCGCGGCGACGCCGGAAAACATGCGCCGCCGTCGCCAGTTCCACACGAGGGGCCGCCGGGTCCTCGATTTCACCGATGAAGTTTTCGGCCGTCCCGGCGAGGCCGAACGCGGGGACGCGGCGCTGCTCGCGGCCGTCAACGCGCCCCGCGGCGAGGGCATGCGGGACATCGTCGCGACCATCCAGGCCGAGCAGGACGAGATCATCCGCCTCGGCCACGCCGGGGTGCTGGTCGTCGAAGGCGGCCCCGGCACCGGCAAGACGGCCGTCGCCCTGCACCGGGTGGCGTACCTGCTCTACACGCGGCGCGAGCGGATGTCCCGCAGCGGCGTGCTCGTGGTCGGGCCGAGCCCGCTGTTCCTCGACCACATCGGCCGCGTGCTGCCGTCGCTCGGCGAGTCGGACGTCGTCTTCCGGACCACCGGCGGGCTCGTCCCCGGTCTGCGCGTCACAGCCGAGGACACGCCGGAAGTCGCGCGGCTCAAGGGTTCGCTGCGGATCCTCGACGTGCTGGCGGCCGCGGTCGCCGACCGCCAGCAGGTGCCCGAAGAGCCGGTGCCGATCGACCTGGGTGACGTCGTCGTGGCCCTCGACGCCGAGCTCGTGGCCGAGGCCCGGCTCGAAGCGCGCGGAACCGGCCTGCCCCACAACGAAGCCCGCGCGGTCTTCCGCGAACGCGCCGTCGCGCTCGTCGCCGAGCGGGTCGTGGCGAAGATCGGGGAAGGCTGGCTGACGCGGGCGGACCGTGGGTTGTGGGCGGACCTGCGCGCCGACGTCCTCGCCGAGCTCGCGGAACACGAAGCGCTCGGCGCCGCGCTCGACGGGCTGTGGCCGTACCTGACGCCGGAGACGCTGCTGGCGCCGCTGTACCTGTCGCCGCGCCGGCTCGAGGCCGCCGGGGCCGATCCGGCCTTGTTCCGCGCGGACGGCACGGCTTGGACCGTGTCCGACGTGCCGTTGCTCGACGAGCTGGTCGACCTGCTCGGCCGGGACGACGCCGGGGAACGTGCCGCCGCGCGGCAGCGGGCGGAAGCGGAGGCCGAGTACGCCTCCGGCGTCATGGAACTGCTGAAGCTGGACGCCGAGGAGCTGGACGAGGACGTCGCGCTGGTCGCCGAGGACCTGCTCGACGCCGACGAGCTGGCCGGGCGGTTCACCGAGCACGACCCGCGCGACCTCGCCGAACGGGCGGCCGCGGACCGCGACTGGACGTACGGGCACGTCGTCGTCGACGAGGCCCAGGAACTGTCCGAAATGGACTGGCGGGTGCTGATGCGGCGGTGCCCGAGCCGGTCGTTCACCATCGTCGGCGACCTCGCGCAGCGCCGGTCCGCGGCGGGGGCGCGCGACTGGGCGACGATGCTCACCCCGTACGCCGGCGACCGCTGGCTGTACCGCGAGCTGACCGTGAACTACCGCACCCCGGCGGAGATCATGACCGTCGCGGGCGCGCTGCTGGCCCGGTTCGCGCCGGCCGTGCGGCCGCCGGAGTCGGTGCGCGCGTGCGGGGTCCGGCCGTGGTCCAGACGAGTGACGGACGACGAACTCCCGGACGCCATCGAGGACTTCGTCCGCGACGAGGCCGGCCGCGAGGGCACCAGCGTCGTGATCGGCCCGCCGGGCGTACCCGGCACGCTCCCGCCGTCGGCCACCAAGGGCCTGGAGTTCGACGCCGTCCTCGTGGTCGAGCCCGCGCGGATCCTGGCCGCGGGTCCCCGTGGCGCGGCCGAGCTCTACGTCGCGCTCACGCGCGCCACGCAGCGCCTCGGAGTGCTGCACCGGGATCCGCTCCCGGCGGCGCTGACCGGCCTCGCCGAGGCCGGGGTGCCGGCGCGGGCCGGGCACCGGCGGTTCCTGTAGCGGGCGAGGGGGTGGCGGGTGCAGGCCCGTCATCCCCGTACCGCTACGCCGTGAGCCGGCCCCAGGAGTAGTCCTGCTTGGCCAGCTTCAGGTACACGAACAGCTCGGTCCCGGACACGCCCGGGATCTTGCGCACTTCGTCGCCCAGCACCTCGAGCATGTGGTCGTCGTCCCGGCAGACGAGTTCGGCCAGCAGGTCGTAGCGCCCGGCGCACAACACGACGTAGTGCACGTTTTCGAGCTCGGACAGCTTGTCCGCGACGTCGCGGGGATCGGCGCCGTCGACGTTGATGCCGACCATGGCCTGCCGGGTCAGGTCGACGTTGGCGGGGTCGGTCACCGCGACGATCTGCATCAGGTCGTCACGCAGCAGCCGCTGGACGCGCTGGCGGACTGCTCCCTCCGAAAGCCCGACCGCCTTGGCGAGCGCGGTGAACGAGGCGCGGCCGTCCTGTTGGAGCAAGGCGATCAACGATCTGTCCGTATTGTCCAGCGCGCGCGCACGTGGTTCGTCACCCATGCCGTCCCTCCCTGTGTTTCGGCATGTGATTTGTCAAGTGCGCAGCGTATCGAGACCTGCCGAGAAAGCGAGCCCTCCGCGTCAGCTTCGCGTGATTCGGCGTACACGCCGCGCTCAGCCGAGGAATCGGTGGTCAGCGAGGAAATCGACAAGGCTTTCCGAGGCGGTTTTGTGCGCCCGCGCACAGCGGGACGCGCGTACCGCTGTGCGGCAGGTACCGTCTGGCGGCTCTGTCGTACCGATACCCCCAGGAGGACCCGCGCATGTCCGAGGCCGTGGCGCTCGGCGTCGCCCCCGCCGTTCCCGCCAAGGGACTGCGCGGCGGCGCGCTCGGCATGGTGTCGTCGATGGTCATCGGGATGTCGTCGACCGCGCCGGCGTACTCCATCGCGGCCACGCTGGGGCTGATCGTGCTGGCCGGCACCGGGTTCAAGGCCGCCGCGTTCGTGCTGCTCTCCTTCGTGCCGGTGCTGTTCGTGGCCTTCGCCTTCCGCGAGCTGAACACCGCGGAACCCGACTGCGGCACCAACTTCACCTGGGCCGCCCGCGCGTTCGGCCCGCACGCCGGGTGGTTCACCGGCTGGGTCGTCACGGTCGCGCAGCTGCTGGTGATGAGCAGCCAGTCCGCGCTCACCGGCCGGTACACGCTGCTGCTGTTCGGCGCGACGGACGCGGCGGGCAACCGGTGGGTGACGACGGCGATCGGCGCGGCTTGGCTGCTGGCGCTGTGCTGGCTCTGCTACCGCGGGATCGAGGTGTCCGCACGGGCGCAGTGGATCCTGCTCGGCGTGGAACTCACGGTCCTGGTGCTCTTCTCGGTCGTCGCGCTGGTCCGCGTCTTCGACGGCACGGCCGGGCCGCAGGCGTCGGTGCCGCGGCTGGACTGGCTGTGGCCGGGCGGGGTCTCCGCCGGCACCGCGGTTTCGGCGGTCCTGCTGGCCGTGTTCATCTACTGGGGCTGGGAAAGCTCGCTGTCGGTCAACGAGGAGTCGGCCGACCCGCGCCGCGCGCCGGGGCGGGCCGCGGTGCTCTCGACGGTGCTGCTGGTGCTGAACTACCTGCTCGTGACGGTTGCCGCGCTGGCCTTCGCCGGGGTCGGCGCCGAGGGGATCGGCCTGGCCAACGAAGCCAACTCGGAGGACGTCCTGGCCGGTCTCGGCGGCGCGGTGTTCGGCGACGGCACCACGGGCAAGGTCCTGGGCGTGCTGCTGATCGTTTCCGTGCTCACCAGCGGCGCGGCGACCAGCCAGGCGACGATCATGCCGGCCGCGCGCACGACGTTGTCGATGGCCAGCCACGGTGCGCTGCCGCGGGTTTTCGGGCGCGTGCACTCGCGGTTCCAGACGCCCACCGTGGCGACCTGGGCGTTCGGGCTGGTGTCGCTGGCCGGGTACGTGCTGCTCGCGTTGATCAGCGACAACGTGCTGGCCGACTCGGTCGACGCGGTGGGCCTGACCATCGCCATCGAGTACACGATGACGGCGCTGGCCTGCGTCTGGGTGTTCCGCCGGACGCTCTTCGCGAGCGTGCGCAACTTCGTGCTGCGCGGGCTGCTGCCGTTCACCGGCGGCGTGTTCTTCCTGGCGGTACTGGTGTTCGCGCTGATCGAGTACGCGCGGCCGGACGCGGGCGAGACGACGGTGTTCGGCATCGGCGGCGTCGCGGTGATCGGCGTGGTGTCGATCGTGCTGGGGGTGCCGCTGATGTTCGCGGTCCACCGGGCCTGCCGCGAGTTCTTCGCCGGCCGCCGCCTGCCGCGCGGGTTCGTGCCGCGCGGCGGCGACAGCATCGTCAGCCCAGGTCCCGCCGACTGAGGTCCTCCTCGGTCTCGCGGCGCACCAGCAGCGTGGCGACGCCGTCCCGCACGCCGACCAGCGGCGGCCGGCCGGCCTGGTTGTAGTTCGACGCAAGCGAGTGGTGGTAGGCGCCGGTGCACGGCACGGCCAGCAGGTCGCCGGCGTGCAGGTCGGCGGGCAGGCTGAGGCCGTCGGCGAGCACGTCACCGGCTTCGCAGTGCCGGCCGACGACGGTCATCGGGACGCGCTGCGCCTTCGACCGCCGTCCGACCAGGCGCGTGGTGTAGCGGGCGCCGTAGAGGGCCGGTCGCGCGTTGTCGCTCATGCCGCCGTCGACCGCGACGAAGGTGCGGCTGCCGCGCTTGACCGCGCACACGCGGTACACCGTGATCCCGGCCGGCCCGACGAGCGCCCGGCCGGGCTCGATCGTCAGGCGGGGCAAGGGGAAGCCGTGCGCCGCGCATTCGTACGCGAGCGCGACGCGCAGCCGCCGCGAGTAGCCGCCGAGGTCGAACGCGGGCTCGCCGCCGACGTACGGCACCGCGTGCCCGCCGCCGAGGTCGAGCTCCCGCAGCGTGACGCCGTGGGTGTCGCGGATCCGGACGAGGACCTCGGCCATCCGGCGCGCAGCGGCCTCGTACCGGTCGACGCGGGACACCTGCGAGCCGATGTGGCAATGCAGGCCCTGCAGCCGCAACCCGGGTTGCTTCTTCACGGCTTCGACGGCGGCGTCGACGTTGTCGGGAACGCCGTCGAGGAGCGAGAAGCCGAACTTCTGGCCTTCGGTGCCGGTGCTGATGGCGGCGTGCGCCCCGGCGGCGACGCCCGGTGTCACCCGGATCATCACCTGCTGGGCGCCGTGGGCGAGCGCGCCGAGCTGCTCGATCTCGTCGAGCGAGTCGACGACGATTCGCCGGACGCCGTAGCCGAGCGCGGCCTTCAGGTCTTCGGGCGTCTTCGCGTTGCCGTGCAGCAGCATGCGCTCCGCGGGGAAGCCGACCGAGCGTGCGACGGCGATCTCGCCGGCGGAGCAGGTGTCGAGCGACAACCCCTCTTTGGCGACCCAGCGCAGGACAGCGCGCGTACACAGCGCCTTGCTCGCGTACGCGACTTCGACGTCCGGCAGCGCTTCGCGGTACTCGCGCGCGGTGTCTCGGACCTGCTGTTCGTCGATGAGGTAGGACGGCGTCCCGAAGCGGGCGGCGAGGTGGCTGACGGGCGCGCCGGCGAAGAGCAGCTCGCCGTCTTCGCCGAGTCGGGTGCTTCGCGGCCAGACTCCTGGCTCGAGGTGATCGGCGGCTTCGCAGCCGAGGCTGGGAAGAAGCTCGCTGAGCGTCACGGGTGCCTCCGGGCATCACGGCGGATCGGACTGCCGCCAGAACACCCCGGCGGGCGGTCCCGGAGATCACCCGTGAACGCCGTCCTGACGGCCGCGGTTTGCCCGCTTACTCCTTGTTAACGCGCGAGTAACTTGGGTCACTCACGCCAGGCCCCACGAGGACAGCAGCCCGGACAGCTCGGCGCGCTCGGGCCCGGTCAGCAGCCGGCTCGGCGGGCGGACGTCCGGGCGGCACAGGCCCAGCTGGCCCAGTGCGTCCTTGACCACGCTGACGTTGTTCGCGTTCCCGTTCGCCGCGCGGAGTTCCTCGAACGGGCGGATCCGCTCCCAGACCGTCATCGCCGCCGGGTAGTCGCCTGTGGACAGTGCGCGGAACATCTCCAGGGAGATCGCCGGGTCGACGTTCACCAGCCCCGACGTGAAGCCGGTCGCACCGACGGCGAAGTAGCCCGGGGCCGACAGCTCCGCCAGGCCGGCGATCCACACGAACCGGTCGAAGCCGGCGTCGCGGGCGACCGAGCCGAAGCGCACCGGGTCCGGAACCGCGTACTTCACGCCGATGACGTTCGGGGCCGCCTCGCCGAGCGCGTGCAGCTGCTCGCCGGTGATCGCCGGGTTGCGGACGTACAGCACCACCCCGAGTTCGGGGACCGCGGCCGCGATCGCCGCGTGGTAGTCGACCCAGCCGTCGTCCGAGACGTACGGGTGGACCGGCTGGTGGATCATGATCAGGTCCGCGCCGGCCGCCCGCGCGTGCACCGCGGCGCGCGTCGCCGAAGCCACGTCGTGGCCGATGCCCGCGAGCACGCTCGCCCGGCCGGCCGCGGCTTCGACGGTGACTTCGAGGCACTGCCGCGCTTCGGCCGCGTCGAGCGCGTAGAACTCGCCCGTGTTGCCGTTCGGCGTCACGACCTCGATGCCGCCGGTGATCAGGCGGTCCACCAGCTTCGCGTACGTCTGGCCGTCGACGGCGCCCTCGGCGTCGAACGGCGTGACCGGGATCGCCACCACCCCGGACAGCCGCCGCCTCTGCTCCTCGAACGTCATCGGGCCCCCTTCGGATCGCCGGTCTCGGTGGTGCGGTCGCCGGGCAGCTCGAAGGCGACCCGGTCGATGAAATCGGTGATGTGTTTGCGCAGCAGGTGTTCGGTCTGCCGCGCGTTGCCGCTCTCGGCGGCGTTCAGGATCGCCCGGTGCTCGGCCGCCTCGCCCTGCCAGGTCGGGCTGATGCCCCAGCCCGTGACGGTGATCAGCGCGGCCTGGTCGCGCAGCCCGTCCAGGACCTCGACCAGCAGCGGGTTCCCGCACCCGGCGTAGAGCGCGCGGTGGAACAGCCGGTTGGCCAGGCTCGCCTTTGCGCGGTCGGTGGCCGCCGCACCGGTCTCGACGCCGGCCAGCACCTGCCGCGCGGGCTCGAAGTCCGCGCCCCGCTCGACGGCCCGCCGGACGGCTTCGGGTTCCAGCAGCGCGCGCAGGTCATAGACCGCGTACGCGCTCTCGGCGTCCATGAGCCGGACCGCCGCCCCCTTGTACGTGCTCATCGTGACCAAACCGGAACCGGCCAGGATTCGCAGGGCCTCGCGCACCGGCGTCTTCGACACCCCGAGCAGGGCGCCGACCTCGGCTTCGACGAGCGTTTCGCCCGGCCCGAACTCGCCGCTCAAGATCGCTTCCTTGATCGCGTCACGCACGAAATCCGTCCGCGAGACGGGCGGCGGCGGCCTCCGGGCCGAAGAAGTGCTCGCCACTGGCATGTCCGATCTGATATACGATGCGACATACAACATTATCACGGACCTAGGGAGCAGCCATGCAGCGTTGCACCGGCTTCCGATTCCGACGAGTGTTGCTGGCGGTGGGCCTCGCCGCCGGTCTGGCGGCCTGCGGCGCGCCCGGCGGCGACGGTGGCCAGGCGGCGGATCCCCAGGCCGTGCCGGACAAGCCGAGCAAACCCGTCGAGCTGAACATCCTCGACGTCGCGGGCAACCTGCAGCTCACCAAGCAGATGATCGAGAACTTCAAAGCCGCGCACCCCGAAGTCCTCGCGAAGGTCACCTATTCGACGGCGCCCGCGCCGAGCATGGCGGGCAAGCTGAAGGCCGAGCAGGACGGTGGCGTCGCCCAGACGCACCTGGTCCTCAGCGGCACCGACGGCCTCTCGGCGGGCATCGCGAACGGCACGCTGGCCAAGGTGCTGCCGGACTTCTCGAGCCGGTTCCCGAACCTGATGCAGAACTACCTCGAGCCCGCGGCCAAGATGCAGGAGCTGGCCAACGGCTACGGCATCGAGGTCGTCTACTACCCCTCCGGCCCGCTGCTGGAGTTCAACCCCGGCGCGGTGCCCGCCGCGCCCGCGTCCCCGCAGGAGCTGCTCGACTGGGCGAAGGCGCACCCGGAGAAGTTCCAGTACGCCCAGCCGTCGAACTCCGGCCCGGGCCGGACGTTCCTGATGGGCCTGCCCTACCTGCTCGGCGACAAGGACCCGAAGGACCCGGACCAGGGCTGGGACAAGACCTGGACGTTCCTGCAGGAGCTCGGCAAGTACGTGAAGTACTACCCGTCGGGCACGACCGAGACGATGAAGAACCTCGCGTCCGGCTCGGTGGACATGATCATGTCGACGACCGGCTGGGACATCAACCCGCGCAAGCTCGGCACGGTCCCCGGCACGGTCAAGACGGCGGTCATGCAGCCGATGCACTGGGTCACCGACGCCCAGTACGCGCTCATCCCGAAGGGCCTCTCGCCCGACCAGGAGTCGGCGATCCTGCAGCTGGTCGCCTGGATGCTCAAGCCGGACCAGCAGGCGATCGCCTACGACGACGGGTACTTCTACCCCGGCCCGGCGGTCAAGGACGTCACCCTGCAGATGGCGCCGCAGAAGAGCCAGGACACCCTTCGGCAGTTCGGCCGCCCGGAGTACGACCAGTGGATCGCGCAGTACCCGAAGGAGACCTCGCTGCCGGCCGAGCAGCAGGTGAAGGCGTTCGACAAGTGGAACCAGCTGGTCGGCGGCTCGAAGGTCGGCAAGAAGTGACGTTCGGGCAGCTGCGGCTGGACGGCGTCTCGCGCAGCTTCGGCACCGCGAACGCCCTGCGCGGCCTCGACCTCACCATCGCGCGCGGCGAGTTCGTCGCCCTGCTCGGCCCGTCCGGCTGCGGCAAGTCGACGGCGCTGAACTGCCTGGCCGGCCTGCTGCCGCTGACCGCGGGCAGCATCTGGCTCGACGACGCCCGCATCGACGGCCGGCCGCCGGAGCAGCGCGGGTTCGGGATGGTCTTCCAGAACTACGCGCTGTTCCCGCACATGTCCGTCCGCGCCAACGTCGGGTTCGGCCTGAAGATGCGCAAGGTCGGCCGCGCCGAGACCCGGCGCCGGGTGGACGAGGCCCTCCGGCTCGTCCAGCTCACCGAACACGCGGCGAAGTTCCCCGCGCAGCTGTCCGGTGGCCAGCAGCAGCGCGTCGCCATCGCCCGCGCGGTGGTCTTGGAGCCGCCGGTGGTGCTGATGGACGAGCCGTTGTCCAATTTGGACGCCAAGCTCCGCCTGGAGATGCGGATGGAGATCCGCCGCCTCCACCAGACGCTCGGCCTGACCACGGTGTACGTCACCCACGACCAGGAGGAGGCGCTGTCGCTGGCCGACCGCCTGGTCGTGCTGCGCGAGGGCGCCGTCCAGCAGATCGGCACGCCCGAGGAGGTCTACGCGCAGCCGGTCAACAGCTACGTCGCGTCCTTCATGGGCTACCGCAACCTCCTGGACGCCACGGTCACCGGCGCCGCGGGCTCGTCGGTCACCGTGGAGGGCGCGGGCGTCCGCCTCACCGGCCGCGGCTCGCTCACCGAAGGCCCGGCGAAGGTGGCCATCCGCCCGGAGGACTTCGTCGTCGGCGGCGGCACCGAGAACGCCCTCGACGTCACCGCCGAGATCGTCGAGTACCACGGCCGCGAGCTGTCGGTCTCGGCCCGGCTGGCGTCCGGGGTCCCGGTCTACTTCCGGACCGACGAGCGCCTGGCCCCCGGCGACACCGCGAAGATCGGCGTCCCGGCCGAGCGGGTCCTGGTGTTCGAGCCGTGACGGCCGTGGCGAGCGCCCGCCCGGCGCTGCGGCACCGGCTGGCCGAACGCGGCATCGACCGCACCCTGCTGCTCCTGGTGCCCGGCCTGCTGGTCACCGCCTGCCTGTTCCTGTATCCGTTCCTCTACGGCCTCCAATTGTCCTTCGCCCCGCGCAAGGGCGGGGTCTTCGCGAACTACGCCCGGTTCTTCGGCGACCCGTACCTGCGCGACACGATCTGGACGACGCTCGGCATCGCGCTGCCGGCGACGTTCATCAACGTCCTCGCGAGCATTCCGATCGCGTACGTGATGCGCGGCCGCGTCCGCGGCAAACGCCTCCTGACCACGATCCTGGTCGTGCCGATCACGCTCGGCACGGTGCTCACTGCGCAGGGCCTGATCATGTACGGCGGACCCGCGGGCTGGCTGAACAAGGTGCTCACCGTCCTGGGCATCACCGACCAGCCGCTGCCGCTGATCCACAACTACACCGGCGTGCTGCTGTCCTTGGTCATCACCGGCTTCCCGTTCTCCTTCCTGCTGACGCTGTCCTACCTCTCGGGCATCGACCCGTCCCTGGAGAAGGCGGCCGCGACGCTCGGCGCCAACGGCGTCCAGCGCTTCCGGCGGATCACGCTGCCCCTCCTGGCTCCCGGCCTGGCGATCACCTTCTGCCTTTCGTTCGTGATGGCGTTCTCGGTCTTCCCGAGCGCGCAGCTCGTCGGCGACCCGGCGAACGAGACGCGCGTGATCTCGATCGCCGCCTACCACGCGGCCTTCGAGGAGTACGACTACTCGATGGGCTCGGCCGTCGCGATGCTGATGGCGGTGCTCATGCTGATCGTGATCGGCCTGGTCATGGCGTGGCGCGCTACCCTGTACCGCGGAGCGACCGGAGGCAAGGGATGACCGGCTGGGTCGCGCGTCCCGGACGTTGGGTCGTCTGGTCCGTGGTCGCGTTCTTCTTCGTCAACCTCGCCGGCGTCGTGCTCTCGGTGGTGGTCGACTCGTTCGGCACGCAGTGGTTCGGCAGCTGGCTCCCGGACGGCTTCACCACCCACTGGTACGCCGACGCCTGGCGCGAGTTCGGCCTGTCGGACGTCTTCCTCACGACGGCGATCGTCGCCCTGGTGGTGATCGCCGTGTCGGTGGCGGTCGGCGTCCCGGCCGCCTATGCACTGGCCCGTCGCTCGTTCCCCGGCAAGCGCCTGGTGATGCTCCTGTTCGTGCTGCCGATCCTGATCCCTCCCATCACCTACGGCATCCCGCTGGCCACCGTGCTGTACAAGTTCCACCTGGCCGGCACGATCACCGGCGTCATCCTGGCCAACCTGGTGCCGTCGGTGCCGTTCGTCGTGCTGACGATGACGCCGTTCATCGAGCAGATCGACCCGAAGATCGAGGCCGCGGCCCGCATGTCCGGCGCGCGGACCGGCTCGGTGTTCACCCGCATCCTGGGCCCGCTGCTGCTGCCGGGCATCCTGGCCGCGTCGATCCTGGTGCTGGTCCGCACGGTCGGCATGTTCGAGCTGACGTTCCTCACCGCCGGCCCGGACTCGACGACCCTCGTGGTGGCGCTGTACAACTCCGTGTTCGCCGCGGGCATCCGCGCCAACCAGTCGGTCGACGCCATGGCGACCATCTACACCGCGTCCATGCTCGTGCTCCTTCTCGTCGCGTTGCGGTTCGTGAACCCGACCCAGCTGGTGACCCGGATCCGGGAGGAGACCTGACCTGTTCGCTCATGCGTTCGACTGTAGCGCGAAAAGTCGAACGCATGATCGACACGATCGAGCGAACTCGCAGGTCTTGCGCCTCCCCCGAGGGGAGCTGCCACGCTTGCGGCATGCAGTATTCGATCGGCGAACTCGCACACCGGACGGGCCTGACGGTCAAGGCGGTCCGGTTCTACTCGGATCGCGGCCTCGTGCCGCCGTCCGGGCGCAACGCCGCGGGCCAGCGCCGTTACGACGACGCTGCGCTCGCCCGGCTCGACGTCATCCGCGTCCTCCGCGACCTCGGCATCGACCTCGCCACGATCCGGCGCGTGATCGAAGGTGACACCACCGTCGCGGAGGTCGCGGCGGAGCACTCCGCGGCGGTGGAAGTGCAGATCGGCGTGCTGCGCCGACGACGGGCGGTGCTGGACGCCGTGGCGAACCGCGGCTCGCCACCCGAGGAGGCGAGCCTCGCGCGCCAGCGGCTTCTGCTGTCCCAAGTGGAGCGGCAGTGCCTGATCGGTGACTTCCTCGCCGACGCGTTGGGTGAGCGCCCCGAGCTGGCGGGGATCGCCCGCACCCTGACGCCCGAGCTGCCCGAGGACCCCAGCCCCGAGCAGGCCGAGGCGTGGACCGAGCTGACCGCGCTGATGCGGGACCGGGAGTTCCGGGCGAACCTGCGCCGGCTCGCGGACGGACATGAAGGGGGTTTGCGTCGTGACCTGGCGGCCGAGGTGCGGGACGCCGTTACCCCGGCCGTCGTGGCCGGGATCGTGCCGAAGTCACCGGCGGCGAAGGCGATCGTCGACGGCCTGGGGCGCGATCCCGGCGAGCTCCGGGACTGGCTCGGCGTGGTCAACGATCCGCGCCGTGAGCGCTATCTGGAGCTATTGGGGGTGATCAACGGCTGGGCGGCACCGGAAAGCCTGGCTCCCGCCTTCGATTGGCTGGCCGAGGTCATGGCCGCCTGACCGCCTCCCGGATCGATGCCAGGGCGTCCTCGACCGGTTGGGCGTCGAGACGGCGTCCGTCGCGCAGCCGCACGGAGAGCTGACCGGCGGCGGCCTCCCGCGGACCGATCACGGCCTGGTACGGCACCAGCCGGCCGTCCCGGATCCGCGCGCCCAGGCTGCCGTCCGGCGCGAGCTCGGCCCGCAGGTCGTCGCACCGGTCCAGGACCTCGCGGGCGTACGGCAGTTCCGCGTCGGACAGGGGCAGCAGCCGGAGCTGCACCGGCGCCAGCCACGCCGGGAACGCGCCGCCGTGCACCTCGATCAGCTGGGCCACCGCGCGTTCGACGCTGCCGATGATGCTCCGGTGCAGCATGACCGGCCGGTGCTTCGCGCCGTCCGCGCCGACGTACTCCAGGCCGAACTGCGCGGGCTGGTGGAAGTCGACCTGGACGGTGGAGAGGGTCGATTCGCGGCCGGCGCCGTCGGCGATCTGGACGTCGATCTTCGGTCCGTAGAAGGCGGCTTCGCCCTCGGCGGCGTCGTACGGGAGGCCGTCGAGGGCCGACCGCAGGATGGCGACGGCGCCCTCCCAGTCCCCGGACACGTACTTCCCACCGGGGCCGGGCAGGGACAGGCGGTAGCGGGCCGGTTTGATGCCGAGCGCGTCGTACGCCCGGCGGATCAGGGCCAGCGCGGCCTTCGCCTCGGCTTCGGCCTGGTCGAGGGTGCAGAAGATGTGCGCGTCGTTGAGCTGGATCGCGCGCACCCGGCTCAGCCCGCTGAGCACGCCGGAGAGCTCAGCCCGGTACATCGCGCCGAGTTCGGCGAACCGCAGCGGCAGTTCGCGGTAGCTGCGGCCGCGTGACCGGTAGATCAGCGCGTGGTGCGGGCAGAGGCTCGGCCGCAGCACGACCTGCTCGCCGCCGACGTCCATCGGCGGGTACATGTCGTCGCGGTAGTGGGACCAGTGCCCGGAGAGCTCGTACAGCTCGCGTTTGGCCAGCACCGGCGAGTGGACGTGCCGGTACCCCGCGCGCCGTTCGACGTTGCGGACGTACTCCTCCAGGCTGTGCCGGACGGTCGCGCCGTCGGGCAGCCAGTAGGGCAGGCCGGCGCCGATCAGCGGGTCGGTGCCGAACAGGCCGAGTTCGCGGCCGAGCTGGTGGTGGTCGAACATCGTGGACTCCCTCGTGGACGGCGAGGCGGAAGACCACAGGACAAAGCCCGGGGCAACCGCCCCGGGCTCGGAAACGTCGTTCAGCGCGCCGGGACACTCTCCGGCGTCGTCGTCTGTGCAGCGCGCTTCATGAAGACAACGGTAGCAGCGGCCGCCAGTCCTTTTCAGGCGTCCAGGAACCGCTCCAGCTGCTCGACCACGAAGGCGTGGTCCTCGGCCTGCGGCAGCCCGGACACGCCGACCGTGCCGACCGGCCCGACCCCGCGCACGAGCACCGGGAACACGCCGCCGTGCGCCGCGTACTGGCCGAGGTCCAGGCGGGAGTGCTGCTCGAACGAGCCGCCGTTGGCGCGGAACTGCGTCCCGATCAGGAAGGAGCTGTGCCCGTAGCGGTCGACGACCCGGCTCTTGCGGTCGATCCAGCCGTCGTTGTCGGCCGACGTCCCGGGCAGCGCGGCGTGGAAGAGCCGCTGGCCGTTGCGCCGGATCGAGATCGTCAACGCCAGCCCGCGGTCCGCCGCGTCGTCCAGCATCTGCTGGCCGAGGGCGAGCGCGGTCTCGTTGTCGAACTTCGTGAACTGGAGGCGTTCCTCCTGCTCGAAGAGCTGGGCGAGGCGTTCGGCTTCCGTCATGAGCCTATTAAATCAACACTGTTGTGTAATTGCCAGTGGTGAACTGGCGGGCCACGGCGTCCGTACAACAGGCGAGGAGGTGGGTATGGGCCGGATCCGGCGCCGCACGGTGCTCGGCGGTGCGGCCGCGGTCACGGTGGCCGGTGCGCTGTCCGCCGGCTGCGCCCCCGTGCCGCGGAAGGGGACGATCGAGGACGTCCGCCACGTCGTCGTGCTGATGCAGGAGAACCGGTCGTTCGACCACTACTACGGCACGATGGCCGGCGTGCGCGGCTTCGGCGACCGCGCAGCCCTGCGCGACGTCTTCCGCCAGCGCGGCGACCGGGGCGGTCCGGTGCTGCCGTTCCGGATCGACACGTCCGTTGTGGACGGTCAGGACCTCGGCGAGCTGCCGCACGACTGGAACAGCACCCACCGCGCGTGGAACGGCGGCGCGTACGACCGCTGGATCGCCGCGAAGAGCCCGATGACGATGGGGTACTTCACGCGCGACGACCTCCCGTTCCAGCACGCGCTGGCCGGCGCGTTCACCCTCTGCGACCACTACTTCTGCTCGATCCAGGGGCCGACCCACCCGAACCGGCTATACCACTGGACCGGCACGATCGACCCGGACGGCGTCGCCGGCGGCCCCGCGACGCACAACGCGCCGGACTACGAGCCCTCGTTCCGCTGGACGACCTACCCCGAACGGCTCGAGGCCGCGGGCATCTCCTGGCGGATCTACGCGAACGACGAAGAGCGCGGCGTCCCCGAGCACTTCGTCGGCGACTACGGCGACAACCCGCTCTGGCTGTTCCAGAACTTCCACGACGCGCTGTACTCGATGGACCCGGTGAAACGCCGGCTCGCCGAACGCGCCAACCTGCGCCAGAAGCTGCTGCCCGATTCCGGGCGGGGCCAGGAACTCGACCACGTGCTGGCCGAGTTCCTCGCCGACTGCGCGGCCGGAACGCTGCCCGCGGTGTCGTGGGTGGTGGCCCCGTACGGCTACTGCGAGCACCCCGCCGCCAGGCCGGTCGACGGCGCCGCCTACGTCCACCGGATGCTGAAAGCGCTGTGGGACAACCCGGAACTGTGGGAATCGACCGTCGTCTTCATCAACTACGACGAAAACGACGGTTTCTTCGATCACGTCGTCCCGCCGGCCCCGCCACCCGGCACGCCCGGCGAGTACCTGCCCGGCAATCGGCCGGAGAAGGGCGCGCCGTCCGGGCCGCCGGTCCCGATCGGGCTGGGCCCCCGCGTGCCGATGACCGTCGTTTCGCCGTGGAGCCGCGGCGGCTGGGTGAACTCGCAGGTCTTCGACCACACGTCGGTGCTGCGGTTCCTGGAAACGTGGACCGGCGTGCGCGAGCCGAACATCTCGACCTGGCGCCGCGCCATCTGCGGCGATCTGACCAGCTGTTTCGACTTCGGCGCACCCGACACGACCATCCCGCTGCTGCCGGACGCCGACGCGTTGCGCGCCGAAGCCGACCGGACGCAGCGGCGGCTGCCGAAGCCCGGGCTGGGGCCGGGCGCCCTGGTGCAGGACCCCGGCACGGCGAAGGCGCGCCCGCTGCCCTACCAGCCGGTCGCCTGGGTCACGGCCGAGCCGGCCGTGCTGCGGTTGCACCTGGCCAACCACGGCACGCAGGCGCTGCAGCTGGCCGCGTACGCCTACCACGCCGGTGGGACGTCCCAGCGCTTCGACGTCGGGCCCGGCGGCTCGGCGACCGGCGAAGTCCCGCACGGCGGCAGCTACGACGTCGCCGTCCACGGTCCGAACGGCTTCATCGTCGAAGCCTCGGGCGGGACGGACCTCGACGCCGAGGTCACCTTCGCCGGCACACCTGCGCTGCAGGTCAAGGTGACCAACCGCGGGCCGGCGCCGGTCACGCTGAACGACGTCACGCTGCCGCCGGCCGGCTCGCACGATTTCCCCGTGCCGACGCAGAACGGCTGGTACGACGTGACGTTCGAGGTGCCGGGGTGGCGTCGCCGCTTTGCGGGTCACTTGGAGGACGGGCGCCCGTCGCGGACCGGGCCCTGACGCAGGGCGTCGAGCGCGAAGGCGGCCAGCATCGCGACGCCGCTCGGCATCGCGTCCTCGTCGAAGAGCACGCGGTTGGAGTGGTTGGCCGCCGCCTCGGCCGGGTCGACGCCGGGCGGGCACGCCCCGAGGAACGCGTAGGCGCCGGGAACGCGTTGCAGGACGTAGGAAAAGTCCTCGGCGCCCATCAGCGGGTCGGCGAGCAGCTCGACGTTGCCCGGCCCGAGCACGGCCGCGCCGAGCCGCAGCACCTCGGCGGCGATCCGGTCGTCGTTGACGGTCACCGGGTAGCCCGGTTCGACGTCGGCGACCACGCGGCAGCCGTAGGCCGCGCCGACCTGCTCGCACACCTTGGGCAGCTCGGCGCGCACCAGCGCGCGCGTCTGCTCGGACAGCGTGCGGATCGTGCCCTCGAGCTCGGCGGTCTCCGGGATGATGTTGGACGTCGTGCCGGCCTGGATCCGGGTCACCGAGAGCACCGCGGGGTCGAACACGCTGACCCGGCGGGTGATCATCGTGTGCAGCGCCCCGACCATGGCCGCGGCGGCCGGCACCGGGTCGATCGTGTGCTGCGGCGCGGAGCCGTGGCCGCCCTTGCCGGTGACGCGCACCGTGAACGAGTCGGCCGACGCCATCAGCGGGCCCGGCCGCAGCTGCAGCAGCCCGCTGCGCGCGTTGGCGAGGATGTGCACGCCGAACGCGCGCTCGACCCGCGTCCCGGCGGCGTCGAGCACGCCCTCGTGGATCATGAACCGGGCGCCGTGGTGACCCTCCTCACCGGGCTGGAACATGAACACGACCGAGCCGGCCAGCTGGTCCCGGCGCTCGGCGAGCAGCCGCGCGGCCGAAGCCAGCATCGCGACGTGCGTGTCGTGCCCGCAGGCGTGCATCGACTCGGAGTCTTCGGACGCGAAGTCCAGCCCGGTCTCCTCGGTGAGCGGCAGCGCGTCCATGTCGCCGCGCAGCAGCACCGCCGGACCGGGCTGCGCGCCCCGCAGGACGGCCGTCAGCGACGTCGTGGCCTTGCCCTCGGTGATCTCCAGCGGCAGGCCGTCCAGGGCGTCCCGGATCGCGGCCTGCGTGTGCGGCAGGTGGAGACCCTGTTCCGGCCTGCGGTGCACCGCACGCCGGAGCGCGACCGTGCGGCCTTGCAGCGCCCGCGCGTCGTCGAGAAGGCCGGCGAACGGGGTGCCGGGCAGGGTGGGCAGGTCAGTGGGTCCGGTCATGCTCCCGATAGTGGCGCATGCGGCGCTTCGGGCGCACCGTGCGTGCGCTGGATCTCGCGGCGGAATACGGTGTGCGCATGGCGGTGGAAGAGCCGGTCACGGGCTTCGCGGTGGCTGTGGTCCGAGAAGACGGTCGGTGGCGGTGCAGTGCGCTCGACCCGGGGGCGTTGACCGAGCTGGACGCGGCGATCACGGAACTGGGCAAACTACGTTCCACCGGCGCGAGCTTCGGGCTGCTGGCGGTCGACGACGAGTTCTTCGTCATCGTCCGCCCGAGCCCCCGGGGCCCGTCGTTGCTGCTCTCGGACGCGGCGGCGGCGCTGGACTACGACATCGCGGCGGACGTCCTCGACGTCCTGCGCGTCGACCCGCCGGACGAGGAGGACGACTCCGTCTGGCCCGAGGGCGACCTCGAGATCCTGGCGGACCTCGGCCTGCCGGGGCCGGAGCTGGAGGTCATCGTCGGCGAGGTGGACCTGTACCCGGACGAGCAGCTGCAGATGGTGGCGCAGCGGTGCGGGTTCGGCAGTGAGTTCGCCAAGCTCCTGGACGAGCTCTGAGACGCCCGTCCGACACCGAAGCCGTGGAGGCGGCGCTGGAAGCGGCGCGCGCCCCCGGCACGGACGTCCCGATCGGCGCCGTGGTGTTCGGCCCCGACGGCACCCCCCTGGCGGCGGCCCGCAACGCCCGCATCGAGCTGGGCGACCCGACGGCCCACGCGGAGATCCTGGCCATGCGAGCGGCGGCCCGCGTGGTCGACGACGGCTGGCGGCTGGAGGGCTGCACGCTGGCGGTGACGCTGGAGCCGTGCACGATGTGCGCGGGGGCGCTGGTGCTGGCCCGGATCTCCCGGCTGGTGTTCGGGGCGTGGGAGCCGAAGACGGGCGCGGTGGGCTCCCTGTGGGACGTGGTGCGCGACCGGCGCCTGAACCACCGGCCGGAGGTGCACGGGGGCGTGCTCGAGCCGCAGTGCGCGGCGGTGCTGGAGACGTACTTCGCGAAGTGTCGCTGAGCTGGGGCGACGCGGGCAGGCGACCCCTCGTTCGGGGCACCCGGGCCCTCGGGTATTGTTCTCGGCGGTGGCGTGTCCGAGCGGCCGAAGGAGCACGACTCGAAATCGTGTGACGGCTAATCCCCGTCCGTGGGTTCAAATCCCACCGCCACCGCTCTACGCAGGCAAGCGCCCGGCGACCCTCATGGGGTTACCGGGCGTTTTGCTATCCCGTCTCAGTTTCCGTCTCAGATGCCCCTTGATCAGGCGGGCACGAGGGCGCCTTCCGGGCCGTCGTCCTCCTCGTCTTCGTCGTCCGGGCGCCCACCTGCTCCGCCACCGACGTCACGAGCTCGGTGTCGACGTGCATGTAGCGCTTCGCCACGGCCGCGTTGGACCAGCCCATCGGCTCCATCACCGCGGGCAACGGCACCCTCCAGCTCTGGCAAACCGTGGCGGCGGTGTGCCGCGCGTCATGGAGCCGCGCGTTGCGCACGCCTGCCAAGCGCAGCAACGCCTTCCACGCCGTCTTCGGCCTGACGGTCGCACCCGACAGCGAGCCGGCCTACTTCGAGAAGTTCACCCGCAGGTCGTGACCGGCATAGCCGTCGCGTGCAGGAGTGGAGGGCTGGTGGCCGGCGGGGGTCTCAGATGGGGTCTCAGTTCGTCATGGTTCGGCGTGACCGCTGGTTCGCACAGTAACTCATGAAAGGCGAGATCGTTGCGACTAATGGCGAGAACAGCTTCTGTGCTTGTTCTTTGGTGGCGTCGCTTGGAATGTCAATCGGCGTCAGTCATGCGGCCGACCCGGCTTGGAATAGCCGCACGCTCTTCCTCACATCGACGCCGAATTCTGGTATGCAGACCGCCTGCTGGTCGAGAACCATCGACTTGGCGGAGGGTTACTACCGCTGGTCCCTGTCTTTCGACGGACTACAGGCAGTTCGCCCCAGCGTCATCAAGCTTGACGCCGGGAGGTACAATTGGACCTCCTGCTTGAAGCCGGAGAGTAATTTCTACCTTCAGAGTGATGACCTGGACCCTCAGTTCGGAGATTTGCCAACTGCGCACATCTCTGTCGACTTTCCCCCGCCGGATCGTTCAAAAGACCTTCTCATCAGCGAATACTGTGGCCCTGACTCAAATAAGCGGGGGTCTGCGCAATTTTAGATGACTCATCATTATTTCAATTCCATCCGCTTGTCGATCGTGCTTTCGGATTGATTTGTCACGGTGGAAAGCGCGGTCGCACTTGTGTTGTAAACCTGGTACTGCAACGGCACTCGGGTGGTGTGGGGTAGATCATCCTGGTGGCGGAGCAGCTGAATCGGGTGCATAGCGGATCGCGGGCCGGTTCACGCAGTCAGAGCCGCCGGGCCCGGGCGCGGGAGTGCATGTCCCCGGGCTGATTGCAGTGTTGGAGCGGAAGAACGGGTGGAGGCTGGCCGAGCAGGCCGGCGACGTCTCGCCGGACGGCATGCGGCGGCTGCTGCGCTGGGCGGACCGGGACATCGACGGCGTCCGCGATGATGTGGCCGTTGGTGTTGCACAGGTCGCGTTGACCTGCGGGGATGTATCCCTCGGGCTACTTCGAACAGGTAGGCTCGGAACTCGAAATCGTGTGACGGCTAATCCGCGTCCGTGGGTTCGAATCCCACCGCCACCGCTCGCAGCACCCGGACCCCCGGTCGAGATCATTCGGCCGGGGGTTCGGTCGTCTTCGGTGCTTGACTTGAAGGGCTCTTGAAGTGTGACGGTGGTCGGCACAAGCTGACCGACCAGGAGCGCACCAAATGACCGTTCTCGTCACCGGGGCCACCGGCCACACCGGGCGTCACGTCGTTGCCGGGCTGACCGACGCCGGCGTCAACACCAGGGTTCTCGTCCGCGACCGCAACAAAGCCCGCGGAGACGTCGTCCAAGGCGACATCCGGAACCTGGCGGAAGCCGCCGAAGGGGTTGACGGCGTTTACCTCCTCTGGCCCTTCTTCGCCGCCGATGGCATCGAACAAGCCCTGGAACCGCTGGCCGGCAAGAAGGTCGTCTACCTCTCCGCCATGTCCGCTGAGGACGGTGGTGTCTGGGGAGACGTCGAAGCCGCCGTCCGGAAGGTCACCGATGACTGGACCTTCCTGCGCGTCACCGGTCTCGCCACCAACGCGCTCGCCTGGGCGCCTCAGGTCAAGACCGGCGTTGTCCGGGCCCCTTACGGCCAAGCCCGACGGTCCGTCGTCCACGAACGGGACGTCGCCGACATGGCCGTCGAGGCGCTCAGCGGAGTCCACTCCGGACAGATCTACCTCGTCACCGGGCCGGAAGCCCTTGCGCAGGCCGAACAAGCGCGGCTCATCGGGGACGCGCTCGGAACGCCTGTCACGTGGGATGAACAGCCGCCGGAAGAGGCGAAAGCGCAGATGGGTGCTTACCTGGGTGCGGAATTCGCACGCAACGCCGTGGACTACTGGGCGTCGCTCGTCGAGGATCCGGAACCCGTCTCGCTGGACGTCGCCCGGGTCACCGGGCATCCCGCGCGGCCCTTCGACGAGTGGGCGCGCGAACACTTCAGCTGAGCTGGACGGCCGGGGTCGTCAACGGCTCCAGCTCCGCCGCCAGGCCGGTCAGCGTCGCGGCCTTCGCCGATACCGTCCGCAGGACGGCGGTGCACGCGGCGCTGACCTCGCTCACCACTTCGGCGGACCGGTCGCCCGCCAGGACCGCGTCGACCGACGACGAGGCGGCCGCCGCCAGCGCGCAGACCTCCGCGGACGTCGAGACCGCGAGTTCGTCCAGTGCGTCGGCGATCCGGGCGCCCAGCGCCGCCGTCTCGGCGGCCGCGCGGGCCGCCGCGCCGTACTGACCGTCCACTGTGTCCGCCCAGGTGCCGAAGGACTCGGCGCTGCCGCCGGTTTCCGCTCGGTCGACGCCCGCGCGGAACTCCGCCTGCGCCGCGGTCACGCCCAGCGCGCCGGTGTCGACCGTCGACGCCGACGTGCGGATCGATGCCGGTGAACAGTCGAGGTGCCGCAGGGCCGCCACCGGGTCCGGGACGCCGAGCCGGCCCGCCGCCGCGCGCAACGTGGACAGCTGCGCCGCCGCCGTCGACAAGGCCGGGTGTTCGAAGACCTCGACGGTCACGGTGCCACCGCTAACCGCCCCCGGAAGCCGGTGCTCCGGGTGCTCTCCGCCGCCATGCGCAGCCGGCCCGCCAGGTCGGACGTCGCGTCGCCGAGGACGCGCGCGTCCGCCTCGCGGGCGGCCAGCGCCGTTTCCCAGCGCGCCGCCAGCTCGCGGGCCTGCGGCGAGATGCCGAACGGCGTGGAGTCGACGCGGGCCTCGGCGAACCGGCCGGCGGCCTTGTCGTCGGCGGCCGCGGCCTGGTCCAGCAGGTCGGCTCCGGCGCGCAGCCGGTCGGAGTTCTTCGGGGGGTTCCGGGTGGCGAAGCCCCCGGTGCGAAGCTCCGGGTTGTCACTGTGGATCCGCGAGCCTCTGCCTTCCGGCATGGGGACCTCCGTCGTCAAGGGCGCTCACCCGATCGTGGAAGATCTTGCCTCATGCTCCCGAGCCGCCCGCATCGCGGTGACCTGCGGCGTTGATCGCGTTCCACCAAGTGGACGTCTTGACCGCGCATCGGGAAGGAAGCGACCATGAACGCATGCCCGCCACCTCGGAAAGCACGCCGATCCGGGCCTTCGCGCGGTCGATCGGGGAGGGCGTCGTGGAGCTCCTGCTGCGCCGCGGCCGCCTGGGTTCGCCGCCCGCCTGACGCGAACCCGGCGTCCCCTTCCCCGAAACCCTTGGAGCACAACCATGTCCGTAGACCTGCCTGCCCGGATTCAGCTGCGCGAGGCCGTCACGCCGGCGGATGGCCTCCTCGAAGGCCCGCGGATCCTGCGGGAACCGCAGCGGGACTTCGACCTCTTCACCCTCCGCCCGCTGAGCCGGGTGATCGGCGCCGAGATCGACGGCGTCGACCTCGCCGAGCCGCTGACCCCCGGACTGCGTGCGGAACTCAACCGCGCGCTGCTCGAGTGGAAGGTCATCTTCTTCCGCGACCAGCGGATCACGTCCGCGCAGCAGCGCGCCTTCGCCGCCAACTGGGGCGAGCTGGAGACCAACCCGTTCATCCGGAAGGGCGACGACGACGCCGTCACGCGCTTCGAACGCACCGCGGCCATGCCCGGCTACGAGAACATCTGGCACGTCGACGTCACCTGGCGGCCCAGCCCCGCGCTCGGCTCGGTGCTGCGGCTGCTCGAAGTGCCGCCCGTCGGCGGTGACACGCTGTGGGCCGACATGGCCGCCGCCTACGACAACCTGCCCGGCGACGTCCGCGCCCGCATCGACGGGCTCACCGCGGTGCACGACTACCTCCCCGGGTTCGACCGGTTCTCCGATCCCGCGCTCCTGGCGCGCTGGCAGGACCGCTTCCCGCCGGTGGAGCACCCGGTGGTGCGGACGCACCCGGAGACCGGGCGGCGCACCCTGTTCGTGAACCAGGCGTTCACCACGCACATCGTCGGACTGGACCGGGCCGAGAGCGACCGGCTGCTGCGGTACCTGTTCCTGCAGGCTCACACGCCGGAGTTCCAGGTCCGGTTCAGCTGGCGGCCGAACTCGGTCGCCTTCTGGGACAACCGCGCGACGCAGCACTACGCGGTCAACGACTACCACCCGCACGTCCGGATCGCCGAGCGCGTCGCCATCGCGGGCGACCGGCCGCGCTGAGCTCTAGCCTGGGGTCATGACCGATGAACCCAAAGCGGTGGTGACCGGTTTCCTCAACGCCCTCGAAGACCTCGACATCGACCGCGCGCTGACGTTCGCGGCGAGCGACATCGTGTACCAGAACGTGCCGTTGCCGCCCGCCCGCGGCGTCGCGGCGGTCGAGAAACAGCTGCGCGTCATGGCCCGGTACGGCTCCGGGTTCGAGGCGCGCACGCACCACATCGCCGCGGACGGCAACGTCGTGCTCACCGAACGCACCGACGTGCTGCGCCGCGGCGCGTGGGAAGCGGAGTTCTGGGTGTGCGGCACGTTCGAGGTCGAAGCCGGCCGGATCGTGCTCTGGCGCGACTACTTCGACTGGACGACGGTGCTGGCCGCGAGCGCGAAGGGCGCGGGCCGGGTGGCGCTGGCCGGCGCGCGGACGCTGCTCGACCGGTACAAGGGAAGGCAGGCGGTGCGCTAGACCCGGTGTTCGCCGCGGTCGTGGTCCCGAAGGTCCACGACCGCGGCTATCCCCAGCACCAGCACGAACACGCAGCTGAGAACAATCAGCCCCCACATGATCGTTCCCCCTCCCCCCGTGTCGTGCCGATCGAGAGCTGTCGGGGAGTGGTCTGTGCCACTTTTCCGGCGGCTCACGCAGACCGTACCGCCGCTTGACACGGGTTGTTCCCGTCCTTGAGCTGCATTTAAGGCAGATGCGCCGGATGGGTGACAAGCCGGTGTCCCGTTGTCACAGAATGAGCGCAAGGCGTTACACGCCAACAGTTACCGACGCGATTCCCGCCTGGACGGTCACCCTCGTGGCCCGCAGCGCCGAAAGGTCCGCGACGTACCGCAGCACCTTGTCCGCTTCCTCCCCGGCGAGGGGCCGGCACTCGCCGTCGGGGCTCCGCCGCACCGGGATGAGCTCCAGCCGCGGTTCGTCGCCGAGCATGCCGCCGGCCAGCAGGCCGTCCGGCCGGTCGGCGGCGAGGTTGCCGAGGCTGTAGAGGATCGGCCGGCCGCGGTACACCTCGACGGCCTGGATGGTCTGCGGCCCGTGCCCGGCGACCAGGTCGGCGCCGGCGTCGATCGCCGCGCGCCCGTAGCCGACCTGGTACTCGGCGAGGTCCGCGCCCGGCAGGCCCCAGTGCATCGAGACGACGACGTGGTCGTGGTCGGCTTTGGCTCGCCTGATGTCGGCGACGAGCCGGTCCAGGTGTTCGGGGACCGGCGTCGTGCGGACCAGCGGCGGGCGGCCCGGGATCTCCGCCACCCGCGGATCGGGCTGGTACGCCGTCGTCGCAAACGCTTGCGCGACACACGTCCCTTGGGCAGGCAAGCGAAGTGACGTGTACGCGAGGAATGCGACCTTTTCGCCGGATCGTTCGATCACGGCGGGTGTATGCGCGTCGTCCAGGTTCGCGCCGGCGCCGCAGTGCGCGATGCCGGCGTGGTCGAGTACCGCGAGGCTCGGCTGGGGAGCGTCGTTGGCGCACGAGACGACGTCGACACCGGCCGCCGCCAGCACTTCCGCCATCGCCGCGTCGACCGGCCCTTCCAGGTTCGCGAACCGGACGTCGGCCCCCTTGAGCAGCGGTTCCAGCGGCCCGAAGGCCGGTGCTGCCCGGCCGGGGAAGCTGACGTCTCCGCCCAGTACCAGCGTGATCATGAAACCTGCTCTGCCGAGTGAGTGACGACGAAAGTAGTTGTTACGAATCGTTGCACCTTTGTCTTCCTCCTCCTCACTTGTTCGGGGGACTATGCCACGACTGTTCAAGCACAAAGGGGACTCAGGGTGACCAAGACCCACAGATCCAAGGCCGCCTTCACGGTGGCCGTCGCGTCGGGCCTGGTGCTCGGCGGCGTGGCCGCGCCGGCCGCGCTCGCCGCACCCAGCGCCGACGCGGTCATCGCCGAGGTCTACGGCGGCGGTGGCAACTCGGGAGCCACGCTCACCAGCGACTTCGTCGAGCTCGCCAACCGCGGGGCGGCGGCCGCGAGCCTGGCCGGCTTCAGCGTCCAGTACCTGCCGGGTTCGGCGAGCCCGTCGAGCGCCTGGCAGGTGACGCCGCTGGCCGGCAGCGTCGCGCCGGGCGGCCGCTACCTCGTGGCCGAGGGCAAGGGCTCCGGCGGCACCGTCGAGCTGCCCACGCCGGACGCGACCGGCGCGATCGCGATGTCGGCCACCGCCGGCACGATCGCCCTCGTCTCCGGCACCGCCGCGCTGACCTGCAAGACCGCCGCCGACTGCGCGGCCGACACGCGGATCAAGGACCTCGTCGGCTTCGGCGCGGCGACCGTCCGCGAGGGCACCCCGGCCACGGCGCCGTCGAACACGACGTCCGTCGCGCGCGGCACGGCGCTGGCCGACACCGACGACAACGCCGCCGACTTCACCGCCGGCGCGCCGACGCCGACCAACACCGCGGGCGAGTCGACCGGCGGGGACACCGGCCCGGCGCCGACTCCGGCGAAGATCCACGACATCCAGGGCACCACGCGCATTTCGCCCTTCAAGGACAAGAAGGTCAGCGACGTCACCGGGGTCGTCACCGCGACCCGGACGTTCGGTTCGTCGCGCGGCTTCTGGCTCACCGACCCCAACCCGGACAACGACCCGCGCACCAGCGAGGGCCTGTTCGTCTTCACCGGCTCGACGAGCCCGGCCGTCGCGGTCGGCGACGCGGTGACCGCGACCGGCACCGTCCGCGAGTTCTACCCGGACGCGCCGGCGACGTCGAACTACCAGTCGCTCACCGAGCTGAGCAGTGCACAGTGGACGGTCGGCTCGCACGGGAACGCCCTGCCGGCGCCGACCGTGCTGAACCCGGACACCGTGCCGACGACGTACGCGCCGTCGCCCGGCGGCAACATCGAGCCGCTCACCCTCGAGCCGGCGAAGTACGCGCTGGACTTCTGGGAGGCGCACGAGAGCGAGGTCGTCAGCGTCACCGACGCCCGCGTGGTGGGCCCGACGAACACGTTCAACGAGCTGTACGTGACGTCGAAGCCGGACCAGCACCGGTCGGTCCGCGGCGGTAGTGTCTACTTGGGTTACGACCAGCTCAACAGTGGCGTCATGAAGGTGTCGTCGCTGATCCCGTTCGCCGAGCGGCCGTTCCCGAAGCTCAACGTCGGCGACGTGCTGACCGGCACCACGTCCGGTCCGGTCGAGTACAGCAACTTCGGTGGCTACACGCTGTTCGCCAGCGTGCTCGGGACCGAAAAGGACAACGGGCTGCAGGGCGAGACCACGCGCAAGCAGCGGACAGGCGAGCTCGCGGTCGCCACGTACAACGTCGAAAACCTCGCGCCGAGCGACCCGCAGGCGAAGTACGACCGGCTCGGCGAGGCGGTCGTGACGCACCTGGCGACGCCGGACATCGTGAACCTGGAAGAGATCCAGGACAACACGGGCGCGACCGACGACGGCACCGTCGCGGCGGACCAGACGCTGCAGAAGTTCACCGACGCCATCGTGGCCAAGGGCGGCCCGCGCTACCAGTGGCGTGAAATCGACCCGGTCAACGATTCCGACGGTGGCCAGCCGGGCGGCAACATCCGGGTGGCGTTCCTGTTCAACCCGGCCCGCGTGTCCTTTGCAGACCGTCCGGGTGGGACGCCGACGGCTGCGGTCGGCGTCGTCCGCGAGCACGGCAAGGCGCACCTGACGGCGTCCCCGGGCCGCGTCGACCCGGCGAACGAAGCCTGGACGACCAGCCGCAAGCCGCTGGCCGGCGAGTTCGTGTTCAAGGGCCGCACGGTGTTCGTCATCGCCAACCACTTCAACTCCAAGGGCGGCGACCAGCCGACGCACGGCCGCTTCCAGCCGCCCACGCGCAGTTCCGAGGTGCAGCGGGCGAAGCAGGCGACGGTGCTGCGCGGGTTCGTCGATGCGTTGCTGGCGGCCGACCGCAGCGCGAACATCGTGGTGGCGGGCGACCTGAACGACTACCCGTTCTCGCCGGCGGTCCAGACCCTCACCGCCGGTGGCGCGCTGAAGGACCTGATCGCGTCGGTGCCGGAAGCGGAGCGGTACAGCTACGTTTTCGAGGGTCAGTCCCAGGTCCTGGATCACATCCTGGCGTCGAAGGCCCCGCGCGGCGTGGACTACGACGTGGTCCACATCAACGCGGAGTTCGCGGACCAGGCCAGCGACCACGATCCCCAGGTGATCCGCTTCCGCCCGGGCGCGGGGAACCCGGTGGAGGACGGGCTTTACGACTTCCTCGACTGGCTGGAGCAGGTCTTCGGGAAGTAGTTCTCCCAACGGAAAAGGCCACCACCGCGCTCATCGCCCGGTGGTGGCCTTTCTCGTCCCACTCCGATGGGTGACGAGGGAACCTCGGAGCGTTGACGGCCGTCATACGGTGGACGGACCACAAGGGGAGGGGTGGCGTGGACGGGTATGCGGTGAAGGCCGACGAGCTGGGCAAGCTCATCGGCGACCTCGACATGGCGGCAGGCAGGATGACCGACGCCAACAAGAAGCTCGGCGGCGGTGGGGCGTTCGGTTCGCTGGGAACGGCGGAGCTGGGCAAGGCGGGTGCCGAGTTCGAGGAGGCATGGGGCTACGGAATCGGCCGCCTCGGCGACGCGGCTTCGGAGGTTACTGAGCGGCTGAAGACGGCGAAGCAGAAGTACGAGCAGATCGAGGCGCAGTTCGGCGGTGAGCTGGGAGAGTTCGGCTCGGCGGTGCTGGGGGACGGTCCCGCCGGTGGTGAGCCGGCGGGTGGGGCGAAGGGCGACCACCCGCGGATCGGGCCGCCGGCTGACGGCCCGGTGGGTGGTGGCTACACCGGCGGGGTGCGGGGGATCGGCGACCTGGCGGACGGTTCGGGTGGACCATCTCGTGTCAACCGTACGAATGAACTCGCCGGGCCGGCATCCGAGGGCATCACCGACCTCCTGAACGGCCTCGACCGGTGAGCGCCCGGGACTTCCCGGCCCTGGGCTTCGACCCGGCGCCGGGTGACCTCGACGGCATCACCGACCTGGCCGGCAAGTACCGCGCGGTCGGCGACGACCTGGCCCAGGCCGAGGACTCGCTGCGCCGGATCGTCCGGAAGCAGGGCATTTGGCAGGGCGAGGCCAGCGAAGCCTTCGCCCGCCGCGTCGGCCCCCTGCCGGATTACCTCGACGACGCCGCCAAGTCGATGAGCGGCGCCGCCGACGCGCTCGAAGCCTGGGCGCAGACCCTCGGTGACCTGCATAAACGTGCGGCCGAGCTGGAGGCCCGCGCGGAAGCGGCGGCCCGCGCGGCCGAGCAGGCGCGCGCGAACCCGGATCTGGCGCTGGCCAACCGGATGTTCCCGGATCAGCCGTCCCTCCAGCTCGCCCAGCGCCTCCTGGACAACGCCGGTCAGCAGCTTCAGGCCGCCCTTGAGGACTGCCAGAACGTCCAAGACGCGGCGAAGCAGCTCCAGCAGGAGCACGCGGAAGCGGCAGGCCGGGTCGCGGAGCTGCTGCGGAAGGCGGAGGAGCTGGCCCCGGACGAGCCGGACGTCCTCGACCAGCTCGGCGACGCGGTCGGTGGCGCCATTGTCGACTTGGCGAGCACCCTCGCCGACGGGGTCGACGCCGCCTTGAACTTCGTCCAGGACCACGCCGAGGTGATCTCGAAGGCCTCGGATGTGATCGGTGACATGGGAAATGCCCTGGGACTGGTCGGTGAATTCCTCCCGGATCCGTTCAAGGAGGCCGCCGGGGTCGTGGCGAGCACATTCGGATTGGCGGCGCTCGCCGGCCACGGCACCGCAAAACTGGCGGGTGCCGACGTCGCCACCGAAACCTTGATCTTCGACGGGGTCGGGGCGGGCACTTCGCTGATCGGCGGTTTCCTGCCGCAGGGAGGCGCGGCGGTGGCGAAAGCCCTCGGGTACGGCGCCGTCGGCGCCCAGTTCCAGGCCGACGCCGGCGCCCGGATGATCGGCGCGAAGTTCGAGGGGCCGATCGGCGACTTCCTCAACTACTGGGTGCCGAAGGATGCCGGCCAGCTGGTCGCCGTCGGCTCGACGCTCGTCGTCGGGCCGGCTCCGCTGGCGGTGGTGGCGATGGAGAATGCGGCCGACGCCGGAGAGCAGGCCGACAACGCGCCGGAGCGCCGGCGTCAGCGTGCGGAAGACGAGGTGTGGAACTGATGCCTCTGCAGATCGATCTGCCGCCCGGGTTCGCCGGCCTGCCGGTGGGCAACGACGACCAGCTCAACCGGCGCCACGCCTGGATGGTGGCCGAAAACGCAGGCACCAGCGTCGAGGAGTTCGGCAGCTACCTGATGGCCCTGGTGCCGACCATGCAGGCCAACGGCGTCCGCGTGTTCGGCAAGTTCGCCGTCGGGCCGCAGAAGGGTGACGTGGCCACCTTGACCCTCGGTGTGGCGCAGTGGCCGGAGGCGGCGCCCGGCAGCCGGGACGCCCTGGTCGTAGCCATGGCCGAGGAGTACCGCGGCCGCCACAAGCGGGCGGTGGTGCAGCCGGTGCGGCTCCCGATCGGCCCGGCCGTCGTTGCCATCAGCGGCGGCGAATTCCACCTGCCCGAACGGGACATCCGCACCCAGATCAAGGCGGAGTACCAGATCCCGCTCCCGGACGGGCGGTCCGTGGTGATCCTCTCGGTCGTCGCGGAGTCCGAGGACGCCTGGCCCGCGGTGGCCGAGGCGACGGCGAAGGTGGCTTGGAGTCTGCGAAGCGGGAAAATCTCGTGATCAGCACCATGGCGGCCGAGTCGCCGGGCCCGCGGGTGCTCTTCCTCGTCCTGATGGAGGTTGTGGTCACCGCTCGTCTGGCGCTCGCGTACTGCCGGGGCTACTCGCTGATCGACCACCGGACCGGGAAGTACTGCGAGTTCGTGTTCACGCCGTACCAGCCGGGCGGCGCGGCGGTGACGCGATGACGGACCTGGCCGCCCACACGGACAACACCTTCTCACCCCTGATCTTGCTGATGTTCCTGTTGGTGCTCGGCGGTCTCTTCGCCGCTTTTCTGGCGCTGACGATCAGCCGGATCGTGCGGGGCAGCCAACCGCGAGAACAGCAGATGGCCCGCCTGGCCGGACAGCTGAACGGCCGGGACCGGGTCTGCATCCGGACCGTGGAACTCCGCCTGGCGGACGCGGACCTCCGCTGGGTCGCGCACAGCCGTGGCTACGAAGTGACGACGCATGCCTTCGGCAGTTACCACGAATTCATCCGGGCGCCGTACCGGGGGCAGCCGGTGAACCCGGGACCGTGGCAGGGGAGACCATGACCGACAACGCACAGCTGATCGAGGAAATGCGCTGGCAGCTCAAGCAGATCGAAGACCGCAAGGCCGAGAACCAGCGCCTCCTGGCCGACATCGTCGCGAGCGGCCACGCGACCGTCGTTTCGCCGGATCGGTTCGTCACCGTGCTGGCCGGGCCCGGTGGGCTGGTCAGCGAGGTCCGGCTCACGCCGGAAGCCATGCGGCTCGACGCCGGCACGCTGAGCCGGACCATCACCGCCACCATCCGGGAAGCGGCCGCCGCGGGACGGCCCGCGGCCGGAGTGCCGCAGCCGGCCGCGCCGCCCCGTCCACCAGAGCGGCCCCGGCAAGCAGCGCCACTCCGTCCACCAGAGCCGTCTCGTCCACCAGAGCGGCCCCGGCAAGCAGCGCCCCGGCGAGCTCCAGCGGATGACGACGACCCCTACGACACCGTGTTCGACATCTGAACCGGCTAGGCCGGCGGCGGCTGCTCGCCCCGCTTCGCCGCCGCCCGCTTGGCCCGCCACCCCAACGCCAGCACCGCCTGCACCAGCTCCTGGTAGCTCGGCTTGACCTCCTCGAGGTACCGCTCCAGGTAGGCCGCGCGTGCGGTCGGCACCGGGCGGGGCTCGTCGCCCGGGGGTAGCCAGGTCAGGCCCTGGATGTTGTGCAGCGCCATCTTCCACCAGCGCGTGGCCCGCTCGGCCGCCCGTGCCTCGCGCTCGGTGGCCACCTCGATCGCCGCCGTGGCCGCCTCGATCTCCGTGGCCAGCGCCTCCGCGCGGGCCAGCTCCCACTGGCGCAGGTTGTCCGCCGAGCCGCGGGACAGCGCGATGATCTCCTTGTACCGCATGGCCGCGGTGGCGCCGTCGTCGGTCATTGCACGTTCTCCGGACGCTGGAACGGGATGATCACTTCGGGTGCGCCGTGGGTGGTGCGGTCGAAGAACAACGCGCGCCCCGGGCGTGGTGACCAGTGCACCACCTGGCCCGCCGCGAACGGGGACAGCTCGTTGCCCTGGACGTCGAGCGCCGCCCACGTGCCGATGTCGTCGGTGCCCGCGAACCCCAGCGTGTCCTTGAGCCGGGCGATGCTGCGCCACCAGCCGATCGTGTGGATGCCGTGGCCCGGCCCCTGTTTGAGCACCACCCGCAGGTGGTCGAGGCCGCTCTTCAGCTGGCCGACCGCCTTGGTTTCCAGAGTAGGCAACGCCGCGTCGACGCCGTACAGCAGCAGCACCTTCGCGCCGCCGGACATCGAGCTCGTCATCGACTCCAGGACGCCGGTCAGGTCGTCCACCAGCGTCGCCGCGTGGCCGTCGGCGCGCAGGCGCTCGGTCAGCTCCAGCGCGGCCGGCGCGCACGCCTCGATCGGGCAGCTCAGCACGAACTCGACTTCGCCCGGCTCGTACTGGCGGGACAGCGACCGCGCTGAAGAGTCCATGATGGACAGTGCTTCGGCGGTGGCCGACCCGAGGACCGCGACGTTGCGGCCCGGCGCCGGCGGCAGGTCGACGCCGCACGCCGTCTCCGTCACGTCGATCGACTGACCGAGCAGGGCCCGCGGCTTCGAATTCGGCTTGAGGTCGAGGTACGCGGGGAACTGCTCCAGGACCGGCTGGTGCGCGCCGTCGAACAGGCGTGGCCGCGGGAAGCGGCCCGCGTACTCCTCCCACAGCCGGTGCTGCAAGCGGACGAACACGTTCTTGCTGCTCGCGTCCGGGATGTGGGCCAGCTGGTTGCCGTGTGCGACACCCGAGTCGTGGTTGATCACCGCGTGCCACTTCGGCGCCGACACCGCCGCGTTGTTCGTCTCGGCCAGCACGCGCCGCGCCTTCGGCATCGCGATCCGCAGCGTGCACTGCTCGAACACGGCCGGCTTGCCCCAGAACGCCTCGATGCCGGCGACGTCCTGACTGGCCAGCACCAGGTGGATGCCCTGCGACCGGCCGCGCCGCGCGATGTCCTCCAGCAGCTGCGTCGCCGTCGCGGTCACCTGGTCGCGGCCGGCGAACAGGTACTGGAACTCGTCGATCACCGCGACGATCCGCGGCCAGTGCCCGCCCGGGTCGGCCTCGCGCAGGTCGGCGAGGTTCGTGACCTCGTGCTCCTTCGCGGCCGCGGACCGGCGGCGCAGCTCGTCGGCGAGGAACCGCAGCAACGCCAGGCCGAACTCGCGGTCGGTGTTGACGTTGACGCCGACCAGCCGCGCGTGCGGCAGCCAGCTGGCGTCCTTCCGGCCCGGCGCCAGCCCGGCGAACGAGACGCCTTCCTTGAAGTCCAGCAGGTACAGCGCCAGCTCCTCCGGCGTGTACCGCGCCGCCAGGCTGCCGAGCAGCGCGTAGAGGAAGTTCGTTTTGCCCGAACCGGACGGGCCGCCGATCAGCGCGTGCGGGCTCGCGTCGCCGATCACCACCTCGACCGGCTCGCCTTCGAAGAACCCGACCGGCGCCCGCAGTTCCCGCGCCGAGCTCTCCCGGCCCAGCTCGGCCGGCAGCAGGTCGTCGAACGACCGCGGCCCGCCCTGCTTGGCGATCAGCGCCTTGGCGATCTTGTCGACGGCCCGGATCACCTGCGCCGACGGCATCCCGGCGTCGAGGTCGACGACCAGGTCGGTGCCGGTCATGCTGCTGATCGCGTGCCGGTCGTCGAGCAGGCTCAGCGTTTCCACCGGCGCGCTCACCGCGGTCGGCACGTCGACCATGATCAGGCAGATGCCCGCGGCCAGCGCGCCGCTCGCGACGCGCTTGAGGTCGCGGGCGCGTTCGGGTTCGAGGGTCTCGCCGTTGCCGTACAGCACGACGATGCGGTACGGCTCGCCGCGCTGCCCGGTGGCCTTCCGCATTTCCCGCAGCGACGTGAACCCGGCGGACATGCAGCTGGCGTGGATGCGGCGGATGTGCCCGGCCAGCTCGTCGAGGAGGTCCTCCAGCCGGCCCGGGTCGTACAGCGAAAGGGCGCTGGTCTGGCTCAGCGGGTAGAGGTCGGGCAGGATCGCCGTCAGCTGCCCGATGTCCCACAGGTGCACGCGCACCGCGCCGGGCTCGAACGTCGAAAGCACGCGGATCAGCAGGTTCTGCACGATGCCGTCGATCGCCGGCCGCGTCTTCGGCGCCGACGTGATCGCCAGGTGCGACTCGTCGAGCAGCGGGACGGCGACGTCGAACGTGCGGGTGGCGTCACTGCCGGCGGCCGTGGCCGAACCGACGCGCCACAGCCCGGGCGAGGTCAGCCCGGCGTTGTGCCCGACGGTGCCGAGCCAGTCTCCCGGCGGCAGTCCGGCCGGGCCGGGTGCGTTCTGCGCGACCAGTTCCCGCAACGTGGCGGGCCCTTGGCTCCAGTCGGTGTAGAAAGCGCTTCGCACGCTGCCGAGCGCGCCGAACACCTCGTGCGCGGCGGGGTGGCGGGCCCACTCGTTCTGCTGCTCGGTGCTGGCGTGGTTCAAGCCGACGCGGACGATGTCCTGCTCCAGCTGGAGTTTGGCGAGATCGGCCTCCGCGGCTTGGCGCGCCCCGGCCGCCGCGCCCAGCACCAGGCCGATCTGGTGGCGGACCCGGTCGAGTGCGGTTTCGACGCGGTTGCGTTGCTCGGCTGACTTGTTGGCCATCGGCGTCCCCAAGAAAAGTGGTCCCCAAGAAAGGATTACAGGCGCGACCGGTATCCGCTCACCAGATCCTCGGCAGCGCCCAGGCGGGCGAGGAGCTGGTCCAGCCCCTCGCCCGCCTGGGCGTACTGCGCAGGAAGCCAGGGATCGGCCTTGGCCTGGGCGTCCACGAGAGCTTGCCGGGCTTCCCCGAGCAGGCTTGTGGCCCGTTCGGAGTGGGCGCGCGCGTCGGCGAGCCCGGTCACGGCCGCGGTGAGCAGCTGGTGGAGTTCGGCGAGCGTCATCCGGCTAGAGACGCGCCGAGTAGGAGTCGGCGGAGGAAATGCCGGCCTGGACGGTGCTCTGCAGGCCGTTGATGCCCTGCAGGGCCTCCGCCAGGAGTCCGTGCGCCTGGCTCACTTCGTGCTGGCTGCTCCCTTGCGTCGCCTGTGCGAGCGACTGCTGGGCTTCTTCGAGAGACTGCGCTGCCTGTTGCAGGGCGGCGATGCTCGCGGACGCCTTCTCGTTGGCGAGCGCGATGCCAGCGCGGATCTCTTCGACTCCGGCCATCGGGCCTCTACTCCTCGAAATCTGGTGGTCGTACGGGGACGGATTCCATTGAAACAGATCCAGCGACTGAGCGTGATCATCAGACTTTGCCGAGTGATTGCCGGTCCGGAATCAGCAAGGCCCCGGACGTGGGAACGTCCGGGGCCGGGCTGATCACGGTCTGTGCGGGGGTATCCCGCCACCAGAACCGCACACTGAAGTCGCTGGCCAGCGCTACCCCAGGTCAGAGCGGTTTTCGTGCCACTGCTGGCCTTTCTCGACAGGGGCGGGCGAGGTAAGGCTGAGACTAGCGCGACCGGAGTAACGGCGTTCGCTCAGCCCTGTTCGTAACTCCGCGTACAGGCAGAGAATTCCCCAGCACCGAAGGCATTTCACGTTCCGCTCGGCCGAAAGTGCCGGGCCGTCGTGTCCCGGACATACCGACGGTGGGTCGGGCAAGCTACGCCGGGCGCCGGGGACGAAGGAGACGAAAGCCGCGGGTGGGCGGGGATGCCGGTGCCGGGGAGGCGTACTCGATCACCGGCCGCGGCGGTGCTCGACGAGCCACTCGGCGACCTGGTGGAGTTTCATGTTGGCGGTCTGCGAGCTTTCGACGAGCATCCGGAACGCGTCGACGGCGTCGACGTCGTGGCGTTCCATGAGGATGCCCTTGGCCATCCCGATGACGTCGCGGCTCTCGACCGCGGCGCTCAGCTGGGCTTCGGTCTGGGCACCGACCAGTGCAATCGCCGCGTGCGTGGCGAACAGCCTGCCGTCCTCCCGGGTCTGGCGGCTGAAGGCGTCGCGCGTTCGCGAGTAGAGGTTCAGCGCGCCGAGCGTGGTGTCGGTGACGAACAGCCGGTACGACAGCATCGAGTGCACGCCGAACTCGCCGGCCGCGGCCGCGAACGCCGCCCACCGGACTTCGGCGGCGAGGTCGCCGGTGCTGAAGACCTGGTGGTCGGCGATGGCGTCCAGGCACGGCCCCTGCCCGGTGCGGTACTGGACCTCGTCGATCGCCGAGACGACGCCGTCGGTCGGGGCGACGGTCCGGATGGGCCGCCCGCGTTGCACGAGCGAAATCCCGGCGTACTCGGCGCCGTCGACCTGGTCGACCGCGGCCTTGACGATCGCGGCCAGGGTGGTGTCGACATCGGGTTCGGCCTGCAACGTCCGCGCGAGCGCACTCATCGTCGAGCCCAGGCTCGCGTCCAGGTGATCGGGATGATCGTGCACGAGTGGCCCCCTCGCCCTGGCTCCTTCTCGGGCCACCCAGTTTACCGAGCCGGAGGGCAACGCTCATCTCGAGGAGAAAAGCCGGGGCCCGAACGAAGAAACGCCGGGCGGCCCGCGAAGGCTGCCCGGCGTCCCGTCCGTTCAAGCGCGGAGGATACAGGATTCGAACCTGCGAGGGCGTGAACCCAACACGCTTTCCAAGTCTGCACACGGCTGTTCACGGGGGTTTCGCTACAGAGAACCTGCAGGTCAGGGCGTTGTATCGTCGACGTTGAACGTCGGTGACCGGGGTTGAATGAGACTAAAACTGAGACTAAGCGCGGTGCGTCAGATGACCTCGTGCCTGGCCGTCTGACCCGCTCACCGTGGGGGTACTCGCCCCACGACACCCGCTGTGACGCCCTGCGCGCTCTCAGCCGGTCGGAGGCGCGTCGGGCCCGGTAGAGTGCCCTCCATGGCGACCGACGACGACAACGAGAACCTCAGCCGCAAGGTGCGCAAGCTCGCCGTCGACCACGCAGAGACCCGCTGGCTTGCACTCCGTGTCGACGACGACGTCAAGGAGCTTCGCGCGGACCTGCGAGCCGTACAGGCCACCCAGCAGGAGCACACCGGCCGGTTCGACTCACTCGATCTTCAACTCCGGTCGCTCACTCAACTGGTCGGACAGGTACTCGAACGACTCGACCCGCCGGGACGTGGCGAGACCGGCGCTTGAGCCGCCGGAGTGGGACCTGGAGGGGCGGCGACGGCGGCCCGGCTCGTGGCGACCACCGCTGAGGTGTGGCGAGAGGGCGAGCGGTGGACATGGTGGCTTGTGCTCGCTGGGCGCGCACGCAGGCGGCCGGGCGTGGCGGCCACTGATGCCTCATGGCGCGATGGCCCGTCGCCTGGACGATCGGGGTGACGGGAGAGGGCGGCTATCGTCGACGGGGAGCCTGTCTTCGCCGTTGACTAACTTCGTCTGTGCCGACTGTGGTTGGGGCTGGGTTGAACAGCCGCCTTCACGACTCCGGATTACCAGCGGAGAGGGTTAGCGCGAGCAGGGCTTGAGGCGTTGCGCAGCGAACATCTTGGGCTGTCCTGGCACACGCTTGGCGGGCACTTGTCGGACTCTCGCGGCTTCTGGCTCGCCGTAGCCGCCCATGTGGCCGGCGGCTATCGACGAGAGCCGCTCTGCAGGCATCTTGGACCTCGATAGCCAGCCCGGCATTGCTGCGAACGTGTGTCGCTGTGGCGCTGGACCGCCAAGGATGCTCTGTGCGCTGAGTCACATATGATACCCACATGTCTGACTATCTCGACAACCCGGCGGGACGCCTGCTAGCTCTCTTCGAGGCGGCCCGAACAGTGGATCAAGGCAAGGTTGCCTCTGCTGAATGGGCTGGCATCTTCCGAGTGGAACACTTGAGTCCGCAATTCTTTCGGGCCATTGCAAATATGGCATCCATGGCGAGTGAAACTCGCGCTCGGATCGCAGAAGTTGAACCTGAAGATCACGTGTTGCATCTAGAGCACTTTGGTCAAGTGGATAATGTGATTGCAAATTTCGCTCGCTCGTTGAATGTGAACATGGGCGGTTTTCTGGAGCCCTTAGATAATCGTTCGGGCGAGTATGCGCTCAAGCTGTGTTCGGCGATTTTGCACAGGAAGCGTTCTGAAGGTCAACTTCAGCGAGATGAACGCGCGTCACTCCTGGACCAGGTCATGGCTCTTACTGATGAAGTGGAGAAGGTCTCGGATCTTGACCGAGAGTTGCGCGGTTGGTTGTTGCTGCGCCTTCACGATATTCGACGTGCCCTTCAGTATCCAGATCAGTTTGGCTTGGTTGATATTTCGAACGCTCACGACTTGATTATTGGCGGATTGCAGACTAAGCGATCCAGGATTGCCCAACTTGCAAAGAGTAAGATTGCAAAGAATTTCGTTGGCGTTATGGTTGCGCTTGATCTTGCTGTAAATCTCGGTGCTAACAGTTTGCAAATTGCGCAGAGTGATGGTCATGATTCACCCAAGTCTTCGACTGTTGTGATTGAGATCCAAAACCAAATCGAACAGCATGTGGTTCAACTTGGGGAGTCTGAGTCTGTGCGCCAGTTGCCAGCGGGGCAAGTCGGTGATCCAGATGGCGCCGGGGCGGGGTCAAAGTGATGCGTGTCTGCATGCATCTCGAACCTCGGTAGCTGGCCTCGCCTTAGTTTGACCTTGAAGAAGCGACATCATCTCATGGTCGGCCAGGGCTTCAAGCCTCGTCCCACGTCTCTGAGCGGCAGAAACGGCAACCGATCGACTATGTCGAGTGCAACCTCACTAGTGTTGTGACAGATCTCGACCGCGAGGAGGCGACAACATGAGTCAGTCCGAGGGTTTGACCGAAGAGTCGGCGCGCGAACTCGCCGACGCCGCCTGCAAAAAGGCTGGCATCGACGGGCGAAATGCTGAGCTGATCCGGATTGGCTCCAATGCGGTGTTCAGGCTCGGAGGTCAAATCATCCTTCGCATTGGACGCGAACGACGTGGGTTTGAGGACGCCCGTCGACAGGTCGACGTGGCGCGCTGGCTGGCAGATGAAAACTACCCGGCGAACAGGGTGATCGACATTGCTCAGCCGGTCGACGCGTCTGGCTACCCTGCGACATTTTGGAAGTCCGTATCTGAGAAGGAGGAGTACGCGTCGATTGCGCAAGTGGCTGAACTTATTCGCGATCTTCACCGCTTGCGCGCTCCGGAGAGCCTTGGTTTGAGGCTGAAGCAGCCGTTCATCGAGATCGAAGAGCGATTGGATGGTTCTTCTTCTCTTGGTCGAGATGATGAAGAATTCTTGCGGCGCCGAATTGCTGAATTAAGGGACAGTTATGATGGGTTGGAGTTTCCGCTTACTCCGGGCGTAATCCATGGGGACGCCAATATTGGCAACGTCATTCTCTCCAGAGGTGGCAGTCCCTGCTTGATTGACCTGGACAGCTTCTGTGTCGGTCCGCGCGAGTGGGACTTGGTGCAGACTGCTCTTTTTTATGAGCGCTTTGGCTGGCATTCGGCCGAGGAGTATCGAACTTTCGTGGACGTGTACGGTTTCGATATCATGAATTGGCGGGGCTATGAGATACTGGCCGGTTATCGTGAGATTTCAATGACTCTTTGGCTTGCCGGTAAGGCGACAGATGAAGCCGCGCAAGAGGTACGCAAACGTGTTGCGGCGATCAGGACGGGTGGAGACCGGCGAGACTGGGCACCCTTTTAGCGTCCTGCGGTGTCCACAGGCGAGCTGAGGTCACTCTCTCTAGGAATTCCTTGGACTCGGAACTCTTGCTCACTTTGGTGAGGCGTGTGCGGAATTCGTCGACGTACGCGCTGCAACGAGCGGACTTCAGCGACTCGCCGATCTCAATGGCTTTTAGCGCGACATCGCAAGCCTGGGCAACGTCGCCCCCGTCAAGGTGGGAGTCGGCGAGAACCATCGTGGCGAAGAAGTCGCTTCGCACGTAGCCGCTCGCTGTTGGCCCGAGGGATTGTGTAGCATACGTGACGCCGTCGCTTGGGCGCCCAAGATCCCGGTTGCAGTGTCCGAGCTCTGCGGCCAGCTCCGCCTCGTTGAAGTATGAGAACCAGTCCGCCGGGTCGTTCTCAGGATCGCGCCTCTCAAACTCTTTGACGGCGGCTGCCATTGCTCGATCGCATCCGGCCGAATCGCCAAGCCGGGCGAGTGCCCTCGCCTCCATGGCGTAAAAATGCGCCGCAGCACTAGGTGATCCCGAAAGAGTTGTTCCCATGCGGGCCGTCCTGGCTAGATTTGCCGCTTCTTTATATCGGCCGAGAAAATTGGCCTGGTGGCTCATAGCGTCTAGGACGCTGGCGCCCAAAAGGCGGTCGTTGGCACTCTCTGAAATCCTTAACGCCTGTATGAAGTATCGCTGCGCCAGACCGTGTATCCCTGCATCGTAGGACATCCATGCCCCGAGTAGGGTGGCTTGCGTTGCCGCTTTGAACAACTCAGTTCGAAGAGAGTCGTTCTGCGTGTGGCCCGCGAGCAATCCGACCAGATCTGTCCTCAAAAATTCGATTAAGGCGCTTCGTGCGTGGCCGCCACCATGTTCGCCGTCGAGTGCGTCAAACATTTCGGTTGTCTTATTGATGCCCCTGATATCGGCTTCGCCTACTTTGCGCTTGCCCGTATCGCTTAGGACATCATCGCGCGTGGTCACGAGCCATGACAGGGCTGCTTCGTTCCATGCGGCCGCATTCGCTGGGGCATCGAGCAAGGTCGACATGCCGTCGATATCGGCCTGCCATAACCGCGCGACTGACGTCACGCTATCGGCAAGCTGATCTGGGTAGTCAAGGCCGATGTCAGCTCGAAGCTTCTGCGCCCTGCCAAAGCCAATCTCGTCCACGCCGACACGCCGGCCAAGTCGATGCCCAAGTGCGTTGGCTATGGCGGTTCGAGTCTTGGAATCGCGCGGCACCATCCCGTCAAGCCAGCGACGAACATAGGTATGCGTGTACGCCTTACCAGCTTGCTCGCCGACAGCGCGAGCGAAGACCTTCAGTCCAACGCTGCCGTCTTGGCGAAGGTAGCCAGCCTCCAGCATCAGGGCCTCTAGCTGGTCGTTGCCCACTCGCTCACCTCCACCCTCCGACTGTGCCCCACTGTACGAGTGTGCCCCCTAGTGTGCCCTGTTCGGGCAGCTCAGGGGCCTGTTTCATGGAGTCATCAACATCAACCAGGGCCGGAACGGCCACGACGCTAGGAGACGCAATGTCCAAGAATCCCTTCGGGATCAAGACCGGCGGCGGGATCGTGAAGAAGATCGTCGGTGTGGTGATCGTCTTGGCCGTGCTGGCCCTTGTGATCAAGCATCCGCACGATGCGGCTGGCATGGTCAACACGGCCAAGGACAACGGCGGCGGCATCATCGACAGCGTGGCCCAGTTCTTCCGCGACCTCGGACGCGGCTAAGCCTGGCCGGCATCTAGTCGCTCAACAGACTGGCGCAGCTGACTCACCTCCGCTTGCAAGTCTCTGACCTGCGCGGATAGCTCGATCAGCGTGGGTGCAGGTTGCTCGGAGGCTGGCATGACTGCTGCCACGAACGTACCGATCGGGGCGCGGGAGTTGACCCAACCGCGCTCACGCAGAAGCCCTAGAGCTTTCTGCATGGTCGCGATTGCGACGTCGTACCGCTCCGCCAGGTCCCGCTGATTCGGCAGCTTCTCGCCTAGTGCGTAGCCGCCGGACCGGATCTCTTCGGCGATCTTCTCGGCGACTTGCTCAAACGGTGCGCGGGGTCGGGTATCTGCCTCCATGGCCGCCATATTAGCGGCACAAACTACCTCGGCCTAGTTCACCCGAACGGCCGATAGCATCTACAAACTAGTATGTTCTAGTTTGTAATGACCGACGACGGAAAGGCTAGACCGATGAGGAACGCACGACCGAGCCGCCGCCAGGCCGAGATGGACGCGGCTGAGCTGGACTTCGACTACTTCGCGGACACCACGGGCCTGGCTGGTGACGGCGTCCTGGCCGAGGGTTTCGACGGGGTGGCGGAGCTGGTTGACCTGTACGTGGAGATCGCGGAGATCGAGGAGGCGCTGGCCGAGCTGGACGCCCCGATCGCCCCGGTGGTCACCCTCTCGATCGCGACCCTGCACGAGCTGGGAGAGGTGGCCTGAGATGCGCGGCAGCACGGTTCGCGGACTGGCGTTGTTCGCCGCGTTGCAGGCGACGTTCGCCGACATTCACCCGCTGTGTGATCAGTGGTTGCAGTCCAGCGAGGACGCGGCAGGCAAGGGCAAGCCGGGCCGGGAGGGGGCGAAGCACTGCGCGCGGCACGTGGCCAGCTACACCGCCGGGCAGGTCGGTGCCGCGGTCGCGGTGACGCGGGTCCTTGGGTTCCGGGTGCCGCTGCGGGCCCTGGCCGCGGGTGCGGTGGTCAACGCGGTCACGCACTTCGTGATCGACCGCCGGGAGCCGCTGAAGACGCTGGCGCGGCTGGCCGGGAAGCGGGGCTACATCGAGCACGCGACGGTGCAGCGCCGCGACGGCGTGGTCGATGTGGCCGGGCCGGGTACCGCGCTGACGGAGTTGGACCAGGCCGCGCACCGCGCGATCGGCGTGGTCGCCTCGCTGGTCACCACCTGGCTCGCGCTGCGTTACGGGAGGCAGTCATGACCGACCGCCTGTTCGTCCCGGCTGTGTTCGCCGGGCTGCTGGCCACAATGCCGCCCGCTACGGCGACGCCGTGGGACCGGGAGCACTGGCTGGACGTCGCGTACAGCACGGTGCGGGTCGAGTTCTCCGGTCCGCACGGCATGGAGGCGATGCGTCTGGCCCGGGTGCTCGTGGCCGAGCTGGCCGCCACCCGCGTCGAGATCGAGAACCTGTAACTGGTCCTCGCGGCCTGACGCTGCACCACTCTTTCCGGCGCAGTTTCCGCGCTCCACCTCGCAATTCCGCATTCGTCTCGGGGCACCGCCATGCCCGCATCCCCCCCGCTTCACCGCACGAGAGGACCCGCTCATGACCGCCACGCTGACCACCCCGGTCGCGGCCCGGTTCGCCGACCTGGCCGACATCCTGACTCGCAACGCTCGCATCTTGGCCACGGCCGGGCTGCCGCAGGTCGTGACCGAGGTCCGGGTGGCCGTCTACGGCGACGTCGCGGCGCAGCTGCGGTTGCTGGCCGAGGCCGAGCCTACGGCGGCCGAGGGCAACCCGCTGGTGCTGGTGCGTGAGGACGGTCCGGCGGTGGTGGCGCGCCGGTTCGAGATGCTGGCAGGGCTGCTGGCGGCCAACGCCCGGGTCCTGACCCGCGGCACCCGCGACGTGGTGATGCACCGGCGGGCCGGGGTCTACCGCGACGTTGCGGCGCAGGTTCGCCTGTTGGCCGAGGTCGAGCGGGAGGCCGCGATGGCGGCCCGGCCGCACAGCAGCCGGCCGCCGCTGTCCAACCTCGCCGGGCCGTGCCCGGTGGCGGCCAAGGCGGCGAAGCGGGCGCCGCGGGTACGTGCGGAGTTCCTGGAGGCGCTGGTGGCCGCGATCGCCAAGCGGCGGCGGGCCGGATGGAGCGTGGCGCGGCTGACGCTGTGGCTGCGCACCACGCTGCGGGACCCGCAGACCGACGCGATCCACCCCTGCGCACAGCGCGGCTTCGTCTCCTACGTCGCCGGCCTGCTGACCGGCCCGCCCCGGCTACCCGCCGCCTGAGCCCGCCGCCTGCCAGCACACCTCTGCCCACGCAACGAGAGGAGCTCTGCCCGTGACCACCAACGACTCCGGTGCCTGGCACGACAAGTTGATGCGCGATGCCGAAGCGGCCGAGGCCGCCCGCCGGGACGCCGCGCGCCGCGAGGCCGCCGCCAGCAGCAAGAAGTGACCGCTTCCCCCACTGTCTACCTCGTACGGAAGGGAGCCTGGCAATGTCGTTGCTCGGTTCGCTCGGCTACAAGCTCGCCGCCCGCTTCGATGACCGCACCCCGGTGTTCTACGCCGCGGACATGGTCGCCTTCACCCTGCGCGATCTGGTCTGGCACGTGCTGGTGATCCAGCGCGGCTGGGCGCCCTACAAGGGCGCCCTCGCGCTGCCCGGGGGCTACGTCGAGCCGCAGGAAACCGCCGGGGAGGCGGCGGTGCGGGAGTTCACCGAGGAGACCGGGATCGCGGTCCCGCAGGGTACTTTCGTGGACCAGGTCGGGGTGTTCGACACCCCGGGCCGCGACCCCCGCGGCCGCTACGTCTCCATCGCCCACGGCGTCATCCTGCACGGGGCGCCCGACCCGGTGGCCGCCGACGACGCCGCCGCCGCGGACTGGCTGCCCGTGCGGATCGCCCTGCGGGTGGCGAACACCGGCGGGTTCGCCTTCGACCACGGCCACATCCTCACCCGCGCCGTCCACCAGCTCGACCCGACCCGCGGGTTCGGCACCCGCGACCCCGGCGACGGGGGCTGGCGATGACGCAGCTGCGCTACGCGATGTCGGTGTGGTTGCACGGGCGGGGCCTGATCGAGGGGTTCTGGGAGTACACCACCACCGACCCGTGGGCGGTCACGCTGCACCTGGACGGGCACCGCTGGATCTTCGCCCGGGACCTGCTGCGCACCGGCCTGGCGGAGCCGGCGGGGGCCGGGGACGTCCACGTCATGCCTGACACCGGCGGCCACGCCGGGCTGCTGAACATCTTGCTGCGTTCGCCCTCGGGTGCGGCGCGGCTGCCGGTGGCCCGTGCCACCGTCGCCGGCCTGCTGGACGCCGCCTACGCCCTCGTTCCCGACGGGCACGAGGCCGACAGCGTCGACTGGGACCGCGAATGGGTGCGCCTGGCCGAGGGCCCCGCCGCCTGATTTTCCTGATCGCTCAATGCCTGGGAGGGCTGTTACATGGAGAACCCCCGCCGCACCTACCCGCTGCGCCAGTGGCCGACGGATTCCCGATTCTCGTACGCGCTGGTGCGCGACGTGGCCAACGTCCTCACCGCACACGGCTACCCGCTCCTGGCCGACAGCGGAGACGACCACGTGGAGCTGGGACAAATTCTGCTCCGGTTCCTCTACGACCCCACCACGTGACCATCCTCTGTGGAGGCTTCCGCATGTCCATCACCACCAGTCATGACACCCTGCCTGATGCCGTCGGCGCCGACGAGGAACCGTGGTATCCGCCCCCGGCGGCCACGATGACCGTGCAGCTGGCCCAGCAGATGGCCTCGACCGCCTACCAGCAAGCCGAGCAGCGCGTGGCGCGGCTGGTGCGGCAGCTGCTGCCGCAGGCCGCCTGCCCCGACGACCGGATGCGGCTGCTGTTCCTCTACGCGGCCGAGGAGACCTACCTCGCCTCGGTGTTCCCCGCGGTCCACCACACCCACCCCGAGCGGTGGCAGTCGGGAACCACCGCCCACCGGCTGGCCGCGGAACTGGCCGGGATGATCGCCACCGCCGAAGAAGCCATCGCCACCGGCCGGCCCTACCGCCCGGGCGGGTTCGACGTGGAAACCGGCTACATCGCCCAAGCGATGGCGCACTACGTGACCGACCCGGCCCCGGCGGGGCGGGCCGGGGTGCTGGACGCGGTGGCGCAGTACCTGCGCACTCACCAGTTCCCCGGTCGCGCGGTCGGGCTGGTGGCCGACGTGGCGACGGCGCTGCGGGTGACCGCGATCAGCGGCAACCCCCGCGTCCCCGCCCCGCCGGCCGCCGCCTGAACCCGGGAGTGAGCGCTCCGACGACGGTGGATCTGCGCAGCGACTTCTCCGGCTACATCGAACTGACCGTGCCCGAACCGACCGCGGACGGCCGCCGGTCCTTCACCATCCACTCCGGACACATCGACGACGATGCGGAGTCGTATTTCGGCCGCGGGTACTGCCACTGGCTGGCCGGGGCCATCCACTCGATCACCGGCTGGCCGGTGGTCACCGTCGATGTCCGGCTGACCGGCTACGCGAACTGGCGACCGGTCCACAGCGGGGTGCTGACTCCGAACGGGACGGTCCTGGACATCTTCGGCGACAACACCCGGCAAACCGTATGCGCCCGCCATCTGGAGCCCGTCGTCGCGGAAACCCGGTCCCGCATCGTGGCCGGCCCGAACGTCCCCGGGGACGTCCTCTCCGGAATCGATCACCTGCGCGGCAACCACCTGTGGTGGACACACCAGTACTGCACCCCGGAGCTGCAGGCTCTGCTGTTGCACTTCGCGCGTCTGGTGCTCACCCGCCACGGCTACGGCCACCACATCCCCGCCGCCGCGCGCTCCCGCCGCACCGACACCACCGCCGCACCGCAACGGCAACCCCCCACCGATCACCCGACACCGAGAGGTTCCGCCATGTCCATTCCCGAAGAAGTCGCGCAGCTCAACGCCATCGCCAGCGCCATCCCGGTCGGGCTGCTCCAGCAGCTCGCCGACGCCGAGGTTCCGGCCGAGGTCCTCGCGGCCCGGGAGGCGTTGAGCGGCGGCAGCGGTGGCGTGGTGGCGATTCTCGGCCGCACCGGCGAAGCGACGGAGGCCGCCGACGGGATCAGTCACGCGATCGCGAAGCTGGACCGGGCCGCAGAGGCGTACCAGGCCGTGAGGAATCAGCTCTCGGACGCGTTCAAGTCCGCCGCGCGGGCTCAGCAGCTGATCCAGCAGGCTGCCGACTACCACGGGCGGGGGCAGAAGTGACCGGCCCCACCGGATCCGGCCTGTTCGACCCGATCAGCGACGCCGACCGCCGTCGGTGGCAGATCCAGACCCACGCCGTCCTGGCCACCGTGCTGCAGCGCGCCAGCACCGCCGGGCTCGCCCCGCTGCAGTGGAACCTTGGAGCCGCAGGCCAGCTGCGCGGCACGGTGAACGTCTCCGGCCGCGCGGCCGAGGACCTGGCCGGCATCTACACCGCGTGGGCCGACTTCCTCAATCTGACCATCCGCCGCTCCGTTTCCGGCAGCCGCGGCACCGTGCACCACTGGGCCTTCGGCGACCTGCCCGATCGCGCCGACCAGCTCGGCCGCCCGGTGCTCATCTGCGCAGACCTGCACTCCGCCGACGACATCGACCCGACCACCGAGGAGTGCTGAGCCATGACCGGACCCGAGCATTACCGCGAGGCGGAACGCCTCATCCGCACCGCCGACAGGTCCTACAACGACGCCGAGTTCGCCCTGGCCGAGGCGCAGATCCACGCGACGCTGGCGCTGGCGGCGGCGACCGCGTCGGCCGGCCGGATGAACACCGCCGCGGTGAAGGCGTGGGACCAGGTCACCGGGAGGACGTCATGACGTCCACACCGGACACGGTCACCCCCGAGCCGGACGCCGTGGGGGAGGGCGACCCGGCGGAGACGGTGCTGTTGCTGCGCAGGCTGGTGGAGCGCAACGGCACGTGGGCGCTGACCACCGTGGTCGCCGCCCTGACGGTGTGGCTGGGGGTGCATCTGGCCCGCGCGGTGCTGGTGCTGGTGGTGCGGATCCTGACCGGGGCGATGGCGCGGCTGGACCGCTGGATCACCGCCCGGGTGCTGACCCCGCCGACCGGGCGGGTGAACCACTACTTCGACGGCCACAACGCCACCGACTACGACCCCTACCACCACGACCACGACCACAGGACATGCCCCGGCCCGGTGCCGGGCCGGGCTTGGGAGGCCGCACATGCGTGAACTCAACGACAACAACCCCGACGGCGGCAGCGGCGACCCGGCCGGCGGCAGCGCGGTGGAGGCGATGAGCCCGGGAGAGCTGGCCGGGATGATCGCCTGGTCCTACCACTACGGCGTGCCCGGGGCGGCCACCGGGTTCGGGGTGTGCGGGGCGGGCGCGGCGTGGGTGCACATCGGCTGGCTGCGCGGGCTGCTGGCGGTGCTGGCCGTCCTGTTCGGACTGTGCGCCCTGGTGCACGCGTGGCTGCTGGCCGTCGCGGCCCGCGAGTACGCCGACGTGCTGGCCCTCACCCACGCCCGCCACGACCGCGACCACCCCGCAGAACCGCACGAGGACGGCGGCGGCGGTGGTGGTGCGGGCGGCGGGTTCGACCCGAGGAAGGAGCCGTGGTGGGGATGAGCAACACCACGCCGCGCCGGGAGTGCCGGACGCGGCAGGAACAGGCGCTGGCCTGGACCGGCGCGCACGCGCTGGAGCTGACCGCCACGGGCCTGCCGCTGATCGGCGGTGTGCTGTGGACGCCGTGGATCGACCTGGCGTCGCTGGTGATCGCCGGGCTGTGGGCGCGGCACGAGGTGCTGGTGCACCGCCGCACCGCGGCCGCCCGGACGGCGCGGGCGGCGGTGCTGGGCAGCATTCCCGCCGCCCGCCTCACCACCACCACCGCGGTGGCCGGGAAGGCCGTACTCGAGAACGACGACCGTGACGAGCAGAGCAGTGACGAGACCGGCCCGGCCACCGTGGCCGGGCCGGAGCCCGCCGGCGACGGCGCGGCCCGAACCCGACGGGGGGTGTCCCGATGAGCTACTTCACCGACAAGGCGGAAGCGGCCCGGCTGGACCGTGAATCCAAGGCCGAGCAGGCCCGGCTGGACCGCATCGCGGAGCAGGAACACGCACTCAAGCTCGCGACGCTGGCCCACGAGCACGCCAAGCAGGACCGCGCCGACGCCAAGGCCACCGCCGACGAACGCCGTACCGACCGCCGCGCGACGTGGGCGAAGGTGCGGGCGTGGGTGACCGGGCACGTGGTGGACCTGCTGATCTACCCGCTGATGCTCGGGTCGGCGGCGGTGGCCATCCCCACCGCCGCCGCCTGGGGCGCCGCGCACCTGGGGGAGGCCGGCGGGATCCTGCCGGTGCTCTCGGAGTGGGGCATGGTCGCCTTCTCCATCGCGGTGCACTACACCCGGGTCAAGCACCCGGCGCGTCCGGTGTGGGCGCTGCAGCTGGGCACGTGGGTGTTCGCCGCCATCGGGTTCGCCATCGCGGTCATCCGCGGCGCCACCAGCACCGGGCCGGGGTCGGGGTTCGGGCTGGGGGTGGTGATGGGGCTGGTCTCGATCGCCGGGGTCGCGGCGCACCAGCTGGTGTCGGCCGCGCCGCGACGGTCGGCGGCGGAGCGGGCGGCAGCGCGGCTGGCCAAGCAGGAAGCCGCCGAGGTGGCCGCGGAGCTGGCCACCCGCAAGGTCGCCGCCGCCCGCATCGACGCCGCCCGCCGCGCGGCGATCGCGCACGCGGTCGCCGAAATCGATCCGGACGGCACGGCGCGGCTGGTGTACCGGCCGGGCCGCTACGAGCTGCGGCGCCGCCGGTTGGCCCCCGGCCGGCTGACGCCCGCGTCGGTCATGGGGCTGCCGGTCACCCCGGCCGACGACGAGGACGGCGGGGCGGGGGTGGCGGATGAGGCCGCCGCCTACCTGGCCGGGCTGCGGTTCCGGCGCCTCACCGACACCGCCCCGGACACCGGAACGACCCCGCCACCGCCGGCGGGGGGTACCGGAGGCAGCGGGGTCGCCACCGTCGACCCTGCGCCGCCGCACCCGTCGGGACCGGTCGCCGATGCGGCCGGCACCCCGGCGGACAAGCCGGGTCCGGTGCGGGAGTCCGGCCGGACGGTCCCGACCCGCCGCACCAGCCCCGGGCGGCGGGCGGCGCGGTCGGTGATCCCGGAGCCGAAGCGGCGCAGCTTCGAGGAACTGACGACTGAGTTCGATGCCCTGGTGGCCGACCCGCCGGCCGGGTTCGACCCGACCAACGGCGAGTCCATCCGCCTGACCCTCAAGTGCGCCAAGACCAACGCCACCAAGTTGAAGCGCCGCTACCTCGACCGCGCCAGCACCGACACCACTGACGCTGCGCGCCGTCCCGGCGGCAGCGACTGACCCACCCGCATTCCCGGGCAGGGTCCACCCCCGCACCTGCCCGCCGAGTCCGCGGTGTGAGTCCGGGGTGGGTCCTGCCCGCGGGGTGCACCAGTCCACGCACGAAAGGCACCCCCGCGATGAACCCCACCGACCACGACCACGACCCCACGACCACGCCCGAGTCCGGCCCCGAGTCCACGCGTGAGTCGGGGACTCCGGCAGCCGGGACGCCTGCCGTATCGGCGGGGGAACTGGCGACCGTCCATCCCCTGCGCACCCGCTCCGACCAGCAGCAGTCCACGCCTGAGTCCGTGCCGGTGGTGTCGGATTCGCCGGTGATCGAGGGTGAGATCGTCACCGACGAGGAGTGGGCGCTGCTGACCGATCAGCGGGCCCGCCGCGACGCCCGGATCGCCGGATACAAGTCCGACCTGACGGCCCTTTCGCGCAAGACCGTGTCCGTCGCCAAGTCCGGCACGGGGTTGGCCAAGTCCAAGGGCGGACCGGTGATGCGGTTCACCCGCCGCCACGTCGTGATCATCGCCAAGGGCGCGGAAGCCGAGCGGCAGCGCCGCAAGGCCGAGAAGGCCCAGACCGACGCCCGCGCCGCGCGCAGGGCCGCCTTGGAGAAGGGAGAGCTGGACCGGGTCGCGGAGCTGAATTCCCAGATCACCGAGCAGCGCCGCACCGCGGCGGAAGCAGCCAAGCTGCGCTTCGAGCTGTACTGGGAGGTCGGCAAGAAAACCGCGCTGGTGCTGGTGATTCTGCTCGGGGTCGCGGTCGTCGCCGGGATCGTCAACGGCTTCGGGGGGTGGTTCGGGAACTGGAACCTCACCGACGTGCTGCGCACCATCGGCACCGTGTTCACCGCCGGCGCCGCCGTGGTGACCTGGTCGGTGCTGCACGCCTGGCTGTTCGGTCTGGCCGGCATCGGGGTGTGGTCGTATCGGCGGTGGAAGGATGGCAAGGCGCTGGGGGAGTTCGTGTTGCCGGAGAACCTGCGCGCGAACGCCGCGGCGAAGGTCGCCTACGTGGAGCTGTCGGAGTCGGTCATCATCGCCGCGCTGGCCAACATCGGCATCTCCAAGCTCAACGAGCACATCAAGGCCGGCTGGCCGCACCGCGACACCGACAACCCGTGGGTGCGCCCGCCGATGCTGGCCGAGGGCGGCAAGGGCTACACCGCCAAGCTGCGGCTCCCGCTGGGCGCGTCGGTGCTGAAAATCAACCAGGCCAAGGACTTGCTCGCCCACAACCTCGGATGCCGCCCGCAGGAGTTGTTTCTGGACCCCGACGAGAACGACCCGACCGTGCTGGACCTGTTCCGGCTCGAACCGGGCGTGCTGCGCGAACCGGTGCAGGCGTATCCGCTGCTCACCGACGGGTCCACGGACTTTTTCAAGGGGCTGCCGGTCGGTGTCAGCCCCCGCGGCGCGGTGGTGTTCACCACCGTGTTCGAACGCAACTTCGCCGTCGCCGGGACGATGGGATCGGGCAAGTCCACGCTGGTCAAAGCCCTGGCGGCGAGCGCCGCGCTGGACCCGCTGTGCGACATCGACGTGTTCGTCTTCGCCGACAACTACGACTACGACCCGCTGGCCCCGGCACTGTCGACGTTCCTCAAGGGCGATAAGGAGGAAAACGTCCACGCGTGCCTGGAGCACATCAAGACCCTGCACGCCGACCTCGCCGTGCGGGGACAGCTGCTGGCGAAACACCAGGTCACGGAGGTCAACCGGGAGGTCGCGGCGAAGGAACCCGGGTTGCGGCCCCGGCTGGTGATCATCGAAGAGTGTCAGTCGTTCTTCCGCCAGGGCACGCCCAAGGAACGCAAGGAGCTCATCGACTGGGTGGTGCGGTTCTACTCCGCGGCCCGCAAGTACGGCATCGTGCTGGTGTTCGTCACCCCCAACCCCTCCGATGCCTCCCTGCCGCGGGATTTGGTGGCCGTGACCAGCAACAAGGCGTGCGGCGCCATCGACGACAAGACCCGCAACAACATCGTGCTGGGGGACAAGGCCCACGAGAACGGGATCTCCGCCCTGGGGCTTCGGCCCAAGACCGAGGAGGCGCTGTTCGACTGCGGAACCCTGATGACCAAGGGTTTCATGAACACTCCGGGCCTGGTGCGCGCGTTCTACCTCACCGCGGCCGACCTGACCGCGATCGGGCAGCGCGCGGCGGAAATGCGCGGCGGCGCCACCGCCGCCACCGAAGCACCGAAACCGCAGGTGCGAGACTTGATCGAGGATCTGGCCACGGTCATGGTCGGGGACGAGCCGGTCAACGCCGGGGACCTGGTCGGGGCGCTGCGCAACCTCGCTCCCGGCTACAAGCCCTACAAGGCGCTGAACAAGGCCAAGCTGGTGGCGCTGCTGCGGGAAGAGCACGGGCTGAAGATCCCGTCGACGGACAACCTCTACCCCGTCGACCCGGTCACTGTGCGTCAGCTCAACGCCGGTCGTGTGGCGCTGCGGGCGCAGGACGACGACCAGCCCGAATGACGGCCGGCACCGGTCGCCGGACCCCCGGTTTCGCGGGGTCCGGCGACCCGCCCGCGATCGCCGACTGACCCGTAATTTCCGTAATCTTCGCTGATCAGGGCGGATTACGGTGCTCGATCGGCCGGAATTACGGATGTAATCCGCCTGCCGGAGCGTAATCCGCGCCGTAATCCCCCATCGGCAGCTGTCTGCGGCGCTGTCGCACCCCTATCTAGCTACCCAGAGTCACATTGTTGGAGGTTGTCATGGGTTTGTTCAGCAGCGGCAGCAGCGCGACCCGCGAACGCAAAGCCGAACGCGAACGCCAGGAGGCCGAGGCCACCGCGGCCATCGCCGCGCACGAGATCGGCCACGCCATCGGCATGGCCGCCGCCGGGATCCGGGTGCACTGGGTCCGCCTGACCGCCACGGGCGGGCAGGCCCGCGGCGACGACATCGACCCCGAGGACATCGCCGCCGTGGACGGCTACCTGGTGATGACGCTGGCCGGGTGGGCGGCCGCCGCGGAGTGGGTGCACCGTCATCACGGGTTCTCCCGCTCCGCCGCGCTGGCGTGGGCCAAGAACGGGTCCCGCGGGGACTGGGCCGACGTCCGCGCCAAGGCGCGCTACGGCTCGCACACCGTCCGGTGGTACGAGCGGGAAGCGCAGAAGCTGATCCGCGCGAACTGGCGCCGGATCGAGCGCTACACCCGCGAACTGTGCCGCAAGGGCGAGCTGCCCGGCAGCCGCTTCAACTAGCACCCTCTGGGCTCGCCGGAGTTCCGGCCCACCACGGCAAGTCTTCGCCGGGCCGCGCGGTCGGCCAGCACCCCGCGCGGCCCGGCGACACCACATCCGCACGTCTTCGTCTCGAAAGGACGGTCGCACCCGTGATGACCACACCCGAGTTCCTGCCCGCTCCCGATCCCGCCGCCACCGACATGTACGCGTGCCTGCGGGTGCACGCCCCCACCGTGCTGGTCGACGACGTCGGCGCCGTCCTGGCGGTCGGGGTGACCCGCCCGGCGGTGGCGGCGGCGATGATCCGCGCCGCCGCCGACGGTCTCGACCTGCCCGTCCCGGACCGGGTCGACGCGCAGGCGTTCCGGCTGCGCTGGTTCGCCTACACCCACCCCGGCCGCGACGGCGCCCCCGCGCGGATGGCCGCCCCGGGCGAGGACGGCGCGTTCCCGGTGCTGATCTGGCGGCCGGTCGACCAGGCCGCCGCCCGTGCCCGTGCCGGCGGCGGTCTCGCGGCCGTCTACGCTTCCCGGTCGGCCGTGGTGATGGGGGCGGCGGCATGAGCACCCCGGCACCGACTCCGCCGCCTGCGGGCCGCAACCGCGGCAACCCCGACCTCGCCCGCCCCGGCGGCCTGCACGACGCCGTCACCCGCGCCCACGATCCCGGCCCGGCACCGGCCCCCAACGTCCGACGCGTCCGACGGAGTGACCGATGAACCGGACCCTGACCGCGCTCGCCCTCGTCACGACCGTCGTGGCCACCCCCGCCGGCTGTGACCGCCCCGCGCCACCTGCCAGCTCCTCAGCCACCAGCGTCGGCAGCACCGGCACACCCGGCCTCGCCACTGCCCGTGTCGACGTCGCCGCGGTGCGGGCCGAGCTGGCCGCGCTGACGGTGTCGGCCGAGGACACCGGCAACCACTACCGCCGCGCCGACTGGCCGCACTGGGACCAGGTCGGCGGCGGCTGCGACGCCCGGGAGAACGCGCTACGCACCCAAGGCGCCGGCGTGCGAGTGGGCGCCGGGTGCCGGATCACCGGCGGCACCTGGATCTCCCCCTACGACGGCGTCACCGTCACCACCCCCGGCGCGCTGGACATCGACCACCTGGTGCCGCTGGCCGAGGCCGCCCGCTCCGGTACCCGGGCATGGTCGATCGCGCAGCGGGAGCGCTACGCCAACGACCCGGGCGTCCTGGTGGCGGTGACGGCGAAGTCCAACCGCAGCAAGGGTGACCAGGACCCGGCCCGGTGGCTGCCCGCCCGGGACCGGTGCGGCTACGTGGCCCGCTGGGTCGCGGTGAAGCACCGCTACGGCATGACCGTCGACCGGGCCGAGCGCGCCGCCATCACCGGCGTGCTCAACCACTGCTGACCCCACCACCGACGCACCACCACAGGTGCGAACGCGCACGCCCCCGCCGGGCCGATCCGGCGGGGGCGCGTTCGTACGTGCCCACCAACAGGAATCGGAGCAAAGATCATGGCTGGATTGCCGGAGATCACGATGGCCGGGACGCTGACGGCGGACCCGGAGATGCGCTTCACCCCGTCCGGGGCGGGGGTGTGCTCGTTCACCCTCGCCGCGAACGATCGCCGCCTGGACAGGGAATCCGGGGAGTGGCGGGACATGGGCGCGACGTTCCTGCGCTGCACCGTGTGGCGCCGCCAGGCCGAGAACGTCGCCGACGCCCGCAAGGGGGACCGGCTGCTGATCGTCGGCGAGCTCAAGCAGTCGGAGTGGCAGGACAAGAACACCGGCGAGAAGCGCTACGGCTTCGACGTCCAGGTCCGCGAAGCCGCGCTGTCGCTGCTGTGGCACCCGGCCAAGTCGGCCCGCCCCGACCGCTCCGGCGGCGGCGAGCACACCGGTGGCGGTGGCGGGCCGTGGGCCGGGCCGCCGGCCACCGGGTCGGCGGGCGGGTTCTCCGACGAACCGCCGTTCTAGCCGAGGTGCCCGGCCGTGGGTGAGAAGACGAAGTACCGGGCTACCGACCTCACCGCCTGGCTCACCGCGGCGGGCATCGACGACGACGCGGCGCGGCGGGCCGGGCGGGTGATCGCCGGGGCGTGGAACCAGGGCGAGTTCTACGCCTCGGCCACCGGCCTCCCGCTCGCCGCCGCCCTCACCGCCTCCGGCGTGCCGCTCGCGCGGTTCGACACGACCGCCGACGGGCTGGCGCGGCGGTTCGGGGTGCACCTGCACGACGTTCCGGCGTGGGACCGCGAACCCCACTGGCGAAAGGAGACCAGCACATGACCAGTTCAGCGCAGAGCGCGGCACTGCGGGCAGCGGCGATGGAGATTGCTGGCAGGGGTTGGAAGGTGTTCCCCTGCCGCCCGGGCACGAAAGCCGCGTTGTGGCACCGGGCCGATCACTGCCGCGGTGGCGGGGTCTGCTCCGGCGGGCACGTCACCCCCGAATCGCTGGCCACCAGCAACCTGGACCGGGTGGCGGCACGGTGGTCGGACGGCGTGCCCTACAACATCGCCGTCTACCCCGGACCGTCCGGGCTGTTCATCCTCGACTGCGACCTGCCCAAGCCCGCCCGGCCCGGGCAGCCCCCGGCCCGCGGGGAGCACGACCCGGACGGCTGGACCCAGTTGCAGGCGCTGGCGGCCGAGCGGGGCGGGCCGCTGCCCGACACGTTCACTCTCGCCACCCCCTCGGGTGGGCGGCAGCTGTGGTTCACCGCCCCGCCCGGCACCGCCTTGCGCGGCACGGTCAAGCACATCGCGTCGAACGTCGACACCCGCGGCTGGGGCACCTACGGCCTCGCCCCCGGCAGCGTCCTCCCCAACGGCGCGTATGAGCTGATCGACGACACCGACCCGGCCGAGCTGCCGGGGTGGTTGGTCCAAGCCGCCGTCGAACGCGCCCCTACGGCCGTCTCCGGGCGACGTGAGATGCCCGTAGCCGCCCCGGACGCCTACACCGCCGCCGCGCTGCGCGGCGAACTCGACCGCGTCCGCACGGCGGCACCCGGCACCCGCAACAAAGTGCTGTCCACCGCCGCCTACGCCCTCGGGCAACTGGCCGGCGCGCGGCTGCTGGAGGAGGACCACGTCAAAGCCGAACTGCGCGCGGCGGTCGCGACCTGGAACACCCCGGCGTCGGCGGCCAAGGACGACGGCGTCATCGACACCGCGGTGGAGGCCGGGAAGGCCAACAAGCGCCGCATCACCCCACGCGCCACCCGAGGCGACCGCCGCCGCGCCGCCTGACACCACTACACGCAAAGGAGTTTGCCGTTATGGCTGCGATCGTTCACCGCTGCGCCTGCGGGCACCTCGACCACGTCCACCACACCAACCCGACCAAAGACGACACCCGCCCCTGCTACCTGTGCGGCTGCGCCGACGCCGACCCCGGCGCCCCCGAGGTGATCCCGACCTGGCGCGCGGCCACCCCGACCGCGCAGGCACTGCCCGACCCCGCCCTGATCGAGCCCGGCACCCTCGACGGCCCCGGGCTGGGACGGCTGTGTGACTGCGAAGCCTGCTGGAGCCTCTACCGCACCACCGGCGACGCGGCGGGACGGGCCGCCTGATGACACCACCGCAGGAAAGGACCGATGCGCGCCCCACCACCCCGTTGCCGTCGCAGGACACGAGCGTGCGGGTGCTGGAGCTGGCGATCTCCGGCGGGCTGCTGCCCGTCCTGGCCCAGGACACCGCCATCCCCGGTGTCGTGCTCACCCCGCACGTGACCGGCAAGCCGTTGCGGTTCACCGGAGATTGGGTGCTCACGCACGCCGCCAGCGGGATGCAGCTGACGCTGCCGGGCTGCCACGCCCACATGATCGAGGCGATCGAGTGGCTGGCGCGGCGGGCGGGGCTGGACTGGAACCGGCCGCTGGAGGCCGTCCGCGCCGATGACGCCCTCAAGATTGCGCACGGGGAACTGAACCTCGCGCTGTGGCGGGCGCGGGAGGAGCGGGAGCCGCTGGTGACCGCGCGGGGGTCGTGGGTGGTGTGGCCGCCGCGGTGGCGGATCCGCTACCGCGGCCGTGTCTCCGCCGCCACCTACGACTCCTGGGACGACGCCGCACGGCGGGCCGCGTACGCGCTCACCGAACCGGATGAGGCGCTGCACCTGCACCCCGATGCCGAGATCGTCCGCGACACCCGCCCGCCCGGGTGGGGGCTGCGGTGCGCCTCGATCCACTGCCACGACAGCCACTTCCTCGCCGACTGGGCCGACGGGTGCGGCCCGGTGATGGGACCGCGGGCGCAACTGGCCGCCGACGCGGCAGAAGAAGGCTGGCGGGACTGCGGGGCAGGCACCTGGACATGCCCCGAGTGCAGCCGCCGCTACCACTGACCCGGCAACGAAAGGAACCCCCGCGATGAAGATCCGGATCGTGGGCGCCCGCACCGAAACCGCCGACGCGGTCAAGGTGCTGCGCCTGGCGTTCGACGTGCTGGAGGTCTCCGACTTCCGCTCCAACCGCGGTGACTCCCGCCTCGGGCGGGTCTACGTCGAAGCCAACCCGCCGGCCGACCCCAAACCCTGCACCTGACCCGACCACACCGAAACCCCAGACGGCGCGAGGGCCGGACACCCCGGGGTGTCCGGCCCTCGCGCCGTCTCCACACCCACGAAAGGCCAGCCACGCCCATGAACACCACGCACCCGACCAACTGGCACGCCACCACCGCACCCACCGCGGTCCCGCACGCCACCGCGGTGGTGCTGGCGCAAGTCGCCGGCCGACGCCGCGAACAGGACAAGGTCTTCGGCGAGCAGAACCACCCCGACGGCACCGGCCCCGACGTCACCCTGACCGGGCTGGCCCGCCGCGCGGCGGACGCCGCCTGGGCCGCGCGGTTCACCACCGAGATGGCCCGCGCCGAAGACCGGCTGACCTGGCTGCACATCCTGCGCGAAGAGGTCTACGAAGCCCTCGCCGAAGCCGACCCCCAGGCGCTGCGGGATGAGCTTCTCGATGTCGCCGCCACCGCGGTGGTCTGGATCGAAGCCATCGACCGCCGTCGCGCCCGACCGGGAGGACGTGGCTGATGCGGTGCCTGTCCTACGGCGGGGGCCAGCAGTCCACCGCGCTGCTGGTGCTGGCCGCGACCGGGCGCCTGGCGCTGGATGCGGTGCTGTTCGCCAACGTCGGCGACGACTCCGAGCATCCCGGCACGCTGGCCTACGTCCGCGACCTCGCCACCCCGTGGGCGGCCGAGCATGGCCTGACCGTCACCACGCTGAACCGGCATCGCCGTGACGGCACAGTGGAGACGCTGTTCGGGCGGCTGACCAAGCCGGGGTCGCGGTCGCTGCCGATCCCGGTGCGGATGTCGAACGGGGCACCCGGCACCCGCTCCTGTACCGCGGACTTCAAGATCCGGGTGATCGGCAAGTGGCTCAAGGCCCACGGCGCCACCGCCGACACTCCGGCGACGGTGGCGATCGGGATCAGCCTGGAGGAGATCCACCGCGCCAACACCCGCCGGGTCGAGCCGTATGAGCGGATCATCTACCCGCTGCTGGAACTGGGGATGCGCCGGGCCGACTGCGCCACCTTGGTGGCTGCACAGCCGTTGTCGACGGCGATGGCCGAGCGTGCCCGCGCCACCGTCGCCGACCAGCACCCGGACGTGCGGCGGCAACTCCTGCGCAGCGGCTTCACCCGACTGCCGGTGCCGCCGAAGTCGTCGTGCTGGTTCTGCCCGTTCCACCGGCTGTCCACGTGGGCGGCGATGCGGGCCGAAGAACCCGAGCTGTTCGAGCGCTCCTGCGAGCTGGAGGACCTGCTCAACGCCCGGCGCGCCGCCTTGGGCAAGGACCCGGTCTACCTCACCCGCACCGGCCGGCCGCTGCGGGTGGCCGTCGACCCCGGGGTTCAGCTGCTCCCGTTCGCCGGCGACGGCGACGGCAGCTGCGACTCCGGCTGGTGCATGACCTGAAAGGACGTGACCTCGCGATGACCATCACCACCTATCACGAGTTCGCCGGGTTCGGCGGTGACACCACCGGCGTGCTGGCCGTGCCCGGCACCACCGGCGTGCTGGCCGCCAACCACAACCCGGACGCGATCGCCACCCACGCCTACAACCACCCGGGCATGGACCACTACGAAGGCGACATCGCCAAAGCTGACATCGGCAAGTTTCCGCGGGTGGACTTCTTCTGGGCTTCGCCGTCGTGTCCGCCGTGGACCGACGCCCGCGGCGTGAAACGCGACTTCGACCAGAGCACGCAGGGGGTGCTGTTCGACCCGAAGACCGGGCCGAAGGCGACCGACCCGTCCGTGGCCCGTGCCCGCGCGCTGATGGAGGAAGTGCCGCGGTACCTGCAGGCCATGCGCCGCCGTGGCCGGCCGGTGCTGGGCGGCGTGGTGGAGAACGTCGTGCAGGTGGTCAAGTGGGACCAGTTCAAGCGCTGGCGCGGTGAGATCGAAGCCGAGGGTTACCGGACGAAGCTGATCGCCCTCAACGCCATGCACGTCACCGGCCCGCGGCTGGGCAAGGTCGCGCAGTCGCGGAACCGGTTCTTCCTCGGCTACTGGCTGGAGGCGCTCGGGCGGGACCCGGACTGGGACAAGTGGCTGCGCCCGCGCGCCTACTGCCCGGACTGCGACGCGTGGGTGGCCGCGGTACAGGCGTTCAAGAAACCCGCGCGCGTGCCCGGCACCGAGATGGGCGTCTACGGCATCCGCCACGGCCAGTACGTCTACCGCTGCCCCAACCGCTCCTGCCGCCAGCGGATCATCGAACCCGCCGTGCTCCCCGCCTCGACCATCATCGACTGGAGCATCGACCCCGGCCAGCGCATCGGCGAACGCGTGGACAAAACCGGCCGCCCGGACCCGCTGGAGCAGTCCACCATCGACCGGATCGCAGCCGGGCTGGCCCGCCACGTCGGCGCGCTGCTGGCGCCGGCGGGCGGCACCTGGCGCCAGCACGCCACCTCGCTGGAGATGCCGCTGCCCACGCGGACCACGCGGGAGAGCGACGGGCTGGTGTGCCCGCCGCTGCTGGTCTCGTGCGCGGCGCGGGCCGGGGTCGACACCGCCACCCACATCGGGCAGCCGATGCGGACACAGACCTGCCGCCGCGAAACCGCGATCGTCATCCCGCCGTTCATCTCGCTGCAACGCGGCGGCGGGTCGGCCACCGCCGCCTACCCGCTCGACGGCCCGATCCCCACCGTGTCGGCCCAGGGCAATCACCACGGCCTGGTCGGCCCGCCTGCCGGGGAGGAGCTGGCGCTGTTGGTGGCCTACTACGGCAACGGCGGCACCCAGCTCACCGACCGGCCGGTGGGGACGCTGACCACCCGGGACCGCTACGGCCTGCTCGGGCACCCCGCCACACCCACCACGCCGCCGCCGGTGGAGGCGTGCACGTTCCGGATGCTCGACCCGCACGAGATCGCCGCCGGGATGGGCTTCCCCGCCAGCTACCGCGTCCCGCCGTTGGTGGCCAAGTCCAAGCGCAAGCAGGTCCGCGGCTGGGGCAACGCCGTCCCGCCCGCGATGGCCGAAGTCCTCGCCTCAGCCCTGATCGAGGCGTTCTCCGGCGAGCCGCTGGAGCCTGCGGCGTGACCGGTGCGGGGACGCCCGCGCAGCACCACCCGAACGCACGACCCGAGGGAGCTTTGTCATGCCGGATCTGGACACCGCGTTGTCGGCCATCGACGCCGCCATCGCCGACCCCCAGGGCGACACCCGCACGGTCTGCGGACACTGCGGGACGGCGCTGGCCGGGTCGCCCTCCGACGACTTCTGTACCGAGGACTGCCAAACCGCGTGGCTGGCCGAGCACGCGGCCGGCCCCGATCCCGTTGACAACGGCGCGAGCCCGGACCGGAACCTGGTCGAGGGAGACCCGGCCCGGCCGATGCCCTACATGCCCGCGCCGCCACCGCCTCCGAGCGGGGCGCAGATCCTGGACAAGGTGTCCGCGTTCGTGTCCCGGTTCAACGTGTTCCCGTCCGAGCACTGCGCCGCCACGCTGGCGCTGTGGTACGCCCACACCCACGCCGCCGAACACTTCTACGTCACCCCGCGCCTGATCCTGGACTCCGCCGAACCCGGCAGCGGCAAAACCCGGGTCCTGGAAGTCGCGCAGTTCCTGGTGCGATCGGCGGAAATGACGCTCTCGGCCACCACCGCCGCGCTGTTCCGGCTGGTGTCCGACGGGCCGATCACCATCCTGTTCGACGAAGTGGACGCCATCTTCAACCCCGCGAAAGGAGGCAACACCGAAGACCTGCGCGCCATGCTCAACGCCGGATACAAACGCTCGGCCACCATCCCGCGCTGCGTCGGCGACGCCCGCGCCATGAAGGTCGAGCGGTTCAAGGTCTACGCCCCGGTGGCGCTGGCAGGGATCGCCGGGCACATGCCCGACACCATCACCACCCGCGCCATCACCTTCCACATGCGCCGCCGCGCCCCCGGCGAAACCGTCGAACCGTTCAAAGAACGCGTCGTGGAACGCCAGGCCGCGCCGCTGCGGGACAAGCTCGCCGCCTGGGTCGCCAGCGTCGGCAACCAGGTCGGCGACGCTGAACCGGACATGCCCGAGGGCGTCACCGACCGGGCCGCGGAGATCTGGGAACCGCTGCTGGCGATCGCCGACGCCGCGGGCGAGCACTGGCCGGCCACCGCCCGCGCCGCGTGCGCGTATTTCGTGGCCAGCAACAGCAACCGGGGCGGCAGTTTCGGTATCCAGCTGCTCGCCGACATGCGGCGGATCTTCACCGAACGCAACACCGACCGGTTGCCGTCCACGTTCATCATCGCCGAACTGCTGGAAATGGAGGAATCCGACTGGACCGACGTAAAAGGAAAACCGCTCAACCCTCGCATGATGGCCAAGGAACTCGCGCGCTACGACGTCAAGCCAACCACGTTCAAGTACGACGGCGACAGCGTCAAGGGCTACACCACCACCGGTGAGACCGGCCTGGCCGACGCCTGGAGCCGCTACCTGCCCACCACCGGCTGACAGTGTCGGTAACTGCGGTAACTGCGGTAACCGCGCAGGTCAGACGGTTACCGATCCGAACGCGGTTACCGATGGATCGGTAACCGGGACGCGTGGTCGGTTTGTCCGGTTACCGATCCATCGGTAACCGGGGCACCCATCGGTAACCGCCTGACCAGGCAAGTTACCGCAGTTACCGCAGTTACCCCACCTGCCAGCCTTCCTGACGCCCCCGCATCGGTAACCCGCGCGCCGCCCACTCGGCCGGTCGTCGACCCGGCCAGCTCGTCATGCCCGCCCTGCGGGCGTTTGGAGGAAATCCGATGGCTACCGCCAATGAGATTGCCATACTCGTTGCCACTCTCGCCCAGCTCGCCGAACGCCTCGCCACGAGCGAGCCGGAAACCGGCCGACCGGAACCACGGCCGATGCCCCCGCGTGTCCTGTTCACTATGGAAGAGGCTGCCGAGCAACTTCGCATCGGCCGCACGAACGCATATCGACTGGTCCGGACCGGAGAACTCGAATCGGTACAGATCGGTCGACGTCGGCTCGTTCACGTCGACGCAATCAAGGACTACGCGGCTCGTTTGGTCGCCGAAGCCAGTCGTAAAAACGCCGCCTGAGGGGAGAACATTCAATGGCAAGGAAGAAGCGTCCTGAGGGTACGCGCGCCCCGAATGGCACGAGCAGCGTCTACTTCAGCGAGACGGATGGTCACTGGCACGGCCGCGTGACGGTCGGCCGTAAGGACAACGGGAAACCGGACCGCCGTCACACCATGTCCAAGGACGAAACCAAGGTTCGGAACAAGGTGCGCGAGTGGGAGAACGAGCGCGACGAAGGACGCGTTCGCAAGGCCGGGCAGAACTGGACGGTCGAGACGTGGCTGAACCACTGGCTGTACGAAATCATGGCCCCGCCGACCATCACGGAGAACGCGTGGGAAGCATACGAGGTGGCGTGCCGAGTCCACCTCATTCCGGGCGTCGGCGCACACCGCCTCCAGCGTTCTCATGCGGACGACAAGTTGGAACCCGACCACCTGGAAAAGCTCTACCGGAAGATGATGCGTGAGGGTTCCGCCGCCGGGCGAGTGCACCAGGTGCACCGAACGATCCGTACCGCGCTCAAGGAGGCGAAGAAACGCAAGATCATCACGGACAGCCCGGCCGAACTGGCTCGCGCCCCGAAGGTGGAGGAGCAGGACTACGAGCCGTACGACGTCGACGAGATCCAGCGCATTCTCGAAACGGCCAATCGCCGACGCAACAGCGCTCGCTGGGCTATTGCACTGGCACTGGGACTCCGCCAGGGCGAGGCGCTGGGAATCCAGTGGCCGGACGTGAACTGGGACCGCTGGGACCGCCCGTGCAAGAAGCACAAGTCGCCGTTCTGCGCCAAGTGCTTCGAGTGCCACTCACCCGAAATCGGCGTGCGACGGAACCGGCTCCGGCCGAAGTACAAGCATGGTTGCTCGAAGCCATGCGGCCGGAAGTTCGCCGGGTACTGCCCGCAGCGTGTCTCGACTCGCCGGGAAACCGCGCCCACGAAGTCGCGGGCCGGTAAGCGGTACATCGGGCTGCCCAAGCAGCTCGCGCTGCTTCTGGTGCGGCACCTGGCGGCTCAGGCCCAGGAACGCGCGCTGGCGGCCGACCTCTGGGAGGAGACCGGCTACGTCTTCACCAAGCCGACCGGGCAGCCGCTCGTGCCCAACACCGACTACCACCACTGGAAGGAGCTGCTGCGGGAGGCCAAGGTGGGAGAGCGGCGGCTTCACGACGCCCGGCACACCGCCGCGACCGTTCTCCTGCTGCTGGAGGTCCCCGAGCGGACCGTCATGTCCATCATGGGGTGGTCCAGCACGGCCATGGCCGCGAGGTACCAGCACGTGACCGACCGCATCAGGCGGGGCGTGGCCGGCCGGGTCGACGGGCTGATCTGGGCAGCGCCGGACGACGTGGCGGACGACGGCGACGAGACGCCGGAGGTGGCCTGACCAGGGCTAAATGAGACTAGAACTGAGACTAAGACGGAAAACGCCGGGTGTCCCAAAGCGAGGCACCCGGCGTTTTGCCTGGTGAAACGGCGGAGGATACAGGATTCGAACCTGCGAGGGCGTGAACCCAACACGCTTTCCAAGCGTGCGCCTTAGGCCGCTCGGCCAATCCTCCGCAGGAGACGATACCGGATGGTCCCGGGCCGCTTCGAAGGTGGGTCAGCGGGTGACGTCGGCGACCACGCACGTGATGTTGTCCGGGCCGCCGCCTTCGTTGGCCAGGTCGATCAGCTGCGGGATCACCGCCGCCGGTTCGGCGCCGGCCGCCAGGACGTCGCGCAGGGTGGCCTCGGAGACCGGGCCGCTCAGGCCGTCCGAACAGAGCAGGTAGCGGTCGCCCGGCTTGGCCTTGAACGTCCAGATGTCGGGGTCGCCCGAGCCCGTCGTCTGCAGGGCCTTCATCAGCAGGGACCGCCGGGGGTGCTTGTCGGCGTCCTCCGCCGCGACGCGGCCGTCCTCGACCAGGGCCTGGACCAGCGTGTGGTCGCGGGTCAGCCGGCGCAGGCCGCCGTCGCGCAGGAGGTAGCCGCGGGAGTCGCCGATGTGGGCCGCCGCGAACTCCACGCCGTCGAACAGCAGGGCCGTCAACGTCGTGCCCATACCTTCGGTCGTCGGCTCCTGCGCCGCGACTTCCAGCAGCCGCTCGGCGATCGACTTGACCACGCCGGTCAGCGTCGCCGCCAGGTCGACGCTGGTCAGGTCCATCCGGCGCAGGTCGACCTCGAGCTCGCGCAGCACGTCGACCGCCGTCGCGCTGGCGACCTCGCCGTGCGGCTGACCGCCGATCCCGTCGGCGACGGCGAGCAGGCGGGAACTCGCGTAGACCGAGTCCTCGTTGATCCGGCGTCGCTTGCCGACGTCCGACCCGGCGGCGTACCGCAGGACGTACCGATCTTCTGTCATGACCCCATAAAAGCATTGGTTGACTGAGTTCACAAGCAAGACGGCTGAATGGCCCATCCTCCGATACAGTCCTCGCCATGGACGAGGACGCCACGGTCAGCGCGGCCGACATCGCGCGGCTCGCCGGGGTCGGCCGGGCCGCGGTCAGCAACTGGCGCCGCCGCTACCCGGACTTCCCGCAGCCGGTCGGCGGCACGGCGTCGAGCCCGCTGTTCGGCCTCTCCGCCGTCGCCGCCTGGTTCACCGCGCGCGGCAAGAAGTTCGAGCTGAGCGCCGGCGAACGCGCGTGGCAGCGCCTGCGCGCCCTCGGCGACGACCTCGACCTCGCCGGGCGCGTCAGCCGCGCCGGGGTCTTCTTCGCCTTCCAGGCCGGCATCTTCGACACCTTCGACAGCGCGCTCGACGACCCGGAGCTGCTCACCCTGCTCAGCGAGCTGACCCACCAGGCCGGCCCGGTCGAAGCGTTCGAACTGTTGTGCCGGAGGTACTTCGAGGCCCATTCGCGGCGGTTGTCGGCCACGCCCGAGCCGGTCGCCGAGCTGATGGCCCGGCTCGCCGGCCCGGTGTCGACGATCCTCGACCCCGCGTGCGGCTTCGGCGCGCTCGCACTGGCGAGCGGCGCGAAGACCGTGCTGGGCCAGGACAGCGACCCGATGACGGCGTCGATCGCGGCCCTGCGGCTGCGGCTGCGCGGCATCGAGGCCGAGGTCTACGCGGTCGACGCGCTGCGCGAAGACGCCTTCGCCGGCCGGACCGCCGAAGCGGTGTTGTGCGATCCACCGTTCAACGAACGCGCCTGGGGACACGACGAGCTGGTCGGCGACGAGCGCTGGGAGTACGGCCTGCCGCCGCGCGGCGAGCCCGAGCTCGCCTGGGTGCAGCACTGCCTCGCGCACGTCGAACCCGGTGGCAAGGTGGCGATCCTGATGCCGGGCGCGGCGGCCGGGCGGCGCAGCGGGAAACGCATCCGCGGCAACCTGCTGCGCGCGGGCGCGGTCCGCGCGGTCGTGACGCTGGCGCCGGCGGGTCCCGACCTCTGGCTGCTGAGACGGCCGGCCCCCGGCGAGCGGCCGCCGTCCACGGTGCTGCTCGCCGAAGCGGGCGACGAGCTGTCCACAGTGGAGGAAAGCTGGCAGGAGTTCCTGCAGCGGCCCGAATCCGGCGTCCGGATCATCGACCTGCTCGACGACGACGTCGACCTCACGCCGGCCCGCCGCCGCGCCCGGGACGAGGACCCCGGGCTGGCGTTCCAGGTCGTGCGGGCCCGGTTCGCCGAGCTGGCCCCGCAGCTGCCGCCGCTCGAAGCGGCGGACGCCGAACCGGCGTTCACCACGATCGGCGAGCTGGTGAAGGCCGGCGCCGTCGAGGTCAAGTACGCGGGGGTGCGTGCGGACGCCGAGCACCCGCTGGCCGAGGCCGGTGACGTCGTCGCGTCGGTGACCGGCATCGCGTACGTCCACAGTGGAGCACCGCAGCCGGTGGGCGCCGGGCTCACCGTGTACCGCGTCGACGCCGGCCGGCTGGACGCGGGCTTCCTGGCCGGCTGCCTGCGCGCGGCCGACCTGCCCGCCACGTCCGCATCCACCCGGATCGACGGACGGCGCGTGCGGATCCCGCGCGTCCCGCTCGCCGTCCAACGCGAATACGGCCAGGTCTTCGGGCAGCTCGCCGCGTTCGACGACGCCCTGCGCCAGGCGGCGGAAATCGGCCGTGACCTGGTCCGGCTAGGCTTCGCGGGACTTGTCGAAGGACGGCTCCGCCCGGGCCGATAGGGGAACGGATGCTGATCGCCGACCGCTACGAGCTCGACGAGCTGCCGCTCGGCCGCGGCGGGATGGGCGCGGTGCACGGCGGGCACGACCGCCGGCTGGGCCGCCGCGTGGCGATCAAGCTGCTCAGGCTGCCGGGCCGCGACGAAGAGCTCGAGGCCCGCTTCGCCCGCGAAGCGCGGATCCTCGCGACGCTCGACCACCCCGGCGTCCCGACGCTGTACGACTACGGCACCCACGACGACCGGTTGTTCCAGGTCATGCAGTTCGTCGACGGCGTGACGGTGGCCGACCTGCTCGCCGAGCACGGGCCGCTGCCGGTGCCGTGGGCCGCGGCGATCGCGGCGCAGGCGTGCGCGGTGCTGACCGCCGCCCACGCGGTCGCCGTCTGCCACCGCGATCTCAAGCCGGCCAACCTGATGCTCGGCCCGGACGGCGGCGTGAAGGTGATGGACTTCGGGCTGGCCGTGCTCCGCGAAGCCGACGCGGCGCAGTTCACCCGGGCCGGGCAGCTGCTCGGAACGCCGTCGTACATGGCACCCGAGCAGATCCAGCGCGGCGGCGCCGAACCGCGCAGCGACCTCTACGCACTGGGCTGCGTGCTGCACGAGATGCTCACCGGACGGCGGCTCTTCGACGGGCCCACGGCGTACGCGGTGTTCGAGCGGCAGGTCAAGGAACTGCCGCCGCCGGTGGCCGGGGTGCCGAAACCGTTGAACGCGCTGCTCGCCGAGATGCTGGCCAAGAATCCCGAAGCCCGGCCGCCCGGGGCTGCCGTGCTCTACGAGCGGCTCGGCGCGTTCGTCGGCGGGCTGCCGCCGCTGCCGGGGTTCCTGGTGCCGCCGTCGGTGCCCAGCCCGGGCCGGATGTACGCGCGGATGCTGGGGCGCGTCACCGGCTGAGCGCGGGCCGCCGGCCGGCGAGCGGCAGGCCGCGGCGCCGGACGCGGCGGTAGGTCGTCGCGTTCTGCACCGCGATGCTCACGCCGAGGCTGAGCGCGACCGACGCCGACGTCAGCGGGCCCGCGACACCCAATGCGGTACCCAGCGCGACCAGGCCGATCCGGACCGCGACCGTCAGCGCCCACAACCCGATCGTGACGGCCGAACCCTTCTGGAACGTCGTGCCTTCGCGCGCGGTGAGCGTCGTCGTGGTGCTGCGCAGGACGCCGAGCCCGGCGAGCACCACCAGGTCGGCGGCGAGCAGGCCCAGCTCGGCCGCGGACGCGCCGGGCAGCGCTTTCAGGGTCAGGTACCCGCCGGCCGCGACGAGCAGCAGCGGCATCGTGACCAGCGTCCTGCGGTCGAGCAGCGTGCCGCGGACCTGCTGGTAGACGACCTTGTAGAGGACGAGGCCGGCGATGGCCACGTAGAGCAGGACGTTCGCGGCGCTGGGCATTGCGGCTCCCCTGATTTCGATGGTCCACCCAGCTTCGGCGCACGGCGCCGCGGCCGCGTCGGCTCGCGGGCCGGACCCGGGTGGAACCCCGGCTCCACCCGCGGGTGGACCGCGGCAAGCCAAATCGTGACCTTCGCCGACGAACCTCGACCGGGTGAACGCCGTCTTTACCGGTGTCCAAAGGCGATGATCGAGACAGCTGGGGGTACCGGATCGTGAAGAGGCTTCTGGCGGGAGCGGCCGCGCTGGCCACCGCGTTCGTGCTGGCCGCCTGCTCCGGCGGTGGCTCGGCCGGCGGGGCGAACGCGGGCGGCGGAGCCGTCGCCGCGGCGGGTACCGGCGGCGGGACGCCGACAACCTCGAGCGCCACCCCCACGACGGCGACGACGAGTGCCACCCCGACGCCGACGCCCACCCCGGCGTCCACCAAGCCGGCGCCGACCAGCACCTCGGCCAAGCCGAAGCCCAAGCCGACCGCGACGCCGAAGCCGAAGCCGGCGGCGGACCCGGATGTCCCGTGCGCGGCGGCGGCCGCGGCTTCCGGCACCGCTGCCTGCGTCGACCTCTCCGCGCACAAGGCGTGGATCCTGCAGGCCGGCAAGGTCGTCTACGGTCCGGTGCCGATGCTGCCGGGCCGCAAGAGCAACCCGACGCCGACGGGCACGTTCCACGTGTACTCGAAGGAAAAGATGCACCTGTCGAAGGAATTCGACAACGCGGAGATGCCGAACTCGGTCTTCTTCTACCCGGGTGACGCCTTCCACCAGGGCAGCCTTTCGGTGTATTCGCACGGCTGCATCCACCTGTCGGCGGGCGCGTCGCTGAAGTTCTTCAACACGCTGCACATCGGTGATGTCGTGCAGGTCGTTCCGTAACCGCGTCCAATCGATCACGGACCGTAGGTCACGGTCGGGTAAAATCCACCCGCCGACTGCAACTGGCCCCCCTTCCCGCGCGATAAGTGATCGCTTGGGAAGGGGGGCCAGATGGCCTTGCGAAAGCTTCGCGCACTCCGCCACATCCTGGTGGCGGCGGTTTTGACGGGGGCATTGCTGCCGGTCGTGTCCACGGGGGTGGCATCGGCGGCGGCACTCCCGCAGGGATTCGTCCTGCGGGACACGAACACGGGTCTGGGGGACGACCCGTTGACGGACTTCGCGTACCTGCCGGACAACTCGACGATCGTCATCGGCAAGAACGGTGACGTCCGGTGGCTGCCGGTCGACGGGGCGAGCCGGGCGCTCGCGACGCTCCCGGTCCGCACCAACGAGGACCTCGGCCTGGTCGGGCTGGCGATCGCGCCGGACTACGCGACCTCGCACAACATCTACCTGACGCGCTCGATCAACGTCGGCAGCGGCTTCGTCATGCGGCTGGCGCGGTTCACGGTGACCGTGGACGCGGCGGGCGCGCCGCTCGGGCTGACCGGTGAGCGTTCGGTGTTCGAGGTGCCGGGCAACTCCAACGTCCACGGCATCAACGGCGTCGTCGCGGCCGCGGACGGCACGCTCTGGCTGTCGATCGGCGACAACGGCGACTTCCGGAAGGTCGACCCCGGTGCGCTGCGCGCCCAGGACATCACCAGCCCGAACGGCAAGATCCTGCACCTGACCGCCGACGGCAACGGCGTGCCGGGCAACCCGTACTACGACGGGACCAACCCGGGGTCGACCGCGAGCAAGGTGTTCGCGCGCGGCTTCCGCAACCCGTTCCGGTTCAGCATCGACCCGAACCTCGGCCTGCCGGTCGCCGGTGACGTCGGCTGGAGCACCTGGGAAGAGGTCAACGTCGTCCAGCGCGGCTCCAACCAGGGCTGGCCGTGCTGGGAGGGCAACAACCCGACGACCGGCTACAGCACGCTCGCGCAGTGCACCGGCGTGGCGAACCAGCCGCCGATCTTCGCCTACCAGCACGGCAGCGAAGCCATGCAGGGCAACAGCGTCACGGGCGGCATCCTCTACAACGGATCCAGCTACCCGGCGGCGTACCGCGGTTCGTACTTCTTCGGCGACTACGTGACGAACAAGATCTGGACCCTGCGCTACGACGACCAGGGCAAGCTCACGCAGGCCCCGGAGAACCCGCCGGTCTTCACCGGCATCGGCGGCCCGGTCAAGTTCGCCGCGGCGCCGAACGGCGACATCGTCTACGCCGACATCCTTTCCGGTTCCCTGCGGCGGCTGAGCTACTCGGCCGGCAACACCGCGCCGGTCGCCAAGGCCACCACGACGACCGACCCGGACACCCGCACGGTGTCGTTCGACGGCTCTTCGTCGGTGGACTACGACAACGACGCGCTGAAGTACGACTGGGACTTCGGCGACGGCAACGTCGTGACCGACGGCGGCCCGAAGGTGTCCCACCCGTACGCGGCGGGCACCGGGTCGTTCACCGCGAAGCTGACCGTCCGGGACCCGCTGGGCGCCACCGGCACGGCCACCATCGCGGTCGCGCCCGGCAACCACACCCCGGAGCTCACCCTGACCACGCCGCGGGCCGACGCGACGTTCGCGGTGGACCAGCAGGTCTCGCTGGGCGCCACCGCGACCGACGCCGAGGACGGCGCGCTGCCGGTCACCTGGACCACGGCGGTGCGGCACTGCCCGAGCGAGGCGACCTGCCACGCGCACCCGGGCGTCGGCGGCACCGGCGCGACCTTCGCGCAGCCGTTCACCGAGCACCCGGACTCCCGGATGGAGTTCACCGCGACGGTGACCGACAGCGCGGGCGTCACCACGTCCCGGACGTACACCGCGCTGCCGCGCCAGCACCGGATCACCCTGCTCAGCACGCAGCCCGCGGCGCTGAGCATCCCGGTGGAGGGCGGGGTCAGCTCGGCCATGGTCACCGAAGGCGCGTCCTTCGACGTCGAAGCCGCCCCGCTGGGCGTCGACGGCGTCTCGAAGTTCACCGGCTGGCAGGGCGGTCCGGCGGACACGACCTGGGTCGTCACCGTCGGCACGAGCGACATGACGCTGACGGCGAACTACGCGACCCCGATCGACCAGCGCTACGACAGCGACCCGGCGTTGCGGGCGAAGCTCGGGCTGCAGACGGGCTTCGAGGTCACCGACGGCCCGGTCCACTACCGCGCCTACGCGAACGGCCGGCTGTACTGGAGTGCCGTCGGCGGCACGGTGTACGTCACCGGCCCGGTGCTGGACAAGTACCTCGCCATCGGCGGGTCCAACGCGTTCGGGCCGCCGACGTCCGACACCGCGACGACGCCGGACGGGGTGGCCCAGTACAACCACTTCGTCAACAACGGCAACGTGGGTTCGATCTACTACACGTCCGCGACGGGCGCGCACACGATCTACGGTGAGATCCGGAAGAAGTGGGCGGCGCTGGACTTCGAGCGTGGTGTCGGCTACCCGACGACCGACGAACTCGGTACGCCGGACGGCGTCGGCCGCTACAACCACTTCATCAAGGGCGGCAACGTCGGGTCGATCTACTACACGTCCGCGACGGGCGCGCACGCCATCTACGGTGAGATCCGGAAGAAGTGGGCGGCGCTGGACTTCGAGCGTGGCCTGGGCTACCCGGCCACCGACGAGCTCGGCACGCCGGACGGCCGCGGCCGCTACAACCACTTCAGTGCCGGCGGCTCGATCTACTACACGGTGGCGACCGGCGCACACATGGTGAAGGGCGAGATCCGGAAGCGCTGGGCGGCGCTCGGGTGGGAGTACTCCTACCTGCACTACCCGCGCACGGACGAGTACGTGACGAACGGGGTGTACCGCAGCGACTTCGAAGGCGGCTACATCACGTTCACCCTCGCCACCGGGGCGGTCGACCGCCCCTGGTGAGGCCGAGTGACACGAACGCGGGCCGGTTCCTTCGGGAGCCGGCCCGCGTTTCGTTCACAGGTCGGCCGGTGTGGTCCCCGCCGTCGTCAGCGGCAGGCCCAGCGCGACGCGCTCGGTGAGCCACGGGCTCGGCCGGTAACGCGGGTCGCCGGTGGTCGCGGCCAGGCCGCGCAGGATGCGCAGCACCACGTCGCCGCCGACGAGGTCACCCCAGGCCAGCGGGCCGCGCGGGTAGCCGAGGCCCAGGCGGACCGCGGTGTCGATGTCCGACGGCGTGGCCAGGTGCTGGCCCGCGATGAAGCACGCCGTGTTGACGATCGAGGCCAGCAGGCGCTGTGCGATCGGGGCCGGCCCGTCGCGCACGACCGTCACCGGGTGGCCGGTCGCGGCCAGCGCGCCCCAGGCGGCGCGGCCCGCCGCCGGGTCGAGTCCCGGGTGGACGGACATGGTCAGCCGGCGTTCGTAGCCGCCGAGCGGGTCGACGCCGGCGACGCGGTCGAGCGGCAGCCCGGCGCGCAGGGCGGCGTCTACTGTGGACTCGCCGTAGAGCGGGACGAGCAGGACGGCGTCGGGGTAGGCGTCCGACACCACCTGCACGCCGGCGGCGGACAGCACGCGCGCGAGGTGCTCGTCGGCGGTGAACACCGGGCTCGACGGCTTCGGCGGGGCCGCCGGCTCGTCGGCGACCTGCTGCTTGCCGTCCACGTAGGAGTAGAAGCCCTCGCCGTTCTTGCGCCCGAACAAGCCGGCGGCCACCCGCGGCCGGGTCAGCCACGACGGCCGCAGCCGCGGGTCGCCGTGGAAGCCGCTCCAAATGCTTTCCAGCACGGCGTGGGAGACGTCGAGGCCGGTGAGGTCGAGCAGCTCGAACGGGCCGAGCTTCAGGCCGAGCACGTCCCGGGCGACCCGGTCGACGTCGGCGGGCTCGGCCAGCGCCTCGGCGAGGATCTGCAGCGCCTCGGTGTTCAGCCCGCGGCCGGCGTGGTTGACCAGGAAGCCGGGCGCGTCCTTCGCGAGCACCGGCTCGTGGCCCCAGCTCTTGACCAGTTCGAGCGCTTCGCCCGGCAGCCAGCCGTGCGTGCGCGCGCCCGGGACGACCTCGACCAGCCGCATCAGCGGCACCGGGTTGAAGAAGTGCAGGCCGACCAGCCGGCCCGGGTCGGCCAGCTCGGCGGCGATCTCGGTGACCGACAGCGAACTCGTGTTGGTCGCGAAGACCGTCTCCTGTGGACAGACGCGCTCGAGGCCGGCGAACAGGGCGCGTTTCGTCGCGAGGTCCTCCCGGACGGCTTCCACCACGAGGTCGACGCCGTCGGCGGGGGCGTCGGGCGCGTCCACGGCGACCAGCCGGTCCTTCACCGCCTGCGGGTCCCCGGTGAGCTTGCCCTTGGCGGCGAGCTTGTCGATCATCCCGCCGACGTACCCGATCGCCTCGGTGACGGCCTCGCGCCGGACGTCGGCCAGCTCGACGGTCACCCCCGCGGTCGCGGCCAGCTGGACGATCCCGCGGCCCATCACCCCGGTGCCGATCACCCGGATCCTGCCGACCTGCCCGGCCCACCCCGTCACGTCGCGCCGCCTTCCGCCGTTGGACTTCCGGCCTCAGCCTAGAGGCCGACGAACTCCGCCATGCGCTTCGCCGAGTGGGCGAAGAACGCGTCGGCCGGGTCGACGCTGCCGACGTACTGGCCGAACAGGTCGAAGCTGATCGCGCCGAACAGCTGGGTCCACGCCATGATCAGCCGGGTCACGGTTTCCGGGCCGGCGATGATCCCGAGGACCTTCGTGAGCGAGTCGGCCTGGGCGCGCAGCTCGGGCGGGACCTCCCCTTCGATTCCCCGCAGCTCGGTGCGCGTGAGCACCTTGACCAGGGCGAGCGCGACGCGGGAGGCCGGCACGACGGTGTCCTGCGGGGCCGCGTACCCGGGGATCGGCGAGCCGTAGATCAGCGCGTACTCGTGGGGGTGGGCGCGGGCCCAGTCACGGGTGCCCTGCCAGATCGCCAGCCACCGGTCGCGGGGCGCGCCCTGGCCCGGGTCCGCGGCTTCGGCCGCCTCGCCGATCGCGTTGTAGGCGTCGACGATCAGGTCGGTCAGCAGCCGGTCGCGGCTCGGGAAGTACCGGTAGATCGCGGACGACACCATGCCCAGCTCCCGGGCCACCGCGCGCAGCGACAGCCCCTGCGCGCCGACCTCGGCGAGCTGACGGCGGGCCTCGTCCTTGATCTCCTGGGTCAGTTCGGCGCGGGCACGTTCGCGTGCGGTGCGGGAGGTGGTCATGCGGATCAGTGTGGCATGACGAGAGCGGTGCACACAAAAGAGAGCAGTGCTCTTGACAGAGTGCAGCGCTCTCGTGTTCACTGCTCTTAACCGAGAGCACTGCTCTCCCAAAGTTTCGGAGGACACCATGACCGACACCCGCTACGTCAAGCCCGCCAAGTCCACCAACGTCTTCAACGAGGTCGTCGCAAAGCTGACGAACCTGGGCATGAGCGTGTGGGGCAGCCGGGTGCTGACCGTCGTCGGGCGCAAGAGCGGCGAGCCGCGGTCGGTGCCGGTCAACCTGCTGACCGTCGACGGCGTCCGGTACCTGGTCGCCCCGCGCGGCGAGACGCAGTGGGTGCGCAACCTGCGCGCGGCCGGCCAGGGCACGCTGCGCGTCGGGCGCCGCGTCGAGGCGTTCACCTTCCGCGAGCTGGCCCACGACGAGAAGCCGGACATCCTCCGCGCGTACCTCAAGCGCTGGAAGTTCGAGGTGCGCGTGTTCTTCGACGGCGTCGACGCGAAGGCGTCGGACGAGAAGCTGCGCGAAATCGCGCCCGGCTACCCGATCTTCGAAATCTTCACGAAGTAGGTTTGCGCCGGGTCAGGTTCGCGGCCACCAGCACCACGCCGGCCAGGAACGCGACGAGCCCGATGAGGAACCAGAGCTTCTGCCCGGTCATGAAGCTGCCGGTGATGACGCCGATGCCCTGCAGTACCCAGACGGCGCCGACGAGCACGAGCACGACCCCGACCGCGAAGGTGATCCACCGCCTCATCGGTCCAGCTTAGGCGGGCGGCACGAGTTTGTGGCGGTAGGCGTAGACGACGGCGTGCACGCGGTCGGGCAGCCCGAGCTTGCTCAGCACGCGCGACACGTGCGTCTTGACCGTCTCCTCGCCGACGTGCAGCTTCCGCGCGATCTCGGCGTTGCTGCAGGCGCCGGCGAGCAGCAGCAGGACCTCGCGTTCGCGGGAGGTCAGGCGGGCCAGCTCCGGCGGTTCGGCGGCCGCGGGTTCGAGGACCGCCGCGAACTTCGCCACCAGCCGCCGCGTCACCGACGGGTCGATCAGGGCGTCCCCCCGCGCCGCGACGCGCATCGCGGCGACCAGTTCTTCCGGCGCCAGGCTCTTCAGCAGGAACCCGCTCGCCCCGGCCCGCAGCGCGCGGTAGACGTACTCGTCGGCGTCGTAGGTCGTGAGCACGAGGACGCGGGTGTCGTTGCCCGGCGCGGCGAGGATCGCCTCGGTCGCGGCGAGGCCGTCGAGGCGGGGCATCCGGACGTCGAGGACGGCGACGTCCGGGCGCAGGCTCGCGGTTTCGGCGACGGCTTCGCGGCCGTCGGAGGCCTCGCCGACGCAGGTGAAGTCGGGCTGGGTGTCGAGCAGCGCGCGCATCCCGGACCGGAACATCGCGTGGTCGTCGGCCAGCAGGACGCGGATCATGTGCTCTCCACCGGGAAGGTCGTGCGCAGCTGCCACTGCCCGCCGGTCTCGCCGTAGGAGACCTGGCCGCCGAACAGGGTGACGCGCTGGCGGATGCCGGCCAGCCCGCGGTGTGCGTGCTCGCCCTTGGCCGTCCGGTTCGCGCGCAGGCCGTTGGTCACCGTGAGCACCACCTCGGTGCGGCCATGGTTCAGCTCGACCTCGACCGGGCCCTGGCCGTGACGCAGGGCGTTGGTCAGGGCTTCCTGCGCGATCCGGTAGAGGGCGACGTCGAGGGAGCCCGGCAGCTCGCGGGGGTCGCCGAGCAGCGTCAGCCGGGTCGGGAAGCCGGCCGCGCGGACGGTCCCGACCAGCTCGTCGAGGTTGTCGAGCCCGGGCTGTTCGGCGTCGGGCTCGGCGTGCAGCAGGTCGAGCAGCCGGCGCAGGTCGGCCATCGCCGAGCGGCTCGCGGACTCGACCGCGCCGAGCGACTTCCGCACCGGTTCGGCGCCCTCGGGCAGGCCGAGCCGGGCGGCGCCGGCGTGCACGCCGATGGCGCTGACGTGGTGGGAGATGACGTCGTGCAGGTCGCGCGCGATCGTCGTGCGTTCCTCGAGGACGGCCCGTTTGACGGCTTCTTCCTCGTGCTGACGGCGTTCGTCGGCTTCGCGTTCGAGGTCGGCGATGTAGGCGCGCCGGGCCGTGGTGTACCGGCCGACCAGCCACGGCAGGAAGGCGGAGACGCCGACGTTGATGCCGATCAGCCGCCAGTCGTGCGCGACGCGCCCGCCGCCTTCGAGGCAGCCGGCGGTGACCCCGAGCACGAGGGCACCGAGCGCGAGCACGGCGGGCCGCGGCCGCAGCCACGCGCCGGCCCGGTAGCCGGCGATGAGGATCCCGGCGTTGTTGCCGGTGACGTACCCCTGGCAGGTGCACAGGAGCAGCGGCGACCCGGCGAAGAGCAGGGCGTGCGCGAGCGCGACCCACCCGGAGTACCGGGCGGCCCCGGCGAGCGCGGCGTTGACGGCGACACCGCCGAGCAGCACGACCCAGGCCCGCCACCCGGCCTCGGGAAAGGGCCCGCGAAGGCCGAACAGGGCGGCATCGCACACCACGCAGACGAGGGCGACCAGCAGCGACTGCCGCCTCAGCGACCCTCTGATGTCCTGCACACCCGCAACTTTGCCCTAAGGGAGAGGAACGGGGGACGGGAACGCCCCGATGCGGCGGGAGGGGTCACGGCACCGGGGCGCCCCTGGCTTCGGGCGCCCAGCAGGGTTACGACGGTCCAGAACACCCCAATGTGGCGTTCGGTGCGTGGGGCGCACCCAATGTGGCGTTGGGTGCGTGGGGCGCACCCAATGTGGCGTTGGGTGCGTTGGATGCACCCAACGCCACATTGGGGCGCTTGGGGCGCGGGACAGCGGGCGGGCCGGGTCGGGTCTGACGGGCCGGGTCGGGTCGGCCGGGCGGGGCGGGGCGGCCGGGCGGGGCGGGTCGCTCGCGGGTCAGCTGGTCGGGCGGGCCGGGTAGCCGCCGCGGCGCTGGCCCGGCTGGCGCTGGCCCGGCTCGAAGCCCTGGCCGAGCGTGGTCGCCGTGGCGGTCTGGCCGTCGACCTTCGCCACCACCGTCACGTTCGTGTCGCCCTGCTTCACGTCGCCCGTCTTCTGGGTCGACGAATCCAGCGTGTACGTCTGCTTGTAGCCGTCCTTGCTGGTCAGCGTCACCGACGTCGCGCTCAGCTCCGTCACGTCGCCCGTCTGCAGGCGCTCCGTCGTGTAGCCGCCGTTGCCGTTCGACACCACGAAGTCGCCGTGCAGGGCCTCGCGCAACGCTGCCATTCCGCCGCCGAAGCCGCCGCCCGGCAGTCCCTGGCCGCGGAACTGGCCGCCGCCTGGGCCGCCTCCGGGGCCGCCGAAGCCGCCGGGGCCCTGGGCCGTGTTGTCGGCGCTGCTGGTGCCCGCCCAGATCGCCGCTCCGCCGCCCGCCGCGATCACCACGGCGATGCCCGCCGCGATGGCCGTCTTCTTGCCGGACCAGCCCTTCTTCGGCGCCGCCGGGGCGGGGTCGCCCCAGTTGGCGCCCTGCGGCGGGGTGGTCGGCGTCGGCTCGGTCGTCATCGTGTCCTCCGGTGGTCCCCACACTGGTCCCGCCCAGGCTCGCCGCCGTGGCTGTGATTGAGCTGTGCGGGGCGTCAGCGGGCGCTGTGCCTCGATCGCGCGAACCTTCACAGGAAACGCACAGCGGCCGCACAGCGAACACCGACGCGGAGCCGGGAAAGTGGCACCATGACCGCTATGAACGCCACGTCACCCGGCCCCGGCAAGGCCGACCTGCGCCGCGCCGACGGGAGCCCGGTACGGGTCCTCGTCGTCGACGACGAGGCGACGCTGGCCGAGCTCGTCTCGATGGCCCTGCGGATGGAGGGCTGGGAGGTGCGCAGCGCGGGCGACGGCACGGAGGCCGTCCGGATCGCGCGCGACTTCCGCCCCGACGCCGTCGTCCTCGACGTCATGCTCCCCGACTTCAACGGCCTGGAAGTGCTGCGCCGGATGCGGTCCGAGGCGCCGAACCTGCCCGTCCTCTTCCTGACGGCGAAGGACGCGGTCGAGGACCGCATCGCCGGGCTCACCGCGGGCGGCGACGACTACGTCACCAAGCCGTTCAGCCTCGAAGAGGTCGCGCTGCGCCTGCGCGCGCTGCTGCGCCGGGCCGGCGGGGTGACCGGCGCGAGCGGGTCGACGCTCGTCGTAGGCGACCTCACCCTCGACGAGGACAGCCGTGAGGTGCACCGCGGCGGCGACCTCGTGCCGCTGACCGCGACCGAGTTCGAGCTGCTGCGCTACCTCATGCGCAACCCGAAGCGGGTGCTGTCGAAGGCCCAGATCCTGGACCGCGTGTGGAGCTACGACTTCGGCGGCCAGGCCAACATCGTCGAGCTCTACATCTCCTACCTGCGCAAGAAGATCGACGCCGACCGCGAGCCGATGATCCACACCATGCGGGGCGCCGGGTATGTCCTCAAGCCCGCAGGCTGAACCGCGGCGCGTCCGCCGGCCGTGGTCGCTGCGACGACGGCTGATCGTCCAGCTCGCCGCGCTGCTGGCCCTGGTGTGCGTGGTCGTCGGCGTGGTCACGGAGTTCGCGCTGAGCGAGTTCCTCGTCGGTCAGCAGGACAAGCGGCTGGCGGCGGCGAGCGACCGCGCCGCGCACGCGCCCGACCGGTCGGCCTGGCCGTACGGCGAAGCGCCGCCGCCGGACCCGTTGCGCGCGCTGGGGCAGGGTGACGGCACGCTCGCCGTCGTCCAGTCCGGCCCGGTCGCCCAGGCCGGCGTGCTCGACTCGAGCGTCGGCGTGCCGTCGAAGCGCAAGCCGCCGGTACGCGGCATTTCGAAGGAGCAGGTGCTGGCGCTCCTCGCCCTGCCGGCCGACGGGAAACAGCGGAGCATCGACCTCGGCGGCAATCTCCACGAGTACCGCGTCGTCTCGACGACGTCGCGCAGCGGCGAAAAGACGGTCATCGGGCTGCCGCTGAAGGACGTCAACGAGACGCTCTGGCGGCTCGGCTTCATCCTCGGCGGGGTGGCGCTGGCCGGGATCCTGGTGGCGGGCGCGGTCGGCGCGGCGACGATTCGCCGCACGATGCAGCCCCTCGACCGGCTGGCCGCGACCGCGACCCGCGTCTCGGAGCTGCCGCTGGACCGCGGCGAAGTCGCGCTGTCCGAACGCGTCCCGGAGGCGGACACCGACCCGAACACCGAGGTCGGCAAGGTCGGTTCGGCGCTGAACCGGATGCTGCAGCACGTCGCCAACGCGCTGACCGCGCGGCACGCGAGCGAGAACCGCGTCCGCCAGTTCGTCGCAGACGCGAGCCACGAGCTCCGCACCCCGCTGGCGGCGATCCGCGGCTACGCGGAGCTGACCCGCCGCGGCGGCGAGCAGGTGCCTCCGGACGTCGCCTTCGCGATGAGCCGCGTGGAGTCCGAGTCCCGCCGGATGACGGCGCTGGTGGAGGACCTGCTGCTGCTCGCCCGGCTGGACTCCGGGCGCCCGGTGGTGCACGAGTGGGTGGACCTGTGCCGCCTGGTGGCCGACGCGGTCGCGGACGCGCACGTGGCGGGCCCGGACCACAGGTGGCTGATGGAGGTCCCTGGCGAACCGATCGGCGTCCTCGGCGACGCGGGCCAGCTGCACCAGGTCGTGATCAACGTCCTGGCGAACGCGCGGACGCACACCCCACCGGGGACGACGGTGACGACCAAACTGTCCACTTCGGACGGAATTGTCCGGCTCCGCGTGGCGGACGACGGCCCGGGCATCGCCCCGGAGATCCTCCCGGACATCTTCGAGCGCTTCGCCCGCGGCGACAATTCCCGCTCGCGCGCGGCGGGGAGCACGGGACTGGGGCTGGCGATCGTGGCGGCGGTGGTGGCCGCCCACGGCGGCCGGGTCGGCGTGCAGAGCCGGCCGGGACGCACGGAGTTCGAGATCGGCTTCCCGGCGGCGCCCGCGCCGGCCTAGTTGTCGCCGGGGTAGCGGGCCACGATGGTCGCGGCGTCCGGGGCCAGCCGTAGCTCGGTCGCGAGCAGCTGCGGGTGGTGCAGCCAGTGCAGCCGCGGCTCGTCGGGCCGGCCGCGGAAGACCGGTGGCCACGATGACATCGGCGTGAAGTCGTCGATGACGAGGCAGCCGCCCGGGCGCAGCCAGCGGTGCGGTTCCAGCGGCGGCTCGCCGTCCTTGCCCTGGCCGCCGCCGTCCAGCACCAGCAGGTCGAACGGCCCCGCCGCGGCCAGCTCGGTCCAGTCGCCGCGCAGGAGCGTCACGGCCGGCGTGCCGGCGAACACCCCGGCCGCGACCGCGTGCCGGCTCCGGTCCCGCTCGACGCTGACCAGCGTCGTCCCGCGGCCGGCTCCGGCGGTGAGCCAGGCCAGTCCCACCCCACAGCCCGTCCCGGTCTCGCCGATCACCCCACCGGCGACGCCGCCGGCGAGCAACCGCAGCAAGCGGCCCTGGGCGGGACGGCAGGAGCAGCCGAACCCCGCCCGCTCCGCCGCCTGCGCGGCTCGCCGGACCAGCTCGGGCAAGGCAGGTTCGCCCGCGTGCTCCGCCGTCCCGTTCTCCGACACCGCGACCACCCCCTTCGGAGCCGATGCACAGCTGACGCACAGCTTCGGCACAAGTTCACCACATCCGGCCCCGACACGGTGGCCTTCATGACGACCACGCTGTCGGCGCCCGCGCAGGTCCAGCCCCCGCCGTCCGCTGCCGGGCGGGAAGCACGGTGGGTCAAGCCCTCCGTGGCCGCCCTGCTGCTCGGGACCGGGCTGCTCTACCTGTGGGACCTGGCGAAGACCCAGTGGGGCAACGACTTCTACGCGATGGCCGTGCAGGCCGGGACGTGGAGCTGGAAAGCGCTGTTCTTCGGCTCGCTCGATCCGGGCAACGTCGTCACCGTCGACAAACCGCCCTTTTCACTGTGGATCATGGGGTTGTCCGGCCGGCTCTTCGGCTTCTCCAGCTGGAGCCTGCTGGTGCCGGACGCGCTTGCCGGGGTCGCCTCCGTCGGGCTGCTCTACCTCGCCGTGCGGCGACTGTCCGGGCCCGGAGCCGGGCTGCTGGCCGGGGCCGGGCTCGCGCTGACGCCGGTCGCCGCGCTCATGTTCCGGTACGACAACCCCGATGCCTTCCTCGTGCTGCTGCTCGTCGCCGGCGGCTACTGCGTCGTGCGCGCCCTCGAACATGCGAGCACGAAGTGGCTGCTGCTCGCCGGGGTGGCCGTCGGGTTCGGCTTCCTCGACAAGATGCTGCAGGCCTTCGTCGTGCTGCCCGCCTTCGTGCTGGTGTACGCCGTCGCCGCGCCGACGTCGCCCGCCCGGCGGATCGGGCAGCTCTTCGCCGCGGCCGGGGCCGTGGTCGTCTCCGCCGGGTGGTGGATCGCCGCCGTCGCGCTGTGGCCCGTCGGCGACCGGCCCTACATCAGCGGATCGACCGACAACACCGTGCTGGAACTCGCTTTCGGCTACAACGGGCTCGGCCGGATCTTCGGCGAAGGCCGCGGCGGGGGCGGTGGCACGTTCACCCCGCCGTCCGGGGCCCGGGGCGGGTTCGGGGCGGCTTCGGCGGTGAAACCGGCCTGACGCGGCTGTTCTCCGGCGAGTTCGGCGGCGAGGCGTCGTGGCTGCTGCCCGCCGCGGTGCTCGGTCTGGCCGCCGGCCTGTGGTTCACTCGCCGCGCGCCGCGCACCGACCGGACGCGGGCGGCGCTGCTGCTGTGGGGCGGCTGGCTCGTGGTCACCGCGCTGGTGTTCAGCTACATGAGCGGCATCATCCACCCGTACTACACCGTCGCGCTGGCCCCCGGGATCGCCGCCACGCTGGGGATTTCCGCGCGCGAACTCTGGCGCGGCCGGGCGAACTTCGCGGCTCGCGCGGTGCTCGCCGTCATGCTCGCGGTGACCGCGGTCTGGGGGTTCGTGCTGCTCGCCCGGACGCCGGACTGGCAGCCGTGGCTGCGCTACACCCTCCTGGTCGCCGGCGCCGCCGCGGTCGCGGGCCTGCTGTTCGGCGCCGACCGGTTCCGGCGGCTCGGCCCGGTGGTGGCCGTGCTCGGCCTCTGCGGCGCCCTGCTCGGGACGGCGTCCTTCACCTTCGCCACGGCGGCGACCGCGCACGCCGGCGGGACGCCGTCGTCCGGCCCGGCCGTCGCGAGTGGACGCGGGTTCGGCGGCGGCCCGCGCGGCTTCGGGGGCGGGCAGGCCGACACCGCGGTGATCGACCTGCTGAAGAGCACGACGACGAAGTGGGCGGCCGCGCAGAGCGGCGCGATGCAGTCGGCGGGCCTCGCGCTGGCGAGCGGACGGCCGGTGCTCGCGATCGGCGGCTTCAGCGGCAGCGACCCGGCGCCGACGCTGCAGCAGTTCCGGCAGTACGTCGCCGACGGCGACATCCGCTACTACGTCGCCGGCGGCCGCGGCGGCTTCGGGGGCGGCCGCGGGACCGCCGGGGAAATCCAGGCCTGGGTCGAGCAGAACTTCGCGCCGGTGACCGTCGGTGGCACGACGGTTTACGACCTCACCAAATCTGTCGTTTGACAGAAATTCGGTGCGGCGGCCGAGATTGTTTCGGGTGTGTAAACAGTCGGCCAATCATTCGGTGTACCGGCATCCGGTGCGATAACGGCGGATGCGGACAGGTGTTCGAATTGCCCGCGGCGGGCGGCGCATTCCGAACGATCGTTCGGTTCCCCGTTTCCCAGTCGGCGGTGCCGGGCGAGAGGAAATTTTGACCGGGCGGCCGACAGGAAGTCGGCGGGCGGCCGGTGATGTTGCTGCTTAACCTGGTCGGTGGTCACTCGTTTGGCTGCAATGCGCAGCGTTGTGGGGATCTTGTGCCACTCGCTAGGCTCTCCGCCGGGAGAGGGACAGGGGTGGCTGATCCGGTGCGTTGAGCGCCGGTATTTCACTGGGCGTCGAAGCTTCCTGTCCGCGTTCTCCCGCGATGACCCGATCAGGTGCGGCCGGAAGAGAGCAGCGATGACCGTGCGCGGTGGCGCAGCTCGACTCGCTGACCCGTCCCGTCGTCACCGCCCGTGGCCCTGAGCACCGCAATTCCCCCTTTGGTACGGCACCACTCCACTTCCCCCGCCACCTGGAGTTCGTTGTGATTTCCCGTTCCCGCCCCCGTCTGCTGACGATGCTCCTGACCTTGCTGACCCTCGCCGGGGTCACCGCGCTTTCCGGGTGCAGCGACAGCGCCGCCTCGGGCAGCGGCAGCAAGATCACCATCGGGTTCAGCGCCTGGCCGGGCTGGTTCCCGTGGCAGGTGGCGCAGGAACAGGGCCTGTTCGCGAAGAACGGTGTCAACGTCGACCTCAAGTACTTCGACAACTACACCGACAGCATCAACGCCCTTTCCAGCGGCGCCATCGACGCCAACAGCCAGACCCTCAACGACACGCTGTCGTCGGTGTCCGGCGGCGCCAAGCTGTCGATCGTGCTGGTGAACGACAACTCCACCGGCAACGACAAGATCATCGCGCGGGACGGCATCACCAGCATCGCCGACCTCAAGGGCAAGAAGGTCGCCGTCGAACAGGGTGCGGTCGACCACTACCTGCTGCTGCTCGCGCTGCAGTCGGCCAAACTGACCGAAAAGGACATCCAGCTCGTCAACCTCCCGACCGACGCCGCCGCGGCGGCGTTCGCCGGCAGCCAGGTCGACGCGGTCGCCGCGTTCGCGCCGTTCACCTCGAAGGCGCTCGAGCGCCCGGGCAGCCGCGCGATCTCGTCCTCGGCGGAGTTCCCCGGCGCCATCCCCGACCACCTCGTCACTTCGCAGAAGCTGGTCAAGGACCACCCGAAGGACGTGCAGGCGCTCGTCAACACCTGGTTCGAGACGCTCGCCTGGATCAAGGACAACAAGGACGCGGCCGTGAAGATCATGGCCAAGCGTGGTGGCGTCTCCGACGCGGACTACAAGTCCTACGACGCCGGCACCACGATCTTCACCCGCCAGCAGAACCTCGACGCGTTCACCCCGGGCGTCACCCCGCAGCACCTCGACTTCCAGGCGAACAAGATCATCGACTTCATCGTCGGCACCGGGCTCGCCCAGCAGCGGCCGTCGCTCGACGGGCTGTTCGACGACCAGTTCGTGAAGGCCGCGCCCCAGTGACCGGTCCGACCCAGCGCACCACCCCGGCGGTCACGGCCGACGCGCGCGCCGCCGAGGCGATGGAAGCCGAGCAGCGGCTCGCCGAAGAGCACGAGGCCGGCCGGGGCCGCCCGGCCTGGGGACCGCTGCCGCGGCGGTCCGCGCCGAAGCCGGCGTCACCGCTGTTCTCCTTGCGGGCGCCCATTTCCGCCTCGGCCCGCTGGACGCTGGCGGTGCTGTCGTTCGCGATCCCGTTCCTCGCTTGGGTCGTGCTGAGCGTCAGCGGCGCCGTCGACTCGACGTTCCTGCCGTCGCCGGCCGCCGTGCTCAAGGCCGGCGTCGACATGGCCGGCACCGGCGAGCTCTTCGACGACCTCTGGGCGACCACCCAGCGGGTGCTCGAAGGGTTCGGCCTGGCCGTGCTGGTGTCGGTGCCGCTGGGCATCCTGATGGGCACCTTCACCGCCGGGCAGGCGTTCTTCGAGCCGCTGATCGGGCTGCTGCGCTACCTGCCGGCGAGCGCGTTCATCCCGCTGCTGATCATCTGGCTCGGCCTCGGCGAGCCGTCGAAGATCGCCATCCTGTTCATCGGGACGGTGTTCTTCAACACGCTGATGACCGCCGACGTCGTCCGCGGCGTGCCGAACGCGCTCCTAGACGTTTCCTACACCCTCGGCGCGCGCCGCGGCGAGGTGCTGCGCAAGGTCGTCGTGCCGCACTCGCTGCCGGGCATGATCGACGCGATCCGGGTCAACGCGGCGGCGGCGTGGAACTTCGTGGTCGTCGCCGAGCTGATCAACTCCTCGGCCGGCCTCGGCTACCGGATCGTCCGCGCGCAGCGGTTCCTGCAGACGGACAAGATCTTCGCGGTGCTCGTGGTCATCGGGATCGCCGGGCTCCTCATCGACGTCCTGCTGCGCCTGCTGCGCACGCAGGTCGGGAAGTGGGCGGCATGACGCTGGAACTGCGGAACGTCGCGAAGGACTACACCGTCCGCGGCCGGGTCACGCGCGCCCTCGACGGCGTCGACCTGGAGGTGCTGCGCGGCGAATTCGTCTGCGTCGTCGGCGCGAGCGGCTCGGGCAAGTCGACGCTGCTGTCGCTGGTGGCCGGGCTCAGCCGGCCGACCGAGGGCGAGATCGTGCTCGACGGCGCGCCGGTGACCGGGCCCGGCCCGGACCGCGGGCTGGTCTTCCAGGCCGGGGCGCTCTACCCGTGGCGCAGCGTCGAGAAGAACGTCGCGTTCGGACTCGAGCTGCTCTCGATCGATCCGGCCGAGCGCGCCGAGCGGGTGGACTGGTACCTCGCCGAAACCGGGCTCGACGGCGTCCGCAGGTCGCTGCCGAAGCAGCTTTCCGGCGGCCAGAAGCAGCGCGTCGCGATCGCGCGGGCCCTGGCGTGCGAACCGGAAGTTCTGCTGCTGGACGAACCCTTCGGCGCGCTGGACGTCCAGACCAAAGAGGACATGCAGGTGCTGATCCGCCAGGTGTGGACCGACACCGGCACGACGGTGCTGATGGTCACCCACGACGTCGAGGAAGCGGTGTTCCTCGGCGGCCGGGTGGTGGTGCTCGCCTCCGACCCGGGCCGGATCGCCGCCGACGTCGAGGTGGCGCTGCCCGCCGGACGCGACCTGGCGGTGAAGCGCGAACCGCGGTTCCTCGCGCTGCGCGCCCGGATCGAGGACCTGGTCCGGGAGCAGCACCGCGGCCACGTCAGCCGGGTGGCCGCGGTCGAGTGAGAACGCAAGACGGGAAGGTGGCGGGATGAGGCACGGCAGGTCGACCGCGAAACCGGCGGGTGGCGGGGGGTTTCTCGCCCGGCTCGGCATTCGCGGCAAGCTGAACCTGCTGCTGCTGCCCCCGCTGGTCGCGGTGGTGCTGGTGTCGGTGCCGTTCGTGCTGACGCAGGCGAACAGCGCCGGCGCGGCCGCCCAGTCGGCGACGGTGGCGCGGTACACGCAGCAGCTCGGCGGGCTGGTCTGGCAGCTGCAGCGCGAACGGCTGCAGACCGGCGCGTTCGTCGCCACGCCGTCGATGCCGGCCGACCAGATGCTCCAGCAGCGCAAGACGGTCGACACGGCGGTCGAGCAGGTGCGGTCGTCGCTCGGGCCCGGCGCGCCGGACGAGCTGTCCGCGGCGCTGACCCGGATCGGGTCGCTGGCCGAGCTGCGGCAGAACGCCGAACGCCGCGGCGTCGCGCTCGACAGCGTCGCGCGCACCTACCACGCGGTGATCGGGGCGGTGATCGATTCACTGCGGCTGGTTCCGCAGCTCACCGACGACGCCGAGGGCACCCGCGAGCTGTCCGCGCTGGAAGCGCTGCTGCGCGCGAACGAAGAGAACTCGCTGCGGGGCATGGCGTTGATCGTGACCGCGGTGTCGCCCGAGGCCGGCCGGCCGATCCTGGACGACGCGACCCAGCAGGCGCCGATCTTCACCGACCGGTTCGTCCAGCAGGCCGACGACGAGACCGACAGCGAGCAGGCCGCCCTGGTCGTCAACGTCGAGGCGAGCGACGCCGGCCGCCGGATCGAGGAGCTCGCCGGCCAGGTCGGAAACCCGCGCAACGCGGCGGGCACCACGCAGTACGTCGCCGACGTGCTCGCGGCGTCGGAAAGCCAGGCGGGCCAGCGCAAACTGGTGCAGGAACGGGTCATCGGCGAGATCGCCGACTCGGCGACCGGCCGCGCCGACGCCGCGTCCCGGCTGGCCTGGACCGTCGGCCTCGGCGCCGGCGGGCTGTTCCTGCTGGTCGCCTTCCTCGCCGTCGCGGTGTCCCGCTCGATCGCCGGGCCGCTGCGGCAGCTGACCACCGCGGCGACGTCGGTCGCCGACCTGGCCGGTACCGAGCTCGTCCGCGTGACCGACACCGAGGAAGCCGAGGAGCAGATCCCGCGGCTGGCCACCATCGACGTCGTCTCCGGCGACGAGCTGGGCAAGCTGGCCGCCGCGTTCAACCGCGTCCAGACCACCGCGGCCGAGCTGGTCGAACGCCAGGCGCTCACCCGGCGCAACACCAGCCTGATGTTCGCGAACGTCGCCAAGCGCACGCAGAACCTCGTCGGCCGCCAGCTGGCCCTGATCGACGAGGTCGAGCGCAACGAGCAGGACACCCGGCTGCTGGCCAGCCTCTACCGGCTCGACCACCTCTCCACCCGCCTGCGCCGGAACGCGGACAACCTGCTGGTCGTGTCCGGCACCCGCGACGAAACCCGGATCGCCGGCCCGATCGAGCTGTCCACGGCGCTGCGGTCCGCGCTCGCCGAGATCGAGGACTACCAGCGCGTCAAGCTCGGCGTCGTCGCGGACATCCTGCTGTCGTCGGCCCTCGGTGCCGACCTGGTGCTCGTGTTCGCCGAGCTGCTGGAGAACGCGACGTCGTTCTCGCCGCCGGGCTCGATGGTCGAGGTCGACACGATGCAGCTGGCCGACGGCGCCCTGCTGGTGAGCATCGTCGACCACGGCATCGGGATGACCGCGGAGAAGCTGGCCGAAGAGAACCAGCGGCTCGTCGAACGCGAACGGCTGGAGCTCGCGCCGACCAGTGTGCTCGGCCTGTTCGTGGTCGGCCGCCTGGCGCGGCGCCACGAGCTGGGCGTCGAACTGCTCGCGACGCCGACCACCGGCGGGGTGACCGCGCGGCTGACCATCCCGCCCGCGTTGTTCAGCCACCGCACCGGGCTGCGCCCGAAGGCCGAGCCGGCGCCGGTGATCCCGGCGCAGGCCGCGCCGGTCGTGACGTCGGCCCCGCGGCACGCCGCGGCCGCCGCTCCGGCCGCTCCGGCCGCTTCGGACAGCTTCCGGCCGCCCCGGCCCGAACCGGTCCGGCCGGCCGAGCTGCCGGCGCCGGCCATCCCGGCGCTGCTCGGCCTCGGCAACGGGTTCCGCTGGTTCCGCGAGCTGGAACCGGTGTGGCCGGACGCCGAACCCGACGTCAAGCCGGCCGAAGAGCCGGCGCCGGAGCCGGCCGCCGAGGTCCGCGGCGGCCTGCGCCGCCGGGTCCGCGGCGCCCAGCTGCCCAGCCCGGGCACGTCGGCGCCGGTGGCCGAGGACAAGCCGCGGCACGACCCGGAAGCCACCAAGGCCGCGATGGACGGCTTCGAGAGCGCGTTCGCGAAGGCCGCCGAGGTCAGCGCGATGGCGGCCGAACCGCCGTTGGCGCCGCCGACCGTCGTGACCGCACCGGTGGCCGCGCCGCCGGCCGTGGTGACGGCGCCGGTGACCGCGCCGGTGCCTTCGCCGGGCGACGGCGCGTCGCTGCCGGTGCGCGTCCCCGGGGACTCGGCCATGCCGTCCGGGCAGACCCGCGCCGCGGCCCCCGCCGCGGCCACCCCACCGTCGCGGGACGGCCTGATCCGCCGCGTCCCCGGCGCCCAGCTCGCTCCCGGCCTGCGTCAGCAGCCCGCGGGGCGGCCGATCGCCCGAGCCGTCGCGAACCGCACCCGGCGGGACCCGGCGGCCGAGCGGGCGGCATTCGACAGTTTCGCCGCCGGCCTGGCCAAGGCGGACGTCGTGACGGCAGACAGCCCGCCCCGAGGCGTGGTCGCCGGTCGTGTGATGGAACGAGGAGAAGAGAGCAGGAAATGAGCATCCCCGCACCTGGTGTCAGTGTCGAAGCCCAGAACTTCAACTGGCTGGTGAGCCGCTTCGCGCAGCACACCGCGGGCGCGATAGCCGCCATCGCGGTCTCGGCCGACGGCCTGCTGATCGCGATGTCGACGGAGCTCGAGCGCTCCAACGCCGACCGTCTCGCCGCGATCTCCTCCGCCATGCTCGGCCTGGCCCACGGCGTCTCCGAAAGCCACCCGCTCGGCTCGCCGGACAAGGTGATCATCGAGCTCGAACACGGCTACCTGCTCGTGTGCACGATCAGCATCGGCTGTTCGCTCGGTGTGCTGGCCAACAAGCAGGCCAGCCTGGGCACGATCGCCTACGAAATGGCGATGTTCGCCAACCGCGCCACCGAGGTCCTGACGCCCGGCCTGATCGAGGAGCTCAAGAACACCGTGGGGTCGTGATGACCGACGAGCCTTCGCTGCTGCGGCCGTACCTGATGACCTCGGGACGGGCGCAGCCGGTCGACCAGAGCCTGGAGATCGAGGCGCAGGTCATGACGTCCCGCCTCGGCGCGGCGTCGCACCCGAAGCTCACGTTCGAACGCCAGGAAATCGTTTCCCTCTGCCGGAACACGATGTCCGTCGCCGAGGTGGCCGCGATGCTCGGGCTGCACATCGGCGTCGCCCGGGTGCTGGTGGCCGACCTCGCCGAACTGGGCTACGTCGTCGTCCGCCGCCCGGGCAACCACAACTCGCACGACCTCGGCATGATCGAAAGGGTCATTCGTGGACTCGAAGCCATTCACTGAACCGGGAGCCCGCCCGCCGGCCCCGGTCAAGATCGTCATCGCGGGCGGCTTCGGCGTCGGCAAGACGACGGCGGTGTCGTCGATCTCGGAGATCAAGCCCCTGACGACCGAGGCGGCGATCACCTCGATGTCCGCGGACAACACCGGCCACGTCCCGGCCAAGACCACCACGACGGTCGCCCTCGACTTCGGCTGCATCACGATCGACGAAGAGGTCAAGCTGTACCTTTTCGGCACGCCCGGCCAGGACCGCTTCGGCTTCATGTGGCAGGACCTGGTCCACGGCGCCCTGGGCGCACTGGTGATCGTGGACACCCGCCGCATGGACGACTGCTACCCGGCGGTCGACTACTTCGAGAACGCGGGCCTCCCGTTCGTGGTGGCGGTGAACATGTTCGACGGCTCACTGGGCCACAACCTGGAGGACGTCCGCTGGGCCCTGGCGGTGAGCGACGACGTCCCCCTGATCACGTTCGACGCGCGGAAGAAGCTTTCGGTGCGGGACGCGCTGCTGGCGGTGCTGCACAACACGTTCAAGCGGGCTCGAGCCCAGGCTGGTGCGGGGGCCTGATCGGGGCCCGCTACACTTGACGACGGACCCCGCGCGGCGTCCACCCTGTGAACCTCCCCAGGGCCGGAAGGCAGCAAGGATAAGCAGGCTCTGACGGGTGCGCGGGGTCCCCTTCTTTTCGGCTCCGGCTTCGGGGCTTCGCCCCTTCGCCGGGCCTTCTCTTCGTCGTCTCACCCGGGGGCCGAGCCCCCGGACCCCCACGGTGCCTTTCCTGCGGCCTGGGTGCTCTGCCGCGGCTGGTGAGGTTGGTGCCCGGCTGGTGCTCCGGGTGCGGCCTGGGTGGCCTCCCGAACGCCCCCAATGTGGCGTTGGGTGCGTTGGGTGCCGCCAATGTGGCGTTGGGTGCGTTGGGTGCCGCCAATGTGGCGTTGGGTGCGTTGGGTGCCGCCAATGTGGCGTTGGGTGCGTTGGGTGCCGCCAATGTGGCGTGGGGTGCTTGCCGAGCGGTTGGGGGCTGCGGGTGGGGGCTAGAACAGGCCCAGCACGTCTTCCGGGGGCTTCGGCGGTGGTGGTGTGTCCCCGTCCGTGAGCGGGGCCGCCTTGCCCGCCAGTTTTCGCAGCTCCGCGCCGTACACGCAGCGGGCCGGGAAGGCCGCCGAGGCTGTTCGCCGGGCTATCTCCGCCGTGGGGAGGTCGGCCGCCGAGGCGGCCAGGACCAGGTTGCCGAAGCGGCGGCCGCGCAGGACGCCCGGGTCCGCCAGGAGCATTACCTCGGGGAACACCGCCAGCAGCGTCGCCAGGAAGCGGCGGGCGAACGGGAGGCCCGAGCCGTCCGTGATGTTCGCCAGGTACAGGCCCGGGGCGCGGAGGATCGCCGCGATCGCGCGCGTTGCCTCCAGCGTGGCCAGGCCGCCGGCCAGCGTCGCCCGCTCGAACGCGTCGACCACCACCAGGTCCGCCGACTCCTCGCGGCGGGTCGCCAGGCCCTCGCGGCCGTCCGTCACCCGGACGCGCAGGCCCGGGACGCGCAGGCCCAGCTGCTCGCGGACCAGCTCCACCAGCTCGCCGTCGGCGTCGAACACCAGCTGGCGCGAGCCCGGGCGCGACGCCGCGACGTACCGCGGCAACGTGCACGCCGCGCCGCCGATGTGGAGCGCGTCCAGCGGGCCCGGCCGCAGCCGGTCCACCACGTCGCCGAAGCGGCGGACGTAGTCGAACTCCAGGTGCGCCGGGTTGTCGAGGTCGACGTACGACTGCGCGACGCCGTCCACCGACAGCAGCCACGCGTTGCCGCGGCCGGCGTCGCGGACCAGCTCCGCCGTGCCGAACCGCACCGGGTACCGGCCGGGCTGCGGATCGGGCTTCCGCGTACGACTCACGAAATCCGAGGTTAACGGAAACATTCCGACCGCCGTGGCGATAAGGGGACGGAACGATCATCGATCGAGGGGGTTTCACCTTGCGTGCAAACGCAGTAATCCTGGCCGCGGCGCTCGCGGCCGGCGTCTTCGCGACGCCGGCGGCGGCCGACGTGCTGCCCGACCGGGCGCAGGCCGTTTCGCTGCTGGAGACCGGCGGTCCCGGCGTCGCGCGGGCCGCCGAAGCGGCGTTGCTCGGCTCGCCCGCCGACCTCGCGGCCTTCCTGGCCACCGGCCGGCAGCAGGCGCAGAACGACGACGAGCGGGTCCTCGTCACCCAGGCCCTGTCCACCGGCGGCCCGGTCACCAAGCGCTCCGCGCAGGAAGCGCTCAGCGGCACCCAGGACGACGTCCGCGAGTACCTGGCCCGCGGCCTGCCGCTGGCCCGGATCGCCGACGACCGGATCGCCGTCGGCCAGGCCATGAGCGCCGGCGGCCCGACCGTCAACGCCCGGGCCCAGAAGGCGCTCGACGGCACTCCCGCCGACGTGCGCGCCTTCCTGGAAACCGGGCTGCAGCAGGCGAAGGACGTTGACGACCGCCTCACCGTCAACCAGGTCATGGCCGCCGGCGGTCCGGAGGTCAAGGCCGCCGCGCAGGTGGCGCTCGACGGCACGCCGGACGACGTCCGGTACTTCCTGTCCCTGTGGCGGCAGGTCGCCGCGAACTACGACACCGAGGTCACCGCGGTCCAGGGGCAGGTCGACGGCGCGAAGGCGGCCGCGGCCGGCCACCGTCCGCTGGTCGTGAAGCTCGCCGCGGAGAAGGCCGCGAAGATCGCCGCCGACGCGCGGCAGGCGAACACCGACCGGCTCGCCGCCCAGCGGGCCAAGAACCAGCAGGACGGCCAGGCGGCCGCGGGCGCCGAGGCGGCCGCGCAGCAGCAGGCCCGTGAGGCCGCGACGCGCGCCGCGCAGGCCAAGGCGGACAACGACAAGCTGCTCACTGACGCGGCCGACCCGGCGCTGACCGTGCCGAACGGCCGCAAGGCGTCCGTCTACCTGCTGCGCAACGGCGGTGCCGCCGTCAAGACCGCCGCTCGCGCCGCGCTGAGCGGTTCGGACGACGACGTCATCACGTTCGTGCGCAGCGGTCTCGCCGTCGCGCAGGAGTCCGACGACCGCGCCGCCGTCTCGGCGATCGCGGCGGACCCGAACGCCCGCCCCGGCCTGCGCCAGGCGGCTCGTGACGCGCTCGCCGGCCCGTACGCCGGGGTCGCCGCGCTGCTGCGCACCGGCGACTACCCGGGCCGCGACACCGACGACCGCGTCGAGGTCAACCGGATCATGGCGGCCGGTGGCCCGTCGACGAAGCCGGCGGCGCAGAAGGCGCTGGACGGCACCGTCGCGGACATCCGCGAGTTCCTGGCCCACGGTCAGTACGTCGCGCACCTGATCGACCTGCGGGTGTACGCCACCCGGACCCTGGGTGAGGGACCCGAGGTCGTCGCGGTCGCGCAGGGCGTCCTCGACGGGCCGGACTCGGGCCTGCAGCGGTACCTGGACGTCGAGCTGCCGAAGGCGCGGGCGCGTGACGCGTTCACGGCGGAGCACGTCACCAAGGTGAACGCTCTGGTCGCCGAAGCGGCGGCGCTGGTCTCCTGACCGCACGGCGAAGGTTGTCGGTGGTGCCCGGTACTCCATCCATGCCCCACCACCGCCCTCAACGGAGACGCTTCGCGTCACGGTAGATTCACGGTGTGGCTCTCGCGCTGTACCGCAAGTACCGTCCGGCGACCTTCGCCGAGGTCGTCGGTCAGGAGCATGTGACCGATCCTCTACGCACGGCGTTGTCCGCCGGGCGGATCAACCACGCCTACCTCTTTTCCGGCCCGCGCGGCTGCGGAAAGACGTCCAGCGCGCGCATCATGGCGCGCTCGCTGAACTGCGCCAAGGGCCCGACGCCGGACCCGTGCGGCGAGTGCAACTCGTGCCGCGCGCTGGCGCCCGAGGGCCCGGGCAGCGTCGACGTCACGGAGCTCGACGCGGCGAGCCACGGTGGGGTCGACGACGCCCGCGAGCTGCGCGACAAGGCGTTCTACGCGCCGGCCGAGTCGCGCTACCGCGTGTTCATCATCGACGAGGCGCACATGGTCACCACGCAGGGCTTCAACGCCCTGCTCAAGATCGTGGAAGAGCCGCCGGAGCACGTCATCTTCATCTTCGCGACGACCGAGCCGGACAAGGTGCTCACCACCATCCGCTCGCGCACGCACCACTACCCGTTCCGCCTGATCCCGCCGGGCTCGATGCGCAACCTGCTGGAGCGCAACATCGCGGCGGAGGGGGTCGAGGTCGAGCCGGCGGTGTACCCGCTGGTCATCCGCGCGGGCGGCGGCTCGGCGCGTGACACGCAGTCGGTGCTCGACCAGCTGCTCGCCGGCGCCGGCCCGGAGGGCGTTTCGTACTCGCGGGCGGTCTCGCTGCTGGGCGTCACGGACGTGGCGCTGATCGACGACATGGTGGACGCGCTGTCGACCGAGGACGCGGCCACGGTGTTCGGCACGGTGGAGAAGCTGACGGAGGCGGGCCACGACCCCCGCCGGTTCGCGACCGACCTGCTCGACCGGCTGCGCGACCTGGTGCTGCTGCGCGCGGTGCCGGAGTCCGCGGGCGGGCTGGTGTCCGCGCCGGAGGAGGAGCTGTCGCGGATGGTCGCGCAGGCCGAGCGGATCGGCCTGGCCACCCTCTCGCGCTACGCGGACATTGTCCACAGTGGACTTTTGGAGATGCGCGGCGCGACGTCACCCCGGCTCGTGCTCGAGCTGTTGTGCGCGCGGATGCTGCTGCCTTCGGTGACGGACGCGGAAAAGGCGTTGCTGGCCCGGATCGAGCGGTTGGAGCGCCGCGCAACGTTGGCGGGTGGCGGCGGCGCGCCGGCGGAGGGTGGCGTGGAGCCCCCGGTGCGCGCGGAGCCGGAGCAGAAGTTTTCGAGGCCGTCCTTGCGGGCGGCGCCGCCGGGTCCGGCACCGGTGCCGGAGCCGGTCCGGCCGCCGGGCCGGGTGGCCGCCGAGCCGCCACCGGCGCCTGAGCCGCCCGTCCGGGAGCCGGCGGTGGCGAGCCCGGTGCCGACGCCCCAACCGGTCGAGCCGCCCGCCCGGCCGGCCGCCCAAGAGCCGGCGCCGGTGGCGAAGGCCGAGGTCGCGGCACCGGCTCAGGCCGATGGCTGGGACGCTGCGAGCACGCCCGGTGGCGGCACACCCGCGCCGGAAGCCCCGGCCGGGGCGGCGTCGGGCGGGATGGATGCCGCCGCGATCCGGACCGTGTGGCCGCAGCTGATGACCGCGCTGCGCAAGTTCACCGGCGGCCGGAGCCTCGAGGCGATGCTGACCCAGGCGACCGTCGCGAGCGTCGAGGGCAACGCGCTGACGCTGACCCACAAGTCCGAGCCACTGGCCCGCCGCCTGTCCGACCAGGACAACGCCCGCAAGATCGCGGGCGCCCTGACGGACGTCCTGGGCGGTGACTGGCAGGTCCGCTGCGTCCACGGCAACGCCCCGGCCGGCCCGGCCGTCCGCCCGCAGCAGACGGCCCCGGCCCCGGAGCGCTCGTTCACCCGCCAGTCGGCAGCCGCGGCGCCCGCCGCCCCCGCCGCACCGGCGGCGGCCCGCCCGGCAACCCCGCCGCCCCCGG
>NZ_PPHG01000008.1 GCF_002904295.1 Amycolatopsis sp. CA-128772
ACCCGCCCCCGCAGCCGCGACTTCTCGAACCGTCCGGTGGGTTCCCCTGGGCGCCATCGCCGTGCTTGTCCTGCTCGCCGTGGCCTCCGTCGTCCTCGCCGGCACCGGCGGTGAAACCGCCGCCGCTCCGACCACCACCGCCCCCTCCGCGCCGCCGCCTTCCACCGCGCGTAGTGCCGCTCCCAAGCCGCCGAGCCTCCAGTTCGTCCTCCGCGCCTCAGGAGGCGATCAAGGCTGTGCCTCCCACGCCTTCGGCGACGCCCAGGCCAGCCTTCAGCAAACCAGCTGCTCAGGCGTGCGCCGCGCCAGTTACGCCGCCGCCGTTGATGGGCGTTCCGGGGCCGTCACCGTCGGGATCGTCTCCTTTCCCGATGCCGCGCAGGCCGCCGCCTTCAAGGCGATTGCCGACACCCCCGGCGGTGGCGGGATCCTCGACCTCGCCTCCGAGACCGGCCGGTGGGGCGCCACGCCCGCCCCGCGGTTCGAGAACGCCGCCTACGCCAGCAAGCTCGACGGCAGGTCCGTGCGGGTCGTGCAGGCCGTGTGGGCGCCGGGACCGTCCACTGCGGACGATCCCGGCCTGGTCAGGGCCGCGAAAGCCGCCCTCGACCTGCCCGCACAGTGACACTCACAGCCCGTACGCCTCCAGGAGCCGCAGCCACACTTCGCTGATCGTCGGGAACGACGGCACCGCGTGCCACAGCCGGTCCAGGGGCACCTCGCCGACGATCGCGATCGTCGCCGAATGCAGCAGCTCCGAGACGTCCTGGCCGACGAACGTCACACCCAGGAGCACGTTCCGCTCGGTGTCGACGACCATCCGGGCCTTGCCCGTGTAGCCGTCCGCGTGCAGTGACGAGCCCGCCACCGCGATGTCGATGTCGACCACCCGGTCGGCTGACCCCGGCCGCGCGTCCGCCAGGCCGACCGCCGCCACCTCCGGGTCGGTGAACACCACCTGCGGGACAGCGTGGTGGTCGGCCGTGGCCGTGAAGCGGCTCCACGGCGAAGGCGCCGAGAAGGTCCCCGCGGCCAGCGCCGCCACCGTGTCCCCCGCCGCGCGGGCGCCGTACTTGCCCTGGTGGGTCAGCGGGGCCCGGCCGGTGACGTCGCCGGCCGCGAACAGCCAGTCACCGTCCACTGCGGACACGCGGCCGGTGTCGTCGGTCTCCAGCGGGTGCCCGGGCTCGATCCCGAAGCGCTCGAGCCCGGCCGTCGCGGGCCGGCGGCCGGTCGCCACCAGGAACTCGTCGACGACCAGCGTCGAACCGTCCTTCAGCGTCAACGTCGTCCCGGAGTCACCCGCGGCGACCGAGGAAACACCCGAGTCCGTGTGCACCTGGACACCGGCTTCGCGCAGCCCCGCCAGCACGAGATCGCCCGCGAACGACGCGTTGCGCGGCAGCGGCCGCGGGCCGCTGATCACCAGGTGGACCTCCGAGCCGAGGGTGGCGAACGCCTGCGCCATCTCGACGCCGACCACGCCACCGCCCAGGACACCGAGACGCCCGGGCACCGAAGACGCCGAGGTCGCCTCACGCGAACCCCACGGCCGGATCGTGTCGAGCCCGGGGATCGGCGGGGTGCTGGGCACGCTGCCCGTGCAGACGATCACCGCGTGCCGCGCGGTCAGCACGCGGTCGCCGCCGACGGTCACCTCCTTCTCGCCGGTGATCTCGCCGTGCCCGCGGATCGGCTCGATGCCCGCGCCGCGGGCCCAGTCGACCTGTCCCGAGTCGTCACCCTTGCCGGTGAACCAGTCACGGCGCGCGAACACCGCCGCCGGGTCGATCCGGTCGCCGACCGGCACGCCGGGCACCCGCTTCGCGGCGGCGAGGAGATTTCCCGGCCGCAGCAACGCCTTGCTCGGGATGCAGGCCCAGTAGGAGCACTCGCCGCCGAAGCGTTCGTGCTCGACGAGGGCGACCTTCAGGCCTCCGCGGGCCGCCCGTTCGGCGGCCACCTCCCCCACCGGACCCGCGCCGATCACCACTACGTCAAAAGTCTCTCCAGCCATGGCATCAGGTCACACCACCACGCGGGATCACGCAAGCCAGCGGCTATCCTCCGTCAGGAAGTCGCAAGTTGTCGGCGGCCCGGGTGCCGTCGGACCCGGTGCGCGCGAACACATCACACGTTCGAAGCACGGGAGGTTTGTCGTGGCCAGGAACACGGCTGTGCAGGTGCTGGATGATCTGACCGGCGAGCCGGCGGCGGAGACCGTCGGGTTCGGCCTGGACGGCATCGACTACGACATCGACCTCTCCTTCGCCAACGCCGAGGCGCTGCGCGGGCTCCTGCAGCGCTACGCCGACGCCGGACGCCGCACCGGCGGCCGCCGGAACCGGCCGCGGACCGTCCCCGGCGCGACGAAGACCCCGCCGAAGCCGGCCGCCAGAACGGCCACGCCCGCCAAGGCAAAGGCCCCCACCGTGGTCAAGCCCGCCCCGGTCAAGCCCGCCCCGGCGAAGGCCACCACCGCGGTCAAGCCCGCCCCGGCGAAGCCGGCCCGCGCGAAGGCCGAGCCGGCGAAGCCGACGCGCACCAACAAGGCCGCGGAGCCGAAGACCACCACCCGCGCGGCCACCCGCAAGGTCCCGACCGTCACCTTCTCCGCAGCCGAGTAACTCCACAGTGGACCAAGGGGCGGCACTTTCACGTGAAAGTGCCGCCCCTTGGCCGGTCAGGCGGCGCGCTGGGCGCCGTCGGCGTGCCACAGCGGGTAGCGGTAGCGGGTGTGCAGCAATGCCCGCTGCCGCGCCAGCTCGGCCGCCGACGGCGGGCGGGGCACGAACGTCCCGAGCAGCTGCGACGCCGCCGCCCGCACCGCCGCCTCGACCGCCGGGAAGCCGGGCCGGAGGCCGTGCTCGGCCAGCGACGCCACCGGGCTGCGGTGCGAGTCGAGCGGCCGCGGGTCGGCCGGCGCGCTGGTCAGGTAGCGGCCGACGAGCCCGGCCGACGTCTCGACCAGCAGCGTCGAGTGCGCCAGCAGGCCGGTCTTGGTGCGGAACACCGCGAACCCGCACAGCTTCGCGCCGCCGATGAACAGCCCGCGGTCGCCGATCCGCGGTACCAGCCCCAGCTGGTCGACGGCCGCGCTCATCACCTGGCCGAGCGCCTCCAGGGGCCGGTCGGCCGGGCCCGGCAGGACCAGCGTCACGTTCAGGTTGCCCGGGTCGTGGAACACGGTGCCGCCGCCGCTGGCCCGCCGCAGCACCGGGACGCCGTCGCGGACGCACTCGTCGACCCGCACTTCGCGCGCCACCCGCTGCCCGCGGCCCACCACGACGCAAACCGGGTTGCGCCAGAGCCACAACACCGGTGACCCGGGCGCAACCCGGAGGAGCGCTTCGTCGAAAGCGAGGTTGTCGGCCGGATCCGTGAACGCCGCACGAACATCCGACCCGGTCGTCATAACGCCTTGAGTTCCTCCACGATCTCGCCCACCGACGACTTGGCGTCCCCGAAGAGCATGCTGGTCTTCGGATCGTAGAACAGGTCGTTGTCGATCCCGGCGAAGCCCGAGGCCATCCCGCGTTTCAAGACGATCACGGACCGGCTCTCGTTGACCTTGAGGATCGGCATCCCGTAGATCGGCGAGCTCGGGTCGGTCTGCGCGGCCGGGTTCGTGACGTCGTTCGCGCCGATCACCAGCGCGACGTCGGTCTGGGCGAACTCGGAGTTGATCTCGTCCATCTCCTTGAGCTGCTCGTAGGGCACGTCGGCCTCGGCGAGCAGCACGTTCATGTGCCCGGGCATCCGGCCGGCGACCGGGTGGATCGCGTAGGCGACCGTGATGCCCTTCTTCTCCAGCAGCTTCGCCATCTCGCGGACGGTGTGCTGGGCCTGCGCCACGGCCATGCCGTAGCCGGGCACCACGACGACCTTGCTCGCGTACGCCATCTGGATCGCCGTGTCGGCCGCGCTCGTCGAACGCACCGGCCGGGCTTCCTTCGTCCCGCCGCCGGCCGCCACGGCGGGACCGCCGCCGAAGCCGCCCGCGACGATCGCCGGGATGGACCGGTTCATCGCCTTGGCCATCAGGTTGGTCAGGATCGAACCGGACGCGCCGACGATCATGCCGGCCACGATCAGCGCGGTGTTGTCCAGCGCCAGGCCCATCGCCGCGGCCGAGAGCCCGGTGAACGCGTTGAGCAGCGAGATCACCACGGGCATGTCCGCGCCGCCGATCGGCAGCACCACGGTGAGCCCGAGGATCCCCGCCGCGACCAGCAGCCCGATGATCAGCAGCTCGCTGTCGTTGCCGGTGATGATGAGCACCGCGCACAGGACCGCGATCACCAGGAGCAGCAGGTTGACCGGCTGCTGGAGCTTCCCGAGCGTGATCGGGCGGCCGCTGATCAGCTCCTGCAGCTTGCCGAAGGCGACGTTCGAGCCCCAGAAGGAGATCGACCCGATGATCGCCGCGAACAGCGACGCGATCGCGATGTACGCCGGATCGCGGGCGTAGCCGCCGGTGGAGTTGAACTCGACCCAGGCGATGAGCGCGACCGCGCCGCCGCCGACGCCGTTGAACAGCGCCACCATCTGCGGCATCGCGGTCATCTTGACCTTGCGCGCCGACGGGACGCCGACGACGACACCGATCCCGACGCCGAGCGCGATCAGCACCCAGTTGCCCATCCCGGGGGTGAGCAGGGTGGCGAGCACGGCGATGCCCATGCCGACGGCGGCGATCCAGTTGCCGCGGACCGCGGTGCGCGGGCCGGTGAGGCCCATCAGGCCGTAGATGAAGAGGGCGAACGCGATGATGTAGAGGATCGCGATGAAGTCGGTCACTTCGCCTCCTCCTCATCGGCCGGAGCGGGCTTCTTGGCCTTGAACATCGACAGCATCCGGTCGGTGACGAGGAACCCGCCGACGACGTTGATCGTGCCGAAGGCGATGGCGATCACCAGCAGGATCTTGTTGAACACGCCGTCGACGCCGAGGCCGAGCACGACCAGCCCGCCCAGCAGCACGATGCCGTGGATGGCGTTGGTGCCGGACATCAGCGGCGTGTGCAGCGTGTTGGGCACCTTCGAGATGACGGCGAAGCCGACGAACCCGGCGAGCACGAGCACCGCCAGGTTCTGCACCAGGGGACTCATGCCAGGCTCCCTTCGCGCCCGGCCACGCAGGCACCGGCGACGATCTCGTCTTCGAAGTTCAGCTCCAGCGCGCCTTCCTTCGTCACGAGCAGCTCCAGCAGCTCGACGACGTTGCGCGCGTACAGCTCGCTGGCGTGCGAAGGCATTTCGGCGGGCAGGTTCAGCGGGGACGAAACGGTGACGTCGTGCTCCACGACGTCCTCGCCCGGCTTGGTCAGCTCGCAGTTGCCGCCGGTCTCGCCGGCGAGGTCGACCACGACCGATCCCGCGGGCATGCCCTTGACGGCGTCCGCGGTGACCAGCGTCGGCGCCTTGCGGCCCGGGACCAGCGCGGTGGTGATCACGACGTCGAACTTCGTGATGGCTTCGGTGAGCCGCCGCTGCTGCTCTTCGCGCTCTTCCGGCGTGAGCTCGCGGGCGTACCCGCCTTCGCCGACCGCTTCGATGCCGAGGTCGAGGAACTGCGCGCCCAGCGACTTGACCTGCTCGGCAACCTCCGGCCGGACGTCGTAGCCGGTGGTCTGCGCGCCGAGCCGCTTTGCCGTGGCCAGCGCCTGCAGCCCGGCGACGCCGGCGCCGAGCACCAGCACCTTCGCCGGCGGGACGGTGCCCGCCGCGGTGGTGAGCATCGGGAAGAACCGCGGGAGCTTCTGGGCCGCGAGCAGCACGGCGCGGTAGCCGCCGATGCTCGCCTGCGACGACAGCGCGTCCATCGCCTGGGCCCGGGAAATGCGCGGGATCGCCTCCATCGCGAAGGCGCGTAACCCTGCTTCTTCGAGCTTCGCGAGCGCGTCCGGATTGCCCCGCGGATCGAGGAAGCCGACGAGCACGGAACCCCGGCTCAGTTTCGCGACCTCCCCGGGCGAAGGCGGGTTGACCTTCACGACGATCGGCGCGCCCCAGGCGTCGCCGAGTTCGGCGCCCGCCCGGGTGTACGCGTCGTCACTCAGGTGGGCACCGGCGCCGGCCCCCGGCTCGACGACGACGCGCAGCCCGCGCTGCACGAGCCGCCCGACGAGCTTGGGCACCACGGCGACCCGCCGCTCCCCGGGGCGTGACTCGGCCACCACACCCACGGTGAGCTGCTGACTCTGTTCGCTGTCCGTCACACGACCTCCTCATCGGCGAGGCACGATCCGAGGGTTGTACCACGCCGGACCGACAGTCCCCAGTGACGTGAGTCGCAAGTCTCGGGGTTGTGCCGGGAAATACGAACGTCGTGCGTGAAACGTTCAGGCCGATTTCCAGTGCGGAACGCCGAGCAGGACCAGCCGCAGCCGTTTTTCCGCCGTTCCGGTGATTTTCGCGTCGTCGGCCGGGCGGGCTTCCAGCAGTTCGACAATGGTCGTCAGCATCACGGAAACGATCAAGTCGGCCAGCATGTGCAGGTCTTCGGTGCTCCACGAACGCAGCGGCGCGAACCGGGCGAGGTCGATCGCCAGGTCGCCGGAGAACAGGCGCAGCTCGACGCCGATCGCGCGGGCGAGCGGGCCGCCGCCGTAGCGCTCGCGGGTCAGGAACCGGAAATGGTCCTCGTTCGCCCGGACGAACTGGTGCACCGTGGCCACCGAGGCGCTGATCATCCCCTGGTAGGTGTCGGGATCGGTGCGGGCCGAGCGCATCATGCCGCGCAGCGTGCGCGTGGTCTCTTCGACGAGCGCGACGCCGAGTTCCTCCATCGTGGCGAAGTGCCGGTAGAACGCCGTCGGCACGATGCCGGCGCCCTTCGCGACCTCGCGCAGGGAGAGCGTCGCGAACGGCCGGTCGGCCAGCAGGTCCAGGGCGGTGTCCAGCAACGCCTGGCGGGTGCGCAGTTTGCGCTCCTGGCGGCTCACCGGCGTGAGGGGTTCGGACACAGGGTCCAGCGTACGGATGTCCACCGCGTTGCTCACGTCACATCCTCGGGGTCTCGCGTTGACAGCGTGTCCACTCCTGCAGTGCACTATTGAGTGTACAGTCGTTCACTGTAATCGAGGAGGTTCCCGATGACGGCGCTCATCCCCCGGCGGGTGCGCGGTCTCGCCTCGCTGGCCGAGGCGCTGCTGACGCCGCACGGGATGGACCGGTACCTGGAACTCGTCGACCCGATGCTGGTCCGCCGCGAGATCCGCGGGCTGGTCACGGCGGTGCGCAAGCAGACGCCGGACAGCGTCACGCTGACCGTGCGGCCCAGCCGCGCGTGGCCCGGCTTCACTGCCGGCCAGTACGTCCGCCTGCAGGTGGAAATCGACGGTGTCCGGCGCACGCGCTGCTACTCGCCGTGCGGTTCGCAGTACGACGGTGAGCTGGAGTTCACGGTCAAGGAGCAGGGCCTGGTGTCCGGGCACCTGAACCGCGCGATCGGCGCCGGTTCGGTCGTCCACCTGTCCACTCCGGACGGCAGCTTCACGCTGCCCGCGGCGCGCCCGGACCGCGTCCTGCTGATCGCCGGCGGCAGCGGCATCACGCCGGTGCTCGCGATGGCGCGCACGCTGGTCGCCGAGGGCCACCCCGGCGAGATCGTGTTCGTGCAGTACTCGAACGGCCCGGCCGACGCGCTGTACCGCACCGAACTGGCCGAGCTCGCCGCCCGGCACCCCGGGCTGCGGGTCGTGCACGCCCACACCCACTCGAAGGGGGGCGACCTGAACGGGTTCTTCTCGCCGGAGCACCTGGCGCAGGTCGCGCCGTGGTTCCGCGACGCGGAGACGTTCGTCTGCGGCCCCAAGCCGCTCATGGACGCCGTCCGCGAGGAGTTGGGTGAACGCGTGCACACCGAAGAGTTCACGCCGCCGGCGTTGACCTTCGACACGGCGGACGCGGCGGGCCAGGTGCGCTTCAAGCGCAGCGGCCGCGAGTGCGCCAACTCCGGCAAGCCGTTGCTGGAGCAGGCCGAGGACGCCGGGCTGGCGCCGGAGCACGGCTGCCGGATGGGCATCTGCTTCTCGTGCACCCAGCTCAAGACCGCCGGACGCGTCCGCAACGCGCGCACCGGCGAGGTTTCCGGCGACGAAGACGAAGAAATCCAGCTCTGCATCTCTGTCCCGGTCGGGGACGTCGAGATCGACGCTTGAGGAGACTGCCATGACCGGTCTGCAGGACCGCCTGACCCCGGAACAGGTCGAGGAGTTCGGCCGCGAGCTCGACGCGCTGCGGCAGCGGATCGTCGACGACCTGGGCCAGGAGGACGTCGACTACATCCACGACATCATCAAGAAGCAGCGCGGCCTGGAGGTCGCCGGGCGGGCGCTGCTGTTCGCCGGGTTCTTCCCGCCGGCGTGGCTCGCCGGCGTCGGCGCGCTGTCGCTGGCCAAGATCCTGGACAACATGGAGATCGGCCACAACGTGATGCACGGCCAGTACGACTGGACGCGCGACCCGGCGCTGAGCTCCCAGCGGTTCGAGTGGGACACGGTGGCGCCGGCGGAGAACTGGCGGCATTCGCACAACTACATCCACCACACCTACACGAACATCGTCGACAAGGACCGCGACGTCGGCTACGGCATCCTGCGGATGGACACCGCCCAGAAGTGGCACCCGTACTACCTGGGCAACCCGGTGTACGCGACGCTGCTGGCGCTGTTCTTCCAGTGGGGCGTGATGTTGCACGACCTCGAGGTCGAGAACGTCGTCAAGGGCGAGCGGTCGTGGGCCGACAACCTGCCGATCCTGCGCAAGATCGTGCGGAAGGCTTCGCGGCAGGTCGGCAAGGACTACGTGCTGTTCCCGCTGCTGACCGGCCCGCTGGCGCCGCTGACGTTCCTCGGCAACGCGACGGCGAACCTGACCCGCAACCTGTGGGCGTTCGCAATCATCTTCTGCGGCCACTTCCCGGCGGACGTCGAGAGCTTCACGGAGGAGGAGACTTCTTCCGAGTCGCGAGGCCAGTGGTACCTCCGCCAGATCCTGGGTTCGGCGAACATCGAGGGCGGCCCGCTGTTCCACATCCTGAGCGGCAACCTGTCCCACCAGATCGAGCACCACCTGTTCCCGGACATCCCGGCGCGCCGCTACCCGCAGATCGCCGGCGAGGTGCGCGCGATCTGCGAGAAGTACGGGCTGCCGTACCACACGGGCCCGCTGCGCAAGCAGCTCTGGTCGGTGGCGAAGAAGATCGTGAAGCTGGCCCTGCCCGGCCCGCAGTCCCCGGCTACCGTGGAACCCGACCGGCAGCTCCGAGCAGCGTGAGGGTGACATGGTGGGCCAGTTCGAACGGGAGAAGGACACCCTGCAGGTGATCACCGAATCAGCGGCGACGCACGTCGGCAACATCGTTTCCATCATCACGGGCGCAATCCGCGACGTCGCCAGGGAGACGGGCGACTGGCTCACGGACGTCATCGAGATGCGCGAAGCCGCCCAGCGGGCCCGGGAGGACGACCCGGACACGCCGTGAGCGGTGTCTCGGGCGAGTCATCCACAGGTGTCGGGAGTTGTGGATGACTCGTCCGGGACGGCCGGTGGCGGCACCGGAACTGTCGGCGCCCGCCGGTAGCGTGGAAGACGGGGGGCGCCCCCGCGGCGGGTGGGCGGTGCCTGCGGAGGTGGCCGGGCGCGTTCCGACCGCGGGCAGAGGCCGGCAGACCCTTGCGCTGAGACGGCCGCGGGCGAACTCGCTCAGCGCCCGCGGACGCAACCGTTCACCGCCGCAGCAGCCACGCCGCCCAGCCGCCGGCACAACCCGCCCACAGCCGCAGCAGCCGTCCGCCCAGCCGCGGGCACAACCCGCCCACAGCCGCAGCAGCCACGCCGCCCAGCCGCCGGCACAACCTGCCCACAGCCGCAGCAGCCGTCCGCCCAGCCGCGGGCACAACCTGCCCACAGCCGCAGCAGCCGTCCGCCCAGCCCCGTAGACCGGAGGCGATCCCCGCCCGCACTAGGGGGAAAACCGGATGGGCCGCCAACCCCATCCGGGTGAAACTGAACCCGTGACCAGCCCCCACCCGCTCCGCCGCCTCTTCGGCCCCCTCGCCGCACGGGACTTCTGGGCCGAGTACCTCTGGCTGTGCCTCGCCGGCCCGCTCACCGCGTTCTCGCTGTTCAGCCTCCTCGTCGTCCTCGCGCTCGGCCTCTGGCTGACCCCCGTCCTCCTCGGCTTCCTGGTCCTCGCCGGCGCCGTCTTCTACGCCCGCGGGCTCGGCGCCGCCCACCGGAAACTCGCCAAATCCCTGCTCGGCGTCAGCGTCCCCGCCCCCGGGCGGCCCCAGCTCAAGCCCGGGCTGTGGAGCTGGGTGAAGGCGCGCGTCGGCGATCCGGCCGGGTGGCGTGCCGCCGGGTACCTGCTCGTGCGCCTTCCCCTCACCATCGCCGGGCTGTCCACCGTCGTCCCCGGGACGCTCTACGGCCTCGCCGCCACCACCTTCGGCCTCTTCTGGTTCCCGCTGGGCGAACACGACCTGCCGACCTTCGGCATCCGCGCCGACCACTGGCCGGGCGCGCTGGCGTGGTCGGCGTCCGGGCTGCTGGTGCTCATCGCACTCCCTTGGGTGACGCACGCCTTCGTCGCGCTCGATCGGCTGATGGTCGTCGCGCTGCTCGGCGAACGTGTGCTCTCCGAACGGGTGCGGGACCTCGAAGCGAGCCGGGCGACCGCCGTCGAGGACGCCGCCCTGCGGCTTCGGCGCATCGAACGCGACCTCCACGACGGTGCGCAGGCCCAGCTCGTCGCACTGGCGATGAAGCTCGGGCTCGCTAAAGACGAGCTCGCGGACGTCGACCTCCCCCAGGCGAAAGAGCTGGTCACGGCCGCGCACGCGAACGCCAAGCAGGCGCTGACCGAGCTGCGGGACCTCGCCCGCGGCATCCACCCGCCCGCCCTCGACGCGGGTCTCGACGTCGCCCTCGCCACCCTGGTCGCCACGAGCGGGATCGACGCGCGGGTCGCGGTGAACCTGCCGCGCCGGCCGCCGCCGTCGCTGGAAACCATCGTCTACTTCAGCGCCGCCGAGCTGCTGACGAACGCCGCGAAGCACGGCGGGACGACGCTGGTCCGGGTCACCGAGGACCGGGACGTCCTGTGGCTGCGCGTGTGCGACCACGGCCGCGGCGGCGCGCGGCTCGTCCCCGGCGGCGGGCTGGCCGGCGTCGCCGAACGGCTGCGGACCGTCGACGGCGAGCTCACCGTCTCGAGCCCGGTGGGCGGTCCGACCGAAGTGACCGCGCGGGTGCCCCTGCCCCGCTAGGGTCGCGGCATGCGGATCGTCATCGCGGAGGACTCCACCATCCTGCGCCAGGGTCTCGTCGAGCTGCTGACCTTCCGCGGTCACGAGGTCGTCGCCGCGGTGAAAGACGCCGACGCGCTGCGGGCCGCCGTCGAAAGCCACACCCCCGACGTGTCCATTGTGGACATCCGGATGCCGCCGACGCACACCGACGAGGGCCTGCGGGCGGCGATCACGCTGCGCCGCGAGCTCCCGGGCTGCGCGGTGCTGCTGTTCTCCCAGTACGTCGAGACGAAGTACGCGGCCCAGCTGCTGGCCGACCGCGCGGGCGGTGTCGGCTACCTGCTGAAGGACCGCGTCGCCGAGGTTTCGGACTTCCTCGACGCGCTGCGCCGGGTCTCGGACGGCGAGACGGTGCTGGACCCCGAAGTCGTCAGCCAGCTCTTCTCGGCGACGCGCCGGACCGACGCGCTCGGCGGCCTCACCCCGCGGGAACGCGAGGTGCTGGGCCTGATGGCGGAAGGCCGGTCGAACTCCGCGATCGCCGCGAAACTGTTCCTCTCGGCCGGTTCCGTGGAGAAGTACGTGACGTCCATCTTCGGCAAGCTCGGCCTGCCACCGTCCGAAGGGGACAATCGGCGGGTGCTCGCGGTGCTGCGCTACCTCGAAACCTGAGCCTAGGCTGGAGCGCATGTACTCCACCGAGATCGAGGTCCGCACCGGCTCCGGCGCCGTCGTCCACGACCTCACCCACGAGGCCGAAGCCTTCCTCCGCGACGCCGACGCGACCGACGGGCTGCTGCACGTCTGGGTCCCGCACGCCACCGCCGGGCTGGCGATCCTGGAGACCGGCGCCGGCAGCGACGACGACCTGCTGGCCGCGCTCGACCGGCTCCTCCCCCGCGACGACCGCTGGCGGCACCGGCACGGGAGCCCGGGTCACGGCCGTGACCACGTCCTCCCCGCGCTGGTGCCGCCCTACGCGACGATCCCGGTCCTCGGCGGCGTCCTGGCGCTGGGCACCTGGCAGTCGGTCTGCCTAGTGGACACCAACCTCGACAACCCCGTCCGCAAGGTGCGGTTCAGCCTCCTGGCGGGCTGACCGGGCCGGCCACAGCGTCACCGGCAGGCCCGCGGCCAGCAGCGCGCCGAGCACCCACAGCGCGGTCGTGACGTCGGGCGCGCCCGGCACGCCCTGCAGCAGGCTGCGCAGGCCCTCCGCGGCGAACCGGAACGGCGTCCACGACCACAGCAGCGCGCGGTAGGCCGGGTTCAGCAGCTCCGGCACCTGCCCGGCCACCGCGGGCGCGACCAGGTACAGCGGCCCGAGGACGGCCATCGCCCGCAGCCCGAGCACCCGCAGCAGGGCCGCCTGCAGCGCCGCGAACGCCGTCGCGGCGAGGAAGACGAAGCCGAGGACGTCCGCGGTCAGCGGCAGCGTCGAGTCCCACAGCGCGAAGAACCCGGCCACCACGGCCGTGATCAGCACGCCGGCCCCGGTGACCTGCAGGAACCGTGCGCCGGCGCCGATCGTGCGGCCGGTCCGCTTGGCCAGCTGGGTCAGCGCCAGCCCCGCGACGAGGGCGCCGATCCAGGCCAGCGCGCTCGCGGCCAGCGGGGCGACCCGGCCCGCAAGCCCCACCGGGTGCAGGACCTCCTGCTTCGGCACTCCGGCCAGCGCGGTCGCGGCGCCGGTCAGCGCCTGCTGCGCGACCTGGGTGCCGGCCGGGTTGACCGCACCCGAGGTCACGACGGTCGCGGCCGGTCCCGGCGCGAGCTCCAGCACGCCGTAGACCTTCTTGTCTTCCAGCAGCTGCCGCGCCTGCGCCGGGGACGCGACGGTCCAGGCCAGCTGGCCTGGACCGTGGGCGGCGATGCGCTGCGCGATCTCCGGCGGCGCGGCCACCGCGACCGGGACGTGGTCCGGCGCGACGGTGGCCTGCGCGCCGAAGGTGAGGAATCCGAGCACCACCGCCACCAGGGCGCCGACCACGGCGGCGACCAGGGCGAGCGCCCCTGCGGGACGGGTCATCACTGCCTCCATTTATTCGTCACACGTTGAATTACGCCCCAAGGTACGACCCCGTTCCCGAGAAGTCAACGCTTGTTGAATAGCGTCGCCGGTAGCCTCGGACACGTGACGAAGAAGCGCCTGGTGCTCTGGGATATCGACCACACGCTCGTGGACTTCACCGAACTGGGCGCGGCCTGGTACGGCACGGCGTTCACCGCCGCGACCGGCGCGACCCTCCGGGTGCACCCGGTGTTCGGCGGCCGGACCGAGCGCGCGACGACGACCGACCTGCTCACCGCGAACGGCTTCGATGCCACGGAAGAGACCGTCCAGGCGCTGTTCAAGGCCCTGGTCGCGGAGTCCGAGCGGCACCTGCCCACGTTCCCGGCGACGGCCCGCGCGCTGCCGGGCGCGGCCGAGGCGCTCAACGCGTTCGCCGCCGACGGCGACGTCGTCCAGACGCTCGTCACCGGCAACCTGCCGGAGATCTCGCGGCACAAGCTCGCCGCGTTCGGCCTCGACGAGCACCTCGACCTGGAGATCGGCGGCTACGGCACGCTCTCGGTGCACCGCCCGGACCTGGTCCCGCACGCGGTGGGGCTGGCGGCGGCCAAGCACGGCACGGAGTTCGGTGCCGGCGCGGTGGTCGTCATCGGCGACACGCCGAACGACGTCCGGGCCGCGGTGGACAACGGCGCGGTGTCCGTCGCCGTGGCCACCGGCCACTACAGCGCCGAAGAACTGCTGGCCGAGGGCGCGCACACGGTGCTGCCGGACCTGGCCGACACGGACGCGGTCCGGCGCGCCGTCCTCGGCTGACGTCCTCCTTCGGAGGGGGACATCCCTCAGCCGAAAGTACGACACCCCTAGGGGAAAACTCGTTCCCTTGCCTGATGTCCCGGGTGGGCGCGGACCGCAAGACTCTTCCCCATGACTCACGCAGGGGCGGCGGCCGTAACCGCCGGAGGGGGACGCGTCCGGGGCACGGTCGCCGTGCTCAGACAGCGGCTGCCGTTCACCAGCACGGTCACGCTGGCGATGCTGGTGCTGGCCGTCGCGACCGGAGCGCTCTGGAACGCCGCCGAAGACCGCGTGGCCTTCCCGTTCGTCGCCTACGGGCTGCCATCGCTGGAGGCGGGCCGGTGGTGGACGATGCTCACCGGGCCGTTCTTCGCCGTCATCCCGTGGTACTACCTCCCGATGGTCGGCAGCTTCGCGCTCTTCGCCGGCTTCGCCGAGTGGCAGCTGGGGACGCGGCGCGCGATGACCGTGACCATCGGCGGCCAGTTCGCCTCGGTGCTCGTCGCGACCCAGTTCCTGGCGCTGTCCCGCAATTCGGGCTGGCTGTGGGCCGAGCGGGTCGCGGGCAGCCTCGACGTCGGGTTCTCCGGCGGCGCGCTCGCCGCTGTGGCGGTCGCCAGCGCGACGCTGCGGCCGCCGTGGGCGCTGCGCCTGCGGGCCGGGCTGTGCGTGTACGCCGGCGTCGCGATCGTCTACGTCGGCACGCTGGCCGACCTCGTGCACTTCTTCGCGCTGCTGCTGGCCCTCCCGCTCGGGAAACGCCTGGTGGGCACCCGGCGGGCGGGTGACTCGGCGGGACCCAACCTCCGGGAGTGGCGGGTGCTGGCCGTCGCCGGCCTGCTGCTGCTCACCATCGCCGAGATCGTGATGTTCCTGGTGCCCGGCGACGGTCCGTTCGGCTCCGACGAAGGGGTTTCGCTGTCGGCGCCGGAGCTGGGCGTCCTGGTCCTGCTCGTGGTGCCGATGCTCAACGGGCTGCGCAAGGGCGGCCGCGTCGCGTGGCGGTGGGCCGTCGCGCTGTCGGCCTTCGTGACGCTGCAGGGGCTCGCCGTCGCCACGCTCGTCGGGCTCGCCGACGTCTTCGGCGGCGACTACGACACCGCCGGCCTGCCGCTCTTCTTCGTGGACAACCTGCTGTGGACGGTCGAGCTGGCCGTGCTGATCGCCGCGCGGCACGCCTTCCGGGTGCCGTCCCGGCGCCGGCTGCGGCGGCACGCGCAGGGTCCCGGCCCGGCGCTGGCCCGCACGCTGCTGGGGCACCACGGCGGCAGCACGCTGTCGTGGATGACGACCTGGCCGCGCAACACCTACTTCGTCCGCGAGGACGGCCGGTCCTACCTCGCCTACCGGCGCCACGCCGGGGTCGCGGTCGCGCTCGGCGACCCGATCGCGCCGGACGGTACCGCGGCGGCCACGGTCACCGAGTTCGCCACGATGTGCGAGAACTCCGGCCTGGTGCCGTGCGTGTTCTCGGCGACCGAAGCCACCGTCGCGGCGACGCGCGAGCTGGGCTGGCAGCACGTCCAGGTCGCCGAGGACAACGTGCTCGACCTCGACGGCCTCGAGTTCCGCGGCAAGGCGTGGCAGGACGTCCGGTCGGCGCTCAACAAGGCGGCCAAGCAGGACATCGAGTTCCGTCTGGTCCGGCTGGCCGACCAGCCTGAACCGATCCTCGCCCAGGTCCGGGCGCTGTCGGAGGAGTGGATGTCCGGCAAGGCCATGCCGGAGATGGGGTTCACCCTCGGCGGGCTCGACGAGGCGATGGACCCGGCCACCCGGGTCGGCCTCGCGGTCGACGCGGAGGGCACGGTCCACGGCGTGACGTCGTGGCTGCCGGTCCACACCGGCGCCGGCACGATCGGCGGCTGGACGCTGGACGTCATGCGCCGCAGCCCCCACGGCTTCCGCCCGGTGATGGAGTTCCTCATCGCCTCGGCGTGCCTGGCGTTCCGCGACGAAGGGGCGCGGTTCGTCTCGCTGTCGGGTGCCCCGCTGGCCCGCAGCACCGGGTTCGCGGCGCGGCCGGTGGACCGGGCGCTGGAGTCGCTGGGCCGCGTGATGGAGCCGTACTACGGATTCCGTTCCCTGCACGCGTTCAAGGCGAAGTTCCAGCCGCGGCACGTCCCGCTGTACCTGGCTTTCCGCGACGAGGCCGACCTGCCGCGGATCGGGCTGGCGCTGAGCCGCGCCTATCTGCCGGACGTGCGGCTGCGGCAGCTGGCGAAGCTGGTCAGTAGCTCTCGGGCACGCTGATCCGCTGCGGGAAGCGGATCTTCCGCCTGTTGACGACGTTCTGGTCCTTCGGGATCAGCCGGCCGTCGGTCAGGCGGAGCCAGTGGCCGTTCCGCGAGTCCGTGAAGGCCAGCATCACCCCGGGCGTCAGGTCCGGGCGCCGCCACTCCTCGCGGATCGGCATCCGCCACTTCCCGGGCGGCAGGATGGCGTAGAGGTATTCGTCGTCCTCGATCTCCGGCCCGCGGTGCAGGGTGGACCCGGTCATCGGCAGGGTCCGCACGAGGTCGAACGAGACGACGACGTGGTTGACCGCCTCGGCGTTCGCGTTGGACACGACCATGTAGCCGTGCCCGCCGGCGTACTCGATCCACGCGGTGACCTTCGCGGCCTGCTCCTGCCGTTCACGCAGGTCGCGTTCGCGCCGGTCGGCGCGGGCGAGCCGGCCGTCCCGGATGGCGATCCACAACGCCACCACGACGGCGGCGATCGTGCCGATGCCGCCGGCCCACTGCCCGGAAGCGCCCCACCAGTCCGGATTCCGCGGCTGCACGAGCCAATTCAGGGCCTTGGCCAGCAACGGCCCGAACAGCAGCACGAACCCGGCCACGGCCAGCACGCCGAACGCGCCGGCCCGGACGCGCCCGAGACGTCTCTCCTCATCCCCGCTCATGCCCCGCAGCCTGCCGAATCCGGGCGCCCCGCGGAAGCGGCAAAACCGGCGGGGCGCCGGTGCTACATTCGTCGTCGTGCCCGACGAGCCCCCCGGCGAGCTTGCTTTTCTGCGCTCCGAACTCGACCAGCAACTGCGCCGGTACACGACGCGGCGCAAGCGTGACAAGCGGAAGGCGTTCGGGCTGCGGCTGTCGACCGTTCTTCTGTCTGCGGCGATCAGTGTCCTGCTCGGCCTGCGGAACCTCGACGGCTACACGGATGTGTTCGCGAACATCGCCCTCGGGCTGGGTGCGCTGATCACCGTGCTGGCGGCGGCGGACGCCTTCTTCTCCCACCGTGAGCTGTGGGTCCTCCGGACGCAGACGGTCCGCGATCTCGAAGCTGTTTCGCGGGAGTTGCGGTACTGCATGAGCAAAGACCTTTCGCAGGATGCCCTGAAGCAGGACGTCGAGCGGATCTACGGCGAGCTGAACCGGGCCATCGAGCGCGACAGCAGGAACTGGGACCGCCTGCGTGCGCCCGCGGGCACGGATTCGAAGGAATGACCCGGACGGCGGTCGTGCTCACCGCCCTGCCGGTCGAGTTCACCGCGGTCGCCGGCCGCCTGGCCGGGGCGGCCTGGCGGACGCACGCCCAGGGCAGCCGGTACCTCGTCGGCACGTCGGGCGTCTGGACGGTCGCCGTCGCGGAAATCGGCCGGGGCAACGAAGAAGCGAGCTATTCCACGGAACGCGCGCTCCAGCACTTCTCCCCCGACGTCGCGCTCTTCGTCGGCGTGGCGGGCGGGGTGAAGGACGTCGAACTCGGCGACGTCGTGTTCGCCACCGAGGTGCACGGCTACGAGTACGGCAAGGAGGGCGCCGACGCCTTCCTGCCGCGCGGCCAGGTCGGCTCCGCGTCCTACGACCTCGTGCAGGCCGCCCGGTACCTGCGCCACCGGCTGACCGGCGGGTTTTCGGTCGTCGTCGAGCCGATCGCCGCGGGCGGCAAGGTGGTCGCGGACGCCGGAGCCCCGGCCGCGGACGTCATCCGCCGCCACTACAGCCAGGTGGTGGCGACGGAGCAGGAGGGGCTGGGGTTCGTCAAAGCCGCTTCGGCCCGGTCGGGCGTCTCGATCGGCGTGATCCGCGGGATCAGCGACCTGTTGTCCGGCAAGGCGGAAGCCGACCGGGCGGGCGGCCAGGAGGTCGCCGCGCGCCACGCCGCCGAGTTCGCGTTCGCCCTGCTCGACGCGGTGGACCAGCCGACGGGCTACACCGTCGAGGACGTCGCCGGCGCGCTGCTGTCGGCGTTGCTGAGGCTGCACAGCTGGGCGTCCCGCGAGGAGATCCCGGCGCTGGGCCACGACCGGAAGGAGAAGCGGAAGGCGGAGCGGCTGCTCGAGGACCTCGAAGAGGTGCTGCTGGAACACCTCGAACGAGCCGCTGGTGCTTACGGCCTCGACGACACGGCGTTCTTCCGGCAGGTCGTGTCCGGCCTGGCGCTGGTCGGCCAGGCGCACGCGGCCGAAGCGGCGGTCCTCCGGCCACTCCTCGGCGACGCGGGCTCCCCGGCCGAGGGCTACTTCCTGTCCGACGTCACGGCGTTCCTGGCCGGGGCGTACCTCGGTGTCCCGGAGCTGCGCCGCGATGCCTTGTCCGGCGCCCTCGAGCGGGAGGCGGACCTCCCGAAGGCCCTGGGAACGGCCCTCGACAGCGTTCCCCGCCGGCAGCGGGCCCGCAACGAAGCGGTCGACGACCAGCTGTCGGCGGCGGCGTACACGACGGACTACCTGCGGGCGGTCAGCAACGGCCTGGACCACCTCGAAATCCTCGGCATCGACCTGGCCCGCTCGGTGGTCCGGTACGCGCTGACCCCGGCCTTCGTGGCGTTGTCCGCGGCGAGCGGCCACTGGGACGACGACCACACGTGGTTGGGCGGCCGCCGCAACGACGTGGTGAACGTCCTGGCGGCGGCCGGCCCCCTGGTGCTGATCGGGGAGGCGGGGTCGGGCAAGACGACGTTGCTGCAGTGGATCGCGGTGTCGGCGGCCCGCGACCGGCTACCGCCGCAGCTGGGGGCGTGGAAGGGCAAGGTCCCCCTGGCGGTGCGCCTCCGGCGGTACGTGGACCGGCCGCTGCCGGACGTCGAGTCCCTCACCGACGAGGTGGCGGCGAACCTGAGCGCGCGGAAGCCGGCCCGCTGGTGCACGGACCTGCTCGTCGCGGGCCGCGCGATCCTCCTGATCGACGGCCTCGACGAGCTCCCGGTCTCCCGCCGCCCGGCGGTCCAGAAGTGGCTCGACGACCTGCTGGCCGCGTTCCCCGACAACGTGTTCATCATCAGCGGCCGCCCGGCGGCGTTGACCCATCCGGGCCTGAAGCTGAGCCGGTTCGCGGCGGCCCAGCTGGATCCGATGGGACCGGACCAGATCTCGGCGTTGGTCCGGCAGTGGCACGTGTCGACGAGCAGTTCGCTGCCGAAAGAGCAGCAGGAAAACCACCGGGCCAAGGGAAAGCTGGTCGCCGAGCACATCCTGACCAGCCCGGCCCTCCTCGACCTGGCCCGGACGCCGTTGCTCTGCGCGGTGTTGTGCGCGCTGGCTTACGCCCGCAAAGGCGTCAGCAGCCTGCCCCGGCGGCGGCTCGAGCTGTACGAGACGGCGCTGGTGATGCTGGCCGGCCGTCGGGACACCGAACGCAACCTCGCGATTTCGCCGCTGGGTCCGCAGGAACGGCTCGCGTTGCTGGAAGACCTGGCGCAGTGGCTGATCCGGAACGACCATTCGGAGATCGCGAAGGAGAAGGCGCTCAGCCACGTCGGCCAGACGCTCCGGCTGCTGCGCGAGGACACGATCACCGCGGAAGAAGCGTTGCAGGACCTCGTCGAGCGATCGATCCTGCGCGAACCGGCCCCGGGGGTGATCGACTTCGCGCACCGGACGTTCCTGGAGTTCCTGGCGGCGCGGTGGATGAGCAAGCAGGGTGATTTCGGGGCGCTGTTGTACCGGTCCGGCGATCCGTCCTTCGCGGGAGTGATCGCCTTGGCGGTCGGCATGGCCCGCCCCGCCGAGGCCACCGGCTTGCTGGCGAACCTGTTGTCGAAGGCCGAAAAGACCGCCACCCGCGACCAGGAGCACCTGTACAGCCTGGTGATGAACTGCGTCGACGCCTGCATGCTGGTGGACGAGAGCGTGACCCGCAGGCTGGAGTCGTATCTCCGGTCGCTGGTGCCGCCGCTCAACAGCGACGCGATGCTGAAGCTGGTCGCCGGCGGGGACACGAGTGTCGGCCTGATCGAGCAGTTCCTCGTTGCCGCGGTGGACAATGATCACGTTCTCGAACGCTGCGTGGAAGCGTTGGGCCGGATCGGCACCCCGAAAGCGCTCAAGGTCCTGATCGACCTGCCGGTGGCGCTTCGCCGGTCGCTCGCGCAAAGCCTGGTCGAGGCGTGGTCGTTCTTCCCGCCCGCCGAGTACGCCGACCAGGTCCTGACGGACCTGCACGCGCCGACCGCGGTCGTCCTGCCCGATCCCGGCCGGATCCCGTTCACCGGCAGGCTCAGCCGCGATTTCCTGGTCCATTTCGAGTCGACGCAAGGCTGGAAGCCGGGCCACTTCCCGTTGACCGCAGCCCGGCTCACCGCAATCACCGCCAACACCCGGCTCACGCCCGGCGATCTGGCCACCCTGATGAAGCTGGATGGCCTGGAAAGCCTCTGGGTGGACATGGTTTCCATCTTCACCGCGGCCGACCTGAGAATATCGCTGCCGCACAACGAAAGCATCACCTCGCTGGACCTGGCGTTCGCCACCCTCGGCGGGGTGGCCACCCTCGACTGCGCGCTGTTGACCGCCACGCCGAACCTCGTCGACCTGCGACTCACCGGACACGGGATCGGGCTCACCAACCTCGCCGCCCTCAACGCCCTCGGCAAGCTCGAAAATCTGGAGCTGGAGGGATTCGTGCCGGCAGGCACCGAGACCGCGGAACTGTCTTTGCCCGCCCTGCGCTCACTCGGCATCCCCGGGTGGCCGTCGAGCGACCTGGGTGCTTTCGCGGGCTGCACCCACCTCGAAGTCCTCGACGCCCCGGACTCCGAGATCGAAAGCCTCCACGGCGTCGGCGGCATGACCGGCCTCCGCAGCGTCGCGCTGGGCAGCAGCACGTCCCTCACCGACATCGGCGAGCTGGCCCAGCTCACCGCCCTCGAACACGTCGACCTCACCAAGTGCGTCGCCCTCGACGACGAAGCCCTCGACATCGTCGAGAAGCTCCCGCCGGAGACCGAACTGGAGCTCGCCGGCTCGAGCGTCGACGCCGACCTGCGCAACGCACCGATGCAGATCCTGACCGAACACGTCCCCGACGCGTGGCCCGACTCGATCGCCATGCTCGACAACGAGATCGACGTGACCCAAGAGGATTTCTTCGTCCGCTCGGTCGTCGGTGCGGCCCCCGCCGAGGACGAATTCGCCCACGGCTGGATCGTCGGTGACGTCGAAGCGTACGAAAACCGCCCGCTCTAGCGGTTCGCCGCCGGGACGAACCGGTAGCTGCGCACGATGCGCTCCAGGTCCTGCCGCACCGAAGGCCCCGACCGATCGCTGTCCGCGTACGCCACCACCACCCCGGACGTCCCCGCATTCCCGCCGAACGCCAGCGCCGCCACCAGCGCCTCCCGGGCCGCGCACTCCCCCGTCTGCGACGGGGTCACCGTAGCGACCACGACCCGGGCGGGCACCGCGGTGCCGTCCGCCCGCGGAATTTGCGCGTCCGAACCCGGGCCGATCCGGGGTGATCCGCCGTAAGCGGCCGCCGCCAGGTCCGTCGCGGCCTTGCGGGCCGCCGCCTCGAGGTCAGGCAGCGGCTCCGTCGTGATGCCCGCGCCGCCGCACTTGCCCGGGAACGCACTCGTGATCAGCCTGATCCCGGCCCAGCCGTGCTGCGTGCCCGGCGCCGGCTCCCAGTCCGGCGGGACGTCGTAGGCGTACGCGCCGTCGCGGCCCGCCACGGACTGCCAGCCCGCGACCACCGCCGGTACCGCCGCCCGCGGCGACGGCGTCGCCACCAGCGGCGAAGGCGGCGGCGAGGACGACGCCGGGTGCTGCTTGCCGGCACCCAGCGCGTTGAGCACGCCCGCGACCAGCGCGATGAACACCAGGCCGAACCACGGCGCCCGCCGCCACTTCAGGGGCTTCGGCTTCGGCCGGATCCGCTTGGGCTGCGCGCGCGGGACGTCCGCGGGTTCGTAACCACCGAACCCGCGGAGCGCCTCGTTGTCCTCGTAGCCCGGCGTCGCGTCTTCGGAACGCCGGTTCATCAGCCCCGGACGAGCTTGACCAGGTGCTCGACGATGGCGTCCACCGCGATCTCCTCGCGGTCGCCCGAGCGCCGGTCCTTCACCTCGACGACGCCGTTGGCCAGGCCGCGCCCGACGACCAGGATGGTCGGCACGCCGAGGAGCTCCGCGTCGGCGAACTTGACGCCCGGCGTCGCCTTGCGGTCGTCGAGGATGACCTCGATGCCCGCCGCGTCGAGGTCGGCGGCGATCTTCCCGGCGCCGGCCGCGATCGTCTCGTCCTTGCCCGCGATGACGATGTGCACGTCGAACGGCGACACCACGCGCGGCCAGATCAGGCCGAGGTCGTCGTGGTTCTGCTCGGCGAGCACGCCGACCAGCCGCGAGACGCCGACGCCGTAGGAGCCCATCGTGATCCGGATCGGCTTCGAGTCGGGGCCGAGCGCATCGACCTCGAACGCATCGGTGTACTTGCGGCCGAGCTGGAAGATGTGCCCGATCTCGATGCCGCGCGCGGCGACCAGGGTGCCGTGCCCGTCCGGCGACGCGTCGCCTTCGCGGACCTCGGCGGCCTCGATGGTGCCGTCCGGGGTGAAGTCGCGCCCGGCGAGCAGGTCGACGACGTGGTGGTCGACCTTGTCGGCCCCGGTGACCCAGGCGGTGCCGGGCACGATCCGGGGGTCGGCGAGGTAGCGCACGCCGTTGTCCTGCAGCGCCTTCGGGCCGATGTAGCCCTTGACCAGGAACGGGTTCTTCGCGAAGTCGGCCTCGTCGAGCAGCGCGACCTCGGCGGGCTCCAGCGCCGCTTCGAGGCGCTTCATGTCCACTTCGCGGTCACCCGGGACCGCGACGCAGACCAGGTCCCACTCGGCCGAGCCCGGCTGACGCGTCTTGAGCATGACGTTCTTCAGCGTGTCCGCGGCGGTGAACGTGCGGCCCAGCCCGGCGTCGTTGAGGAAGTTGACCAGCGTCTCGATGGTCGGCGTGTTCGGCGTGTGGTGCACCTGCGCCTCGGGGCGGCCCTCGACCGGCTGCGCGGGCGGCGCGGGCGTGACGACGGCTTCGACGTTCGCCGCGTAGCCGGACTCGGTGCTGCGGACGTAGGTGTCCTCACCCGTCTCGGCGACCGCGAGGAACTCCTCGGACGCCGAGCCGCCCATGGCCCCCGACGTCGCCTTCACGACGACGTACTCGAGGCCGAGCCGGTCGAACAGCTTCACGTAGGCGTCGCGGTGCGCCTGGTAGGAGCGGGCGAGGCCGTCGTCGTCGAGGTCGAAGGAGTAGGAGTCCTTCATGACGAACTCGCGGCCGCGCAGGATGCCGGCGCGGGGGCGGGCTTCGTCGCGGTACTTGGTCTGGATCTGGTACAGCGTGACCGGGTAGTCGCGGTACGAGCTGTACTCGCCCTTCACGGTGAGGGCGAAGAGCTCCTCGTGCGTGGGGCCGAGGAGGTAGTCGGCGCCCTTGCGGTCCTTCAGGCGGAAGAGGCCGTCGCCGTACTCGGTCCACCGGCCGGTGGCCTCGTAGGGCTCCTTCGGCAGCAGCGCGGGGAACTGGATCTCCTGCGCGCCGATGGCGTTCATTTCCTCGCGCACGACGGCCTCGATGCGGCGCAGCACCCGCAGGCCGAGCGGCAGCCAGGAGTACCCGCCCGGGGCGACCCGGCGGACATAGCCGGCACGTACCAGGAGCCGGTGGCTCGGTACCTCGGCGTCCGCCGGATCCTCGCGCAACGTGCGAAGGAACAACGACGAAGTCCTGGTGATCACTGGGGGGCTCCCTGCTCCGGGCGGGTGTGAAAGTCCCGCTCAGGGTAGTCAATACCCCGGCCGTGACTCCAACGGGTTACTCGGGCGCCCGTTTTTGTCGGTGGTGCCCGCTAGCTTCGGGGGCATGGCGATCCACATGGGCATGGTCACGATCGACTGCACGGACCCCCGAGCCCTGGCGGAGTTCTGGACGGCCGCCCTGGGCACAACGGTGGCCCAGGACTACGGCGAGTTCGTGATGCTCGCACCCCCGACAACGGGCGGCCTGGCCATGGGCCTGCAGCGGGTACCGGAGCCAAGGGAGGGAAAGAACCGGGTCCACATCGACTTCGGAGGCGACGATCGCGCGGCCGAGGTGAAGCGGCTCGTGGAGTTGGGGGCGAAGGAGGTGGCGGAGCACGAGGCGCCGGGCCTGGCGTGGACGGTGCTGGTGGACCCGGAGGGGAACGAGTTCTGCGTGTCGGAGGGGGTGCAC
>NZ_PPHG01000009.1 GCF_002904295.1 Amycolatopsis sp. CA-128772
CGGGCGCCGCCACCGGGACCGCCACGGGCGCCGCCACCGGGACCACCGCGGGCGCCGCCACCGGGACCGGCGGGACGCTGCGTGCGGCCCGGCATCATGCCGGGGTTCGGCCGCGGGGGCATGTTGCCCGGGCTCGGCCGGTTGCCACCGGCGCCACCACCCGGCCGCGGGGCCGGACGGTCACCGCCGGCGCCACCGCCGGGACGCGGGGGCCGGTTGTCGCCGCCCTGCCCGCCACCGGGGCGCGGAGCCTGCGGACGCGGGGCCGGGGCGCCGGAACCGACGCCGAACGGGTTGTTGCCGACGCGCGGGGTGCGCGGGCCGGGCTTGGGACCGCCGGGCTTGGGGCCCTGCGGCTTCGGCGGGACGACCGAACCGGTGCCGCCCGCGGGGGGCGTCGCCGGGGTGTCCTGCTTGGGAGCGGCCGGGGCCTCCGCTTTCGCGGCCGGGACCTGCTCCGCGGGTGCGGGCGCGGCGGGCTGCTGACGCGGGCCGGGCCGGGGGCCGGGGCGCTGCCCCGGGGTGGCCGGCTTCGACGCCGCGGGCGCCTGCTGCTGGGGTGCGGCCGGAGCCGACGCGGCCGGAGCCGGAGCCGCCTGGGCCGCCGGAGCCTGCTGGGCAGGCGCGGGGGGCTTCGGGGCGGCGGGGCCCGGCTTGGCGGCCGGCGGGCCGGGGCGCGCCGACGGACCGGGGGTGGGCTTCTTGGCGCCCTTGGGCGCATACGCGTCGCGGAGACGGCGGGCGACGGGCGCCTCGACCGTGGACGACGCGGACTTGACGAACTCGCCCTGTTCCTTCAACTTCGCGAGCACGTCCTTGCTGGTGATGCCGAGCTCTTTCGCGAGCTCGTGTACGCGGGCCTTGCCTGGCACAACTCTCCTCATCTAGGGGAGGCCAGGCGGCACACCGCTGACCTCGTCCTTATTGTCTGACGCTCATGGCTTCAGCTTCACGGCTGACTCATGACGGGTCCGACCTGCTTCCTTGGTTCCTCGCGACCCCGGGGACGTCCCGGGCTCGTGGTGCGTGGTGGTGTGCTCGACGCGCTCGCGGACCTCGCGGGCATCGAGCGCCCCGGGAGCCCGCAAGGCTCTCGGGAAAGCCCGCCGCCGTTCGGCCTTGGCCAGGCAGTCCGGGTCGGGGTGCAGCCAAGCCCCCCGGCCCGGCAGCCGCCGACGTTCGTCGACGACCACCCGCCCGGCCACCGCGACCACGCGCAGCAGCTCACCGGTCAATGCCCGCCGCTTGCAGCCGACACAAGTCCGCACCGGGGAAATCCGGTGGGGCTGGTGCTCGGCTACCCGCCGCGGGCGTTGAACCACTACTGAGTCTAGCGCTTCGACCTTCACTCAGCCGAACCGGTTGTCGCGGCGGGCCGCGGCGGACGGGCGTGGTCTTGATCACCCTCGTCGTCCGCGGGTGCGGCGTCGCTGCGGATGTCGATCCGCCAGCCGGTCAGACGGGCGGCGAGGCGGGCGTTCTGGCCCTCCTTGCCGATCGCCAGCGACAGCTGGAAGTCCGGCACCACGACGCGGGCGGTCTTCGCCCGTTCGTCCACGACTCGTACCGAGACAACCTTCGCGGGCGACAGCGCATTCCCGACGAAGCGAGCGGGATCCTCGGAGAAGTCGATGATGTCGATCTTCTCACCGGCCAGCTCGCTCATCACGTTGCGCACGCGCGCGCCGACCGGGCCGATGCAGGCGCCCTTGGCGTTGACGCCCGCCACGGTGGACTTGACCGCGATCTTCGTGCGGTGTCCCGGCTCGCGCGCGACCGCGGCGATCTCGACCGTCCCGTCGGCGATCTCCGGCACCTCGAGCGCGAACAGCTTGCGCACCAGGTTCGGGTGCGAGCGCGAGAGCGTGATCTGCGGGCCGCGGTTGCTGCGCGACACCGTGACCACGTACGCCTTGATCCGGTTGCCGTGTTCGTAGGACTCGCCGGCCACCTGCTCGCCGGAGGGCAGCACGCCCTCGGTGTCACCCACCTGGACCACGACCATGCCGCGCGCGTTCGCCCGGGCGTCGCGCTGGATGACGCCGGCGACGATCTCGCCCTCCTTGGTGGAGAACTCGCCGAAGGTCTTCTCGTGCTCGGCGTCGCGCAGCCGCTGCAGGATGACCTGGCGCGCGGTGGTGGCGGCGATCCGGCCGAACCCCTCGGGGGTGTCGTCCCACTCCTCGTCGACCTGGCCGTCGTGGGTCAGCGTGTGCGCGAGCACGCGCACCAGGCCCGTCTTGCGGTCGATGTCGATGCGGGCGTGCGACTGGTGGCCCTCGGTGTGCTTGTACGCGGTGAGCAAGGCCGTTTCGATGGCCTCGATCACCGTTTCGAAGGGGATGTCCTTGTCCCGTTCGATCGCCCGCAGCGCGGCGATGTCGACGTTCACTTCGACCCCTTCTCCGTCTCGGCCGCGATCATGCCGGACGCGTCGTCTTCGAGCAGTTTCAGGTCCTCGGCGGGCGGCTGCTTGAACTCGATCTCCACGACCGCCTTCGCCACGTCGGCGTAGCGGACGTCGCGGAGCTTGCCGCCTTCGAGGACGCGGGCGGCGTGTTCGCCCGCGTGGCCGACCCGGCCGATGAAGGCCGCGCCGTCGGCCGGGGTGACCTTCACCAGCCGGAACCGCGCGCGCCGCCAGTGCCGGGCCTGGGTCAGCGGGCGGTCGAGCCCCGGCGAGGTGACCTCCAGCGTGTAGGCGCTCGCCAGCACGTGGTCGTTCTCGTCGAGCGCCGCCGAGACCTTGCGGCTGACCTCGGCGACCTCGTCCAGCCCGACCCCGTCGTCGGCGTCGACGACGACCTTGACCAGCTGCCGCCGGCCGGCCTGCTGCACCTCGAACGAGTCGAGGTCGAAACCCGCGGCGGTGACGGCTTCGGCCACTATCGGCTGAAGCCGGCTGGCGAGTTCTCCTGGCACGTGGGGGTCTCCTTGCTCGGGCTGGGTGGTCGGGTCGGTGGTGGACCAGCTTATCCGGTCGCCCGCTGGGCCCGCGCGAGCGGCGGGGCCGCCCCGGGGCCTGGCAGGATGGGGCGGCGTGACCGGAAGACCGACCGAGCTGACCCGCCGCGGCGCCCTCCGCGCGGCGGCCCTGGCCGCCCTGGCCGTGCCCCTCGCCGCCTGCGGGCCCGGCTACGACGAAAGCCCCGACCCGCTGCGGCCGCTGCTGGCCGCCGCCCAGGCCGACGCCGACGCCGCGCGGGCGCTGGCCAAGGGCGCCGACACCGACGCCGCCGGCCAGCTCGCCGACGCGCGCGCGGCCCACGCGGCCGCCCTCAAGTCCGAAGTGGACCGGCTGAACCGGCCGGTGCCGTCGCCGTCGGCGGCGCCACCGGTCCCGGCCGCGCTGGGCGACCTGAAGGACCGCCTGGCGGCCGCGCGCAAGCAGGCCGAAGACCTCGTGCCCGGGCTGCCGCGGTACCGCGCCGGCCTGGCCGCCGCGGTGGCGGCGGGCTGCGCGGCGCTGCAGCGGACCGCCCCGGCCCTGGGCCCCGGCGAGGACGCCCCGAAGCCGCCGGCCGCGGCCTCCGGGACCGTGCCCCCGGAGGCGGTGGACCCGCTGCAGGGCGCGCTGGCCGCCGAGCACGCCGCCGTGTGGGTGTACGGGCTGGTGAGCGCCTTCCTGCCGGGCGACTTCGGCGACGCGGAGAAGAGCGGCGCGGCGGAGCACGCCGTGCGCCGCGACCTGCTGCAGACGATGCTCTCGGCGGCCGGGGCGACCCCGGTCGCGCCGGAGGCGGCGTACGTGCCGAAGAACCCGGTGACGGACTCGAAGTCGGCGGCGCAGGTGGTCGCGACGGCCGAGGCGGACTGCGCGTCGGCCTGGCTGGCGGTCATCGACCACACCGACGACGCGGGTTTGCGGACGACGGCGTTGCACGCGCTGGTCGCGGCTTCACGCCGGGGCACGCCGTGGCGCTCCGAGGCGGGCGTGAAGCCGGCCGTCATCGCGATGCCGGGTCAGAACAGCTGAGCGGTCGCCGCCCCAGCGCCCCAATGTGGCGTTCGGTGCGTCAGACGCACCGAACGCCACATTGGGTGCGTCTGACGCCACCAACGCCACATTGGGGCGCTGGGCACCCGGGTCAGGAGTGCAGGTCGGCCGACAGGCGGAGGGCGTCGTCGGCGATCCGCTCGATCAGGTCCTTGTCCTTGTGCTTGGCGTAGAAGTCGGCCAGCACGATCGTCGTGTTCGTGCCGTCGACCTTCGACGAGTACGCCGCGTCCTTGCCGCTCACGCTCGGGGTGCCGGTGCCCGCGAACGTCTTGTCCTTGACCAGGTCCGTGACGTTGCCGGTGCCGTCCTTCTCGGTCAGCGCCTTGAGCGCCTTCGCCTGGGTCGAGTCCGGCATGCCGACCAGCGCCACGGAGACCAGCGCCTTCGCGCCGCCCGACTCCGTCGTGTACAGCGCGCGGACCAGCGACCGGCACGGGCTGTCCTGGAAGAAGCGCTGGGTCTGCCCGTAGGACTTGTCGGCGCAGTCCGTCGTCTTCACCGGCCCCGCGACCAGCGTGAACTTGAACTGCCCGGTGTTCTGCGCCGGCGGCTGGGCGACCGGCTCGTCCGGGGCCGAGTCGTGCCGGATCAGGAACCAGATGAGCCCGGAGACGACGGCGATGGCGACCAGCCCGGCGCCCCTGAGCAGCAGGGACCGGGTGTCGCGGGCCGGCGGTCCCGGCACGGGCGGGCGGGGCTGCGGGGGAACCGCGCCCAGCGGGGCCGTGTCGGACGGGCCTGGGGTGAAATGCGCACCAACCACGGGGCCATACGGTAGTTCACCCGCGTTCCGCGGTTCACCCGAACGCGGGAAAAACGCGTTCGACGTCGTCAACGGTGTTGTAGAGGTGGAAACCGACCCGCACCCGGCCGCCGCGGACGCTCGACACGATCCCCGCCGCGGCCACCCGCGCCGGGTCGGCGTCGAGCGCCACGATCGCGGTGCCGCGCGGGGGCAGCCCGAGCTTCGCCAGCAGCGCGTCGGCCAGGCCGGTGTTGTGCGCCTGGACCTGCGCGAGGTCGAGGCCGCCGAAGTACTCCAGGGCGGCGGCCGAGCCGACCTGGGCCAGCCAGACCGGGGAGAGGTCGAACGCGCGGGCGTCGCCGGCCAGGCGCAGCGGGAGGCCGTAGACCGTGGCCCAGGGGTCCTCCCCCGCGTACCAGTTCGCCGCGACCGCGCGGGTGCGCTCCTGCGCGTCCGGCCGCACCGCGAGCCAGGCGCCGCCGCGGGGCGCGCAGAGCCACTTGTAGCTCGCCCCGACCACCCAGTCCGCCCAGGCGACGTCCAGCGCCAGCCAGCCGGCCGCCTGGGTCGCGTCGAGCAGCACCGCCGCCCCGGCGGCCTCGGCCGCGGCGCGCAGGGCCGGGAGGTCGGCGATCCGGCCGTCGGCGGACTGGACGACGCTCACCGCGACGACGTCGTGGCCCTCGACCCGCGACGGCAGCACGTCCAGCGGCACCTCGGTCACCGTGACGCCGGGCTGGGCCGCGAACGGGAACGTCACGCTGGTGAAGTCGCCCTCGGCGGCGAGCACGCGGGTGCCGGCGGGCAGGGCCGCGGCGACGTTGGCGATGAGCTGCGAGACCGACGCGCCGCTGGCGACCCGCGCGGGTTCGACGCCGAGCAGCCGGGCGAACCCGGCCCGCGCCCGCGTGACGTACTCGTCGAACTCCCCCGGCCGCGTCGCCCCGGTCCGCCACCGCTCCACCGATTCGGCCACCGCCGCGGCGACCGGCGCGGGCGGGACACCCACGCTGGGCGTGTTCAGGTATCCGGGCGGGGCGGCGAAGTCGGTTCCGAAGGCGCGCATGCCTCCAGGCAAGCAGATCCGGCCCGGCCGGTTCACCCGATTTACGGCAGCAGGGCCGTGACGTCGGCGTAGGCCGGCGGGCTCAGCGGCAGGTCACGGCCGTCGCGCACGGCCAGCGCGGTCCCGGCGGCGGCCGCCAGCGCCATCCGGTACGGCAGCGAGCCGAGGCTGACCCGCGCGACGCCCAGCTCCGCGAGCCCGGCCAGGGTGCTCTTGCCCGGCAGGAAGAGCAGGTTGAGCGGCACACCGGCGGCGACGATCCGCTCGACGTCGCCCGGCGCGGCCAGGCCGGGCACGAAGACGCCGTCCGCGCCGGCCGCGGCGTACGCGCGCACCCGCCGTTCGGCTTCGGCGACGGAGCGGTCGCCCGCCCAGTGCGTGTCGGTCCGGGCGTTGACGAACAGCCCGGGCACCCGCTCCTTCACCGCCGTGACCAGCGCGCACTGGACGTCGACCGGGGCGAGCGAGCCGTCGGCGCGGCCGTCCTCGAGGTTGACGCCGACGGCGCCGGCGTCCGCGAGTTCGGCCGCGAGGCCGACGACGGCGGCCGGGTTCGCGCTGAAGCCGTCGGCGATGTCGACGCTGACGAGCGCGTCCAGCCGCGCCAGGCGGCGGGCCAGGGCGACGGTCGCGTCCCGCGTCGACGGCGCGCCGTCCGGCTCCCCCGCCGCCGCCGAGACGCCGAGGCTGGTCGTGCCCAGGGCGCGGAAGCCCTGGGCGACGAGGAAGGCGCCGACGCCGAACTCCCACGCGTTCGGCAGCAGCAGCGGGGAGCCGGGGACGTGCAGGGCACGGAATTCGTCCATGCCCCGAACCTAGGCCCGCGACGGTTCGGCGGGCACCGAAGCGAACTGCGCGAGCACCCCGGGGACGGCGCCGGCCGCGAAGGCGAGCCCCTCCGCGGCGTCGGCGTCGCGGATCGCGTAGGCGCCCGCCGCCGTGGTCGCGGTGAACGTCGCCAGCCCGCGGCGGCGCTGGAACACCGACTGCCGCACCGTCCAGCCGATGATTCCGTCCCGCTTCAGCACGGCCGTGCTCCGCCGGACCGTGCCCGCGCGCAGCAGCAGGTAGCGGCCGGACGTGCCGTGCCCGAGGCTGCGGTAGGCGTCCCGGGCGAGCAGGACCGCCACCGGCAGGGCGACGACGGCGAGCACCGCGCCCAGCACGAGCAGGACGTCGGTGAGCAGCACGCCGAGCAGCAGCAGGACGAGCACCGGCACGAGCACCGTGGCGAGCGCCCACCGCAGCCGCCGCCCGCGGGCCGCCACCGGGTGCGGCACCAGCCCGGCCGGCTCGACGCGCTCGCCCAGGACCTTCGCCGCGACGTCGTACGCCACCGCGCGCGGCGCCGCGGGCACCAGCGTCTTGGCCTCGGTCTTGTCGTCGTCGCGCGGCATCCCGGTGGCGATGGCGTCCACCCGCGCGGCGCCGGCGAGCCGGGCCCCGAGCGGCTCCACCAGCTCGATGCCGCGCAGCCGCCGTTCCTCGACCGTGGTCGACCGGGTGGTGAGCAGCCCGCGCCGGACGCGCAGGGTGCCGCCGGGCTCGCGGTCCAGCCGGTAGTGCGCCCACATCTCGGCGAACAGGCCCACCGCCCCGGCCACGCCGGCGACCGTCGCCAGGACGAGCAGGAGCACGATCCCGGCGGCCAGGGGCAGGTCGCCGAAGAGGTTCCGCAGCCACCTCAGCAGCCCGCCGCCGGCGCCGAACCAGTCCGCCACCTTGAACAGGGTGCCGAACGCGGCGAGCCCGAGCGTGGGGGCGACGAACGACACCGGGGCGTAACGGATCCAGCGCGGATCGAGTGTCGCGAGTGGACCGTCCTGGGTGGACGGTTCCGGGAGCCGGTGCAGGAGTTCGGAGCGCAGTGCCTCGGCGTCGGCCCGGGCGAGCGGGGACAGGGTGATCCGCTCCTGCTGCCCGGTGCCGATCGACAGCGCGGCCACGCCGAACGCACGGTGCAGCGGGCCGGCCGTCAGGTCGACGGTGCGGATCCGGTCGCGGAGCAGGGATTTGCGCGTGTGGACGGCGAACCGGAACTCGATTTCGAGGCGTTCGGACGTGCAGCGGAAGCGGGTGTGCCGCCAGCGGACGTATTCGGCCAGCACGCCGGCGCCGACGAGAAGGGCGGCGGCCGGGACGAGCCACCACGACCGCGTTCCGACGGCGACCGGGGTGCCCGCCGAGACGGCGAGGCCGGCCAGCAGCACGGCGGTGACGCCGAGGGTACGCCGGTCCAGGCGGCGCCAGGCGCTCACGTCGCGTCCCCGGGCGTCGCGTCCGTGCGTTCGGTCAGCCGCTCGGCGACGTCGGCCGCGAGCTGCGCGTCGAGGCCGCGGAGCTTGACCGCGCCGCGGGCCGAGGCCGTCGTCACGGTGACCGTCGCCAGCCCGAACCGCTGCTGCAGCGGGCCTCGCAGCGTGTCGACCGTCTGGACGCGCGACAGCGGCGCCACCCGCCACTCCTGCCACAGGAAGCCCGAGCGCGCGTAGACCGCCGTGTCGGTGACCTCCCAGCGGTGCAGGCCGAACCACCACCGCGGCAGCACCGCGCACCAGGCCGCGCCGAGCACGGCGACCACCGCCGCCGGGCCCAGCAGCCACGCCGCGGCCGGCGGGATCAGCAGCCCGAGCCCGGCGAGCACCAGCACGACCGGTCCGAAGGTCACCGCCCCCTGCGCCCGCCACCAGGCGATCGCGCGGCGGTCGAGCGCGTGGCTGGGCGGCCGCAGCCGCACTGTTCCGGTCTCCACCGGACACCCCCCGAGGTTGTTTTACAATGCGACCGCATCGTAACGGCGAGACCCCCGGTTTCGCAATGCGATCGCATGACAACCGGGAGCGGACGTGCCGAAGCAGGTGGACCACGAGCAGCGCCGGGTGCAGATCGCCGAGGCGCTGCAGCGGCTGACCACGCGCGCCGGCCTGGAGGGCGTCAGCCTGCGCCAGGTCGCCGCCGAGGCGGGCATGTCCATGGGGTCGGTGCAGCACTACTTCAAAACGAAGGACGAAATGCTGCGCTACGCCCTCGAACACCGCCACAAGCTGCGCAGCGAGCGGATCACCGCGAAGGTCCTCGCCGAGGGACCGCCGACCCCGCGGTCGATCCTGCGCGCGTGCTTGGTGGAGATCCTGCCCCGCGATCCCGACAGCGAAGCCGACTTCCTCATCGGCGTCGCGTACTTCATCCGCGCGGTGGCGGACCCGGCGATGGCGGCGGCCTTCGGCGAGGGCGTGCCGGAACTCCTGGCCTTCTTCGCCGACCAGGTCCGCCAGGCCCAGGAGGCGGGTGACGTCCCGGCGTCGGCCGACCCGGCGATCGAGGCAGCCCTGCTGTGGGCGATCGCGGACTCGCAGGGCTCGGAAATCCTGATGGGCCACCGCACGCCGGCCGCGGCCGTGTCCACAGTGGACTACTACCTCCACCGGCTCTTTTCCGCCTGACCCGCTCAGCCGCCGCCTCCGGAGGCGGCCGCGATCCGGGCCGTGCGGGCCGCGTGCAGCTCGCGGATCACCTTGCGCAGCGCCGGAACCGCCGCTCCCGCCTGGGCGTCCAGGCGGGCCAGGCGCTCCCGGTGGCGGCGGCGCTCGCCGCGCGGGAGGACCGTGCCCAGCTCGACCGCCGCCGCCAGGGACGTCAGGGCCGCGACCTCCGGCGGCACCGGCGAACCGCTGCGCAGGGCCGCCCCCACCTCGTCGTGCAGGGCCGCCGCCGTTGCCGTGTCGCGGACCACCGGGCGCCGGCGCGGGAACAGCCCCAGCACGCGAGACGTCCGCAGCGTGAGCACGCCCGCCGCGTCGAGCTGGGCCTCCAGGGACTGCAGCGTGCCGCGGGCGCCGCGGCGCACCCACGCGCGCCACTTGCGGTGCGGGTCGGCGGCCAGCTCGGCGAGCAGGTCGTCGAGCACCAGGTGGCCCGTGCCGCCCGCGCCGCGGACCACCGGGCGGCCGTCGGCGTCCTCGACCAGGCCGCGCAGCACCAGGTCCGTCAACGCCGCCGCGCGGACCAGCAGCGCGACGCGCTCCCGGTCCGGCAGCCGGTCGCGCCTGGTGTCGCACGCCAGCAGGTAGGCCCGCGCGGGCAACGACAGCTCGTTCATCCCATTCCCCTCTCGGAAAAAGTCCGGGGCCCGCCGGCGCCGGGCAGGGAGCAACGCCGGCGGGCACCGTACGCACGGCGGATGCCGGGGACATCCGCCGTCTCCCTCTCACCGCGTGCCCCCAGTCCACCGGGTGCGGGTCGCCGGCGATACCCGACGAGGAGGGTGATCAGGTGCAACTTTCGTTGCATGCCCGGGGCGGCGGCCGCGAGCGGCGGTTACCGTGACCGCGTGACCATCGCCCGGCGGCCGCTGTGGCCGAGCCGTTCCGACGCCGGCTGGCTGATCTTCGCCGCGCTGGCGTTCGCCGGGATGAACACCCTCTTCTACGCCCTCGGCGACCGGACCACCGGCGCGTGGGGCCCGGCGGCCGGGCTGGCCCTGCAGGTCGCCTGCGACCTCAGCCTCGTGCTGATGTTCCGGTTCCCCGGCCCGGTGTGCGCGTTCGTCACCGCGGCGGCGTTCGCCATGCTCGCGTCCGACACCTTCGCGCCCGGCCTGCTCGTGCCGCTGCACCCGCTCGCCCTGACCACGGTGCCGTCGATCACCCCGGTGATCCTCTCCCAGGCGGCGCGGGTGCTGGACCGGCGGACCGTGCTGTGGGTGGCCGGCGTCCTCGCCGTGATCGCCGCGCGGCCGTGGACGCCGAGCTGGGCGACGACGCCGTTCGGCCTGCTCAGCACCGCGCTGCCGGCACTGAGCTCGCTGTACTTCCAGGCGCGGCGGCAGCTGCTGCAGTCGCTGCGCGACCGGGCCGAACGCGCCGAGCGCGAGCAGCACCTGCTCGCCGAGCAGGCCCGCGCGGCGGAACGGCGGCGGCTCGCCGGCGAGATGCACGACGTCGTCACCCACCGGCTCAGCCTGATGGTGCTGCACGCCGGCGCGCTCGGCGTGACGTCCCCCGACCCGGCGGTGCGGACGGCGGCCGAGGACATCCGCCGCGAAGGCGCGCTGGCCCTGGACGAACTGCGCGACCTCGTCGGCGTCCTGCGCAACGGGGCCGAGACCGGGCCGCGGACGCTCAGCCCGGACGAGCCGGGCGATCCGGCCCGGCTGGTCGAGGAGTCCCGGTCGGTCGGGGTGGCGACGGAGCTGGCGGTGGACGGCGACCCGGCGCAGGTGTCGCCGACCGTCGCGCGCACCGCGTACCGGCTGGTGCAGGAGGCGCTGACCAACGTGCGCAAGCACGCGCCGGGCGCGTCGGCGGCGGTCTCGCTGCGCTACCACCCGGGTGGTCTGGACGTCTCGGTGGAGAGCACGGCGGCGGTGCGCCCACCCGACCCGGCGCTGGCGGGCAGCGGGTCCGGGGCCGGGCTGGCGGGCCTGCGCCAGCGCGTCGAGCTGGTCGGCGGGCGCTTCGCCGCGGGCCCGGCACCCGGCGGCGGGTTCCGGGTCGGTGCGATACTGCCCGCCTACGTCCCGACAGCGGAAGGCACGCACTGTGATCCCGGTGCTCGTGGTCGATGACGAGCCGATGGTGTGCGCGCACCTGCGCACGATCCTGGGTTCGGCCGGCGACATCGAGGTCGTCGCGCAGGCGGGCGACGGCGCCGAAGCCGTCGAAGCCGTGGTCCGGCACCGGCCGCGCGTGGTGCTGATGGACCTGCGGATGCCGGGCGTGGACGGGCTGACGGCGATCGCGCGGATCACGGCGCTGCCCGAGCCGCCCGCGGTGGTCGCGCTGACCACGTTCGACGCGGACACGTACGTGATCCGGGCGTTGCGCGCGGGCGCGGCGGGGTTCCTGGTCAAGTCGACGCCCCCGGAGGACCTGATCGGCCTGGTCCGGGTGGCGGCGGACGGCCACACGGTGCTCTCCCCCTCGGCCGCCCGCCGGCTGGTGGCGTTGTCTTCGGACAGCCGGGAACGCGGCGAAGACGCCCGCCGGCGCACCGCGGGCCTCACCGAACGCGAGCGGGACGTGCTGGCCTGCCTGGGTGCCGGACTGTCCAATGCGGACATCGCGGCCAAGCTGCACCTGGCCGAGGCGACGGTGAAGAGCTACGTCTCGCGGATGCTCGTCAAGCTGGAGTGCACCAACCGGACCCAGGCCGGGCTGCTGGCCCACGAAGCCGGTTTGGCGGCCCGCTAAGGCCACAGCAGCGGGAAGGCGTGCCACAACGCCCAGCCGTTGAGCAGGAACCAGCCGCCGATCCACAGCGGCGACGGCAGTGCGGTGCGCCTGGCCAGCGCGGCGGCGTCGTCCGTCCGGTCGCGGAACCCGTGGTTCATGCGGTTGACGACGAGGATCCGCACGCCGTCGATCTCACTGGTCAGCAGCAGCCAGGCTTCGGTGTAGGCGATGGCGGTGCGCAGCCAGCCCGGGGCGTAGCGCAAGGCGCAGTACACGACCGCCCCCACCACGATGAGCACGGCGAAGGTGAGCAGGTCCCGGGCGAAGAACAGGATGAACACCAGGGCGACGAGGGTCAGGACGAGCACCGCCGCCACCCGGCCCTGGTGCAGCAGCACGGCCGCCCCCAGCCCGGCCAGCGGCGGCATCGCGTAGCCGGCCGCGGAAGCCAGGACTATGCCCAGTCCCGACTTGTGCTTCCAGGCGGTGAAGCCGTCGCCCGCACCGGTGATGGCGACGCGGGAGACGTCCCCGCCGGTCAGCAGGGTCACCGCCGCGTGGCCGCCTTCGTGGAACAGCGTGGCCAGGACGTTGGCGTTGCGCAGGAGGCTCGGCCGGCCGGAGGGCGGCGTCGTGAACGACGTCAGCGACACCGCGAAGGCGAACAACGCGGTGAGGGCAACGACTTCCCAGCCCGGTGCGGGCACGGTCTCGCTGAGCACGGCGACAGTGTCCCTGCGGACGGGACGGCAGAACCCGTACTGCGACGGTTTGTCCAGGAGCTGTCAACTGGACGGTGACTATGCGGACGCGGGCGTGTGCTCCGCGTCGTAGGCGTCCCGGGCTTCCTGGACCGACGCCATGTGCCGCCGGGCCCAGCGGTCGAGCACGTCCAGCGGCTCGGACAGGTTGCGGCCCAGGGACGTCAGCTCGTACTCGACCTTCGGCGGGATCGTCGGGTACGCCGTGCGGGCGAGGATGCCGTCGCGGACCAGGCTGCGCAGTGTCTGCGTCAGCACCTTCTGGGAGATGCCGTCCACCCGGCGGCCGATTTCGGTGAAGCGCAGCGGGCCGCCGGAGAGCGCGCCGACGATCAGCACCGTCCACTGGTCGCCGATGCGGTCGAGCAGCTGGCGGGTCGGGCAGTTGCGGTCGTACGGATCGGGTCCCACGGCGCGCTCCTCACTCTCCCCGGGAGAGTAACACGCCGTTCAGGCGGTAGCGGCCAATCCCGCGGCCACCCGCCTGATGAACGACCCGAGGAACCACCGGTAGAACCAGCCGGTGCCGGGGATCTTCGGCGTGAACGTCGAGTGCCAGTGGATGTCGGTCCCGCCCGCCCGCGGGGCGAGGTCGACGTAGGCGACGTAGTCCCGCAGCGGCAGGCCGTGCTCCAGCGCGTAGCCGAACCGGCGGCCGGGTTCGAGGGTGACGATCTTCTCGTACGAGCGGACGCCGTTGGTCTTGAACAGCCGGATCGCCCCGAGCCCCTCCGGCTCGCCGTCCCCTTCGCGGACCAGCTCGAACGACCCCAGTGGCGACCACTTCGGCCAGCTCGCGCCGTCCCGCAGCAACGCATACACGGCGTCGGCCGAGGCGGCCGTGGCGGCGTGCACCGAAATTCTTTGTACCATTTGGTACGTGTACCATCTGGTACATGATCGGCACAAGCCCGCGCGCGAAGCTGCTCGACGCGGCGATCGACCACATCGCCCGCCACGGCGGCGCGGACCGCAGCCTGCGGGCGCTGGCCGCGGACCTCGGCACCAGCCACCGGATGCTGATCTACCACTTCGGCTCCAAGGAGGGCCTGCTCACGGCGGTGGCGCGGGAGGTCGAGGGCCGTCAACGCGCCGCGCTCGCCGACCTCGATCCGGCGGGCTTCTGGCGCCGGCTCACCGACGACGACCTGCGCGCCAACGAGAAGCTGTTCTTCCAGCTCTACGGCCAGGCCCTCGGCGGCACCCCGGGCACGGCGGAGTTCCTCGACGGCGTGGTCGACGACTGGCTCGGCCCCATCGAAGCCCGGCTCGCCCAGCTCGGCGTCCCGGCGGCCGACCGGCCCGCGCACGCCCGGCTCGGCCTCGCCGTGACCCGCGGGCTGCTGCTCGACCTCGTGACGACCGGCGACCGCGAAGCCGTCGACGCCGCCATGGCGATGTTCATGGCCCGGTACGAACATCCGTGATGCACTGACCCGATGCGACTGTTACTGGGGTTCTCGGCCGCACTGCTCACGACGGCGGGGCTCGCCCCCGCGGCTTCCGCGGCCCCACCGGAGAGCCGGCCGGTCTACTCCTACGCGGACGCGATCCGCGAGACGGCGTGGGTGGAGACCGGCACCGACCACGACCACGACGGCAAGCCCGACCGCGTCGCCGCCGACGTCATCCGGCCCGCCGCGGACCGCGGGCTGGGCCACCGGGGACGTCGGCGCGATCGGCAAGTCGCAGGACGGCGCCACCGCGATCGGGATGGCGGCCTCGGGCGTGGCCGGGCTGAGGGCGATCGTGCCGATCGAAGGCGTCGCGGACAACTACGCCCAGCTCGTCGCGAACGGCGCGCCCCTGGCCACGCCGGAGAACACCGGCTCGTCCTTCACCTACAACGAGCGCGCCGCCGAGCTGTGCCGGCCGTTCGAGGCCGACGTCAAGGCGCGCGCGGGCACGAACGGCGACTACAACGCCTACTGGCGGAGCGTGCACCACGTCCCGCGCGCCGGGCAGGCCGGCGTGCTCATCGCGCAGGGCTTCGGGGACTGGGTCGTCACCCCGAACCAGTTCGCCGGCTACTGGGACGCGCTGGGCCGCGCCGGCGTCCCGCGCAAGGCGTGGCTCAGCCAGGCCGGCCACACCGACCCCTTCGACCTGCAGCGGGCGCAGTGGGTCAGCACGCTGCACCGCTGGTTCGACCGCTGGCTGCTCGGCCTGCGCAACGGCGTCGAGCGCGAGCCCGCCGTGCACCTCGAGACCGCGCCGGACCGCTGGACCGACGTCCGGAGCTGGCCGCCCGCGACGTCCCCGGTGACGTTCCGGCCCTCGGCCGACGGCACCCTGGGCGCCCGCGGATCCGGCTCGGCGACCGTCGCCGACGATCCCGCGACCGGCCGCGAGGACTGGACGACGCGGTTCACCGGGCCTCTCCTGCCGGCCCCCGGTGCGGCTCGCCGGGTCCCCTTCGGTGACCGTCACGGCGGCGTCGGACCGGACCGCCGCCCGGATCGGCGTCGCGCTCGTCGACTACGGGCCGGCCGTAACGCGAAACACCGCGATGTACGGTAGCGGCGTCGAGAACCTGGCCACGCGGTCGTGCTGGGGCCCACGCGTCGCTGTGGCACGGCGAGCCGCTCGTCCCGGGCCGGGCGTACCCCATGACGTTCGACCTCACCGCGCTCGACCACGTCGTCCCGGCCGGCCACCGGCTCGGGCTGCTCCTCGGCGGCACCGACGGGCAGTTGTTCGACCCGGCACTGCCGCGGCTGGGCGACACGCTGACGTTCGACCTCGCGCGGACGTCGGTCAGCGTCGGCCTTACAAAGCCCGAACACCAGACGGACGCCCTCCGAACACCGCCCGGCCAGAGTTCTCCCCGTACCCAAGAACGGATACGAGGAGAAACGATGCGAGGAACCACCTGGACGCGGCTGGTGCTGGCGGGCGGCGCGAGCGCGGCCTGCCTGCTGGTGGCGGCACCGCTGGCTTCGGCCGACACGCCGGCGCCGGTGGCGCCGATCACGCTCAGCCCGGAGGAGTCGCAGCAGGTCTGCTCGGACTGGCTGCCGAAGCTGCAGAAGAAGGCCGAGAACCTGGAGAAGCGGATCAACGGCGGTCCCGAGGTCAAGGGCTCGGTGGCCAACCTGAAGGCGCGGGCGGCCGACCAGCGGACGGCCGGGCACACCGCCCGTGCCGACCAGCTCGACCAGCGCGCCACCAAGCGGCAGGGCCGCATCGGCGAGCTGGACGCGGCCAAGCAGAAGCTCGACGCCTTCGCGTCCGCGCACTGCAAGCCGGCCAAGTGAGGGGCGCGAGGGTCGCGGCGGCGGTCGGGGCCGCCGCGCTCGTCGCGCTCGGCTGCTCGGCCTGCCGGGACAACCTGATGGGCTCGCCCGCTCCTTCGACGTCGTCCCCGGTGTCGTCCTCGGTGTCGCCGTCGTCGGAGCTGGGCGGGATCGAGTCGACGCTGAACGGGATCGAGTCGGACATGAACAGCGATGGCTCGCCCTGACCGGCTAGCGTCTCCCCTCTGAACCACGGCGGAGACGGGAGCAGGCATGGGGTCACCGGGACGCGGCCTCGTCCTCGTGGTCGAGGACGAGGCCGCGATCGCCGAGCTGGCGGCGCTCTACCTCAAGCGCGACGGCTTCGGCGTGCACGTCGAGGCCGACGGCGGCCGCGCGCTGGACGCGGTGCGGCGCCTCAAGCCGGTGGCGATCGTGCTCGACATCGGACTGTCCGGAATGGACGGCATCGAGATCTGCAAGGCGCTGCGCGCGGCCGGGGACTGGACGCCGGTGCTGTTCGTCACCGCCCGCGACGACGAGCTCGACCGGCTGCTGGGCCTGGAGATCGGCGCGGACGACTACCTGACCAAGCCGTTCAGCCCGCGCGAGCTGGCCGCCCGGGTGCGGACGGTGCTGCGCCGGAGCGCGGGAACGGCCCCGGCCGCGGAGACGTTCGCCGTGGGCGGCGCGCGCGTCGACGTCCTCCGCCGGCGGGCGTGGGCGGGCGAGGCCGAGATTTCCCTGACGTCGACGGAGTTCGACCTCCTCACGCACCTGCTCCGGCACCCGGGGCAGGTGCTTTCGCGCGACCAGCTGCTCAGCGCGGTCTGGGGGTACGCCGCGGCGGCGGGGACGCGCACGGTCGACGTCCACGTGGCTCAGCTGCGGGCGAAACTCGGGGTGTCGAGCCCGATCCGGACGGTGCGGGGCATCGGGTACGCGGCGGATCCGGCGTGAGGGGGTCGCTGGCCGGGCGGATCACGCTGGTGTGCCTGGCCGTCGCCGGGGTGGCGGTGATCGTCGCGGGGCTGGTCGCGGCCCGGCTGATCCGGACCACGGCGGACAACGCGCTGCAGTCGTCGCTGGCCGCGCAGGCGGACGTCGTTGCGTCCCAACTGGACGAAACGGGCATCGGCAACCGGCTGGGCGTCGGCAAGGTGGCCGACGTCGTGCGCGGGCAGGGCATCTCGGTCGTGGTCCGGCGCGCGGGCGGGCCGGCGCTCGGCGAGGGGGCTGCGGTGCAGGCCGCCGGGAAGCTCGGGCTCTCGGCGGACCACTCGGGGCGCGTCACGGTGGCGGGGTCGCAGTACCTGGTCGAGACGCGGGTCGTGGGCCCGCGCGGGGCGGCGTTCGCACTGGTCCTGCCCGCGCGCAACGCCGAAGCGACGCAGCGGGCGCTGGTGCGCAACATCCTGCTGGCGCTGGGGATCGGTCTCCTGGTGGCCGCGTTCGCGGGCTTCGTCTCGGGGCGGCTGCTGGGCCGGCCGCTGCGCCGGGCCGCGCTGGCCGCGGGTTCGCTGCGGGCGGGCCGTCGGGACGTGCGGGTACCGGTGCAGGGACCGCGTGAAGTGGCGGAGGTGGCCGGGTCGCTGAACGCGCTGGCCGACGCGCTGGCCGTCAGCGAGGCGCGGCAGCGGGAGTTCCTGCTGTCGGTGTCGCACGAACTGCGGACGCCCCTGACGGCGGTGACGGGTTTCGCCGAGGCGATCGCGGACGGCGTCGCTTCCGGTGCTGACGCGGTGCGCGCGGGGCAGACGATCCAGCGGGAGGCCGCGCGGCTCGAGCGGCTGGTCACGGACCTGCTGGAGCTGGCCCGGCTGGGGGCCGACGAGTTCCGGCTGGACGTCTCTTCGCTGGACCTGGCGGCTTTGGTGCACGACTGCGCGGAGGTGTGGCGGCTGCGGTGCTCGCGGGACGACGTTGCGCTGTCCGTCTCGGTGCCGCCTTCGCCGGTACCGGTGCGGGCGGACGCGCGCCGGCTGCGTCAGGTGGTCGACGGGCTCGCGGAGAACGCCCTGCGGGTCACGCCGGCGGGCGCACCGATGGTGTTTTCGCTCTCGGTGTCGGATTCGTCGGCTTCCCTGTCCGTCCGCGACGGCGGGCCGGGGCTGGCGCCGGAGGACTACCCGGTGGCGTTCGAGCGCGGCGTCCTGAACGCGCGGTACCGCGACCGCCGTCCGGTCGGCTCGGGCATCGGCCTGGCCCTGGTCCACGGCCTGCTCACCCGCATGGGCGGCACGTTGACGGCCGGCCCGGCCCCCGAAGGCGGCGCCGCCTTCACCCTCACGTTCCCCCTGGCCCGTGTCGCCCCGCCAATCACGTGAGATGCCCCTCCAATCACGCGAGTCACGCCCCCAATCACGCGAGTTACGTGCCCAATCACGCGAGATACGTGCCGGATCACGCGAGATACGTGCCGGGTCACGCGAGCCGACCCTCCGAGTACGCGAGTCGTCCGCCTGGGTACGCGAGTTCGCCGGTCCGGTACGCGGCACTCGCGTGATCCGGGCCGGGACTCGCGTGATTGAAGGCGGGACTCGCGTGATTGGAGACGGAACTCGCGTGATTGGAGACGGAACTCGCGTGATTGGAGGGGCATCTCGTGTGCCGGGACGGTCGGTTCGGGGGCCGGGAGGGTCGGGTGGTTAGGGTCGAGGGATGGAGATGCTGCACCTGCGCTACTTCGTCGCGGTCGCCGAGGAACTGAACTTCTCCGCCGCCGCGCGGAAGCTGCACATGGCCGCCTCCCCGCTCAGCCAGCGGATCAAGGATCTCGAACACGAACTCGGGCAGCAGCTGTTCGACCGCAGCACCCACCACGTCACCCTCACCGACGCCGGGGCCGCGCTGCTGCCGCTCGCGCGGGACGTCCTCGAGCAGGTCGGCGCCATTCCGTGGAAGCTCAAGGAGGCGACCACGCCGCAACGCAGCACCGTCTTCCTCGGGATGCCCGCCGGCGTGCACCCCGACCTGCGGGAACGCGTCAACGCCCTCGCCGAACGGGTGAAGCAGACCTACGAGCTCAAACGCTGGCCCGGCACCACCGCCGACCTCGTGCAGGGCGTGCACGACGGCAAGCTCGCGCTCACCCTCGCCCGGCTGCCGGTCACCGATCCCGCGCTGGAACAGCTGCCCGTGATGACCGAACGGCTCGGTGCCGTCGTGCCGGCCGACCTGTTCGCCGGGCGGGACTCCGTTTCCCTCGCCGAGCTCACCGAGTTCCCGTACGTGGCCTCACCAGGTGAAATCGTCCCCGCGTATTTCGACCAGCTCGACCACCAATTGAACGAACTCGGCGTCAAGAAACGCATCCGGCTGAGCAACACCGGCTACGGCGGCACGTCGGAAATCATTTCCAGCGGCGAAGCCTTCTCCATTTCCATGCTCGACAGCAAGAGCCCGATGCACGGCTACCGGCTCGACAACGTCATCGTGCTGCCGTTCACCGATTTCCGCCCCCAGCTGGACACCGGCCTGCTCTGGCGGCGCGACCGCACCGACGGCGACCTGCGCGAGCTCGTCGATGCCGCAAAAGCGATCTTCGCCGAGCCGCTCAACTCCTAGCAAAATGGTATGACCGCCAGAGTCACACCATTGTTCGCATCATGATCATTCCCTTTCGCGGCCGATGCGCCTACGTTCGTAAGTAGAGCGAAACCGCAAGGTGCGAAAGGAAGAAAGATGACGGACATCACGACCGGACCACTGGACGGCGTGCGCGTGATCGACCTCTCCACCGTGGTGATGGGCCCGTACGCGGCCCAGATCCTCGGCGACCTGGGCGCCGACGTGATCAAGATCGAGTCCCCCGCGGACACCGTGCGGGTGGGCCAGTACCGCACCACGCCGGGCATGACCGCGCTGAACCTGAACGTCAACCGCAACAAGCGCAGCGTGGCCCTCAACCTCAAGGACGAGACCGAGCGCGAGCAGGCCCTCAAGCTGATCGACACGGCCGACGTGCTGATCACCAACATGCGCCCCGGCGCGCTGAGCCGCCTCGGCCTGAACTACGCCGACGTCGCCGAGCGCAACCCGCGCCTGGTCTACGCCCACGCGCAGGGCTTCCGCAGCGACTCCGACCGCGCCGGGAACGCCGCCTACGACGAGACCGTGCAGGCCTCCTCCGGCCTGGTCGACGTGACCCACCGCGCGCTCGGCGAGCCGGTCTACCTGCCCACGATCATCGGCGACAAGGTTTCGTCGCTGACCATCGCCTACAGCGTGCTCGCCGCGCTGGTCCACCGGGACAAGACCGGGCAGGGCCAGCAGATCGAGATCCCGATGACCGACACGCTGCTCGCGTTCAACCTGGTCGAACACCTCGCCGGGCACACCTACGAGCCGCCCGAGGGCCCCACCGGCTTCGCGCTGTCGATGACGAAGGGCCACGCCGCGGTCCACACGAAGGACGGCCTCGCCTGCGTCATCCCCTACAACCCGCAGAACTTCCGCGACTTCTTCGCCGCGGCCGAGCGGCCCGACCTCGCCGCGGACCCGCGCGTGAACGGCGAAGCCATCGACCGCGCCGACAACGAGTGGCTGAGCGAGCAGATCGCGGTGTGCGCCCCGGCGCTGACCACCGAGGAGTGGGCCGAAGTCTGCGCGAAGCACAGCATCCCGATGGCACCGGTCCTGGACCTGGACAAGGCCCACGAGGACCCGTACGTCCGCGACGGCCACCTGCTGGACACCGTCGAGCACCCGAGCGAGGGCGTCATCCGCACGGTCGGCATCCCGGTGAAGTTCTCCGCGACGCCCGGCTCGATCCGCCGCCTGGCCCCGCTGGCCGGCCAGGACACCGCCGAAGTCCTCGCCGAACTGGTCTGAACCACCGTCACTTTCACGTGAAAGTGGCACCTGGGAAGTGAAGAGCATGAGTGAAGTACGCAGTGAGCGGATCGGCAGCACCCTGCTGATCACGATCGACCGGCCGCAGGCCCGCAACGCGGTCAACGCCGCCGTCGCCGCCCAGCTGGCCGCCGCCCTCGACGAACTCGAGAGCGACCCCACGCTCCGGGTGGGCGTCCTGACGGGTGCCGAGAACACCTTCAGCGCCGGCATGGACCTCAAGGCCGCTCTCAAGGGCGAGTCGCCGGAGATCCCGGGCCGCGGGTTCGGCGGCCTGACCGAGGCCGAGCTGACCAAGCCGCTGATCGCCGCCGTCGAAGGCTTCGCGATGGGCGGCGGGTTCGAACTGGCGCTGGGCTGCGACCTGATCGTCGCCGCGGAAGACGCCACGTTCGGGCTCCCCGAAGTCAAGCGCGGCCTGATCGCCGCCGGCGGCGGCGTCATCCGGCTGCCGAAGCGGATCCCGCACCACCTGGCGATGGAGTTCCTGCTCACCGGCGAGCCGGTCACCGGCCGCCGCGCCGGCGAGCTGGGCCTGGTCAACCGCGTGACGCCGAACGGCGACGCCGCCGCGGTGGCCGTCGCCCTTGCCGAGCAGCTGGCGGAGAACGCGCCGCTGGCGCTGGCCGCCGTGAAGAAGATCGTGCGCGGCTCGGAGGCGGAAGCCTTTGCCGTGCAACGCGAAGAGACCAAGAAACTGATGCAGTCCAAAGACGTCCGCGAGGGCATGACCGCCTTCGCCGAACGCCGCGCTCCGAAGTGGACAGGCGAATGAAGATCGAAGAAGTCCGGCGGCACGTGACGACCCCGCTGACCGCCCCGGCGTTCGCGCCCGTGGTCCCGCGGTTCACCGATCGCGAGTACCTCAACATCGTCTACCGCACCGACGCCGACGCCCTGCGCGCCGTCGTCCCCGAGCCCCTGCGGATCGAAGAACCGCTGGTGCGCTTCGAAGTCATGAAGATGGGCGACGTCTCCGGCTACGGGCCGTACACCGAGTCAGGCCAGGCGATCGAGGTCAGCTTCGACGGCGAGCGCGGCGAGTACCTGCACGCGATGTACCTGGACAACTTCCCGGCGACCGCGTCCGGGCGCGAGGTCAGCGCCTACCCGAAAACGGTGGGCCGCCCGGATCTCTATGTCGACAACGGTGTCCTCGTGGGCACCCTGGACTACGGGACGCTGCGCGTGGCCACCGCGACCATGGGCTACAAGCACCACGAGCTGGACGCCGGCGAGGCCGAACGCCAGATCACCGTCCCGACGTTCATGCTCAAGACGATCCCCGGCTACGACGGCGCCCCGCGCGTCCAGGAGCTGGTCCGCACCGAGATCAGCGACGTCGTGGTCAAGGAGGCGTACACCGGCCCGGCGCGGCTGCAGCTGTTCCAGCACGTCCTGGCCCCGCTGGCCGACCTGCCGGTGCTGGAAGTCGTCTCCGCCAGCCACATCCGCACCGACCTGACGCTCGCCCCGGTCAAGCCGGTCTTCGACTACCTGAAGGGAGCGCAGTCGTGAAGAACGCCGCAGTCATCGGCGCCGGCACCATCGGCCTGTCCTGGACGGCCCTGTTCGCGAGCCACGGCCTGACCGTCCGGGTCAGCGACCCCCGCCCCGACCTCGCCGACGCCGTGCAGGACGCGCTCGAAACGTTCGCCCCGCACCTCGGCACGACCGCCGCCGAACTGGCGGCCCGCGTGCACCTCGCCGCCGACGTCACCGAGGCCGTGCGGGACGCGGATGTGGTGCAGGAGAACGGTCCCGAGAACGTCGAGTTCAAAAAGGACCTGTTCCGGCAGCTCGTCGACGAGGCTCCGGAGCACGCGCTGCTGCTGAGCTCGTCGAGCGCCATCCCCTCGACGGCGTTCACCGGCGAGATCGACGGCCGTCGTGTCCTCATCGGACACCCGTTCAACCCGCCGCACCTGATCCCGCTGGTCGAGGTGGTCCCCGGCGAGCACACCAGCGACGAAACCGTGCAGCAGGCCGTCGCCTTCTACACCTCCCTCGGCCGGACGCCGGTCGTGGAGCGCAAGGAGATCGCCGGCTTCGTCGGCAACCGCCTGCAGAACGCGCTGAGCCGCGAGGCGATCTACCTCGTCGAGCAGGGTGTCGTCACGCCCGAGGACCTCGACAGGGTGATCACCAGCTCGCTCGGCATCCGCTGGGCCACGGTCGGGCCGTTCCTCGGCTCGCACCTGGGCGGCGGCCCCGGCGGCTACCGGCACATGGCCGAGCACATCGGCAAGTCCATGAAGCAGATGTGGGCCGGGCTGGGCACCCCCAGCCAGCGCCCCGAAGAGCAGGAACGGCTGATCGAAGCCGTCGAACGGGCTTACGGCTCCTCCACGTATTCGGAACTCGCCGAGACGCGCGACCGCAAGCAGCTGGCCATCCTGTCCGCATTGGAGGAGAACTGAAATGGAACCGCTGAAGGACAAGCTCACCGCCGACTTCTACGACTTCGAGGCGCTGCTGCCGGACGACGAGCGCAAGCTGCTGGTCCAGGCGCGCGAGTTCATGCGCAACGACGTCAAGCCGCTGGTCAACGAGAACTGGGAAGCCGGCACGTTCCCGAAGGAACTCATCGGGCTGTTCCGCGGCTCCGGCCTCGCGGGCCTGCCCTACGAGGGCTACGGCGAGCACAAGGCGGCGGTCAGCCACCTGCTCACCGGCATGATGGCGATGGAGATGAGCCGCACCGACGCGTCCGTGGCGACGTTCTTCGGTGTCCACAACGGACTCGCGATGTACTCCATCCACAGCGGCGGCAGCCAGGAGCAGCGCGACCGCTGGCTCCCGGAAATGGCCGCGATGGACAAGATCGGCGCGTTCGCGATGACCGAACCGCTGGGCGGCTCGGACGTCGCCGGCGGCATGCGCACCACCGCTCAGCGTGACGGCGACAGCTGGGTCCTCAACGGCGCCAAGAAGTGGATCGGCAACGCGACCTTCGCCGACTACGTCGTGGTGTGGGCCCGTGACCTCGACGACAACCACGTCAAGGGGTTCGTCGTCGAGAAGGGCACGCCGGGTTTCGTGGCCGAGAAGATCCAGGGCAAGACCGCCTTCCGGATCGTCGAAAACGCCGAAATCACGCTGACCGACGTGCGCGTGCCGGAGGAGAACCGCCTGCAGGGCATCAACTCCTTCCGCGACGTCGCCGAAATCCTGCGCGCCACCCGCGGCGGCGTGGCCTGGCAGGCACTCGGCGTGATGATCGGCGCCTACGAGCTCGCGCTGGACTACGCCAAGGAGCGCACGCAGTTCGGCCGGCCGATCGCCCGCTTCCAGCTGGTGCAGGACCTGCTCGTGAAGAGCCTCGGCAACATCACCGCCTCCTGGGGCATGCTGGTGCAGCTGGCCCGCCTGCAGGACGCGGGGATCTTCCAGGACGAGCACTCGTCGCTGGCGAAGGCGTTCGTCACCTCGCGGATGCGCGAGGTCGTCGCCTGGAGCCGCGAGATCTTCGGCGGCAACGGGATCGTGCTCGAATACGACGTCGCGCGGTTCTTCGCCGACGCCGAGGCGATCTACTCCTTCGAGGGCACGCGCGAGATGAACACCCTGATCGTCGGCAAGGCGATCACGGGACAGTCCGCGTTCGTGTGAGATAGCTCAGTTGACGCAGCCGGCGGCCGTACCGGTCGCCGGCTGTTTCGCGTCCGTGGCCGCGCTGCCGGGCGCCGGCGTCTTCGTGCCGGTGGCCGCGACCGGCTTCACGCCGCCGGTCGTGTCGTCGCCCGAGGCCCGGACCGCCGGCGTGCTGATCGCCGTGCGGACGAACTGCTGCACCTGGGCCGGGTCGACCTTCACCGCGTCGCCGTCGTACGGCGTCTGCAGCGACAGGCTCTGCACCGGGATCGTGACGAACGCGATCGCGCCGGACGTCATCCCGCGCAGCTGCTGCGCGAAGCTCAGGATGTCCCAGCCCTTGTCCAGCACGACCGAGCCCTGCACCGCGCCGACCAGCGCGGAAAGCCTGGACGGGTCGGTGAACGTGCCCGCGTTCAGCACGGTTTTCGCCATCCCGGACAGGAACGCCTGCTGCCGCGCGATCCGGTCGAGGTCGCCGTTCTGCAGGCCGTGGCGCTGGCGGACGAAGGCGAGCGCCTGCGCGCCGGACAGCGTCTGCGTCCCGGCCGGGAAGTCCGCGCCGGAGTAGCTGTCGTGCACCGGCGCCTTGAGGCAGACCTCGACACCGCCGACGGCCTGCGAGAGCGCGTCGAAGCCGGCGAGGTTGATCGCCGCGTAGTGGTTGATCGTCAGGCCGGTGAACTTCTCCGCGGTTTGGATCGCCGTCCGGGCGCCCGCGGCGTTCGCGGCCACCTCCAGCTGCGCGCCGGACAGCCCCTGGGCGCGCAAACCGGACATCGAGGCGTTCTTGCCGCGGCTGTACGCCGAGTTGATCTTGTGCTTGCCGTAGCCGCCCGCGATGTCCACATAGGAGTCACGCGGGATCGAGATCGCGGTGGCCGCGGCGCCGCCCGCCGGGATGTGCACCACGATCATCGTGTCCGTGGTGTCGCCGCCGTCGTCGCCGCTTCCGGCGTGCAACGCGTCGAGCACGTTCTGTGGCAACGGGTTGCCGTACGCGTCGGTACGCGCGTCGATCCCGACGAGCAGGATGTTCTGGGCGGTCTTCAGCGGCTCGCCGGGCGGGGTGTCATCGTTGTCGAGCTGCGCGGCCGGCGGGATGACGTCGGCGGTGACGATGCCGGCGTCCAGGCTGCTCAGCTGCGTCCACAGGTAACCGGTGGCGCCGAGCACCACGGTCGAGACGACGCCGAGCGCGACCCGGCCGCCGATGCGGCGCCCCCGCGACGACAACAGCACGGCACTTCCCCTTGCTTCCCTCTGACGGTTCCCCCCTTCGAGGATCACCGCGTTAGCTGGGAATCAGCTGAGAAAGTTGTCGGAATGCTGTGACGCTGCCCGAACGGCCGAGCACCACGGTCGGTTTTGCCACGCACGGTACCGAAGCGCGCACGGGAAAGTGCTGTGGCACCGGACACAGTGGCCTCAGCGTGGCAGGCGGCGCCAGACCGCGCGCGGCAGCAGGCGCATCGCGAAGAAGACCGGACGGAGTACTCCGGGCACCCAGACGACCCCGCGGCCGCGGCGCAGCGCCGCGACCGTCGCGTCGGCCACCTGGTCCGGCGTGCTGGAAAACGGCGCGGGCGCCATGCCTTCGGTCATCCGGCCGATCACGAAACCCGGACGGACGAGCAGCAACTGGACGCCGGACCCGTGCAACGCGTCGGCGAGGCCGCTCGCGAAGCCGTCGAGCCCGGCCTTGGCCGAGCCGTAGACGTAGTTCGCGCGGCGCACCCGCACCCCGGCCACCGACGAGAACACGACGAGCCGGCCGTGCCCCTGCGCGCGCAGCAGGTTCGCGGCGTGGGTCAGCACGCCGACCTGGGCGACGTAGTCGGTGTGCACGATCGCGGCGGCGTGGGCGCTGTCCCGTTCGGCGCGGGCCTGGTCGCCGAGGATCCCGAAGGCGAGCACGACGGTTTCGAGCGGCCCGTGCTCGGCCGCCACCTTCTCCAGGAAGGGACCGTGCGCGCCGAGGTCGTCGGCGTCGAACTCCGCCGTGTCCACCGTTTCGGCGCCCGCGGCGCGCAGCGCGGCAACCTCCGCGGCCAGGTCCGCACCCGGGCGCGCGGCCAGCACGAACCGTCGCACATCCCCGCTGACCAGGCGTTTCGCCACGGCTAGCCCGATTTCACTGCGTCCGCCGAGTACCAGCACCGTTCCGCTCACCGCCGCAGTCTTGCAGCCCGGGTGCGCTAGCGTGCCGGGGTGGGGCACGACTTCGAGACGCTCGTCGAACGGCACCGCCGGGAGATCCAGGTCCACTGCTACCGGATGCTCGGCTCGCTGGCCGACGCCGAAGACCTCACGCAGGAGACGTTCCTGCGCGCGTGGAAGGCCCGGGACGCGTTCGAAGGCCGGGCGAGCGTGCGGACCTGGCTCTACCGGATCGCGACGAACGCCTGCCTCGACGTCCTCGCCCGCCGGCCGCGGCGCGTGCTGCCCGACCAGCTCGGCCCGGCCGGGGAGCCGGCCGGCCCGATCACCGCCGCCGACCTGCCGTGGCTGGAGCCGTACCCGGACCGGCTGCTCGAGGGCGCCGGCCCGGACGACGCCGTGGTCGAGCGGGAGACCATCGAGCTGGCCTACCTCGCCGCCGTCCAGTACCTGCCGCCCCGCCAGCGGGCGACGCTGATCCTGCGGGACGTGCTCGGCTGGCCGGCGAAGGAAACGGCGTCGCTGCTGGAGACGAGCGTCGCGTCGGCCAACAGCGCGCTCCAGCGGGCCCGTGCGACGTTGCGTGAGCGGCTGCCCGCGCGGCGTGCCGAGTGGACGGTCGGCGACCCGACGGCGGAAGAAACGGCGCTGCTGAAGCGGTTCATCGCCGCCTACCAGGACGGCGACCCCGCCGCGGTCGCCCGGCTGCTGCGCGAGGACGCCCAGGCGGTCATGCCGCCGTACTCGCTGTGGTTCGACAGCCGCGCTTCGATCATCCGGGCGCTGTCGCTGTCGATGGATCCGGCATCGCCGCACTGCATCGGGCGGTTCCGGATGCAGCCGGTCCGCGCCAACCGGCAGCCCGCGGTGGCCGGTTACCTGCGGCGACCAGGAAAGCACGAACACCACTGGTTCGGCGTCACGCTCCTCACGATCGAGGACGGCCTGATCACCGGGATGGCCGCGTTCGAGTCGGCGACGGCGGCCGCGTGGGACCTGCCGGAAACCTGGCCGGCCGGGCACGGCGACGGCGGGCCGGCGGGAAAGATGCAATGAATCGCATGTTTACCGAGCGGTGGAAAAAGCCCGGGTGGGTGATCCACGAGGAATCACCCACCCGGGCGCGCACACGACCGGAACCGATTTTGTTCCGGATTCTGTGGTTATGCTCGAGGCCGCCGGGAAGAGGTCACCGGCAGTGCGTCAGGCCGCTCGGTGCCGCTGCGGCGCGGTGCGCACCAGCCGCCGGCGTTCGTCTGCGGTGGTGCCGCCGAAGACGCCGTGGTCAAGGCCGTTGTCGAGCGCGTAGCCGAGGCAATCGGCGCGCACCGGGCAGCGCGCGCACACGGCCCTCGCCTGTGCTGTCTGCCGGGCGCCGGGACCGACCTCGGAGATCGGGAAGAACAGTTCCGGGTCCTCGTCCTTGCAGGCCGCGAGTTCCGCCCAGCCCGTCATCGTGGCTTCCATTTCCTTCGTTCACCTCCTATCTCTTACTGCTTCCCATTGTTGGGGCGCGTCAACCGACTTAACTCCGGCGGACGCGCGAGCGTATCCGCCTGGGTCAAGGGGGTTTTGGCTTCGGTCCCCGGCTCACCCTCCGGGCAACCAAGACTGCAACACATGAGAGTACGCCCTTCTTCCCCGGATCTCGATGTCGATCACGTCACCCGATCGGCGACGGCCGGGCCCCGGCGCACGTCCGCCGGGCGGCCCCCGACCGGGCCCGCTTACCTTGTCCAGCACGGGTTTCCGGCTCGGGCGTGATCAAACATGACCGGCGCGACGCACCATCCGCGCGACCGGAATCCGCCGTTCGCGGGCGGGTCGCTGTCACCCGGCGTCACCGAAGCAACGCGGTCCATTACTCCTACCGAGCAGTCTTGATCGAATCGTTACACGTAGCCGGCACCTCAGCGCACCTGTGTTGGTGAGGCGAGGGGTGGTGAGGGGTCCGTGGGCGGTCACGACGAGTTCGACGCGTTTTTCCGCGCCGACTTCCCGCAGCTCGTCGCCTTCCTGTGCAAGGCCGGGTTCGAGGTCGAGACCGCGCGGGACGTCGCCGCGGAGGCGATGCTGCACGCGCTGGAGGCGTGGCCGACCCTCGAGGACCCGCGGGCGTGGGTCCGCCGGGTCGCCGGGCGGCTGCTCGACGCCCCGGGCGGCGGCCGGGCGGACTGGACCCTGGCGGGCGACCCGCGGGACGACGAGGAGCTCTCCGGGCTGGTGGAGCAGCACGCGGGGCTCATCGACCTGCTCGCCTCCCTCCCCGGCCGGCAGCGCATGGTCCTGGCGTGGTCGCTCGACGGGTTCACGCCGGCCGAGATCGCGGAGGCGCTGCGGATCGCGCCCGCGACGGTCCGTTCCACCCTCCGCCACGTGCGGGAACGCCTCAGGCGACACCGGGCCGCGCGGCACGGTGACCAGCGGGACAGGGAAAGGTGAGCGAAATGCCGGCAACCGAGTACGGGGATCGCGCGATCACCGAGCTGCTGCGGGCGTCCAACGCCGCGTTGCACGACTCGCTGCGCGCCGGCCTCGACGTCGAGGGCACCCTGCTGCGGGTGCGCAGCCGGGCGCTCGTCCGGGAGATCGCCGCGGCCCCGCCGCCCGAAGCGTTCCCGCCGCACTGGCGCCGGCACGACGAGCCGGTCGCCGCGGCGATCGCCGGCGACTACGCGGCGATCGCCCGCCTGCTCGCCACGATCCGGCCCCTGGTGGTGCGCTACTGCCGGGCCCGGGTCGGGCGTCACGAGCGCTCGTTCGCGTCGGCGGACGACGTCGCCCAGGAGGTCTGCCTCGCCGTGCTCACGGCGCTGCCGTCCTACCACGACCAGGGTCGCCCGTTCCTGGCGTTCGTCTACGGCATCGCCCAGCACAAGGTGGCGGACGCCCACCGCGCGGCGGCCCGCAACCGCGCCGACCCGGTGCCCGAGGTCCCCGACGGCGTGAGCGAATCGGCGGGTCCGGAGCAGCGGGCCCTGCGGTTCGAGCTGAACGAGCAGCTGGCCCGGCTGCTGGACGTGCTGCCGGCGAAGCAGCGCGAGATCGTGGTCCTGCGCGTGGTGGTCGGCTTGTCGGCGGAGGAGACGGCGGCGGCGGTGGGGTCGACCCCGGGTGCGGTCCGCGTGGCCCAGCACCGCGCGCTCGCCCGCCTGCGGCGGATGCTGACCGGCGAGGACGGCTGAGGTCGCGCCGACACCGCCGGACCTGACAGGCACCACACTCGCGACCGCCGTCCCGCTCCGCGCCGCTTGCTGCTCACCGGCAAGGCGCGCGCCGAACGGTTCGAGGTCGCGCCGATGGCACCGCCGGACCCCGGCAGGCGCCACGCTCGCGACCACCGCCCCGCTCCGCCGGCCGCTCGCCCCCACCGCGGCTAAGGCTCGCGCCCGACCCGCTCCACGATGAACTCCGCCAAAGCCGCCGCCGGGCCCGCCATCGACTCGCGGGACAGCAGCATGAACTCGATGTCGCCCGGCTCGGGCAGGCCGTCGAGCTCCATGAGGTCGGCCGGGACCAGGCTGCGCGCGTGCAGCGTCACCCCGAGCCCGGCCGCCGCCGCGGCGCGCAGCCCGGTGAGGCTCGATGTCTGGCACGCCGCGCGCCACTCCAGGCCCGCGCGCTCGAGGCACTCCACCGCCAGCTGCCGCGTGATCGACGGCATCGGGTACTGCACCAGCGGCACCGGCTCGCCGGGCTCCAGCACTGTGGCCGCCGACCCGATCCAGACCAGCGGCTCCCGCCAGAGCAGCCGGCCGTGGTGCGCGCCCGGGCGGCGCTTGCCCAGCACCAGGTCGAGCCGGCCGGCGCGCAGCCGCTGGGTCAGCACGTCCGAGAGCTCGACCGTCAGCTCGACGTCGACCAGCGGGTGACTGCGGCGCAGCCGGTGCAGGATCTCCGGCAGCTCGCCGAGCGCGAAGTCCTCGGACACGCCGAACCGCACGCGCCCGCGCAGCTCGGCGCCGCGGAAGTGCCGCTCCGCGCGTTCCTCGGTGTCGACGATGGTCTGCGCGAAGCCGAGCATCGCCTGCCCCCGCCCGGTGAGCTCCACCGTGTGGGTGTCCCGGGCGAACAGCAGCCCGCCCGCGTCGCGCTCGAGCCGCCGGACGTGCTGGCTGACGGTCGGCTGGCCGACCCCGAGCCGCCGCGCGGCCGCCGTGAAGCTGCGCGTCTCGGCGACGGCGAGGAACGAACGGCACAGGCGCGGGTCCAGCATCCCGGCACTTTATCGCGATTCGCGATGACAGTCAGTCCGGTCATCGAGGTTCACAATGAGCGGCCGGGCGCCGAAAATGGCTGCGGAAGGAGATCCATGCCTCGTCTCGACCCGTTCGTCCTCGCCATCCTCGCCACCGTCGGCGTCGCCACCCTGCTGCCCGCGTCGGGCGCGGTGGCCGGCGGCTTCGGCGTCGCCACCACCATCGCCGTCGGCCTGCTCTTTTTCCTGTACGGCGCGCGGCTGTCCACCCAGGAGGCCCTCGACGGGCTGCGGCACTGGCGGCTGCACGCGGTGGTGCTCGGCGCGACGTTCGTCCTGTTCCCGCTGCTCGGTCTGGCGCTGTTCCTGCTCCCCGCCTCGGTGCTTCCGCCGCAGCTGGCCGCGGGCGTGCTGTTCCTGGCCGTGCTGCCCTCGACGGTCCAGTCGTCGATCGCGTTCACCTCGATCGCCCGCGGCAACGTCGCGGCGGCGATCTGCAGCGCGTCGCTGTCCAACCTGGCCGGCATCGTGCTGACCCCGCTGCTGGTGGCCCTGCTGCTCGCCGGCGACGGCGCGGGCGTCGACGGCTCGGCGGTGCTCGGGATCGTGCTGCAGCTGCTGGCGCCGTTCGTGGCCGGGCAGCTGGCGCGGCGCTGGATCGGCGGCTGGATCAAGCGCCATTCCGCGCCGCTGAAGCTGGTCGACCGCGGTTCGATCCTGCTGGTGGTCTACACGGCGTTCAGCGCGGGCATGACCGAGGGCAGCTGGCACCGGCTCGACGTGGGGCACCTGCTGGTGCTCGTGCTGGTGTGCGGCGTGCTGCTCGCGGCGGTGCTGGCCGCGACCGGCTGGGGCGCGCGCCTGCTGGGGTTCGCCCGCGCGGACCGGATCACCATCGTGTTCTGCGGGTCGAAGAAGAGCCTGGCCAGCGGCCTGCCGATGGCGACCGTCCTGTTCGGGCCCGCGCAGGTGGGCCTGATCGTGCTGCCGCTGATGCTGTTCCACCAGATCCAGCTGATCGTCTGCGCCGCACTGGCGCGCCGCTACGCCGAAGCCGGGGAACTCGTGCCGGCCTGACCGATGAGTTTCCCGGCCCGGGCCCGTCGGTATGGGAAACCGCAACCGGGAGGCGTACCCCATGGCCAAGTTCCTGTACCACGTCACGATGTCCCTCGACGGCTTCATCGCGGCCCTCGGCGACGACATGTCCTGGCTCCACGACGTGCCCGCGGGCCCGAACCCGGCCGTCGAGCGGGTGCTCGGCGAAGTCGGCGCGGTCCTGATGGGACACCGAACGTACGCCCCGGCCGCGACGGCCGACGGAGAGGTGTACGGCGGCCGCTGGCACGGCCGGATCTTCGTGGTGACCCGCGACGCCGAGCCGGCCCCGGGCTTCACCCTGGTCGCGGACCTGCCCGAAGCGATGGCGGCAGCTTCGGAGGCGGCGGGCGACGGCTACGTCGCGGTCCTGGGCGCGGCGACGGCCCGGAGGTGCCTGGAAGCCGGCCGGCTCGACGAAGTCCTGGTTCACGTGGCACCGGTCTTCCTCGGCGACGGCGTCCGCTTCTTCGACCACCCGGGCGGCACCCGGGTGCGGCTGGAGCCGGTGGAGGTGAGCCAGGCCGGGCCGATCGCCAACCTCCGGTACCGGATCGGGTGAACGTCCTATGTGGATGGTCAGGCGCAGCTCCTCCGGCGGCGGCCTGTTCCGCAGCAGGCTGATCCATGTCGGGGGCGGCAGCGCTCGCGCGGTCATGAACGGGCGGGATTCTGCGGCACAATCAGTCTCTCGGGCCGGACATCGGTCGCCGTGACAGCTGAGCGGAATCCGCAGCAATCCCCTTGTCCACCAAGCTTTTCCGTCACCGCGGCCCGGGCGAAGGCTTCTTCCGCAGTTCCTCCGCGAAAATGGTGTCGACACGGGAAGCCGCCCGGCGCAACGCGCGCACCGCGGAACCGATCAGCACCACCAGAGTGAACGTGAACAACAGCACCAAGCCGACGGTCGCGGGGTTCGCCACGAGAACCTCCCGGTACTGGTGTGCAAGGTAGCCCAGGCCCGCCCCGGCGGTGAACGCGTCCAGCAGCGCCAGCCCGAACACCCGGTCCCGGGACGAGCCGGCCCACAGAGCAGAGGCCATCACTTCCTCCCGCCGTTCCGGTCAGCGGTGACGCCCTTGCAACCTAGACGAGCCTGCGCCGGTCGGCGGGCACTTCAACCTGTTTGGCCTACCGGATCTGCCCGGATGGCCGCTGTGATAACTTGGAGCGAACTGAGTGTTTTGTGCAGATGCAAATCCTCGTGCCGCCTACGCGCCGAGGCCAGGGGGCGGTAGCTCAGTTGGTTAGAGCAGGGGACTCATAATCCCTTGGCCGCGGGTTCGAGCCCCGCCCGCCCCACGAGGCGGCATGCCCTGTTCGGGATGCCTTCGGCCGCCCTCCCAGTGCCCGCAGTATCTTCCCGGGGGGCGACCCCCCGGACCCCCGGCGGCGCGACGCGGCTCCCTTTGCGTGGTTGCCCCTTCGGCGGCGCCACGCGGCTCGCCTTGCGGGGTGGACTCCCGGCGGCGCCACGCGGCTCGCCTTGCGGGGTGGACTCCCGGCGGCGCCACGCGGCTCGCCTTGCGTGGCTGGACTCCCGGCGGCGCCATGCGGCTCGCCTTGCGGGGTGGACTCCTGGCGTTCCGTGCGCGCCTCTCGCTCAGCGAATGCGGTCGTAGGTCAGGGCGGTTTCGCCCAGGTCGCCTGTTTCGTGGTGGGTGAGGCTCCACCTTGATGGCGGGAGGCCGCCGTCGAAGAGGCGGGGGCCTCCTCCGGCTATCTCCGGGCAGATCATCAACGACAGGCGGTCGAGCAGGTCCGCCGCCAGGAGGGGCTTGATGATGCTTGCGCTGCTGTTGACCAGGATGTCGCCTTCGCCGGTGGCTTTCAGGTCGGCGACGACCTCGGCCACCGGGGCGTCGACCAGACGGGTGCGCTCCCACGGAGCTTCGGTCAACGTGCGGGAGAACACCACCTTTTCCACGTCCACCAGCCACTTCGCGTAACCCCGGTCGCGCGGGTCGGCGTTTTCGTCCGCGGCGACCGTGGGCCAGAAGCCCAGGAAACCCTCCGCGTTGCGGCGGCCCAGCACCGCCGTCGTCGCCCCCTCCCAGATGCGCGTGAGGTAGCGCCGCGCGACTTCGGTCGTCGCGTACGACACGATCGCGCCCATGTCGGCCGGCCCCGCCGGGCCGTGGTAGCGCCCGTCGAGGGTGAGGCTCAGGTTTGCGGTCACCCGGCGTGCGGTCATGGTTCAGGCCCTTCTCTCGGTCAGTACGTCGGCGAGGTGGTCGAGCACCTGCTGCCAGCCGGGTTCGATCCCGGCGATGAACGGAACGGCGTCGACGGTCGTCGCCGTGATTTCGAGGCCCAGCCGCAGCTTCGTGCCGCCGGCACCCGGCTCGATGCGGAGGTCGTAGTGGCCGGTGAACGACGCCGGCCCCGTCACCGCGAGGTCGAAGACCAGGTGCGCCGGCTCCTCGGCGACCAGCACCCGGCCTTCGGAGTGGTACTCGGCGTCGGCGTCGCGGTAACCGAGCAGGACCCGGCCACCCGCCCGCGGTTCGAGGACGCACGCGGTGATCGTCATCGACGGCGGCACCCACCACGACACCAGCAGGTCCGGCTCGGCCCAGTGCCGCCAGACGACCTCGGGCGGCCCGGGCAGCAGGCGCTCGAACGCGAACGACCGCCCGTCCGCCCACCGGTCCCGGTCCGCGGCCGCCGACTCCCGGTCGATGGCCGCGCGGTACCGCGCGACGACGTCCCGCTCCCCCGCGTGCCCTTCGGTGGCCTCGGCCAGCTCGCGCAGCCGGCCCGCGAGCGCCGCCAGCGGCTGCGCTTCCAGCGCGTGGACGCGCCGCTGCCCGAGCGGGAAGACGGTGACCAGCCCGGCGCGGGCCAGGGTCTGCAGGTGCTTGCTGGTCTGCGGCTGCCGCAGCCCGGTGAGCTCGGCCAGCTCCCCGACCGAGCGGGGACGCTCGGCGAGGAGCTCGACGATGCGCCAGCGTGCGGCGTCCCCGAGTGCGGCGGCGATCCGGTCCATGGGACCTAGTATTCACACAGAAGAATATTCAGGTCAAGGAATATCTTCGGCGGGGAGCCAGCGGAGGCCGTAGGCGTATCCGAGCTGCGGCGCGGCGAACTCCTGGGCCACTTCGCACGCGCCGTCCAGCGGCAGGGCCGGCCCCGGTTGGGGCGGATCGGCGAGCACCGACGGCGGCACCCGGTCCAGCCGCCACACCACCCGCGGCGGCCGCCGGGGGTCGAAGCGGACCCGCACGGTGAACGATTCGCACGTCACCAGCGGCACGAACACGTACGAGGGCCGGGTCGGCCGGCCGTCCTGGAGCCGGAACACCAGCGAGTACGTGTGGCTGTCGCCGCGGGACAGGGGACGCGGCAGGTCGAGCAGCCAGCGGAAGTGCCGCTGGCCCTCCCGGTGGGCGGCGCTGATCCGGGCGCCGTGCTGGGCGTCCGCGGTGACGTGCCGCTCGCCGTCGCGGTCGTCGTAGGTGCGGGGCACCGTGAACTGCGCGGAAATCCGGCCGAGGTCGTCGCTGGTCGCCACGATCAGGCGTTCCTCGGTCACCTCGGGCTCCGGCGTGTCGAGCCGCACGAGCACCTTGAGCCGCTTGACGAACCAGCCCTTGTCCGGATCGGGCACGCCGTCGCCCGGCCGCGTGCCGGCCTCGATCTCCGCGGCGAGACGGGCGAACGACCGGTCGATCCGCCGCCGGGCCGTGCGTTCGGAGACGCTCAGGCGTTCGGCGAGGACGCCGATCCGGTCGCTGAGGAGGGCGTGCTGCGCGCCGGGGGCGATGGCCAGCGCGACGTTCACCGCCAGCTGGTCGTCGGCCGGGAATTCCGCGATCGCGGCGGAAATGGCTTCGCGCAGAACGCGCCGCGCGTCCCGGTCGCTCGTCGTCCGGTGGATTTCGCACCAGCCGGAGACGAGCGGCCCGAGCCGGCTGCGCAGCCGTTCGGCTTCCAATCCCCAGCCGCGCCGCAACGTCGTGAGTTCCCGGAGCAGCCCGTCCTTGTGTGCCATGGGATTTCGATTGTGGCACGCGGGCTTCGCGGCGATCAGCGGCGCTCGCTGCGCCGATCAGGTGATTCCGATGTGGCCTGTCGTTGGCCAGTCCGCCGTGGATTCGACCCGGCCGTGGCCTTTTCCCATTCTCCGGCTGCCCGACGATTTTCCCGTCGACATCGGGGAGGGAACGTTGCTCGGCACAGTGCACCCGGCCGACGTCGCCGGGATCCGGCGGCTGGCCCGCGACGGCCTGCTCGCCGGCTCGGCCGCGGCCGCCCAGCCCCGCGCGCTCGCCCGGTTGCGCGCCGGGGTCTACAGCGTGGCCTGGCCATTGGTCTTCACCCGGATCACGCGGCCGCTGGAGCACCGGCGCCGGCACGCGGACTGCGCCCGCGGGCTCGAGTGGCTGCGGCCGGACTGCCTCGACCGCTTCCACGACGACGTGGAGGCGGTGGTGGAGCACGCGTTGCGGCGCGCGACGGACCCGATCGAGAACCTGGAGGGCTGGCTGTCGACCCGCCTCAACCCGGCAACGGTCGACGCGCACCGCCGCCGGCGCGGCGAAATCGGGGCCCTGCAACGGCCTCGTCTCCCGGCCTGGCTGGCCGACGCCCTCGGCGGCGACGCCTGGCTGTGCGATCTGGCGGTGCAGATCCTGCTCTGGGTCGGCGTCCCGGCGACGGCGGGAGCGGAGCTCTGGCCCCTGGACGGCTGGGCGGCGCGCCGGGCCGAGCGCACGGGCGAGCCGGCGGCGGACCGCGACACCCTCGACGGCGAAGTCCGGCAGGTCCTGGCGGCGATGCGCACCCGCGAGCGGTGGCACGCCGAGCACGTGGAGCGCCCGCTGGGCCACAAGCAGGCCCCGGTGGCCCCGATGCCGGCGGAGCTCCCGGCCCTGGAGCTGGTCGGCCGCGAGGAACGGGCGGACGCCAGGCTGGCGGAACTGGCCGAGGAGGCATTGGGCGCGATCGAGCTCCGCTTGAACCGCGGAGAGGAGCCGGCAACGGCGGTGGCCACGGTGCTGACCTTGGTGTTCGGCGAGGACCCACTGGGAACCGCGGCCCGCGACGACTGGCTGGCCGCGGCCCTGGCGGACCCGGCGAGACTGGCCGGCATCGTGGCGACGGCGTTGGCGATTCTGGGCCGTTGAGCATCGCGACCGCCGGCCCACGCCGGCGGGACGCGACACAGCCGGCCACGTTCGCCACACGGCCGGCCAGGAAGCGGCGCAACCAACCGCAGCCACCGACTCAGCCGCTCGCGGCGAGCCGTCCTCACCTCTCCGGCCTCGCGCCGTCCTCACCCACCCGCCGGCGGCGGCCCTCGAACACCGCCGCGAGGGTCTCCGGTGAGCAGCCGGCCGCCCGGGCTCGGGCGGCCGCCGCCGTCAGTTCGGCCAGGAGTACCTCGCGGACCGCTGCCCGGGCCGGCTCCGGGAGTCTTGCGGGCGGGGCCGCTGCTTCGGTCACCCTCGGCCTCCTCTCCCGCCCGTGCCGGCCCTCGCCGGCCCAGACTTCACCTGACGGACAGTCCTCACCGCCACCACGGGGGCGGGGGCACCGGCAGCTGCAGGGGGCAGCCGCCGGTGTGGCGGCCCGTCCAGCAGTCCGCCAGCCAGCGGGCCAGCGCCACCGGCCCGAGGAGGCTGTCCTCCCACACCGGGGTCAGCTCGCCCGCGCGGCGCAGCATCGCTTCCGCCGTGCCGCAGAAGGAGACCACCGCAGCGACCGCCGCGTCGGCCCGTTCGGCGGGCCAGGCGACCGCGGCTCGCGGCAGCCGGGCCGGGATGGCCAGGCCGGTGGCCACGGTGCAGTTGCGCGCCAGCAGCAGGGCGAGATCGAACTCGACCGCTTCGGCGTGACGTTGTCTGGCTCGCCAGCGCGGCGAAGCCGCGGCCGCGTACAGCCCGGCCAACCGGGCGGCGGCCAGCCCGTCCCACACCGTCAGGAGCACCGCTCGCGTGTCGGCCGGATGGGCCTCGGCGAGCTCGTGGGTGACAGCGCTGAGCCAGGCACACGGGTCCTTGACTTGACGATCAGCGGCGACGGTCACGGCTGTCAGTTTCCCACCGGGGCGCGCTCCGAACACGAAATGATCATGGTTCAGCCGAGGACCACCCGGTCAGTGGCGAACCGTTGAGCGGCCACGTAACCCAATCGGGTACTGGGCGTGACCGAATCGTCACTGGCGTGCCATCATGTCGGCGCTCAGTGCCGAGCACGCCCTCCCGACCGTTCCCGCGAAAGGCCCCCACGAGTGATCAAGATCAGCAAGAGCCTGGCCGGCACCCAGCGCGTCACCTTCAGCCTCCCGGCCGGCGCGCCGCCCGGACGGGTGAGCGTCGTCGGCTCGTTCAACGACTGGACGCCGGGCCGCCACCACCTCACCCCGCGCTCCAACGGCCGCCGCTCGGCGTCGATCGACGTGACACCGGGCACCGTGCTGCACTTCCGCTACCTCGGCGAAGACGGCCACTGGTTCGACGACCCCGACCTGCCCGACCGCGTGGACGGCAACTGCGTCTGCACGACTCCCTGACGCCCAGGCCCGGCGGCGCCGCTTCCACCCCGCCGGGCCGGCTTCGGCGTTGCTCCACCGACCCCTCCGGACGCCCGCGCTGCACCGCCGCAGTCCTCCCCGGCGGCTCAGCCCCGGCGGCGCCGCTTCCCCGGCCCGCCGCCCCGCCGGGCCGGCTTCGCCGCGGCCTTCCGCTCCACCGGCTTCCGCTCCACGCGCTTGCGCTCCACCGCCGCCGGCGGGCGCCCCCGGGTGCTGTTCACCGTGCGGCCGCGGACGATGCCGATGAACTGCTCCATCAGGTCCGTCGTCTCCTCCTCCGGCCACGACAGCGCCACGCTCGACTGCGGTGCGTCCGCCACCGTCCGGTAGGTCAGGTCCCGGCGGTGGTGCAGCCGCGCCAGCGACTGCGGGACGACGAGCACGCCGACGCCCGCCGCGACCAGCTCGATCGCGTCCGCCGTCGTCTCCGGGCGGGAGACCGCCGCACGGCCCGGGAACGACGGCCACTCCAGCGTGTCGTCGAGGGCGTGCAGCACCACCTCGTCGGCCAAGTCCACGGTGGACACTTCGTCCGCCGCCGCCAGCAGGTGGTCCTTGGGCACCACGACCACCGACGTCTCGGTGTACAGCGGGATCGCGTGCAGGCCGTCGCGGTCGATCGGGGAACGCAGGAGGGCCGCGTCGGCGTCGCCGGCGCGCAGCAGGCCGGTTGCGTCGGCGGCGGCCACCGGGACCAGGATCAGCGGGACCTCCGGGACCCGCTCGGCCCAGGTCCGCACCCACTTGGCGGGGGTCGCTCCCGGGACGTACGCGAGCTTGAAAGAGGTCACCGGGTCAGGTTACCGGGAGTGACGCTGGCTACCCTGGACGGCATGACGTCGCACAAGACCGCCCAGACGATGAAGCCCGCGACGGCGGCGAAGAAGCTGGGTGTGTACCTCGAAGCCACCCCCGCGGAGTTCCAGGAGGGCGTGGTCACGCGCGACGAGCTCAACGCCCTGCAGGCGGACCCGCCCGAGTGGCTGCGGGAGCTGCGCCGCACCGGCCCGCACCCGCGTCCGGTGGTCGCGGCGAAGCTGGGCGTCTCCATCGGCGGCCTCACCCGCGGCGGGATCACCGAGCCGCTGACGACGGAGCAGATCGACGAGCTGAAGGCGCAGAGCCCCGACTGGCTGGTGCGCGAGCGCGCCACGCAGGCCGAGGTGCGGAAGGAAACCGTGCGGGTGAAAGAAAAGAACCGCTGAGCGGGGCACGCCCGGCAAGATGGCGGGCATGACTGCCGACATCTCGCCCGGGGAAGCCGAGCGCCTCGACGCCGAAGACGAACTCGCCGCGTTCCGCGAGCGGTTCGTGCCGATCAGCGACCCCGGCGTCGTGGCCTACCTGGACGGGAACTCCCTGGGCCGTCCCCTGCGCGCCACCGCCGACCGGCTGCAGGAACTCGTCGCGCACGAGTGGGGCGGCCGGCTGATCCGGTCGTGGGAAGAGCGCTGGCTCACGCTGCCTGAAGAGATCGGCGACGAGCTCGGCCGCGTCGCGCTCGGGGCCGCGCCCGGCCAGACGATCGTCGCCGACTCGACGTCGGTGTGCCTCTACAAGACGCTCCGGTCGGCTGTCGCGCTGCGGCCCGGCCGCGACGAGCTCGTCACCGACACCGCGAACTTTCCCACCGACCGGTTCCTGGTCGAGAGCGTCGCCGCCGAACTCGGCCTCACCGTCCGGTGGATCGAAGGCGACGCCGACGTCGCCGCGGTCACCGGGCCGCGGACCGCGGCGGTCGTGCTGTCCCACGTGGACTACCGGACGGCGGCGATCACCGACCTGGCCGCCGTGACGCGGCTGGTGCACGAGCGCGGCGGCCTCGTGGTCTGGGACCTCTGCCACAGCGTCGGCTCGATCCCGGTCGAGCTGGACGCCGCCGAGGCCGACTTCGCCGTCGGCTGCACCTACAAGTTCCTCAACGCCGGGCCCGGCGCGCCCGCGTTCCTCTACGTCAACGCGCGCCACCACGAGGCGTTCGGCCAGCCCATCACCGGCTGGATGGGCGCGGCCGACACCTTCGGCATGGCCGCGCAGTACGTGCCCGCGCCCGGGATCCGGCGGGCGCTGTCCGGCACTCCGCCGGTGCTCGGCATGGTGGGCGTCCAGGAGGGCGTGGCGCTGCTGGCGGAAGCGGGGATCGACCGCGTGCGGGCCAAGGCCGTGGCGCTGGGCCGGTGGGTGCTCGCCCTCGCCGACGCGTGGCTCGTCCCGCTCGGCTTCACCGTCGCCTCGCCGCGCGACGACGACCGCCGCGGCGGTCACGTCACCCTCCGGCACCCGGACGCCGAACGGCTTTCGCGGGTCCTCATCGAGAACGGCGTGCTCATCGACTTCCGCCGTCCCGACGGCATCCGGATCGGGCTGAGCCCGCTCACCACCGGGTTCGCCGAAGTGCGGCGGGCCATGGACCGCATCCGCGAGCTGGCCGGCTGACCACCCGCGGATTCAGTAGCCATGTACTTAGTAGCCATGTACAGTAACTGCCGTGAGCACTCCGGGACACCTCGTCTGGCGCCTCTCCACGAAGTGGCGGGTGGCGGTGGACCGCGCCCTCGCCCCCGCCGGGCTGACGCACGCGCAGTACGTCTTCCTGTCCTCGCTCTTCGGCCTGGAGCGCGCCGGCGAGCGGCCGAGCCAGCGCGAACTGGCCGAGCACACCGGGCTGGAAGCGCTCTACGTCTCCAAGCTCGCGCGCACGCTCGACGCCGGCGGTCTCGTCGAGCGCACCCGTGACCCCGCCGACACCCGGACCGTCCGGCTGCGCCTCACCGCCCGCGGGCGCGAGGTGACCGAGCCGGCGATCGCCACCGTGGCCGCGCTGCTCGACCGGCTCCTCGAACCCCTCGGCGGCCGGGCCGGCGAGCGCACCGCGGCGCTGGCGCGCGAGCTCACGGTCCTCCTCGACACCCCGCTGGATTCCTGAAGGGACTCCGCATGCTGCACCACGAAGAAACCGGCACCGGCACCCCGATCGTCTTCCTGCACGGCAATCCCGGCTCCTCGCACGGCTGGCGCCACGTCCTCCCGCACGTCGGCGGCGGCCGGCTGCTCGCCCCCGACCTGATCGGCATGGGCCGCTCGCCCAAGCCGGACATCCCGTACTCGTTCGCCGACCACGCCCGCCACCTCGACACGTGGTTCGACGCGCTCGGTCTCGACGACGTAGTCCTGGTCGGGCACGACTGGGGTGGTGCGCTCGCGTTCGACTGGGCCGCCCGGCATCCGGACCGGATCCGCGGGGTCGCGTTCTTCGAAACCATCGTCAAGCCGATGGCCTGGGACGACCTGACGCCGCAGGCGGCCGAGCGCTCGCGCAGCATCCGCACCCCGGGCGTCGGCGAGGAAATGGTGCTGACGCAGGACCTGTTCATCCGCCAGGCGTTCACCGGCGGCGTGCGCACGCCGGTCGGCGAGGACGACCTGGCCGCCTACCTCGCCCCGTTCCCGACCCCCGAGAGCCGCCGCCCGGTCCTCGCCTGGGCCCGCCAGCTGCCCCTCGGCGGCGACCCGGCGGAGCTGGTCGAGCGCATCGAGACCTACGACGAGTGGCTGGCGGCGAGCGACGGCACGCCCAAGCTGCTCATGACGTTCGAAGGCTCACCGACGCTGCTCATCGGCGAGAAGATGACGCGGTGGTGCACCGAGCACGTGGCCGCGCTGGACGTGGTCGCCTGTGGGGAGGCCGGGCACCACGCCCAGGAGGACCGGCCCAAAGAGATCGCCGCGGAGATCGCGGCGTGGCTCGACCGGCACGGGCTGCGCCAGGCGTAACGCCCGGCGGTCGTCGCCGCGACCATGAACGTCTTCGCACCTTCGGCCGCCGTCGCTGAACACTGCGGCTAGGTGTGCCGCAGCGGCGGGTTCGCCGGCACCCCGAGCACGCGCGCCACGACCCACGCCAGGGCGTCCGCGGTGCGGGCCGGTGTGTCGGACGGCCGCATGACGTGGCTGAGGACCGCGCGGACGACCAGGTCGATCACCACCGTGACCCGGTCGTCGTCCAGCGGGGGGCGGTAGGCCGCCACGCGGTGCGCCAGCATCACCTTCGCCTGCGTGAGCAGCGCGCCCGCGTCGGTGGTCAGCAGCGGGAGGAGCTCGGGGGCGGCGCCGTGGGTCGCGGAGGCGATCGCGCGCAGGAGCGTGTTGTCGTCGGCGAGCTCGAGGACCGCGCGGACGGCGTCGTGGATGGCCTCGACCAGGTCGTCCGGGTGGCGGTCGAAGGCCGCGCCGACGGCCGCGAGGAACCGGTCGAGTTCGTGTGCGACCATCGCCTCGGCCAGCGCGGTCTTGGAACCGATCTCGTTGTAGACGGTCTGGCGGCTGACGCCCACCAGCTCCGCCAGCCGGGCCATCGTGACCGCCGGCCACCCCGACTTCGCCGTCAGCTCGATCGCCGCGGCGATGATCGGCCGCCGGTGCTGGCCGCCCTCGGGCGGCGCCGGAAGTGCCCCGCTCATGATCGGCATTCTAGGTGGTGGCGCTCCCGGCCGAGCCCACCCGGCCCGGTGCGGCGAAGTCGATCTTCTCGCGCACGCCGCAGTCGGGGCAGCACCAGGAGTCCGGGATCGCCGCCCACGGCGTACCGGCCGGGAAACCCTCGCGCGGGTCGCCGCGCTGTTCGTCGTAGACGTACCCGCAGCCGGGGCACATGCCGCCTTCGGTGGCGTCGCCGCGGGTGTCGGCGACCTCGCCGGCCTCGGCCGTGACACGGGTTCCGTAGCGAGCGAGGACCTTGGCGCACTTGCCGGGCTGGATGTTGGCGCGCGAAATGTCGCCGTCGTAGTGCGCGAGCACCCGCGGGTCCATCACCCGGCGCCACAGCGGCGGGACGAGCGCGAGCACGATCATCCCGGCGTACCCGGTGGGCAGCACCGGCGACTCGGCGAAGTCGCGCAGCGTCTGGTAGCGGCGCGTCGGGTTGGCGTGGTGGTCGCTGTGCCGCTGCAGGTGGTAGAGCAGGACGTTGGTGGCGATGTTGTTGGAGTTCCAGCTGTGGCTCGGGTCCACGCGCTCGTAGCGCCGCCGCCCGGGCGCGCCGACCCGCTGCCGCCGCATGCCGTAGTGCTCCATGTAGTTGACGACTTCCAGCAGCGAAAACCCGACGACGGCCTGGATCACCAGGTAGGGCAGGACACCGGCGCCGAGCCAGACGGTCATCGCCGCCCACAGCACCGCGGACATCAGCCAGGCGTTGAGCACGTCGTTGCCGAGCCGGTAGGGGTGGCGGTCACGCCGGGCGTAGCGCTTGCGCTCCAGCCGCCACGCCGACTTCAGCGAGCCGAAGACGGTCCGCGGCCAGAAGCGGTAGAAGCTTTCGCCGAAGCGGCTGCTCGCCGGGTCCTCCGGGGTCGCCACGCGGACGTGGTGGCCGCGGTTGTGCTCGATGTAGAAGTGGCCGTAGCAGCTCTGCGCCAGCGCGATCTTGGACAGCCAGCGCTCGTGGCTTTCCTTCTTGTGCCCCAGTTCGTGCGCGGTGTTGATGCCGATCCCGCCGACGCACCCGATCGACACGGCCAGCCCGACCTTGTCCACCACGTCGAGCTCCCCGCGCGCGATCAGCCAGAACGCGGCGGCGAAGCCGAGGTACTGGACGGGCAGGAAGGCGAAGGTGATCCAGCGGTAGTACCGGTCGTTCTCCAGCCGTGCGATGACGTCGTCGGGCGGGTTGCTGCGGTCCAGCCCGGCGACCAGGTCGATGAGGGGCACGACGACGAGGATCACGACCGGCCCGATCCAGAACCAGCCGCCCCACCCGGTGGCGGCGTGCAGCCCGATGGCGAGGAACGCCAGCGAGGGGACGACCAGGCCGATCAGCCAGAGGTACCGCTTGCGGTCGCGCCACCGTTCGGTGGAGCCGGCGGGCACGGTCCCGGTCACTTCGCTCATCACACCCTCCTTGGCGGCTGAGTTGACAAGACGATAGGGGACGTACAGCGAGTTTGACAATCGTCCGGTCGATGTAAAGGGACACCAAGACGCCATCCCAGGCTCGGTACCGACACCGGGGCACCGCCGTTGCCCTTTCTTCCCGCACTCCGGACACGCGGGCACGCCGAACCGGCCGAATTGACTTTCACCCGTTCGGCCCAACGCTCGGCATCCCGAATTCACCCGCGGCGCCAGTACCTGAGGAAATGCCGGTAATCATCCCGGAGCAGACAGTAAACGCCGTTCGCCGCCAGCCGGACGCCTGTCCGGAAGGCGGGTCGAGCCGACCACCTCCCAGGGGTTCATGGTAAAAAACGGACCCTGATCGATTCCGCGGCAACACGGAGGGTGAGGCGAAGACGGGTGACGGCGGCCGCTGTGACCCATCGTCGTGTCCGCTTCCTCGTCCGGGTCCCCATTCCTCGCCGACCGTCACTCAGGAGTTCGTGAACCGCCGTGCTGAACAAAGACCCCCGGGACGAGTCGGACAAGCCGTACGACAAGTCGATCCGCAAAAGGCTGACCAGGACCGTTCTCATTCCCAGCGTGACGCTGCTGGTGCTGTGGATCGCGGTCTCGTCCTACTTCCTCTTCAACGGCGTTTACGTCCGGCTGGTCGCCGCCTCCGTGCGTGAGGTGTCGATCCCCGCCGCCACCGCGCTGGCCGAGTTCCAGAAGGAACGCCAGACCGCGCTGCAGTACCTGGACGACCCGGGCCTCGGCCCGGCGCGGCTCCAGCAGCAGCAGAAAGCCACCGACGAAAAGCTCTCCGCGCTGAAGGACGCCTTCGCCGCGACGATCTCCAACGCGCCGGACGAGATCGCGTCCAAGGTGAACGCGCTGAAGTCGCAGTTCGACCAGCTGCCCGTGCTGCGCTCGCAGATCAGCTTCCGCAGCATCGACCGCGCGCAGGTCAACTCCTACTACAACGGCGTGATGGACACCGCGTCCAACCTCTTCGACACCCAGGCCCGCGTGGTGCCCGACGCCGAAGCCGCGACCGGTGGCATCACGGCGACGTCGGTGTTCCGCGCCGGCGACATGATGTCGCGGGAGACGTCGCTGGCTTCGACCGCCTTCGCCGCCGGGACGTTCGCGCCCGACGACTTCGCGCAGTTCGCCCAGCTGTCCGGGCTCTACCGCACGCAGCTGGCGCAGATCGCGCCGTTCCTCGACCCCGGCGTCCGGCAGAAGTACCAGGCGCTGACCACCAGCACGGCGTGGCGGCAGCTGGCGACCGCCGAACAGGCGATCGTGAAGCACGGCCCGTGGTCGACCGGCGAGCAGAACTCCGTGCCGGTGTCCGAAACGGACTGGGAGAACGCGACGACCCAGGTCGCCCAGGGCCTCAACGACCTCGCGATCACCCAGGCGGACAAGGTCTCGGCCGCCGCGATCGACGCCGGGGACGCGCAGCTGCGCAACGTGATCATCGGCAGCATCGTCGCCCTGCTGGCGTCGCTGGCCGCGATCATCGTCGCGGTGCGCGTGTCCCGTTCGCTCGTCGACCGCGCCCTGATGACGCGGCTCGCGCGGCTGCGCAACGACTCGCTCGACCTCGCCCGCAACCGGCTGCCGAACATCGTGGAGCGGCTCAAGAGCGGCGAACCCGTCGACCTCAAGGAAGAACTGCCGCAGCTCGACCACGGCCGCGACGAGATCGGCCAGGTGGCCGAGGCGTTCAACGTCGCCCAGCTGACCGCCGTCAATGCCGCGGCCAGCGAGGCGAAGGCCCGCAGCGGTGTGCACAACGTGTTCCTCGGCATCGCGCACCGCAACCAGGTCCTCGTCCACCAGCAGCTGCAGATCCTCGACGAGATGGAAGCCCGCGAGGACGACTCGACGCAGCTGGCGTCGCTGTTCCAGCTCGACCACCTCGCCGCCCGCGCCCGCCGCACCACCGAGAACCTGATCATCCTCGGCGGCAAGCAGCCGGGGCGCCGCTGGCGCAAGCCGGTCGCGCTGATGGAGGTCCTGCGCGCGGCCGTCTCGGAAACCGAGCAGTACGCGCGGGTCCAGGTCGAGCAGGTGGCCGACGTCGCGATCGTCGGCGCCGCGGTCGCCGACACGATCCACCTCGTCGCCGAGCTGGTCGACAACGCGACGTCGTTCTCGCCGCCCGGCTCGCCGGTCGAGGTGACCAGCCGGATGGTCGCGCGCGGGGTCGTCGTCGACGTCTCGGACCAAGGGCTCGGCATGAAGGACGGCGTCCGCGAGTGGGCGAACTCCATGATGGCCGAGGCGCCCGAGTTCGACGCGATGGCGCTGCGGGCCGACTCCAGCCTCGGCCTGTTCGTGGTCGCGCGGCTGGCGGCCCGGCTCGGCATCACCGTCACCTTCGACCCGTCCCGCTACGGCGGCCTCCGCGCCACCGTCCTCATCCCCACCCAGCACCTGGCCGGCCAGAACGCCGACCACGACGGCGCCCCCGCCGCCACCCCGGCGGAGGACACCGCGGTCCTCGCCCCGGTGGGCGCCCCGGCCAAGCAGGCGGCAGAAAGCTCGCTCCGCACGATGGACACGCCCAGCTCGTTCAGCGGCCAGATCCCGATGAAGCGAGACACCAAGCCGAGGCCGTACCCGGCGCGCGCGCTCCCCTCGCCCGACGACCTGCCGTCCGTCCCGGCGGCGGTGCCGGAGCCGGTGGCCGTGGCCGAGCCGGAGCCCGCGGTGCGGCCGACCGACGACCGGCCGCGGCTGCCCCGGCGGGAGCCCCAGCAGAACCTCGTCGCCCAGCTCGAGAACGAACCCGACGACAGCGAAGACGACGTCGTGGCGCCGGGGGAAGGCACGGCACGCACCCTCGCGGCGTTCCACAAGGGCACCCGCCGCGGGCGCGGCGGCCTCGACTCCTAGTCCGCGACGACCGCACACAGGAAAGTCCACACACCGAAAGTCAGGGTCTGACGTCGAATGAACGAGTACGGGAACCCCAAACCCGATCTCAACTGGTTGCTCGATGACATGGTGAACCGCGTGGTCGGCGCGCAGAACGCCATCGTGCTGTCCGCCGACGGGCTGCTGATCGGCAAGTCGGCCGGGATGAGCAAGGACGACTCGGACCAGCTGTCGGCGATCGCCTCCAGCCTGCAGAGCCTGGCCAAGGGGGTGAGCAAGCAGTTCAACCGCGGACCGGTGCTGCAGAACATGATCGAAATGGAGCGCGGCTACCTGTTCGTCTCCGCCGCCGGGCAGGGCGCGTGCCTCGCCGTGCTGGCCGCGGACAACGTCGACGTGGAAATGATCGCCTACGAAATGAGCCGGCTGGTCAAGCGGGTCGGCGACTACATGGCATCGGCGCCGCGCGAAGCGGCGTCGGTCCTCCGGGAGGCCACATGAGCTCCGACGACGGCTGGTACGACGAGGCCGCCGGACCGCTGGTCCGGCCGTACACGATCACGAGCGGCCGGACGCCGGCCGGCACCGCGCGGCTCGATCTGTCCACGCAGGTGATGACCCTGCGGTCGGAGCAGGAGCCGGCCGGGCTGGGCCCGGAGCACGTGGCGATCGTGCAGCTGTGCCGCCACCCGGTGTCCGTCGCCGAGATCGCCGTCTACGTGAAGATCCCGCTGGGGGTCGTGCGGGTGCTCGTCGGCGACCTGATCGAACGCGGCCTCGTCATCACGCGCTCGCCCACCCATAACCCGGCGCAGTCGCCGGACCTCGAAACTCTCCAGGCGGTTCTCGATGGCCTCATCAAGTACTGACGGCACGGGGGCGGACATGGTCCCCACCCCGGTCAAGATCATCGTCGCGGGCGGGTTCGGCGCCGGGAAGACCACGATGGTCGGTTCGGTCAGCGAGATCCCGCCGCTGACCACCGAAGAGGTGCTCACCGAGGCGAGTGCCGGTGTGGACGACCTGTCCGGCGTCGAGCGGAAGACGACGACGACGGTCGCGCTGGACTTCGGCCGGATCACCATCTCGCCGCGGCACGTGCTGTACCTGTTCGGGACCCCGGGCCAGGCGCGTTTCTGGTTCATGTGGGACGACCTGGCGCGCGGCGCGATCGGGACGGTCGTGCTGGTCGACACCCGGCGGCTGGAGACCAGCTTCGCCGCGATCGACTTCTTCGAACGCCGGAAGATCCCGTTCGTCGTCGCGGTGAACTGCTTCGACAACGCGCCGCGGTACACCGCCGACGAGATCCGCGAGGCGCTGGTCGTCCCGGACCGTGTGCCGATCGTCATGTGTGACGCACGCGACCGCGACTCCAGCAAGCTCGCGCTGATCCGGTTGGTCAAGCACGCGATGACGGTTGTGCCCGCCCGGGTCTGAGACCTGCGCGTTGTCCGCTTTTGTCTCGTCTGGACACCGCCGGCGTCCGTTGTGGCCCTACGTGGCCGCGGCGGGCACCGGCGTACCCACATGGCCCAATTGGTTGGACCACCCGGGTGCAGCCTTTTAGTTGAGCAAGCATCAAACTGATAGCATCCGCTCGTGACGAGTCGCGCGCCGGAGTTTCCTGAATATATAAGGGAAAACTATCCGGCACAGGGCCGTCTCTTCGGTGACTTCCTGGGTGGACTGTGGTCGGCCGCGTGCGAGGCACTCGACATCCCGCTCGAGCAGTCCGTCCGGACGACCCGGATGCTGCGCGGCCTGCTGCCGCCGTGGGCGCACGAACGGATCGGCGCGGCCCCCGCCCAGCCGTCCTATGTGGCGGACGACGGCTTCCCGGCCGAGATGTCGGTGAACTGGTCCGGTGCGCAGCCGGAGCTGCGCGTGCTGTTCGACAGCCTCGGCCACGAGATCGTCTGGCCTGGTGAGGGCGTTTTCCGGGCCCGCCGCTTCGAGCACGTCCGGGAGACGTTCACCCCGCGCGCGGGCCGGCCGTCGCCGGCGCCGCTGTGGCATTCGCTCGCCTGGCGCCCGCCCTCGGGGATCGTCCACAAGACCTACTTCGGGCTGTACTCGTGGCCGCACGCGCAGCGCGAAGCCGCGGTGGCGGAAGCGATGGGACGGCTCGGCATGGCCGCCGCCTGGGACGACGCCCGCCGCCACGTCGAAACTGTCGAAGGCGACCGCGAGATCGAGTTCTTCGCGGTCGACCTGGCCGACGAGGCGCACGCCCGGGTCAAGATCTACTACCGCAACCACGGCGCCGACCTCGCCCAGGTCGAGCGGGTCGCTTCGGCGGCGGTCCACCACGACGCGCGCCGGGCGCGGGCCGCGTACCGGACGCTCGCCGGCGACCGCACCGACGCCGGCGAGGCGGCGTTGAGCTGCCTGGCGTTCCGGTCCGGTGTGGACCGCGCCGCGGAGTCCACGACGTACCTGCGGCTGCCCGACCTCGCGCCGGACGACCGGGAAGCCGTGGAGCGCACCGCCGCGCTGCTGCACGACCAGGGCGTGGATCCCGGCCGGTTCCGCGCCCTCGCCGCCGCGCTGACCCCCGGGCCGCTGGCGGACAGCAGGGGCGTCCTGGAACTGGTGAGCTTCCGCGCGGCGGCCCGCCACGGCGACGTGACCACCTACTTCCGGCTCCCCGTCTACGACCGGCCCCCGCCGTCCCCGCTTTCGCCCGTTGATCTTGCTTAGCGGCCGCGAAAAGATGATCTCCGTGCAGCACCACCGTGAGGAGCAGAGCGTGACCCAGGACGTCGAGCGCGTGGCCCGCCACAACGAGCAGCGGCAACGGGAGTACGAGTCGTCGGACCTGATCCGGCTGCTGACCGACGAAACCACGACCGCCGAGACGAAGAAGGCCGTGCTCACGTACCTGCAGCCGTGGTCGAACGCGTTCCAGCGGATGATCAGCGCCCGCGTCACCTTCGAGAGCGACCCGGAACTGCGCGCGCTCGCGTGTGAGCACCAGCAGGAAGAGGTCGGCCACGACCGGATACTGGCCCGCAGCCGCGCGGACGACCCCGAGCTGGTCTGGGACCCGGTGATAGAGATGGGCGCGTCCTGGTTCGTCGACCAGTTCGCGATCCTGCCGGGCGTGCAGCGGGCCGCACTGGCGCACCTGGCGCTGGAAGCCGGCAGCCTGGTGTTCAGCCAGGCGGGCACCCGCGCGTTCCCGGACGACGAGTACTTCGAGCTGCACGACGAAGCCGACGTCGAGCACCTCGAGATGGGCTACGACATCCTGCGGCGGCGCAGCGACTGGACCGTGGACGCGGTGATCGACGTGCTGGACCGGGCGTGGCAGGTGATCGGCGTGGTGTCCGACCGCATCGCGGAGTGCGCCCGCCGCGATACCGTGGCGGCATGACGACGACCGACCCGGCCACCGGGGCCCGCTCCATCGCGGCCGAGGCCGCCCGCGCGTACCAGGAGACGTTCGGGGACCGCCTGATCGGCGCGTACCTGCTGGGCAGCCTGTCGTACGGCGGCTACTCCCCCGCGGTGAGCGACATCGACCTGGCGATAATCCTCACCGACGTCCGGGACGGCGACCACGCGGCGGTCTCGGCCACGACGGAGGCCCTGCAGGGCCGAAGCCCGTTGCACCGCAAGCTTTCGGTGTTCTGGGCCTCCCTCCCGGCGTTGCGCGCGGGCGAGGACGACGGCCGCTTCCCGGCCCTGGACCGCCTGCAGCTGGCGGACCACGGCCGTGTCCTCCTCGGCGACGACGTCACGCCGGAGGTGGCCCGCCCGGAGCCCGCGCAGTTGTTGCTGGAGAGCGCGAAGTTCGCCATCGCGATCCTGGCGACCGACGAGGTGACGGCGGAGTTCCGGCACCCACGCCGTCTCCTGGCGGACAAGGTGTGGTTCACGAAGGCGGTGTTCTTCCCGGTCCGCTTCCTGTACTCGGGAACGACGGCCTCGGGCCGCGCGGCGACCAACGACGAGTCCCTGGCGTGGTACCTGGACCGCACGGAGGCACCGGCGAAGTCCCTGGTCCGGCTGGGCGCCCGGGTGCGCGGCGGCCACCCGCTGGACGCGGCCGAGGTGGAGCCGGAGCTGGCGGCGGGCCTGGTTCCGCTGTACCGCCACTACATCGAGGCCGAGATCCGGCGGTTGCGGGACACCGGCGGACCGGCGGACCTCGTCGCCGCCTTCGAGGAGTGGCACGAGCGGCTGGGGTGAGGCGGACCCGGCGGCGTGCGGGGAAGCACACCGCCGGCCTCAGCGCAGGGTCAACGGCGTCTCCGACGCCACCCGGGTCAGCTTCTCCGGGTTGCGCACGTAGTAGAGCCCGGTGATCCGGCCCCCCTCGACGCGGACCGCCATGATCCCGTCGAACGAGCCGTCCACGTGCAGCGCCAGCGCCGGGTTCCCGTTCACCGTCACCACCGCGGTCGTCAGCTCGATCTCCGCCTTGCCGATGCCGCCGACGATGAAGCGGCCCACCTTCGCCGCCCCGTCGACCGGGCGCAGGGCCGCCTGCTTGACGCCGCCGCCGTCACTCATCAGGACCACGTCCGGGGCCAGCAAGTCCAGCAGTCCCTGCAGGTCCTGGCCCTCCAACGCGCGCTGGAACGACTCCAGCACCGCCCGCGTCTCCCGGGCCGACACCGTCTCGCGAGGGCGGCGCGCGTCGACGTGCCGGCGTGCCCGGTGCGCGATCTGCCGGACCGCGGCCGGGGTTTTCCCGACCGCCTCGGCGATTTCGCCGTAGCCGAACTCGAACACCTCGCGCAGCACGAACACCGCGCGTTCGGTGGGCGCCAGCGTTTCGAGGACGAGCATCAGCGCCATCGACACGCTTTCCGCGAGTTCGACGTTTTCGGCGACGTCCGGGGTGGTGAGCAACGGCTCGGGCAGCCACGGGCCGACGTAGGCCTCCTTGCGGCGCTTCATCGTGCGCAGCCGGTTCAGCGACAGCCGGGTCGTGATCCGGACCAGGTAGGCGCGCTCGTCGCGGACCTGGTGCGCGTCGACCTCGACCCAGCGCAGCCACGTTTCCTGGAGGACGTCTTCGGCGTCGGCCGCCGAGCCCAGCATTTCGTAGGCGACGGTGAAGAGCAGGTTCCGGTGGGCGACGAAGACGCCGGTCGCCGGGTCGGTCATGACGTCTCCTTCGATCACGCGGTGAAACCGCCCCAGGCGACGAACGCCGCCACGGCGAGGTACCCCAGGTTCACCGCCGCGAACTCGGCGCTGCCGTGCCGGACGTGGGTGATCATCGCACCGGCCATCAGCAGCACCCAGCACACGGCGGTCACCGGCACCAGCACCGGCGCGATCCCGGTCGCCGCGGGCAGGATCAGGCCCGCGGCGATCCACCGGGCGAGGTCCATGGTGTCTCCTTCCGTTCGGCCTCAAGACACCGAAGGGCGCACGGCTGTGACATGGCGCGAGTCACTTGTTTCTGTACCTACTAGTATGTACAGTCCGGACCCATGGGGACCCGGGACCAGCTCATCGACAGCGCCCGCGACCTGCTCTGGGAACGCGGTTACGTCGGCACCAGCCCGAAGGCCATCCAGCAGCGGGCGGGCGCCGGCCAGGGCAGCATGTACCACCACTTCGCCGGCAAGAAGGAGCTCGCGCTGGCCGCCGTGCGACGCAGCGCCGAGGATCTGCTGGCCGCCGCCGACGAGCAGCTCGGCCGGCCCGGCACCGCGGTCGAGCGCGTCACCGCCTACCTGCGGCGCGAACGCGAGGTGCTCAAGGGCTGCCCCATCGGCCGGCTCACGCAGGATCCCGACATCGTCGGCGACCCGGTGCTGCGCGCGCCGGTGGACGAAACGCTCACCGGCATGCGCACCCGGCTGGCCGAGGTGCTCGACGAAGGCCGCGCCGCCGGCGAGCTGCCCGCCACGCTGGACACCGCCGCGCTGGCCGCCACGATCGTCGCCGTCCTGCAGGGCGGTTACGTGCTGGCTCGCGCGGCCGGCCGCACCGAACCCTTCGACCAGGCCGTTTCCGGCGTGCTCGCGCTGCTCGCCGCCCATTGACTTCCCGGGAGGACCCCGATGCACGTCCGCCACGTTCCGTCCACCAGCACCCCGGCCCCGGCCGACGCGGTCACCGGCAGCGCGTGGGTCACCTCGCTCGCCGTCCCGGAAGGCGCTTCCCGCACCCGCGTCGACCGCGTGCAGTTCGCGCCCGGCGCGCGCACCCGCTGGCACCGGCACCCGCTCGGCCAGGTGCTCGTCGTCACCGAGGGCACCGGCTACGTCCAGCGCCGCGGCGGGCCGGCGCAGCTGATCAGGCCGGGCGACACCGTCCGCGTCGCCGCCGGCGAGTGGCATTGGCACGGCGCCACCGACACCACGTCGATGACCCACCTCGCGATCGAGGAGCTCCCCGCCGACGGCACCCCGACCGAGCTCGGCGATCCGGTTGGCGAGGCGGAGGCCACCGCCGTCCCGGCCGTCACCCGCACGCTGGTGCTGGAGCAGACGCTGCCGGAGCCCCGCGTTTTCGACCATTTCGAAGTCCGCCGCATCACCATCGCCCCGCACCACAGCCCCGGGCTGCACGTCCACAACGGACCCGTTTTCGGCAGCATCGAAACGGGCTCCGCGGTCTACCGGATCGAAGGCGAACCCGAGTCGGTGCTGACCCCCGGCGACGTCTTCCACGAACCCGGATCGACGCGCATCGCCCGGTTCGACGCCGGCGAGGACGGCGTCACGTTCCTCGCCTACTTCCCCGCCGGACCGGGCGAAACGCCGCGCCTGACCCCGCTGGACAGCTGATCCCGCACTCCACGCTTCACCCGGGTACACGGCTGCGGGTTCACCACGGTTCAGCACATTTCCGAACTCTTTCCTCACGGGACAAAGCTCTGGACAACGGGGCGCGCACGGGTCACGATAACGCCGTGCCCGCCCCGCTTTGATCCCCCGAAAGAATCGGTCAACCGTTCACAGGGCGGGCATTGTTATCGCTAACAGAGAACCGTGCCACTGGTGTCGGGCCAGTGGAATCCCTGGATTCTCCCGTCCCTGAACCCCCCCACGGAGTGACCCATGCCCGGAAACACGGGAAAGCACCGCATCTCCCGACGAACCAAGATCGCGACCGCTGCCCTCGCGCTCGCCGTGGCCGGCGGCGGCATCGCGGTGGCGACGACCTTCGGCGAACCCGGCCAGGCCAGCGCGGACGAGGCCGATCCCGCGCTCTACGTCGACATCCTCAAGGTCGCCCCGGACAACACCGCCCCGGCGAACGCCCGCGGCGCGTCCACCGGCACCTTCACCGTGGACTGCGGCCGCAACGAGAACCAGCACTTCAACCCGGACAACTTCGTCGCCCAGCCCGGGGTCCGCAACGGCGCCCAGCACCTGCACGACTACGTCGGCAACCTTTCGTCCAATGCGGACTCGAACAACAAGAGCCTGGAGGCGGCCGGCACCACGTGCCGGAACGGGGACAAGTCGGCCTACTTCTGGCCGGTCGTGCGCATCGACACCGGTGACGACGAGAAGAACCCGCCGGCGAAGTCCCCGGACGGCGACCGCGACCAGGCCGCCCAGGACGGCGCCGCCCCGGTGATCACCTGCCCGGACGTCGCGAGCAAGCTGCCCGACGTCCCCGACTCGGCGATGGCCGAGGTCAACCGCAACCTCGACCTGCTCGACACGCAGATCGACGAGGCCGACAAGCGGCTGGTCTCCACCCGCGGCCAGGGCGGCCCCGACTTCGTCCGGAACGCCATCCTCGGCCCGCTTGAGGACAAGCGCGTCGCCACCATCGACCGGATGGCCATCGCCATCGGCCGCACCGCCGCCCGCCCCCAGGGCCTCGACGCACTCGCGCCCTGCACGCTGCGGGAGCAGGCCGGCACCGGCGGCAACCCGGCGAGCAACGGCGGCGGTGCGCCCGGCGGCGCGGCGCAGCAGATCACCTGCCCGGACGTCGCGAGCAAGCTCCCCGCCGTCCCGGCGTCGGCCAAGGCCGAAGTGGACCGCAACCTGCAGCTGCTGAACACGCAGCTCCAGGAGGCGAACCAGCGGCTGGTCACCACGCAGGGCCAGGGCGGCGCCAACTTCGTCCAGAACGCCATCCTCGGCCCGCTCAAGGACAAGCGCGTCGCCACCATCGACCGGATGGCCATCGCCATCGGCCGCACCGCCGCCCGCCCCCAGGGCCTCGACGCGCTCGCGCCCTGCAGCCTCGGCCAGGCGGCCGGCAACAACGGCGGCGCGACGACGGCCCCGCCGCTGCCCGGCCCGGACGGGAACAACGAGCTGCCCGACAACGATGGCCGGATCCAGCGTCCGGCGAAGGTGGGCATCACCTTCCGCGGCAGCCCGGCGGGCCAGGTCGTCGCGATGCCGAAGTTCCTGCGCGCGCTCAGCGGCGACGCAAAGCCGTCCATCAACGGCACGAAGAACACGCGGGCCGCGTGGACCTGCACCGGCTTCGAGAACCGGCTGACCGACAAGTACCCGATCTGCCCCGAAGGCAGCAAGGTGGAGCGGATCCACGACTTCCCGAGCTGCTGGGACGGCAAGAACACCGACAGCGCCAACCACCGCACGCACATCGTGTTCCCGGACAAGGCCGGGCGCTGCGCGGCGGGGTTCAAGGCGGTGCCGCAGCTGCGGACCACCCTGGTCTACGACATCCCGCACGACATCCAGGTGAAGAAGCAGTACAAAGTGGACTCGTTCCCGTCCGAAAAGCACAACCCGCTGTCCGACCACGACGATTTCGCGAACGTGATGTCGCAGAGCATCATGAACCAGCTTGTCAACTGCATCAACCGCAACAAGACCTGCACCGCCTGACCCACACGGGGGCCCGCCGCGCCATCCTCGCGGCGGACCCCCGGGAAAGAGAGACCATGACGCGCCCGATCGTCCCGGGATTCCACCCCGACCCGTCGATCTGCCGCGTCGGCGACGCGTACTACCTGGCGAATTCCAGCTTCGAGTACGTCCCGGGCGTCCCGATCCGCCGCAGCACGGACCTGGTGTCCTGGGAGCTCCTCGGCCACGCCCTGACCCGCCCGGGCCAGCTCCCGCCGTCGGCCGGAGCGGCGAACACGGGCATCTACGCCCCGACGCTCCGCCACCACGACGGCCGGTTCCACCTGGTGACCACGAACATCCTGCACGAAGGCCACCTGATCGTGACGGCGGAGAACCCGGAAGGCCCCTGGTCCGATCCGGTCCACGTGCGCGGAACGGAGGGCATCGACCCGGACCTCTGCTGGGACGAGGACGGCGTCTGCCACCTGACGTGGGCGTCGTTCTCGCGACCGGGCATCACGAGCGTCCCGATCGACCCGGTCACCGGGCGGATGCTGGCCGAGCCGCGGCTGCTGTGGAACGGCACGGGCCTGGCGGCCCCCGAAGGCCCGCACCTCTACCGCGTCGACGGCTGGTGGTACCTGCTGCTCGCCGAAGGCGGCACCGAACGCGGCCACGCGATCACGATCGCCCGCGCCCGGTCGATCGAAGGTCCGTACGAGCCGGCGCCGTCGAACCCGATCCTGACCCACCGCAGCACGACGCACCCGGTCCAGAACACCGGCCACGGCGATCTGGTGGAGTGCGCCGACGGCCGCTGGGCGATGGTGTACCTGGGGGTGCGTCCGCGCGGGAAGACCCCGCAGTACCACGTCAACGGCCGCGAGACGTTCCTGGCCGGAGTGGACTGGGTGGACGGCTGGCCGGTGATCGACGAAAACCGCTTCACGGTTCCGTTGCCGGACAACAGTTTCACAGACACCTTCCCCACGGCCGAGCTGCACCCGCGGTGGGTCGCCCCGGGCGCGGCACCCCGCACCCGTTGGCACGGCGGCCTGGTCCTGAGGGGATTCCTGCTGACCCGCGCCCCGGACGAGCAGTGGACGGCGGAGGCCCACCTCGACGTGTCCGAAGGCACGGCGGCCTTCGTGGTCCGCATCGACGACCGCCATTGGTACGGCCTGACAGCGGACGGCGAGACGGTCACGGCGACGCTGGCGATCGGCCCGGCGGTCCAGACGGTCGCCGCCGTCCCGGCGGGTTCTCGTACCTCCCTTCGCATCCGCGCGCTCGCGCCGGCCCCTTCGGGCCCGTTCCACGAGGTCGTGGAGCCGGACCTGCTGGAGCTGTCGGTCGTGCCGGCCGACGGCCCGGCCGACGTCCTGGGAACGTTCGGCGGACGGTACCTGTCCACAGAGGTCGCGGCGGGGTTCACCGGCCGGATGATCGGCGTGCGCGTCCTCGAGGGAACCGTTGCCCTGCGCGAGTTCCGCTACTTGACCGGCAGGTAGGCGGCAACCTCGGCGAGGGCGTCCAGGGTGCCGGGATCGACGTGCCCGGTCGCGGTGTCGGCTTCGGCGACGACCATGCCGAAGCCCTCCGGACGTGACTCGTAGTGCAGCCCGGTCATCCGCACCCCGGCCACCCCGAGCACCGCGGCGATCTCCAGCGGCCGCACGTCGCCGCTGCCCTGCACGGCCTCGACCTTCTCGAAGTCCTTCGCCTGCTTCTTCGAGCGGAAGCCCACCCGCACGACGGAGATCACCGCGGCGTTGCCGTGCCCGTCCCCGACGGCCAGCAGCAGCCGATCCAGCGACGTGCAGGGCGTCCTGACCAGGAAGTCCCGTACCTTGCCCGTGGCGGCCGCGGCGCAGGTGCCTTCCTTCTCCAGGCGCCGCACCGCCCGCTTGAGTTCCTTGAACCTGAGCTTCCGCCACGCCTCCTCGGCCTTCCCGCGCTCGGCGGACTTCCGCGCCTCGGCGCGGCGCGTCTTCAGCGGGCGTCCCGGCAGGGCATCGACGACGTCCCCGGCGGAGTTCCCGGCGAACACTTCCGTCGCGGCCCCGCCGGCCCCGCCGAACGCCCCGGCCCCACCGGCCCCACCGGCAATGGCCACCGCCCCCACGACGGCGACCACCACGCCCTTGCCCCGGCCACCGTCCCGGATGAAGATCCGGTTGCCGTTCTTGGTGATCCAGTGTCCTTTTTCCGCCACCCGAGCTCCCCTCGCCGGCCCACGCTGCGACGCAAGACCTACGCGCCACCCGGCGGAAAAGTTGCCGGCCGGCCTCACTTGCCGGCGATTGTCGCGGTTTTGTCCGGTCCACCCCGGAACGAGCAGAAGCCCAGGCCGCGTGGCCTGGGCTGCTGTTTTCCCGCTTCCCCCCCGGATCAAGGGGCCGCCGGTGGCCGGATCACAGGCCGCCGATCTTGACCGGGAACTTCCGGATCGTCGCGACGGTGTCGTCCGGGTTCTCCAGGTCGATCAGGTCGACCGGGTTCTGCAGCTGGTAGAGATCGCCCTTCGGCGGGAACTGGGTGAGCCGGCCGACCGGCTGTGCCGGTTCCCTGGGGGTCAGGACGAGGGGCTCGGCCCGGTCGGGCTGGTCGATGGTCATGGTGAAGCTCAGCACCATGACCTGCTCGTAGCGGGGCGGAACTTCTGCGTCAGCCGCAGCAAGCTCTTGGCGTCGACGTCGACGTCGTTCTGCTCGATGGTGATCGAGCCGTCCTGGCGGGCGCTCCCGGGGAGCCGGTTGCGGGGCGGGCCGGGCCTGCGCGGCGGGCGCGGTGATCGCCAGCGCCGGCAAGGCCGCCACGACCAGCGGCCATCGACGTCGAACCACGTGCGTCTCCTTTCGCGACCCCGCAGCCGGTGGTGGCTCCGGGGCTGGGAAATCCAGCTTCGAGGTGGGCCGGGCCCGGGCAAAGCCGCTTCCCCGTACTGCCGGGGGGCTGGTCCCTCTGGTGGTGAACCGCTCGCACAGCGTCACCCGAAGCCGGTGGGCCGCCGGTCCGCCGGGTTTGAGCCGGCCGCCATCGTGGTATTGACCGAGATCATCACTGTCCCCGGCTTCGGAGGGTGCTCGTGCAGATCCAGGTCAACACCGACCACAACATCCACGGCGGCGAAGGGCTGGCCACCTACGTGACCACCGACCTGGAGAACAGCCTGGCCCGATTCGGGGGGTGGGTGACCCGGGTGGAGGTCCACCTCAGCGAAGACGGCGGCAGCAAGCCGGACGACAAGAAGTGCGTGATCGAGGCCCGCCCCGGCGGCAAGCAACCGGTCGCGGTCACCCACCACGCAACAACGGTGGACGACGCCTACGCCGGCGCGGCGCACAAACTGTCCCGGGTGCTGGATTCCCGGTACAGCCGCGCCCACGACCACAAGGGCAGCGACAGCATCCGCCACATGCCGCCCCCGGAGGCCCCGGAGGAGGTCGGCGCGCTCGAGGGCGAGCCGCAGGGCTGATCCGGACGGGGCCGCCGGGAGCCTCAGTCCTTGGCGCGCCAGGAAAGCTCCGGAAAGCAGTTCGGTGCGAGCGGCGGTGCGGAGGTGGTCAGCGTGACCTCACGGACCCCGCGCAGCGGAACGTCCAGGTCGACCGCCTGCGCAGCGCCGCGAAAATCCCCACTGCGCCAGACGACGTCGTCCAGAGCCAGCTGCCAGTGAAGCCTCAGGTCACAGAATGGGCCCGTTTCGAGGCTGCTGCGGAACGCGTCTTCGCCGGTGGTGGTGAACGTCGTGCTGAAACCGACCCGGAACCAGTGGAAATTGCCGTCATCCTTGCAGCTGTCCGCCCGGCAGGGTCGTGAATCCGGTTTCTCACCGGACGCGTACTCGATCGGCAGGCGGGTCAGTGCCTGGTAGACGAGCACCACGACGACCACCAACGAGACAGCGATCACCAGCCCGGCGCCACCGAACAGGAGCATCTTCCGGCGCCTGCCGGCCTTCGCGAGCATCTCCTGCCGCCGCGCGTCGGCGCGCCGTTCCGTTTCCTCGATCCTGGTGATGGCCTCACCGATATCGGCGGCGGTGTTCGCCGCGAAGCCGGCGAGGCTGACCCGGAAGAGCCCGTCGTACTCGGCGAGGAACTGCCGCCCTTCGCAGGTGAAGGTCGTTTCGATCCGTTCCTTCGTCGCGCCGGCGTTCCAGCGTTCAGAAGTGGCCCGCCGGTGAACAGGCTTCACGTTCGCGGGCGTTGCGCCGAGGGCCTCGGCCCACCGGTCGAGATGCTCCTGCGAACGCAGGTACATCTCAATGTTGCCCAGTTCGCGGTCGTCCGCCTTCCTCTGCTTCTCGATGTCTGCGGCTTCTTTGCCCCGTTCCCACAGGTTCACGCCACGCCTCCACCTTCGGCCGCCGGATACCTGGAACTGCGTCGCGACCGGATCGGTGCTTGTTACACACGCGCGGGGCAAACCTGGAATGCGGAGGAGCCCAGGCCACCCGGCCTGGGCTCCTCTCATCGACACAAAGCCGTAACCGGCCTACATCGGCCGAGTCCTCAACGCCCCAACGGAGAACGGTCCTCGACAACCACCTTCTCCGCGCCACGCTTGGCGAACGCCGCCCACAGGCTGAAGCCCACGACGCCCACCGCGACCGCCAGCCACAGCCAGACGAACGGCTCACCCAAAGGGAACCGCACCAGTACGAAAATGATCATCGCGACGCCGACGATCGCGCCGAACACGGCGGAGGGCTTGGACGGTTTGATCCGGTACACGAGCATCACTCCCCAGGCTGCAGATTCGTGGCCCCCGATTACCCCCGCGACGATCTCCCGAAACAAGACCCGGGCCAGGACTGTGGCGCGGGGCCGAAAGCGCGGCGTGCGGCGCGGACCGCCAGGGCGGCGACAGTCGCGTTGGCGCCGCCGCCGACCACCGCGCCGATGCCGAACGGTGTCACCCGGCCGAGCACGATGATGCCCTGCTTGGTTCCGTACTTGGTGACGAAGTTCTTGCCCAGTACCCGGTTGATCTGGTCCAGCGTCGTCATGGGCACCTTGCCGACGAGCTGGCGCGCCCAGTGCCGGCCGGTGCGCTCGGCGACCTTGCCGACGATGGTCGAGGAACCCGACTGCCCGAGCAGGATGCCCATGACCAGCGTCCGCCGGCGTTCGATCTCGTCCAGCTGGACACCGTGCACCGCCGCGACCGAGAGCACGAACAGCGTGCTCAGCTCCAGCGAAGAGAAAGCCTCCCCCGCCGACAACGCCAGCGCGACCCCGGTGCCGACGGCGGGCGCGGCCGCGGTGGCTCCCACTGCCGCCCCGGTGCTCGCCAGCGCGCTGACGTACATCCGCTCCAGCGTGCGCACGACCTCCGCCGGGGTCGCCTCCGGGTTGCGCTGCCGGGCGCGGGCGATGTTCTTGCGCACCAACGGTGTCTGCACGCCGATGGCCTTGTCCAGCAGCGCGAGGACCGGCCCGCCCGACACCGGTCCTTGGAGGGCATCAGACGCCACCGCGAGCTCCTTCGCTTCGCCGAGGTGCCCGCGAAACGGCCGGCCCCTTGCTCATGCGCAGGATCAGGGCGACCGCGTCCTCCGGGTGGGCCGTCGGCGTCAGGACCTCCTGCAGGAGCAACCCGCGCATCGCGGCGATCGTGACGGTGGCCAGAGTCAGCGCTTCCCCGGGGTCGAGCCCTTCGCGTTCCGCGAGCGACGCCAGCACCTTGGTCAGGTCGTCGAGCGAGTCGATGAACTCACGGAAGTCCTCCGGCCGGTACGCAGCCAGTCCTACGACGTGGAAGAAGCCCCGGACGCGCGACAGCTGCTCCGGACGCGTGTAGGTCCGCCAGATCGCCACGACGAGGTCGTCGAAACCGCCCTGCCGGGCGGCCGCGAGCAGAGCCTCGTTGTCACGGGATCGCTGCGTCTTGAGCATGGCCGCCAAGACGCCCGGGAGGGACCCGAAGTGGTACCGCAGGAGGGCGTGGCTGGTCTCGGCCTTGGCGGCGACTTCGCGGAGCGACACCTCCGGTGCGGGGAGGCCCTCCTCGAAGGCGTCAAGGAGCCGGGCCAGGAGACGCTCGCGGGCGTCGCCGTTGCGTTCCGTGCTTGACAGGATCACTCCCGCAGTTTATCCATTGGAAAAGATGCTGGCTACGACGTGGTGCTCCCCCATGGTCGCAGCCGGCGCCGACGGAGGGAACGACTCATGGGCCGGTGCCAGGTGGTCGGCGCGACCGTCGTCGACGGATCGGGGCGCGACCCGGTCGAAGTCGGCGTCGGCATCGAAGACGAGCACATCACCCAGGTCGGCGGCTCCGGCGCACGCGGCGAGCGCCTCGACGCCGAGGGGCTGACCATGACGCCCGGTCTGATCGACGCGCACGTCCACCTGGGCCTGTCGAGCCCGATCCAGCCGCAGTTCTCCTTCCGGATCAGCGCCGCCGAGCTCGCGGCGGACATCTTCGCCGCGGCCGGCGCGACGCTCGACGCCGGCTTCACCACCGTCCGGGACACCGGCGGGGTCGACGGCGGCCTCGTCACCGCGATCGCGAAGGGCAAGGTCCGGGGCCCGCGCGTGCTGTCGTGCGGACCGGTCCAGTGCCAGGTCGGCGGGCACGGCTACTACGGCGCCGAGTGGGAGCCCACCGAGCTGTGGAGCAGCCACCACCTCCCCGGCCTGTGCGCCCTGTCCATGATGTCCGGCAACGCGGACGAGCTGCGGCGCAACGTGCGCGAGGCCTTCCGTCGCGGCGCCTCCTTTTTGAAGCTCTGCGTGACCGGCGGGGTGGTCGGCGCGCACGACCGGCTGACCGACACCCAGTTCACCGTCGAGGAGATCGCCGTCGCGGTCCAGGAAGCCGAGGCGCGCGGCACCTACGTGACGGTGCACGCCCACAACAACGACGGCATCCGGAACGCCGTCGAGGCCGGGGCGCGGTGCGTCGAGCACGGCACCGACCTCGACGAAGCCACGGCCACCCTGATGGCCGCGCACGGGGTGGCCCTCGTGCCCACGTTCGCCGTCGCCGAGCAGCTGCTGCACGACACCGCCGGAGCGGGCCTCGACGAGTCCGCCCGCGATCGGGTGCTGGGTGTCCGCGAGCGGATGACCGGGGCGCTCGCCGCCGCCAAGGAGGCCGGGGTGCGGATCGGGCTGGGTTCCGACCTCATCGGCCCGGCCCAGGACCGCCGCGGCGAAGAACTCAGGCTGCGCGCCGAACTCGAAACACCGATGGCCGCTCTCGTCTCGGCCACCAGGACCAACGCCGAGATCCTCGGCCTGTCCGGCCGAGCCGGTGTCATCGCGCCCGGCGCGCAGGCAGACCTCGTGTTGTGGAACGGCAACCCGGTCGAAGACCCCGGGCTGTTCGCCGATCCCGCCAACGCCGTCCTCGTCCTCAAGGCCGGCCGAATCGTGAAGGACCTCCGATGAGCACCATGTGGCAGGGCTGCCTCGCCGACACCGACTACTTCGAGCTGCGTTCCGGCGGAGGGCACGACTACGGCGTCTGGGTCACCACCCCACCGGGCTACGACCCGGCCACGGCGCCGGCGCCCGCCGTGTACGTGCTCGACGGCAACTTCGCCGTGGGCCAGACGGCTCCGCTCATCGTCACCCAGAAAGACCCCATGCAGCAGATCCGGCCCTACCTCCAGGTCAGCGTCGGCTACGCGGGCGAGGACGCCCAGCACTGGGCCCGCCTGCGCAACCGGGACCTCGTGCCGCCCGGCGAGCCCATCGCCCCGGACTTCGTCGACGCCGTGGAGACCGGGATCCGGACCGGCGCGATGACCCGCGAGGAGGCCGACGCCTACCTCGCCGAACTCCGCGAAACCCACGCCGATGCGTTCCTGGGCTTCCTCACCGACGAACTGCACCCGCGGATCGCACGCGACTACGGCACGGCCGCGAGCGGTCACGGCCTCTTCGGCTACTCCTACGGCGGCCTGTTCAGCCTCTATGCCTGGCTCAGCGACAGCACGCTCTTCGAGAGCATCGGCGCGGGCAGCCCCGGGGTCGTCGGTGAAGACAGCCGGGTCTTCGCGCGGCTCGAAGAGCTCGGCGAAGACCTGCCGGCCACCAAACTCCACCTGACGGTCAACGACCGGGAGCTGCTCGGAGACCTGCCCGTCTACCAGAACCTCGCGAAGAACGCGGCCACCGTCCTGCACCGCCTGACCGCCCGCGGCGGAGCTGTCACCAGCGCGGTCCTGCGCGAAACGCACGTGACCGGCCTGCAGGCGTCGTTCCTCAGCTACCTCAGGACCTGCCGTGCCCGGTGAGCGCGCGAGCACCGACGTGGTCGTGATCGGGGCCGGGGTGATCGGTTCGTCGATCGCCCTCGAGCTGGCACGGGCGGGGCACCGGGTCGTCGCGCTCGATCGCGCCGCCGGCGCCGGCCAGGGGTCGACCTCGGCGTCGAGTGCGATCGTCCGGTTCAATTTCTCCACCGCCGCCGGGGTGGCGACGGCGTGGGAGGCGCACTTCGGCTGGCTCGACTGGGCCGGCCACCTCGGCCACGATGTCGGTGACCTTGCGGTGTTCCGCAGGAGCGGGCTGGTCATGCTGGACGTCGAGGCCGCCCCGCGGACGTCCTGGCTGCCGTTGTTCGACGAGATCGGTGTCCCCTACGAAGAATGGGACAGCGCGACCTTGGCCGAGCGCGTCCCGGGTATCGACACCGGCCGCTATTGGCCGCCGAAACGCCTCGACGACGAGGAATTCTGGGCGGACGCGCAGCACTCGCTCGGCGGCGTGTACACCCCGGATGCCGGGTACGTCCCGGACCCGGGCCTCGCCGCCGTCAACCTCGCCGCCGCGGCCTCGGCGTGCGGGGCGGAGTTCCGCTTCCGCAGCACGGTGACCGCGGTCGAAAAGGCCGGCGGACGCGTGACGTCGGTGCGGCTGTCGGACGGCACCCGGATTCCCTGCGCCGTCGTGGTCAACGCGGCCGGTCCGTGGTCGGGCGCGGTGAACCGGCTGGCCGGCGTGGGTACCGGCTTCACGGTCGGGGTGCGCCCGATGCGGCAGGAAGTGGCGCACGTGCCGGTCCCGGCCGGCTACCGCGGCCCGGTGGTGGCGGACATGGATCTGGGCACCTACTTCCGCGGTGAAACCGGAGGGGACCTGCTCGTCGGCGGCACGGAACCGGAGTGCGATCCGCTGCCGTGGACCGACGACCCGGACACCGCCGGCATCCACCCGACGGCCGCGGTCTTCGAGGCCCAGGTGACGCGGGCCGCGCGACGACTGCCCGACCTGGCCGTGCCCCACCGGGCGCGCGGCGTGGTGGGCGTCTACGACGTCGCCGACGACTGGACGCCGATCTACGACCGCACCGAACTCGAGGGCTTCTACGTCGCGATCGGGACGAGCGGCAACCAGTTCAAGAACGCGCCGGTCGTGGGACAGCTGATGGCGGAGCTGATCTACCAGGTGGAGAACGGCGCCGACCACGACGCAACGCCCGTCCGGTTCCGGGCGCCGCGCACCGGCCTGGAGATCGACCTGGGCGCGTTTTCCCGCAGGCGCACGCGAAACACCGCGAACTCGGGCACGGTGCTGGGCTGAGCTCGGGAGCTCAACACGGCCGCCGGCGGTCTTGCGTCCGGACGGTGCCGGTGGTGTGGCCGGGTGAACTCCGGATAGCGGAGGTGACCGTGGACGGTGGGGTGCTGGGACCGGGCGATGTGCTGGCGGCGGCCGAGGCCGCCCCGCCCGTGGAATCGGTCGGGTCGTCGCGCGCGACCTACTCCTTGGACCGCGAAATCCTGCACCTGTCGATCACCGACGCCGCCGGGCACGACGTGGCCTCGGCACTGACGGCGACCCTGCTGGTCGGCGCGCTGCGCGGGCCCGGCGAGCCGGTCACGACCTGGCCGTACAGGCGCAGCAAGCCAACCAGGCCCTGCTCGACCACGGCGGCGAGGTGCGCTGGCGACCGGCCTGCTGCTGCGCGCCGACCTGCAGACGGGGCAGGTCGGACTGGTGAACGCCGGACACCTCTCACCACTGCTGCTGCGCGACGGCGAAGGGAAGCCGGTCGAGCTGGAACCGGCTCTGCTCCTCGGCGTGCGGCCGTACCTCTATCGGGTGCAACGGCTGGACCTGCGCCCCGGTGACCGGCTCGTGCTGCTCACCGACGGCACGTTCGAACGCGAACACCACGCACCCGGCGGCCGGCGCGAGCAGCGTGAGCCCGATTTTCGCCGCGTAGTACCGAAAACGACGGTCAAGCAAACCTTCACTCCGCGCGAGGCGCATCAGATCGCCGAAGTCGTTACGCGGCGTCGCGTGGGTGTCCGCGTCGATGTTCGCCGGCGAGGTAACCATGAAGCCCCTTTCCCCATCCTGCGCCGCCGGGAGTCGGGGCGACCACGCACCCCTGCCCCACCCGGATCCCGTAACCGCTCGTACTAAGCGAAATCGATCGCTCGGTGACGACAGGTCCGCGGTGGGGCACCTATGGCGCTTCGAACGTGCCTCGCCGGGCGACAGCACCACGGTGGAGAACAGCGACACGGCCACCGCCTACCTCGGGCTGCCCCGGCGACGGCTCGACCGGCCCGACCTCGTCCCCAGCCCGGGCGCGGTCGCGCGGTTCGTCGCGGAAGCGGCCGCCGGACACGAAACCGGTGACGAGCGGCCCGTCCCGGCGACCCGCGAGTCACGGGCCGAGCGGTCGAGGCCCTGCCTGCACCCTCGGTGACCGGAATCCCGAGGGGTGACGGGCATCTCGGCGGCGAGCCGCTCACCACCCTCGCGGAGCCGGCGGTGCTACGCCGAACCGACCGGCGGCCGAGCCCCGGGAGCGCATCCGGGGCCTGCCCTCAGGCGCCGAGGCGGCTGTAGATCCGGCTGGCCATGGTGGCGGCGAGCTGGTGCAGCTTGTCCGTCGGGTCGAGCTGGGCGTACTGCCCCAGCAGCTCGGCCACGGCGTAGGCCTCCGTGCCCGACAACAGGGCGATGCACCGTTCCCGGCGACCTCGATCGATCAGCCGCACGAGGGCGTCGGCGTAGTCCTCGCGGTTGCGCACCGCAGCGAGCTCGACCGGCTCCTGCCCGGCGACCTGATCACTCATCGCGCTGTCCTCTCACCTGCGGTTCCGTGGAAGTGAGGTACCCCGATCGAGTCATGGCGTAAAATCTATGTCGACGGCGTTAGACATTCGACGCCGGGTGCGTGTAGAGTTCTCCTCGTACCGAGAAAGACAACGTCAAGCAGGCGCGGGAGAGGACGTAACTACCCGCGAAGTGAGACAAGGCGGTCAGGCAGCACGGGGCCAATCAGTGAACAGGTCTCGGCTGGTGACCGGAGCAGTACGCAGCAACGTAGTAGCAGTAATCAGTTAGTCGGCAGTATCAGCAGTATTCGCAGTTGGCTAGATCGCAGTATGCAGTGCCAGTCAGGTGGCCGGAGCCGATCAAGGTAAGGGGTTCCGGGCAGTGGCTCGCGGTATCAGGCGTGCTGGGGCCGATCAGTGGAAGGGTTCCAGCCGGTGATGACCGCGGAAGCAGTACGCAGCAACAAGAAGAAGGAAACACGGGAAAGAAGGGAAAGGGCACATCATTGGATCGCCCGCAGCGGCTGGGCAGTAACGCCGCGCGGGTACCGTAGTCCCATCGGATTGGCAGGTGGTTCTCGGTTACGAGTAAGCGATCCTCGCCTCGTCCGCCTCTCGGCCGGGCGACGCGAGTACAGGAACCCGGCGGTCGCGTCGGTTGACAATGGTGAAACCCAACCCCTGGGACCCCGGGTGCCGTGCATGGCACCCGGGGTCCCTTGTGATGTGGAGGTGGAATGATCCCTGACCAACACGCCCCGGCCACGCCCGCGGCCGACAAGTTCGACGACGAGCACTACCCCGGCTACACCATGGGCCGGGCCGCGGAAATGCTGGGCACCACGCAGAACTTCCTGCGCAGCCTCGACGAAGCCGGCCTGATCACCCCGCAACGCTCCACCGGCGGCCATCGCCGCTACTCCCGCCACCAGCTGCGCATCGCTGCACGAGTCCGGCACCTCGTCGACGAAGGCACCGCCATCGACGCCGCCTGCCGCATCATCTCCCTCGAAGACCAGCTCCACGAAGCTCAACGACGCAACACCAGTCTCCACCCCGCCGAGTGACCCGCGAGGTGTACCGCCGGCGCCCGCAGGTGGTACACCTCGATTCGACCGCAGAGGATCTCCGGGTCCGGCACCCAGGCCGGCGGGATGCCGTGGCCTCGCCTACCTTCGCGACGGCCTTATCGATCCGAGGCACCCAAGCATCAAACAGCACGCTGGACCGAGCCTGCGACTTGCTGCGCCCACCCGAAGCTCATCCGTCGACTCGACCGCTCCTCACCTACTGCGCTCAGTCGCTGACCGCGGCGCCGACATCGGCCGGCCCAGCAGCTGACTCGCCCCTACCCACGGCAGCAAAAAGGCCCAGGTCGTCGACCTGGGCCTTGCGCTCCCCCGCTTGGACTCGAACCAAGAACCCTCAGGTTAACTGGAGGCTCTGGACGCGGCTCGACATCAGTCGATCCAGCTGGGATGTTCGCATTCGCTCATGCCGTGATTCGATGTCAATCGACGTCGATCGTCGCCGTTTATGGAGCATGAATGTTCCCTCGTTCGTGATCTCAGACGTGGATGGAGGACCTACAGGGCACGTGGCCATCACGACGCATCGGGAACGCGTCGCCGGGACGCATCAATTTAGTCAGAGGTCGCGCCGTCGACATCGGCCGAAGACAGTCTCGAGATGTTCAAGACGAAGGTGAACAAAAAACACCGTTACGACTGGTAACGTGCCAGGTCAGCAAGCGTCGTCCCCGCGCACGCGGGGCTGGTCCCCCTGCAGCGACTCGCGCAGCTCCTGCGCCTGGTCGTCCCCGCGCACGCGGGGCTGGTCCGGATTGGGCTCCCCGGTCGAGACCGAGGCCGAAGTCGTCCCCGCGCACGCGGGGCTGGTCCCATCGCCTTCACATACACCCAGTACGTCACGATGTCGTCCCCGCGCACGCGGGGCTGGTGGCATGGAACCGTTCAACTGCGACCTCACCGGCTCGTCGTCCCCGCGCACGCGGGGCTGGTCCCCGTGCCGCGGCCGAACCGGCGAGAAAGGCGAGGTCGTCGATGTTGAGGAGGCGTGAGCGGCGGTGCCGAGCAAAACGGTCCGCCGCGATCTGGTGACACGCATTTGGGCAACCTTCGACGGTAGCAGTCCGGTCCGCAAGGTTGCGGAATCGCACCGAGGGGTCCCTGCCACTGCGGGTCGTTGGCTGGGCCGGTCCGTGGTTTGGCCGGCATGCGCTTCCGGCGCCATGGCCGGTCCCGGCATCGCGCCCGAATTCAGGTGATCTTGGAACTCGATACTGTCGAAGACAGTGAGGTCACCATGCTGTTGAAGACCGCCGTGGGCACCGAGTCCAGCTGGATTGTCAAAGGCATCTGCCGGGGCGATGCACATATAGCCGCCGTCGGTGGTTCGGGCATTGGCGGGTAGGCCGGGTACTGGGGTAGTGCGACAGAGCGTCACTCTACGGAGCGAGTCGGTAATATCTCTACCCTTGAGAGGTGTGGTGGGCGGATCGATCGCGGGCACGGCTCTGCGCGGCTGGAGTGCCGACGAGCACTCGGCACGTCCTCGCGCGCAGTCCGGAGCTGGCGCTTCAGTCCGGTGACTGCCAAGGCGGGCCAAAGTTGATTAGAGGACAGTCCATCGATTAGAGTGCCCTGATGCTCGGTTACGATGCGTTGCCGCGGATGCGCGATTGCATCGCGCGGCGATGGAGCGCTCCGGCGATGAGTGATGTTTCAAGTGCCGGGGGAGGCGAGCAGTGCTCTCTTGGCTTCGGCGGCCAGCCAGTGCTCGGCGTCGTCGAAGCTCCATTTGCGGTGGCTGACGAGGCTGAACCAGGCGTCCTGTCCGACGTAGAACCACAGCACGTCGGCCGCCGTGTGCTCGGCCACTTCGGGCCGGAGCGCGTTCAGTTCGATCAGTCTGGTGGCGATGACTGCGAGCGCGGTGGAGTATTGAGCGTTCCCGGCTTCGAGGACGGCTGCCGCGATGGGTTCGGTGCGGCATTCAGGAACGAGCGCCTCGAGCATCTCCCAGTGCGCTTCGTGGGCCAAGCGGGTTCCGCGTGCGGCGAGGTCGACGACCTCCCGGGGGTTGTCGCTCCGGGCTACGGCGAGGAGCGTTTGTCCGGCGTTGGGGTCGTGAATGGCAGGTACGAGCAGTTCCCGGAGGATCTCGGCCTTTCCACCGGCACTGCTGTAGACGGTCTGCGGCGCGACGCCAGCTGCGGCGGCGATCTGGGCGACGGTGACGTTGACGTAGCCGTGCTCGATGTAGAGGTCGCGGGCGCTGTCCAGAATCGCGGCGCGGGTGGCGGCGGCCGCGCTGAGCCTGCGGGGCGAGTGGTATCTCCCCTTGGCCACTACGTACCTCGCGCTCTGACGATCACCCCACCGACCAGGCGGACTTTAGCACCGTGCCCAGATTGGTCATCCCACCTCTTTCCAAGATCGAGTCGCCGCGTTCCCATCAGGCCCACCCGGCAGCCGGGGGTGAGCCGCGGTGATCGGCCGGACGGCTGAACTGGACGAGCTCGCGCGGGTCGCCCGGAGCGTGACGGCCGGCGGGGCGGCGGTGGTGCTCGCGGGCGAGGCGGGTATCGGCAAGACCCGGGTCGTGGAGGAGTTCAGCGAACTCGCTCGCGCGGAGGGGTTCCGGCAGCTGCGCTGCACGGGCCTGGAGGGCGAAGGGCATGCCGGGTTCGCTGGACTGCATGAGCTGCTCCATCCGGTGCTGGACGAAGCCGAAGGGCTGCCGGAGCGGCAGCGCCAGTCCTTGTTCACCGCCTTCGGGATGGCCGACGGACCTGCCCCGGAAGGGCTGCTGATCGGTCTTGCCGTGCTGGGCCTGCTCGAAGAGGTGGCGACGCGGCAGCGGCTGTTGCTGGTCGTGGAGGACGTGCAGTGGCTCGATCCTTCGACCGCCGAGGTGATCAGATTCCTCGCGCGCCGCCTGAGTGCGGCACCGATCCTTCTGCTGGCGACCGTTCGCACGGGAGCCGGGGACGCCGAGCCGGCGAAGTCCTTGCCCGGTATTCCTCTGACCCTCGGTCCCTTGTCCGCGGCGGACTCGGCGCTGCTGCTCGACAGTGTCGCCTCGGACCTCACACCGGCCCGCCGGGCCCGCATTCTGCAGGAGGCGGGCGGCAACCCGCTGGCGCTGCGGGAGATTGCCGTCGCGTTGCGGGAACGGGGACCGGCGCCCGAGGTGCCGCTTCCTCCGCTGCTGCCCACCACCCGCCGCCTGGAACAGGCTTTCCTCGCCCAGACCGCGGCCCTGCCCGCGGCGAGCCGGCGGCTCCTGCTGCTCGCCGCGGCCGGCGGCGAGCTGGCGCTGAGCGATCTCGTCGCGGCGGCCCTGCAGGTCGGCCTCGGTCCCGAGGACCTCGATCCTCTGGAACGCAGCGGGTTGGTGGAAGTGTGGCGGGGCCGCGTGCGATTCAGCCACGGGCTGCTTCGTTCGGCCGTCTACGGAGCGGCGTCGTCGATCGAGCGCGCCGACGCGCACCGCGTTTTGGCCGCGGTCGCGCAGGATCCGATGCGGGCGGCGTGGCACCGCGCGGCGGCGGCCGGCGCGCGTGACGAGAACATCGCGGCCGAGCTGGAGGCCGCGGGGATGGGGGCCGCGCAGCGAGGTGCTCTCGCGGAAGCGGTGAACGCGCTCGAGCGTGCGGCGGCGCTGTCGCCCGAAGCGGCACCGCGGGCCCGGCGGTTGGCCGCGGTCGCCGAGCTGGCGCGTCAAGCGGGCAGGACGAACGACGCCCTCGGCGCGGTCCGGCAGGCCAGGCCGCTGGCCACCCAGCCGGCCGTGCTCGTGGAGCTGGCCGGAACCGAGATCGTGAACAACCTGATGTCCGGGCTGCCGTCGCCGAGTGAACGGGGCCTGGTGGCCCTGGCCCGGCGGCTGGCCGGCCCGGCCGGGGACGACCACCGCGCCGAGCGGATCCGGCTGCTGTGGGCCACGGCCGTCCAGCTCGCCCTCCGGCCCGGCGGCCAGCACAACGCCGCCGAAGTCATGGCCGAGCTGACGAAGGCCGACCCGGACCTGCGAGACCCGCTGCAGCTGATCGGGCTGGCCCTGCTGGATCCACTCGGCTACACCTCCCAGGCGCGGCCGCGGCTGGAGACGTTGCTGCCGCCGGTGCTGACCGAACCGCGGGTCCTCCTGAGCCTGGGTTTGGCGGCCGAAACAGTGCAGGACCTGCCCACCGCGCTCGCGGCGTTCACTGCCGGCCGGACCCATCTGCAGCGCAGCGGCGCTCTGGGAGACGAGAGCCATCTGCTGGCGTGGCTGGCGTGCCAGCGGGTGCTCGTGGGCTCGCTGTACGAGGGCGTCGCGGAGGCGACGATGGCCGAGCGGATGGCGACCGAGCTCGGGCTGCCCGCGGTCGCGGCGGCCGCAGCGGCCTCCGGCGCACTCGGGCTCGCCTGGCGAGGGGAGCGTACCGAAGCCGTCGCCGCGCTCGCCCGGCTTGGCGAGCAGGCACCGGACGCGTTGTGGACGTCGACGACGGCGCGCGCGGCCTGGGCCTCCGGGCATCTTGCGCTGCAGCAACGCAGCTATCGCGACGCGTGGCTCGAGCTGCGGAAGGTGAGCGCGGACCGGACGACGGCCTTGTGGGCGCTCGGGGACTTCACCGAGGCGGCCATTCGTTCGGGCAAGGCCGAATCGGCGCGGCGGGTGCTCGATGGCGCGGAGCGCGACGCCGCGTGGCTGCGCTCGGCGGATCTGGACATGCTGGTGCAGCGGTGCCGCGGGATGCTTGCTGCCGGCAGCAAGGCCGGCGCCCATTTCGAGGCCGCGCTCGAACGCGGACGCGAGGGGCTGTCGGCGCTGGAACGGGCACGGACCCAGCTGGCCTACGGCCAGTGGCTGCGCCGGGAGCGCCGGGCGCCCGACGCACGAGACCAGCTCTCCGCGGCGCTGTACGCCTTCGACGAGCACGGGGCCGAGGAATGGGCGAACCAGGCGGCCGCCGAGCTTCGGGCCGCCGGGGTGCTCTCGGCCCGCCGTCCGCGGACCGGTCGTCCGGGCGCCGGGGTGCTGACCCCGCAGGAACTGCAGATCGCGCGCTTGGCGGCGGACGGGCTGACGAACAAGGAGATCGCCGACCGAATTTACCTGTCGCACCGGACCGTCGGCGCGCACCTGTACAAGATCTTCCCGAAGCTCGGTATCACCAACCGCGCGCAGCTGAGGGAAGTCATGACGGACCCCGGAGTGCCCGAAGGCCGAGCATGACCCGTCGTTCCGGCCGGCCTCGGCGAGCGTGGGCAGCCGGTCACGGGCGCGCACCGGGTTCTGGCCGGTGCGCGCCCGTGCCTGGCGGAGGTCAGGCCGTGCCGAGCACGCCGGACAGGAAGCCGATGCCCTGCGTGATGGCCGCTTGCGCGGCACGGGTGCCGCGCAGCGGGTTGAGGCCGACGAAGTCGTGGACGATGCCCTGGTAGCGCACCGCGGTGACCGGCACGCCGGCCGCGCGCAGCTTGGCCGCGTACGCCTCACCCTCGTCGCGCAGCACGTCGGCCTCGCCGACGATGACGAGCGCCTCGGGAAGCCCGGCCAGATCCTCGAGGCGCGCCCGCAGCGGCGACGCGGTGATCTCGGCGCGCTGTGCGGGGTCGGTGGTGTACTGGTCCCAGAACCACTGCATGCCCTCGCGGGCGAGGAAGTAGCCGGTTTCGAACTGGCGGTAGGAGCCGGTGTCGAAGTTGGCGTCGGTCACCGGGTAGAACAGCAGCTGGCCGGCGAAGGAGATGCCGTCGCGCTGCTTGGCCAGGATCGTGGTGACCGCGGCCATGTTCCCGCCGACCGAGTCGCCCGCGACGGCGACCCGGCTGGTGTCGAGGCTCTGCTCGGCGCCGTGGGTGCGGATCCATTCGGCCACCGCGTAGATCTGCTCGATCGCCGTCGGGTACTTCGCCTCGGGCGAGAGGCTGTAGTCCGGGAACACGACGGCCGCACCGGTGCCGACCGCGAGTTCGCGGATCAGCCGGTCGTGGGTCTGCGGCCCGCCGAAGACCCAGCCGAGGCCGTGGACGTAGAGGATGACGGGCAGGACACCGGTCGCGCCGACCGGGCGGACGATCCGGACCGGCACGGTGCCGGTCGGGCCGCCGGTGATCGTCAGGTCGGCGATGTCGGCGTCGGGCACCTGCCCGGGGTTCGCCTGCACGCTGTCGACGATCTTGCGGCCCTCTTCGGGGGACATCTGGTAGAGGAACGGCGGCGTCGAGTTGGCGTCGGCGAAGGCCTGGGCGTCCGGTTCGAGGACGGGCTTGGAGTCGGTCATCGGTGTTCTTTCTCTCGTGGCGGCGAAACCCGCGGTGGGCGTGATGCCGACGGTTCCAGGCCCGCCGCGGCGAGGCATCTGTCACGCGACTGGTGTTGGTTGTGGCCTCCGGCCGAATCCGGCGGACCGACCTATGCTCGTGCGGAACAGCCCGGAAGGAAGGACCACGCCTCGTGATCGGCCGCACGTCGGAACTGTCGGTCCTGACTCGCCTGATCGACACGATGACGACGACGGGGCGCGCCGTTGTCATCGCCGGTGAGGCGGGGATCGGCAAGACCACCCTGGCCGAGGCCGTCGCCGAGCACGCCCGTGCGGCGGGATTCCGCGAGCTGCGCTGTACCGGCTACCAGAGCGAGGCCACCCCGGGCTTCGCCGGTCTGCACGAGCTGCTGTACCCGGTGTGGGACGACGGTTCGTCGTTGCCCGACCGGCAGCGCGCGGCCCTGCAGGCGGCGTTCGGCCTGGCCGACGACGCCGGGGTGCAGGACCTCCTCGTCGCGCTCGCCGCTCTCGGGATCCTCGAGGACGCCGCGTCCGAGCAGCCGGTGCTGCTGTACGTCGAGGACCTCCAGTGGCTGGACGCCTCGAGCGCCGCCGTGATCAAGTTTCTCGCGCGCCGGCTCACCAACGCCCCCATCCTGCTGCTGGTGACAGTCCGCGCGGAGGACCCGGAGATCGAGATTCCCTGGGCGCCGGCCGGAGCCGTCCTGCCGTTGGCCCCGCTGACCCGCGCCGAGTCGGACGAGTTGCTGGCACACGCCGGCGTCGCGCTGAGCGAGGGAGAGCGGAAGCGGATCCTCGACGAAGCCGGCGGCAACCCACTCGCGTTGCGGGAGCTGCCCGTCGCCGTGCGCGAGCACGGCGACGGCGTCGGGCTCCTGCCGGGCTTGCTGCCGACCAGCCGCAGGCTGGAGTCGGCGTTCCTGGAGCAGGCGGCGCACCTGCCCGACGGCAGCCGGCGCCTGCTGGTGATGGCGGCCTGCGGGGAAGACATGCCGCTGCCCGAGCTCGTCGCCGCCGCCCGGGAACTGGGGCTCACGAGGGAGGACCTCGATCCCCTGGAGAAGTCCGGGCTGCTCACGCTGTCGGGTGACCGGCTGCGTTTCCGCCATCCCCTGGTCCGGTCGGCGGTCTACGGCGCGGCGTCGTCCCGCGAACGCACCGCCGCCCACCTCGCGCTGGCGGCCGCCGCCCACGATCCAGGCCGCGCGGCCTGGCACCGCGCCGCCGGCTCCTACGGCCGCGACGAGACGCTGGCCGCGGAGCTGGAGGCCGCCGGCCAGACCGCGGCCCGGCACGGAGCCCGCTCCGAGGCCGCCGCCGCGCTGCAGAAGGCGGCCGAAGTCTCCCCGCGCGTCGACGACCGGGTCCGGCGGCTGTCGGAAGCAGCCGAGCTGGCGCGCCGGGCGGGCGAGCCGGACGCGGTCTGGGCGATGCTGCGCGAAGCGGTGCCGGTAGCGACCGAGCCCGACACGATCGTCCAGCTGGCCAGCACCGAGGTGGGCACGTCGCTGGCTTCCGGTGTGCCGGCTCGCAGCATCCGTGAACTGCTCGTGCTGGTCCGCCGGCTGGCCGGTCCGGACGGATCCGGACACCCGGAGGCCCGGGTGCGGCTGTTGTGGGCGATGGCCCTGGAGTGCGTGGACCGTGCCCGTAGCGCTGAGGAGACCGCCGCGGTCGCCCGGGAATTGGCGGCGATCGATCTGGGCCGCTGGGATCCGGTTCAGGAGATCGCCCGGGCGCTGGTCGATCCCGCCGGGCGGCTGGACGTCCTCAAGCCCAAGCTGCGTTCGCTGGTGCCACTCGTCGGACAGGACATGCGGGTCCTGCTCTCGCTCGGCCACGCCGCTTTTTTGCTGCACGACCTGCCTGCCGCTCGGCTGGCCTGGGCGGCCGGCTGCGACTACCTGCCCTCGCTGGGCTCCTCGGTGGACGAGGCGCAACTCCTGGCCACGCGCGCGAGCACGGAGCTTCTGCTGGGCAGGCTGCAGGAGGCACAGCAACGGGCCGAACTCGGGCTGCGGATCGCCGGCCACGCCGGATTGCCGGCCGTGGCCGCGGCCGCCGAGGCGGCCTCCGCGTACGCCTTCGCGTGGCGAAGTGAGATGGCCGAGGCCGCGGCCGCCGTCCGGCGCAGCCGGCGGCTGTCGACGGAGGCACCGCGGGGACACGAGACAGCCCTGGCCTCGTGGGCCGCCGGGCTGGTGGCCTTCCACAGCCAGCGGTACGAGGAAGCCTGGACCGAGTTGATGCAGGTCCAGGTGTTCCCCCCGCTGGCCCGGATGAGCGTGGCCGACCTGACGGAAGTGGCCCTGCGCAGCGGGAAAGCCGGCGACGCCGAGGCGTTCGTGACCCGCGTCGAGGCCGACGCCCGGGTCTTCGACTCACCGCACCTGTGGACGGTGGTGCACCGCAGCCGCGCGTTGTTGCTGGACGGACCGGAAGCCGCCGAGCACTACGAGCTGGCGCTGGAGCACGGCCTGCGGAGCGAGGCGCGCATGGAGGTCGCCCGCACGCAGCTGGCCTACGGCGAGTGGCTGCGGCGGAGGCGGCGGATCGCCCAGGCCCGCGAGCACCTCACCGCGGCGAGCAAGGCTTTCGAGGACGCGGGGGCGCAGGGCTGGGCGGCACGGGCGGCGGCCGAGCTCACCGCCGCCGGCGGCACGCCCGCCACCGCCGCCAGGACCGGCGTCCAGGGCGGACTCACCCCGCAGGAACTGCAGATCGCGGCGCTGGCCGCCGAAGGGCTGACCAACAAGGAGATCGCCGACCGGCTCTACCTGTCGCACCGCACGGTCGGCGCACACCTTCACAAGGTGTTTCCCAAGCTGGGCATCACGGCGCGCACCCAGCTTCGGGACGTGCTGGAAAAGCCTTCCGAGACCTGATCACGCGTGCAACCGGGCCAGACCGGCCTCAGTGTCCCGTTCGCCGGCGACCCCGGTCTCGGTCACCGCGCGCCGGAGGGCCGCGAGGTCGTCGCCGGTCAGCACCAGGTCGACGGCCGCGGCGTTCTCCTCAAGCCGCGAGCGGTACCGGGTTCCGGGGATCGCGACCGCACCCTGGGCCCGCACCCACGCGAGCGCGACCTGGGCGGACGTAGCGTCCTTCGCCGCGGCGATCCGCTGCACCTGGTCGACGACCCGCAGGTTCGCCGCGATGGCCTCCGGCTGGAACCGGGGCAGCGTCCGGCGGGCGTCGCCGGGCTCCAGGTCGTCCACCGTGGTGATCCGGCCGGCGAGGAAGCCGCGGCCGAGCGGGGAGAACGCGACCAGCCCGATGCCCAGCTGCCGGAGCGTGTCCAGCACGCCGTTGTCGAGCACATCCCGGGAGAACAGGGAGAACTCCGACTGGACCGCGGCGAGAGGATGCACCGCGTGCGCCCGGCGGATGGTGGCCGCCGAGACCTCCGAGAGCCCGATGTGGCGGACGAGCCCGTCGCGGACGAGTTCGGCCATGCCGCCCACGGTTTCCTCGATCGGCACGGCGGGGTCGACCCGGTGCAGGTAAAACAGGTCGATCACGTCGGTGCCGAGGTGGCGCAGGGAACGCTCCGCCGCGCGGCGGGCGTACTCCGGGCGGCCGTTGAGGCCGTGCGGACGGCCCTCGTCGTCGAATTCGGTGGCGAACTTCGTCGCCAGCACGGCCACGTCGCGCCGGTCACCGAGGGCGCGGGCGATCAGCTTCTCGTTCTCGAACGGCCCGTACGCCTCGGCCGTGTCGATCATGGTGACGCCGATGTCGAGCGCGTGCCGCAGGGTCGCCATCGCCTCGGTTTCGTCGGTGGTGCCGTAGAAGGCACTCATGCCCATCGCGCCGAGCCCCTGCGCCGGGACGGTGAGACCGTCACCCAGCATCGTCTGCTTCACGCGTTCTCCTTGTTGTCGTTCTGTTCACGGCGCTCGTCGAGCACCTCGAGAAGGCGGTGCATCTGCACCGGCATGTCCCCGGGCTTGCGGGCGGTGATGAACTGCCCGTCTTCCACCGCAGGCTCGTCGACGTAGGTGGCGCCGGCGGCGCGCACCTCGGGGGCGACGTCCCGCCAGGACGTCATGCGGCGGCCTTCGGCCAGCCCGGCGCTGATGAGCACCTGGGGTCCGTGGCACAGGGCGGCCACCGGCCGGCCGGTGGCCGCGAATTCACGGACGAAGTCCAGCGCCGCCTCGTTCTTGCGCAGCTCGCCGGGGGCGAGGCCGCCCGGGACGAACAGGGCGTCGTAGTCCTGCGCTTGCGCGCCTTCGATCGGGCGGGTGCCGGTTCTGAGCGGAAGACCCTTGTAGCCGGTGAAGCCTTCCCCGGTCGGGGTCAGGACGTCGACCTGGTAGCCCGCTTCCCAGAAGCGGTAGTAGGGGTAGAAGAACTCGGTGTCTTCGACCTGGTCCGCGGTCAGGATGGCGACCCGACCCTTCGGCTCGACGTCGGGTGCGATCGCGGCGCGGTTGTCCTCGACGGACGGCGTGATTGTTTGATGCATGTCCAACAGTGTGCGCTACAGTTGGACACATGTCAAACAGTCAGTGGGGTGAGCGGTCCCCGGCCTTCCCGGAACCCGAGCCGGACCGGATCGACTTCGTCGCCGTGCTCAAGGCGCTGGCCGATCCGGTGCGGCTGCGGATCCTGCGCACCCTGGCCGACGACCGCTACCACCCCTGTTCGGTACAGGAGTACGACCTGGACATCCACAAGTCCACGCTGTCGCACCACTTCAAGACCTTGCGCGAAGCCGGGATCACCTCGACGCGGGTGCGGGGCCGGGAGCACGCCGTCCAGCTGCGCCGAGACGACCTCGATGCCCGCTTCCCGGGCATGCTCGGCAGCGTGCTCGCGGGGGCCGCGGACGTCGACGCCTGACCGGTCACCGGTGCAGGTGCTCGGCCCAGTCGCCGGGCACCCGCGCCGCCGGGCCCGGCACGCCCTGGCCCAGCGGACGGTGCTCGGGAGCGGCGAGCGCGGGGCCGCTTTCGTACATGACCTGCTCGCCGTAGTCCCAGAACCATTCCTCGCCCGGCTCGAAGCTGCGCACGAACCGGTGACCGGTGGCCGCGGCGTGCGCACTGGCGTGTTGGTTCGGCGAAGAGTCGCAGCAGCCGATCCGCCCGCACCCGGCGCATCGCCGCAGGTGGAACCACCAGCCGGGCGGGGTCATGGCTTCGCAGTCGGCGCAGCCCGTGCCGCTCGGCGGCGCGGCGGGGTCGATCCCCTCCATGGGACTCCTTCACTCGGGTTTCCGACGCGCGGGTGATCGTGGCCGGAGTGGTCAACGCTGGTCAGGCGGTCGCGGACGGCAGGTTCCCCGCCCGTGTCGCTCACTGCCGGGTCTGCTGCTCCGCCGGGGTCAGCCGCACGAGGTCCTGACCGAGCAGCGGTCCGCCGGGCACCTGGTGCAATCGGCCGCCGTCGGCCAAGCCGCCCAGGTCGATCGGCGCGAACCCGAGCTCGGTCAGCAGGCCGGTGAACATCTTCTTGGCGTCATCGTCGTCACCTGAGACGAACAGCACGCGGTTGCCCTCCGGTCGCCGTGGGTCCGCGGCCAGCGTCGCGGCGAACAGGTGGTTGAACGCCTTGACCACGCGTGCGCCCGGCGCCCGGCGGGCGACCGCTTCACTGGAGGTTTCCCCCTCCGGGCCGGACGACGATCCGGCGTAGTCGTTGGTGGCGTCCACCAGCACGCGGCCATCCCAGCCGGGCAGCCCGGCGAGCGCCTCGGTCGTGCGGTCGCCCGGCACGGCGAGGACGACGAGCTCGGCCTGGGCCGCCTCGTCGCGGGTGCCGGCCGACACGCCGGACCCCAGCTTCCCGACCACGCTCGCCAAGGTGTCCGGGCCGCGGCTGTTGCTCAGGACGACCTGGTGACCGCCCGCGGCCAGGCGGGTGGCCACCGCGGTGCCGATCGCTCCCGCTCCCAGAATGCCGATCTTCATCGTTTCCCTTTCGTGGCTTTGCTGTCGGATCCCATCGTGAACCGCGGCAGGGCACCGCCACATCGGTCACGTGACTTACCCGGCCGGGTCGTCCGCGCACCGTTACCACTGCGGCGAACGGTGCCGACCGGCCGGCGCCGACGTCCGCGGATCCCATCCGCAGTCACGTGACGGATGCCGCCGGCCGCCGGGAAAGACCAGCCTGGGCGGGACCCAACGTCTGCGAGCGGGAAGGCTCATCGGTGCCTCAACCAACAACCGCCGTCGGCACGCTGCCGGCCTGCCTCGGTCCACGGGAGCCCGCGGCCGCCGGGGGACGAGCGGGGTGGATCGCCGTCGGTTCCGTGGCGGCAGCGTCGTTCACGCTGGTCCTGTCCGAGTTCATCGTGATCGCCGTGCTGCCCGACATCGTGCGGCAGTTCGGTGTCTCGGCCGGCACCGCCGGGCTGACCCTCGTCCTGCCAGGGCTGCTCGCCGCGGTCGCGGCGCCCGCCCTCACCTTGGCTTTCGGTTCACTGGACCGACGCGTGGTGCTCTGGGGCCTCACAGGCGTCGTCGCGCTGTCGGACCTGCTGGCCGCGCTCTCCCCCAGCTTCGCGCTGGTGATGATGGCCCGGTTGCTGCTCGGGGCCGCGATCGGCGCGTTCTGGACGATCGGCGCCGGGGTGGGTCCACGGCTCGTTCCGGCAGCCCGCGTGACGCGGGCCACCTCGCTGATCATGGCCGGCATCTCCGCGGGCACGGTGGTCAGCCTGCCGGTCGGCCACCTCGTCGCCCAGCACTGGGGCTGGCGCTCGGCACTGTTCGGCGTGGGCGCGCTGAGCGTGCTGGTCCTGCTCCTGCAGCTACGCGTGCTCCCGCGGATGCCCGCCGGCAAGCCCTTGCACGCCGGGGATGTTCTCGGGCTGTTGCGCCGCCCGCGGGCGCGCGTCGGGCTGATGCTCTCGGCCCTGTTGTTCTTCGGGCACTTCGGCGCCTACACGTTCGTCTCGTCGTATCTCGGTGACCGCGCGGGGTTTTCGGCCTCGACGGTGGCCGTGTTGCTGCTGCTCTACGGGATCGCCGGATTCGTCGGCAACTTCACCGCCGGGGCGACGCTGAACCGCAGCCTGCCCGCCACGCTGGGCACCGCCGCGGCCGTCCTCGCCCTGTCGCTGCTCGCGCTCGGACAGTGGCACGCGCAGGCCCTGGTTCTCGTCGCTCTGTGCGCGTGGGGAATCGGCTTCGGTGCCGTGCCCATTTCGTTGCAGACCAACATGATGCGGGGCGAGGCGGCCGAAGGTGCGCTCGCGCTCTTCGTGACCGTCAGCCAGCTGTCGCTGGCGGCCGGGTCGTTCGTCGGCGGCCTGGTCGTGGACCACGTCGGGGTGGCGACCGACTATTTCGTCTTCGCGCTGCCCGCGGTGGCCGCGGTGCTGGTCGCCGCGACCGCCCTGCGCCGCCTGCGGTAGCCGGACCGCGCACAGAAAGTGAGTTCAAGGTGGACACCACACCCCACACCGAAATCGGCCTGCGCATCAACGGGGCCGACACGACCGCCACGGTCGACAACCGCGTCACGCTGCTCGACCTGTTACGCGAGCACCTCGGCCTCACCGGAACCAAGAAAGGCTGCGACCACGGGCAGTGCGGCGCGTGCACAGTCCTGCTGAACGGACAGCGGGTCAACAGCTGCCTGAAGCTGGCCGTCTCGGCCTCGGGCGGCACGGTCGTCACCATCGAAGGCGTCCACGACCTCGCCGACGGCGACGGCCTGCACCCCCTGCAGGAAGCTTTCGTGGCCAACGACGCACTGCAGTGCGGCTACTGCACGCCAGGGCAGATCTGCTCCGCGCTCGGCGCGCTCGCCGAAGCCGACGCGGGCTGGCCCAGCCACGTCACCCCCGACGTGGCCGCCGGCATCGAGTCGGCGGCCGCGCTCACCGCGGACGAGATCCGCGAGCGCATGAGCGGCAATCTGTGCCGCTGCGGCGCCCACCGCGGCATCCTCGCCGCCATCACCGAGGTCGCGGCGGTGACGAACCGATGAAACCCTTCGCATACCAACGCGCCGGCGGTATCGCCGAAGCCGTCACGGCCGTCACGAGGAATCCGGACACCGCCTTCCTCGCCGGCGGCACGAACCTGGTGGACCTGATGAAGCTCGGGGTCGCCCGGCCCGACACCCTCGTCGACATCTCCGAGCTGCCGCTCGGCGGTATCGGCCGCCACCCCGGCGGTGCAACCGTCATCGGCGCGACGGTGACCAACGCCGCCCTGGCCGGTGATCCCGCCGTGCGCCGGGAATTCCCGGTGTTGCCCGAAGCCGTTCTCGCCGGCGCGTCCGGGCAGCTGCGCAACGCCGCCACGGTGGCCGGGAACCTGCTGCAGCGCACCCGCTGCGCCTACTTCCAGGACGTGCGCAAGCCCTGCAACAAACGAGAGCCGGGTTCGGGCTGCCCGGCCCGCTCGGGCGCGCACCGCGACTTGGGCATTCTCGGCGTCTCGTCCGCCTGCATCGCGACCCAGCCCTCGGACATGGCCGTCGGCCTGGCGGTGCTGGACGCGACCGTCACCATCCACGGGCCCGACGGGCCACGCTCGGTGGCGTTGCGGGACTTCCACACCTTGCCCGGCGACACCCCAGAGCGGGAGACGGTCCTGCGGCACGGGGACCTGATCACCGAGATCGTGCTGCCCCCAGCCCCCGAGGGGGCGGTAATGCACTACCGGAAGGTCCGCGACCGGTGGTCCTACGCCTTCGCGGTGATCAGCGTCGCCGCCCTGCTGACCCTGCGCGCCGACGGACGGATCGACCAGGTGCGCATCGCCTGGGGCGGGGTGGCGCCGCGCCCGTGGCGGGCCACCGTCGCCGAAGGCCTGTTGCCGGGACAGGTACCGAGCGTGGAGCTGTTCGCCCGCGCGGCGCGCGCGGAACTGCGTCAGGCCACAACACTGCCCCAGAACGCGTTCAAAGTGGACCTCACCGCGGACGTGACGGCCGCCGTCCTCACCGACCTCGCCGACCGCGCCCGCAATCCGGAGGTGACCCGATGACGTCGATCGGCACTCCCCTCGAACGTCAGGACGCCAGGGCGAAGGTCACCGGGGCGGCCACCTACGCCTACGAACACCACGTCGACGGTGCGCTGTACGCGTGGCCGGTGACCTCGGCCGTCGTCAAGGGCCGGGTCTCCGGCATCGACGAGGCTTCGGCGACCGCGGTGCCCGGCGTCGTGGCGGTCCTGCACCACGGCAACGCCGCCACGCTGCACACCGGCTTCGATCTCGGGCCGGTCCAGCAGGTGTCGGTGCCGGAGCTGCTCCTGCTGCAGACCGACGAGATCTCCTACCGGGGACAGGTCGTCGCCGCGGTCATCGCGACCTCCTCCGAAGCGGCCCGGGAAGGCGCCGAGGCGCTGGTCGTGCGCTACGAGGAACACCCGCACGACGTGGTGTTCCGGCCGAACGACCCGCGGGCCTACATCCCGGACATGGTCGGCGACCTCGGGCCCGGGCACGTGGCCCGCGGCGACGCGGACGCCGAACTGGACCGGGCCGACGTCCGCGTCGACGTCGTGTACACCACGCCCCCGCAGCACGCGCACCCCATGGAGCCGCACTCGACCATCGCGGCCTGGGCGGACGGACGGCTCACTCTTTACAGCTCCGAACAAGGGCCCTCGAACACGAGCCAGACCTTCGCGTACCTGTTCGGTCTGGACCCCGCGGACGTCGAGGTGATCTGCGACTACGTCGGCGGCGGTTTCGGCGCCAAGGCCTCGCCCCGGCCACCGGCGATGGTCGCCGCCCTCGCCGCGCGGCTCGTGGACCGGCCGGTCAAGGTCGCGTGGAACCGGCCGTTGATGAGCGCGCACGAGACCTACCGGTCACCGGCCATCCAGCGGATCGCCCTCGGCGCCGACCGTCAGGGCCGGCTGCGCGCCATCGTGCACGAGGCCCAGCACCTGGCCTCCACGCTGTCGGGCTACGTCGACCAGACCGCCAGCTCGGCGCGCATGATGTACGCCGCCGAGCACGCCCGCACCACCGCCACCGCCGTCCGGCTGGACGTGCCCTCCCCCGGCTGGATGCGAGGCCCCGGCGAGGTTCCGGGAATGTTCGGGCTCGAATGCGCCATGGACGAACTGGCCTGCGAACTGAATCTCGACCCGATCGAGCTGCGGATCCGCAACGAACCATCCGTGGACCCCGCCGACGGCACGCCGTTCAGCAGCCGGAACCTGCTCGCCTGTCTACGGACCGGCGCCCAACGGTTCGGCTGGGCGGACCGCGACCCCCGGCCCGGCCTCCGCCGCGACGGACGCTGGCTGCGCGGAACCGGCGTGGCCGCCTCCCGCTACCCCGTGTTCACCGTGCCCTCCACCGCCCGGGCCACCGCCGAAACGGACGGGACATTCACCTTCGCCATCGGGGCAGTCGACATCGGCACCGGAGCACGCACGGTCCTCGCCCAGGTCGCCGCGGACGCCCTGGCCGTCCCGGTCGAGCGGATCCGCTTGGTGCTGGGCCGCGCGTCGCTGAGCGTCGCCGCGTTCGCCGGCGCCTCCCTCGGCACCGCCTCCTGGAGCTGGGCCATCGACAAGGCCGCCCGGATGCTGCGGGAGGCGGGCGCGACGCCCGGGCTGACGGTGCACGCCGACACCACCGACGAGGTCAACGCGATGCGCCAGGTCAGCCGCAACGCCTACGGAGCCCAGTTCGCCGAAGTCGCCGTCGACACCGTCACCGGGCAGGTGCGCGTCGAGCGGATGCTCGGCGTGTTCGCCGGCGGCCGCATCCTCAACCCGCGGACCGCGCGCTCCCAGCTGATCGGCGGCATGATCATGGGCATCGGCGGCGCCCTGATGGAGGCCGCCGAGCTCGATCCGACCTTCGGCGACTTCGTCAACCACGACCTCGCCGGCTACCACGTCCCGGCGCACGCCGACGTCCGCGACATCGACGTGATCATGCTGCCCGAACACGACCAGGAGCTGAACCCGCTGGGCGGCAAGGGAATCGGCGAGATCGGCGTGGTCGGCGCCGCGGCCGCCATCGCGAACGCGGTCTTCCACGCGACGGGCACCCGCATCCGCGACCTGCCCATCAGGCTCGAGAACCTGCGCCCGACAGGTTCCCGTGCCATCCAGCAGCAACTGTGAGGAGCAACTCGATGAAGGTTCTCGTGACCGGCGCAGCCGGCACGGTCGGCGGCCTGGTGACACACCGCCTGGCCGAGAAAGGGATCGCCGTGCGCGGTGTCGTGCACCGGCCCGAAAGCGCCACCGCCCTGCACCGGGAACTGCCGGCCGCGGAAGCGGTCGCAGCCGACCTCGCCGACGAGGCTCGCGTTCCCGAACTGCTGACCGAGGTGGACGCGGTGTTCCTGGTGACGGCCAACGTGCCCACCCAGCTCGCCCAGGAGCAGTCGGTGATCCGCGCCGCGGCCAAGGCCGGGGTGCGGCGGGTGGTCAAGGTCAGTGTCGGCGGGGTGTCCCCGGACGCGCCGCTGGCCCTCGCCCGCGTGCACTACGCGGCCGAGCAGGAGCTGACCGCCGGCGGTGTCCCCCACACGATCCTGCGGCCCGCGTTCTTCATGGACAACCTGCTGCAGTACATCCCCTGGATCGACCCCGCCGGCCGGCTGGAGCTGCCGCTCGGCGACGGCGCCATGGCCATGATCGACGCCCGGGACATCGCCGACGTCGCCGTCGCCGAACTTCTGGCCCCGGCCGGCGGCGACCGCGACCTCGCGCTCACCGGCCCGGAGAACCTCACCGCGGCCCAAGCGCTGGCCCGGATCGCCGACGTCGTCGGCAGGCCCCTGAGCCACGTCGACGGCCCACGGGAGAGCTTCCTGCGCCGGTATCTCGCCGATGGCAACGGGGCCGGCTACGCCGAGGACATGGCCACCCTCTACGACGGCGTCCTGCGCCACGGCTACGGCGCCGGGACCACCGCCACCGTCGAAGAGGTGACCGGCCGCGCCCCGCGCACCATCGACGACTTCGCCCAGGCCTACGCCGCGAAGTTCAGCCGGTGAGGCGCACCGCGCGCACATGAGCCGTATACAGGCGGACGCCGGCGACCCGCCAGATCAGGCGGGCCGGCGCCGGCATCTCGTGCAGGAACCAGCGTCGCTCCCCCGGCGTGGCGTCTTCGAGCACGACCCCCGCCAGCAGCATCCGGGACCGGAAGTCGCCGGGCAGATTGCGCATGGCCGCCTTCTGCGGCGCCTTCCACTCCGCCACCGACAGCTGTTCGCGGATCAGCGGCAGGACCCGCCGCTCTTCGAGGTCCAGGTGTTCCCCCAGAGCCGCGGCCAGCTCCCCGAAGCGGGCGGCCAGGTGATCGCGCAGCTGCGCGGTCGCCGTGGCCGCCCACCCGGGCAGATCCGGTTCGATCGACGCGATGATCTTCGCCAGCGCCTCGTGCTGTTCTTCCATGGTGTCGATGAGGCTGTCGTCCAGGGTGAGCCGCTCGTGCAGCAACGGCCACAGGTACCGGTCCTCGCTGTCGTGGTGCTCGTGCAGCACGGTGAGCATCAGGCCGGCGTGCTTGGCAACGGTCGAAGCGGCGGTCCGCTCGCCTGCGGGTATGGCGGCGATCACCGGGCCCAGCAGTTCCATCTCGCGGCGAAGGGCTTTGTGGATGACCTTCATCTCGTCGGTGTCCGGCTTGTCCGCCGGGCTGTGCTGATCGATTCGCATGGTTCGTCTCCTCGGTGGGCGCTGAGTTCTTTCGGTACGGCCCGTCCTGCCTCGGCACGCGCCGAGGCAGGACGGGGTCTTTCATTCCGCGGCGAGCGCCCGCGGCACGTCCTGGCGCAGGGCGAGCAGGGCGGGAATGACCGTCGCGGGCACGATGAGCAGGGCCCCGCCCGCGGTCAGCGCGGCGACCGCCGCCGCGGTCGCGGACGAAACTCCGAGGCCCTGGCCGGTGCCCCAGGCGCCGGCCAGCAACGTCGTCGCCACGGCGGCCAGCCCGAGCAGGCAGGCGGTCCCGACGTAGATCACCGCCTCGGCCGCCGCGGCGGCAGTCACTGTCGCCGGGCTGCCGCCACCGGCCACGACCAGGGCGACTTCACGCTCACGGCTGCGGCTGGACATGAAGATGGTGGCGGTCGCGCCCAGCAGCGACAGCAGGACCGGACCCCCGAGCAGCAGCACGACCGCTCCGACGGGCAGCGCACCGGCATCGCCGGTGGCGCCGCGCGTCGCGTCGCCGGCGGCGTACAAGCCCCCGGCCAGCGCGATGGCCACCAGCAGCGGGTCGATCACCGCGGTGCTCCGGCTGAGGTGGCTCACGCTCGCGTTGCGCGCCAGGTACCAGGCACTGGACCACGAATCCGGGACCAGGGCGGTCCAGCCCCGCACCAGCCGCGCCGTGAACAGCGGGCCCAGCGCCGTGAAGATCCCGGCCACGAGCGGACCGACCAGCATCAGCGGTGTGTCCATCCGGCCCGGATCCGTGCCGGGAAGCGTGCTGACGAGCCAGGCCAGGGCCGCGGCCATGGCTGCGGCGGCCACCCACCGCTTCCGGCTCATGGTCACCGGCGGCGCGTCCGCCTCGCGCAGGGTCCGGATGACCGGCGTGTGGGCGGCCCGGCGGGCGCCGCGCGCACTGGCGGCCACGGCCAGCAGGACGACGAACACCACCACCGCGGCCGCCGAGACGCCCCCGAAGCTCGGCCGCACCGACGAAAACCCCGGGCTCGACGCGAAGCTGAAGCGGAACAACGGCCGCAGCACCGGCACCGCCAGGAAACACCCGGCCGTGCCGCCGACGAGGGCGAGCGTGGCCAGTTGGGCGTGGACGACCGTCCGGACGTGCGCGGGGCGCAGGCCGACCAGTTGCCACAACGCGTAGGCGCGCTGGTGCAGCGCCACGGCCAGGGCGGTGACCGAGCCGAGGACGACGAGCGCGGCCGCCACGCTGAAGACGATCATTGTGCCACTGATGCCGTAGAGCGCCAGGGCGACGTTTCCGCCGGTGACCAACCCGGTCTCGATGTCGCACGCCACGACGGCGCCGACGACGGCCGTGGCCGCCGTGACAAGCAGGACTCCCAGCCAGACCCGGAAGTTGTCGAGCAGGTCGGAGAAGATGAGACGCAGCATGTCAAGCCACCGCCGCACGGGCGTGGGTGAGCGCGTCGAGCACGTCCGCGGCGCTGGGCCGCCGCAACGTGCGGTGGATCATCCCGTCCCGCAGCACGAGCACCCGGTCCGCCGTGGCCGCCGCCTGCAGGTCGTGGGTCACCATGACCACGGACCGGCCGCCGTCGCTGACCGCCCGCAGCAGGCCGAGCACCTGGGCGCCCGCCTCGGTGTCCAGCGCGCCGGTGGGTTCGTCGGCGAAGACGATGTCCGGGCGCATGGCCAGCACCCGGGCGATGGCGACCCGCTGCTGCTGGCCACCGGAAAGCGCAGCCGGCTTGTAGGAGGCACGATCGGCCAGCCCCACCTGGTGCAAAGCCCGGCTCACGTCCTCGGCACCGACGTTCCGTTTGGCCAGCCGGGCCGGCAGCGCCACGTTCTCCCAGGCCGTCAACGAGCGGATGAGGTTGTAGGACTGGAAGACGAAGCCGATGTGCTCTCGGCGGACCGCGGCCTGCGCTCGCCGGCCGAGACCGCTCAAGGACCGGCCCATCACCGTGACGTCCCCGGACGTCACCGGCTCGAGTCCGGACAGGCAGTACAACAGCGTCGACTTGCCCGACCCGCTCGGTCCCACGATGGCCACGAACTCCCCAGGGAAGATCCCGAGGGAAATGCCGCGCAACACCGGCGTCGGTGTTCCGCCGCGGCCGTCGGCGAACTCCTTGGTGATGGAGTCCGCCTGCAGAAGGTAGTCACTCATTCCGGTTCCCTGCTTCGTTCGTCCTTGACGGCTGAATGCTGCCCGGCCGGCACCGGCTCGCGCGTCTGTCCCAGGAGCGACCGGGGGTCTGTCTTACGGCATACCCGGGCGGGCGTTCGCCGCGCGCAAACGCGTCCAGCGGGGATGGCCTCGTGAACTCCCGGCTCAACCCCGACCGGATCTCCTCGCTGCGGCGCCCGGCTCTCGATGTCGTCATCACGGTCGTGGTGTTCGTGACCGGCGCGGCGCAGCTGCACCCGTGGCAACCTCGGCCTGACCCCGGCTACCTCGCGGCGCTGACGCTGACCGCCGGTGCGCTGTCCATGCCCCGGCGCCGACAGCGGCCTGCAAGCGTGTTCACCCTCGCTGTCGCGGGCAGCACGCTGCAGCTGCTCACCGCCGGTCCCGAGGGCAGCTCTGTCGACATCGGACTGATCTTCGCCGGGTACGCGATCGCCGCGTACGGAACCGGGCCGGCGCGCGTGCTACTGCCGGCCGCCAGTGTCGTCCCCACGGCCTGGGCGGCGGCGAACTGGCTGGGCGACTCCGCCGGCAGCTACACCGTTCCGGCGGCAATCGCGGCCGCCGCCCTGCCGATCGGAATTCCGTGGCTCATCGGCGCCACCGTCGAAGCGCGGCGCCGGGCGCTGGCGGGCCTCACCGATCGTGCCGCCCGGCTGGAGACCGAGCGGGAACTGGAGGCCGTCCGGGCCGTGCTGGCCGAACGCGGACGCATCGCGCGGGAACTGCACGACATCGTCGCCCACCACGTGAGCGTCATGGGCGTGCAAGCCGGAGCCGCCCGACTGGCCATGCGCACCGATCCCGAGCGAGCAGAGGCGGCGTTGCGAGGGGTGGAAGACACGGCCCGGCACGCGGTCGGCGAAATGCGCCGCATGCTGGGCGCGCTCAAAGCATCCGACGCGGAAACGCCCGATGACGGCCCGTCCGCCGGATCCGCGCCGTTGAGCCCGCAGCCAGGGTTGGCCGACCTGCCGCGGCTCGCCGGAAACTTCGCCGAGGTAGGACTGACCATCGAGATGTCGATCGACTGGCGGCTCGGCTCCGGACACCCCATGCCCGCCGACGCTCTCCAGCTCTCGGCGTATCGCATCGTGGAGCAGTCGCTGACGAATGTGCTGGAGCACGCGGGGATGGCACCGACCTCGGTGAGCGTCCTGGTGACGCACAGCGCAGTCGAGGTGACCGTGACCAACGAATCCGCCGGCGACGGGAAACGCTCAGCCGAAGCCGGCCGCGGGCACGGAACCGCCGGAATGAGAGACCGGGTGAGAATGTTCGACGGCACCTTGAACGCGGGCGCCCTGCCAGGCGGCGGTTATCGCGTCCACGCACGGCTGCCCATGGCAGGCTCCCGATGATCCGCGTCGTGATCGCCGATGACCAGCCACTGATGCGGGACGCTCTGCGTACCGTGATCGACCTGCAGGCCGACATGACGCTCGTCGGTGAAGCGGCTGACGGCGATGAAGCGGTGACCCACGTACTGAGCGAGCGTCCGGACGTGGCCGTCCTCGACATCCGCATGCCACGGCTCGACGGCATCGCCGCAACTCGCGAAGTCACCCGCAGCACCGACACCCGAGTTCTGATCTTGACGACGTTCGAGGACGATGACTACGTCCACGCCGCCCTGCAAGCCGGGGCTTCGGGGTTCCTGATCAAGAACTCGCCACCCGAGGAAATCCTGAAGGCCATCCGTGTCGTCTCGTCCGGGGAGGGATTGCTGGCTCCTTCCGTCACGATGAGGCTCATCAAGCAGGTCGCCGCAGCGGCCCCTACCCAGGACCCCACCCTCAACGAAACGCTCGACACGCTGACTGCCCGCGAAACCGATGTCCTGCGGGACATAGCCCAAGGAATGTCCAACGCCGAGATCGGCCGGCACCTCTACATCGGTGAAGGCACCGTCAAAACCCACGTTTCCCGAATCCTCCTCAAGCTCGGCGCACGCGACCGGGTGCAAGCAGTCGTCTACGCGTACGAAAGCGGCCTCGTCGCACCGGGGAACATGAGGTGATCTCGGCCGCAGCACGAGCGCACAGAGTGGCTGACCACCTTGGCTTGCAGCAGCTTCGACGGTCGCCTCGTCTGCGCTGGGCTGCGCCGCGGATACACGCGCCTGCCGCAGTCAGTCAGTCGGTCCGTCGTGAAACCCGACCCGCCCGCTTGGACGAAGTGGCGCGGCTCGACCGCGGCGGCGGGACGCACGGCCGTACTTCTCAGGGACGCTAACGAAAGGAAGCGAGCGGAGATCAATGCCATGCTGTCCGGGTACGGAATCTCCGGGAAGCCAAAGACGAATCGGTAACGGGTGGCGCTACCCAAGAAAGTGTTACACAAAACCTGATTGGATTTCGAAGACAGCGCACGTCGGGAGATGCGTGATGCCGCGCCGACCGACACCCGTCGGTGCCTGGGGCGAGATCAGCCTCGCCGATGTCGGCCCAAAGCGGTACGAAGCGTCCGCCCGCATCCGGCTCGCCAACGGCGAGTCCAAGCACGTCCGCGCCCGCGGCGCCAGCAAGGCCGCCGCCCGGGACAACCTCAAGGCCAAGCTCGTCGACATGCGCGACGAGATCTTGTCCGAGGAGATCGGCCGCGACACCCCCTTCGGGAAGGTCGCGGCGATGTGGATCGACGACCTCGAGGTCGAGTACCGGCAGCACGGCCGGTCGCCGGACACCATCCGGCAGTGGCGCGGTTACGTCCGCAACCGGGTGATCAAGTCGCTCGGGCAGCTCACGTGCGCCGAGGTCGAGCAGAGCGTCCGGACCTGCGACCGGCTGATCCAGCGGTGCCTCGAGGAACGGAGCTACAGCGCGGCGGTCAGCATTTGCGGTTACAGAACCGGTAGAACATCTGCCCGGACGCGAGGTCGAGCGCGGCGAACATGTGCCGGACCCCCGGCAGGCGACCGGAACACCTCGCCGTGCCCGCAGACGTCAGAGAGCACCTCGCCTTCGGATTATTGGTTCGAGTGGTTTCGTGTCGACCTCAGTCGATCTGGCTGGGACCTTTACAATCGCTCATGCCCTCAGTCGACTTCGGTCAACCTCGTGAGACCTGCAATTCGCCCTTAGTCGCCCCTAGTTCGACAGCCAGGCCGCCGCGCGCATGTTCTGGCCGTCGTAGCTAGTTCGTGCTTCCGCCGCGGGTTGCACGACTGGGGAACTGCACCGTTGACTCGCAATCGTGCAGTTCCCCAGTACGACCTCACCACCCTACGCGAGCTCGTCCCCCTCGTGGAACACGTCGAGACGGACCTTCGCCGTCGCCTCGTTGTCCAACCAGTGCAAATCGAACTGCTCGCCATACCAGTCGAGCCGCGCCGCCTCCAGTTCCTCCAGGGCGCTTTCCGTCCCCGGATCTGCGCGATCCTCGTATCGCCAATGTTCTGGCTCATCCGGATCCCGTCGCGCGAACACCATGTCGACATAAGTGGCACCGTCGGCACGAGCGCTCTTGATGAGCTCCGGGACCGTGACGTGGAGGTATCCCTCGAACCGCGTCCCGTCCATCACTTCGGCGATCCGGTCGGCGAACGCGAAGTCGTTCGACGTGTCACGCGTCATGACACCTCCTGCCACTCAGTGTCGTACATGGTAGTTGTTGGTGTACTTCTTGTTGACGCGGCCGGACTCGAAGTTGGACTGCCAGCCACGCCGCCCCTTGTTCTCCGGAGATCGGTACTGGCGTTTGCCGTTGCGGGAAACCCAGCGGACGCTGCCGCGTTTCGTGACCGTCTTCTTGGCGAGGGGACCGACCCAGATTCGTCCGGCCACCCGGGACTGGCGGAAGGTCGCCTTGACGCCCTTGTACACGAACCCTTGTGAACGTCGAGCGGCCTTGAGGATCGTGCCGACGCCGCGGGCGAACTTGACGGCCTTGTAAGCACCGATCGCCGCACCGACCGCCGCCGTGCCGATCCCAGCGGTGAGGACACCTGCGAGGGCCTGCGCGCCGTACCGAGCCGCCGCTCCCCAATTCCCCTGGATGGCGTTTCCTGCCGCAGCCACCCCACTGGCGATCGTTCCGATCGGTCCGGGGATCCACGAGGCCACCTCGGCCACCTTGGTCACGACACTCACGATGGAGCTGAACCAGGAATTGCCGTCGAGGTCCATCGCGTTGATCGGGTCGCCGGCGACGTAGTCGTAGTCGTTGGCGGAACCCCCGTCGACCGGATCGACGGAAAGGAAGCGGCCGAGCAGCGGACTGTAGGGCCGCGCTCCCATCTGCACCACAGACAGCGCGCCCGTGTGCTCGTAGGGACGCTGGTACTGGCCGAGCCAGCCGTAGTCCATCGAGCCCGGGCCGTTGTCCGGCACGTTCTGGCTGTCAACCGCACCCGAGGCGGTCAACGGCTGCCCATACGGGTCGAAGGTCCGCAGCTCACCGATCTGGTGGCCTGCGGAGTCGGTGGACAACACCAGGTCGCCGCGCACCGACGGGTGGTCGTAGGTCGGCGTGAACGCTCCGTCGGAGCCGACCCTCGTCGTGTAGAGGACACCACCGGGCAGTGTCAGCGCGAGCGTGGTGAGCCGACCATCGGCGGTCAGCGTCAAGTCCGCGGTGTCGCCGTCGCTCGTGTAGCCGTATCGGACGACTGTGTTGTTGTCGCAGTCACGCGGGTCGCGTCGCACGATCCGATCGGTCACATCCCGGGTGTAGGCGATGTCGGCGTTGAGCGCAGGATTCGGGCCGGAGGACTTGACGCCGATGTTGCGGTCGGAGCCGTCCCAGGTCAGCGCGGTCGTGCCATCGGCTCCCTGCCAGCCGGTGGTGTTGCCGTCGGCGTCGTAGGTGAAGCCGGACAGAGCAGTGGCACCCTCGGTGGCCAGCAGCCGGTCGGCCGCGTCGTAGCAGTACCGGGTTTCGGCAGTGCCGGAGGCGGTCTGGTCGAGCAGGCGCATCCGGTTGGTGTTCAGGCCCGCGTTCGCCTGGGTGCCGTTGGGACACGTCGCGGACGCGGACGCGGTGTAGTCGTAGGTGTAGTGGTGCCCGGTGACGTAGGCCTCGGTGAGCCGCCCGACCCCGTCGTAGACATAGTTGGGCGCGTCCGGCCGGGCATCGACGCCGGCGAGGGACTCGTCGATGATCGTCCCCGCCGACGTTCGACCGACCTTGCTGACCACATCTCTGCCGTCGCTCGTCTTCCAGCCGAGGGACAGGAGCCTGGCCGCGTTGTCCTTCGACGTCGACGCCAGTGAGGTGCCGTTGGCGTAGTCGACGGTGGCAAGTTCGCCGGCGTTGTCGTAGCCGACGGTGGCCAGAGGCCGGCCGTCGAGGTTCTGGGTGACGGTCCGGCCCGCGTCGTCGTAGGTGGTGGAAATCGTCCGCGGCAGGTCCGCGGCGTTGGGCGGGGTTACGGTGGCGGAGGTGACGCGGCCGACCTGGTCGTAGCCGGTACTGGTGCGCACGCCGTTGACGTCGGTGTAGCCCACCTCACGACCGAGGAAGTCGACCGTCGTGGTGACGGTGCCCTTGTCGTCGCTCATCGCGGTGGTGAGCGGGTCCCCGCCGACCGCGTAATCGTGGGTGACAGACCGTGCCGGGGCATCGGTGCTCGCGGGCACCTTGACCTGGACGGGCCGGTCTCGGCTGTCGTAGCTGGTACAGGTCCACGCCCCGCCGGTCGCCTCGGCGACAACCCGCCCGGAGGCGTCGTAGACCTGCTCGTCGACCCGGGCCGAACCCGTCGCAGGGGCCGTCGAGGTGGTCAGTTTCGCCAAGCCGCCCTGGTTGACCGCGGCGCTGCCGGCCGCGCACGGGTTGACTCGCGTCTCGGTGTCGCCGTAGTAGGCGTAGGTGGTTTTCGCGCCGGTGGCCATGGTTTTGGCGGTCTTGCGCAGGTAGCCGCTGCCGGGCGTCTCGTAGGAGACCGAGCCGGCGACCTTCAGCCCCGACGGGTTGGCGAGTCCGGACGTGGCCAGCCCGTACACCGGGTCGATCCCGCTGTCACCGAAGCTGGTGGTTCCCGTCTTGTCCGCGACACCGTCGGATTCCGACGCCGTGGTCGAGGTCTTGAGCCCGTAGCGCGGCCGCAGCTGCGTACCGGGAACGGGCTGCTGAGTGCCGGACGGGGTGGTCCAGTGCAGTTCCAGCTGGGCGGTGAGATCGAACTCGTAGTAGTCGACGCGAATTCGTTTGGCCTGACCGGCGGAATCGGCGTGCACGACGCCCTGGCGCCACTTCGCCGTGGTGTTGATCCAGTCGTCGATGACGAGCTGGTCGTCGACCCACACGCGAACGCCGTCGTCGGCGAGCAGCCGCAACGTGTAGTCACCAGCGGCGGGGAAGACGATGTCGCCGGCCGCGCGCAGCGAATAGTGGTCCGCGGGAATTCCCGCGGTGGGCGCCACCGAACCCCAGTTCTTGACGAACGTGCCGTCCGCGGTACCGAGTCCGGTGGTGTGGGCCTTCGGCGCGCCGGAGAGCTGGTCGTTGTCGTACCAGGACACGGCGAGACCGTTGATGCCCTCGTCATAGCCGTTGTGGCCGTGGGACATTCCTCCCGGACAAGTACCGCTGGGCAGCTGACCGGTGAAGCAGGACGCCGGTGCCGGGCCGTATGAGTCGACCGGACGGTCGGCGTAGTCGTAGACCGTGGTGGTCTTGCGTCCGGCCGCGTCAGTGGTCGACAGCGGCAGATCCTTCGGACTCCATTCCTGCGCCGACGTCTTCCCCGCGCTGTCGGTCGTGGATGTGGTCCGGTCGGCGTCGTCGTAGGTGACCTTCGAGAAGAACCCGGTCGCGGGGCTCAGCCCCGCGACGTCCACAAAGGTCTGACGGTTCGCCGGGTCGTAGCGGTAAGTGCGGGCCGACCGGGCCTTGCCGATCGCGGGCACCGCGGAGTTGACCGAGATGGCCTTCGGTTTGACGGCGGTGTCGTAGGAGATCGTGTGGGTCAGATCGCCTTCGTTGGCCTTGCGGTTGGCCGGGTCCGCGGCGATCCAGTCGTTGGCGAGGCTGTCCCGCGTTCCGGCGAGCAGACCGGCCGGGTTGTACCCGTAGTCGGTGATTTCCGAGCCCGGATCCTCGATCCGGCCGAGCTGGTTGCCACCGACGTACCAGAGGCGGGTTTCGGAACCGTCCCAGTAGCTGATTCGGCACAGCATCTGCGCCGGCGGCAGGGTTTGCGCGCCGGCGGGAGGGGTCACGCCGCCGTAGCAGTCGTCGCCTGCGCGGTTGTAGTGCAGGATGTGCGAGCGCTGCGAGACCGGATCCTTGATCTCGCGCAGCCGCGCGGGAGTGCCGTCGTAGATGTACTGCAGTGCCGAGGGTTTGCGGGAGTCGATGCTGGAGGTCTGGCTCTCCAGCTTGCCGTCGGCGCGGAAGACGAACACCTCGCCGCCGTCGGTCAGGGTGATCTTCCCGGCCGCGTCGACGGCCAGAATGCCGTCTTCGCCGCTTGGCGGGGTGTAGCCACCGGTGCTCTTCTTGGTCCAGGTGTGTTTGGCGCCCGAGGCGTCGGTCAGCACGATGTTCTGGTCGCTGACCTTGGCATCGGTGTAGCTCGAGCCGTCGCCGTCCAGGTCCGCCGACAGCGCCCAGCCCTGCGGCAGCACCGGGAGGTCGCTGGTGTAGAGCCAGTCGGCGGGGACGATCTGCGGGGCGACAGCGGTGTTGTCGGTGGTGCGGACGAACAGCCGCATCTTGGCCGCGCCGGTGGCCTCCGCGTTCTCGACCTTGATCGGCACCCGCTGACCGGCCGTCAGGGAAACGTTTGCGGCCTGCGTCCAGTTCAGGTCGCTCGCAGCGTTGACCTCGTAGACCTTGGCACCGTTGATCCACACGGTCGCGCCGTCGTCGTGCACACCGGCCAGCTGGTAGGTCCCGGTGACCGGGGCCTGGAAGAAGCCCTCCCAGCGGGCGACGAACCAGTCCGCGGGCAACGCGGGAGCGAATGGCGAATCCGTTCCCCAGTCGACGTTGACCTGCGGCTCGGTGCGCACCAGCACCGGCTGCTGCGCGTCGCTGATGATGCCGTTGTGCGACAGGTCGGCGAAGTAGGACGCCTTGAGGCCCTTGTTCTCCACCTGCTGGGAGTTGTAGGTGAACGACAGTCCCGCGTTGCCGCCGGCCGCGGTGAACGTCGGCGTCTGCACACTGGTGGACACGTTGCCGTTGGCCAGGTTGACCTCGACCGGGCCAGCGTCGTCGGTGGGCGACGGGCCATGGTCGCCGATCCGCTGGTCGATCTTGAAGTGACCGACCCAGGTCGGGGTGATCGTGGTAGCGCCGCTGTAGGTCATCGCCTGCCACGTGTACGCGACGCCGTCCTGCAGGATCCCGGCCGGGACCGTCCACGTCGGCGTCGGCAGGCAGCCCGACTCGACGACCACACCCGACTTCGCGTCGGCGCCGGTGGCGATGCGGAAGCAGTACTTGACGGCCTCGCCATCCGGGTCGGTAACCGGGTTGACCGACAACGTCGGGGTCAGCGACGTCGACACCGCGCCGTCCGCCGGACCGATCAGCGTGGTCGCCGGGGCCGGGGAACCGGTGTCGACCGTCAACGTGGCGTTGAGGTTCTTGTACGTCCAGGTGCCGGCGTTTTCGGCGCCGATCATCATGAAGAAGACGGAGCCGTCGCGGGCGTTGACGCGGTCGCGGATGAACCCGGTCATGCCTTCGCCGACGAAGCTGCCGACGTCACCGACCAACGCGCTGGTCATGTAGCCGCCGACGCCGTTAAAATTGAAGCCCGACGCGTGGTAAAGGTTCGCGTTCCAGGTCTTGAGCGAGCCGGTCACGCTGGTGTTGCGGGTGAGGTCCATCCGCGCGCCGACCACGGTCTTGCCGAACAGCGGCGAGTAGTCCATGTGGAAGACGCTGCGGTTGTACGTGTCGCCCTTGGCCTGGCTGTTGCCGATCCGCAGGCCGCAGGCGTCACAGTTCGTGCCGTCGGAGCGGTAGGAGTGGGACTCGGTGACCCCGTAGGTGAAGGTCGGGTCGACCGACACCGGGTAGACGCGCTTGGAGTCGCGCAGCCAGTTGGGGTCGACCGCGACGGTCAGCCACCAGTCCGCGCCGGCCTTGTCCAGGGTGTAGCTGCCGCCGGTCATCGCCGGGGCGGTCTCACCGTTGCCCGCGGAGTCCCAGGTCTCGATCGGCGGCAGCACGATCTTCACCGCGCCCGCCTTGTCGGCGAGGGTGACGGCGCCGTTCGTCGCCAGCTTCGGCGTCAAGTCGCCGGTGGTGAGCTTGAACTTCCACGACGAGCGCCCGTCGGCCGGGGGCCGCTTGAGCTTGATCGTCTCCTTGACCGCGCCCGGGGTGACCTCGTAGTCCAGGTCCGTGCCGGCGGCGACCTCGGGGTAGCTGACCGAGTCGCCCTTCACCGCGGCCGCCGTCGGAGCCGCCTGGTCCAGGGCCAAGCCGGCGGTGTGGCCGCCGGACTCGACCTGCAGCACCGCGGCGTCGTCGGCCTTGGTGGCCAGCGACGGGCTCAGGGGGTGGTTGTCGGCGTCGGCGCGCTTGGTCGCCGGGTCCGTCTCGAGGGTGGTCTGGACCGGCTGCCACTGACCGTGCTCGTCCTGCACGTTCATCGGCTGGTTCGACTGCCGCACCGAGTGCGTGCCGTCGGCGTTGACGTACTCGGTGGTGAACATCGTCCGCGACACCGGCGTCGAGCGCTGCGGGTCGAAGTGCGTGCCCGCCCCGCCATCCAACCGGCTCTGTGCTGCGAAATCCGCCTTCGACGGCGCCTGCGGGGCCACCGGCGCAGGTGCGGCCGATGGCAGCAGGCCGACCTCACGCGGGTCGATCGGCTTGGGCGCCTCGGTCAGACGCGGCGGTGCCGCGATCGCTTCGGTGCTGCCGAGCAGCAGGGTCATCGTCAGGACGAGCACGAGTGCCCTGACCCAGCGGACCAGATGGACAGGACGCGACAAACGCAGCACGCCAGTACCTCCCCCGGCGACCCCGGCACCCCGCCGCGGTCGCCCCCAATGGCCCCGCGGGACACAGCTGCCGCCGCAGGGTCTTGCCCGGCTCGCCGCGCACCTCGTGCCCGGTCTGCTCAGGGGTCGGGAAGTCCTCGTCCCTCACCCGCAGCAATCATCGGCAGGGATTCACAGCTGTTACACAGGTTCGGTGAGACGAGACCCACAGTTGCCAAGCACTCACCGATCCAGTAAAAGTCCAGGTCACCGCCTTGCAAGCGCGCCAACGCCGCCGGTTACGATGCCTGCCGGTCCCGCCATCGCCGGGCCGCAGCCATCCGTTCCGGCAGGAGATCCATGACCCAGCCAGCGCTCGCCGAGCCCCACGGGCCGGACGTCACCGCGCCGATCCCGCGCATCGCCGCGCCGGCCCGCGACCGCGCGTCGTGGCGGCCGAGCGTGGTCGCGTGGTGGTTGTTCGCGGCCGTCCCGGTCAGCCTGGCCCTGCTGACCGCGGTGCGGGCGCCGCGGATGCACGTGCTGCTCGACTACTGGCACGTCTTCGCCAAGATCACCGACGACAGCGGCAACCTCCTGCTCGGCCAGGTGTTCACCTACCACCTCGACCAGCCGTTCGTCGTACCTTCGCTGCTGTTCTACGCCGACGCGGCGTGGTTCGGCGGCGACAACCGCGTCCTGACGGTCCTGACCGTCGCTCTGCTGGCCGTCGCGGTGCTGGCACTGCGTTCGATGCTGCCGCGACAGCTCTCACCAACAGCCCGCGGCGCGTTGACCGCGGGCATGGCGTGGCTGCTGTTCAGCTCCCACGCCACCGAACTGTGGCTGCAGGGCACGAACGGCATCAGCTGGGTGCCCGCCGTGACCTTCTGCACGATCGCGATCGCCTGCGCCCACCGCGGCCACCTCGCCTTCGCTTCAGGAGCCGCCGTTGTCGCGTGTCTCAGTTTCGGAGCAGCGTTGCCGATCTGGTTCGTGGTCGCCTTCATCATGTGGCTGCGCAAGGAATCTCGACCACGGATCGTGATCCCGGCGGCGGCAGGCGTCGTGATCGTCGGTGCGTGGTGGCTCACCAAACCCGCCGGGGCACAGTCGGGGGCGACGGCGGCGTTCGACCCGGACGGACGTCTGTCGGTCGTCGCCGCCGCCGTCGGCGGGCTGTGGTCAGTGGACATCGCCGTCGTCGCGGTGATCGTGGGCGGCCTGACGATCACGCTGCTCGGCTTGCTGCTCAACCGGACGATCGGGGACCGCCTGCGCGAGTCGGCCAGCGCAGACGCCGGATGGGCGGGATTGGCCTGCTACGCCTTCGCGCTGGGGTTGATGCTCGCGCTCGGCCGGACGACGACGAACGTCCCGGGAGGCAACGTAGGCCTCATCAGCCGCTATGTACTCGTCGCCGCACTCGCCACCATCGCGTTGCTCGTCCTGATCACCCTGCACCGTCCACAGTGGCCACAGCGTTACCTCGTCGCCGGAATCGTCACCCTCGCGTTGATCACGCATGCGATCGGCGGTGGCAAAGCCGATGAAGTCCGCCGCAGCTACGCACCGCTCACCCTGTCCGCCATCGCGCTTCGGGTCGACGCGCCCGCCGCCTTGGACGCCCTTCACATCCAACGCGGCGCCGCACCCGCCGCCCGCGCATTGCGGGCGTACCCGTTCAACGACGCCTTCACCCTCGGCTGCGGCGGCACCGAACTCGGTAGCCACGTCAACCTCGCCACCGCACAACCGATGCCGCACGACCGCCCGGGGACCGCACACGGGGCGACGGACTCCCCCACCGCCGGCGCAGACACCATCATCACCGGCTGGGCAGTTCTCAACGGAACTCCGCCAGGCTGCATCCTCATCACCGATTCCACGGGCACGGTGACCGGCGGCGGCATCACCGGACTACCCCTGACTGCCACTCAGAGCTCAACAGCCCCAGCAGGCGCCACGTCTTGGCGGGCGACAGCAGGTCCGACAAACTCGCCACTCGTCGTTCTCGCCGTCCAGGATGGCCACTTCTACCGAATCAGCTGAGGCACCACCCCAGAGGACGCAGTCCACAATGAGAACGCCGAGTCGTAGCGGAGCCGAGGACGCTCTGGGTACACGAGCCCCTACTCGCACCGCACCCCTTGGCCCTCCAGCCGAGGTCTGTTGACGTCGTCCTCAGGGCCCTCAGAGGGTCTCCAGCCACCTCACCGGGTCTCCACAGAGAGCACCTCGCCCTCGGTTGACTGGAGGTTCTGGACGTGGGTCGCCCTCAGTCGACCTAGCTGGGCGGTTTGCATTCGCTCATGCTTTGATTCGGTGTCAATCGACGTCGATCGTCGCCGTTTATGGAGCATAAATGCTCCCTCGTTCGTGATCATCAAGCGGCGAAGGCGGCTGGTTACGATGATCCGGCCGCGGTGATCGGGAAGCCGATCGGCGGGTCCTCTGAGGTGGCTGGCCGACACGCGGCCAGCCAGCGCTGCCCACGGACATTGCGGGTCAACGCAGTAGTCGCAACCCGAGGGCTGATTTCGACGCCGGCGAAGGCACGACAAGCAGTCCGAGGTGCTTGTCACGCATCTCATTGACCCATGCCGGGTACTTGCCATGCGGGTACCGGCTAGCACCGCTGGTCTGCGTCAGGTCTCCGGGCGGCAGGTGAAGCGCGGCGGCACCGCCCCTGCCTTCTCTGGGTTCGTCACCTCCGTCGGGATGGAATCGACCCACGTCAAGATGCCGATCAGGTGCTTCGCTACGGCTGTTTGCGTGGTTGCCGGATCTTCTGCGCAGCGTGTCAGGCTGCCGCAGGAAGCTCTGCTCGGAGGCCACTTACGGACGGTGACTGTCACCCGCAGACAACGCGCCATCGACGATGCCGATCCGTGGCCGAGAAGACTGCCACCACCTAACGGGCCCGATCACCCAGCGGCGTGCTGCACCCAGCCGTCGGTGGCTTCGGCTTACCGTGGCCCAGTGACTGCTACCGCGCAAACGCCAGATCTTGTGCCGGTTCACGTCGGGCATCCCGTTCCCACCCCGTCCGCGGACGGGCTCCGGCAGGTGATCCCCGATTCGGGAGAAGGTAGCGGTCGACGCTCACTACCCCACCACCTGTACAGCAGTCGTTGCTGCCCGTCGCAGAGGTTAACTGGCAGCGACACGGTCTGAAGCCACAACTAAATCGGCCCCTACTCGAGGGCAGCAAAAAGGCCCAGGTCGTCGACCTGGGCCTTGCGCTCCCCCGCTTGGACTCGAACCAAGAACCCTCCGGTTAACAGCCGAATGCTCTGCCAGTTGAGCTACAGGGGATTGCCGCTCACTTCCGGTGCCGGTCTCTCCGACCGACAAGAAGAACTTTAGCCCATGCCCCGGAAGCGTCGTGCACCACCCCCCACTTAGCGCAACCGCCCCCGCGCGGTGGTTTTCCTGGACAATGGACAGTCGGACGACCTAACGATGTGGAGTGTGGACGCGCATGAAGAAATTCCTGCTGGGGGCGGGCCTGGGGTACGTGCTGGGCGCCAAGGCAGGCCGGGGGCGGTACGAGCAGCTCGTGCGCACCTACCGCCGGGTCGTCGACCACCCCATGGTGCAAGGGGCCGCCGGGGTGGCCCGGGCCAAGATCGGCGAGAAGCTCAAGCGCTGATCCGGGCCACGAAGAACACCCGGCGGAACTCGAACCACGTGACGCCGTCGGCCCGCGTGGGGTAGGCGGCGTCCAGCCGCGGCGCCAGGTCCGCGCGGAACCGCTCCCACTCGGAGTCGGGCAGGGCCGCGCGGATCGGGCGCAAGGCCGTTCCCGCGATCCACTCCAGCACCGGGGACGGCCCGCGCAGGGGCTGCACGTACGTCGTCTCCCAGGCGTCGACCGTGCAGCCCACGTCCGCCAGGAGGTCCGCGTACTCCGCCGGGGCCGACACCGCGTCGCCCTCGCGCAGCACCACGTCGGACAGGTGGGACGCCCATTCCGGGGACGCCGCCAGTTCGCGCGTCAGCGCGTGCGACGGGGCGTTGAAGTTGCCCGGCACCTGGACCGCCAGCCAGGCCCCCTCGGGCAGCGAAGCGGCCCAGCGTCGCAGCAACGCGGCGTGGTCCGGGACCCATTGCAGGACCGCGTTGGACACCACGACGTCGGTGTCCGGCGCCGGCTGCCAGTCGCGGACGTCGAGGAGAGTTGCGTCGAGGCCGCGGGCGCGAGCCGCCGCCACCATTTCGGGTGAACTGTCGCTGCACTCCAGCGCCGCCGCGGGCCAGCGGTCGCGCAGCGACGCCGTCAGGTTGCCCGGGCCGCAGCCCAGGTCGGTGACGCGCCGCGGGGACGACGCGCCGATGCGGGCGACGAGGTCATGGAACGGCCGGGCCCGCAGGTCGGCGTAGTCGAGGTACTTGTCCGGATCCCACACAGCGGCCTCCCGGTTAACAGTACGCCTGTACTGAGTACGAGCGTACTGCTACTCCGCCGGGTTGACCAGCTTCGCCGCGACCTGCTCGGCGATGGCCTCGACCAGCGTGACGTCGGTACCCGGGTCCGGCCGGACCTGCAGGACGCTGCCGTCCCGGCCGGGCACCTTGCGCTGCACGAACCACGCGCCGCCGTCGCCGATCTCCTGCCGGTGCCGCGTGCGGATCGAGCCTTCGACGCGTTGGTAGGCCTCGCGCGGCACCTTGCCCGGCGCCGGCAGCCGGAAGTGCACCGGCGGCCGGTCGGCCAGCACGACCGCCGAACCCGCGGTGGCCACCTCGGCCGACTCCGTCAGCGTGAACACGCCGTCCGCCCAGGCCGCCTTGGCGATCAGGTGCCAGCCGACGCGGCGCGCCCCGTCGCCGGCCGGGATCCACAAGCCGAGCGCCGTCACGACCAGGTGGCCGCCGCCTTCGACCGGGGCGCTGTCCACGACGTCTTCGCCCGGCGCGAGGGAACCGGCGAACCCCTCGGGCGTGCGGTCGCCCAGCAAGCGGCGCAGGAAGCTCATCTCAGCTCCACGCGCCGGCGGCCGCCTGCTCGCCCAGGGACTTCTTGTACTGCTCCAGCGCGACCAGGTCGCCGAACAGCGCGCGGTAGTCGTCCGGCGCCTCGACCGGCGACAGCCGCTGCAGCTTGCCCTTGATCTCCGCGATCTGCCGCCCGACCAGGCCCTCCTGCAGCCTCGCCAGGATCGACGAGATGTACCGGGAGTCGACCTCGTCCTTGGCCTGCAACGGTTCCACGGCCAGTTCCGACAGCACCCGGCGGACCGTCCCTTCCGGACAGTGCGGGGCCGCCGCGTCCAGCAGCGCCGGGCCGGTCAGGCCCGAACCCGCGCCGCCGGCCTTCAGCACCGCCTCGTGGACCGCGACGTACACCGGGTGCGTGAACGCCTCCAGGGGCAGCGCGTCGTACTCCGGCCCGGCGATCGCGGGCTGCTGCAGCGCCGCCTTCAGGGCCTCGCGCTGCACGGCGAACCGCGGGTCCTTCGGGGCCGGGCGGGCGACGTCCTGCGCGGGAGCGGCCGGCGCCGCCTGAGCCCGGGCCGGCTGCCGCAGCGGCGCCCCGCCGCGTTTGTCGGTCGCGCCCGCGCTGCCGCGGACCCGGTTGACCACCTGGGCGACGTCCTGCCAGCCCACCCACCAGGCGAGCTTCGACGCGTAGCCGTCGCGGGCCGCGCGGTCCTTGATCGACGCCACCATCGGCACGGTCTTCTGCAGCGCCGCGACCTGGCCGTCGACCGAGTCGAGGTCGTAGTTCTTGAGCGTGCTGCGGATGACGAACTCGAACAGCGGCGTCCGCCGCGCGACCAGGTCCTTCACCGCACTGTCGCCCTTGGCCAGCCGCAGCTCGCACGGGTCCATGCCGTCCGGCGCGACCGCGATGTACGTCTGGCCGGCGAAGGTCTGGTCGCCTTCGAACGCCTTCAGCGCCGCCTTCTGGCCCGCTTCGTCACCGTCGAAGGTGAAGATGACTTCGCCGCGGAAGGCGTCGTCGTCCATCATCAGCCGGCGAAGCACCTTCATGTGGTCTTCGCCGAACGCCGTGCCCGACGACGCCACCGCCGTCGGCACGCCCGACGCGTGCATCGCCATCACGTCGGTGTAGCCCTCGACCACGACCACTTGGTGCCGCTTCGCGATCTCGCGCTTGGCCAGGTCGAGGCCGAACATGACCTGGGACTTCTTGTAGATCGGCGACTCGGCGGTGTTGAGGTACTTCGCCGAGATCCGGTCGTCGTCGAACAGCCGCCGCGCGCCGAAGCCGACGACGTCGTTGCCGACGTCGCGGATCGGCCAGACCAGCCGCCGGTGGAAGCGGTCCATCGGGCCGCGCTGGCCCTCCTTGGACAGCCCCGCGGTGAGCAGCTCCTTGACCTCGAAACCCCGGTTGAGCAGGAACTTCGTCAGCTTGTCCCAGCCGCCGGGTGCGTACCCGCAGCCGAACGTCTTGGCCATCGAGGCGTCGAACCCGCGCTCGGACAGGAAGTCCCGCGCCGGGCGCGCCTCGTCGGTGACCAGCTGCTCGGCGTAGAACTCCTGGGCCAGCCGGTGGGCCTCGACCAGCCGGGTGCGGCTGCCGCGGTCGCGCTGGATCGTCGCGCCGCCGCCCTCGTAGGTGAGCCGGATGCCGACCCGGTCGGCCAGCCGCTCGACGGCCTCCACGAACGAGATCAGGTCGATCTTCTGGACGAACTTGATCACGTCGCCGCCCTCGCCACAGCCGAAGCAGTGGAAGGTGCCGTGCGCCGGGCGGACGTTGAACGACGGGGTCTTCTCGTTGTGGAACGGGCAGAGGCCCTTCAGGCTGCCCCCACCGGCGCGGCGCAGCGCCACGTACTCCCCGACGACCTCGTCGATCCGGTTCCGCTCGCGCACCTCCGCGATGTCGCTCTCCCGAATCCGTCCTGCCACGCCGCCCACTCTAGTCTCGCCCTTTGCGGCACACTCGGGGCATGGCCACCACGCCCACCGCCCAGGACACGCTCGCCGCGGAGTTCGCGGAGCACCGCAGTCACCTGATCGGGGTGGCGTACCGGCTGACCGGCACCCGCGCCGACGCCGAAGACGCCGTCCAGGAGTCCTGGTTCCGGCTCACCGGGCTCGACGACGGCGGCCGCGCGGCGATCCGCGACCTGCGCGGCTGGCTGACCACGGTCGTCGGCCGGATCTGCCTGGACCGGCTCAAGTCGGCCGCCGCGCAACGCGAGAAGTACGTCGGCAACTGGCTGCCGGAGCCGGTCGTCACGCCGTTCGGGCGGCCGGTGAGCGAGGACCCGCTGGACGTCGCCGTCCGCGACGACGGCCTCCGGATGGCGGCGCTGGTCGTGCTCGACAAGCTGACGCCGGAGCAGCGGGTCGCCTTCGTGCTGCACGACGCGTTCTCGGTGCCGTTCTCCGAGATCGCGGACGCGCTCGGCGTCTCGGTGGGGGCCGCGCGCCAGCACGCCTCCCGCGGCCGCAAGGCCCTCGCCGACGCGGATCCGGCGCCCCGCGTGCCGCTGGACGACCAGGCCAAGATCCTCGAAATGTTCGTCACCGCGCTGCAGGCCGGCGACATCCGGGCGATGACCGAGCTGCTCGCCCCGGACGTGGTGCTGATCGGCGACTCGAACGGCAAGGGCCGGACCACCCGCCAGCTCATCGTCGGCGCGGACAAGATCGCCCGGTTCTTCCTGGGCCTCGCCGGCAAGTACCCGCCCGGGACGCTCACCGGCGGCACGCCGGTGCTCGTCAACGGCGACCTGGGGATGCACCTCGCGCCGCAGCCGGGCCAGGACGGCTTCTTCGCCCTCGACGAGCACGTGCAGGCGATGACCATCCGCGACGGGAAGATCGTGGCGATCTACGACCTCGTCAACCCCGACAAGCTGGCCCGGATCACGCGTCCCGGCGCTTGACCCGCACGATCCCGGCGGCCAGCAGGACGGCGGCGAAGGCCCCGAAGTAGGCCAGCGCCCAGCCCGGGCTCAGCGGCGAGTCGGACAGGACGGTGGCGTTGCCGCCGTCCCGTCCCGCGTTCGCCTCGCCGTGGCCGCTGAGGAACTTCGTGACGGCGTTCAGCGGCAGCCACCGGTGGATCGCCTGCCCGGCCCGCGGGATGAGCAGGACGACGTTCTCCGCCATGAGCGGGTAGCCGACGAGCAGCGCGACCGCACCGGCGGTGTGCCGCAGGAGCAGGCCGGCGCCGACCCCGCCGACGGCGGCCAGCGCGAACACCGGGCCGGTGCCGGCGACGATCCGCCAGTCCGCGGCGCTGTCCAGGGCCAGGTCGGCGTCCGGGGCGAGGGTCCGGGCCACCAGCCAGGCGGCGAACGCGCCGGCCTCGCCGAGCAGGAACGCGTAGCCGCCGACGAGCGCGGCCTTGGCCAGCAGCACCGGCGTCCGGCTCGGCACGGCCTGGAAGGTGCCGTGGATCGTGCCGGAGTGGTACTCGCCGGTCACCGCGAGCGCCGCCAGCACGAGCACGGCGACCAGGGCGAGCTGGTAGCCGAACTGCGTGCTCGCGACGGTGGGCGGCAGGCGGGATTCGCCGGCGCTGAGCGCGGTGATCGCGGCCGGGAAGGCCAGCGCGAACAGGGCGACGAGGCCGCACACCCAGGGCGTGGCGATGCTGAAGAGCTTGATCCGTTCACTGGCGACGAGGTGCATGCGCAGAACGGTCCCGCGGCGGACCCCGCCGGCGCGTCCCACCGCGGTCGGGTTCGCGGGGTCCTACGGCAGCGGGACCCGGCAGGCGGCGCCGGAGGTGAAACCCTGGTCCACGACGCCGAGCGCGCTGTTCATCCGGGCGCGGGAGTTCTCCAGCGCGATCTGGTAGGTCAGCTCGACGACGCCGTCGCGGCCGAACTCGCGCTCGAGCTCGGCGACCTGCTCGTCGGTCACGGTGACCCCCTCGCCGGACATCGCGTCGGCGTAGGCGATCGCGAGCCGCTCCGGCCGGCTGAACGCGGGCGAGGTCGCGTAGTCGTCGATCTTCTTCAGCCGCTCGATGTCCAGGCCGTCGTGCTTCTGCAGCATGGTGCCGAAGTCGACGCACCACGAGCAGCCGATCCGCGTCGCGACCCGGTAGACGGCAAGCTCGCGCACGTTCGCCGGGATCTTCTTCGACGCGCGCTCGGCCAGCAGCTCGTGCACCACGGAGGTCCGCAGCAGCCCGGGGTGGTGCGCGGTGATGGCCACCGGCTCGGGCACCGCGCCGTAGCGGCGGCCGGCGATCCGGTAGACGAGCTTGAGGAAGAGCCCGGCCTCGGCGGTCTTCTTCGCGGGGATACGCGGCATTTCGGTCTCCTTCGTCTCGGTGTTACCGCCTGGACGAGGCCGGGGCCGAAGACGTGCCAGCCGGCGCGGTGAGCCACGCCACCAGCATCGTCGCGGCCGCGGCGGCGAACACGACGGCGAGGCCCGGCGCGGCCAGCTCGCCGGTGGTGGCCAGCGCGAGCCAGCCGAACACCGCGGCCCCGGCGAGGCCGCCGGCCTGCCGGGCGAAGGTCAGCGAGCCCAGCGTGACGCCCAGCAGCGCCCGGTCGGCCCGCGTCTGGCCGAGCACGGTGTAGGCGGAAGTGCCGGCGGCGAACGCGGCCCCGATCGCGAACAGGCCCGGGCCGAGCAACCAGGGCGAGCCCCCGAGAACGGCGGCGACGGCGATCGTGGCGAGCCCGGCCGTGCCGAGCAGGCAGCCGGACCGGCCCCACGCCGTCATGTCCGGGTGCCGGCGCGCCAGCGCGGCGAACGACGTCGACAGGGCGAGCTGTCCCGCGGTCATGGCGACGAGCAGCACCCCCGTGCCCGCGGCGCCCGCGCCCAGGGCGGCGACCAGCGCGACGTAGGTGAAGGTGCCGTACAGTGCGGCGCCGGCCAGGCCGTTGACCACCACCGCGCGCTTGAGGACGGCGTCGGCGAACACCTTCGGCGAGATCAGCGGGTTCGGCGTGCGGCGCTGACGCCGGACGAACAGGAAGCCGGCCACGACGGCGGTTCCGCCCAGCAACGGCGTCCACAGTGGACTGCGGGCGAGCGCGTCGACGGTGCCGAGCGTGACGACGGCGGCACCCGCGACGGTCAGCAGCGCGCTGCCCGGGACGTCGAACTTTTCCCTGCTCCGACGCGGTTTCGCGGGTAGCCCGCGCAAGCCGAGCACCAGGGCGGGCCCGCACAGGGGCAGGTTGATCAGGAAGATCCACCGCCAGCCGGGGCCGGCCGCGAGCAGGCCGCCCAGCGGCGGCCCGCCCAGGGTGGCGGCCGCGAAGACGGCCGTCTGCCAGCCCTGGCGGCGCAGCAGCTCGTCGCGGTCGAACAGTTCGCCGAGCGCGCTCATCGCCGTGACGATCAGGCCGCTGCCGCCCAGCCCCTGCAGGGCGCGGGCGGCGACCAGCGAGCCGAGGTCGGGCGCGGCCGCGCACCACGCGGAGGCCGCGGCGAACACGAGGACCGACGCGGCGAAGGACACCCGGCGGCCGTGCAGGTCGCCCAGCCGGCCGTGCAGCGGCGTGGCGACGGTCAGCGTCAGCAGGCCGGCGGCGGTCACCGCGACGAGCCCGGTGCGCGCGTGCAGGTCGGCGCCGATCGAGGGCAGGGCCGCGGTGAGGACCAGGCCGTCGAGCTGGGCCACGGCCATCCCAAGCAGGAGACCGGCGTAGGCGAGGTTCCGAGATGCGTGCATAAAGCACACATTATAGTGTGCCTTATGCACGCATCAAGCGAAGGCGGCCCGGCGCTCTTCCGGCTGGTCCGGCACTGGGCGCGCCAGTGGGCACCGGACGTCGTCGAGCGCTTCGCCGCCGACGCGCCGCCGTCGTGGACAGTGCCGAACCTCTTCGTCATCCAGGCGATCGACGGCGCTACCGGCGACGCGGTGACGGTCGCGGACGTGGCGCGCCAGCTGGGCATCGACCGCTCGGTGGCCAGCCGGATGGTCGCCGAAGCGGCGCGAGACGGCTTCGTCGTGCGCTCGACGTCGACCCGCGACGCGCGACGGGCGGTGCTGACCCTCAGCGAAGGAGCGAAGGAGTTTCTCGACACTTCGCGCGCCCACCAGCGCCAGGCGTTCGAAGGGCTCGTGGGCCACTGGCCCCGGGAGGACCGCGAACGGTTCGCCGGCTACCTCGGCCGGCTCGCGGACGAGGTCCTCGGTTAGGCCAGGATCTCGTTCAGCGCTTCCCATGCCCGCCAGGCCCGGGTGACGCCGAACTGGGCGTTGAACCGCAGGGCTGCCCGGACGTCCTTCGGCGACGCCCCACCCCGCAGCGCGCGGCCGACGTGGATGCGGAACGTGTCGGCGAGAGTCTGGTAGTGGACGTCGACGCTGAGGCTGACCAGGCCGCGCTCGCGTTCGCTGAGCGTGCCGGGCCCGTGTCCGGTGCGCATCCGCGACTGCAGGTCGAAGTAGCCGGTGAAGTGCGGGTCCAGGGCGTCCAGGCGCGCCCGGACCTCGTCCGGCAGCGGGCTGGGCGCGGCGTCGGGCCCGGTCGAAAGCAGCTCCGCGGCCAGGGGTTCGGCGTCCGGCCGCGGCAGGCCGAGCTCCGCCTCGAGCTCCGCGATCCGCTCGATGCCGGCCGTCGCCGCGTGGTAGCCGCAGTCGTACGAGACGAACCGCAGCAGCTCGCGGACGTCCGCGGTGGACACCCCGGCGGCCAGGCCGGCCCGCACGTGCGCGGTGAACGCCAGGCCCAGGCTCGCCTGGCAGACGTCGGCCGTGACGCACAGGAACGTCTTCTCGCGGTCGGTGAGTTCCGGGATCGCCCGGACGTGCTTCGCGGTGGCCCCGACCTGCTGGGCGAACACCGGGTCGAGCGCGGCGAGCCGGTCGAGGCTCGTTTCGGTGGTGGTCATCGTGCTCCCTGAGTTGACCGAACATTCGTAGCGCTACAGCTGTAGTGTCAATGAAGCTACACCTGTAGCGCAAAGGGTGTCCAGCTACACTGGGCGCCGATGGAAGAGACGACCAGGCGCCGCCCGAACGTCCGCGGCCAGGGCGAACTGCTGCGCGAAGAGATCGTCACGGCCGCCGTGCGGATGCTCGACGAGCTCGCCGACGACGAGGCGCTGTCCCTGCGGGCCGTCGCCCGGGCGGTGTCGATCGCGGCGACGTCGGTCTACCTGCACTTCCCGGACCGCGACGCGCTGGTCCTGGCCGCGATGCGGCGCTGCCACGAAGACCTCGTCCGCACCGGCGACGAAGCGGCCGAGGCCGCCCCGGACCCGGCGGCCGCCCTGCGCGCCCGGATCCTGGCGCAGGCCGCGTGGGCCCGCGAGCACCCGGGGCTCTACAAGGTGCTGCACGAGAGCACGGTCCACCGGCGGCACGGGATGCCGTTCAAGGAGGTCATGGTCGCCCGCACGACCGAGGCGGTGCAGCGGTGCATGGACGCGGGCCTGGCCCCGGCGGACGACGCCGTGACCGTGGCCATCGACCTGCGGACCGCCGTCAACGGCATGCTCGCCCAGCGCATCAACGAGCCCGACCTGCCGTGGCCACCCGCCGTCGAGCAGCTCGACCGGTTCCTGGTCAAGCTGGTCGGCCTGCGGTCCTGACTTGTGCGCCGGCCCGGAACCGGCTTGGGTGTCCCGGTATGAACCCGGGTTTCCCGACGGTGGTCCCGCGGATGGTGGTGACCGACCTCGTCGCCGCCGTCGCGTTCCTGCGCACGGTCTTCGGCGCGACCGGCGAGGTCGAGAACGGCCGGCCGGCGCAGCTGCGGATCGGCGGCTCGCTGGTCATGGTGTCGGCCGAGGGCGAGCGCGCGCTGTTCCCGGCGTTCCTGCACGTGTACGTGGCCGACGCGGACGCGACGTACCGCCGCGCCCTCGACTGCGGCGCGGCGAGCCTGGAGGAACCGGCGAAGACGCCCTACGGCGACCGGCGCGCGATGGTCCGCGACCCGTTCGGCAACGTCTTCCAGATCGCGCAGCGCGACGGCTGAGGCCGCAGGTCAGCCGCCGGGCTACTCCCCCGTGCTGCCGTCGATCGACTCACGGATCAGGTCCGCGTGGCCGTTGTGCCGGCTGTACTCCTCGACCATGTGGACCAGGATCCAGCGCAGGCTCGGCCGGCTGCCGTCCCCCCGCGGGCGCCGGGCCCGCTGGGACAGGTCGTCGTCCGCCAGGGCGCGCCCGAGGAGTTCGCGCGAGCGGGCGACCGCGTCCTCCCAGAGCCGCACGAGCTGCTCGGGGGTGTCGTCCGCGGCGGATTCCCAGTCCCAGTCGGGCGTTGCCGTCCAGTCCACCGTGTCGAACGGCGCCGCCCGGTCGTGGCCCGAGAGCACGTGGGAGAACCAGTGGTCCTCCACGTACGCCAGGTGCTTGAGCAGCCCGCCGAGCGTCAGCGTGGACGGGGCCACCGTCGCGCGCAGGCCCGCCGCGTCCAGGCCGGCGCACTTCCAGGCCAGCGTCGCGCGGTGGAAGTCGAGGAAGCCCAGCAGCGTCGTGGCTTCGTCACCGTCGAGGGGCGGTTCGGGCCGGCCCTGTTCGTCCACAGTGGTCACGCACCGACTCTACTCACGGCGTCAGCGGGCGGACGTCCCAGATCCACACACCGCCGACGAACTCCGCGGGTTTCCGCAGCAGCAGCTCCACAGTGGACTTCAGGGCTTCCTGGTTCTGCCGCGGCCCGACCACGAGCACGTCCGCGTTCCAGGCCCGCAGGTCCGCGAGCGCCTGGGTGCGGTCCACCTCGGTGACCTCCGCCGCCTGGCCGGTCCGCTCGACCTGCGCGAACAGGTCGGACGTCGGCCGCGGAACGGCGCCGTACCGGCCGCTGCGGTCCGTCGCCGACGTCGGACCGACGAAGTAGCCCTCCGGCATCGGGTAGCCGAGGCCCGCGTCGACCTGCCAGTGCAGCGGTTCGGCTTCGCCGGTGCTCGGCAGCGGCACCGGCACCAGCGACCCGCCGGGCGCGACGTACTGGCGCCAGATGCCGTCGGCGAAGAACGGCGGCGACAGGGGACGCTGGTGCGTCACCAGCTCCGTCGGCGCGATCGGCAGCAGCACCGCCACCACCGCGCCGATCCAGATCATCCGCAGCGGGAACGGCGGCTTGCCCTCGAGCGGCGCCGGCTGCTCGGCCGCCGCCGTCCAGACGCGGTGCGTCGCGATCGCCAGGAGCGCGCCGGCCACCGGGATGCAGCCCATCGCGAGCCGGGATTCGAGCAGGGAGTCCAGCAGCGGCAGCTGGCCCAGCCACTTCCACGGGCCGGCGATGCCGGTGTCGTCGTGCGCCACCGTGATCTCGACGCCGAGCGAAAGCAGCGCCATCACGTACATCGTGATCGCGAGCGCCCGCGACACGACGTCGCGCCACAGCCAGACCGTGAGCACGACCATCAGCACGATCAGCGGCCAGCCGAAGAACGCGTTCTCCTCGGTGCGGTTCATCGACACGTCCGCGGCCGCTTCCGGCGCGCCGGCGATCGACTGCGTCGCGAAGCGGGTGAACGCCGCCGTGTCGTTGCCCGCCGGGCCGTGCAGCAGCGAGTGGAAGCTCTGCGGGCCGAAGAACTGCCAGTACAGCGGGAAGCCGGCGATGAGCAGCGCGACCACCGCGCCGATGCCGACGCCCTTGCCCAGCGGCGCCAGCATGCCCCGGATCTCGCCGCGGCGCGGGATCAGGTAGCAGACCGCGAAGACGAGGAAGGTGAGCGCGAAGATGGCCAGCGGCTCTTCGCCCAGCAGGATCTGCCACGCGACGAGCAGCCCGAGCACGATCCCGTTGCGGACCGGGCGTTCGCCGCGGGCGATCTGGATGGTCTTGAGTGCGATGAACGGCAGCACGAACAGCACCACGAAGTTCGGGTGCGCGTTGCCGTGCGAGATCATCGGCGGGGCGAAGCCGCAGAACGCGCCGCCGATCGCGGCCGCCGTCCGGTTCGGCACCAGGTGCCGGGAGAACACCCAGTACCAGCCGATCGCGGTGCCGGCGAGGCCCGCGGTGAGCACGATCGCCCAGGTCAGCGTCGCACCGAAGGTCAACGTGATCGGGGCGAGCGGGATGTTCAGGCCGAACATCGCCGCGTTCGCCGCCATGTTGACGCCGAACGGGTAGTTCTGCAGGTCCGTGGTGAACGGGTTCTGGAAGTGCAGGACGGCCTTCGCGACGACCGTCGAATACCACTCCCACTGGCTCTGGTCGGCCGCGCCGTTCCAGAGGTAGCCGCGCTTGAGGTCGAACCACAGCCCGTTGTAGAGCAGGATCGTGAACAGCAGGAACCCGCCGGCGATCGCGGAATCCGGCCAAGCCCAGCGCTTCGGGCCCTCGGGCGGTTCGGGAGCGGGCGGGACCAGCTCGGGAACGGCTTCGGACTTCAAGCTCACGGTTCGACCACCCTGGCGAGGAAGTAGAGCGCCCCGGTGCCGGCGTGCCGGACCAGCAGCAGGAACGGCCGGTCCACCGTGACGGCGACCGGGTCGTCGATCATCATCGAGGTCAGGCGCATGGTCAGCGCGGTGGCCGCGGCCCCCTCGAAGCCTTGTTCGTCGACGCGCAGCACGGCCTGGTGCAGCACCTCGGACACGGTCAGCCGCGGGTCGGGCGAGAGCCCGCTCAGGTCGGCGTCGCCGGTGAACATCGTGCGGACGCCGAGGCCGCGCAGCACGCCGGTCAGCGAGCTGGCGACGTCGAGCGAAATCTTGGGGAGGGCAAGCTCGACGCGCTTGAAGCGGATCTCGTCGAGGAGGCTCGTCAGGGCCGTCTGGTCGAGGGTGGCTTCCGCGAGGTCGCCGTCGGGCAGCAGCACGACGGCCTGCAGGCCCCCGGCCGCGGCCAGCTGCACCGCCTGCCAGCCGCCGGCGTGCGCGTAACCGACGCTCTCGCTGAGCCACATGGTCGGCACGTCCCGGGTGCCGGACGGCGCGTGGAAGGGCGCGTCGCTGGTATTGGCTTCGCGGAACGGCAGTTTCCAGGCGGCTTTGAGGTACAGCGCGTTGACGAGCACGGCGGCGACGTCGGAGTCGATCGAGCCGGGCAGCAGCAGCTGCGGGATCAGCCCGCGCGTGGTGCGGCCGACGTCGTCGTTGATGAGCGCCCGGGCGGCTTCGGGCTCCTTCTCGAAGGGCGCGCTCGCGACGGCGGCGCCGGGCCACTCGGCGAGTCCGGCCTTGAAGGAGTCCTCGAGCGGGAGCCGGTCGTCGGCCCACAGCGTGTTGGCGACGGCCAGCTCGGGCTCGTCCTCGCTCAGCTCGGCGGCCTCTCGCAGCAGGACGGTCTGCGCGTCCGGGTCACCGACCAGGGCGACCAGCTCGTCCCGGGTCCGCCCCCGCGCGGCGCGGGCGGCGAGGGTCAGCGCACTGGCCACCGAGTAGGGCGAAAAGCAGGTGTTCCCGCCCTCGGCACCAAGGGCCGAGTGGACGGCGAGGGCGAACCGGAGGTGGCTGTCCGTGGCCATGCGGGCGAGACTACCGGACCGGGACCCCCCACCGGCCGCCCGCGCGCAACTCCACCCGAGGATGACAAAACGCCCGCGAAAGTTTCGCCCCCCCTCGGCCGTGCTCCACAGGCATCACCGTGATCGAAGGGTCAACGCACGTGATTCGAAGGTCAACTCGCGTGATGGGGAGGTCGACACGGCGCGGACCGGCCCTCCCCGCGTGTCGGCTCCCCGAGCACGCGTGTCGGCTCCCTGATCACGCGTGTCGGCTCCCCGAGCACGCGTGTCGGCTTCCCAAGCACGCGTGTCGGCTCTCTGGTCACGGGTCAGCGGTGGTGGCGGGTGACGTGCCAGGAGTGCCACGCGTGGGCTTGGGCGTCGGTGAGGGAGGCGACCTGGTCGACCACCACGCGCAGCAGGCCCGCGTCGTCCGCCGCCGCGTTCCAGGCCGGGACGAACAGCGGGTCGAGGGACTCCGGGGCGCGCTGGGCCAGGGCGTGGACCAGGTCGACCAGCAGCTCGCGCTGGCCCTCCTGCATCGCCAGCCGGCGGCGGTCGCTCATCACGTACCGCAGGGCCAGCGCCTTCAGCAGGGCCACCTCGGCCGCCACCTGGTCCGGGACGCACAGGCGCGCCCGGTAGCGCCCGAGCGGGCCCTCACCGAACTCCGCGCGCGTGCCGGTGACCGCCGCCGTCGTGAAGCGGCCGACCAGCTCGCTCGTCAGCCGTTTCAGGGCGACCTGGGCCCCCGGCGAACCGTCCGGCTCGGCGGACACGAGGGCCGCGACCACCGGCAGCGCCAGCAGTTCCGCGGCCGCATCCTCCAATGTGGACACAGACTGCGCCGAAAAGTGCTTGGCGGCGGCCTCGGCGACGGCCGCGCGCTCGTCCGGGTGGGCGAGCACGCGCAGCTTGATCCGGCCGGCCAGCACGCCGTCCTCGACGTCGTGCACCGAGTACGCCACGTCGTCGGCCCAGTCCATGATCTGGGCCTCCAGGCACGTCCGCTCCGGCGGCGCACCCGCCCGGAACCACTCGAACACCGGCAGGTCGTCGCCGTACACGCCGTACTTCACCTGCCCCGGTTTGCGGGCCCACGGGTACTTCGTGGTCGCGTCCAGGCAGGCGCGGGTCAGGTTCAGCCCGACCGGGTCACCCTCGGCGGACAGCAGCTTGGGCTCGAGCCGGGTGAGGATGCGCAACGTCTGCGCGTTGCCCTCGAACCCGCCGCACGCGCCGGCCACCTCGTCGAGCGCGCGCTCGCCGTTGTGCCCGAACGGCGGGTGCCCGATGTCGTGCGCCAGCCCCGCGGTGTCCACCAGGTCCGGGTCCGCGCCCAGCTCGCCGGCGATGCCCCGGCCGATCTGCGCGACCTCCAGCGAATGCGTCAGCCGGGTGCGCGGGACGCCGGTGACCTCGGCGCCCTCCCCCGGCCCGACCACCTGGGTCTTGCCCGCGAGCCGCCGCAGCGCGGCGGAGTGCAGCACCCGGGCGCGGTCGCGGGAGAACGCACTGCGCCCGTCCGCCCGCGCGCCGGGCAGCGCGGCGCCCTTCGCCGGCTCCGGCAGCAGGCGGGCGGTTTCGTGCTCGGTGTAGTCCACATGACCAGCCTAAACGCGACCACCGACATTCTTCGGGCGTTCGGGTGGCGGAGCCCCCGACCTGGGGCGAAGCCCCCGGAAGTCGCCGACAAAACTCAGCCGAGGAAAGTGGCGAACAGGTCGTCCGCGGGCGTCTTCGTCAGCCGGTAGTACAGCAGCGCGCCGGTCTCGCGGATGATGTACCGCACCTGGGTGACGCGCTCCTGGACGATCGGCCCGCTGTGCGTGGGCGCGGTCCACGCCTCCAGCCCCAGGTCGGCGGCCATGGTCCGGGCGCGGAAGGAGTGCCACGGGTCGCTGACCAGCACCGCCGTCCGCCAGCCGCGCGCCTCCACCTGCTGGGCGACCGCGCGCAGGCTCCGCAGCGTGTCACTGCCTTCGCCGACCGCCAGGGTCGCCGACGCCGGCACGCCGCGCCGGGTCAGCCACAGCTGGCCGGCCCGGGCCTCGGTGAAGTTGTCCTCGGCCTTCTTGCCACCCGCGGTGACGATCGTCTTCGCGACCCCCGCGTCGTAGAGCTGCTTGGCCTTCACCAGCCGGGCCGCGTAGATGTCCGACGGCTTGCCGTTGTACTGGGCCGCCCCCAGCACCACGATGACGTCGGCGGGCCGCCGGTCGTTCTCGCGGGCCACCTCCCACACGCGGAACGCCGTGCCGCCGACGAGCGCGAGCAGCATCAGCAGCGTGCCGAGGACGATCCGGCGCGCCCAGCTCGCGCGCGACGGTTTGGTGCGTTCAGCGGTACCCACCCGGCCCATTCTTTCAGAACCGGCTCAGAGCCAGCCACGCTCCTCGGCGACGCGCACGGCTTCGGCCCGCGTCCGCGCCCCGGTCTTCCCGATCGCCGCGGACAGGTGGTTGCGGACGGTGCCTTCGGACAGGTGCAGGGCGCGGGCCACGTCGGCCACCGTGCTGCCGTCCTTGGCCTCCCGCAGCACGTCCCGCTCCCGCCCGGTGAGCGGGCTGGCACCGGTGGCGAGGGATTCCGCGGCCAGCGCCGGATCCACCACCCGCAGTCCACTGTGGACCCGGCGGACGGCTTCGACGAGCTGTTCCGGCGGCGCGTCCTTGACGACGAACCCGGCCGCACCGGCCGCCATCGCGCGGGCGAGGTAGCCGGGCCGCCCGAACGTCGTGCAGATGATCACCCGGCACGACGGCAGCGCGGCCCGCAGGTCGGCCGCGGCCTCCAGGCCGTCCTTGCCGGGCATCTGGACGTCCAGCAGGGCGACGTCGGGCTTCGCCTCGCGGGCGGCGGCCACCACCTCGTCGCCGGAGCCCACCTGCCCGACCACCTCGATGTCGTTCTCGAGGCCCAGCACGGTGGCCAGGGCCCCGCGGACCATGGCCTGGTCGTCGGCCAGCAGCACCCGGATCAAGCGAGTCCTCCCGCGGGTTCGGCGCGCACGGCCGGGGCGGCCGGGCTCGGTTCGGGGTGCGGGATCTCCGCCCGCACCAGCAATCCTCCCCCGGGCCGGACGGACGCCCGCACGGTGCCCCCGACGGCTTCGAGCCGCTCGGCGAGCCCGCGCAGGCCGTTGCCCTGGACGAGCTCGGTGGCCCGGCCGTCGTCCTCGACCTCCAGCCAGTTCTCCCCCAGCCGCACGCGCACCCGCTTGGCGCCGGAGTGGCGCAGGACGTTCGTCACGGCTTCCCGCAGCACGTACCCGAAGGGGTTCTGGAACTCCGGCCGGACGTTGTCGACGGCGTGCGGCAGGTCGGCGTCGATTTCCGCGGCTCGCAGCGCCGCGCGGGCGCCGACGAGCTCGACCGACAGCGACACCTCGCGGTTCGCCGACACGGTCGCGCGGACGTCGGACAGCGCGCTGCGGGTGAGGCTCTCCACCTCGCGGATCTCCTCGACCGCCCGCGGGATGTCGCCGGCGCTCTCCAGCACCCGCCGGGCCAGCCCCGCCTTGACGGTGATCGTGGTGAGGCTGTGCCCGAGCAGGTCGTGCAGGTCGCGGGCCAGCCGCTCCCGCTCGTTCGCCACGGCCAGCGTGGCGATCTCCTTGTTGGCCTGTTCCAGGTGCCGGACGGCGCGGATCAGGCTGGACATGAAGAACATCGCCAGCGTGACCGACGCGACCGTGATCAAGTCCCCGTAGTCGTCCGCGAAGCGGCCGGTCAGCAGGAGGATCCCGACCGCCACCACGAGGGCCCCACCGTCGAGGATCACCACCCACACCGGCGCCACCAGGAAGACCATCACCGCGGTGCCGTAGAGCATGACGAACGGGTTGGCGTGCACGGCGGTGACCACGGCGAGCCCGAGTACGAGCATCCCGATCCCGTAGGCGAACCGAGCCGGGCGGCCGTGGTCGAACACCATCGGGAAGAACGCGTACGAGGCCGCGTAGCCGTAGACCAGCACCCACAGCACCACCACGGCGGGCGTCACCGGGTGCGCCAGCAGTGACTTGGTGACCGGGATCAAGAACGGCAGGGTGAACACGATCGAGAAGATCGGCCACCGCACCTTGTCGGGCCCGCCGCCGTCACGGCCGCGTGGCGGGTCCGCCCACCACGTCTCCCGGTTGCCCAGGCCGAACTTGTGGCTCTCGGACTCCGCCATCGCCATTCCCCTCCGGCCCTCAGACGCGGGCGCTGTCCTTAAGGTAACGCCTGATCACCAGCGCCCCGAGCACTACCGTCCACCCGCCGAGCACGCCGACGGCCTGCGGCAGCGAGACCACCAGGTCGCTGGTCACCGCCGGTCGCGCCACCTGCAGCACCCAGTAGGTCGGCATGAGCTGGGCGACGTCGTGCATCCAGCCGGGCATCGTCTCGATCGGGATCCACAGCCCGCCCAGGAATCCCATGCCGAGCGTGACGAGCATGTTGATCGGCTGCATCGAATCCGGCGTGCCGAACTGGCCGAGCAGCAGGCCCAGCAGCACCAGCGGGATCGTGCCGAGCCAGATGCCGGCGAAGATGCGGACCCAGCCGCTCGCGTCGACGTGCACGCCCTCGGCCAGCACGCCCAGCAGCGGGACGAGCACCAGCGCGGGCAGCCCCACGAGCATCCCGGAGATCCCCTTGCCGGCCAGGTAACCGGTGCCGGTCAGCGGGGTCAGGCGCAGCTGCCGCTGCCAGCCGACGGCCCGTTCCAGGGCGAGCCGGGCGCCGCTGTTGGTCGCCGCGGCGAAGACGCCGAACGTCATCATGTCGATCATGATCACGGCCGCGATCTGCGCGTGGTCCGGATCGCTCGTCTTGGTGAAGACGTTGGCCTGCAACAGGAACATCAGCACCGGGAAGGCCACGACGAAGATCAGGAACCGCGGCGCCCGGAAGTTGCGGCGGATCTCGGTGAGCAGGTAGGTGGCGTTCATCGCACGGGCTCCGCGGTCTCGTCGGCGGTCAGGGACAGGAAGGCGCCTTCGAGGCCGACGGCGCTGATTTCGACGTCGCGTGCGGCCGGCACCGCGGCCTTGAGCGCCCACAGCGTGGCGTCGGAGTCGGCGCTGGAGATCGCGACGCGGTCGCCGCGCAGCTCGAACTCCTTGACGCCGGGCAGCGCCGCGATGACGGCTTCGGTGGCGCCCGGGACGGCGGCGCGCAGCGTGCGGCCGCCGGCCAGCGCGCGGACCTCGGCGACGGAGCCGTCGGCGACGATCCGGCCGCGGCGCATCAGCACCACGCGGTCGGCGAACTCCTCGGCCTCTTCGAGGTAGTGCGTCGCGAACAGGACGGTGCGGCCGGACTCGGTGAAGGCGTACATCGACTGCCAGAACTCGCGCCGCGTGCCGACGTCCATCGCCGCGGTCGGTTCGTCGAGGATCAGCAGGTCCGGGTCGCTGACCAGGGCGACGGCGAACCGCACACGCTGCTTCTGGCCACCGGAGAGCTTGTTCGCCCGGCGGCCGGCCAGCTCCTCGACACCGGCGGCGCGCAGGGCTTGGGCCACCGGCATCGGCTTGCGGCGCAGCGCCGCGACCATGCCGACGGTCTCGCCGACGGTCAGGTCGTCCATCAGGGCCCCGCCCTGCAGCATCGCGCCGATCAGGCCGGCGCGGACGGCGTCGATCGGCTTGCGCCCGAACACGCGCACGTCACCGGCGCCGGGGCTGGTCAGCCCGAGGATCATGTCGACGGTGGTGGACTTGCCGGCGCCGTTGGGGCCGAGCAGGGCGACCACTTCGCCCGGGGCGATCGTCAGGTCGACGCCGTCGACCGCGTGGACTTCGCCGTAGTGCTTGCGCAGGCCGGTGAGATGGACCGCGGCCCCCGCCGCCACCGCCTGGGTGTCTGTTTCTCGCATGTCCCCAGGCTGCCGCCCGGAAGGCCCGGGTCCCCGGATCGTGCGTCACGTCTTGGCCGTGACAGGTGTCAGGGGTCCCGGCCCCAAGCGCCCCAATGTGGCGTTGGTTGCGTCCAACGCACCCAATGTGGCGTTCGGTGCATCCAACGCACCGAACGCCACATTGGGGCGCTCGGAAGCCGGGTGGGTCAGCAGCCGATGAGGCGGCCCGCCAGGTAGGACTCGAGCTGGTCGATCGCGATCCGCTCCTGCGACATCGAGTCGCGCTCGCGCACGGTCACGGCCTGGTCCTCGAGCGAGTCGAAGTCCACCGTGACGCAGTACGGCGTGCCGATCTCGTCCTGGCGCCGGTAGCGGCGGCCGATCGCCTGGGCGTCGTCGAAGTCGACGTTCCAGTGCTTGCGCAGGGTCGCCGCCACCTCCTTGGCCTTCGGGGTCAGGTCGGCGTTGCGCGAGAGCGGCAGCACCGCGACCTTGAACGGCGAAAGCCGCGGATCGAGCTTCAGCACCACGCGGATGTCGGTGCCGCCCTTGGCGTTCGGCACCTCTTCCTCGACGTAGGAGTCCACCAGGAACGCCATCATCGAGCGCCCGACACCGGCCGCCGGCTCGATGACGAACGGCCGGTACCGCTGGCCCGAGGCCTGGTCGAAGAACGACAGGTCCTGGCCCGAGTGGTTCGAGTGCGTCGTCAGGTCGAAGTCGGTGCGGTTCGCGATGCCCTCGAGCTCGCCCCACTCCTGACCCGCGTTGAACGCGAACCGGTACTCGATGTCGACGGTGCGCTTCGCGTAGTGCGAGAGCTTTTCCTTCGGGTGCTCGTAGTGGCGCAGGTTCTCGGCCTTGATGCCGAGGTCGGTGTACCACTCCGTGCGCTGGTCGATCCAGTACTGGTGCCAGCGCTCGTCCTCGCCCGGCTCGACGAAGAACTCCATCTCCATCTGCTCGAACTCGCGCGTCCGGAAGATGAAGTTGCCCGGCGTGATCTCGTTGCGGAAGGACTTGCCGATCTGGCCGATGCCGAACGGCGGCTTCTTGCGCGAGGTCGTCTGGACGTTGGAGAAGTTCACGAAGATGCCCTGCGCGGTCTCCGGGCGGAGGTAGTGCAGGCCCTCTTCGGACTCCACCGGGCCGAGGTAGGTCTTCAGCATCATGTTGAAGTCCCGCGGCGGGGTGTACTGGCCGCGCGTGCCGCAGTTCGGGCACGGCACCTCGGACAGGTCGTCCTCGCTGGTCTCCTTGCCGGTGCGCGCCGCGAACTCCTCGGCGAGCTGGTCGGCGCGGAAGCGCTTGTGGCACGACAGGCACTCGATCAGCGGGTCGGTGAACACGTTGACGTGCCCCGAAGCGACCCAGACCTCACGCGGCAGGATCACCGACGAGTCGAGGCCGACGACGTCGTCGCGGCCCTGGACCACGGTCTTCCACCACTGGCGCTTGATGTTGTCCTTGAGCTCGACCCCGAGCGGCCCGTAGTCCCACGCAGAGCGGGTGCCGCCGTAGATTTCTCCGCTGGCGAAGACGAAACCACGGCGCTTGCACAGGCTGATGATCTTCTCAATGGTGTTCGTGGGCACTCCACGCTCCGAAAAGCTTGCGGGGACGGTTCAGGACTGAACGTCCAGGGTATCGGCCGGGGCCCACCGCTTTTCGCGCAGGTGAGCCTACGGCCGCGCCACCAGCGACGCCGTCACGACGCGGTTGTCCTCGTACCCCTCGCTGCCGCCGACGTACTCGCCGCCGCAGGTGACCAGCAGCAGCTTGTGCGGGCCGGCCGGGTCGAACAGCTGCTCGGAGCGGCCGGCGAGGTCCGATTTGTGCACGGTCTCGGTGGCGTCGATCCGGTACACCCAGGCGCCGCCCGCGGCGTCGGTCAGCTTGACCTCCTGCCCCTGCTTCACCTGCCAGAGCTCGTTGAACGGGCCCTTCTTGCCCTTCCAGTTGACGTGCCCGGACAGCAGCGCGACACCGTGGTCGGCGCCCAGGTTCGCGCCCCACCAGGCGGCTTCGTCAAGCCCCTCCGGGATCTTCAGCGCGCCCGCGGCGTCCAGGCCCTCCTGGATCAGCTTCGCGGTGCCGCCGCCGGGCAGGGACAGCTGCGCCGGCGCCTTGCCGGCGTCCTGGGCGGTGTTCGGCGACGCGGGCTGGTTCGCGGCCGGGACGGGCGCGCCCGCGCCGTTCGCGACGGCGGGTTCATCCTTTCCAGTGAACACGAGCAGGGTCACGACCAGCGCCGCGACCAGGAACGCCCCGGCGACGCCGACGATCCACCAGCGGCCGGAGCTCTTCTTCGGCTCCGCCGGGTTCGGGTCCTGCATGTGCTTGTGCTCCTTCGCGGTCGGGGGCAGTGCACGGAGGGACATGCCGCGAAGAGCGCAGGAGGTTGCAGCGAGTTCGATCAGCCGGTGGGGCGCGTCACCAGCCGGGCGGTGACCAGGCGGTTCTCGTCGTAGCCCTCGGTTCCGCCGACGTAGTCGCCGCCGCAGGTCACCAGCACGAGCCGGTGCGGGCCGTCCTGCCCGAACCACCGGGTGGCCTGGGCCGGCAGCAGTTCCTTCGGCACCGTGACGACGTCGTCCACGCGGTAGACCCACCGGCCGCCGCGCGCGTCGACGACGCTGACCTCGTCGCCCCGGCGCAGCCGCCACAGCTCGTCGAACGGCCCGCGCCGGCCCTCCCAGTTCACGTGCCCGGACAGCAGCGCCGCCCCCTGGGCCGCGCCCAGCTTGGCGCCCCACCAGGCGGCGTCGCCGAGGCCGCGCGGAATCGGCAGCACGCCGGTGCCGGTGAGTTCGGTGCGGACCAGGCGGGCGGTGGCGCCGCCGGGCAGCCGGACCGTGCCGGGCCGCTGCTGCGCGGCGGACTCGCTGTCGGCGGGCAGCACGGCCGGGGCCGCGTCCTCTCCCGGCAGGGCGCCGGGCGGCGGGGCGGCGAGCGACGTGGTGGTGGTCGGCGGCAGCCAGGTCAGCACGATGATCCCGGCCGCGAAGGCGGCCACGGCCAGCGCCGCCGAGACGGCGGCCAGCGCGGTGCGCAGCACCTAGCCCGACCCGGTCTTGCGCCGCCGGCCGAGCAGCAGCGCGACCGCGGCGAAGAACACCCCGCCGAAGAGCAGGCCGAGGCCGAGCGGGACGCGGGAACCGTCGCTGTCCGTGGCGGGCGCAGCCGCGCCCAGGTACCCGGCCGGTACCTGCGTCGGCACCGGGGCCTGGGTGGCGGTCGCCCCGCCGGCCGGACCGGCGGCCTTCGCGACGAACCCCTTCGGCACCGAGCAGCTGACCCCGCCGAGGACGATGGTGGTCCGCACGTCCTGCAGCGCGGCGCCCTGGGCGTCCTTGACGTGGGTGGTGATCTCGATCCGCCAGCCGGCGACGGCGGTGAAGTCGCCGCTGCGCCAGCCGTCCTGGCGGATCAGCTGGTCGAAGACGGCGACGCGGGTCAGCTTGAGGTCGGAGACCGTCGTCGCCCGGTCGGCGTTCGTGATGTCGCCGGGCGGGCCGAGGCGCAGGTTCGCCAGCTGGAGACCGGCGTTGCCGCCGGGCATCGGGACGATGCCGAGCCCGCCCCCGGCCTGGCGCACCCACAGCCGCGTCACCGAGCTCGCCGAGGAAAGTTTCGCCGGGCCGGTGCAGTCGACCGAGGTTTTGGCCCCTTCCAGGACGAGCACGGTGTTGTCGGCCGGCTTGGCCCCGCCCTGCCAGGTGTCGCGCAGCGCGTAGTTCGTCTCCGCGACGGCGGTGGGGACGGTGGTGGCCTGCAGGGCGGCGAAGACGTTGTGGTCCCGGCTCGGGACGCCCGGCGGGTACGGGTTCTGTGACGCGCTGTAACGGCCGAGGTCGATCTGGTAGTGCCCGCCGAAGGTGGCGCGCTCGCCGTCGTCCTTGGGCACCGAGACGCGGTCCGCGCCGAGCTTCGACTGGCCGGGCAGCAGCGGTGACCGCTGCGTTTCGGTGATCAGGGCGCCGCCGCGCTGGCCTTCGGCCCCGATCCGCACCGAGGCGATGTTCGCGAACGAAACCGGGCCGGTCTTCTCGTCGACGGCCTGGCTCTGCGCCCCGGCCACGCCCACTCCGGCCAGGGGGAACACCACGGCCGTCACGGCGACCGCCCTCGTCACGAAACGCCTCATGTCTCCCCACTGCTCTGCTCAGGCGGGTCGTCAGCGTACGAGAAGCGACGAAACTCTCCGCGACAACCTTGCACCGTCGGCCACCGCATGCGAAGCCGAAGGGCCAATATCCCACGAACTCACCCGGATGGGGTAATACGACCGGCCGTACCCCGCAGCTCGGCGCCGAAGCAGAGGTCCCGACCGGGGGAACACTAGGATGGGCGACGCCGTTATCGGCAATGACTACGGAATTCATGGTCGCGGGTGGCGGACGAGCAGCGGTGGAGGCGGGAATGGCGACGGTGACGGGGAGCGACGGCCCGCCGGGGCTCGCGGAGTGCACGCCGGCGTCCCCGGCGCACCCCTCGCCGTCGGTCCTGGGCGACGCGGGCGACCTGCTGCGCGCGCTGGCGGCGCCGGTCCGGATCGCGATCGTGCTGCAGCTGCGCGAAGCCGACCGCTGCGTGCACGAGCTGGTGGACGCCCTCGACGTCGCGCAGCCGCTGATCAGCCAGCACCTGCGGGTGCTGAAGACGGCCGGGGTGGTCCAGGGCGAGCGCCGCGGCCGCGAGGTCGTCTACCGGCTCGCCGACGACCACCTGGCGCACATCGTGGTCGACGCCGTCGCCCACGTGCAGGAAGGAAAGTGATGGACACCGCCGCGTCGCGCAGCCAGGCCCCGGTCCCCGGGCGCCGATCCACCCGGCAGCGAGCCGCGGTCGTCGAGCTGCTGAGCACGATCGACGACTTCCGCAGCGCCCAGGAACTGCACGACGAGCTGCGCAAACGCGGCGACGGCATCGGCCTGACGACGGTGTACCGCACCCTGCAGTCCCTGTCGGAGGCCGGCGAGATCGACGTCCTGCGCACGGATTCGGGCGAAGCGATCTACCGCCGCTGTTCGGCCCACCACCACCATCACCTGGTGTGCCGCCTGTGCGGCCGCACGGTCGAGGTCGAGGGGCCGGCGGTGGAGCGCTGGGCGGAGAAGATCGCGGCCGAGCACGGCTTTTCGGAGATTTCGCACACGGTGGAGATCACCGGCACCTGCGCCGAGCACTAGCCCGGCCCCGACCGCTCCTCGCGTACCCGCAGGGTCGGCCCGCGTACCCGCAGGGTCGGCCCGCCGATCCGACCCTCCGGGTACGCAAACCGACCGTCTGGGTACGCAGGCCGACCCGCTGGGTACCGGATTGTCAGTACTCGTAGGGGTCCTCCGGAGTGGGGACGGTCGTCACCGAAGCCGGGGTGAAGTCGGGGGTGTAGCTCGTCGCTTTCGTGGCCGTGCCCGGGACCACCTGGCCGGTCACCTGGATCCAGGCGTCGCTCGCGAGGTGGTCGGCTTCGCCGCCGCGGAGGTGGACCGTCACCGGGAACGCGTCCGCCGCGCAGCAGCTGATCACCAGGCGCGCCAGCAACGTCCGGCCTCCGGTGTGCACGACGAAGCCGGTAAGGGAAACCGTGCGGCCGTTGAGGGTGCCGGCGGCATCCCACCCCGCGCGGCTGACGAACTCGTTGACCGGCAACGGCACCACGTTCCCCGCCGGCAGCGGCGGGAACGCCGCCGCGTCGGCCGCCGCCGCGCTCGCCGGGGCCCGGGCCTCGGTGCGGATCACCGAGTCCGCGCCCAGGGCCGGCGGCGCCACCAGGAACACCGCCAGCACCGGCACCAGCAGCAGCCACGCCGGACGAGCGGAGTGCGCGTGCCCGTCGTGGTCGTGGCTCACGGACCGCCGCGCCGCCAGGAGGTCGCGCACGATCGCGACCGCGCCCAGCACCACCATCACGGCGCCGCCCGCGACGATCCACGGCTGCTGCGCCGGTTTGACGTACCGCAGGTAGTCGCCGTTGACCGCGATCTTGACCAGCGCCCCGCCGAGCAGGATCAGCAGGATGTTCTGGGTCTCCCGTTTCACGCGACCCCCACCAGGAATCCGGCCCCCACCGCGCAGGCCACCGCCACCACGAACGTCGCCGGGGCGAACCTCGCCGCGAACGACCTGCCGAACGTGCCCGCCTGCAACGCGAACAGCTTCACGTCGATCGCCGGGCCCACCACCAGGAACACCAGCTTCGGCAGCAACGGCAGCGCCGCCAGCGAGGCCGCGACGAACGCGTCCGCCTCGCTGCACAGGGCCAGCACCACCGCCAGCACCGCCAGCACCACCACCCCCAGCACCAGCTGGTCACCCAGCACGCCGAACCAGCGAGCCGGCACCAGGACGTTCAGCGCCGACGAGATCAGCGCCCCCAGCACCAGGAAACCGCCCGCCTCGACCAGGTCCGTGCGCGCGGTCTCGGCGAACACCCGCCACCGCCGGCCGGCCGCGACCTCCGGGAGACGCTGCAGCGCCCGCGCGGTGATCCACTCGAGCTTGCCCCAGCGGGCCCACAGCCAGCCCATCACCATCGCCGTGGCCAGCGAACCCGCGAACCGGGCCAGGACCATCTCCGGCTTGCCGGGGAACGCCACCGCCGTCGCCACCAGCACCACCGGGTTCACCGCCGGGGCCGCCAGCAGGAACGTCAGCGCCGCGGCGGGGGCCACGCCCTGCCCCATCAGCCGCCGGGCCACCGGGACCGAGGCGCATTCGCAGCCCGGCAGCGCGACCCCGGCCAGCCCGGCGACACCGACCGCCGCGCCGGGCCGGCGGGGCATGATCTTCTCCAGCACGCGAGCCGGCACGAACGCCGCGATGGCCCCGCTGATCAGCACGCCCAGCACGAGGAACGGCAGCGCCTGCACGCAGACGGCGACGAACACCGTCGAGCCGGTGCGCAACGCGGGCACGTCGAACACCTCTTGCAGCCACCCCTGCGCGAGGATCGCGATCAGCAGGATCGCGCACAGCACTTCGACCGAGCTGATCCGGAACCGGCGGGTGCGCCGGCCGGGCCCGGCCTCGGTGTCGGAAACGATGTTCACGACGGCGATGATGCCAGGACCGTCCGACCGGACGTGACCCGCACGGTCCGCGAAGGGAAGATCACGGTCCGTTTCGGTACGGAATCCTCCGTTCGCGGCGGAAAATCCACCCCGGACGGGTCAGTCGCCGGGCACGATTCCGGGCAGATCGGTCCGCAGCTGCGACGCCGTCGACACGACCAGCATCAGCAACGTCCCGAGCGCCGCCTCGTCCAGGCCGGCCGCCGGGAACGCGTACCGCAGCGTCACGTCGGCCCCGTTGTCCGAATGCCCGATCCCGAGCGTCCCGAACAGGCCCTGCCCGGCCCGCTCGGCGACGGCGATCGAGAGCGAAGGCGAATCCACCAGGTCCCAGCCGACCACGCAGGTCAGCGTGAGCACGGTGAGGCCCTCGCCGAGCCGGGTCGCCTGGATCACGCACGGGACGCCGCCGTGGGAGAACGTCAGCGCGCCGTCGTCGTCGACGTGCACCTCGAGGTAGCGCTCCAGTGACTCCCTCGCCCGCGTCAGCAGCTCCGCGGTTTCGGCCGCTTCCGTGGCGCTCACGACGAAGCCGCCTGGTCGACCGCGCCGCCGAAGCGGCGATCCCGCTTCGCGAACTCCAGGCAGGCCCGCCAGAGGTGCGTCCGGTCGAAGTCCGGGAACAGCGTGTCCTGGTAGACCATCTCGGCGTAGGCCGACTGCCACAGCAGGAAGTTCGACGTCCGCTGCTCGCCCGAGGGCCGCAGGAACAGGTCCACGTCCGGCATGTCCGGCTGGTACAGGTACTTCCCGATGGTCTTCTCGTTGACCTTGTCGGGGTTCAGCTTCCCGGCGGCGACGTCCTGCGCGATCCGCTGCATCGCGTCACCCAGCTCGGCCCGGCCGCCGTAGTTGACGCACATGGTCATGTTCAGCGCGGTGTTGTGCTTGGTCTTCTCCTCGGCCGCCTGCAGTTCCTTGATCACCGACGCCCACAGCTTCGGCCGCCGCCCGGCCCAGCGGATGCGCACGCCGATCGAGCCGAGGTAGTCGACCTGGCGGCGGATGGTGTCGCGGTTGAAGCCCATCAGGAACCGCACCTCTTCGGGGCTGCGCTTCCAGTTCTCGGTCGAGAACGCATACACCGAGAGCCACTTGACGCCGATTTCGACGGCTCCCGCGGCGACGTCGATCATCACCGCTTCGCCGCGCTTGTGGCCCTCGATCCGCGGCAGGCCGCGCTGGTTGGCCCAGCGGCCGTTGCCGTCCATGACCAGCGCTACGTGCTTGGGCACCAGCTCCCGCGGGATTTCCGGTGGTTTCGCGCCCGACGGGTGCGGATCCGGGGCCCGCAGCTCGTATCGCGACGCCTTGTTCTCGCGTCCCCTGCGCAGCACGGCGAGCCTCCCTGGATGGGTGAATCCGATCAGGCCCGACCCTACTGCCCGGGCACCGCCTGCCTGCCGGGGGTTCTGGTGGGTGAGCCTCCGGGTGCCACCGCTTCCCGGGCGCGTCGCTCGACCAGGGGAAGGGACCTCAGCTGCCGCTCCAGGTGCCACTGCAGGTGCGCCGCGACCAGGCCGCTCGCGTCGCGGCGGGTGCCGGGCAGGGTCGACTCGGCCAGCGGCCATTCGCCGTGCAGGAGGGCGGTGAGCAGGTCCAGGACCTCGGGGGCGGGGTGCACGGAGCCGGCGATCCGGCAGTCGGAGCACATCGAGCCGCCCGCGGCGATGCTGAACGCCTTGTGCGGGCCGGGCAGGCCGCAGCGGGCGCACTCGGTGAGCGCGGGCGCCCAGCCGGCGTAGGACATCGCGCGGAGCAGGAACGCGTCGAGCACCAGGGATGAATCGCGCTGCCCGTCGGCGAGCGCCCGCAGCGCCCCCACGACGAGGAGGTACAGCTTGAGCACCGGCTCGCCCTCTTCGGCCGAGAGCCGGTCCGCGGTTTCGGCGATCGCGCTGGCCGCGGTGTAGCTCTGGTAGTCGGCGACCAGCGGCAGCTGGAACGCGTCGACGGTCTCGACCTGGGTGATCACGTCGAGCGTCCGGCCGGTGTAGAACTGCACGTCGACGTGGCCGAACGGCTCCAGCCGCGCCCCGAAGCGCGACGAGGTGCGCCGCACGCCCTTCGCGACGGCGCGGACCTTGCCGTGCCGCCGGGTCAGCAGGGTGACGATCCGGTCGGCCTCACCCAGCTTGTGCGTGCGCAACACCACCCCGGTGTCGCGGTAGAGGTTCACCACCCCGACATCGTCCCACTTCGGGGTGATGCCGGGGTGGACCGACCCGGGTTCAGCAGTAGCGGCCGCAGGACGCGCTGAACGCGATGAGCGGGATGATCACCGCGAACAGCAGGATGACGCAGCTCAGGCCGCCCAGGATCGAGGAGACCAGGCAGAGCGTCTTGGTCGTCCGCGACGCCTGCTCCGCCATCATGTAGTTGCCCTGCATCTTGTACGTGCCGACCTCGTTGGACTTCATGATCGCGAAGATCCCGAGGATGATGCCGCCGAGGAAGAGCGAGGCGATGGCCCAGCCCTTGTAGTCCTTGATGGCGTTGAGGTCGCCGCCGCCGGGCATGCCGTAACCGGGCGCGCCGAAGCCACCGGTGGGCGGCTGGCCGTACGGCCCAGGCTGCCCGTACGGCGCCGGCTGCCCGTACGGCGCGGGCTGCCCGTAGGGCGCCGGCATGCCGCCGGACGGCGGGCCGTAGCCGGGCTGCTGCGGCTGCTGCGGCTGCTGGCCGTAGGGCTGCTGCTGGCCGTAGGGATTGGTCATGACGTTCTACCCCAACTGTTCGTGAACTTCCGCCGGAAACCCCGGCGTTGTGCGGAAAAGCGCCTCAGCGCTGGTCGTTCGGCGGCTGCTGCCCGAACTGGCCCGGCTGGATCTTCTGGGTCGCCTCGGATTCGCCCTGGGCGTCCGGGCGCAGCATCTGCGTCCGCTCGGCCTGCTCGTCGAAGGCGGAGCCGCTTCCCTGGCCCGGGCGCAGCATCTGGGTGCGCTCGGCCTGCTCGTCGAACGCACCGCCACCCGGCGGCGGCGCGAGGGGCTGCTGCCCGAACCCGCCCGGCTGCGGGGGCTGGGCCCCGAAGCCGCCGGAGGACGGCGGCTGGCCGAACCCGCCCGGCTGCGGCTGGCCGAAGCCGCCCGGCGCGGGCTGCTGCTCGAACCCGCCGGACTGCGGCTGCTGCGGGAAGCCGCCGGACGCGGGCTGCTGCGGGAAACCACCGGACGGCGGCTGGCCGAACTGGCCCGGCTGGCCCGGCGGCGGGAAGCCGCCGGCGAACGACTGCGCGCTCTGCGGCGCGAACGGCGCGGCCGCGTCGTCGGCGTTGACCACGACGGTGCCGATGATCTTGTCGGCGAGGGTCTGGCTCTTGTCGTCCCAGAGCGGCCACAGCCAGCCGACGTAGCAGATGATGTTGTCGACGAAGTGGGCGAGGTCGCGCACGAACGCCATGCCGGCGCCGATCGGCTGCCCGGTGTCCTCGCGGACGAGCTTGATCTTCGCGACGCGCTTGCCGAGCGACTGCCCGGTGTTGCCCTGCTGGATCCACCGGTTGTAGATCGACCAGCCGAGCCAGGCGAACCCGACGAGCACCGTCAGCAGCGAGCCCATGTTCCCGCTGAACGACAGCGGGATGACGATCGCGTACAGCAGGACGACGGGCCCGAAGTCGATGAGCGCGCCGAGGGCGCGCTGGCCCCAGGCCGCGTAGTTCCGCGGCGGGCCGAAGGGATTGCCCTGCTGGCCGTAGGGCGCCGGCTGCCCGAACGGCGCCGGCTGCCCGTAGGGCGTGGGCTGCCCGTACGGCGCCTGCCCCGGCGGCGGCTGCCCGAACGGCTGCTGGCCACCGGGCTGCTGCCCGAAGGACTGCTGACCGTAGGGATCGGTCATTGGGTCTCCCCCTCGCTGGTCACTCCACCGCACACCCGTGCGGGACCACCCCCGGTGAACGGCGTGGTCCGCGGGAGCGTACTCGGTTCGCAATCGGCGGTTCTGCTCAGGCTTCAGTCGTCCGGGTGAACGGCGGGTCAGACGCGCAGGCCGCTGAACGGGGCGAACGGGAGGTTGCGAATGACGAACCAGACGACGAACACCACGCCGAACACCAGGGGCGTCCACCGCCAGTGCAGCCAGCTGTTCATCGCGCGGCCACGCAGGCGCCCGAGCGTCCACGCCGCCATGCTCCAGACGAAGAGGAACACGAAGACGAACGACACGGCGTTGTAGTGCAACGCCGCCGGGATGTCGCCGTGCATCAGGCTGTACGCCATCCGCATGCCGCCGCAGCCCGGGCAGTCGATGCCGAACATCGCCTTCGTCGGGCAGAGGGGCAGGAACCCGCCGGGGGTGGTCGGGTCGCCGACCCAGACCACCACGCTGCACACGGCGAGCCCGCCGACGACGGCCAGCGGCGGGGCGAGCGCCCGCAGCTTCTGCCGGGTGCCGTGCGCGGGAATTCCCGTGTAGACGGTCGTCGCGGTCACGACGACCACCCGATCGCCGAGATGCCGATCGCCGACAGCACGACGAAAAAGATGATGTAGAGCAGCAGGAGGATCCCGACCGAAATGGCCGACCACATCGCCCACTTGCGGGCGTCGGCGGCGGCCTTCTGCGCCTCGGCGTGGAAGCCCTGGAACCAGAGCGACTGCACCTGGCCGGCCTTCACGATCGCGACCACGCCCAGGGGCAGGCAACACAGGACGGTGCTCAGGATGGCCCACACCATGTTGTTGTCCGGCGGCGGCCCGTAGTTGGGCGGGTAGCCGTAACCGGGAGGCGGCCCGCCGTAGGGCGGGTACGGCGGCGGGTACTGGTCGGTCACGCGGATCCTCCTGCTGCTCGGCTACGTCAGTATCGCGACGGCACCGTCGTGTTGATCGCGAACGCACCCGAAATCAGCAGGATGATCCACAGCACGTTGAGCACGACACCGACGATCGCGGCGATGATCGCCCACTTCTTGGCCGCGTCGGCGGCCTGCTGCGCGGCCGCGGTCTGGCCCTGCGCCCACAGCCCGTTCACCCTGGTGGCCTGCACGATCGACGCGATGCCGAACGGGAGGCAGCAGAGGATCGTGGTGAGGATGGCCCACACGAGGTAGTTGCTCGGGGGCGGGCCCGGCTGGTAGCCACCCGGCTGCCCGCCGGGGTAGTTCGGCTGCCCGCCGGGCTGGTTCGGCTGGTCGCCGGGGTAGTTGGGCATGCCCTGGCTGTCGGTCATGATCGGTTGTTCCCCTTCGTCGTGCTCCAGAGACGACCACCGGGTCCGCCGCCGCCCCGACCGGCCGCGGTGTGGTCGAAGCCGCGACTGTAGGGGGCGAGATCATCGCGTGCCCCGTGTTTCGTCCCGCCGCGACCGAATCGAGACCAGGAATTCCGCCGCCGCTCGCCGGCTGCGTCAGAAGCCGAGCCGGCGTAACTGACGGGGGTCGCGTTGCCACTCCTTGGCCACCTTGATGTGCAGGTCGAGGTAGACCTTCGAGCCGAGCAGCGCCTCGATGTTCTTGCGGGCGGCGGCGCCGACCTCGCGCAGCCGCTCGCCCTTGTGCCCCAGGATGATCCCCTTCTGGCTGGGCCGTTCCACGTAGAGGAACGCGTGCACGTCGACGAGGTCGTCGCGGCCCTCGCGGGGCAGCATTTCCTCGACGGTGACGGCGATCGAGTGCGGCAGCTCGTCGCGGACGCCTTCCAGCGCCGCCTCGCGGATCAGCTCGGCGACCAGGGTCTGCTCGGGTTCGTCGGTGAGCTCGCCGCCCGGGTAGAGCTGCGGGCCCTCCGGCAGCCGCCGGACCAGCAGGTCGGCCAGGGTGGAGACCTGGAAGCCGTCCACTGCGGACACCGGAACGAGCTCGGCGAACTCCATCACCTGCTGCAGGGCGAGCAACTGTTCGGCGACCTGCTGGGGCTGGACGAGGTCGGTCTTGGTGACGATGCCGATGACCGGGGTTCGCTTCGCGATTTTCTGCAGCTCGGCGGCGATGAACTTGTCGCCGGGGCCGATCTTCTCGTTCGCCGGCACGCAGAACCCGACGACGTCCACTTCGGACCACGTCGTGTGCACGATGTCGTTGAGCCGCTCGCCGAGCAGGGTGCGCGGGCGGTGCAGGCCGGGGGTGTCGATGAGGACGAGCTGGGCGTCCTCGCGGTGGACGATCCCGCGGATGGCGTGCCGGGTGGTCTGCGGCTTGCTGGAAGTGATCGCGACCTTGGTGCCGACGAGGGCGTTGGTCAGCGTCGACTTGCCGGCGTTGGGCCGGCCGACGAAGCAGGCGAAACCGGAACGGTGCTCGGTCATCGGGTCAGCACCTCGAGGATTTCGCCGTCCGGGGTGGCGAGGATGATCGGCGCGTACTTCGCGATGTCGCGCACGGCGTGCACGGACGCGCCCTTGAGGAGCCCTTCGCCGGTGACGACGGCGGCGGCCTCGATGCCCTCGGCGCCGCTGGAGAGCGCGGCGGCGACCGCGGCCTGGAGCGCGGTGAGCTTGAACGACGGCTGGTCGACCGTGCCGGCGGCGTAGGTGCGGCCGTCGGTGTCGCGGACCGCGGCGCCCTCGGGGGCCTGGATGCGGGCGCGCGAAGACCTGGCCAGCGTGACGAGTTTCTGGTCCTCGGCCTCGAGGTCAGGCATGTTCGACGCTCCTGTCGCGTTCGTCGGGGTGGGGCAGGCGCGTGCGGCGGCGCGTCCGGTCGACGGGGTCCGTCATGGCTTCGGCGTCGGCCGGGTGCACGACCACGGAGGTGATCCGCATCCGGCCGCGCCGGTCCTTGCCCCCTTCGGCGAACAGCCGAAGGCCGGCGACCTCGGCTTCGGCCCCCGGCAGCGGGACCCTACCCAGTCGTTCCGCGAGCAGCCCGCCCACCGTCTCCACGTCGTGGTCTTCGAGGTCGATGCCGAACAGTTCGCCCAGGTCGTCGACGGTCATCCGGGACGAGACGCGGACAGCGCCGCCGTCGAGCTCCTCGACCTCGGGGCGTTCGTCGGCGTCGGACTCGTCGGTGATTTCGCCGACGATCTCCTCGAGGACGTCTTCGATGGTGAGCAGGCCCGCGGTGCCGCCGTACTCGTCGACGGCGATCGCCATGTGGTTGTGCGAGCGCTGCATCTCCTTGAGCAGTTCGTCCAGGCGTTTCGAGTCGGGGACGAAGGACGCCGGGTTCATCACCGAGTCAACGACCGTGCTCGGCCCGCCGGGGTCGAGGTAGCCGGTCATCAGGTCCTTGATGTTGACGACGCCGACGATGTCGTCGACGGACTCGTCGATCACCGGCAGCCGGGTGAACCCGGTGCGCAGGGCGAGGGCGAGGGCCTGCCGGACGGTCTTGGTGCGCTCGATCCAGACGATCTCGGTGCGCGGCACCATGACCTCGCGCGCGACGGTGTCACCGAGCTCGAACACCGAGTGGATCATCTCGCGCTCGGAGTCCTCGACGACGCCGCGTTCCTGGGCCAGGTCGACCAGCTCGCGCAGCTCGACCTCGGAGGTGAAGGGGCCTTCGCGGAAGCCCTGGCCGGGGGTGATGGCGTTACCGATGAGGATGAGCAGGCGCGACAGCGGGCCGAGGACCGAGCCGAGGACGCGGACGGGCCCGGCGACGTACCGGCCGATGCGGTAGGGGTGCTGCCGGCCGAGGGTGCGCGGGCCGACGCCGATCAGGACGTAGCTGACCACGACCATCACGACGGCGGTGACCAGCACGGCGAGGCCGAGCGGCGCCAGGCGGGTGCCGACGAACACGGTGACCAGGACGGTCGCGGTGAGCTCGCAGCCGAGGCGCAGCAGGAGGAGCAGGTTGATGTGCCGGCGACGTTCGGCGACGACGGCGGCGAGGTGGCGGGCGCCGGGCAGCCCGAGCCGGGCGAGGCCGTCGGCCCGGGCCTGCGAAACGGTGCTGATCGCCGCGTCGGCCGCCGCGAACACGCCGGCCAGGAGGACGAGCGCGATCGCGAAGAAGAGCTGTTCCATGGCTGACGCCTAGGGCGCTTCCGAGGTCTGGCCGCAAGCGCCCCAATGTGGCGTTCGGTGCGTCAGACGCACCGAACGCCACATTGGGTGCGTCTGACGCAACCAACGCCACATTGGGGCGTTCGGGGCGGGGCCGGGAGCGGGGACGCGCGACACTAGGGCGTTTCCCCGGCCGGTGGTTCGGCGGCGGCCGCCGGGGATTCGAGCCCGGCGATGCCGAGGACGCGGTCGTCGGTGCTGCGCTGGGCGTCGCGCTTGTCCAGGGCGGCGACGGCGTCCTGGTACTCGCCGAGGATGCGCTTCTGGAGCGCGAACATCTCGCGTTCCTCGGCGGGTTCGGCGTGGTCGTAGCCGAGGAGGTGGAGGACGCCGTGCACGGTGAGCAGGTGCAGCTCGTCGATCAGGGCGTGGCCCGCGGTCTTGGCCTGGTCCTTGGCGAACGCCGGGCAGAGCACGATGTCCCCGAGCAGCGCCGGTGACGCGTCGGGCGCGTCCGGGCGGCGGGAGGAGTCGAGCTCGTCCATCGGGAAGGCCATCACGTCGGTGGGTCCCGGGAGGTCCATCCAGCGTTCGTGCAGGTCTTCCATGACTTCGAGGGTGACGAGCAGGATGGACAGCTCGGCGAGCGGGCTGACCTCCATCTTGTCGAGGGCGTAGCGGGCGGCGGAGACGATGGACGTCTCGTCGACGTTGACGCCGGACTCGTTGGCGATTTCGATGCTCAACGCCGGTTGCCCTTCCAGCCGTCGTTCTGCTGGGCGTCCTGCACGGCCTGCCATTTCTCGTAGGCGTCGACGATGCTCGCGACGAGCCGGTGCCGGACGACGTCCTGGCTGGTCAGTTCGGCGAAGTGGAGGTCCTCGACGCCGGTGAGGATGTCGCGCACCACGCGCAGGCCGCTGCGCTGCCCGCTGGGCAGGTCGACCTGGGTGATGTCGCCGGTGACGACGATCTTGGACCCGAAGCCGAGCCGGGTGAGGAACATCTTCATCTGCTCCGGCGTGGTGTTCTGGGCCTCGTCGAGGATGATGAAGGCGTCGTTCAGCGTGCGGCCGCGCATGTAGGCCAGCGGTGCGATTTCGATCGTCCCGGCCTGCATGAGCCGCGGGATCGACTCCGGTTCGACCATGTCGTGCAGCGCGTCGTAGAGCGGCCGCAGGTAGGGGTCGATCTTCTCGTTGAGGGTGCCGGGCAGGTAGCCGAGGCGCTCGCCGGCTTCGACGGCCGGGCGGGTCAGCACGATCCGGGTGACCTGTTTGGCCTGCAGGGCCTGGACGGCCTTCGCCATCGCCAGGTACGTCTTGCCGGTGCCGGCGGGGCCGATGCCGAAGACGACGGTGTGCTTGTCGATGGCGTCGACGTACCGCTTCTGGTTCAGCGTCTTGGGCCGGATGGTTTTCCCGCGCCGCGAGACGATGTTGAGGCTGAGCACCTCGGCCGGCGAGGCGTCGCCGGTGGAGAGCATGCCGACGGTGCGGCGCACGGTGTCGGGCCCGACCTGCTGCCCGCCGGCGGCGAGCTGCACGAGCTCGGCGAAGACGCGTTCGGCGAACGCGACGTCGGCGGGTGTGCCGGTCAGGGTGACTTCGTTGCCGCGAACGTGCACGTCGGCGGCGAGGAGCTCCTCGGCGACGCGCAGGTTCTCGTCGCGGGAGCCGAGCAGGCTCAGCGCGGCGGCGTCGGGGATGGGAAACCGGGACTGCGCGGCCTGGACGGCGGCATCCTCGGTTTTGGCGACGTCTCCGGGGACGTCGGGTCGGGCGGCACCACCCGGTACGGTTCCGGCCACGTGGCCTCAGGCCTGCTTTCTCGGTGAGGGAGAACGGACCCCACCGATGCTACTGGCACCCGCCGACAGGACGCAGGCCGGTTTCCCTAGTCCTCGTCGGGAGCCCCGAACAACCCGAGCGGTTCGCCGCCGAGCACGTGGGCGTGCACGTGGAAGACGGTCTGCCCGGCGTCGGAGTCGGTGTTGAAGACGACCCGGTACCCGCTCTCGAGGATCCCCTCACTCTCGGCAACCTTCCGGGCGGCAAGGGCAACATCGGCCAGCAACCCGGGATCCCCGGCGGCGAGCTCCCCCAGGTTCCGGTACCGCTTCCGCGGCACGACGAGCACGTGAACCCGCGCCTGCGGCCGGATGTCCCGGAAGGCAAAGGTGGTCTCGTCCTGGTAGACGACATCGGCCGGAATTTCCCCGGCAATGACCCGTTCGAAGAGAGTCTCGTCCTCACTCATGCGAGGACCCTACCGACCCGGACCACCCGGCCCCACGCCACACGCCCCCGGGGCCCGGGCCCCGACCCCTCCAGCGAGAAGGCCGAAGGCCACCGAGCCCGCAACACGCCGCACACACCAGACACCAAGCAAAACCCGCGGGGGTCCGGGGCTCGCCCCGGCTGGGGGTCTGGGGGTTTGACCCCCAGAAAACACAACGAACGCAAAGCGGCATCTGAACCGAGCGAAGCGAGGGAGAAGATGCCGCGGCGCGGTAGACCCTGGGGGTCGATCTACCGCAACCGCGGCGGCCGCCGGACCGAGGGGGGAGGTGCCCGGCGGGGTCCGTGTTCTTCCCAGTGGCGCACCCGAAACAGTGTGTGGTGCGTTAGTAAACGAGAGTAACGGGTCGGAGTGTGATCGCGCCATAACTCGGCGCAAAATGTCGCCGGTTTTTTAGGTGATCTTTCAGCTCCACCGCGTGCTGAGGGCCCCTAGTGCGCCCAACGCGACGGCTGCGGCCGTCGAGGTGCGGAGAACCGTCGTCCCGAGCCGGACAGCCCGCGCTCCCGCGTCTCGGAGGGTGCTCAGTTCCTCGTCGGTGACGCCGCCTTCGGGGCCCACGACCAGCAGGATGTCGCCGGTATCGGGCAGGGGCAGGTCCGTCAGCCGGTCGGGGACGTCGGACTCCAGCACGATCGCCAGTGACATCGTGGCCACCAGCCCGGCCAGCTCGCGCGTAGTCACCGGTTCGGTGACGTCGGGGACGTGGGCCCGCCGGGCCTGCTTGGCCGCGGCGCGGGCGGTGGCGCGCCAGCGGGCGAGCGCCTTGTCGCCGCGGCCGCCGTCTTCCCACTTGGCGACGCTGCGGGCCGCCCGCCACGGGACGATCGCGTCGGCCCCGGCCTCCGTGGCGAGTTCCACGGCCAGTTCCCCGCGGTCGCCCTTCGCCAGGGCCTGTGCGACCAGGATCCGCAGCGCCGGTGGCTCCTCGGTCCAGGACGACTCGACCGTCAGGGTCAGCAGCGGGTCCCGTCCGGCCTGGACGGCGTCGACGACGCACCGGGCCATCGCGCCGGCGCCGTCGGTCAGGACCAGCCGCTCGCCGGCGCGCAGGCGGCGGACGGTGGCCGCGTGCCGGGCTTCCTCGCCGTCGAGGACCGCGTGGCCCGACGACGGCACCGACGCGGCGAGGAAGACCGGGAGGGTCGTGCCGGGCACGGTCAGCGGTGGTTCTTGGCGCGGAGCTTGGAGAACAGCCCGCCGTGCTTGGTGCCGTTGGACGCCAGCGTCGGGACCTCTTCGCCGCGCTGCTGCGCGAGCTCGACGAGCAGTTCCCGCTGGGCGTCGTCGAGCTTGGTCGGGACCACGACGTCGATGTGGACGTGCAGGTCGCCGCGGCCGTCGACGCGGCCGGACGACCGCAGCCGCGGCATGCCCTTGCCGGTCAGGACGAGCTCGGCGTTGGGCTGGGTGCCCGCCTCGATGCCGAGGTCGTAGTCGCCGTCGACGAGCGTGGAGATCGGCACCGTGGCGCCGAGCGCGGCCGTCGTCATCGGGATCCGGAAGTTGCAGTGCAGGTCGTGGCCCTGCCGGACGAACACCTCGTGCGGCGTCTCGTCGATCTCGACGTACAGGTCGCCGGCCGGGCCGCCGCCCGGGCCGACCTCGCCCTGGCCGGACAGCCGGATGCGCATGCCGTCGCCGACGCCCGGCGGGATCTTCGCCGTGACGTTGCGGCGGGCGCGGATGCGGCCGTCGCCGCCGCACTGGCGGCAGGGGTCGGGGATGACCTCGCCGAAGCCGCGGCAGACCGGGCAGGGGCGGGCGGTGACGACCTGGCCGAGGAACGACCGCTGGACGGACTGGACCTCGCCGGCGCCGCCGCAGGTGTCGCACGTCTTGACCGAGGTGCCCTCGCTGGTGCCCGCGCCGCGGCAGAGGTCGCAGACGATCGCGGTGTCGACCGCGATCTCCTTGTCGACGCCGGTCGCGCACTCCTCGAGGGTGAGGCCGAGCCGGATCAGCGCGTCGGAGCCGGGCTGGACGCGGCTGCGCGGGCCGCGCCCGCGTCCGCCGCCACCGCCGGCCGCGCCGAAGAAGGCGTCCATGATGTCGCCGAGGCCGCCGAAGCCGGCGAACGGGTCGCCGCCACCGCCGCCGCGCGCGCCGCCGTCCATCGGGTCGCCGCCCAGGTCGACGATCTTGCGCTTCTGCGGGTCGGACAGCACCTCGTAGGCCGTCGTGACCTCGCCGAACTTGTGCTGCGCGTCTTCCGACGGGTTGACGTCGGGGTGCAGCTCCCGGGCCAGCTTCCGGTACGCGCGCTTGATCTCCTGATCGCTCGCGTTCTTGGCCACCCCGAGGATGCCGTAGTAGTCCCTCGCCACCGTCTCTGCTTCTCCTTCTGCTCTGCCCGGCTCAGCGGCCGGCCAGGATCTGCCCCACGTAGTTGGCGACCGCGCGCACCGCGGCGATCGTGCCGGGGTAGTCCATCCGGGTCGGGCCGACCACCCCCATGCCGCCGAGCACCAGGTCGTCGCGGCCGTAGCCGATCGAGACGACCGAGGTGCTGCGCATCTGCTCGTCCTCATTTTCCTCACCGATGCGGACCGTGATCGCACCGGGGTTGCGCGCGGCGGCCAGCAGCTTGAGCACGACGACCTGTTCCTCGAGCGCTTCGAGGACCTGGCGCAGCGAGCCGGGGAAGTCCGCGACGTTGCGGGTGAGGTTCGCGGTGCCGCCGAGCACCAGGCGCTCTTCCGGGTGTTCGGCCAGCGACTCGACCAGCACGGTGGTGATCCGGATGAGCGCGTCCCGCAGCCCGCCGGGCGACTTGTCGGGCAGTTCGGCGACGCGCGCCGCGGCGTCGTTCAGCCGTCGTCCGGACATGGCGTCGTTGAGCACGGTGCGCAGCCGGGCGACGTCCTCTTCGGTGACGACGTCGCCGAGGTCGACCGTGCGCTGGTCGACCCGCCCGTTGTCGGCGATCAGCACCAGCATCAGCCGCGCCGGGGTGAGCGGCACCACTTCGAGGTGGCGCACCTTGGCGTTGGTCAGCATCGGGTACTGGACGACGGCGACCTGCCGGGTCAGCTGCGCGAGCAGCCGGACCGAGCGCTTGAGGACGTCGTCGAGGTCGGTGCCGCTGTCGAGGAAGGTGGTGATGGCGCGGCGCTCGGCGGCGCTCAGCGGCTTGATCTCCGAGAGCCGGTCGACGAAGAGGCGGTACCCCTTGTCGGTCGGGACGCGGCCGGCGCTGGTGTGCGGCTGCGTGATGTAGCCCTCTTCTTCGAGCGTCGCCATGTCGTTGCGCACGGTGGCGCTCGACACACCCAGGTTGTGCCGCTCCACGATCGCCTTGGACCCGACGGGTTCCTGGTTGGACACGTAGTCGGCCACGATCGCGCGCAGCACGTCGAAGCGGCGCTCCTCCGCGTTGGCCACCGGTTCCTCACCTACCTCGCTCGCTGCTCCGATCCGAGTTTACGGAAGCCTGAGCCGGTCGCGCTCAACACGGGCCGCCCGCGTGCGGTAAAGAGCACGCAAACGGACTCCCGTGCATTCTTCCACCACGGCTTTTCCGGCTTGAACCGGGAACCGGAAAGCGGTTTGCTCCCTCTGAGCCAGGTCCCTTTCCCCGGCTTCCGAGGGCGCCGTGAACAGTTTTGATCCGGCTTCGGCCGGTATGCCCGAAATCGCCCGGCGCGCGGCCGAGGCGAAGGCGCGGCTCGAGCGCGTCTCGGCGACCGCCACGAGCGCCGACGGGGCCGTCACGGTCACCGTCAACACCGCCGGTGCGCTGCAGGAACTCGCCTTCGGCCCGAGCGCGGACGAGCAGCCGCGGACCCGGCTGGCCCAGGCCGTCCTGGCCGCCGCCCGCCGGGCGCAAATCGACGCGGCGCAGCAGCTGACCGGCATCATGGCGCCGGTGATCGGCGAACGCAGCGAAGCGATGGAATTCCTCAAGGAACAAATTCCGGCGCCCGAAGCACCGGCGGAAGAACCGCGCCGGAAACCGCCGTCCGACGACGACTTCGACACTTCGATCCTGCGCCGGGGGCACTGATGGCGATGAAGGTCGACTTCGCCGTCCTCGGCGGCCACGAGGACGAGGTCCGCGAGATCGCCGCCGAGGTGCAGGAGGCGCTCGACGCCGCGGACACCGCCCAGGCCCTCGACTTCGACGCCTCCGGGCTGGTCGGGCAGGTCTTCGCGCTGCCGATCCAGGCGTGGCTGAGCACGGCCGGCGGCTTCCTCGCCGCGGCGGTCGCGGCCGGCCACGAGGCCGCGGACCGGGTGAAGACCGCGCACACGACGTTCAGCGAGCACGAACACCGGACGAAGTGCCTGCTCGAAGGCATCGGCAAGGCTGCCGGCGTGAGGGAGCACTCCCTGGTCGCCACGGCCGAGGCCCCCGGCGGCTTCTGGAGCGGGATGGGCGACGGCTCGAAGGGCGAGCTCGGCAACCTGGGCGCGCAGACCGGCGGCGCGGGCAGCTTCAACGACGCGGCGGCCACGCTCACCGACGCCCGCACCGGCGACTGGGGCAACCTCGCGATGGACACCGGCGCGGCGCTGGTCGGCACCGAGCGCGGGCTGATCCGCGACCTGATCTCGTCGTTCGTCGGCGAGCTGATCGTCAAGGCCCTGGCCGCGCCGGCGGCCTCGTGGTGCACGTTCGGCGGGACGATCGCGGCGTTCATCGCGGACACGGTCGTCGAAGGAGGCGTGCTGGCGGAGAAGATCAGCACGCGCATCGCGAAGGTCGTCGAGAAGCTGGAGGGCCTGGCGAAGGGCGCGGGCCGGTCGAAGGCGGCCCTCGAAGGGGCGGCGAACGCGCTGAAGAAGGCGGCAAGGGGGCGAAGTCCGCCGAGGAGACGGCGAAGGGCTGGAGCGACGCGGCCAAGGAGCGCGTCCCGGGGCCGCGAGAAGCTCCTGGCGATCAGCGGCTGGTTCGCGTTCGTCTGCGGGCGCCGGCTCACCGACGCCTTCGGCGGCCGCTGGTCACGGTCACCGGCTGGACGCACGACTTCGGCACGGCTCGCCTCACCGACGAGTACCCGATCGGCCTGCACCGCAGCCCGGGGGCTTCAAGAGCCTCGAGTCGTCCAGCCTCCGCGCGGGCGGCCGGACCTGCCCGCTGGAGCGCAAGCTCCGCGAGCGGATCCGGCCGGACCGGGCCAACACGGTCCTGATCGCACCGCTGTCCCGGCCGCTGATCAACGTGCTCCCGGCTTAGACGGCCTGGCCGAGGGCGTCGAACTCGGCGTCGGTCAGCTCGATGTCCGCGGCGGCGACGTTGTCCTCGAGGTGCGCGACCGACGACGTGCCCGGGATCGGCAGCACGACCGGCGACCGCTTGAGCAGCCACGCCAGCGCGAGCTGCGACGGCGTCGCGTCGTGCTCCTTCGCGAGCGCGGTCAGCGGGCTGTCCGGCCCTGCGAGGGCGCCGGTGGCCAGCGGGAACCACGGGATGAAGGCGATGCCGTGCTCGGTGGCGTGCTCCAGCAGCGGTTCGGCGTCGCGCTTGGCCAGGTTGAACAGGTTCTGCACGGAGGCGATCTCGGCGGTCTTCTGCGCCTCGGCGAGGTCGCCGACGCCGACCTCGGACAGGCCGATGTGCCGGATCTTGCCCTCGTCCTGCAGCTTCTTGAGCTCCCCGACCTGCTCGGCCACCGGAACCTGCGGGTCGATCCGGTGCAGCTGCAGCAGGTCGATCCGCTCGACGCCGAGGTGCCGCAGGCTCAGCTCGACCTGCTGGCGCAGGTACTCGGGCCGGCCGACCGGGATCCACTGGTCCGGCCCCTGCCGGGTGAAGCCGGCCTTGGTCGCGATGACCAGGTCGTCGGCGTAGGGGTGCAGGGCCTTCTTGATCAGCAGGTCGGCGACGAACGGGCCGTAGGCATCGGCGGTGTCGATCAGGGTGACGCCCAGCTCGACGGCGCGCCGCAGCACGCGGACGGCCTCGTCCGGGTCCTTCGGGTCGCCCCACACCCCGGGCCCGGTCAGCTGCATGGCTCCGTACCCGAGGCGGGTGACCGGCAGGTCGCCGCCGATGGTGAAGGTGCCGGAGTTCTTCGCGCTCATGTTCGGTCCCATTCTCGTCCGGGGTGCTCGGAGGGTGAACCCCGCGAGTACCCCGGACGATTCCCGGAAACGCTCAGCGTCACCCTCCTTCGCCGCACCGGGGGAAGCGGCGGCTGCGCCCGGGCATGCGGGTGCCGGACCTCGATCGGTTTCGGTGTCGACCTCGACCACGGCGAGGTGCGCGCCGAACGGGAACGTCGGCTGGCCGTCGCCGAACCAGACGTCGGCGGTCAGCTTGCCGTCCGAGGCGGCTTCAGCCACCTGCGCCCAGCTCAGCACGGTGCTCGACGGCGCGCCGCGCACCTGCCAGACCCCGCGCTCGACGTCCAGTTCCAGATCGTCGGACGCGGCTTCCAGCAGGTCCGCCGCCAGCTCGCGGGCCTGGGCGATCACCGCGTCGGCCGCCTGCCGGATCGCCGAGCCGCCCAGCTGCAGCGACCGCGAGCCGAACGTGCCGATCGCCTTCGGCACCTCGTCGGTGTCGCCGTGGCGGACGGTGATCTTCTCCAGCGGCACGCCGAGCCGGTCGGACAGCAGCATGGCCAGGGACGTGCCGAGGCCCTGCCCGTGCGGCGAACTGCCGGTCCACGCGACGACCGAGCCGTCCGGATGGATGTCGACCCGGCCGCTCTCGCCACCGCCGTCGCCGCCGGTGATCTCGACGTAGGCGGCGATGCCGAGACCGAGCTCGACCGGGTCCCCCGCCTCGCGCCGCCGCTGCTGCTGCGCCCGCAGTTCCGGGTAGCCGGCGGCGGCCAGGACCTTGTCCAGCGCGGCCGCGTACTCCCCCGTGTCGTAGAAGGCGCCGGTCGGCGTCCGGTACGGGAACTCCTCGGGCCGGATGAAGTTGACCCGCCGGACGTCGGCCGGGTCCAGCCCGAGCTCGGCGGCGAACAGGTCCATCGCCCGCTCGACGGCGGCGGTCGCCTCCGGGCGGCCCGCGCCGCGGTAGGCCGCGACCGGCGTGGTGTTCGTGACCACCGCGCGGCTGCGCG
>NZ_PPHG01000010.1:0-53799 GCF_002904295.1 Amycolatopsis sp. CA-128772
CCGGTCCGCCCGGCGCCCACGCCGCCGCCGTCCCCCGTCCGCCCGGCCGTCCCGGCCGCGGACGTTCCGGCGGAACCTGCTCCGGAGCAGCCCGCCACCCCGGAGCGGCCCGAAGCCACGGAGACGACCACCACGGAAACCGCCGCCACCACGGAACCGGTTGCGGCCGAGCCGGAAGCCACGGAGACCCCCGAGGCCCCCGAAGCCACCGACGTGCCCCGGCCGTCCTGGCCCCGCCCGGCCGAGCTGTACCTGGTCAGCCTCGTCGAAGGCGGCGAACCGAACGCCGAGGCCGCGTACCGGCTCGAAGAGCTGCAGCGCGAGTACACCCACCCCGGCGAGAACGGCGAATCGCCGTTCCGCGTCGAGCTGCTCTGGGCCGACGACGGCCAGGGCCAGGACCCGCCGCGCACGCTGCGCACGGGCGTGCACGTGATCCCCGTCTACAGCCAGAAACAGGGCCGGCCCCTCGTCGGTTCGCGGATCGAGGCCCCCGGGCTCGTGCTGCAGGCGTACATCGACGAGTTCGCGTACCCCCGTCGTACGTACTGCTACGTGCTGACCCGGCAGTCGGCCGCCAAACCGGCCTTCGGCGACCTCCGCAAGGCCCTCGCCGCGATCGGCGAGAAGCCGAACTTCCGGAACAGCTTCCAGGTCCCGCGGAAGATCGAAGCCCTGCTGGGCCTGTGGCCCGACCTGGGCTACGACCCCCGCTAGCGGGCGGCGCACGCACTCCGGGGACGGGAGCGCGCGAAAACTGTCGGGGCGGGCGGATATCCTGCAGTACGGTGCAGGCCAGTCCGCACCGCCACCAGCACTTTCGCGAGCCACGATCCGGGAGAACGACCCTGTGACTGCCGAGACCTTGTACGGGGCCGACGACCTGACGCATCTCGAGGGTCTCGAAGCCGTCCGCAAACGCCCCGGGATGTACATCGGTTCCACCGACAGCCGGGGCATCAACCACCTCTTCTCCGAAGTGGTGGACAACTCCACGGACGAGGGTGTCGCGGGCTACGCGACGAAGATCGTCGTCACGCTGCACGCCGACGGCAGCGTCCAGGTGGACGACGACGGCCGCGGCATCCCGACCGGCACCCACGCCAAGTCCGGTTTGTCCGGCGTCGAGCTGGTGCTGACCCGCCTGCACGCCGGCGGCAAGTTCGGCGGCTCCGGCTACAAGACCTCCGGCGGCCTGCACGGCGTCGGCGCTTCTGCGGTCAACGCGCTGTCGCACCGCTTCGACGTCACGGTGAAGCAAGAGGGCAAAGTCCACCAGATGTCGTTCAAGCACGGCATCCCCGGCACCTTCGACGCGCCAGGGCCGAAAGCGAAGTTCACCCGCCGGTCCGGGCTGAACGTCACCGGCAAGATGAAGCGCGGCGAGCGCAGCGGCACGTCGATCCGCTACTGGTACGACGCGCGCTACTTCGAGTCCGGCGCGGCGCTCGACGTCGAAGGCGTGCGGGCGAAGCTGCGCAACACCGCGTTCCTCGTCCCGGGCGTCACGTACGTGCTGCGCACGGCGATCGAAGACACGATCAACGAAGAGACGTTCCACTTCCCGCACGGCCTGGCCGACATGGTCGACTTCCTGACGCCGTCGGGCGACAAGCCGGTCTGCGGCACGCTGCTGATCACCGGCGAAGGCACGTACAAGGAGAACGCGGCCGACGCCGCCGGGGTCATGCAGTCCAATGTGGAGCGCCACGCCGAGGTCGAGGTGGCGCTGCGCTGGGGCACCGGCTACGAGCGCACGGTCGAATGCTTCACCAACACGATCCGCAACGTCCACGGCGGCACCCACCGCCGCGGGTTCGACCGCGCGGTGACGAAGGCGTTGCAGGAGGCCATCTCCAAGACCCGCGGGCTGCTCAAGCCCAAGGAGGACATGCCGACGATCGAGGACGTGCTCGAGGGCATGACGGCTGTGGTGCACGTCCGGCTGCCGGAGCCGCAGTTCACCTCGCAGACCAAGGACGAGCTGTCCACCGCCGGGATCACCCGCGTGCTGCAGGGCATCGTCGACAAGCACGTCAAGGCGTGGACCGAGGACCGCAAGACCAAGTCCGAGGCCAAGGTCGTGCTGCAGAAGGTGGTCGACGCCTCCCGCGTCCGGCTCACCCAGAAGCAGCAGAAGGACGCGGCCCGGCGCAAGACCGCGCTGGAGGGCGCGGCGATGCCGCCGAAGCTGGTCGACTGCCGCACCACCGGCGTCGCCCGCAGCGAGCTGTTCCTGGTCGAGGGCGACAGCGCGCTGGGATCGGCGCGGATGGCGCGCGTGTCGGAGTACCAGGCGCTGCTACCGCTGCGCGGCAAGATCCTGAACGTCCAGAAGGCGTCACTGGGCGACACGCTGAAGAACGCCGAAATCGCGTCGATCGTGCAGGTCCTGGGCGCGGGCACCGGCCGCACGTTCGACCTGACGACCATGCGCTACGGCCGGGTGATCCTGATGGCCGACGCGGACGTCGACGGCTCGCACATCCGCACGCTCCTGATCACGCTGTTCGCGAAGTACATGCGCCCGGTGATCGAGGACGGCCGGCTGTACGCGGCGATGCCGCCGCTGCACAAGCTCGTCACGAAGGGCCGCAACCCGGAGACGCACTTCACGTACACGCAGCAGGAGATGGAGACGAAGTTCGCCGAGCTGGAGCGGGCCGGCAAGAGCATCGTCACCCCGGTACCGCGGTTCAAGGGTCTCGGCGAGATGGATGCCGACGAGCTGTGGGAGACCACGATGAACCCGGCCACCCGCTCGGTCCGCCGCATCACCATGGACGACGTCGAAGCCGCCGAAGGCGCGCTGGAACTGCTGATGGGCGAGAAGGTCGAGCCCCGGCGGAACTGGCTGGTCGCCTCTTCGGACCGGATCGACCGCGAAGCCATCGACGCCTGAGTTTTTCGTAGCTACCAAGGAGTTCTACCGTGGCACGCCGCAAGGGCCCCACCACCAAGGTCGATCCCAGCGCGTTCGACTCCCCCGGTGCGCACGTCTTCGACAACTCGCTGAAGACCGAGATCGAAGACAGCTACCTGGAGTACGCGTACTCGGTCATCCACTCACGCGCCCTCCCGGACGCACGTGACGGGCTGAAGCCGGTGCACCGCCGGATTCTCTTCTCCATGCACGAGCAGGGTTACCGGCCCACGCACGCGTATGTGAAGTCGTCCCGCGTGGTCGGGGACTGCTTCGTGCGCGGCGCGCTGGTGTCGACCCCGGCCGGCTTGCGGCCGATCGAAGAGATCGAGATCGGCGACCGGGTCCTTGACGGTCGAGGGCAATCCGTTCCCGTCACCGAGGTCTACGAGAACCCGGCCTCCGACCTGGTGCGTGTCACCTGGTCGAACGGGCACACAATGCTCGTCACCCCGGGGCAGCGGTTCCGGACCGTGGCCGAAGACTCGAGCCTGACGTGGACGGACGCCCGCGATCTCACCGGACGGCGCACCGTGGCCTACGGGCGGGCTCGCGCCGAGAACCGGCCTGTGGGTGGCGATCGCTACGCCTACCTCCTCGGCCTGATCACGGCCGAGGGATTCGCGGTCGACCGCAACCGTGCCGCGGACGGCCGCGTCCGGATCCACCTGTGCGACGTCGAGCCGCTCGACGCCGTGTACGAATGGGCAACGACCCACGGACTCGGTGTCTCGCGGGGAATCCGCGCCGCGGCCGAGCCGGAATGGCGCGACCAGCACATCCTCACCTTCGCCCGCCACGATGGCCTCCTCGCGGCGGGAAGCCCGCTCAGCGACGCGAAAACTGTCCCGGCGGACGTTCTCGCGGACCGTTCGAGCTGGGCGCCGTTCCTCGCGGGTCTCTTCGACGGCGACGGTTACATCCGCAAGAACCACCGCGAGCTGGTCTACGTCAGCACGAGCGAGACCCTCGTCCGGCAGGTCTACGCGATGCTCGCGGACCTGGGGATCCACGGTCACCACTGGACCAGTCCGAAGCCCGAAGGTCACAAGACGTTGCTGGGCCTTTCGGTCAGCGGATCCGACGCCGCGGCACTCGCCGGTTTCCTGGCGCCGTGGCTCACGATCGGCTACAAGCAGCAAGACCTGGAAAAGCTCACGGAGATCACCTACGGCTACGGCGGCAAGCAGGGCAACGACCGGCTGCCCGCCAAGGGCGTCATGGCCGAGTTCTCGGCCGCCCACATCGGCGGCGGCTGGTTCCGCGACACCGAGGGAGCCGCCTTCCGGGCTTCGTTGTCCGCGGTGAGCGGGGCCAAGGCCCGCTACGGCAAGGACAGGCCCGGCACCGCGCTCGCCGACCGCTCGTTCCCCCTCGCGCGGGCGCACCAGGACGGCTGGATCACCAAGCTCCGCCGCATCGGCTCTCCGCTCGCCGAGCGGCTGGACGCGCTCAAGGGGTTCTCGTTCCTCGAAGTGGTGTCGGTCGAGCCCGTCGAGCCGGACGTCACCTACGACATCCAGGTGGGTACCGAAGCACACGAATTCGTGGTCGAGGGATTCGCCGTCCACAACTGCATGGGCAAGTACCACCCGCACGGCGATACCGCGATCTACGACGCGATGGTGCGCCTCGCTCAGGACTTTTCCCTGAACGCGCCGCTGATCGACGGCCACGGCAACTTCGGCAGTCCGGACGACGGCCCGGCTGCTTCGCGGTACACCGAAGCCCGCATGTCCCCCGAAGCCATGCAGCTGGTCGGCGAGCTCGGCGAGGACACCGTCGACTTCCGCTTCAACTACGACGGCTCGCTCGAAGAGCCCTCCGTGCTCCCCGCGGCCTTCCCGAACCTGCTGGTCAACGGCACATCCGGGATCGCGGTCGGGATGGCGACCAACATGATCCCGCACAACCTCGGCGAGGTCATCGCCGCCGCGCGGTGGCTGATCACGCATCCGTCCGCGACGCTCGACAAGCTGATGGAGTTCGTGCCCGGCCCCGACCTGCCGACCGGTGGCAGCCTGCTCGGCCTGGACGAGGTCCGCCGCGCGTACGAGACCGGCCGCGGCGTGGTCCGGATGCGCGCGAACTGCGAGACCGGGCCCCTCGAAGGCAGCCGCGGGCGGCAGGCGATCACCGTCACCGAACTGCCCTACGGCGTCGGGCCGGAGAAGGTGATCGAGAAGATCACCGACGAGGTCAACAAGTCCAAGCGGCTCACCGGCATCGCCGACGTCAAGGACCTCACCGACCGCGAGAACGGCACGCGGCTGGTCGTCGAGTGCAAGGTCGGCGTCAACCCGCAGGCCCTGCTGGCCGACCTCTACCGGCTGACGCCGCTGGAGCAGTCGTTCGGCATCAACAACCTGGTCCTCGTCGACGGCCAGCCGCAGACCCTGGGCCTCAAGGAACTCCTCGAGGTCTTCCTCCGCCACCGCTACGACGTCGTCACGCGGCGCACGAAGTACCGGCGCCGCAAGCGCGAAGAGCGCCTGCACCTGGTCGACGGCCTGCTGATCGCGCTGCTGAACATCGACAAGGTGATCAAGCTCATCCGCGAGAGCGAAAACGCGCAGGCCGCGAAGGACGGCTTGATGACGCGCTTCAAGCTCTCGGAGATCCAAGCGACCTACATCCTGGACACGCCCCTACGCCGCCTGACCAAGTACGACCGCCTCGAGCTGGAGGCGGAGCAGGAGCGGCTGCGCGAGGAGATCGCCGAGCTGTCCAAGATCCTCGACGACGAGTCGGTGCTGAAGAAGCTCGTCTCGGCGGAGCTGGCGAAGATCGCGAAGGACTTCCCGACCGAGCGCCGCACCGCGCTGATCGACGGCGACCTGAAGGAGGTCCTGGCCGCGTCGAAGCCTTCGGGTCCGCTCGAAGTCGCGGACGACCCGTGCCAGGTGATCCTCTCGGCGACCGGGCTGGTGGCCCGCACCGCGGCCGAGTCCGAAGAAGCGACCGAGACGCGTCGCCGCAACGGCCGCGTGAAGCACGACGCGGTGGCGGCCCTGGTCCACACGACCGCCCGCGGCCAGGTGCTGCTGGTGACCAGCCGGGGCCGGGCGTTCAAGACGGACGTGTTGCCGCTGCCGGTGCTGCCCGAGCAGGCCGGCACGGTCTCGCTGCGCGGCGGCATGGCGGCGAAGGAACTGGTGCCGCTGGAGAAGGGCGAGACGGTCGTCGGGATCGCGCCGCTGGGCGAGCAGGCAGCCGGCTCACCGGGTCTGGCCCTGGGCACGAAGGCCGGCGTGGTGAAGATCTGTTCGCCGGAGTGGCCGGTCCGCTCGGACGAGTTCGAGGTGATTTCCCTCAAGGACGGCGACGAGGTCGTCGGCGCGTCCTGGCTGACGGACGGTTCGGAGACGCTGGCGTTCGTGTCGTCCGAGGCGTCCCTGCTGAAGTACGCGGCCTCCCTGGTCCGCCCGCAGGGCCTCAAGGGCGGCGGCATGGCGGGCATCAACGTGGGCTCGGGCTCGGTGGTGTTCTTCGGGGCGATCCGCACGGACGACGACGAGCACGGCGAGCCGATGGTGATCACCGCGACGGGCCAGAGCGTGAAGGTGACGCCGTTCAGCGAGTACCCGGCGAAGGGCCGCGCCACGGGCGGCGTCCGCGCCCAGCGGTTCCTCAAGGGCGAGACGGAGCTGCGGGTGGCGTGGATCGGCCCGCGTCCGGCGGGTGCGGCGCGCAACGGCGACCCGGTGGAACTGCCGGAGATCGACGTCCGCCGCGACGGTTCGGGCCACGCCCACCCGGGCCCGGACGTGGTGGGCCACCTCATCGAACGCGGCTGACGGTCGTGGGTGTTCAGGCGGGTCAGCACCCGCCTGAACACCCACGACCCGCTAGGCGACCTTGAACGACTGAGCGGCGCTGCCGCTGCAGGCCGCCTGGACCAGCTGGACGCTGTCCGCCGTCGACGAGCCCGGCACGGTCAGGCACTTGCCGCTGTGGCGGGCGACGAAGTGGTAGTACCCGCCGCCCTCGGACACCGGCTGCCACTGCTGGTTGCCGCCGCCGCTGTAGGACCACAGCTGCAGGCCCGCGTTGTCCGCCGTCGACACGTCCGTGACGTCGATGACTTCCGCCGCGTTCGTGCGGTTGTTGATCCGGTCGTAGCCGCCGCTGGTCGGGGCGAACTGGTACTGCTGGGCCGTGGTGCCGTTGCACGTGTACTGCTGGATTACCGTGCCGTTGGCGCTGCCCGCCGCGCGGGCGTCGATGCACTTGCCGGACGCCTTGTTCGTCACGGCGTACCAGGCCGCCGGGTCGATCGTGCCCGGGTCGGTCGGGCCGGTCGAGCCGCCGCCGAGCCACTTCAAGCCGTCGAGCACGAACCGGTTCTGGTCGGCGCTTTCGAACGTCGACGACAGCGCCGTGTTCGTGTCGTAGTTCATCGCGTTGTGGCCGAAGTTGGCGTACAGCATCTTGTAGTTCTTGTTCGTCCACGCGATCGGGTAGTAACCGCTGTTCCAGGTCTGGTTCGGGTCGGTGCCGATCGGGAAGGTGGAGGAGTCCATCGAGGCCAGGATGGTGATGTTGCCGTTCTGCCGCAGGTCGTTCTGCCACGCGTACCACTCGGACGTCGACGACCGGATCGTCGCCGGCAGGTTCACCGTCGAGGGGTGGGTGCGGTTCTCGATCTTCAGCGTCTCCGGCGTCGGGCCCCACGTGTTCGACGTGAACCGGCCGGTGCCGAGGAAGTCGTTGTGGAACCAGTTCGCGTACGACGGCGTCGAGCTGTCGTTGTACGCCGTGACGTGGAAGCCGAAGAACCCGCCCCCGTTCTGCATGTAGGTCTGGAAGCCCTGGAACTGCGCGGCCGACTGCGGCTGGTCGTCGAGGAACAGCACGACGTCAGCGGTGGCCTTGGTCAGGCTGGTAAGCCGGTTCCAGTCGGTCGTCGCGGTGTAGGTGAAGCCGTTGGCCGCCGCCTGCTGCGGGAACCAGACGTTGGCTTCCTTCTCGAAACTGATGTGCGCAGCGTCGTAGCTGCCGCTGTAGAAGGCCAGCACCTTGAACGGCGTGGCGGCCTGGACCGCCGGCGCACCCAGCGAAAGGCCTAGGCAGGCGGCGAAGAAGGCCAGGATTCTGAGCAGGGGACGGCGTGGCATGCGATGTTCCTTCCGGTGGGGACGGGGATCACCAGTGGCGCGGGTAGTGCAGGCCGTAGCCGAAGGGGAAGAGCGCGGGCTTGCCGTCGCCGACGTTGATCGGCTGCTGGTCGGCGCTGCGCATCCAGGTCACCGGCAGCTTGCCGGTCGGGTTGTAGTCGCCGAAGAGGACGTCGGCCACGCCCTGTCCTTCGCTGCCCGGCAGCCAGGATTCGACGAGCCCGGCCCAGTCCGGCAGCTGCCCCGCGATGTCCAGGGGGCGCCCGGACACCAGCACGACGACGGTCGGCACGCCGGAGTCCTTCAGCTTCTGCAGCGTGGCGAGATCGGTGGCGTCCAGCCCCATCCCCTGCGGCCGGTCGCCCTTGCCCTCGGCGTACGGCGTCTCCCCCACAACCGCGACGGCGACGTCGTAGCTCTTGTCGATCCCGGTGGCGTCCTTGGCGTAGGTCACCGCGGCGGCCTTCTGCTCGATGCCCTGCAGGATGGTGGTGCCCGGGATGACCGGGCCGCTGGTGCCCTGCCAGCCGACCGTCCAGCCGCCGGACTGGTTGCCGAGGTCGTCGGCGTTCTTGCCGGCCACGAAGATCTTGCCGCGCTTCGGAAGCGGCAGGACGTGGTGGTCGTTCTTCAGCAGCACCTGCGATTCCCGCACGGCCTGGCGCGCGAGGTCGCGGTGCGGCTTGCTGCCGATGGTGTTCAGGAACCGCCGGTCGGTCAACGGGTGCTCGAACAGGCCGAGCTCGAACTTCTTGGTCAGGATGCGGCGGTTGGCGTCGTCGATCCGGGACATCGGCACGCGGCCCTGCTCCACCAGCGTCCGCAGCGTGTCGATGAACTTCTGCCACTCGTAGGGCACCATCACCATGTCGATGCCGGCGTTGATGGCGGCCTCGACCTCTTCGGGGGTGAACCCGCTCTTGCCGTCGATCTTGTCGACGCCGTTGTAGTCCGAAACGACGATCCCGGTGAAGCCGAGTTCCTTCTTGAGGACGTCGTTGATCAGGTACGAGCCGGCGTGCATCTTGACGCCGTTCCAGCTGCTGTAGGAGATCATCACCGAGCCGACCCCGCGCTGGACGGCGGCCTTGAACGGCGGCAGGTGGATCGCGCGCAGTTCCTGCTCACTGATTTCGGTGTTGCCTTCGTTGACCCCGCCGGTGGTGCCGCCGTCGCCGACGTAGTGTTTGGCGGTGGCCATGACCGAACCCGGCTGGTTCAGCCGGCGCCCCTGCAGGCCGGTGATGATCGACGTCATCTCGGTGGCCAGCTGCGGGACCTCGCCGAAGGACTCGTAGGTGCGGCCCCAGCGGTCGTTGCGGGCGACGCACAGGCAGGGCGCGAAGTCCCAGTCGATTCCGGTGCCGGAGACCTCCTCCGCGGTGGCGCGGCCGATCTTCTCGACCAGCCGCGGGTCGCGCGTCGCGCCGAGGCCGATGTTGTGCGGGAAGACCGTGGCGCCGTAGAGGCCGTTGTGGCCGTGCACGGCGTCGACGCCGTAGACGAGCGGGATGCCCAGCGGCGTGGCGAGGGCCGCCTTCTGGAAGCCGTCGTACATGTCGGCCCAGGTGACGGGCGTGTTCGGGGTCGGCTGCGAGCTGCCGCCGGAGAGCAGCGACCCGAGCCGCCCGGTCGTGACGTCCGCCGGGCTCTTCACCCCGAGCCGTTCGGCCTGCATCATCTGGCCGAGCTTGTCGTCGAGGCTCATCCGGGAGAGCAGATCGGCGACCCGGACCTTGACCGGTCGCCGGGAATCCTTGTAGGCCGGGCCGTTCCCGGCGAGCGCGGGCGTCTCCGACGCCAGCAGCAAGCTCACGGCCAGCGCGCCGATGCCCAGCCTGCGTCCGAAGCGCATCCGGGTCCTCCTCGTCGAGAGACCAAAATTCACGCCTTGAATTAATGCATAGCCGTTCGCGTTGGTCCAGACCTCTGACCGAACTCGGGTGCCGGTCAGCGGGACGGACCGTTCCGGCCGGAGACTGACCTGATTCGTCCCTACGGTGTCCGTATGACCCGCGAACACGACGACCTCCTCGGCCTGCTGGCCGAAGTCCGCAAGGCTTGCTGATCCCGGCGCGCGACGTTTCGGACGCCGATGCGGCCCGCCGCACGACGGTCAGCGAGCTGACCCTCGGCGGCCTGATCCGCCACCTGGCCACCGGCGAGCGCCTGTGGCTGCAGATCCTCCGCACCGCCGACGGTTCCCTGCCGGAGGGCATGCTCGACACGGACCAGTACGCGATGAGCGAGACGCTCTCGCACTGGCTCGCGGCTTACGCGGAGGCCGCCGCGGCGACGGACGAGTACGTGGCTTCGCTGCCGTCCCTGGACATCGAGGTCCGGCTGCCGACGACCCCGTGGTCGCCCCCGGAGCCGCAGTTCTGGTCGGCCCGCCGGATCGTGCTGCACCTGATCCACGAGACGGCCCAGCACGCCGGCCACGCGGACATCATCCGGGAGTCCTTGGACGGCGCGAACTCCACGGCCCAGCCGGCCTGACGCTCACCCGACGTTCTTGGCGTGGAAGCGCGCCTTCTTCTGCCGGTTCCCGCACGTGTTCATGTCGCACCACCGGCGGGTGCGGCTCTGGCTGGTGTCGAAGAAGGCGGCCCGGCAGGTCGGCGAGGCGCACAGGGCCAGCTTCCCGTCCCGTTCGCCGGAGATGATGCCGATCGCGTCGGCGGCGATCACCCCGAGGGCGTCTTCGACGCCGGAAGCCGAGCCGAGCCGCCAGCGCCGCTCGCCTTCCGGCGTCAGGACGGCCGCGGCCCGGCCCTGGGCGCTGCGGTCGTTGATGACCCGGACCGCCGGCGCCGGGAGGGCAGCCTGGGTCGCGGCCGCGGTCGCGGCGGCGTGGATCGACTCCCGCAGTTCCCGGGCGAGTTCGAGCTGCTCGCCGGTGCACGACTCCACGGCGAGGCCGCTGACGGCCAGCCAGTCGACGAGCCGCTGCGGCGTCGGGATGCGCTCCACCGCGTCGCCGCAACGCTCGGTCAGGGTCGCCGTGAAGCTCGTGGCCAGCACGCTACCGAGGCGGAAGTCGGGGAACCCAGCAGGCATGGAACCACCTTAGCCGGTTGCAAGCCGGCGCGGAGCCGTGTTAGAACCGTCTTAGCCGGTTCCGACGATGGCCAGGAGGTCTCATGCCCACCGACGTGCACCCGTTCGAAGCCCACGCCCCCGACGCCGACCTCGCCGACCTGCGCGTCCGGCTGGCCGCGGCGCGGCTGCCGGAGCGCGAGCCGGTCCGCGGCTGGCACCAGGGCGTCCCGCTCGCCGACCTCGCCGACGTCGTGGCCTACTGGCGCACCGGCTACGACTGGCGGGCGTTCGAAGCGCGCCTCGACCGGATCGGCCAGTTCCGCACGACGATCGACGGGCTGGGCATCCACTTCCTGCACCGCCGGTCCCCGCGCGCGGACGCCACACCGCTGCTGCTGACGCACGGCTGGCCGGGCAGCATCGCCGAGTTCGTCGACGTCGTGGACGAGCTGGCCGACCCGGAAGCCGCGACCGCGCCGGCGTTCCACGTCGTCGTTCCGTCGCTGCCCGGCTTCGGGTACAGCGACAAGCCGGCCACCACCGGGTGGGGCACCGAAAGGATCGCGGCCGCCTGGGTGGAGCTGATGGGCCGGCTCGGCTACGACCGGTTCGCCGCCCACGGGGGCGACTGGGGCGGCAACATCACCACGGTCCTCGGCGGCCGCTTCCCGGAGCAGGTCCTGGGCATCCACACGACGTTCGCCGAGGGACCGCCGGGAGCCTCGACGGACGGGCTGACGGCGGCGGAACGCCGGTGGGCCGAGGAAACCCGCCACTTCTGGCGCCACCGCGCGGCGTACGCGAAGCAGCAGGCGACCCGGCCGCAGACGATCGGCTACTCGCTGGTCGACTCACCGGTCGGGCTGCTCGCCTGGATCCTCGACAAGTTCGCCGAGTGGTCGGACACCGAAGACAGCCCGTTCGAGACGATCTCCCGGGACCGCGTCCTCGACGACGTCACGCTGTACTGGCTGACGCGGTCCGGCGCCTCGGCGGCGCGCATCTACTACGAGAGCCACGACTCGCTCGATCCCGAGCTGCGGGTCGACGTCCCCGCGGCGATCACCATGTACCCCCGCGACATCGAGAAGTACCCGCGTCCCTGGGCGCAGGAGCGGTACCGGCGGATCGTCCGCTGGCGGTCGCCCGAACGGGGCGGGCACTTCCCGTCGCTGGAGGTCCCCGGGTACTTCGTCGAAGACCTGCGAGCGGGCCTGACGGCCGTGCTGGCCGCCTGAACTACCGGTCCGAGCGCAGCGAAGCCGGGTCGAAGGACTCCCAGTACGCGTCCTCGTCCTCGACGCTCGAAGGCGCCGCCGGCGCCGGAGCGGACCCCAGCCGCTCCTCTCGCAGCCGCTGGAACTCCTCGACCGTCATCCCCGGGTCGTCGTCCTCCGCGCGGGCCGGGGCCGGCACCCCGGTCAGCTGCTCGATCATCGCGGTCATGTCCTCGCCGAGCAGCAGGGCGACCTTGTTGTAGCCGTCCTGGGTCGCCTCGCGCATGGCCGCCTGGGCGATCTCGACGACCAGCGGCCCCAAGCGTTCGCCCAGGTCGACCGCCGTCGGCGCGAGCCACAGCCGCAGGAGCTTGCCGCGCGCGTCGACCGTGACCTCGACCTGGCCGTCGAGGTCGTGCGCCGTGCCGGACGCCGACGCGAGCAGCTCCTCCACCCGGGCCATCGCCTCTTCGCGGGCGCGGGCCTGGGCGATGAGCTGGCGGGTCGTGATCACCGCGGTCACCTTCCGTAGGTGTAGGTGTCGGCGTCCGGGTCGTCGTCCGGGATCGGTTCGTAGCCCAGGGTTTCGAGCTGCTCGCGGTCGACGACCGGCGCCAGCGCGTGGTACATCCGGTCGCCCGCGCGGCGGGTCGCGCGCTGCGCCAGCTCGAAGATCCGGTCGGCGAGCACCGCGGACCCGTGCCGCAACGCCGACCGGTGGATCGTCACGCCGGTCAGCAGCCCGCCCGGCGCCACCTGGACCTCGATGCCGTCGGACTCCGCCTTGCCCACCACCGGACCCGAGCGGGCCAGCCGCGCGGAAACCTCCGCGCCCGCCCGCGCTGCCTGCTCGGCCACGCGGGCCGCGGCCAGGTCGACGTCGAATTCAGCCATCGCTCACCCCGTGGGCCGGTAGAAGCCGATGAACGACTGCCCGGCGTTCGTGGTGCGGATCTTGCTGATCTGCACCGGGTCGCCGGCCTCGATCATCTGGCCGTCGCCGATCACCATCGCCACGTGCCCGGACCAGACGACCAGGTCGCCGGGCAGCAGCTGGTCGATCGAGGGCACTTCGGCCCCGACCGTCTGCTGCGCCGCCGTGCGCGGCAGCTGCAGGCCCGCGTCCTGGTACGACGTCATGGTCAGCCCGCTGCAGTCGAGGCCGACCCCGCGCGCGGTGCCGCCCCAGACGTACGGCACGCCGAGCTGCGAAAGCGCGTTGCGCACCGCCTTGGCGGCGGTCTCGTTCGGCGCCATGACCTGCTTGCCGCCGGGCAGGTTGATCGCGACGCCGGTGCCGGGCTGCGGCGGGATCGCCACCGGCAGGCGCGGCTTGTGCACAGCGCCGCCTCCGCCGCCACCGCCTCCCCCACCGCCGCCTCCGCCGCCGTCGGAGCCGCCGGAGTAGCCGCTGTTGCTGTTGAAGGACGACCCGACCTTCGTCGACGCGGAGGAGGCCGACGTCGACTGGTCTTCGCCGCCGAGGCGGGTGCCGATCGCGGTGAGGTCGGTGATCGTCTGCTCGCTGAAGGTCGCCGCCTGGCCGGTCAGCTGGCTGATCTTGGTCTGCAGCTTCAGCAGGATGTCGCGCGACGCGGCGCCGCGGCTCTCCGGCGGCTGGATGGTCTTCACCGCCTCGAGCGCCTTCATCGACGCCGAAATCTCCTTGATGATCCGGTCGCGCACCTGGTCGTTCTTGATCTCGCCGACGTGCAGCGTCTCGGCCGCTTCGGCGACGGCCTTCTCGATCTCGGCGCTCTCGTCGAGGAGGTCCTGGACCTCCTTCTCCAGGCTCTGCGACGTCGCCGTGGCGCGGTCGGCCGTGGCGCCGGAACTGGCGGAGGCCAGCGAAACGCGCTGATCCGACGCGACATCGCGGGTGCGGCCCACCGACGTCCGGAGCGCGACGTGGGCGTCCCGGGCGCCGCCGATGGCCGCCGGGTCGTGGCGCAGCTTCTGCGCGAACTGGTTGGTCGTGTCCAGGCCGTGCCGGACGAGCAGGTCGGCGTGCTCGGTCATGCGTCGCCGCCCAGCCGCCGCAGGACGTCGCCGTGGTCGGCCTCGACCGCCGTGTAGTTGCGGTCGGTCTGCCGGGCGGCGGCGCCGACCTGCTGCCAGCCGCCGCCGACGCGGTGCAGGCGTTCCTGCAGCGCCCGCATCCGGCCGCTGTAAGCCCCGGAAAAGCCGGACTCGCCGCCCATCTCCGAAAAACCGTGGCCGCCGAGCGTCACGTGCGGGCCGACGTGCTCCTCGGCCGCGCCCTTGACGTCGTCACCGAGCGGGTCGACTTCGCGCGCGTACCGCGTGTACGCGCCGTCGTCGACGTGAAATCCCGAACCTTCCACTGGCCCTCCCTGTCACCGACAGGTGCGACGTGCGCGCGCCACCCCCGGTTCCCCTGGTGCGGCCGTCAGCCTAGTCGACGTTCCGTGCCCGGGTGGGCGAATTGCCCCGGGTCAGCCGGTGACCTTCGCGAGCCAGCCGGAGTCCTGCCAGGAGACGATCGCGCCGTTCGCGGTGACCGTCGGCGTGCCGAACCCGCGCTGGCCGCCGCCGAAGTCCTGCACCAGCTTCGGGTCGTTCCCGATCTGCTGGAACGCCGCGTTGAGCTGCTCGTCGTAGGTGCCCGCGTTGATCGTCTGGGCGAACGCGGGGTCGGTGATCCCGACGTTCCGGCCGAGCTCGATCAGCTGCGCCTTGTCGTAGCCGCGCTTGCCTTCTTCGGGCTGGTTCGCGAACAACGCGTCGTGGTACTCGACGAACTTGCCGGCGTCGGCCGCGGCCAGCGCCGCGTTCGCCGAGTCCAGCGAGTACCCCGGCGGGCTCGAGCGGTCGTTGAGCAGGGGCACCATGTGGTAGCGGACCTGCAGCTTGCCGTCGTTGACGGCCTGCTCGATCTCGCTCTTGTACTCCTTCTCGAACTGGCCGCAGATCGGGCAGAGGAAGTCCGCGTAGACGTCGATCGAGGCCTTGGCGCCGGTCTTGCCGACGGTGACGACCACGCCGTCACGCTTCTGGGTGACATCGCCCGCCAGCGCGCTCGTCTTCTGGCCCGGATCGATCACCTGGCCCTCGGTCTTGTTCCGGTCCGCGATCGTCCAGATCACCCCGCCGATCACGAGCGCGGCCACGACGACCACGGCTCCGATCCCGATGATCCACTTCCGCCGGTCACCCGAGGTCCCCCGGGCCTGCGCGACCACATTCGGACCGGCCTGCGCCGCCTGACGACGCTTCCGAGCGGTCCGCTCAGCTCCACCCACCGTGTATCAGTTCCCTTCCGCGATACCCGAGTAGTCGTGCCCGGGTTCGCCCGAGTTCCCGCGACCTCGCGCGAGCCAGCCGTCGATCGACAGCCAGGTGCGGGGGCGCGCCAGCAACCAGGCGGCGAGCAGCGCGAACCCTGTGTCGCGGAGGATTTCCTGCGGGTACTCCGTCTGCCCCGCCGCCACCTGGCCGCCGCCGCCGAAGCACCCGCAGTCGATGCTCAGCCCGCGGGCCCACGACTGGGCGATGCCGGCGATGAGCACGACGAGCAGCCCCAGCGCGACCCCGGCGGCCCAGCGGGTCGCCAGGCCGGCGAGCAGGAACAGCCCGAGCACGAGTTCGACGAGCGGCAGCGCGATGGCCACCACGTTTTCGAGTGCGTCCGGCAGCACGTCGTACGCCTGCACGGCGATCAGCGTCTGGCCGGGGTCCGCCAGCTTCAGCGCACCGGAAACGAGCCAGACGGCCGCCAGCCCGAGCCGGGCGAGCGTGCCGACGGTGTTCAGCACGGGTTGGGACGGTCGCACCACGCACTTAGGCTATCGGGGGGACCTGAGAACCACGTGAGGCGGAGGGAGCGGCCGGATGCGGTGGCGTGCGCTCCTCGGCTCGGCGTTGCTCCTGGTCACGGTGGCGGCCTGCGGCCCCGGCCGGGTCTCGCCCACCGACTCGCTCGTCACCCGGGCGAGTGCCACGGATCACCTGACCATCGGCATCCGGTTCGACGCGCCGGGCCTTTCCGAGCACACGATCGACGGCCGGTTCGTCGGGTTCGACGTCGATGTCGCGACTTTCGTCGCTTCGGAGCTGGGTGTCGCCGCGAAGGACATCACCTGGCACGAGACGACGCCGGCGACGCGCGAGACGGACCTCACCTCGGGCGCGGTCGACCTGGTCGTGGCGACCTATTCGATCACCGGCAAGCGCAAGCAGCTCGTCTCGTTCGCCGGCCCGTACTTCACCACCGGCCAGGACCTGCTGGTGCGCCGGACCTCGGCCGACATCGCCGGGCCGGAGGCGCTCAACGGGCGCCGGCTGTGCTCGGTCACCGGCTCGACGCCGGCGCAGCAGGTCAAGGACAAGTTCGCCCAGGCCGTCCAGCTGGTCGAGTACCCGCGGTACTCCGACTGCGTGACCGCGCTGCTCGCCGGCCAGATCGACGCGGTGACCACGGACGGGGTGATCCTGGCCGGGTACGTCGCGCGCGACCCGGAGCTGCTGAAGCTCGTCGGCAAGCCGTTCTCGAAGGAGGACTACGGCATCGGCCTGCGCAAGGACGACACGCAGGGGGTGGCCGCGGTCGACGACGCGATCCGGAAGATGATCTCCTCCGGCGAATGGCTGCGCTCGCTCAACGCGAACATCGGCCCGTCCGGCTACCAGCTGCCCCCACCCCCCGAGGTCACGTCGAAGTGAAGCTGCCCGACCTGCCGGTCCGGTCCGTGCTGCCCGACGTCGTCGCCGCGCTGGCCGCGCACGGCACGGCGGTGCTGGTGGCCCCACCGGGCACGGGCAAGACGACGCTGGTCCCGCTCGCCCTCGCCGAAGCCGGTTCCGGTCGCGTGGTGGTGGCCGAGCCGCGGCGGCTGGCGGCCCGCGCGGCGGCGGCGCGGATGGCCGCGCTGCTGGGCGAACCGGTCGGCGAGACGGTGGGTTACGCGGTGCGCGGCGACCGGAAGGTTTCGGCCCGCACGCGGATCGAGGTCGTGACGTCGGGGCTCCTGGTGCGCCGCGTGCAGGGCGACCCGGAGCTGCCGGGCGTCTCGACGGTGCTGCTCGACGAGTGCCACGAGCGGCACCTGGACGCGGACCTGCTGCTGGCGCTCCTCCTGGACGTCCGCGCCGGCCTGCGCGACGACCTGCGCCTCCTGGCGACGTCGGCCACGGTGGCGGCGGGCCGGCTGGCGGCGTTGCTCGGCGACGCCCCGGTGGTCACGGCCACGGCCCGCACGTATCCCGTGGAGTTTTCGTACGTCCCACCGGCACGCGGGGAGCGCGTCGAGGCGTGCGTCGCGCGGGCGGTGCGGACGGCGTTGTCATCGGGAGACGGCGACGTGCTCGCTTTCCTGCCCGGGGCCGGGGAAATCGCGCGCACGTCGGGATTGCTGCGACTGTCCGATGTGGACGTTCTTCCCCTGCACGGCCGGCTGTCGGCGGCGCACCAGGACGACGCGCTGCGGCCGCGGTCCCGGCGCCGGGTGGTGCTGGCGACGGCGGTGGCGGAGTCGAGCCTGACGGTCCCGGGCGTGCGCGCGGTGGTGGACTCGGGCCTGGCGCGCGTCCCGCGGGTCGACCACCGCCGCGGCCTGCCGGGCCTGGCGACGGTCCGGGTGTCGGCGGCGGTGGCGGCCCAGCGGTCCGGCCGCGCGGGCCGCGAGGCACCGGGGCGGGCGTACCGCTGCTGGGCCGAGCACGAGCAGGCGACGCTGCCGGCGTACCCGGAGCCGGAGATCCGCACGGCCGAGCTGGCCCGCCTGGCGTTGGAGCTGGCGTGCTGGTCGACGCCCGACGGAAGCGGGCTGGCGTGGTGGGACCCGCCGGGCGAGGGAGCGCTGGCGGCGGGCCGGGCGCTGCTGGTGACGTTGGGCGCGACGTCGCCGGACGGAACGGTGACCCCCCGCGGACGGCGGATGGCCGAGCTGGGGCTGCACCCGAGGTTGGCCCGCGCGTTGCTGGACGGAGCTGCGGCCGTGGGCCCGCACAACGCGGCGGAGGTGGTGGCGTTGCTCGACGCGGGCGCAACGCTGACGGACGTGGACGCTGAGCTACGCCGCTTGCGCTCGGCGGGCGACGAGGCGTCACGACGCTGGAAGCGCGAGGTCCGCCGGCTGGAGGGCTTGGTGCCGGCCCGGGGCGCGGATGAGGGGACCGATCGGTCTCCTTCAGCCACCGGCACCACCCGGAACCGGCCGGGCTCGACCGATCGGTCTCCCACCCCGCGCCCCGATCCCGCGCTGGTCGTGGCCCTCGCGCACCCGGAACGGCTCGCCAAGCGGCGTCCCGGCGGCGCCCCCGTCTACCTGATGGCCGGCGGCACCGCCGCCGAACTGCCACCCGGCAGCGGCCTCGGCTCCGAGTGGCTGGCGATCGCCGAAGCCACCCGCGATCCCGGCCGCGTCCACGGCACCATCCGCCTCGCCGCGGCCGCCGACGAAAGCCTCGCCGTCCGCGCCGGCGAGGTGTCCGAAGTGGACGAAATCACCTGGGACGGCGACGTGGTCGCCCGGCGCGTCCGCAAGCTCGGCGCCATCGTCCTGTCCGAAAAGCCCCTCAAGCACCCCGACGTCCACGACGCCCTCGTCGCCGGCCTCGAAGCCGAAGGGCTCGGCCTCCTCAACTGGAGCCAGGACGCGACCCGCCTGCGCGAACGCCTGGCGTTCCTCCACCGCGTCCTCGGCCCGCCGTGGCCGCCGGTCGACGACACCGCCCTACTGTCCGATGTGGACAGCTGGCTGGACCTCGGCTCGGCCCGCCGCAAGGCCGACCTCGCCAACATCAACGCGGGCACCGCCCTCAAAGCCCTCCTTCCCTGGCCGGAAGCGGCGAAGCTCGACGACCTGGCCCCGGACCGCCTCGAAGTGCCGTCGGGGTCGCACATCCGCGTCGACTACCGCGGTGACCAGCCGGTCCTCGCCGTCAAGCTCCAGGAAACTTTCGGCTGGACCGAAACCCCGGTGATCGCCGGCGTGCCGGTGGTGCTGCACCTGCTCTCCCCCGCCGGCCGCCCCGCGGCGATCACCGCCGACCTCGCGGGCTTCTGGACCGGCGGCTACCCGGCCGTGCGCGCCGACCTGCGTGGCCGCTACCCCAAACACCCGTGGCCGGAGGACCCCGCGACCGCCGTCCCGACCCGCCACACCCGCCGCCGCACCTGACGAAAGTCGGGGGCGGCCCGCGACCGCCGTCCGATGCCCGCGCACCCCCGCGGGCCGCAGACTTCGACGCATGATCACCCTCAGCGGACTCACGAAACGCTACGGCGAGAAAACCGTCGTCGACGCACTGACGTGCGACATCGGCCCGGGCCGGGTGACCGGATTCCTCGGCCCGAACGGCGCGGGCAAGTCGACGACCATGCGGATGACCGTCGGCCTCGACCACCCCCAAGCCGGCGAAGCCCTGGTCAGCGGCCGGCGTTACGCCGAACTGCGGCACCCGTTGCGCGAGGTCGGCGCGTTGCTCGACGCCAAGGCCCTGCACCCGGGCCGCAGCGCGGGGAAGCACCTGCTGGCCATGGCCCGCAGCAACGGCATCGCGACGAGCCGCGTGGAGGAGGTACTGGCGACCGTCGGCCTTTCGGACGTGGCCGGCAAGCGAGCCGGCCAGTTCTCCCTCGGCATGGGCCAGCGGCTCGGCATCGCGGGCGCCCTGCTGGGCGACCCGGCGGTGCTGCTGTTCGACGAGCCGGTCAACGGCCTCGACCCGGACGGCGTCCGCTGGGTCCGCCAGCTGATGCGCTCCCTGGCGGCGGAGGGCCGGACGGTGTTCGTCTCGAGCCACCTGATGAGCGAAATGCAGCTGACGGCGGATCACCTGGTGGTGATCGGCAAGGGCCGCCTCCTGGCCGACGCCCCAGTGGCGGAGTTCATCGCGGGCAATTCCCGCACAACGGTCTCGGTCCACGTCCCAGCCGACGCCGAACGCTCTGCTTTGGACGCGAGGGTGCGCGCCGAAGGCGGCCTGACCCACCCGGGCGAGCCGGGCGAACTGCTGGTGGACGGCATCGACGTAACCCGCGTGGGCGACCTGGTGCACGAGCTGGCCATCCGCATCCACGGCCTCACCGAGCGGCGGGCGTCCCTGGAGCAGGCGTACCTGGAGCTGACGGCTTCTTCGGTGGAATACGGGGTATCGGCATGAGGACGGAAACGCGCGGCGGCCTGTCCGGCGCGGTGGCGGCGGAGTGGACCAAGTTCTGGTCGGTCCGGGCCACCTGGTGGTGCCTGGCGGCGGGAACGGCATTGATGCTGTGCTACGCCACGCTGTCGGCGATAGCGCAGTACTACGAGGACGACCCGCAGAGCGCAGCCACCGTCACCCTGGGCGGCGCGGTGTACCTGACCCAGTTCGCGGCAATAGCCCTGGCAACGTTGTTCGTGACGAGCGAATACGCCGGCGGCGGCATCCGATCGACGCTGCTGTGGACCCCGGTACGCGCCCGGGTGGCCCTCGCGAAGGCGGCAGTGCTGCTGCCGGTGCTGTTCGCGTACGGAGTGCTGTCGTCGTGCGCGGGCATGGCCCTGGCCGAGGCGGTGAAGAACGGCCACGGCCTGCCGACCACCCTCGAGGAGGGTTTCACCACGGCCTCGGGCACGGGAGGTTACTTCGCCCTCTTGGGCGTGCTGTGCACGGGAATCGGCTGGGCCCTGCGAAGCGCGGCCGGGACGCTGGTGTCGGTGATCGTGCTGCTGGTGCCGTTGCCCATGATCGTGGCATCGCTCGGGTTGCCGGAGGCCATGCCGTACTTCCCGGGAATCGCGGGAATCAACGCAATGGTGGCGGCGGGCAAGCCCAACCCGCTGACGATGACGGTGGCCCCGTACGCACCATGGGTCGGCCTGGTGATCTGCGCGGCCTGGGCAGCGGCCGCGCTGCTCGCGGGCACGGCGGTGTTGCGCCGCCGAGACGCCTGAGGCGCGCGGCGGGGATCTGCGCGGGTCACCCCACGCCGATCCCCGCCAGGATCTCCCGCGCGCTCGCCACCAGCGACTCGCGTGTCGGCGGCGCCAGCGACCCCGTTCCCGCCAACGCGCCGAAGATCGTGCCCTCCATCCAGTCCACCACCACCCGAGCGTGCCGGACCGGGTCCGCGGAACCCGCCGCCTCCAGCACCTCGGCGGCGTGCCGGCGGATCAGCAGGCCGCCCTCGTCGTAGACCGCCCGCAGCTCCGGGCGCCGCGTTGCCTCCAACGCGAACTCGTACCGCGCCAGCATCCGCGTCCGGCCCGATGTAATCGCTTCGAACGCATACCCCGCGATGAACTCCGGCAACGACCCGGAGGCCGGCATGACCTGGTCCAGGAAGACGATCCGCGCGATCGCCAGCTCCAAGAGCGCCGCCCGCGTACGCGCGTAGTACGACGTCGACCCCACCGGCAGCCCCGCCGCCCGGTCGACCGCCCGGTGCGTCAGCCCGCGCATCCCCTCCGCCGCGATCACCTCGATCGCTGCGTCGCCGATCACATCCACTCGCTCCACAACCCGGCACTCTACAGGTGTAGAGTCCTCTACATCTGTAGAGGAGGGCACATGCACGCAGTAGTGGTGGGCGGTGGCATCGGCGGACTGGCGGCGGCCGCCGGGCTGCACCGGGTCGGCTGGGAGGTCACCGTCCTCGAACGAGCGGGGGAGTTCGGCGACGTCGGCGCCGGGATCTCGCTCTGGCCGAACGCCCAGAGGTGCCTGCAGGAACTCGGCGTCGACCTCGGCGACCGCCTGGCCGTCCAGCGCGAAGGCGGCCTTCGCGACCCTCGCGGCCGGCGGATCACCCGCTTTGACGCCGCGGAGTTCGAACGCCGCCACGGGGGTCCGCTCGCCGCGGTTCACCGCCGTGACCTCATCGCCGCCCTTCGCGACGCCATCCCCGCCGAAAGCCTCATCACCGACGCCGAAGTCACCGACGTCCGCGAAGACGGCTTGGTCCGCTTCGCCGGCGGAGAACTGCACGCCGACCTCGTCGTCGCCGCCGACGGCATCCGCAGCCGGATCCGCCGCACGCTCTTCCCGCACCACCCCGAGCCGGTGCACTCCGGCAGCTCGGCGTTCCGCGGCGTCGCCCGGCTCCCCTACACGCGCCTCAGCACCAGCTTCGGCCGCGGCACCGAGGTCGGCGTCCTGCCGCTCACCGGCGACGACGTCTACTGGTGGATCTGCTACCGCGGCGAGCCCGGCCACCGGCCGGAGAAACCCCCGGCAACCGGCTGGCACGACCCGATCCCGGCCCTCATCGACGCCACCCCGCCGGAAAACGTTCTGCACCACGACCTCTACCACCTCGGCACGCCCCTGCCGAGCTACACCCGCGGCCGCATCGCCCTGCTCGGCGACGCCGCCCACGCGATGCCGCCGTTCCTCGGCCAGGGCGGCTGCCAGGCCCTCGAAGACGCGGTCGTCCTCGCGCACACCATGTCCGCAAAGGACGTAGAACACCTCGCACGCTATGACCGGCAACGGCGGCCGCGCAGCCAGCAGGTCGCCCGCGCTTCCGTCCGGATGGGCAAGCTCGGCCCTCAGCTGACCAACCCGGTCGCGGCGAAACTGCGCACGGCCGTCCTGAAAACCCTTCCGGCCAAGCAAGCCGTCCGCGCCGGCGCGGGCATCACGAGCTGGCGGCCACCAGCCCTGCCTCGTACGCCGTGATCGCCGCCTGCACCCGGTTCTTGACGCCGAGCCGGGTCAGGATCGTGCTCACGTGCGCCTTCACCGTGCCCTCCACGACGAACATCTTCGCGGCGATGTCCGCATTGGACAGTCCGGAACCCAGCAGCGTCAGCACTTCCCGCTCACGCGGCGTCAGTGCAGCAATCTTTTCCCGGGCGGCGGCCGCGCGCGCCAGCTGGCCACCGGACAGGCGGGCGATCACGCGCTGCGCCACCTTCGGCGAGAGGAACGCGGCCCCGCCGGCGACCGCGTGGATGCCGGCGAGGAGCTCGCGCGGGTCGCCCGACTTCAGCAGGAACCCGCCCGCGCCGAGCCCCAGCGCGCGCTCGATGTAGTCGTCCTCGCCGAACGTCGTCAGCATGATCACGCCGGTGGCGGGCAGCAGGCGCCGGATCTCGGCGGCGGCGCCGAGGCCGTCCAGGCCGGGCATCCGGATGTCCAGCAGGACCACGTCCGGGTGCGTGGCCAGCACCTGGGAGACCGCTTCCCGGCCGTCGGCGGCCTCGGCGACGACCTCGATGCCCGGGTCCGCCCCGAGGATCGCCGCCACCCCCGCCCGCATCAACGCTTCGTCGTCGGCCAGCACGACCCTGATCACAATGCCCCCTCGGCGAATCTGTCCTTGGCGACCAGCTTCCCATCGGCGAAGCACAACCGGTAGGCGGCGTAGTCGTTGTCGAGCCACGACCGGCCCGTGCCGTAGTACTCGCACGCGACACCGGGCACCGCGGGCCTCGGCGGCTCGCCCCGCACCGGCCGGGCCGACCGCTGGTGCGCGGGCAGCTCCGGGGCCACCTCGGCCCGGGACTGCCCGACCCGCAACCCGTCGTAGACCGGCCCGGGCAGCTCCGAGGAGTTCCACTGGTAGAGGAAAACGACGCCGCTGACCGCCAGCATCACGCCGAACAACCCGCACGGCACGGCGATCGCCTGCACCAGGCTGCGCCGCACGTCCCGGCGGGCCAGCTCCAGCGCCCGGGCGGACGTCGGCTCCCCGAGCTCGTCGTCGTCGGCCTCCCGCAGCTCGGCCGGCGCGGCGCCGTGCGGCAGCGTCGCGGTGACGGCGAAGCCGCCCTCGTGCGGGCCGGCCCGCAGGGCGCCGCCGACGAGCCGCGCACGCTCGCGCAGGCCGATCAGCCCGAGGTGCCCGGACGCCGCCCCGGGCAACGGCCCGGCGGGCGGCCGCGCGTTGACGACGCTGACGTCGGTCTGCGCGCCGGCGCTGGTCACCCGGACCGTCACCGCAGCGCCCGGCGCGTGCTTCGCCACGTTCGTCAACGCCTCCTGAACCACCCGATAGGCGGCCCGGGCGACCATCGGCGGCGCGGCCTCGACGTCCACTGTGGACTCGATGGCCAGCCCCGACGCCCGCGCCCGGGCGATCAGCTCGCCGAGGTCGCCCTGCACCGGCTCGACCGGGGCGGCGTCCTCGCGCAGCACGCCGATGATCTCGCGCAGCCGCTCGGTCGCCGCCGCGGCACTGGTGCGCAACTGGCCGGCCGCGTCGCGCTGGGTCTCGCCGAGCCCGCCCGCGACCTCCAGCGCGGCAGCCCGGACGGCGATCAGGCTCAGTTCGTGCCCCAGCGAGTCGTGCATGTCACTGGCGATCCGCGCGCGCTCGCGCAGCCGCGCCTGCTCGGCGATCAGCCGCTGCCGGCTCTCCATTTCCTCGGCGCGACGCCAGCCGGTGCGGGCGAGCTCGCCGCGGACCCGGACGTACCGCCCGAGCAGCCACGGCGAGAGCCCGGCGAACACGAGGATCGCCACCATCGCCGCCCAGTCGCCGAGGCCGTCGGGCCCGAGGACCAGCGCGAGCGGCAGCCCGATCACCATGACGGCGACGCCGATCAGCACGCCCGGCCGGGCCCGTTCCATCCGCAGCCCGGCCTGATAGGCCATCGCGACCAGCACGAACACCACCCACACGGGCAGGTGGTCGCCGAACGGGAAGGTCACCGCGAGCGCCCCGGCCAGCGCGATGCCGAGCGAGACGACGGGGTACCGCCGAGCCGTGGCCACCGAACCCACCACGACGGCGAGCCCGCCGACGGTCTCCCACGGCGACCGGATGTCGACCGTGTCGGTCACGATGCCGAACGCGAGGAACAACCCGAGCAGCACGTCGAACACCACGCGCCACCGGCGCTTCGCCACCTCCCGCACGGTTCGAAGCTACAAGCCGGCCCCGGCCGCCGACCACGGCCGAAAGTCAAGGGTTCAGCGTGGCTTCGTGAGCACTGCTCTCGAAGAGGAGCACCGCCCACCGTCGAGCGAGAGCACTGCTCACAACAGCGAGCACCGCTTCCCCAAGACACGGACGGCACACCTCTCAACCCCCACCTCCGCACGCCGGCGCCCGCGGTGTTGCATGATGATCCACCATGGCCGAGCGCACACTCGCCGACCAGTTGGGCGGCTACCTCCCCGAAGGCATCGAGGCCCTCGAAGAGCACGAGCGGCAGGACCTCGCCGACGCCCTGCGTGACGCGCGCAGGCGGCAAGCGAAAGCGCTCGCCGAAGCCGGCGAGGAGGGCCTCCGGTACGTGCCCGCCCTGCTGCGCGGCGCCGTCCGGAAGGCGGTCGGCCTGTGACCGCGGAAAACTACGCCGCCGAGGCGGAGATCCTCAAGCTCGCCCGCGTCCTCGACGTCGAACCGGCCCGGCTCGCCTACCTCGCGCGCGTCGATGCCGATGACCTGCGGGCCTTCCGCGATCAGGTCACCGACACGCTGTTCGACGCCAACGCCGCCGCCCTGCAGCGGATGGCCCTGGCGGCGCGGGTGGTGCCGGTCGGGGTGCTCGCCAAGATCGCCGAGAAGGTGTTCGGCCCGCTGCTGTGCGCCCGGATCGCCGGGCTGGTCGACGTCTCGCGGGGCGTTGACGTCGCCAAGCGGCTCAGCCCGCGGTTCCTCGCGGAGGTGGCGGCCGAACTCGACCCGCGGCGGGCGAGCGCCATCATCAGCCGCATTCCCCTCGACACCGTCCTGGCCGTCGCCGCCGAGCTGGCGCGCAAGGCGGACTGGATCACCCTCGGCCGGTTCGTCGGTCACCTGCCCGACCCGATCGTGCGACGGGCCCTCGAGCAGATCGACGACCCGGCGCTGCTGCGGATCGCCTTCGTGCTCGACGACAAGCACCGCATCGACCACGTCGTCGGCCTGCTCCCGGCCCACCGGCTCGGCCGGCTGGTCACCGCGGCGGGCGCCGACGAGGACCTCTGGCCCCCGGCCCTCGACCTGCTGACCCACCTGTCCGACGCCCGCCGGGCCACCCTGGTGCCGATGCTCGGCGGGCTGCCCGGCGGGTTCCGGGAACGCGTTCAGGCGACGATCAGGTAGATCCCGTAGCCGACGATCGCCGCGCACAGGGCGAAGCAGATCACCGCGCCGGCCAGCGGGCCGGTGCCCGAACCGCCCGTCGCACGCGCCGAGTCGCGCTGCGAAAGCCCGACCACGCCGAACGAAAACAGGCCGGTCAGCACGACGACCGAAGCCAGCGCGACGACGAAGACCAGACCGAGCGAACTCCAGTTGATGTGCACGGCACTCCTCAGGCGTTGGCCGGCTGCGCGACGGCAGGCTCGGGCTCGTGGATGGAGCCGGCGTTGACCGGGTTGCGCTTCGACGCGAGGTAGATGCCCAGCGCGACGACGACCCCGGCCAGGCCGACCAGGACCGTGCCCCAGGTGCCGAGCGTCGACACCTCGGCGGCGACCGCCCCGACGATCGCGGCGGCGGGCAGCGTCAGCGCCCAGGCGAGCACCATCCGGCCCGCGACGCCCCAGCGGACTTCGGCGAGCCGCCGGCCGAGGCCGGAGCCGATGATGCCGCCGGAGCAGACGTGCGTGGTGGACAGGGCGAACCCGAGGTGCGCCGACGTCAGGATGACGGCCGCGGCACTCGTTTCCGCCGCGAACCCCTGCGGCGTCTGGATTTCCGTGAGCTTCTTGCCCATCGTCTGGATGATCCGCCAGCCGCCGAGGTAGGTGCCGAGCGCGATGGCGGTGCCGGCGGTCAGGATCACCCACAGCGGCGGCCCCGAGTTCGGCGCGAGCGAGCCGGACGCGATCAGCGTCAGCGTGATGACACCCATGGTCTTCTGCGCGTCGTTCGTGCCGTGCGCCAGGGAAACCAGGGACGCCGAGGCGATCTGGCCGGCCTTGAACGTCCGGCCGACCGTGTCCTGCTTCGCGCGGGCGGTGATCCGGTAGACGAGGAAGGTGCCGAGCGTCGCGACGATCCCGGCGACCAGCGGCGAGGCGAGCGCGGGGATCAGGACCTTCTCGACGACCTTCCCGAAGTGGACGGCGTCCGAGCCGGACGCGATCCAGGTGGCGCCGATCAGCCCGCCGAACAGCGCGTGCGACGAGCTCGACGGCAGCCCGATCAGCCAGGTCAGCAGGTTCCAGACGATGGCGCCGACGAGCCCGGCGAAGATGATCACGGGCGTCACCTTCGTGTCGTCGACGATCCCGCCGGAGATCGTCTTCGCCACTTCGACCGAGAGGAAAGCGCCGACCAGGTTCAGCACGGCGGACACGCCGACCGCGACCTTCGGCTTGAGCGCCCCGGTGGCGATGGACGTGGCCATCGCGTTGGCGGTGTCGTGGAAGCCGTTGGTGAAGTCGAAGGCGAGCGCCGCGACGATCACCACCAGCACGATGAGGGAGAAGTCCATGGCGGCTCTCTTCCGTTGCTGTTCTTCAGCAACGCTACTGATCAACAGGACGGCCTCCGATCCCTGTCGTGTGACGGCTCCCTGAACTCTCGATGAACCGGGGTGGGGACAACCCCACCCCGGAACCGGTGGTCTGGCCCAGTGCCACCGCCGCGCCCGCCTGGAACCCTTCGTAACCGGGCGAAAGGGGGCACCGGTGAAGGCGATCGTGGCGACACTGGCGTCGGCGTTGTTGTTCTTCTTCGGCACGGGCCTGGACCCGCTGCCCGAGCTCGCGTGGCTGGCGCCGCTGCCGGTCTTGCTGCTGGCACCCCGCGTCCACGGCGGGATCGCGCTGCTGTGCGCGTTCACCGCGTACCTCGCGGGCAGTGTCGGCAGCTGGAGCTACTTCTGGCACTCCCAGTCGATCCCGCGGCCGGCCGCGCTCGGGATCCTCGGCGGCAGCGCGGTCCTGTTCGCGCTGTCGGCCACCCTGTTCCGGCTGCTCGTCCGGTGCGGCCACGGCTTGCCGGCCGCGCTCGCCGCGCCCGCGTTGTGGACCGGGGCGCTCTACGTCGTCTCGCTGCTCAACCCGACCGGCGTCATGGGCACGTTGATGACCACGCAGGCCGACCGGCCGCCGGTGCTGCGGATCGCCGCCGTCACCGGGGGCTGGGGTGTGGAGTTCCTCGTGCTGTTCGTCCCGGCCGCCGTCGCCGCCGCGCTCGCACCCGGCCTGCGCGGCCGCACCCGGGTCGCCCCCGTCGTCGCACTGGCCGCGATCGCCGGCGGGCTGGTGTTCTGGACCACTCCGCCGCTGCCCGGGCCGTCGACCCGGATCGCGCTGATCGCGCCGGGCCAGCACCGCTGGGCCGCCGACGTCGCCGCCCCGGACGGGCAGGCCCTGATCCAGTCCTATATGGACGAAATCCGCCGGCTGCCGGACGGTGTGAAAGCCGTCGTGCTGCCCGAAGCCACGTTCGCGGTGGACCAGACCACGCGGGCACGGCTCGTCGGGAGCTTCACCCAGGTCGCCGGCGCGAAGAACCTCGACGTCGTCACCGGCGTCATCGACACCACGCCGAGCGGCCGGGCCAACGCCGCGCTCGTCGTACCGCCGTCGGGCGCGCCGCTCGAATACCGCAAGTGGCACAACGGGGATTCGCCGAACCTCGTCTCCGGCACCGAACTCACCCGGTTCGCCGCGACCGGCCTGATGGTGTGCATGGACGTGAACTTCGCCGACCCCAGCGGCGAATACGGCGAAGCCGGCACGGGCCTGGTCCTCATCCCGGCGTCCGACGAAGACGCCGACGGCTGGGCCCACAGCCGCACGGCGCTGATCCGCGGCGTCGAAAACGGCTTCTCGGTGGCGTGGAGCGCCGCCCGCGGCACGCCGATGCTGGCCGACGCGCAGGGACACGTCCTGGCCGAGACCCGCACCGGCGACCGGCCGTTCTCGGTGGTCGTCGCCGACGTCCCGGCCGGCGCCGGAAAGACCCCGTACGCCCGCTTCGGCGACTGGTTCGCCTGGCTCTGCGGCCTGGTCGCCCTGGTCGGCATCGTGATGGCCGCCCGCAAGCCGTCGTTGTCACCTGTCACAACGAACACCGCCCAAGTCTGAGCGTTGTCCCAGGTCGACCCACCCGGTCTGTGACCGATCATGAGCTGCGTCACTTACTGACGGGTAATCGGAGGCAACCAGATGCAGGTCACCAACGGCGGTGCCAAGCGGATCCTGACCGCCCTCGTCGCGGCGCTCACCCTGGGGGTCGCCGCTCCGGCGGTCGCCGAGGCGGCGCCGAGCAGCGGCTGGAACGACTGGGACTGCCGGCCCACGGCGACGCACCCCCAGCCGGTCGTGCTGGTGCACGGCCTGGGCGCGAACGACTCGGTCAACTGGTTCTTCCACGCGCCGAAGCTCGCCGCCCAGGGCTACTGCGTGTTCTCGCTGACCTACGGCACCGGCGTCCTCGGCCCGGGTGTCGGCGGCCTCGCCTCGATGCGCGACAGCGCGGCCCAGCTCGGCCGGTTCGTGGACAAGGTCCGGACCACGACGGGCGCGGCGAAGGTCGACATCGTCGGCCACTCCGAAGGCAGCACGATGCCCGCGTACTACCTGAAGTACGGCGGTGGCGCGGCGAAGGTGGCGCACTTCGTCGGCTTCGGCGCGAACTACCGCGGGACGACCCTCGGCGGCCTCGACGCCCTCGCCAAAGCCCTCCTCACCACGGTGCCGGGCCTCGGCGCGATCCTGAGGACGGCCTGCGGCGCCTGCACGGAGTACCTCGCCCCCTCGGCGTTCCTGGACGACCTCGCCCGCGGCGGCGTCCACGTGCCCGGCCCGGCGTACACCAGCATCGTGAGCAAGTACGACGAGGTGGTGACGCCGTACACGAGCGGCATCCTGAACGAGCCGGGCGCGACGGACATCGTGCTGCAGGACTTCTGCCCGTCCGACGCCTCGGGCCACCTGAGCCAGGCGATCGACCCGAACGTCACGGGCCTGATCCTGCACGCGTTGGACGCGAGCTACGCGCCGGCGTGCACGCCGTTCACCCTGCCGTTGTGAACGGCACCGCGGCGAGGTGCTCCCACGGGCCACCGCGGTAGCGCCAGACGTCGAGCCCGGTCGCGGTCGCCGTACCGGGGCCGGGCTCGCCGCGCACGGCCTCGAGCGTCACGGCCGCCACCTCCGGGCTCACCTTGTTCTGGACCGTCACGTGCGGCTTGAACGGCTGCGCGTCCTGGCGGGTGAGCCACGGCGACCAGCGGGCCCGCAACGCCGCGTGCAGCCGGAGCAACGCGGCGGATTCGATGTCCAGCGCGACCCCGCGGCCGAGCGACCGGACACGCGAGACCCTCAGCTCGAACGGCTCACCCGCCACCTCGGCGCTGTCGGCGAGCACGGCCGCCAGGTGCTCTCCCGGCAGCGCGTGGAACAGGGTGAGGTGGGCGTCGACGAGCAGCCGCTCCGGTGGGAACCACCTGCGGCGCAGGGCATTCCACGCCGTCTGCGCGTGCTCGTCGACGGCGAGGGTCACGACCAGCGGCAGCACGGGGATCAGCGTACGCGTTCTCCGGCACGCCACACGGCGTGCGTCAGCGGCACGCCCGGGCGATAAGCCAGGTGTGTCACGGAAGGTGCGTCGAGGACGTGGACGTCCGCCCGGGCACCCGGGCGCAGGACGCCGACGTCGTCGCGCCGCAACGCCTGCGCGCCGCCCGCCGTGGCGGCCCAGACCGCCTCCTCGATCGTCATCCGCATCTGCAGCACCGCCGTCGCGACGCAGAACGCCATCGACGTCGTGTACGAGCTGCCCGGGTTGGCGTTGCTGGCCAGCGCCACCGTCGCGCCCGCGTCGAGCAGCCGCCGCGCCGGCGCCAGGGGCTGCCGGGTCGACAAATCGCACGCCGGCAGCAGGGTCGCCACCGTCTCGGACGCCGCCAGCGCTTCGACGTCCGCGTCCGACAGGTACGTGCAGTGGTCGACGCTCGCCGCGCCCAGCTCGACCGCCAGCCGCACGCCGGGGCCTTCGCCGAGCTGGTTGCCGTGCACCCGCAGACCCAGCCCGCGCTCGGCCGCGGCCTTCAGCACCCGCGCCGACTGGGCCTCGTCGAACGCCCCCGTCTCGCAGAAGACGTCGGCCCAGCGCACGCTTCCCGCCACGGCGTCGAGCATCTCGCCGCACACCAGGTCCACATAGGACTCGGCGTCGGCACCCGGCGGGACCAGGTGCGCGCCGAGGAACGTGACCTCGTCGGCCACCTCGCCGGCGATGCGGGCGCTGCGAGCCTCGTCCGCGACGGTCAGCCCGTAGCCCGTTTTCGTCTCCAGGCAGGTCGTCCCCTGCCGGGCTGCCTCGTCCACGTGACGGCGCAGGTTCGCGGCCAGCTGCTCGTCGGACGCCTCGCGCGTCGCGCCGACCGTGATGGCGATTCCACCCGCGGTGTAGGGCTTTCCGGCCATCCGCGCCTCGAACTCGGCGGTGCGGTCGCCGGCGAAGACGAGGTGCGTGTGGCTGTCGACCCAGCCGGGCAGCACCGCGCGGCCGCCGACGTCGATGCGCTCGTCGGCGTCGGGTGCGCTCGCCGCCGGCCCCGCCCAGGCGACCTCCGGGCCGTCCAGCACCAAGGCCGCGCCGGACAGGCGGCCCAGCGACGGGTCGTTGGTGGTGAGCTCGCCGATGCCCGTGATCAGGATGGCCACAATGCCTCGATCTCCTTCGCCAGTACGGTTTCCGGTCGGTCGACGAGCAGGTGCGCGCCGTCCCGCACGACCTCGCGGCCCGCGACGACGACGTGCCGGACGTCGGCCCCGGACGCGGCGAACACGACTCCCGGCGGCTCGATCCCGGCCGTCCGCACGGTGTCCAGGGCCACCGTGACGAAGTCCGCGCCCGCCCTCTCGGCGAGCGCGCCGACCTCGCCCCACCCGATCGCCGCGTGGTCGGTGCCCGCTTCGAGAAGCTCCTCGGCGCTGAACCGGCCGCGTTCCTCGCTGGCCAGCCGGTCGTCCAGCTCCAGCGCACGGGTCTCTTCGAAGGCGTCGACGACGGCGTTGCTGTCGCTGCCGATGCTCAGCCGCACCCCGGCGTCCCGCAGCGCGCGGGCCGGGCCGATGCCGTCGCCGAGATCGCGTTCGGTGGTCGGGCAGAAGCACACCCGCGCGCCGCGCAGCCGGTCGATGTCCGACGCGGTCAGGTGGGTGGCGTGCACGGCGACCAGCCGCTCGGTCAGCACCCCGTGCTCGGCCAGCAGCTCGGTGGGCGTGCGGCCGTAGGCGGCCTGGCACTGCTCGTTCTCGGCCCGTTGCTCCGACAGGTGGACGTGCACGACCCGCGCACTGTCCACAAGTGACAGCTGTTCCGCCGGAACCGCTCGCACGGAGTGGATCGCGGCGCCGACCCGGAACAGCTCGCCTTCCGCCAGCTCGCCCACCCGCGAGGCCCACGCCGAAGCCGAGCCGTCGGAGAACCGCCGCTGCACCTCGTCCGGCTCGACGCCGATGCCGCCCGCGAGGTAGCACGTGTCCAGGAGCGTCAGCCGGATCCCGGCGTCCGCCGCGGCCTGCCGCAGCGCCGCCCCCATCGCGTTCGGGTCGGCGTACGGTTTGCCGCCGGGCGCGTGGTGCAGGTAGTGGAACTCGCCGACGCTCGTGTACCCGCCGAGCACCATCTCCGCGTACACCCCGCGGGCCAGCCGGTAGTAGGAATCGGGGTCGAGCCGGGCCGCCAGCGCGTACATCCGCGCGCGCCACGTCCAGAACGTGCCGCGCTCGTGGTGCGTCCGGCCGCGCAAGGCCCGGTGGAAGGCGTGCGAGTGCCCGTTCGCGAACCCCGGCAGGGTGAGTCCGGCGAGCACGGTGCCGGACCGCGGCGAGCCCGGGGTCACGCCGGTGATCCGCCCGTCAGCGACGTCGATGCGCACCGCGGACGCGATCCCGCCGGGCAGCCAGGCCTGCTCGCACCAGAAAACTGTCGGTGCCGCGCGATAGGCTGGAAACGGGGGGCGCCCCCGCGGGCCGGAGGTCATCGCGCCAGCCGCTCCAGGACCGTGGCCAGCGCCGCGGCACCGGCTTCGACGTCGCCGGCCTCGGCGAACTCCTCCGGCGAGTGGCTGATCCCGGTCGGGTTGCGCACGTACAGCATCCCGGCCGGGACGAACCCGGCGAGGATGGCCGCGTCGTGCCCGGCGCCGGTCGGCAGCTCCGGCGGCGCGCCGAGCCACCCGCCGAGGTCACGCCGGAGAGCGTCGTCGAACACGACGTCGTCCGAATAGGACTCCCGGCTGACGGTCACCCGGCAACCCTCCTCCGCGGCGGCGCTTTCGGCGGCCCGCACGATTTCGGAGACCAGCGCCGGAGTCGCGGTTCCGGGTACCCGCGCATCGAGCCACATGTCCACAGTGGACGCGATGACGTTCGTCCCGCCCGGCGTCGGCACCAGCCGGCCGACGGTCGCCCGCGCGTCCGGGACGCCCGACGCCAGCCGCCGGACGGCGGTGACCGTCGCGGCGGCGGGCAGCATCGGGTCGGCCCGGTCGGCCAGCAGCGTCGCCCCGGCGTGGTTCCCCTGCCCCGCGAAGGAAAACCGCCAGCGCCCGTGGGCGATCACCGTGCTGCCGACGGCCACCGGCGAGCCGAGGTCGATCAGCCCGCGTCCCTGCTCGACGTGCAGCTCGAGGAACTTCCCGATCAGCCCGAGCCGGGCCGGGTCCGGCCCCACCCGCTCCGGGTCGAAGCCGGACTTGGCGGCCGCCTGGGCGAACGTCACGCCGTCGGCGTCCCGCAGCCCGCGTGCCTTGTCCGCGTCGATCGTGCCGGTGAGCAGCCGGGAGCCCAGGCACGGGACACCGAACCGGCCGCCCTCCTCCTCGGCGAACACGACGACGGCGAACGGCTTGCCCGGCCGGAAGCCCCGTTCCTGCAACGACTCCACCGCGGCCAATGCGCTTGCGACGCCGAGCGGGCCGTCGAAGGCGCCACCGCCGGGCACCGAATCGAGGTGGCTGCCGGTGACGACGGCGTCCGGTCCCGGCGGCCCCCACCACGCCCAGATGTTGCCGTTGTGGTCGGTGTCGACGTCGAGCCCGAGGCCCAGCGCGCGCTCGCCGAACCACGCCCGCAGGTCCTGCTCGGGCGCGTCGAAGGCGTGCCGCGAGTAGCCGCCGCGCTTCGGGTCGCGCCCGACGTCGGCGATCTCGCCGAGAAGGCCCGAGGCGCTCACCCGTCCTCCCGCATCGGGACGCGGACACCCCGCTCGCCGGCGACGTCCGTCGCGCGGTCGTAACCGGCGTCCACGTGCCGGATGACACCCATGCCCGGGTCGTTCGTGAGCACCCGCTCCAGCTTCTGCGCGGCCAGCGGCGTCCCGTCGGCCACGCTGACCTGCCCGGCGTGGATGGACCGGCCCATACCGACACCGCCGCCGTGGTGGATCGACACCCAGCTGGCCCCCGACGACGTGTTGACCAGGGCGTTCAGCAGCGGCCAGTCCGCGATCGCGTCGGAGCCGTCGGCCATGCCTTCGGTCTCGCGGTACGGCGAGGCGACGCTGCCGGAGTCGAGGTGGTCACGGCCGATGACGACCGGCGCCTTCAGTTCGCCGCCGGCCACCATTTCGTTGAACCGCAGGCCGGCCAGGTGGCGTTCGCCGTAGCCGAGCCAGCAGATCCGGGCGGGCAGGCCCTGGAACGCCACGCGCTCGCCGGCCAGCTTGATCCAGCGGGCGAGGGATTCGTTCTCCGGGAACAGTTCCAGCATCGCGCGGTCGGTCGCGGCGATGTCCTCGGGGTCGCCGGAAAGGGCGGCCCAGCGGAACGGGCCGTTGCCCTCGCAGAACAGCGGGCGGATGTAGGCCGGCACGAAACCGGGGAAGTCGAACGCGCGCTCGCAGCCGCCCAGCTTGGCCTCGCCGCGCAGCGAGTTGCCGTAGTCGAACACCTCGGCGCCCTTGTCCAGGAAGCCGAGCATGGCGTCGACGTGCTCGGCCATCGACTCGCGCGAGCGATCGGTGAACTCGTCCGGTTTCTTGGCCGCGTAGTCGTGCCAGTCGTCGACGCTGACGCCCTTGGGCAGGTAGGAAAGCGGGTCGTGCGCCGACGTCTGGTCGGTGACGATGTCGACCTCGACCCCGCGGCGCAGCAGCTCCGGCAGCACCTCGGCGGCGTTGCCGACGACGCCGACGGACAACGCGCGCTTCTCCCGCTTGGCCAAGGTGGCGCGGGCGATGGCGTCGTCGAGGTCGTCGGCCACCTCGTCGAGGTAACGGGTTTCGACGCGGCGGTGCGCGCGCTGCGGGTCGCACTCGATGACCAGCGCGACACCGTCGTTCATGGTCACGGCGAGGGGCTGCGCGCCACCCATGCCGCCGAGGCCCGCGGTGACGGTGAGCGTCCCCTTGAGACTCCCGCCGAACTTCTTCTTCGCGACCGCAGCGAAAGTCTCGTACGTGCCCTGGAGGATGCCTTGGGTGCCGATGTAGATCCAGGAACCCGCGGTCATCTGCCCGTACATCGTCAGGCCCTGCTGTTCCAGGCGGCGGAACTCGGGCCAGGTCGCCCAGTCGCCGACCAGGTTCGAGTTCGCGATCAGCACGCGCGGCGCCCACTCGTGCGTGCGGAACACGCCGACCGGCTTGCCCGACTGCACCAGCAGCGTCTCGTCGACGTCCAAAGCGGTCAGTTCGCGGGTGATGGCGTCGAAGCTGGCCCAGTTGCGGGCGGCCTTGCCGGTGCCGCCGTAGACGACCAGGTCTTCGGGCCGCTCGGCGACGTCCGGGTCGAGGTTGTTGTGGAACATCCGCAGCGCGGCTTCGGTCTGCCACGACTTGGCGGTGAGCTGGGTGCCGCGGGCGGCACGGACGACGCGGGACATTCTCAGACCTCCAGACGGGCGGCGTCGAGGACGGCGCCGGAGCGGACGAGTTCTTCGGCGGCCGCGATTTCGGGCGCCAGGTGCCGGTCCGGGCCGGGGCCCGGGACCTTCGTGCGGAGCAGGTCACGGACCGCGCCGGTGACCGGCGACGGTTCCAGCGGCGCCCGGAAGTCCAGCGCCCGGGCCGCCGTCAGCAGCTCGATGGCCAGGACGGTCGTGAGCCCGTCGACGGCCTTGCGCAGCTTGCGCGCGGCCGACCAGCCCATGGAGACGTGGTCCTCCTGCATGGCGCTGCTCGGGATGGAGTCGACGGACGCCGGGACGGCGAGCCGCTTGAGCTCGCTGACCACGGCGGCCTGGGTGTACTGGGCGATCATGTGGCCGGAGTCGACGCCGGGGTCGTCGGCGAGGAACGGCGGCAGGCCGTGCGAACGCGCCTTGTCGAGCATCCGGTCGGTGCGGCGCTCGGCGATGCTGGCGACGTCGGCGATCGGGATGGCCAGGAAGTCGAGCACGTAGGCGACGGGCGCGCCGTGGAAGTTGCCGTTGGACTCGACGCGGCCGTCGGCGAGGACGACCGGATTGTCCACAGCGGACATGAGCTCGCGGTCCCCGACCAGCTCGGCGTGCGCGAGGCTGTCACGCGCGGCGCCGTGGACCTGCGGGGCACAACGCAGCGAGTAGGCGTCCTGGACGCGGTTGCAGTCCGGGCCGCGGTGGCTTTCGACGATCTTCGAGCCCTGCAGCGCCTGCCACATCCGCGCCGCGGACGTCGCCTGGCCGGGGTGCGGCCGGAGGGCCTGGAGGTCGGCGGCGAAGGCGCGGTCGGTGCCGAGGAGGGCTTCGACGCTCATCGCGGCGGTGAGGTCGGCGATGTCGAAGAGCCGGTGCAGGTCGGCGGCGGCGAGCAGGAGCATGCCGAGCATGCCGTCGGTGCCGTTGGTGAGGGCGAGCCCCTCCTTCTCGGCGAGCACGACCGGCTCGACGCCGGCGTGCTTCAGCGCTTCGGCCGCCTTCATCACTTCGCCGCGGTACGTCACTTCGCCTTCGCCCATGAGCGCGAGCGCGACGGCGGCGAGGGGTGCGAGGTCGCCGGAGCAGCCGAGCGAGCCGTACTCGTGGACGACCGGCGTGATGCCGGCGTTGAGCAGGTCCGCAAGCGTTTGCGCGGTGCCGGGCCGGACGCCGGTGTACCCGCTGGCGAGGGTCCGCAGGCGCAGCAGCATCAGCGCGCGGACGACTTCGGCCTCGACGGCCGGCCCGGCTCCGGCGGCGTGAGAGCGGATCAGGCTGCGCTGCAGCGCGGTCCGGCTCTCGACGGGGATGTGCCGGGTGGCGAGCGCACCGAAGCCGGTCGAGACACCGTAGGTCGGCGTGACGGCGTGGGCGAGGTTTTCGATGTGCTGACGGGTCGCGGCGAGGTTCTTCTCGGCGGCGTCCGTGAGCCCGACGCCCGCGTGGCCGCGGACGACGTCGACGACCTGGGCGGCGGTCAGCGGTTCCGGGCCCAGAAGCACTTTTTCCGGCATGGGCTCATTGGACAACGTCTGCATCGCTGGTGGGATGCCCCACGGAGTGGTTTCGTCTGAGATCCCAGACGTAGGGTGGGCGCATGGGCGACAGCAGCGAGGTGCCGGCGCTGCGCCGCGGGCTCGCGGTGCTGCGCCTGCTGGCCACCCGCCCCGGCCCGGTCACCGCGGCCGCGATCGCCCGCGAAGCCGGACTCCCCCGCTCGACGACGTACCACCTGCTCAACGAGCTCGAAGCGGCCGGTTTCGTCGTCCACCTGCCCGCGGAACGCCGCTACGGCCTGGGCATCGCGGCCTTCGAGCTGGGCTCGGCCTACCTGCGCCACGACCCCCTGGAACGGCTGGCCGGGCCGCTGCTGCGCAAGCTCGTCGACCGCGTCGGGCACACGGCCCACCTGGGCGTGCTGCACGGCAACGAGTCCCTGTACCTGATCAAGGAGCGCCCGGCCCGCCCCGAGACGCTGGTGACGGAGGTCGGCGTCCGGCTGCCGGGCCAGCTGACCGCGTCGGGCCGGGCGATCCTGCGCCACCTCCCGGCCCCGCACGTCCGCGCCCTGTTCCCGTCGCCGGCGGCGTTCGTGCTCCGCACCGGCCGCGGCCCGCGCACGCTGGCCGAGCTGCGCCGCACCCTCACGGCGGAACGCCGCCTCGGCTGGTCGATCGAGGACGGCCACGTCACGGCCGGCTTCGCCTCGGTGGCCACCCCGGTCTTCGACCACGGCGCCCGCCCCCTGGCGGCGATCAGCGTGACGGTGCGCCACCACTGCCCGGCCGAGCCGTGCCCGGAGACCTGGCCCGACTTGGCGGCAGAGGTGGCGGCCACGGCAGCCGAGCTGACCACCCGCATCGGCGGCCACCCGGGTTGACGTGCTGCGGCGATCGGGGCAACTGTCACCTAACGGCTCGATTCCACTTCGCTCGGTGATTACCGTGGCTGGACAGCGGTCTCGAGGGGCGCCGGCGATGGATGACGCACGCGTGACGAGGGTGGGTTTCGGCGCGGTGCTCGCCGTCCCCGAGTTCCGGGCGATGTGGACCGCCGAGCTGCTGTCCGTCTGCGGTGACCAGCTCGCCCGGGTCGCGCTCGCCGTCCTGATCTTCCAGCGCACGTCGTCGGCGGCGCTCACCGGGCTGACCTACGCGCTGACCTACGTGCCGTCGCTGCTCGGCGGCGTCCTGCTGGCCGGCGCCGGCGACCGGTGGCCGCGGCGGGACGTCATGATCGCCGCCGACCTCGCCCGGGCCGCTCTGGTCGCCGCCATCGCGATCCCCGGCGTCCCCCTGTGGGTGCTGTGCGCGCTGGTCGCGGTGCTGACCGCGCTCGGCGGGCCGTTCAAGGCCGCGCAGCAGGCGCTGCTGCCCACGGTCCTCGAAGGCGAGCGGTACCTCGTCGGGATGGCCCTGCGGAACGTGACGATCCAGGGCGCGCAGCTGGCCGGGTTCGCCGGCGGCGGGGCGCTGATCGCCGCGCTCACGCCGTCGGCGGCCTTGGCGCTGGACGCCGTGACGTTCGTGCTGTCAGCGTTGTTCCTGGTCACCGGCGTCCGGCGGCGGGCGGCGATCGCGCAGGCCGTCCGCCCGGCGTGGCTGTCGGCGACCGGCGCGGGTATCCGGCTGATCTGGCGCGATCCGGCGCTGCGGACGCTGGTGGCGCTCAACTGGCTGGCCGGGTTCTACATCGTCCCGGAGGCGCTGGCGGCGCCGTACGCGGCCGCCCTTGGCACCGGCGCGACGCTGGTCGGGCTGCTGATGGCGGCGGATCCGGCGGGCAGCGTGCTCGGCGGGTTCGTGTTCGGCAAGGCGGTCCCGGAGCACGTCCAGGTGCGGGTGCTCGGGCTGCTCGGGATCGCGGCGGGGCTGCCGCTGGTGGCGTTCGCGTTCCGGCCGGGGCTGGTCGTGTCGGTGCTGCTGCTGGCGACGTCCGGGCTGCTGGCCACCGGCTACAACATCCAGGGCACGGTGTCGTTCATGCGCCGCGTGCCGGACGAGCACCGCGCGCAGTGCGCCGGCGTGAACTCGGCGGGATTGCTGACGGTGCAGGGAATCGGCGCGGCCGTGGCGGGCGCGCTGGCCGAAGTGTGGGACCCGGCGCACACCATCGCCGTGGCCGGAGCGGCGGGTGCCGCGATGGCCGTGCCGATCGCGAGGGCGTGGCGCCGGGCCGGGCGGGAGGAACGATGACCTCAGTTGTCGCGTCCGCACATGGTGCGCCTCCCTTCACCGCTCCGGGCCGAACCGGCTCCGTCACCGGCCGGACACCATGAGTATGCGGAACGGCGCCGGAATCCCGCGCTCTGGGCCACGTTTTCGTGATGTCCTCGTGGCACCGCGCCGCTGGGCCCTGTGGCGCCAGGGCCCCCGGGTGATCGCCTACTGCCTGGTCAGCGAGGCCGTGGCGGCGGTGCTGACGCTGCGCCCGTCCCCGATCGCGGTAGACCGCCGCACCTGGCTGATCCTCGCGGTCCTCCTCGTCTTCGGAGTGGCGCAGTCGGAGACGGGCCGGCGCGTGGAACGCATCCGCCGTCGCGTGTCGGGCACCCCGCACATCAACATGACGTCCGTCTGGACGTTCGCCGGCGTCCTGCTTCTCCCCCCGGTGTTGCTGGCCCTGCTGGTGGGCGGGTTGTACGCGCACCTGGCGATCCGCAGCTGGTACCGCCTCCAGCGGGTCCCGGCATCGCGGACGGTCAGCAACGCGGCGATCATCCTGCTGTCCTGTTACGCGGCCCAGGCGGTGCTGCGCCGGGCCGGCGTGGACGACATCCGCGCGGCCACCGCCCACGGCTGGGGCGGGACGCTGGCGACAGCGGGGGCGGGAGTGACGTTCTTCGCGGTGAACGCCCTGTTGGTCCTCCCGGCCCGCCGCGAAGTCGGCCGAACGCCGGAGGCGCTGTTCGGCACGTGGTCGGACAACGGCCTGGAAGTGGCCACCCTCTGCCTGGGCGCGTTGAACGCGCTGGCCCTGGCGACGTTGCCGGGCCTGGTGGTCTTGGTGTTCCCGCCGTTGCTGCTGTTGCACCGGACAGTCCTGGTGAAGCAGCTGGAGGTGGCGGCCCACCGCGACGAGAAGACGGGCCTGTACAACACGAGCGGCTGGCACGCGCTGGCGGAGCGAACCCTGGCCGCGGCGGCGCGCCAGCGAGCCGCGTTCGGTCTCCTGATGCTGGACCTGGACCACTTCAAGCAGGTGAACGACACCTACGGCCACCTGGCGGGCGACGCGGTGCTGAAGGCGGTGGCCCAGTCGATCATCTCGGCGGTCCGCGGCCGCGGCGACGCGGTGGGCCGGTTCGGCGGCGAGGAGTTCGTGGTGCTGCTGCCCGGCATCACCCAGCAGGACATCGGCCCGGTGGCGGAGCGGATCCGCCGGGCGATCAGCGCCCTGCAGGTCCCGGCGGGCCAGCTGACGATCACGGGCTTGTCGGCATCGATCGGCATCGCGGTCTACCCGACAGCGGGCACGTCCCTGCAGCGTCTACTGGACGCGGCGGACACGGCGCTGTACCACGCGAAGGCCACGGGCCGGAACAAGGTGGTCCACGTGGCGGACCTGGTGTAGCTCAGGCGGTCTTGTGCCGCCGCCCGGCGTCGAGCCCGAGCATGGCGAGCAGTTCGGCGCATTCCCGCACGTCGGAGGAGTGCCCGGCCACGGTGATGACGGCCCGGTCGTTCTGTTCACCAAGCCGGACGGCCTCTTCAGCCCGGATAACCCCCATCCGGCTGTCTTCGTCATTGGCAAGCGAACTGCCGCTGCGTCGGGCCCAGGTCATCTGGCCACCTACTTCCGGCCCCACGGGTGCGGAGCCATGGTCGGACCACCAGCATGACACTCACAAGAATTTCACCCGCAAGTGGCCCCCACCACAGAGAGGGGTTGCGGTCAGTAGCGGGAGGGTTTGAGAGCGAGGTGGGCTGTGTGCCCCGGCTCTTGGAGGCGAGGCCCGTTGCGTCTTCCGGCACCCCGAAGCTGTCATTGTGACTACGGCTTCGGATCGGGGTGCCCGGGGCGGTCTGGGTTCTCGTCGGCGCCAGGTTCCCTGACCCCTCGCGTGCGGAGGGGGGCCGGGCGAGCCGGGAGAGGGCGGGGCCCCGGAAAACACGCACGAAACGAAGAGAAGGCCCTCGCTCCTTCAGAGCGAGGGCCTTCTTGGTGGAGGTGCCGGGAATTGAACCCGGGTCCTCTGGCGTCTCGACAGGACTTCTCCGTGCGCAGTCCGCTACGTCTCTGCTTGGCTCCCTCAGTCACGCGAACAAGCCGAGGTGACGAGCCCAGCCACTGTTTGCTTCACGACTGTTCCCCGTGGCCGGGACAGTCGCTGAGCCTCCTAGCTGATGCCGGTACCCGGGCCGGAGGCGAACCCGGGCCGACAGAGTCGCACTCGCTCAGGCGGCGAGGGCGAACTCGCGCTGACTGGAGTCGGCGCTTATTTGGTTGCGATGACGCTTACGGTGGTCTCTCGCCTGCACCGGCACGCTTCTCCTGACTCAACGTCCAAAGTCGAAACCGTTCACCCCCTTGTCGGGACAACTACCTGTTCAGCATACCCGCCACCGCCACCGCATTAACCGGGGTGGGGCCAGCCCTACCGCGGGGATGCCCGCCCGCACCATGTCGCGCGGAGCACCGGGCCGCGATGCTGGGAGCCGTGGAAAGGAGCGCGGTCATGGTGAGCGAGAGGCGGGATCCGCCGTTCGGTGGTTCGGTGGTGTTCCTGCTGATGAACCTGCCGCTGGGGGTGCTGGCGTTCGGGGTGCTGACGTCGTTCACCGCCGCCGGGGTGGGGTCCGCGGTGGTGTGGGTGGGGGTCGGCCTGCTCGCCGTGCTCGTGCTGGCCGTGCGGGGAGCCGCGCGGCTGGAGCGGGCGCGGGTCTACGCGCTGCTGGACCGCTACATCGACCTGCCCTACCTGCCGCTGCCCGCCGGCAAGCAGGCCGCGCGGTGGAAGGGGCGGCTGAAGGACCCGTCGACCTGGCGGGACTTCACCTACTTCGCGCTGCTCTTCCCCCTCGGCCTGGTCGAGTTCGTGCTGGTGACGACGTTCTGGGCGACGAGCCTGGCGCTCGTGGGCCTGCCGGTGTACTTCCGCTGGCTGCCGGGCGGCGAGTACCGGTTCCCGAACTCCGAGGTGCCGTGGCTGACCGTGGACTCCACCGTCGAGGCGCTACCGTGGGCGGCACTGGGGGTGTTGTTCGTCGCCTTGTCCGTGGCCCTGACGAAGGCGCTGGCGGGGACGCACGCCCGGCTGGCGAACGCGCTGCTCGGGCCGACCGTGGCGCAGCGTCACCGGATGGAGCGCTGGTGGGAAGACGCGGAAGAGAAGAACCTGGTGGCGGGATGAGCGAGACGCAACAGCTGGACCACCCGCGGCCGCACCCGGCTCGCACGATCCTCTACATGATCATCAGCTTCGTCTTCCGGCTCCTGCAGTTCGTGCTGATCGTGACCGGCATCGCGGTGGGTGTCTCCACGGCGGTGATCTGGATCGGCTTCCCGATCCTGCTCGCGACGACGAGCTTCGTCCGCTGGTCCGGCGACCGCGAGCGCGGCTGGGCGGGCCGGATGCTCAGCGTGCCGCTGCCGCGGGTGGAGCGCCGCCCGGTCGAGGAGCAGACGCTGCTGCGGCGGTGGGTCACCCGGCTGAGCGACCCGACGACGTGGCGTGACCTGGCCTACCTGATGGCGGCGTTCCCGCTGGCCTGCCTGGAGGTCGGGATCGCGCTCGCGTCGATCGTGCTGCTGCCGATGGCGATCTGGGTGACGCCGTGGCTGGGGTACCTGCACGGTGAGCTGGCCCTGGCTCTCCTGGGCCCGGACCGCACCAAGCGGCTGGAGCAGAAGGCCGAACGGCTGCAGGCGTCGCGGGCCCGCGGGGTCGACGCGGCCGAAGCCGAACGCCGGCGCATCGAGCGTGACCTGCACGACGGCGCGCAGCAGCGGCTGGTGGCGGTCGCGATGAGCCTCGGGCGGGCGAAGTCGAAGTTCGACCAGGACCCGGAGTCGGTCCGGGAGCTGATCGACGAGGCCCACGCGGACGCGAAGCTCGCCGTGTCGGAGCTGCGGGACCTCGCGCGCGGCATCTACCCGGCCGTCCTCGGCGACCGGGGGCTGGACGCGGCGCTGTCGGCGCAGGCGGCGAAGTCGCCGATCCCGGTCGACGTGCGGGTGGACGTCGAGCCGCGGCCGCCGGCGGCCGTCGAGACGACGGCGTACTTCATCGTCGGCGAGACCCTGACGAACATCGCGAAGCACTCCGGAGCGTCCGAAGCGGGCGTGAAGGTGTGGCGGACCGACGACCACGTCGTCGTCGAGATCACCGACAACGGCCACGGCGGCGCCGAGGTGCGGCCCGGCGGCGGGCTGGCCGGCCTGGCCGACCGCGCGGCGACGATCGACGGCGTGATCACCGTGGTCAGCCCGGTGGGCGGGCCGACCGTGATCCGGGCTGACCTGCCCTGCCAGTGGTGAATAGGCTGGACCCCGTTCATCCACGAACCTGGGGGCCGGATGCGGGTAGTCATCGCCGAGGACGCCGTCCTGCTGCGGGCCGGGGTCACGCGCCTGCTCGCCGATGAGGGGATCGAGACGGTCGCGGCCGTCGACAACGGGGACGACCTGCTCGGCGCGGTCACCGAACACCGTCCCGACCTGGCGATCGTCGACGTGCGGATGCCGCCGACGTTCACCGACGAGGGACTGCGCGCCGCGCTGGCGGCGCGCAAGGAGGTGCCGGGGCTGCCGGTGCTCGTGCTCTCGCAGTACGTCGAGGAGTCCTACGCCGTGGAGCTGCTCTCCGGCGGCGCCGGCGGGGTCGGCTACCTGCTGAAGGAGCGCGTGGCCGACGTCGGGGACTTCCTGGACGCGGTCCGCCGGGTGGCCGGCGGCGGCACGGCGATCGACCCGGACGTGATCGCCCAGCTGATGGCCCGCGGCCGCCGCAACCCGCTGGACGCGCTGACCGCCCGCGAGTCCGAGGTCCTCGGCCTGATGGCCCAGGGCCTGTCCAACACCGCGATCGCGAACTCCCTGGTCGTCTCGCACGGCGCGGTGGAGAAGCACATCGGCAACATCTTCTCGAAACTCGGCCTCGAAGCCAGCGCGGAGGAACACCGTCGCGTTCGTGCGGTGTTGACGTACCTGGGCCGCTGAGCGACGGAGGGTGACCGGAGCTCCCGTAAGGTGGACTCCGGGTCACCCGTTCCGCGGGCGGCACCCGGGTGAGCGCTCACCTACCATGAGCGGACCCGCCGGCGAGAGGAGCGCGCAGATGTCCGAAGAGATCCGCTGCGTCCGCTTCTTCGGCGGCCCGCTCGACGGCCGCGTCCAGGAGCTCGGGGACGCCGAGCCGGTGCCCGGCACCGTCATCCGGCACATCCACCTGCACGGCGGCCCGAAGATCGAGACCCGCTACGAGCTCGGCCTGACCGGGACCGGCTGGGAGTACCGGGTCACCGCGACGCAGCACGAACCCGAGCCGGACGGCTCGAGGTAGGGACAACCCCCGCCTCCGCAGAGGTGGTAGGGGTAACCCCCGTATTCACCGGGGGTGAACAGGACCCCGGAAACGCCGGTCAGCACCGCTGTTTCGGCAGGTCGCAACGGCCAGGCTGAACGGCATGCAGACAAGCCAGCCAGGTGCGGGCCGGGACCGGTTCCTCGACGTCGTCCGGGCGGGGGCCATCCTCGCCGTCATCGCGCAGCACTGGACCATGCCGGTGCTGTCCTACTCCGACGGGCACCTCGCCACCGGCAACGCACTGGCCACGCCCGGCTGGTGGGTTGTCACCTGGCTCAGCCAGGTCATGCCGCTGGTCTTCTTCGCCGGCGGCGCGGCGAACCTGATCTCGTTCCGCCGCGCGGCGTCGACGCGCCAGTGGCTCGGCGCGCGCCTGAAGCGCCTGATGGTGCCGGTGCTGCCGCTGATGGCCGTCTGGCTCGTCATGCCGGACTTCCTGCGCGGGCTCGGCGTGCCGCCACAGCCGTTGCAGGTCGCCAGCGCGATCGCCGCGCAGCTGCTGTGGTTCCTCGCCGTGTACGTGCTCGTCGTGCTGCTGACGCCGGTCATGGTCGCCGCGCACCGGCGCTGGGGGCTGAAGGTTCCGCTGGTCATGGGCGTCGCCGGGGTCCTCGTCGACGTCGCCCGCTTCAACGACTTCGGGTACGTCGGGTACGCCAACGCGGTCTTCGTCTGGGTCGCGGTGCACCAGCTGGGCTTCCACTACGTCGAAGGCCGCCTCGGGGCGCTGACCCGCCGCGCCGCGCTGACGCTGTCGGCCGCCGGCTTCGGCGTCACCGCGCTGCTGGTCGCGTTCGGGCCGTACCCGGCCAGCATGATCGGCATGCCGGGCGCGCCGGTGTCGAACATGAGCCCGCCGACCGTGCTGCTCGCCTTCCTCGCCGTCGGCCAGATCGGGCTGCTGCTCGCCTTCCGCCCGCAGCTCAACGCGCTCGCCGCCCGCCCCGGTGTCGGGCCCGCCCTCGGCTGGCTCGGCGCGCGGTTCATGAGCGTCTACCTCTGGCACATGCCGGCGCTGATCGTCGTCGCGGGCGTGACGGTCTACGGCCTCGGCTACGAGACCCCGGCGCCGGGCACGGTGTTCTGGCTGGTCATGGCGCCCGCGTGGTTCGCGGTGTGCGGCCTGGTGCTGCTCGGCCTGCTGCGGCTGTTCGCGCACTTCGAGATGCAGCGCGACACCGGCGGGAGCACCGCCCGGACGCCGCAGCTGGTCGTCGCGGGGCTGATGATCTCCGGCGGCCTGCTCGGCCTGGCCGCCCGCGGGTTCGCCCCGCTGTCCGACGGCATCGCGCACGGCCCGGTGCCGTGGATCGTCCTCGCGGTGGCGGGGTTCCTGCTGGCGGGCAAGCCGATCCCGGTGGTCGAGCTGCTGGGCCGCGCGGCCGTGGTGAGCGAGCGGGCCGCACTCAAGCGCTGAGCGGAAAACCCGCTTCACCACTCACGAGGTGCGGAGCAGGCGCAGCGGGGTGTCGTGCAGGACGGCCCGCAGGAACGGCTCACCCAGGCGATCGTCGGCGGCCCAGCCGGCGATCGCCCGCAGCTGCGTCGCGTAGGAGTACGGGATGTTCGGGAAGTCCGTGCCGAGCACGACGCGGTCGGCGAAGCCGGCCAGCCGCGCCGTCCAGTCGGGGGGCAGCGGCGACATCGCCTCGGCGAACGGCACCCCGACCATCGTGGTGTCCAGGTGCACCCGCGGGTACTTCGCCATGAGCTCGAAGGCCGTCCCGAACTCCGGCATCGCCGCGTGCGCGAGCACCGCCGTCAGGTTGGGGTGGCGCGCCAGCACCTCGTCGAAGACCGCCAACCCGGTGAAGTCGCCACGCAACGGACCGTGTCCACAGTGGACGACGACGGGGACGCCGGCGTCGGCCAAGGCACCCCACACCGGCTTCAGCAGGTCGTCACGCGGGTCGTACGCGCCCACCTGCACGTGCGCCTTGAACACCCGGGCGCCGGCCCGCAGCGCACCGTCCACAGCGGACCCGGCGCCGGGCTCGGGGTAGAACGTCCCGGTCGGCACCGCGTCCGGCACCCGCGCGGCGAAGTCGAGCGCCCACGACGTCAGCCACTCCGCCATCCCCGGCTTGTGCGGGTAGACCAGCGGCGCGAAGCGGGTCACGCCGAGCGAGCGCAGCGTGGCCAGCCTGTCCTCTTCGGACGTCCGGTAGAACACCGGCCATTCGGTGCCGTAGTGCGTGGCGGCCCGGTCGAAGTACGCCCAGACCTTGTCCATCACCGGCTTCGGCAGGAAGTGGACGTGCAGGTCGACCAGGCCGGGCAGGCCCAGCGACGCCGTCCAGCGCGCGACGTCCGCATCGGTTGCCGGGCCGGGCGTCACTCCGTGAACCGGCCCTTCAGCGCCCGGCCCATGGCCCGCCTGATGTCGCGGTCCGCGTCCCGCTTGGCGAGCGTCTGCCGCTTGTCGTAGGCCTTCTTGCCCTGGGCCAGCGCGATCTCGACCTTGACCTTGCCGTCCTTGAAGTACATCGACAGCGGCACCAAGGAGAGCCCGCTCTCCTTGGTCTTGCCGATGAGCTTCTCGATCTCCCGCCGGTGCAGCAGCAGCTTCCGGGTGCGCCGCGGCGTGTGGTTGGTCCACGTGCCCTGCGTGTACTCCGGGATGTGCACGTTGCGCAGCCACACTTCGCCGTCGTCGACCGTCGCGAACGCGTCCGCCAGCGACGCCTTGCCCTCGCGCAGGCTCTTGACCTCGGTGCCGACGAGCACGAGACCGCACTCGTAGGTGTCGAGGATGGAGTAGTCGTGCCGAGCCTTGCGGTTCGACACGATCACCTTCTGGCCACGTTCCTTGGGCATACGACCACTCTACGTGATTCCGGAAACGACGAGCAGCCGGTTTTGAACAGGCACAGCAAAGCTAGTGCCGGACGTACAGGCGCAGCGTGACGTAACCGGTGATGGCGGAGATCACCACGGACACCGCCAGCAGGATCGGCGCGACCGGGAACAGCAGTTCCAGCATGGTGATCTTCGGGAACACGTCCCCGGTGAACACCGAATCCAGGAAGCCTGCCTTCGTGATGATCAGCATGATGATCCCGAGGATCGCACCGACCGCGCCGGCGACCACCGCCTCCAGCAGGAACGGCAGCTGCGTGTACCACCGCGTCGCGCCGACCAGCCGCATGATGCCGACCTCGGTGCGGCGGGTGAACGCGGACACCTGGATCGTGTTGGCGATCAGCAGCAGCGCGGCGATGGCCATGATGAGCGCGGCACCGAACGCCATGTTGCGGACACCGTTGAAGGCGTTGAACACGCGGTCGAGGAACTTCTTCTGGTCGTCGACCTTCCGCACGCCCGGCTTGCTCGCGTACTCCTGCACGATCGCGTCACTGCGGTCCGGGTCCTTCAGCTTCACGTGCAGCGACGCGGGCAGCGACTCGGGTCCGGTGAGCGCGATCAGCTCCGGCTGGCTCTCGAAGATCTTCTTGAACCGGTCGAAGGCCTGGTCGCGGTTCTCGAACACGACCGACTCGACACCGTTGTTGCTCTGCAACGACGTCCGCAGCGACTGGCACAGCGCCTGCGTGCAGTTCTTGTCGCCCGAGCTGATGTCGTCGGTGAGGTAGACCGAAACCTCGACGTCGGCGAGGAAGTTGGACTTCATCTTGTCGATCGTCCGCACGGCGAGGAGGCCGCCGCCGAGCATGGCGAGCGACACGGCCGTGGTCAGCATCATCGCGATGGTCATCGTGACGTTCCGGCGCAGGCCGGTGACTACCTCACTGAAGACGAAACTGGCGCGCATGGCGGGTGCAGGTCCTTGGGGTCGGGGTCGGTGCGGGGTGGGCGGGTCTCAGCGACCGATGCCGTAGACGCCGCGGGCGTCGTCGCGGATCACCCGGCCGAGCTGCAGCTCGACCACTCGGCGCCGCATGGAGTCCACGATGGAGTGATCGTGGGTCGCCATCAGGACGGTCGTGCCGGTGCGGTTGATCCGCTCCAGCAGCAGCATGATGTCCTGGCTGGTGTCGGGGTCCAGGTTGCCCGTCGGTTCGTCGGCGAGCAGCACCAGCGGCCGGTTCACGAACGCGCGCGCGATCGCGACGCGCTGCTGCTCACCACCGGAGAGCTCGTTGGGGAGCCGGTCGGCCTTGCCGTCGAGGCCGACGAGCTCCAGCACCTCGGGGACGACCTTCTTGATGGTCGGGCCGGGCTTGCCGATGACCTCGAGGGCGAAGGCCACGTTCTCGGCGACGGTCTTGTTCGCCAGCAGGCGGAAGTCCTGGAAGACGCAGCCGATGGTCTGCCGCAGGCGCGGGACCCTGCGGCGCGCCAGCTTGGCGACGTCGAAGTTGGACACCATCACGCGGCCCTTGCTGGGCGTCTCTTCGCGCAGCAGCAGCCGGAGGAAGGTCGACTTCCCCGATCCCGAGGGACCGATGAGGAAGACGAACTCACCCTTTTCGATGTCGACGGACACCCGCTCGAGCGCGGGCCGCGTCGAGGTCTTGTAGACCTTGGAAACCTCTTCGAGCCGGATCACGATTCGGCATACTACCCACCGGTCTCGTGAAGCCCCGGTTGCCCGGTCCACCCGGGTGGAGCAGCGGGTGTTTGCGTACGGTGAGCGGTCACCCGAACACCCCCCGCGCCGATCAGGCGGTCTGCTTCCGCCAGCGGATGCCGGCGTCGAGGAAACCGTCGATGTCGCCGTCGAGCATCGCGGACGGGTTGCCGACCTCGAACTCGGTCCGCAGGTCCTTGACCATCTGGTACGGGTGCAGCACGTAGGAGCGCATCTGGTTGCCCCAGCTGGAGCCGCCGTCCTTGAGCGCGTCCATCTGCTTGCGCTCTTCTTCCTTTTTCCGCTGCAGCAGGCGGGCCTGGAGGACCTTCATCGCGGCCGCCTTGTTCTGCAGCTGCGACTTCTCGTTCTGGCAGGAGACGACGATGTTCGTCGGGATGTGCGTGATGCGCACCGCGGAGTCGGTCGTGTTGACGCTCTGCCCGCCGGGGCCCGACGAGCGGTAGACGTCGACCCGGATGTCCTTTTCCGGGATGTCGACGTGGTCGACCTCTTCGACCTCCGGCAGCACCTCGACGTGCGCGAACGACGTCTGGCGGCGGCCCTGGTTGTCGAACGGCGAGATCCGGACGAGCCGGTGGGTGCCCTGCTCGACCGAGAGGGTGCCGTAGACGTAGGGGGCGCTCACCTTGAACGTCGCCGACTTGATGCCCGCCTCTTCGGCGTAGGAGGTGTCGTAGACGTCGGTCGGGTAGCCGTGGCGCTCGGCCCAGCGCAGGTACATGCGCAGCAGCATCTCGGCGAAGTCGGCCGCGTCGACGCCACCGGCTTCGGAGCGGATGGTGACGACGGCGTTGCGGTCGTCGTACTCACCCGAGAGCAGGGTGCGGACCTCGAGGCCGTCGATGGCCTTGCCGAGGTCGGCGAGCTCGGTCTCGGCCTCGCCCATGCTGCCGGCGTCGCCCTCGGCCTCGGCGAGCTCGTACAGCACGCCCAGGTCGTCGAGCCGCTGGCGCAGCTCGGAGACCCGGCGCAGCTCGCCCTGCCGGTGGGACAGCTGGCTGGTGACCTTCTGGGCCGCCTCCGGGTCGTCCCAGAGGGTGGGGCTCGAGGCCTGCTGCTCCAGGTCGGCCACCTGGGCACGCAGCGCAGCCAGGTCCATCACCGACTCGATCTGGGTCAGCTTGCCGGACAGGTCCTTCAGTGTCGCGTCGAACTCATCACTCACGTTTGTCAAGGTTACGGCAAAACCCACGACCGGTTGCGAGGACCGGTCGTGGGCGCGCGAACCTCAGGCCGCGGGGATGGCGTCGAGCAGCTTCAGAGCGGCCTTGGCCTGGGCCTGGGCGAACTCGGCGACGGCCTTCTCGTACGGCCCTTCGGCCGACTTGGTGGCCGCCCTCGCGTCGTCGAGCTGCTGGCTGTAGCTGGTCCGGGCCGAGTCGAGCAGCGACTGGCGCTGCTTCGCCGTGAGCGACCCCGCGTGCACGAGCCGCAGGATGAGCGGGCTGCGCAGGTGGTCGGGGCCGGCCTCGGACGTCAGCCAGGCCTTGAAGGCCTTCTTGCCGGCGGCGGTGATCAGGTACTGCTGGCTGGAGCGCGGGCCCTGCTTGCCGAGCCGGACGAGGCCTTCCTTGGACAGCGCCGGGAGCTCCCGGTACACCTGGCTGCGGGTGACGCTGAAGAAGGCACCGAACCGCTCACCGGCCCCCGCGACGAGCTGCCCGCCGGTGGCGGGACCGTCGTGGAGCAGACCGAGCAGGGCGGCGGCTGTTGCATTCAATTCGGACACGCCCCCTAGATTCCCACTTATCGGCCGCTGTGTCCACAGTGGTCAGCGGTTCTGTCCATTGTGGCTAGTGAGATCCCCTCGTTCGGCCCAATGCGAGGCGGTCCACTGTGGACGTGAACACGCTCTGCAACCGCTCCCAGGGTTCTTTGGTCCAACCAGACGCACGAGAACCGCCCCGGCAACCTCCAGGCAGGTGAGTTCGCCGGGCGGCACTCCCCGGCTTGGCGGACCGTGGCCACGCACCGCAACCGTCCCGAGGGTGCGTCCACATCGTGGGATCCGCAGTTTTCGGCGGGTTTCACGGAAAAGTCGGCAGTGAAAGCCGGGTGGGCATGAAAAAAGAGGCACGTTCCCGGATTTCCCGAGAACGTGCCTCTTGGTGGTAGCGGGGACAGGATTTGAACCTGCGACCTCTGGGTTATGAGCCCAGCGAGCTACCGAGCTGCTCCACCCCGCGCCGTTGTGGTACTTGACTAGATTACACGGGATGGCCAGGGCGTTTTCACCGGGGTCCCGAAACGCTCTGACCTGCCCTTACGACGTTCCCAGCCACTGCCGGGCTCCACTGAGGACCATCGCCAGCCCGTCCTCGAACCGCGCGTCGGCGTCGCCGAGCACGGCCTCGCCCGCCGACTCCCGGTACCGCTCGTCGAACTCCCCGGGCATGGGCCGCACGGCCTGCTCCTCGATGACGTACCCGATGACGAAGCAGTAGACGGTGAACGTGGCCCGGCTCGCGCGTCCCTCGTCCAATCCGGCCTCGATGCTCCGGCGCAGCGGGTGCGGGCCGACCAGGCTGGTGTCGGCGAGGTACGTACCAGCGAAAACCTTGCCACCGTCCCGATAGGCCAGCATCATCCGCCGCAGCGCGCGGGCGCCGTGCGCGACGCCGTCCCACTCCCCCAGCGATGCCGGCGGCTTCCGGTCGGCCGCGGAATCCCGGTACATCTGCGTGGCCATCTCGTCGAGCAGTTCCTGTTTGTTCTTCATGTGCCAGTACAGCGCGGGCGCCTTGACTCCGAGATCACCGGCGATCAGCCGCAGTGTGAGCCCGTTGAGCCCGACGTCGTTGAGCAGCTTCAGTCCGGATCGCGCAATGTCCTGCCTGGTCAGCGCCATGTCCGACGGTCTCCTCAAGCTCCGGGGTTGACACCTTAACGAGGTTAAGGGCATCCTCGGAACCGGTCAATTTAACGTTGTTAAGGAGCTGGGGATGCGAGAGCTGATCGCGGAGGTGGTGGTCGCCGGCGCGGGCCCGACGGGCCTGATGCTGGCGAACGAGCTGGCACTGGCCGGAGTGGACGTCCAGGTGCTCGAGCGGATGCACGAGCGAACGGGCTTGTCGAAGGCCTTGAACCTGCAACCGCGCACGGCGGAAGTCCTGGATCTGCGGGGATTGCTGCCCCGCGCGAAGGCGCGCTCGTTCGCGACTGTCCCTGACGGACACTTCGCGGTGATCCCGGTGAGTTACGCGGGCTGGGACACCCGCCACCCGTATCAGCTGGGCATTCCGCAGGCCGAGGTGGAAGCGGCGTTGGAAGAGCGTCTGGCGGAGCAGGGCGTGCAGGTGCGCCGAGGCCACGAGCTGACGGCTTTCGGCCAGGACGCGGACGGGGTCACGGTGACGGCGGGCGAGCTGTGCATCCGGGCGAAGTACCTGGTGGGCTGCGACGGTGGCCGGAGCACGGTGCGCAAGGCCCTCAAGATGCGGTTCGAAGGCATCGAGGGTCAGGGTCACGGCGTGGCCGCGGACGTCCTGTTCGCCAGTACTCCCCCGGGAGCTCCGACGCAGTGGCGCTCGATGGGCAACATGGTGACGTCCCGCAGCCCGGGCAAGTTCGTCGGCGTGATTCCCCTGGCGGAGCCGGGGCTGTACCGCATCACGTTCGGAGACCGCCTGAACCGCCCGGCGAACCTCCGGGCCGAGGTGTCAAGGCAAGAGGTCGAAGAAGCGGTGACCGAACGTTTCGGCCCGGAAGCGCAGATAGCGGAGATCCGCTGGGCATCCCGTTTCTCGGACGACAGCCGCCTCGCCGAAACCTACCGGGTGGGGAGGGTCTTCCTGGCCGGAGACGCGGCCCACACCCACTTCCCGGCCGGAGGCCAGGGCCTGAACCTAGGCATCCAGGACGCAATGAACCTGGGCTGGAAACTGGCAGCAGTAACCCAAAACCAAGCCCCGGAGACCCTCCTCGCCACCTACGAAGAAGAGCGCCGCGAAGTAGCCGAGAAGGTCCTGGCCAACATAGCGGCCCAAAACGCCCTGATCCCCACAACCCCGAACCAACTGGCCCTACGTTCCCTCTTCCGGGACCTGACAGCCCTCCCAGAAGTCCAGCACCACCTGTCAGGCATGGTCTCAGGCCTCAACATCACCTACAAGACAGCGGAACCCCACCCCTCAGGAACCCGCCTCCCCGACTTCCCCCTGCCCAACGGCCACGCAAGCGACTTGTTCCACAACGGAAACTGGGTCCTCCTGACAACAATCCCC
>NZ_PPHG01000010.1:53885-54339 GCF_002904295.1 Amycolatopsis sp. CA-128772
CAAAGAAGTAGTAGTAGCAGAAGTCCCAAAACTCCCCTGGCCAGAAGTAACAAAGGCCCTGATCCGCCCAGACGGCTACGTCGCCAACACAACAGGCGAAACCAAAGCCTGGCTCACCTAGCAACCCACCGGGCCCACGGGATCCACCCAGGGCTGGCTCACCCACCAACCCACCCAGACACCGGGGACCCACCCAACCCCGCCTCACCCACCAACCCAGCCAGACACCGGGGACCCACCCAACCCCGCCTCACCCACCAACCCAGCCAGACACCGGGGGGTCCAGGGGCGGCGAAGCCCCCCTGGCGGGGGTCTGGGGGTCCGACCCCCAGGACAAACGCGAAAGAGGGGTGCACTCGCGCTTTCCGCGAGCACACCCCTCCCAACCTCTGTAGCGGGGACAGGATTTGAACCTGCGACCTCTGGGTTATGAGCCCAGCGAGCTACCGAGCTG
>NZ_PPHG01000010.1:54389-65447 GCF_002904295.1 Amycolatopsis sp. CA-128772
GGATTTGAACCTGCGACCTCTGGGTTATGAGCCCAGCGAGCTACCGAGCTGCTCCACCCCGCGTCGTGGCACCTACCTTACGCCCTCGTTTCGCGGGGGTGCAAAGCAGGTGCCGTTGACGTTACCGACGTCACCCTCCGGGCTGGCTGCTCGGCGGTGGGGTGCTGGTTCCGGGGGCGGCGGTCTTGGCGGCTTCGTAGGCGCGGGCGGCCGCGTCGAGGGCGGCGAGGGCGGCGCCCTGGTCGGTGAAGTTGCCGGACTGCTGGGCGGCTTTGAGTTTGGCGATGGCGGCTTGGATGTCGGTGACGGCCTTGTCGAGGGCCGCGTTGCCGCCGCCGGTGTTCGCCGGTGGTGTGGTCGGGGTGGTGGGTGTCGTCGGCGGCGTCGTGGTGGGCTGCCCGGCCTGGGGTGGCGTGGTGGTGGCTTCGCCGGTGCCGGCGCCGAAGATCTGGTCGAGGGCTTCCTGGAGGGTGGCGCCGTAGCCGACCTTGGGGCCGTAGGAGACGAGGACGCGGGCCAGCTGCGGGTAGCTGGTCTGGTTGCGTTGCCGGATGTAGACGGGTTCGACGTAGAGGAAGCCGTCGGCGACCGGCAGCGTGATCAGGTTGCCGTAGATGGGCGTGACGTTGGGGTTGTTGAAGAGGGTGCGGTCCTGGGCGACGCGGGGGTCGCTCTGGAACCGGTTCTGGACCTGGACCGGGCCGTCGACCTGGGTGGCTCCGGTGGCCGCGCTGGGTAGCTGGAGCACGCGGATCTTGCCGTAGTCGGCGGCATCGGAGGACACCGACATCCAGGACGCGAGGTACTGGCGCTGGAGGCCGGTGAGCGAGCTGGTCAGCTGGAACGTCGGTTTGGTCTGGCCCGGGGTGTCGGCGAGGACGTAGTAGCCGGGCTGGTTGGCCGCGCCGGCCGCGGCCGGGTTGGAGCCGCCTTCGGCCGTCGGGTCCTGCGGGACGCTCCAGAACGCCTGCTGCGAGTAGAACTCCTGCGGGTTGCTGACGTGGTAGCGCGACAGCAGTTCACGCTGGATCTTGAAGAGGTCCTCGGGGTAGCGGAAGTGGGACCGCAGGTCCGGGGAGATCTCGGAGCTCGGCTTCACCAGCCCGGGGAAGACCTTCTCCCAGGCGTTGAGGACCGGTTCCTTGTCGTCGATCGAGTACAGCGTCACGGTGCCGTTGAAGGCGTCGACGGTGGCCTTGACCGAGTTGCGGATGTAGTTGATGGAGCTGTTGGCCTGGCGGGCGACGCCGTTGAGGGAGTCGTTCGTGGCCGCGCCGAGCTGGGTCTGCTGGGCGTACGGGAAGTTGTTGAGCGTGGTGTAGCCGTCGATGATCCACTGGATCTTGCCGTCGACGACGGCCGGGTACGGGTCGCCGTCGAGGGTCAGCCACGGCGCGATCTTGCTGACGCGGTCGCGCGGGTCGCGGTTGTACATGATCTTGGAGTTGTCGCCGATGGCGTCGGAGAACAGGATGTTCCGTTCGCCGTACTCGGCGGCGAAGGCGAGGCGGTTGAACCAGTTGTCGATCGGGACACCGCCGGCGCCCTTGTAGTTGTAGCGGTCGGTCGCGGTGTCGTACTCGCCCGGCGCGTTGCCGGAAGTGCCGCCGACGATGGCGTAGTCGGACTCGGCTGCGGACAGCTCGCCGTAGTAGATGCGGGGTTCCTTGACCTCGATGCCGGGCTGGTTCGTGCCGGTGGCGCCGGCGCCGGCCGGGTTCTGCGTGTCGCTGGTGGTGGCGATCGGGTAGCCGCCGTCGGAGTTGGCGTCCTTGACCGCCCGGTCGATCGTGTTGGCCGGCGCGACGACGAAGCCGTTGCCGTGGGTGTAGACGAGGTGCTTGTTGATCCAGCTGGTCTGGTTGCCGGTGAGGCCCTCGGTCTTGATCTCCTTGGCGGCGACGATGTAGTCCTGCGTCACGCCGCCGACGGTGTAGCGGTCGATGTCGAGCTTGGCCGGGAAGCCGTAGAAGTTCTCGCGGCCGACGCGCTGGGTGAAGGTGTCGGAGAGGACGTTCGGGTCGAGCAGCCGGATGTTCGCCATGGTGCCGTTGTCGGCCTTGATCTGGTCCGGGGTGGCGTCCGACTTGCCGGTGTAGGGCTGGTACTGGACGTCGGTGAGGCCGTAGGCGCGGCGGGTGGCGTCCATGTTGCGCTGGATGGACGTCGCTTCCTTCTCGTTGGCGTTCGGCTTCACCGAGAACTGGTCGAGGATGGCGGGCCAGGCGACGCCGACCAGGATGCTCGACAGGATCAGCAGCACCAGGGCGATGGCCGGGAGCTGCAGGTTGCGCAGGAACGCGCCGGCGAAGAACGCGATCGCGCAGATCACCGAGATGCACAGCAGGATCAGCTTGGCGGGCAGGACCGCGTTCAGGTCGGTGTAGGTGGCGCCGATGAACAGCGGGGCGCCGCGGTCGGACAGCAGCAGGTTGTAGCGGTCGAAGAAGTACTCGACCGCCTTCAGCAGCACGAAGAGCCCGACGGTGATGGCGAGCTGCGCGCGGGTCGGGCCGGCGAGCTGGCCGCCCTTGCCGGCCAGCCGGATGCCGCCGAAGACGTAGTGGGAGATCAGCGCGCCGAAGAAGGAGATGACGACGGTGATGAACAGCCAGCCGAGGAGCCAGTTGTAGAACGGGAGGTCGAAGGCGTAGAAGCCGACGTCGTTGCCGAACTCGGGGTCGGTCTGGCCGAACGAGGTGCCGTTGAGGAACAGCTGCACGACCTGCCAGTCGCCCTGGGCGGACAGACCGGCGATGAGGCCGGTGAGCACCGGGATGCCGACGCCGAAGAGGCGGATCCGGGCGACGATCGCGGAGCGGTAGCGCGCCAGCGGGTCGTCGGCGCCGGAGATCGGCACGAACACCGGCCGGGTGCGGTAGGCGATCATCAGGCTGATCGCCAGCGCGCCGCCGACCAGCAGCCCGACGGCGAAGAAGAGGATGAGCCGGGTGATCACCTGGGTGGTGAACACCGGGCGTGCCCCGACTTCGCCGAACCACAGCCAATCGACGTACGTGTCGAGGAGGCGGGCCCCGAGCAGCAGCGCCAGCACGATCACCGCGGCGATGATGAGGAGGATCCGGCTCCGCCGGGACAGCTTCGGCAGGCTCACCGGGGGCCGAGTCGCCACGGCACACGCTCCTGTTCTCGTCAACACTTGAGCAGGGGCGCGTGCGCCCCCTGATTCCCTAACTCTACGGATGCCCGGTGAAGTTCCCGGGACCCGCCCGAACCGGACTCGCGGCGTCGGCGCGCCGGTCGACCTGACACGATGTGCGCATGGCAGCGAACGAAGCGCGACAGGCCGGCGTGGCCGCGCTCGCCCGTGAAATCGAGGACTTCATGGCCGCGGCCGGCTGGGACCAGCCGCCGCAGCTGTTCGCGCTGGTGCCGACGGCGGCACTGCTGGACGAGCAGCCGGAGCTGGCCGGGCAGCTCGACCGGGCGAACCCGCTGACGCCGGTGGCCCAGGAGGCGCTGCCCGAGGGCGACCTGGCCGAGGCGCTGGGCCGGATCGCCTGGCCGGACCTGGTCATCGGGTGCGCGCTGGCCCAGGAGATCATCGTGCTGCCGCCGGGCTCGGAGTCCGAGCTGCCGGACGTCGCCGAGGCGGACGCGGACAGCCTCCGCCGCGCGGCCGCCGACCACCCGCAGCGGACCGAGGCCCGCCTGGTGGCCGCCGTCCTGCGCGACGGTGAAGGCGCCTGCGTGATGCGGCTGCGCGGGATCGGCACCACCGAGGGCACGGACGAATCGGTCGACGAGATCGTGGAAAGCCCCGACCTGGCCCCGAATCTGGTCGAGGCGTTGAAGGCCACGCTGCTGCCCTAGCAGGACGCCGTCGGCCGGCCCGCCTTCAGGTTGGCCAGCTGCGCGAGCGCGTCGTCCAGTGTGGACACCTTGATGAGGTTGAGCCCGGCGGGCGCGTTGGTACTGGCCTCGGCGCAGTTGTGCTCGGGAACCAGGAAGTCGGTGGCGCCGGCCTCGCGGGCGCCGACGACCTTGAACGAGATCCCCCCGATCGGGCCGACCTCGCCGGTCTCGCTGATCTCACCGGTGCCGGCGATGTGCCGCCCGCCCGCCAGGTCGCCGGACTGCAGCCGGTCGATGATGGCGAGGGTGAACATCAGGCCGGCCGACGGGCCGCCGACGTCCTGCAGGGAGATGTTGACGGTGAACGGCGCGTCGGCCCGGTCGACCGCGGTGAGGCCGATGAAGCCCTCCTTGCGGTCGGGGCGCGCGGCGAGGGTGAGCGGCACGGTCCGCTCGGGCTGCCCGTCCGATTGGAAGGTGATCTGGACGGTCTGGCCGGGGAGGGTGCCGGTGAGGGCGGCCCGCACGTCGGCGGCCTCGACGATCTTCTTGCCGTTGACGGTGATCAGCTTGTCGCCGGGCGAGAGCACGTGGTCGGCCGGGCTGCCGGAGACGATCTGCTTCGCCAGCACCTTGATCGGGTAGCCGAGCTTGCGCAGGGCGGCGACCTGGGCGTTCGTCTGCGAGTCCTGCAGCTGCTGGATGTTCTCCTGCTTGACCTGCTCGTTCGTCTCGCCCGGCTTGAAGTACTCCTCGCGCGGGGCGAGCGCGTACCGGCCGCTGGCCCAGAAGCCGAGGCCCTGGAAGAGGGTGACGCCGTCGTGCAGGGAGACGGTGGTCATCCGCAGCTCGCCCGTCGTCGGCTGCGTCTCGTGACCGGTGACCTGGATGACCGGGTTGCCCGCGGCGTCGCGACCGAGCGTGTCGTAGGTGGGGCCCGGGCTGATCGCCACGAACGGCACCGGCACGACCGAGCCGAGCACCACGAAGATCAGGAACAGCGCGCCGCTGACCACCAGTGTCCAGCCGCGGCGGGTCATCCGCCGGGCCTCGCCGGCCGGCTCCGCCGCCGGTTCCGGGGCGCTCTTCGCGGGGGCGGTCTCCTCGGAAGACTTGGTCACGACCGACAGCGTACGGTGACCGCATTCGCTTCCCGGTGAAGGCCACGCACATGGGTCCGGTTGACGCGCTCGACGGCCGTCGACCCGCGTACGGTGGACACATGAGCAAACCCCCGTTCGGCTTCGGACCTTCCGATCCCGACAAACGAGGTGAGAACGACCCCTCGGAAGGCGGGCAGTCCGGCGCCGAGGCCTTCAACCAGCTCGGGCAGATGCTGAGCCAGCTGGGCCAGATGCTCAGCCAGGCCGGCACCTCCAGCGGGCCGGTGAACTACGACCTCGCCAAGCAGATCGCCCTGCAGACCCTCGGCAGCGCCGGCAACACCGGCGAGAGCAAACTCGGCTTCCGCGGCGGCGACGACGCGAACGCCGCGGTCCGTGACGCCGCCCACCTCGCCGAGCTCTGGCTCGACGCGGCCACGGTGTACCCGGCCGGCGCGACGTCGACGGTGGCCTGGTCCCCGCGGTCCTGGGTGGAGAAGACGCTCCCGACGTGGCAGCGGCTGTGCGACCCGGTGGCCCGGCAGATCTCGGGGGCCTGGATGGAGGCGCTGCCCGAGGAGGCCAAGCAGGCCGCGGGCCCGCTGCTGCAGATGATGGGGCAGATGGGCGGGATGGCCTTCGGGTCCCAGCTCGGCAACGCGCTGGCCCAGCTCGCCTCGGAGATGCTGACGTCGTCGGAGATCGGCCTGCCGCTGGCCCCGGCCGGCACGTCGGCGCTGCTGCCGGCGAACATCGAGAAGTTCGCCGAGGGCCTGGAGCTGCCGAACAGCGAGATCCTGGTCTTCCTGGCCGCTCGTGAGGCGGCCCACCAGCGCCTGTTCACCCACGTGCCGTGGCTGCGCCAGCGCCTGCTGGCCACGGTCGAGGAGTTCGCGCACGGCATCTCGGTGGACACGTCGGCCCTGGAGTCCCTGGCCGGCCGCATCGACCCGGCGAACCCGGCGAGCATCGAGGAAGCGATGTCCTCGGGCCTGCTGGAACCCCAGACGACGGAGGAGCAGAAGGCGGCCCTGCGGCGCTTGGAGACCCTGCTGGCCCTGGTCGAAGGCTGGGTCGACGTGGTGGTGGCCGAAGCGGTGGGAGATCGCCTGCCGGGCGCGGACGCCCTGCGCGAGACGCTGCGCCGCCGCCGCGCAACGGGCGGCCCGGCGGAGCAGACGTTCGCCACCCTGGTCGGCCTGGAGCTGCGTCCCCGCCGCATGCGCGACGCCTCGAACCTGTGGAGCCTGGTGGGCGACCGCCACGGCACGGAGAAGCGCGACGGCCTCTGGTCCCACCCGGACCTGATGCCGACGGCGGAGGACCTGGACGAGCCGATCGACTTCGCGGACCGGGTCGGCTCGAGCGACCTCCTCGACGGCCTCGACCCGATCGCCGAGCTGGAGCGCACAGAGCAGGCGGAGCGCGACGAGAAGAGCAAGAACACCCCGCCCGAGGAGGGCGAGACCCCGGCCTAGGCCGGGGGGTTCGTCGAGAGGCCGGTGGTCCGCGTCGCGGGTCACCGGCCTTTCTGCTGCCGGGCCTCACTGGCGGTCCTCGCTGCCGCAGCTCCGGTCCGCAGGCGTTCGCCGGCGCCCGTGCTAGCGGGCCTCGCCGCCGCAGCTTGGCCCACGAGCCTCGCCGGCGCCGAAGCCCCTTGGGCACGACCGGGCGCAGCCCCGCCCATCACCCGGACCGCCACCGGCACCGAAGCCCTGCTGCCACGCCTCGCGCAGCAGCCCGGCCCACAAGCGTCCGCCAGCACCGAAGCCCTCGGGCACGCCCTCCCCCGGACCGCCGCAGGCACCTCTCAGCCGCCCGGCACCCCTCCGACCGGTTCCACCTCACCCCTCCCAACCAGGCCCGAAGCAACCGGGGCGACCCCAGTCCCTGCAGGTCACCCCGACCACCTCACCCCTTCAACACTCCTCCAAATCGATCCCCCACCCCGCAGCGGCCGCCAGCCCCTCCAGGTACCCCATCGCGCGTTCCGTCTTCGGGTACCGCTGCACCAGCGCCCAGAACGCCGCGTCGTGCCCCGGCTCCCGCAGGTGCGCCAGCTCGTGCACCAGCACGTAGTCGAGCACCCACGGAGGCACCTTCCGCAGCCGGTCGCTGACCCTGATGGTCGCGTCGACCGGCGTGCAGGAGGCCCACCGCGTGCGCATGGGCTGCACCCAGCGGACGCTGGCCGGCGTCGCGGTGCCGTCCAGGTACTTGCCCGACAGCAGCGCGCAGCGCGCCAGCAGGGCTTCGTCCGACGTCTTCGGGGACGCCGGGCGACGTGGTTCCGAGCGCTGCAGTTTGCGCTCCATCTCGGCGACCCAGTGTTTCTCCTCCGCCCTGGTCATCCGCGCGGGGATGAGCACGACGAGCGTGTCGTCTTTCCAGTACGCGGTGACCGTCCGGTGCCGGCGCTGGCTGCGCCGCACTTCGACCTTGTGTCCGGGTGTGTCCGACGGGGGGTTCGTCTCCCCCCTGCCTCTCAGCGAGGGCGTCCGTGCTTCGACCACCCGACAACGGTAAGGCCAGGCACCGACAACTCCGAGCCTCCGGAGGTCACAGACGCGAGTTGTCCACAGGTGGGTCCACTTGTGGACAACTCGGCCGATCCGGCGCCTTCCCGGCCTTCCCCGTCGCCGCCGGGTGCCATCCTGCGAACATGCTCCTCTCCACCGCGGACATGCCTCCAGTCCTCCTGCCGGCCCATCCCGCCCTGCTCCCGGGCCTCACCGTGCTGGAACGCGGCCCACGCGAGATCCAGATCGGCCTCGATCCGCGCCACGGCGTGATCGTCGAAAACCTCACCCCGGATCTCGCCGCGAGGGTGCGCGCGCTCGACGGCAGCAAGCCCGTCGAGCGGCTCCTGCTCGCCGAGAGCGAACACCGCGACCAGCTGCGGACGCTCCTGCGGCAGCTCACGGCGCTCGGTCTGGTCACCGACGCCGGCGGCCCCGACGGTCCGGGGCTCCGCGGCGAGTCCGGTCTCTGGTCGCTGCGCGCCCGCCACCACCAGGCGGCGCTAGCGGACCGGCGGCGCGGCGCCGCGGTCACGGTGCACGGCGACGGCCGGGTGGCGGTCGCCGCCGCCGTGCTGCTGGCCAACGCCGGCATCGGGCACGTCGAGCTCCGGGTGCCCGGCGCGGTGACCGAGCACGACCTCGGTTCCGGCCTCACCGACGCGGACCTGGGGCGGCCTCGACGGCAGGCGCTCGCCGACCTGCTCCGCCGGGTCGACCCCGGCGTCCGGGTCACCCGCCTGCACGACCGGTACCCGGACGTGGCCCTGCTCACCGACGCCGTCGTGCCGGCGCCCGAGCTCGTCGCCGAGCTGATGGAGGACGGCGTCCCGCACCTGGCGGCGCGCGTCCGCGACGGCACGGGCATCGTCGGGCCGCTGGTCGTGCCGGGCCGCAGCTCGTGCCTGCGCTGCGCCGACCTGCACCGCACGGACAACGATCCGTGCTGGCCCCGGGTCGCCGGGCAGCTCGCCGGCCGGCACCAGTGGCCCGACCTCGGCGCGGTGCACGCCTGCGCGTCGCTGGCGGTCGCCCAGGCCATGCGGCTGCTCTCCCCCGCCGCGCCGGCGCCGCCGGCGTGGAACACCACCCTCGAAATCGACGCCTTCGACGGCCGCATCCGCCACCGCGGCTGGCCGCCGCACCCGCGGTGCGGCTGTGGCGCTCAGGGGGTACCGCAGGAGACGTAGACCACTAAGTCGTCGCGCGCAGGCTGCGCGCAATCGTCGCCGCAAGGCAGAATCGCCAGTGTGACCGACTTCCGCGACCCGGGCGATCGTGACACCGCGATGCCGCGCAAGGGTGCCGCCCGCACCGCCAAGCTCGCCAGTCTCCCGCTCGGCATCGCCGGCCGGGCGGTGGGCGGCTGGGGCAAGAGGCTCGCGGGCCAGAGCGCGGAGCAGGTGAACGCGACCCTGTCGGCCAAGGCCGCCGAGCAGCTGTTCGAGGTGCTCGGCACGCTCAAGGGCGGGGCGATGAAGTTCGGCCAGGCGCTGAGCGTGTTCGAGGCGGCGGTGCCGGACGACATGGCGAAGCCCTACCGCGAGGCCCTGACGAAGCTGCAGGCCGCGGCACCGCCGATGGCGGCCCGGCAGACCCACCGGGTGCTCGCCGAGCAGCTGGGCCGCACCTGGACCAGCCGGTTCGCCTCCTTCGACGACGAGCCGGCGGCGGCCGCGAGCATCGGCCAGGTGCACCGCGCGGTCTGGCACGACGGCCGCACGGTCGCGGTCAAGGTGCAGTACCCGGGCGCCGACGAGGCCCTGCGCAGCGACCTGCGCCAGCTGCAGCGGTTCAGCCGGCTGTTCCAGGCGTTCGTGCCCGGCACGGAGGTCAAGCCGCTGCTGGCGGAGCTCGCCGAGCGGATGAACGAGGAGCTCGACTACCAGTCCGAGGCCCAGCACCAGCGGGCCTTCGCGAAGGCGTTCGACGGCGATCCCGGCATCCTGGTGCCGCGGGTGGTGGCCAGCGCGCCGAAGGTCGTGGTGACGGAGTGGGTGACCGGCACACCGCTGTCCAAGGTGATCGCGGACGGCGACCGGGAAACCCGGAACCTGGCGGGCCGGCTGCTGACCGAGTTCCACTACTCCTCACCCGAGCGCGTCCACCTGCTGCACTCGGACCCGCACCCGGGCAACTTCATGATCACCGAGGACGACAGGCTGTGCGTCATCGACTTCGGTGGCGTCGCCCGGCTGCCCGAAGGCATCCCCCGTCACCTGGGCGAAATGACACGGCTGGCCCTCGACGGCGAGTCCGCCGGGCTGATGCGCCTGCTGCGGGAGAACCGGTTCATCAAGCCGGACAGCGACCTGACGGCGGACGAGGTGCTCGCGTACCTAACGCCGTTCACCGAGCCGCTGGCCGCGCCGACGTTCCACTTCACCCGCCGCTGGATGCAGAAGCAGGCCGGCCGGGTCGGCGACAGCCGCGGCAACGACTTCCGGGTCGGCCGGATGCTCAACCTGCCGCCGGAGTACCTGATGATCCACCGGGTGACGGCCGGGTCCACGGGCATCCTCTGCCAGCTCGACGCGGAGATTCCGGCCCGCGGAATCGTGGAGCGCTGGCAGCCCGGGTTCGCCGCCTGAGTTGTCCACAGGTGGGGCCACGAACGGGCGGATTCGGCCGAGTTGTCCACAGCTGGTGCGGACGGGGTTCCACCCGGTTGGCCGAGCAGCCATGCTCGGAACATGACTGCTACTCAGTGCACCGACCTCCTGCCCCTCGGTAACCCCGGCGCCGGCGAGGTGATGAACCTCGAACAGTTGCGAAGGGCCGGGGTATCGGATCGAAGAACCCGGCGGCTCTGCGGCCCCGGAGGGCCGTGGCGCCGCCTGCACCCCGGTGTCGTCCTGCTGCGCAACACCGCCCCGACGCGGCAGCAGCTGCTGCGTGCGCTGCTGGTGCGGTACGGGCCGAAGGTGGTGATCACCGGCGCGGACGCGCTGCAGGCCCACGGCGTGAAGTGCGAGGCGGGCGACATCCGCCTGCTGGTGCCCGACCAATGCCGGATGGCGGCGTGTGAAGGGGTCAGGCTGGCGCGAACGGCCCGCTTGCCGGACCCGGTCCTGGTCGACGACCTGCCGTTCGCACCACCGGCCCGCGCCGCCCTCGACCTGGCCCGCACCGAATCGGACCCGGCCCGCATCCGACACCTGCTGACGTTGCCGCTGTACTGGGGCCTGTGCCGCCGCGAGGAACTGCTGGCGGAGCTGGACGAAGGCCCCCAGCGCGGCACGGCGGCGGTCCGCAAGGTGCTACGCGAGCTCGAGGAGGGTCCGATCCAGGCCCACGGCCTGGCCACCCGCATCCTGGACCTGGTCCCGGTGCCCCCACCGAGCTGGGACCAGACGATCTGCGACCGCCGAGGCCGCCCCCTCGGCGAGGCGGACGCGTGGTGGGACGAGATCGGCTTGGCCTGGCGGTACCGCTGCACCCCAGGCCCCGGAGGCGGCTTCAGCCACCTGGCCCTGGCGGCGACGGGCATAGTCCTGGTCCGCTGCACGGTCCGCCAGCTCCGCCACGCTCCCCACGAGGTGGCCCAGGAGCTGGCCCGAGCCTTCGGCGAAGCCTCCCGAACACCCCGCCCCCGGGTCCGGGCCATCCCCACAACCCCC
>NZ_PPHG01000011.1 GCF_002904295.1 Amycolatopsis sp. CA-128772
GCTTCGAGCACGAGTTCACCGTGCAGGACTTCCCGCACCTCCACCGCGTCGATGCTGGGGACCCCCAGACACGCGAGTTCCGCCCTCAAGCACGCGAGTTCCGCCCTCAATCACGCGAGTTCCGTCTACAAACACGCCAGTTACGAGCCCGGTCACACCGGCTCGCGCGCAGGGAGGGCAAGTCTGCGGCCAGGGCAGGCGGCTCGCGTACCGGAGGGGTCGGTTCGCAGCCTGGGTGGCCGGCTCGCGTACCGGAAGGGCCGGCTCGGGCGCTTGGACGGGTGGTGCGCCCATCCAAGAGAGCCGATTCGCGCACGACCGGCCCCGAAGTTCCATCCAACCGCGGCGAAACCCGCCCGAACCACTCAGGAGCGTGTCTTGATCACCAGTACTCGTCGGGCAGCTTGCCCTCGATGTCCCGCACGTGCTGCCGCGCGCAGTCCGGGCACAGCCACCGCACCGCATCGCGCTCGCGGGTGGAAACCCAGGCGAGGGCCGTGATCGGGTCGTCGTCGGCTGTGCGGGTGCGGCCGCAGCGGCTGCATACCTGCGGCTCCGGTGCGCTCACCGCAACCGTCCACAGTGGATTGCCTTGGCCCCGAACAGGTACAAGTCGTCCCGGTGGCCGAGGAAGTGCGGGCTCTGCGGATCGACCAGGGCCGCGACGGCGGCGCGGTCGTCGGCGTCGAGCCAGTCCACGGCCCAGTCGGCGAGCCAGCCGATGCGGTGCACCACGTACTCGCGCAAGAGGTCCGAGCCGGGCATCGGGTGGTCGATGAGCGCGCCGAACGACTCGACGTCCGAGAGGCCGGCTTCGCGAAGCGCGCGCGTCCAGCCATACGGCATCGCGACGCTGCCCGGAAGCCCGCCGCGCATCCGAGCGAACCAAGCGGCCCGCGCGGCGTGCAGCCGCTGCTCCAACCCAGGCCGTCCGACCCCGAGCTCCCACGGGAGGCAACGCAGCTCAAGCCCACCCTCGGCAATGGCCACCAGCCCACCCGGCCGCAGCAGCCCGGCGAGCGTCCGCAGCGCCGCCTGCTGATCCCCGACGTGGTGCACAACGCCGGACGCCCAAACAAGATCGGCAGCAGGCACGGCCAACCCAGGATCGGCGAGGTCTCCCAGCAGGCTGACGACCTCGACCGCGCCGGCGGCCGGCTCCGCGGGCCCACCGGGGCCAGCCGCCCCCTCGTCCACGGCCGGCTCCGCGGGCCCACCGGGGCCAGCCGCCCCCTCGTCCACGGCCGGCTCCGCGGGCCCACCGGGGCCAACCGCCCCCTCGTCCGCGGCCCGGGCCGCTTCGGCGGGGCCACCTGGCGCGGCGGCGAGCTCAGCAGAGCTCGCAAGCCGGCCGAGAGCAGCCGACACGGCCAGCTTCGCCTCGGCGAGCAACTCCGGTGTCGCGTCGAGCAGCACCACCGTGCCGCCGGTGCCGCGGGCCAGCTCGCGTGCGAACAGCACGCTCATTCCGCCCGCGCCGCACCCCACGTCGACGATCGTCGGGCGCTCCGGCAGGCCGGTCACCAGCCGGCGGGCCACCGGCGTCAACGCCTCCGCGTCGAGGCTGTCGGCCATGCGTAGCTGGGACAGGCGGTCGGCCCAGTCGATGTCGTCGTGGGTGTGTCCGGGCATCGGCCCATTGAACACCAGCAGGGTCCCCGCCGCCTGGAGGCGGCAGGGACCCTGATCTCAGCTCTGGTGCTCGTACCGCTCGGCCCGGCGGGTCGCCCAGCGGGCTACGCGCGTCCAGCGGCGGGCCGCGCGTGCGCTACCTCGGGCCCGCTGCTCGCGGACCCCTTCCTCCAGGTCCCGTATTCGGGCTTTGGACAGTTCTTCGTAAAGCAACATCTCGCTGATCTCCTCGATCTCGGTCTTCGTCAGTTGCAGCTGCGGACTGCACATCCGCGCTTCGTAGTCCTTCGCGGTAACCGGTTCGACGCTCATGCGGCGGCGCTCCGGTGGTCGCCGGCGGCCTTGGCCGCGGCGGGCTCGACCGCTGCGTTCTTGCGCGGGCGGCCACGGGGCCGCTTCCGCGCGATCACGACGCCACGCTCGAAGATCTCGCCGCCCCAGACCCCCCACGGCTCGCGGCGGGCCAGTGCGCCGGCCAGGCAGGCCTCGCGGACCGGGCAGTCCGCGCACTGCGCCTTGGCGCGCTCGAGCTCGGCCGGGGACTCCGCGAACCACAGGTCCGCGTCGCCGGAACGGCAGGGCAGCGCGACGTCGGGCACCGCGATCGGGTCGAGCAGGTCGGCGAATATTGCCTCACCCGAGGTGTAGGCGATGGCCGAAGACATGGTGGTTCCTCCTTGTGTCGAACGGGTTTGCGAGTGAGTGACGGAGCTGGGCAACGCTGGTCCTCTTGGGTTGTGCAGCCAAAAAGCACAAAGGCCGCGGATCCGGGGTTTCCGGTTCCGCGGCCTTCGTGAGCCTCGTGTCCTGACTAGGTCAGGAACTTCGCTCCCGTATCGACAACGGAACACGGAACTGCTTGATGGTCGGCAGATCGGCCTGCGGGTACGCGGCGAGAACGCCCTGCGTCCCGAAGACGACGACACCGGTGGCCCAACGCCGCTCGATGCGACGCATGCCACGGATCTCGTGCGCGCTCACGGACACACCGGTGCCCGGGCGCGAAGCAGCCGCGGTTTCCGCGGCACAGGACAGACGGGTGCCTGGATTCGTGAGCGTCAGGTTGATGGTCATTTCACCGGCACCTCCTTCTGTTCTCTGCACACGCGGCCGCCGAGCGGCGCTGCGACGTGGATCCCCAGCCGAGCCCTTCGGGCTCGGTACTGGCAGGTTATTGCCCCGCACCACACGGGGGCAACTCAATTAACGGGAAAATCCTCGAAGTTACGAAGATCGCCCCTGAGCAGCGGGTTCGCCGCGTCGATCATGGTTCGGACGCGGTCAAGACCCCGTCGACGCCCGGACGACGCCGAGGATCTCCGCGCCGAAGCGCTCGAGCTTCGTCGCGCCGATCCCGGAGATCGACACCAGCGCCGCCTCGTCGGCCGGCTGCTGCTCGGCGATGGCCATCAGGGTCGCGTCCGTGAAGACGACGAACGTCGGCACCTTCAGCTCGCGCGCCCGGTCGCCGCGCCACGTCTTCAGGCGCTCCAGCAGGCCCTCATCCACTGTGGACGGGCACCGCCCGCAGCGGCCCAGCTTGACGTCGATGGTCTCCAGCAACGGGCCGCCGCAGACGCGGCAGCGCGCCGTCTTCACCGGCGCCGACGTCTTCTGCTGGGACCGCGCGGCCCGGGCGGCCGGGTGGTCCTCCGGGATCAGGCCGTACAGGAACCGGCTGCGCCGCCGGTTGCGGCGCCCGCCCGGCGTCCGGGCCAGCGCCCAGGACAGCCACAGGTGCTCGCGGGCCCGGGTGACGCCGACGTAGAACAGCCGCCGCTCCTCCTCGATCGCCGCTTCGTCGTCGCCGGCGTGCAGGATCGGCATCGTGCCCTCGGCCAGGCCGACGAGGAACACCGCGTCCCACTCCAGTCCCTTCGCCGCGTGCAGGGACGCGAGCGTCACGCCCTCGACCGTCGGCGGGTGCTGGGCCGCGGCGCGCTGGTCGAGCTCGGCGCAGAAGCGCGGCAGGTCCGCGTCGGCGACCGTCGAAGCGAGCTCTTCGGCCAGCTCGACGATCGCCAGGAGCGCGTCCCAGCGTTCCTTCGCCGCGCCACCGGCCGGCGGCGACTCGGTCAGGCCGACCCGCGCGAGCACCGAACGCACCGTCGTGACCAGGTCGGAGCTGCCGTCGCCGCTCGCCGCCCGCAGCGCGGACATCGCCTGCCGGACCTCCGTCCGGTTGAAGAACCGCTCGCCGCCGCGGACCAGGTACGGCACGCCGGCGTCGGCCAGCGCCGACTCGTAGGCCTCCGACTGCGCGTTGACCCGGTAGAGGATCGCGATCTCGCTCGCCGCGACGCCGCCGTCCAGCAGCTCGCGCACCCGCCGGGCGACGGCTTCGGCCTCGACCGCCTCGTCGTCGAACTCGGCGAAGCGCGGCTCCGGCCCCGGCGGCCGCTGGCCGATCAGCTTCAGCCGCGAGCCCGCCGGCCGGCCCCGCGCGGCGCCGATCACCCGGTTCGCCAGCGAGACGACCTCGGGCGTCGACCGGTAGTCGCGCTCGAGCCGGACGACGGTGGCGTCCGGGTAGCGCCGGGTGAACTCCAGCAGCGGCCGCGGCGACGCGCCGCCGAAGGAGTAGATGGTCTGGTTGGCGTCGCCGACGACGGTCAGGTCGTCGCGGCCACCGAGCCACGCGTCGAGCAGGCGCTGCTGCAGCGGCGTGACGTCCTGGTACTCGTCGACGACGAAGCAGCGGTACCGGTCGCGGAACTCATCGGCGACCGTGCCGTGCTCCTCGAGCACCGCCGTCGTGTGCAGCAGCAGGTCGTCGAAGTCGAGGACCTGCGCGGCCGTCTTCAGCTCCTCGTAGGTCCGGTAGACCTCGGCGACCTGCGCGGCCGGCGCCGGGATGTCCCGCTGGGCGCGGGCGGTGACGGCCGGGTAGTCGTCCGGGCTGATCAGCGACGCCTTCGCCCATTCGATCTCGCTCGCCAGGTCGCGCAGGACCTCGACCTCGGTGCCGAGCTTGGCCCGGTTCGCGGCTTGGCCGACGAAGCGCAGCTTGTTGTCCAGCAGGTCCCACGGCCGGTCGCCGACCACCCGCGGCCAGAAGTACCGCAGCTGGCGACGGGCCGCGGCGTGGAAGGTCAGCGCCTGCGCAGCCTCGACGCCGAGGCCGCGCAGGCGGGTCCGCATCTCGCCCGCGGCCCGCGTCGTGAACGTGACGGCAAGCACCTGACCGGCGGAAACGTGCCCCGACCGGACCAGGTGGGCGATGCGGTGGGTGATCGTCCGGGTCTTGCCCGTGCCGGCCCCGGCGAGCACGCAGACCGGCCCCCGCGGGGCACTGGCGGCGGCGCGCTGCTCGGGGTCGAGACCATCGAGCAGGCGGTTCAGGCTCTTGGGGGAAAGTACGCCGGTCACGTCCGGCATCCTCGCAGAGGGGGACGGGGAATCGGGGCAGGGGCACGCGGCCGTATCCTGGTCATATGGCGGGACAGCAGGACAAGGAAGCGGCCAAGCAGGCCAAGAAGGAGAAGCGCGCGGCGAGCAAGGCACGCCGTGGCCAGCTCTTCGAGGCCTTCAAGATGCAGCGCAAGGAAGACCCGTGGCTCATCCCCTGGATGGCCGGGTCGATCGTCGTCGTCGCCGGCGTCTTGTTCGGGATCGGGTTCTTCTTCGACGCGCAGTGGGTGCTGCTGCCGCTGGGCCTGGTGCTCGGCGCCCTGCTCGCGATGATCATCTTCGGCCGGCGCGTCCAGAAGACGGTCTACTCGAAGGCCGACGGCCAGCCCGGCGCCGCGGCCTGGGCGCTGGAGAACCTGCGCGGCCGCTGGAAGGTGACGCCGACGGTCGCGGCGACGACCCAGCTCGACGCCGTGCACCGCGTGCTCGGCGGCCCGGGCGTGGTGCTCGTCGCCGAGGGTGCGCCGCACCGCGTCAAGACCCTGCTCGCCCAGGAGAAGAAGCGCGTCTCCCGCCTGATCGGCGACACGCCGATCTACGACGTGACGATCGGCCACGAAGACGGCCAGCTCCCGCTGAAGAAGCTCCAGGGCTACCTGATGAAGCTGCCCCGCAACCTGAAGCCGGCCCAGGTCGACGCCCTCGAGGCGAAGCTGGCCGCGCTCGGCAACCGCGGCGCGGCGCTCCCCAAGGGCCCGATGCCGGCCGGCGCGAAGATGCGCAGCGTCCAGCGGACGATCCGCCGCCGCTGACCCGCACGACGACGAAGGCCCCCGTCCGGATCCGGACGGGGGCCTTTTCGCATGCGCAGCTCCGAGGGGGCACGGCCGGCATCCGACCCGACGACGCAGGCCCGGGGCCGCGGCCGGCGGCAACACCGGGACGGCACGCCGGCATCCGCGGTGTGCCGCAGGGCGCCCAGGCTGCCGTCAGCGCATCCGGATGACGACGGTGCCGGTCAGCCGGTCGAGCCAGCTGCGGCCGTCGGCGTTGCGGACCGCCGCCGGGATGATCACGAACGTCAGGGCCGCCCGGACCAGCGCGCGGACCGGGCCGACCAGGGCGGCGCCGTCGAGGCGGGCTACCCGGACGCCGACCACGCCCATGCCCGGGGTGAAGCCGAAGAACCCGGCGGAGATGACCGAGATGATCGCCCAGACGCCGCCGGACCAGAGGTTGAACTTCTGCATCGCCGCCGGGTCCTGCAGGCTGGGGTGCAGGAAGATGGCCGTGACCAGGGCCGCGATGACCAGGTCGACGATCAGCCCGAGCAGCCGCGCGCCGCCGCTGGCCGCCGCGCCGACTCCTGATTCGGGCAAACCGAACTTCTCGCCGGGCCAGCGTGCGCCCTCTTGATCAGTGCCCTGGCCGCCGTCGCCGGTGCCGGGGAGCCATTCGCCGGTCCATCTCGCCACCCATCCAGGGTATGCCGGTGGCGCGGACCACATTCGCCCTGGTCGGATAGCCGGTATCCACCCACCCGTTAACACCGGCGAAACATACGGGTGACGGTCGGGCAACACCGCGCTCTTAGCGTGAGCCGAAGAGAGCACTGCCGTACGAGCTCGAACGAGAAGGAGTCACCGAGGGTGCCCACTACTCCAGACGACATCCAGCGCCTCATCGCCGATGAGGACGTCGAGGTCATCGACGTCCAGTTCTGCGACCTGCCCGGCGTGATGCAGCACTTCACGGTCCCCGCGAAGGCCTTCACCGAAGAGGCATTCGAAGAGGGTCTCGCGTTCGACGGCAGCTCGGTGCGCGGTTTCCAGTCCATCCACGAGTCCGACATGCTGCTCCTGCCGGACGCGGAGACGGCGCGGATCGACCCGTTCCGCAAGGCGAAGACGCTCGCCCTCAACTTCTTCGTGCACGACCCGTTCACGCGTGAGGCGTACAGCCGTGACCCGCGCAACATCGCGCGCAAGGCCGAGCAGTACATCTCCGAGTACGGCGTCGCCGACAACGTCTACTTCGGTCCCGAAGCCGAGTTCTACATCTTCGACTCGATCCGCTTCGACTCCGCCGAGCACGCCTCGTTCCACGAGATCGACTCCGTCGAGGGCTGGTGGAACACCGGCACCGACGAGGTGGGCGGCAACCAGGGCTACAAGACGAAGTTCAAGGGCGGCTACTTCCCGGTCCCGCCGGTCGACCACTTCGCCGACCTGCGTGACGACATCGTCCGCAACCTGACGAACATCGGTTTCGAGATCGAGCGCGCGCACCACGAGGTGGGCACCGCCGGCCAGACCGAGATCAACTACAAGTTCAACACGCTGCTGCACGCGGCCGACGACCTGCAGCTGTTCAAGTACATCGTGAAGAACACGGTGTTCGCGGCGGGCAAGACGGCGACGTTCATGCCGAAGCCCCTCGCCGGCGACAACGGCTCGGGTATGCACTGCCACCAGTCGCTGTGGAAGGACGGCCAGCCGCTGTTCCACGACGAGTCGGGCTACGCCGGCCTGTCGGACACCGCGCGCCACTACATCGGCGGCCTGCTCAAGCACGCGCCGAGCCTGCTGGCCTTCACGAACCCGACGGTGAACTCCTACCACCGCCTGGTCCCGGGCTTCGAGGCCCCGGTTTCGCTGGTCTACTCGCAGCGCAACCGCTCGGCGTGTGTCCGCATCCCGATCACGGGCAACAACCCGAAGGCCAAGCGCGCCGAGTTCCGCTGCCCGGACTCCTCGGGCAACCCGTACCTGGCGTTCTCGGCCATGATGATGGCCGGCCTCGACGGCATCCGGAACAAGATCGAGCCGCCGGAGCCGATCGACAAGGACCTGTACGAGCTCCCGCCCGAGGAGGCCAAGGACGTCAAGCTCGTCCCGGGCGACCTGGGCACGGTTCTCGACACGCTGGAAGCCGACCACGAGTACCTCCTCGAGGGCGGCGTGTTCACCCCGGACGTGATCGAGACGTGGATCTCGTACAAGCGCGAGAACGAGATCGACCCGCTGCGGCTGCGCCCGCACCCGTACGAGTTCTCCCTGTACTACGACGTGTGATCCGCCGGTAGTACGGCCCCGGACACGCCGGTGGCGAGGTGCGAAGAGCCCTCGCCGCCGGCGTTTTTCATTCCGACGTCGACAGCACCTTCAGGTCCGCGCCCGCGGCTTCGAACCGGCCGCGCGGGTCCTCGACCAGCTTGCGGCGCTCCAGGTCCATCAACCCCAGCGTGCAGGTGATCTCCGCGGCCAGGGTGCCGTCCGGCTTGATGATGTTCGAATCCATCCGGAACGTCTTGCCGGTGCCGAACTTCACGTCGCACGTCACGTCGACCTCGTCGCCCGCGCGGAGCTCGCGGCGGAACACCACGTGCGTTTCCAGGAGCACCGACGCCACGCCCGGGAGGCCCTTCAGCGCGCCCGCTGCTTCGAGCAGCTCCAGGCGGGAGACCTCGCCGTACGAGTGGTACACGGCGTGGTTGAGGTGGCCCAGGGTGTCCAGCTCGTAGTGCCGGACCTTGATCCGGGTACGGAACGGCTCGCGATCGGTCACCGCCCCACTGTAGGTCAGGCTTCGTAGAACAAGTGCTCCACCACCGCGTGCGCGCGGCGGGTGATGCGGCGGTAGAAGTCCAGGAACTCGCCCGGGTCGTCCTCGGCCGGGCGGCCGAACACCCGGGCCACCGCCGCCAGGTCGCGGCCCGAGCCCGGAACCTCGTCGACCGCCTTGCCGCGCACCAGCATGGCCGCGTTGCGCACCCGGGTCGCCAGCAGCCACGCCTCGCGCAACGAGTCCGCTTCGGACTGCTCCGCCAGCCCCGCCTCCGGCAGGCACGCCAGGGCGTCCAGCGTCGACGTCGTCCGCAGCGCGGGGACCGAACAAGCGTGCTGCAGCTGCAGCAGCTGCACCGTCCACTCGACATCGGCCAGGCCGCCGCGGCCCAGTTTCGTGTGGCGAGTGGGGTCGGCGCCGCGGGGCATCCGCTCCGTCTCGACCCGGGCCTTGATGCGGCGGATTTCGCGCGCCTTCGTCGCGTCCAAGCCGCCTTCGGGGTAGCGGATCGGGTCGATCATCGCGATGAAGCGCGCGCCGAGGTCGTCGTCGCCGGCGATGAACCGCGCGCGCAGCAGGGCCTGGGCCTCCCACACCTCGCCCCAGCGGGCGTAGTACGCGCGGTAGGACTCCAGGGTGCGGACCAGCGGTCCGCTGCGGCCCTCCGGACGCAGGTCCGCGTCGACCACCAGGGCCGGGTCCGAGCTCGGGGCGCCGAGCATCTTGCGGACCGTCTCCGCGACCGACGAAGCGAACTTCACCGCGTCGGCGTCCGAAACGCCTTCGGACGGCTCGCACACGAAGAGCACGTCGGCGTCGGAGCCGTAGCCCAGTTCCGCGCCGCCGAGGCGGCCCATCCCGATGACCGCGATGCGCGCCGGCGTGCGGCCGAGCTCGGCCTGGCGCTGGCGGAACGCCGCGGCCAACGCTCCCTGCAGCACCGCCACCCAGACGCTCGACAGCGCTTCGCAGACCGCGGGCACGTCGAGCAGCCCGAGCAGGTCCGCGCACGCCACGCGGAGAAGTTCGTGGCGCCGCAGGGAACGCGCGGCCGCGACGGCGGCGTTCAGGCCGGGCTGACGCCGGACGGCGGCGCGCAGCGACGTCGCCACCTCGGCCGGCGTGCGGCCCACCAGGCGGGCCGGGTCGCCGAGCAGCTGCAGCACTTCCGGCGCGCGGACCAGCAGATCCGGCACCAGCCGGGAGGTGCCCAGCAGCAGCGCCAGGTTTTCCACGACCGTGCCCTCGTCGCGCAGAACCCGCAGGTACCACGGGGTGTCTTCGAGCGCCTCGGACACCTTCCGGTACGACAGCAGCCCGCCGTCGGGATCGGGCGTGTCCGCGAAGAGGTCCAGCAGCACCGGCAGCAGCGCCTGCTGGATCGCCGCGCGGCGCGAAACGCCCGAGGTGAGGGCCTTGATGTGCTGGAGCGCGCCGTCGGGTGCCGTGTAGCCGAGCGCGGCCAGGCGGCTGGCGGCCTGCTTGGTGGTCAGGCGCAACGCTTCCGTCGGCACGTTCGCGACCGACTGCAGCAGCGGCCGGTAGAAGATCTTTTCGTGCAGGCGCCGGATGCCCTGGCCGTGCCGCCGGAACTCCGCGAGCAGCGCCTCGCCCTGGCTCCGGCCGCCGGTGGCCTTGATCCCGCTGGCCCGGGCCAGGATGCGCAGCTCGTCGGTTTCCGTCGTCGCCGGGAACAGGTGCGTCCGGCGCAGCCGCCGCAGCTGCAGCCGGTGCTCGATCATCCGCAGGAACTCGTAGGACGCCCCCAGCTCGGCGGCGTCCTGACGGCCGACGTAGCCGCCTTCGCCGAGCGCCGCGAGGGCGTCCATCGTGGACGGTGAGCGCAGGTCCGCGTCGACCCGGCCGTGCACGAGCTGCAGCAGCTGCACGGCGAACTCGACGTCGCGCAGGCCGCCGCGGCCCAGCTTCAGCTCGCGTTCGGCGTGCTCGGAAGGCACGTGCCCCTCGACGCGGCGCCGCATCTGCTGCACCTCGGCGACGAAGTTCTCCCGGTCGGCGGCCGACCACACCAGCGGCGCGACCATCTCGGCGTACTGGCGGCCCAGCTCGGTGTCGCCCGCCACCGGGCGTGCCTTGAGCAGCGCCTGGAACTCCCAGGTCTTGGCCCACTTCTGGTAGTAGCCGTGGTGACCGTCGAGGGTGCGGACGAGCGCGCCGGCCTTGCCTTCGGGGCGCAGGGCCGCATCGACCTCGAAGCACGCCTTGCCGACGACGCGCATCATCGTGCTCGCCAGCCGCGTGGCCAGGCCGAGGTCGCCCTCGCCGACGAAGATGACGTCGACGTCGCTGACGTAGTTGAGTTCCCGGCCGCCGCACTTGCCCATCGCGATGATCGCCAGGGTGCCCTCGGCCGGCGCGCCGGCTTCCGCCTCGGCGACGACCAGACCGGCGGCCAACGCGGCTTCGGCGAGCTCGGTCAGCTGGGCCGCGACCTCGGCGTAGCTCGGCTGCTCGAGCCCTTCCTCGACGAGGTGGCCCAGGTCGGCGGCGGCGATGCCGAGCAGCTGGCTGCGGTAGGCGATCTTCAGCGCCTGCTCGGCTTCGAGCCCGGTGAGCACCGAGCCGTCGTCGCGCAGGAGCGCCGTGCGCAGGGCTTCCCGGTAGCAGGCGGAGTCGGTGCACTTGTCGCCGATGAGCGCGTGCCACTGGTCCGGGTTGGCGGCGAGGAAGTCGGCGAGCGCGCTCGACGTGCCCAGCACGCTGAGCAGCCTGCCGCGGAAGGTCCGGTGGGCGCGCAGCTGCACTTCGAGGTCGCGCCACCCTCCGGCGTCGGCCTCACGGATCCGGTCCAGCCCGCGCAGCGCGAGGTCCGGGTCGGCGGTGCGCGACAACGCCGCGAGCACGTCGGCGGCCGTGGCGGCCGGCCCGGTGTCGGCCCACCAGCCGGCCGCGCGCAACTGTCCCTCGGCACGGGCATCGGTGAAGCCGTACCTCGCCGCCGAAGCGGTCGTTCGCGCGCGGTCTGCCATCACCGACCACCGTAGCCGGGGAACGCGGCTCAGGCCGCGAGCCGGCCCGGCTCCGCCCCGGCGGGCGTCGGCTCGGGCACGTGGAAGCTGTGCGCGGTGACGGGGTGACGTCGCGAAAGCAGGTAGATGCCGAGGCCCACACCGATCCCGACGACGCCGACGGCGATCGTGCCGGCAGTGCCGAGGGACGCGACCTTGCCGGAGATCGCGCCGACGATCGCGGCCGCGAGCAGCGTGAACAGCCACGCGACGACCATCCGGCCCGCCATCCGCCAGCGGACCGGCGCGTCGCGGCGGCCGACACCGGAGCCGACGATCCCGCCGGAGCACACGTGCGTCGTCGACAGCGGGAAACCCAGCCGCGACGAAACGAGGATGACCAGCGCCGAGCTCGTCTGGGCGGCGAAGCCCTGCGGATCCTCGATGTCGGTGAGGCCCTTGCCGAGGGTGTGCGTGATGCGCCAGCCGCCGAGGTAGGTGCCGAGCGCGAGCGCGCACGCGGCGCTGATGATCACCCAGATGGGCGGCGCCGCGCCCGCCGGGAGGCTGCCGGCGGTGACGAGGGTGAGCGTGATGACGCCCATCGTCTTCTGCGCGTCATTGGTGCCGTGGGCGAGGGAGACCAGCGACGCCGAGACGATCTGGCCGACCTTGAACCCGCGGGTGGCCGGGCGGCCCCGCACCAGGAAGCGGTAGACGAAGTAGGTGGCGACCAGCGCGACGAGGCCGGCGATGACCGGGCTGGCCGCCGCCGGGAGCAGCACCTTCTCGACGATCTTTCCGAAGTGGACCGAGTCGGTGCCGGCGGAGATCCAGGTGGCGCCGATCAGGCCGCCGAACAACGCGTGCGACGAGCTCGACGGCAGGCCGACGAACCACGTCACGAGGTTCCAGACGATCGCGCCGATCAGCCCGCCGAAGACGATCGCCGGGCCGATCTTCGTGTCGTCCACCAGGCCACTGGAGATCGTCTTGGCGACTTCCACCGACAGGAACGCGCCGACCAGGTTCAGCACCGCCGAGATCGCGACGGCCACGCGGGGCTTGAGCGCCCCGGTGGCGATCGACGTGGCCATCGAGTTCGCGGTGTCGTGGAACCCGTTCGTGAAATCGAAAATGAGGGCCGTGACGACGACCACGACCAGCAACGAGGGTTGCACCCCGACCTCCGCACCCTTGTGGGGACTCTTTCCGCAAGGTACCTGACGGGTGCGCCCGGCGTTAACACCGTGTTGCTGGTTGTGACTTCTGTCGTTAAGCCAGCGGCAAAGTGCGTTGACTCGTGACGGCGGGTTCGAGATCGCCGGCGGCCAGCCGGACGAACCGTTGCGCGAAGGGCCGCCAGGTTTCTTCGATGTCGGCGTGCGCGGTGACCAGCTTGTCGTGCTCGAGTGCGCCGGGCCGGGCGAATTCCGCCTCTTCGGGGCATTCAGCGGCCCAGCTCTCGACGACGGCGGGCGTCGTCTCGATGTGGAACTGGACACCGTAGACACAACGGCCGAACCGGTAGGCCTGGTTCGTGTAGCGCGGGGAGGACGCGAGCAGCTCGGCGCCGGGCGGGAGCCGGGTGATGGCGTCGGTGTGGAACTGCAGGACGTCCTGCATCAGCGGCAGGTCGGCGAAGAGCGGGTCGGTCCACGCCGCGTCCTTCTTGCTGACGAGGTGCGGACCGACCTCCGGCCCGTCCGGCCCGGTCTCGACGCGGCCCCCGGTGGCGACGGCGAGCAGCTGCGCGCCGAGGCAGATTCCCAGTGTGGGCAGGTTCTTCGACGCCGCCTTGGCGAGCAGCCGCCGGACGTCGGCCAGCCACGGGTGCTTGGCGTCGTCTTCCGCGCCCATGCCGCCGCCGAGGCAGACGACGGCCCGGTAGCCGTCGAGCTCGGGCAGTTCTTGCTCCGGCAGCAGGCGGACGTCGAGTTCCGCGCCGGCGTCGGTCAGCCAGTCGCCGAAGGGGCCCGGCGGGTCCGACGCGTCCGGCTGGATGATCAGGATTCGGGTCACGCTGTCCAGGGTAGGTCAGCAGGCGCAGCGGATCGCCGGCTCGGTTCCGCCGGCTGTTCGCTCGACGGGGTAGCCGGCGGCGATCCAGGCGGTGATGCCGCCGGAGAGCCGTTTCACCTTGAAGCCGAGCCGGGCGAGCTCGAGCGCGCCCTTGGTGGCGGCGTTGCAGACGGCGCTTTCGCAGTAGCAGACGTAGACCAGGTCGCGGTCGAGGTGCTTCGTGCTTTCCGCCGTCATGTCCCGGTAGGGCAGGTTGATCGCGCCGGGGATGCGGGCGTGGGCGAAGGCTGCGGGCGCCCGCGTCTCGACGACGACGTAGCCGTCGGTGCGCCCGGCTTCGAGGTCCTGGACGAGATCGTCGGGATCGACCTCGAGAGCCACTTCGGCGGCGAAGTACGTCACGGCGGTTTCGGGGGCCGCGGCAGGGAAGGCGAGCGTGCGTGTCATGGGGTAAATCCTGCTGGGGCCGGCGGCTTCCGGACAGGGCAGAATCCTGGTGGAAGCCCGGGACGGCCGGGGATTTCCCTGTTCTGGCCCTGCGAACCCGGGAGAGTTGCGGTGGACCCCCTCGACGACGTCGACTGGCAGCTGCTGGAGCTCCTTCAGGAGGACGGCCGGCTGAGTTTCTCGGAGCTGGGCCGCCGGGTGTCGCTGTCCGGTTCGGCGGTGACGGAACGCGTCCGCCGTCTCGAGGAGCGCGGGGTGATCACCGGCTACGCGGCGAGCGTGGACACGACGAAGCTGGGGCTGCCGATCGAGGCGTTGGTGCGGGCCCGGGTCCGGAGTCTCGATACGCCGCGGTTCCGCTCGGCGGTGTTGCCGCTGGCCCAGGTCGTGGCCGCGGACCACGTGACGGGTGAGGAGTGCTGGGTGCTGCGGGTGCTTTGCCGGGATACGGCGGAGCTGGAGGAGTTGCTGGAGAAGGTGCAGCGGTACGGGGAGACGAGCACGTCGCTGGTGTTGTCGTCGCCGGTGCGGCGTCGGCCATCGGCTTGGCCGGGGTCGCGGAAATAGAGAAAGGGCCTGGGCCGGGAGACATTACTGCCTCAACCGGGCCCAAGCCCTTCCTCAAAAAAAGTTCGGCGGTGTCCTACTCTCCCACAACCCTTCGGTTGCAGTACCATCGGCGCTGTCAGGCTTAGCTTCCGGGTTCGGAATGGGACCGGGCGTTTCCCTGACGCTAAAACCACCGAAACACTCCGAAACAACACACACCGTTCACCGGCGTGGTGTTTCAGAACCGTAGAGTGGATGCGCAACATCTTCGTAGACAAGTCCTCGGCCTATTAGTACCAGTCAACTCGACAACACATTACTGTGCTTCCATTTCTGGCCTATCAACCCAATGGTCTGTTGGGGGCCTTAACCCACAAAGGGTGGGATACCTCATCTTGGAACAGGCTTCCCGCTTAGATGCCTTCAGCGGTTATCCCTTCCGAACGTGGCCAACCAGCCATGCCCTTGGCAGAACAACTGGCACACCAGAGGTTCGTCCGTCCCGGTCCTCTCGTACTAGGGACAGCCTTCCTCAAGTATCCTACGCGCGCGGCGGATAGGGACCGAACTGTCTCACGACGTTCTAAACCCAGCTCGCGTGCCGCTTTAATGGGCGAACAGCCCAACCCTTGGGACCTACTCCGGCCCCAGGATGCGACGAGCCGACATCGAGGTGCCAAACCATGCCGTCGATATGGACTCTTGGGCAAGATCAGCCTGTTATCCCCGGGGTACCTTTTATCCGTTGAGCGACACCCCTTCCACCAGGAGGTGCCGGATCACTAGTCCCGACTTTCGTCCCTGCTCGACATGTCTGTCTCACAGTCAAGCTCCCTTGTGCACTTGCACTCAACACCTGATTGCCAACCAGGCTGAGGGAACCTTTGGGCGCCTCCGTTACTCTTTAGGAGGCAACCGCCCCAGTTAAACTACCCATCAGGCACTGTCCCTGAACCAGATCATGGCCCGAGGTTCAGATTCCCAATTCGACCAGAGTGGTATTTCAACAACGACTCCACAGCCACTAGCGTGACCACTTCACAGTCTCCCACCTATCCTACACAAGCCGAACCGAAAACCAATACCAAACTATAGTAAAGGTCCCGGGGTCTTTCCGTCCTGCCGCGCGTAACGAGCATCTTTACTCGTAGTGCAATTTCGCCGGGCCTGTGGTTGAGACAGCCGGAAAGTCGTTACGCCATTCGTGCAGGTCGGAACTTACCCGACAAGGAATTTCGCTACCTTAGGATGGTTATAGTTACCACCGCCGTTTACTGGCGCTTAAATTCTCAGCTTCGCCATTGCTGGCTAACCGGTCCTCTTAACGTTCCAGCACCGGGCAGGCGTCAGTCCATATACATCGTCTTGCGACTTCGCATGGACCTGTGTTTTTAGTAAACAGTCGCTTTCCGCTGGTCTCTGCGGCCACCCACCCCTAGCCCGCGAAGGGCTTCAGGATGTTTGGCCCCCCTTCTCCCGAAGTTACGGGGGCATTTTGCCGAGTTCCTTAACCACAGTTCACCCGATCGCCTTGGTATTCTCTACCTGACCACCTGTGTTGGTTTGGGGTACGGGCCGTGCATGCACTCACTAGAGGCTTTTCTCGGCAGCATAGGATCACTCTACTTCGCCTCAAACGGCTACGCATCACGTCTCAGCCTTCACGAGTGACGGATTTGCCTACCACTCGGCCTACACGCTTACACCAGGACAACCATCGCCTGGCGGAGCTACCTTCCTGCGTCACCCCATCGCTTGACTACTACGAAATCAGGTCCCACGCTCCACACACCACCATCCACCCGAAGGCTTCAAGCGATGGCTTTGGGTGGTTAGTATCAAACGCCTCGTCATGGGCGCACATGCTCGGGTACGGGAATATCAACCCGTTGTCCATCGACTACGCCTGTCGGCCTCGCCTTAGGTCCCGACTTACCCTGGGCGGATTAGCCTGGCCCAGGAACCCTTGGTCATCCGGCGGCAGAGTTTCTCACTCTGCATTCGCTACTCATGCCTGCATTCTCACTCCCACACCCTCCACCGCTAGCTTCCGCCACGGCTTCCCTGGGTGCAGGACGCTCCCCTACCCATCAACACGACTACACACAAACCTCAAGGGCTCGCATGGATCACATGTGTCAATGACACAGCTTCGGCGGTGTGCTTAAGCCCCGCTACATTGTCGGCGCAGGACCACTTGACCAGTGAGCTATTACGCACTCTTTCAAGGGTGGCTGCTTCTAAGCCAACCTCCTGGTTGTCTGGGCAATCCCACATCCTTTCCCACTGAGCACACACTTAGGGGCCTTAGCTGGTGTTCTGGGCTGTTTCCCTCTCGACGACGAAGCTTATCCCCCGCCGTCTCACTGCCGTACTCTAACACCACGGTATTCGGAGTTTGGTTGATTTCGGTAACCCGGTAAGGCCCCTAGACCATCCAGTAGCTCTACCCCCGTGGAGAAACATACGACGCTGCACCTAAATGCATTTCGGGGAGAACCAGCTATCACGGAGTTTGATTGGCCTTTCACCCCTACCCACAGCTCATCCCCTCAGTTTTCAACCTAAGTGGGTTCGGGCCTCCACGACGTCTTACCGTCGCTTCACCCTGGCCATGGGTAGATCACTCCGCTTCGGGTCTAGACCACGCGACTATAGGCGCCCTATTCAGACTCGCTTTCGCTACGGCTACCCCACACGGGTTAACCTCGCCACGCAGCACTAACTCGCAGGCTCATTCTTCAAAAGGCACGCCATCACCCAACAAGTAGGCTCTGACGGCTTGTAGGCACACGGTTTCAGGTACTCTTTCACTCCCCTCCCGGGGTACTTTTCATCTTTCCCTCACGGTACTCGTCCGCTATCGGTCTTCAGGAAGTATTTAGGCTTACCGGGTGGTCCCGGCAGATTCACAGCAAATTCCACGAGCTCGCTGCTACTCGGGAACACCA
>NZ_PPHG01000012.1 GCF_002904295.1 Amycolatopsis sp. CA-128772
GGTAGGTCTCGTCGCAGGCGTGGGTGCCGGCCATCGATGCCCAACCCGGTGACCACTCGCGGCGAACGAACGGCATGGTGGATGAGCAGCACTTTCGGCGTGTTTCTCGGCCTGGACGTCGGCAAGGACGCCCATCACGCGGTCGGTCTCGACCCGGACGGCAACCGGCTGCACGACGCGCCGCTGCCCAACACCGAACCCAAACTGAAGGCCCTGTTCGACAAGCTCGCCGCGCACGGAACGCTGCTGGTCGTGGTCGACCAGCCCGCCACCATCGGCGCGTTGCCGGTCGCGGTCGCCTGCGCCGCCGGGCACCAGGTCGCCTACCTGCCCGGCCTGGCGATGCGCCGCATCGCCGACCTCTACCCCGGCCGGGCGAAGACCGACGCCCGCGACGCGTTCGTCATCGCCGACGCGGCCCGCTCCCTGCCGCACACGCTGCGGCCCGTTGATGTCGGCGATGAGGCGCTGGCGGAGCTGGAGGTGCTGGTCGGGTTCGACGATGACCTGGCCGGCGAAGCCACCCGGATCAGCAACCGCATCCGCGGGCTGCTCACCGGCATCCACCCCGCCCTCGAACACGCCATCGGCCCGCGGATCAGCCACCCGGCCGTGCTGGAAATCCTGTCTCGCTGCGGAGGCCCGGCCGGCATCGCCAAGGCCGGCCGCCGCAAGCTCACCGCGATCGCCAAGGCCCACGCTCCGCGCATCGGCGAGCGGCTGGTCGAGGCGATCATGACCGCGCTGGGCGAGCAGACCGTCACCGTTCCGGGCACCGCCGCCGCGGACACGGTCTTGCCTCGGCTGGCCGACAGCCTCAAAACAGTTCTCCTGCAACGGAAACAGGTTGCTGAGCAGGTCGAGGGGATACTCGATGCGCACCCTCTTGCCGGGGTCCTGACCTCGATGCCCGGCATCGGCGTCAGGACCGCAGCCCGCATCCTGCTCGAGGTCGGCGACGCCTCCAACTTCGCCTCCTCCGGGCACCTGGCCGCCTACGCCGGCATCGCCCCGGTCACCCGCAGCTCCGGCACCAGCATCAAGGGCGAACATCCGGCCCGGACCGGCAACCGCAAGCTCAAGCGGGCATTTTTCCTCGCCGCGTTCGCTGCCCTGTCGGACCCGACCAGCCGGGCCTACTACGACCGCAAGCGAGCCGAGGGCAAGAAGCACAACGCTGCGCTGATCTGCCTGGCCCGCCGCCGCTGCGACGTCCTCTACGCCATGCTCCGCAACGGCACCCACTACCGCCACCCCGAGCCAGCTCCCGTCCCCGCCGCGGCTTGACAACCACATAGGGACACCCCCCCGAAACGGCGGGTCAAGAGGCGATGGCCTCGTTGATCGCCAGCAGCTCCTGCGCGGTGCGCGTGGCGGTGAACTCGATGACTTCGTAGCGGGCGAGCCGCCGGATGACGAACGGGTCGCTGGCGAGCACGGCGTCGAGCTTGCCGCGCAGCACCGGCCGCGTCAGGATCACCTGGTCGGCCGCGCCGTTGCCCTTTCCGGAAACGAGGAAAAGTCCCTTCGTGAATTGTTTGCGCAACCAGTCCGAATGATCCGGGAGTGCGTAGTCGACCTCTGTTTCGGGCGCCGTGTAGGTCAAGAGTGCGATGTACATGATTGCAGCGTAGAACGCCGTCGTCTGAACCGCATCCGCCTGGCGAGTGGCTCCGGACACGCGCCCCGCCAAAATTTCGTCAAGAAAATTGCCATTCCTTTACGACGGCTTTTTCCACATACTCACCGATTGCCGTACGCCCTCCGTCGTACGTCGTGGTGTCGCCGCCGGGCCGACGCGGCGCACCCCGCCGCGGGACGAAACTCCGGGTATGAACCCGTTCACCCGATTCCGGTACGCCGGCCGGCGAGCCGAGCGGATCGCCTACGCCGTCGGCGCGGTCCTGTTCGTCAGCGGCCTCGCGCACGCCGTCGTGCTCATCGCCACCGGCGGCTCGTGGCTCGGCCCGCTGTCGCTGCGCAAGGCCGTCACGTTCGGCCTGTCGTTCGGGCTGACGCTCGCGTCGGTCGCCTGGGCGACGTCGTTCCTCACCCTCCGCCCGCGGGTGCGCAGCGCACTGCTCGGCGCGTTCACCGCGGCGAGCCTCACCGAAGTCGTGCTGGTCAGCATGCAGGCGTGGCGCGGGGTGCCGTCGCACTTCGACTTCGAGACGCCGTTCGACACGGCCGTCTCGATGACCCTCGCCGCGGGCGGCGCGGTGATCATCCTGACCGCCGTCGGCTTCACGGCGGCCGCGCTCGTGGAGCCCGGCCCGGACGCGCCCAGCCTGCGCCTGGCCATCCGCGCCGGCCTGGTCGTGCTGCTGGTCGCCCTCGCCACCGGCGCGGTGATGATCGGGCGCGGCGTCGTCGCCTCGCGCAGCGGCCACCCGCAGCTGGCCTACACGACCGCGGGCTCGCTGAAGCCGCTGCACGCGGTCGCCATGCACGCGATCCTGGTGCTGCCCGCGCTCGCCTGGCTCCTGCGCTTCACGCCCTGGCCCGAAGCGCACCGGATGCGCGTCGTCCGGCTCGCGGTCGCCGCCGACGCCGTCCTCACCGCTGTGATCGGCTTCGAGTCGTTCACCGGCATCGATCCGCTGGCCGCGCCGCTGCCGCTCACGGCGTTGTCCGCGCTCGCCGCCGTCGCGCTGGCGGGCACCGGGGTCTACGCGCTGTCCGGCATTGAACCGGCCGTCCGATTCGCACGTGTCACCCACGGGAAGGCAAGGGGCCGGTGAAGCGGCGGACGGAGACCACGCGTGCGGCACGGTATGACCACCAGCGGCCTTTTCCAGCCGGGCCAGGCCCACAGCCCGTCGTTCTTTTCCGTGGCCAGGGCGATGGGCCGGCACGCGGACGACCTCGCGGACTTCTGCATCCCCTGCAACCCGTACTTCCCCACCGACGCCATGTTCGTCGAGCTGGAACGAAACCTCCGCACGATCCTCAAGTTCTACCCGAGCGACGCCGCCGCGATCACCGCGCAGCTGGCGAGCGTGCTGAAGCTCAACCCGTCGACCATCTCCCTGGCCAACGGCTCGACCGAGCTGATCACCTGGATCGACCGGCTGCTGGTCGACGCCAGCGTCGCGGTGCCGATCCCGACCTTCGGCCGCTGGACCGACCAGCCGATGGAGACCGGCAAGCGCGTCGACATGTTCCTGCTCAAGGAAGCGGACGACTTCGAGCTCCACGTCGACGAGTACCTCGACTTCATCAAGCGCCGCGGCTCCCGGGTCGCGGTGCTGTGCAACCCGAACAACCCCGACGGCGGGTACCTGCCGCGCCGCGAGGTGCTCCGGTTCATGGACGCCCTCGAGGACCTCGACCTGGTGGTCATCGACGAGTCGTTCATCGACTTCGTCGAGGTCGAGCGGAACCCGTCGGTGGCCGCCGAGGCCGTCGTCCGGCCGAACGTGATCGTGCTGAAGAGCCTCGGCAAGAACTTCGGCCTGCACGGGATCCGCTTCGGCTACCAGGTGTCGAACCCGGCCATGACGCGCAAGCTGTCGGCCGCGCTGCCGAAGTGGAACCTGAACTCGCTCGCCGAAACCGTCATCTTCATGCTCGCCGAGCACCGCGCGGAGTACGAGGACAGCCTCCGGAAGCTCGCGCTCGACCGGTTCGTGATGAACGCGCAGCTGAGCCAGTTCCCGGAGCTGACGGTGTTCCCGTCGCAGGCGAACTTCCTGCTCGTCAAGCTGCCCGCGTCGGTCGACGGCGCCGAGCTGTGCGACTACCTGCTGACCGAGCACCACCTGCTGGTGCGCCAGTGCGGCAACAAGATCGGCATGACCAGCCAGTTCATGCGCTTCGGGGTGCGGCCGGACACCGAGGTCGAGCGGCTGGCCGAGGGCCTGCGCGGCGTGGAGCGGCTGGGCGGCGGGCGGCACTCGACGCCGGCGATCGAGCTCGTCTCGCCCTCCCGCGAACCGGAACGGTCGATCAGCTGAGCACCTGGGCGATGGCCGACTTCCAGGCGAACTCCCGGCCGTTCGCCGAGCTGGACCGCGCCGGCCGCACGCGACGCCTGCGCCGCCTCGCCGAAGCGGCGTTGACCGCCTACGCCGTGCCGGTGGCCCGCCTGACGCCGCTGGCGCACGGGCTCAACACGTCGTTCCGCGTCGACGGCGCGGACGGACGGCGGTACGTGCTGCGGGTGCAACGGCCGGACGGGCCCGGCGTCGCGCAGGTGCGCGCCGAGCTGGCCTGGCTCGCCACGCTGGGCCGCGAGACCGACCTCGTCGTCCCACGGCCGGTACCGACGCGCGCGCGGGAGCTGGCCACCGTGGTCGCCGACCCGGCGGTGCCCGAACCCCGCACCTGCGTGCTCTGCCACTGGGTCGACGGCCGGTTCGCCGACGAGCGCCTCGGCGCGCCGCAGCTGTACGCGGTCGGAGCGTTCACCGCGCGGCTGCACCGGCACGGCGCCCGGATGAACGGCCTCGACCGCGGCCGCGTCGACGACCTGACCGAGTTCGGGCGCACGCAGGTGGACGGCTTCTCCGCGGCGGTCGTCGAGCGGGCCGTCGCCTCGGCCGGCGGCGACGAGGCGGTCCGCGAGGCGGTGGCCCGGGTCCGCGCGGTGCGGGCCGAGCTGGGGTACGGCGCCGACGTCTTCGGCCTGGTGCACGGCGACCTGCGCCAGGACAACTACCTGTTCGACCGCGGCCGGGTGCGGGCCATCGACTTCGACGACTGCGGGTACGGGCACTACGCGTACGACCTGGCCGTCGCCGGCGCCGCGCTCGCGCACCTGCCCCAGCGCGAAGAGCTGCGGGAGGCCCTCGTGGACGGCTACCGGTCGGTGCGCCCGGCCGCGGCCACGACGGACCCGGAGGTGCTGGCCGCCTTCGCCGGGCTCCGGCGCGTCCAGCTGCGGCTACGGCGGGCGCTATAACCCGGCGTTACAATTGCTACATGGCCGGACGATCGAGCAACGCCACCAGCACCCGCGACCGCCTGCTCATGGCCGCCGGGCAGCTCCTGCACGAAGCCGGCGACGGGCCGGTGTCGACGCGGGCGATCTGCGAGCGCGCCGGCGTCCAGGCCCCGACGCTGTACCACCACTTCGGCAGCAAGCAGGGCCTGCTCGACGCCGTCGTCAACTACGGCTTCACCCAGTACGTCCAGGCGCCGTCGCCGGAGGGCGACCCGGTGGACCGGATCCGGGCGGGCTGGGACCGGCACGTCGAGTACGGCCTGGCACACCCCGCGTTCTACGTGCTGCTCTACGGCCAGATCGAGCCGGGCGTGCCGTGCAACCTGACGTCGAGCGCCGAAGCGATGCTGCTGGAGCTGTTCACGCCGCTGGCGCGCGACGGCCGCCTGCGCGTCGAGGCGGCGGAAGCCGCGCGCCAGTTCGCGGCGGCCAACAGCGGCGTCACGCTCAGCCTGATCGCCCAGCCGGAAGACCGGCGCGACCTGGCGATGTCCACGCAGGTCAGGGAGTCCGTGCTGGCCGGGCTGCTCGCCGGCCGGGCCGCCGGGAGGTCGTCCGTCGGCGCCCTCGCTGTCGCTTTGTCGACTGCCCTCGAAGACGATACCGACGCCCTGACCACCACCGAGCGCCAGATGCTGCGCGAGTGGTTGCACCGCCTGGCCGCCTGACACTCGTCGCTACATTTGCTACATTGATGCCTATGACAAATGTAGTGAATCAGTTCGGCCTGTTCCTGGCGCCGCACCGCGACGACGCGGCCCGGAAGGAGCAGGCGATCGCGGCGGACGCGCTCGGCTACGGCACGGTGTGGCTCGGCACCGGCCGGAACTCCGTCGGCGACCTCGCGTTGGTCGAGGACGTCCTCGCCTCGACCGAGCGGGTCACGGTGGCGACGGCGATCGTCAACATGTGGGTCGACGAGGCGGAAACCCTCGCCGCGTCCTACCACCGGCTCGCGGGCCGGTACGGAAAGCGCTTGCTGCTCGGCATCGGCGTCGGGCACCCGGAAGCCGTCACCGGCTACCGGAGCCCGTACGCCAAGATCACCGGCTACCTCGACCGGCTCGACGCGGCCGGCGTCCCGGCCGAAGCCCGGGTCCTCGCCGCGCTCGGCGACCGCGTCCTGAAGCTGGCCGCCGAGCGCACGGCGGGCGCGCACCCGTACCTCGTGCCGGCCGGCCACACGCGGCACGCCCGGTCGATCCTGGGCGCGGGCAAACTGCTGGCGCCGGAGCAGAAAGTGGTTCTGGACGAGGACGCCGAGGCGGCCCGCGCCATCGGCCGCCCGTACGTCCGGAACCCGTACCTGAGCCTGAGCAACTACGTGAACAACCTGCTGCGCCACGGGTACACCGAGGCCGACGTCGCCGACGGCGGCAGCGACCGCCTGATCGACGACCTCGTCCTGCACGGCACGCCCGAAGCCGTCGTCAAGGGCCTTCGGTCCCATGTGGACGCCGGTGCCGACCACGTGGCCGTCCAGGTGCTCGGCCCGTCTCCCGAAGTGGAGCTGAAGCACCAGGAACAGCTGGCCGGGCTGCTGTTCTGATCAGCCGGGCGCGGGCAGCAGGGCGTTCAGCGCCGCGACGAGCGTGCGTTCCTCGTAGTCGAAGTGACTGTCCAGTTCGGACCTGAGCCGGTCGAACTCCGCGCGCAGCACGACCGGGTCGGGTTCCTCGTCCACCAGCCGCTGGATGTCCGCCTGCAGCTTGGCCACCACGACGTGTTCTTCGTCAAGCTTCGCCAGCGTCGGCGCCAGGGCGGGGAACCGTTCGGCCAGCAGCGGGAACAGGTTCGCGCCTTCCCCGGTGTGGTGCTTGGTGAGCGCCGTGCAGAACCCAGCGCACCGCGTGCTCAGCCGTCGCGGCGTCCCGCAGTCCAGCTCGGCGCGCAGTTCCTTCAGCTCGGCACGCAGCCAGTCGTGCACCTCGACGATCCAGTCGCCCATGCGGCGCGCGGGGTCGAACCGGTGCAGCTCGACGACGGGCAGGGTCCGGGTCGTTCGCGCCTGGTAGTCCGCGAACCCCGGCTCCCGCGCGACGACCTTCGCGAACAGCTCGTCGCGATCCGGCGGGAGGGCGGCCATCGCGTCGAACGTCTCGGTCTCGGTTTCCACCGTGACCAGGGGGTTCTGCCGGATGTTGTGGTACCAGGCCGGGTGCTTCGGCGCGCCCATCGCGGACGCGACGACGACCAGCCGGCCGTCGATGTCCAAGCCGCCCAGGGGAATCCGGTGTTTCCGGCCCGTGCGGGCGCCGGTCGTGGTGAGCATGATCAAGCTGGGTGATCCTTTCCGGTGCAGGGTCACCGAAGGCCCGTGAGCCGACAGAAGGGCACAGCTCCGCCAAGGTCGGCGATGCGTGTCGATCTCAAGGGGGCTGGTTAGCCACTACCTCCGCGTGTCGGCCCATCCGGGGCACGTGGCCACGCTACCCGATCGATCCGGACGACGGCCATCCCTCAACCGCATAGCCCGGTGAGCACGGCTCAGCCGGCGGCGTCAGCGGCTTTCCGGGCGGCGGTGGCGGCCGCGTCGGCGTCGTCGAAGGCGGCCTTCGCCGTCTCGAACTCCGCCGTCGCACGCCCGGCGCGTTCCTCGGCTTCCGCCAGCCGCTCACGCAGGTCTTCGACGCGGGCGGTGGCCTGTTCGGCCGCGCGTTCGGTGCGGACGAGGTCGCGTTCGGCCGTCGCGCGCTCCTTCGCCCGTTCGGCGGCTTCCCGGCGCAGGCGGTCACGTTCCGCACGGGCCTTCGCGCGTTCCTCTTCTTCGCGTCGGTGATCCCGCTTCGGCTTCGCCGGTTCGGCCTTGTCCACCAGCTTCGCCGGGCGCTTCCCGGTGGCGGGCGGGACGCTCGCGGCGAGGCTGAACCACTGGTCCGTGTCCTGGTGCGCCACCGACGTCAGCCGCCCGGCCAGCGCCAGCGCGGCGGTGTCCGGGTCGGCCGCGACGGCCTCCAGGGTCGCCTCGACCTCGCGGGACACCGGATCGCTCATCGACGGCAGCCCGTGCAGGATCCGCCGCACCAGCTCACCGCGGCGGCGGGTCAGCGCCCGGAGGTCGTCGCCGGCCAGGCGGGTGTGCGCGTCCCGCAGCTCGTCCCCGAGTTCGGCCAGCTCACGCAGTTCGTCCGGGTCCGCCCGGGACAGGTCGTTGACGATCGCCGCGGCCGTGGTCGGCTTCCGCAGCTGCTGAATCCGCTTCGCAAGTTCGGCGTCCCCTTCGGCCTTCGCGGCCTTCGCCGCCTTGTTGCGCGCGCCGACGAACTCCGCGAGGTCGCCCCCGTAGAGCTCGCCGGCCACCGTGTCGAAGTCCATCGTGGTCCAGCGAACCACATCGAACTGGTGCGAGCACCCGGGAAGAGTCATCATCGGGGAATGTTCTTCGATCTGGGTGTGCGGGACTTCCTGGACCGCGCGGAAACGGTGTACCCGGACCGCGTCGCGGTGGTCGACGAGCCGGACCAGCCGGCGCCGAGCTGGGGTTCGCTCACCTACCGCGAGGTGGCGCGCCGGGCCCGTGCGCAGGCCGCGAACCTCGACGCGCTGGGCGTGCCGGCCGGCGGGCGCGTCGCGATGGTGTCGCACAACGCCGCGCGGCTGCTCGTGTCGTTCTTCGGCGTGTCCGGCTGGGGCCGGATCCTGGTGCCGGTGAACTTCCGGCTCGCCGCGGCCGAAGCCGAGTACATAGTGGAGCACTCCGGGGCGGAGGTGCTGATCGTCGACCCGGAGCTGGCGCACCTGCTGGACACGGTGACGGCGAAGCACGTCTTCGTCCTCGGCCGCGACGACGAGGCCATCTGGGGCGGCGGCGGGACACCGCGGCCGTGGGACGGCGACGAGTCGGCCACGGCGACGATCAACTACACGTCCGGCACGACGGCCCGGCCGAAGGGCGTGCAGCTCACCCACCGCAACATCTGGCTGAACGCGGCGGTGTTCGGGCTGCACACGACGTTGAGCGACCACGACGTCCTGCTGCACACCCTGCCGATGTTCCACTGCAACGGCTGGGGCATGCCGTACGCGGTGACCGGCCTGGGCGGCCGGCACATCGTGCTGCGGAAGGTCGACGGGACGGAAATCCTGCGGCGGATCGACGAGCACGGCGTGACGATCCTGTGCGCGGCACCCGCGGTGGTGACGGCGGCCCTGGACGGCGCGGCGAGCTGGGACGGCGAGATCCCGGGCCGCGACCGCGTCCGGATCGTGGTGGCCGGCGCGCCCCCGCCGACGCGCACGATCGAGCGGGTCCGCGCCGAGCTGGGCTGGGAGTTCATCCAGATCTACGGGCTCACCGAGACCGCACCGCTGCTGACGGTGAACCGGATGCGCAGCGAGTGGGCGGACCTGGACCCGCACGAGCAGGCGAAGCTGCTGGGCCGCGCGGGCACGCCGGCGCTGGGCGTCCGGATCGCCGTGGACACCGACGGCGAGGTGCTCGCGCAGTCCAACCACAACCTGGACGGGTACTGGGAAAACCCGGCGGAGACCGCGCGGGTCACCGACGGCGGCTGGTTCCACACGGGCGACGGCGGCGCGTTCGAGGACGGCTACCTGACGATCGCGGACCGCAAGAAGGACGTGATCATCTCGGGCGGCGAGAACGTGTCGTCGATCGAGGTGGAGGACGCGCTCAACTCCCACCCGGCGATCCGCGAGGCCGCGGTCATCGGCATCCCGGACGAGAAGTGGGGCGAGCTGGTGACTGCGCTGGTCGTGGTGGACGGGGACGTCACGGCGGAGGAGCTGATCCGGCACTGCCGCGGGTACCTGGCGGGGTACAAGTGCCCGAAGCGGGTGGAGTTCCTGGAGGAGCTGCCCCGGACGGCGACGGGGAAGATCCAGAAGTTCAAGCTGCGGGAGCCGTTCTGGAAGGGGCAGTCCCGCCAGGTGAACTAGCGGACGCTCACGCCGGTGCGTAGGTCAGCTGGACGACGCCATTGCCGAACGCCGCCGACTTCCGCAGCTCCAGCGGGAACGCCGGGCCCTCCTCCGGGAACAGCCGCGTGCCGCGGCCCACGACGACCGGGTACAGCACCAGGTTCAGCTCGTCGACCAGGCCCTCGGCCAGCAGCCACCGCACCGCCGTCGGGCTGCCGCTGGTCATGATGTCGCCCCCTTGCTCGGCCTTCAGCGCCCGGACCGCCTCGGCCGGGTCGCCGGTCAGCAGGGTCGAATTGTTCCAGGTGACTTCCGGCAACGTCGTCGAAAGCACGTATTTGCGGACATTGTTCATGAACGCGGCGCCTTCGTCGTCCTCCACGGTCCGGCCGGGCCACGCCTCGGCGAACCCTTCGTAGGTGACGCGGCCGAGCAGCATCGCGTCGGCGGCGGCCATCCCGCTGCCGACCGCCTGGCCGATTTCGTCGCTCCAGTACCGCAACGACCACTTGTCCGGTGCTTCGACCACGCCGTCCAGCGAGATGAACAGGTTCGCGACGATCTTGCGCATGGGTCCCCTTCGGTCCGAGGTCCCACTATAAACCGGCGAAACGTCCTGACTGTCCACTCGCGACGGTCTCGCGGACGCGCAGGCTGTCCGCCTCCGCCCGGGCCCGCTCCTGCTCGGTCGCCGGTTCCAGCCGCGCCGGGACGTCCTTGTGGTGCGGCGTGCCGGCGATCGGGTCGCGGTCGAGGGCGTCGGTCAGGAGGTTGATCCGCGGGCCGCTGACCACCCGGCGGCCGTGGGCGTCCGGGTGGGCCATGCCGTAGCCGTGCGGCAGCGCGAGCTGGCCCGGCCGCAGCCCGGGGTCGGCCTCGGCGCGCACGACCACCCGCCCCGACGCCGTCACGACGGCCACCCAGTCGCCCGGCGCGGCGCCGATCGACGCCAGTTCTTCGGGACGCGCGCGCAGGGCACCGTCCGGGTCGGTGCGGCGCCAGCGCGGGTCGCGCAGGATCTGGTTCGCGTTGTGCGCCCGCCGCTGGCCGTTGAGCAGCGAAAACGGGTACGCCGGATCGGGCCGTTCGGCGGCCGGGTCCAGCCCGGCCAGCCAGTCCAAGAGTTCCGGCACGGCCAGCCGGACGCGCTCGCGGCGCAGCAGGCTCCACACCTCGTCCTGCTCGTGCGCCGAAAACGGCGTCGGACCGGCCAGGACGCGCTCGAAGAGCTCTTCCCCGAGCCGCGGGCCGGTCGCCGGGCTGCCGAGGGCGCGTTGCACCGGCACGGTCATCGTCTTCGCCGCCCGGTGGCAGCCCGCCCAAAGCGGCGCGATCGACGCGGCACCATCGGGCAGCGACGCGCCCAGCGTGCGGTAGAGCAGCACCGGGAGGATGGCCGCGCGCTCCGGCATCGCCTGGACCAGGGCGCCGAGGCCGGCCTGCAGCTGCGCCCGCGGCCCGGCGGCCAGCGACGCGAGGACGTCGGACGGCGGCAGCACACCCAGCTCGTCGAAGAGCCGCGCGTAGATCTCGGCCTCGACGAGCGTGCCCGGCAGCGGGTCCAGCAACGGCCGCCGCAGCTGGAAGTAGTTCGTCGGCCACTCGAAGGTGAAGAGCGTGAACTCCCACTTCTCGTGCTGGGACGCCGCCGGCAGCACGTAGTCGGCCAGCGCGGCCGTCTCGGTGTAGGCGACGTCGACGACCACGGACAGCTCGGCCGCCCGGATCGCGCGTTCGACGTCCCGCGTCCCGGCGAAGGTGTTCGCCGGGTTCGACGACTCCACCCAGAGGGCCCGGACGCGGTTCGGGTGGTCGCTGAGGATCTCCTCGGCGAGGGTGTTGGCCGGCAGCAGGCCGCCGATGTACTCGAAGCCGGTGATCTCCGAGCGCTGCCCGGTCGTCGCGCCCCACAGCGGCAGCAGCCACGAGTGCAGGTTGTTCGTGCCGCGGCGGCCGAAGTGCCCGGTGAGCAGGTACAGCAGCTTCTCGAGGTAGCTGTTGAGCGTCGAGTGCCGCCCCTGCTGGATGCCCAGCTCGACGCGCACGGTCATCGCCTCGGCCGCGAGGATCAGCTCGACCGCGCGCTCGACGTCCACCCGGGACACTTCGGCGTGCGCGATCCACGCGTCCACCGGCACCTTCCCCAGCACGGCGGCGACCTCGTCGAACCCTTCGGTGCGCTCGGTGAGGAACCGCTCGTCCGCGCCGCCGCGTTCGAGCAGCAGCGCCAGGATCGCGCCGAGCAGGTAGGCGTCGGTGCCCGGGCGCAGCGGCAGGTGCAGATCGGCCAGCTCGGCGGTCTCGGTGCGCCGCGGATCGATCACGATCATCCGGCGGTCCGGGTCGTTCTTGAGCGTGTTGAGCGCCTGCCGGGCGTTGCTGAACCCGTGCGCCTGCCAGGGGTTGCAGCCGAGCACGAGCAGCAGGTCGCAGTGCTCGACGTCCTCGGCGGTGTGCACGATCGTCGAGCCGAACAACTGCCCGTTGACCCAGAAGTCGCCGGTCTTCTCCTGCGACAGCGCGTTGAAGTGGCGCGTCGAGTTCATCCACTTCAGCAGCGAAGTGCCGTACGCGCCGCCGGAGTGGTTGCCCTGGCCACCGCCGCCGACGTAGGCGAACGAGCCGGGCCGGCCGGCCGCGGTGTCGGCGTCGCGGATCGCGTGCAGCTTGGCCGCGATCTCGGTGAGCGCGGTGTCCCAGCCGATCGGCTCGTGCGTGCCGTCGGGACGGCGGCGCAACGGCGTCGTGAGGCGGTCCTCGTGGTCGCCGTACCAGGTCAGGCGTTGCGCCTTCTGGCACAGGTAGCCGCCGGAACGCGGGTGCGCCTTGTCGCCGCGGACGCGGGTGATCTTCCGGCCGTCGAGCTGCACCTCCAGCCCGCAGTTGAGGTAGCAGAGGCTGCACGCGGTGCGCTGCCACTCGCCCATGGCGTTCCCCTTCACAGCAGGTCGAGGGCGCGGCCCAGGGTGCTGAGCCGCGCTTCGAGCGTTTCGCCGGCCGGGTACAGCCGGACCGTGTCGATGCCGGTGGCGCGCCAGACGCGCAGGCGTTCGCGCACCATTTCTTCGGTGCCGATCAACGTCGTGCCGAGGACCATTTCGTCGGTGACGAGCGCGGCGGCGCCGTCGCGGTCCCCGGCCTGCCAGCGCTCGCGGACCTCGGCGGCGACGTCGGCCCAGCCCTGGCGGCTGTAGGCGTTGTTGTAGAAGTTCGTGCCGGCCGAGCCCATCCCGCCGAGGCTGAAGGCCAGCTCCTTCTTGCGGCTGCCGACCAGGGTGTGCAGCTCGTCTTCGTTGTCCGCGAAGGCGACTTCGGCGCCCTGACAGACGTCGATGTCCGCGCGCCGGCGGCCGCTCTTCGCGAGCCCGGCGTCGAGGTGGGTGAAGTACGCGTCGGCGCCTTCGGGGACGAAGCTGGTGCCCAGCCAGCCGTCCGCGACTTCGCCCGTGAGCTCCAGGAGCTTCGGCGACAGCGTCGCCAGGTAGATCGGGATGTCCGGGTTCGGTGCGGTGGACAGCCGCATCGGGCGCGCTTCGCCCGGCAGCGGGATCTCGAACGCCTGGCCGGTGAACGAGATCTTCTCCCCCGCGAAGGCCTGGCGGATGATCTCGACGGTCTCGCGCATCCGCGTCAGCGGCTTGGCGAACGGAACGCCGTGCAGTCCTTCGACGACCTGCGGCCCGGACGGCCCGAGGCCGAGCGCGAACCGGCCGCCGGACAGGTCGGCGAGAGTGAGCGCGGCCTGCGCGATCGCGACCGGCGTGCGGGTGCCGAGCTGGATGATGCCGGAGCCGAGCCGGATCCGGTCGGTGCGGGCGGCGAGGTAGCCGAGCGCGGACGGCGCGTCCGAGCCCCAGGCTTCCGCCACCCAGCAGCCGTCGAGGCCAAGCTTTTCCGCCTCCAGCACGAAGTCCAGCGTCGTGCGGGTGTCCTTCGAGAACTCGACGGTGGTCGCGGTCTTCACCGGTTTTCGACCCGGGCCTTGATCGCGGCGAGGTTGCCCTGCATCGCCGTCTCGAACTCCCGCATCCGGACGAAGACGATCTTCTGTTCCTTTTCCGGCATCCGGTCGATGGCGAACGACAGCCCGGACCGGCCGGGGCCCATCCGCATCCACTGGCTCAGGCGGGTGCCGCCGTCGGCGGGCTCGAGGGTGAACTTCCAGACGGCGCTGGGCTCGTCGGGGTCCTGCACGGCCCACGCGAACACGCGCGGCGCTTCGCACTCCACGACGTAGGAGGTCGTCTCCCACTCGCCGAACGCGTCGTGCTTGCTGCGGCCGCGGAACTTGCGGCCGGCTTCGCACCACTCGACGGACTGGAGTTCCGGGCTCAGCTCGGGCATCAGCGAGATGTCCGAGACGAGCGACCAGACGGCCTCGGGCGCGGCGTCGATCCAGGTCGAGACCTCGGCCGTCGGCAGGTCGGCGTACCGCGCACCGGTCCACTCCATCGTGGTCGCCCTTCTCTCGTCTGACCACGATAGTTGCGTAGATAGACTGACTCTGTCAATCACTCTTGCCGAGCGAAGCGCTCCTCGACGTCCGGGCGCTGGGCCAGCCGGGGCGGGAAGCCGGGGCCGCGGCGCATCCGCGTGTCGTGAGGCGTCATCGGTTCCCGGCACTGCGCGCAGACGATTTCGGCGTGCGTGTCGTGCCCGCAGGCGAGATGGTGCACGGTGATCGGCGGCCCGGCCTCGGTCGCGAGCCACTTGTCGCCCCAGCGGGTCATCGCGAGCAGCACCGGGTAGAAGTCGCGGCCCTTCTCGGTGAGCACGTAGTCGTAGCGCACCGGCTCGGTCTGGTAGGCGACTTTTTCCAGCAACCCCTCGTCGACCAGCCGCTTCAGCCGGTCGGCGAGGGTGTTGCGCGCAATGCCGAGCGCCTGCTGGAACTCGTCGAAGCGCCGCACGCCGTAGAAGGCATCCCGCAGCACCAGCGGCGTCCACCAGTCACCGAGCAGATCCATGGTGCGCGCGATCGAGCACGGCCACTGCGCGAACGATGTCCGTTTCATGCGGCTGAGAGTACGCCGTTCCGAGCAAAGACTCAGCAGGTCAGCCGGGTTCGGGGGTGGGTTTGCCCAGGTTGTGCACAGGGTGGCGGGGATGTGGACAACTCGGGCGCCGGCCGGGCTGATCCCGCGGTTTTCGTCGGGGTGCCCCGATACGCTGGAGGCGGGGGCAGCCCCCAGGGAGGGCGGGCCGTGAAAGGGCGAGCCGTGGGTGGCCTGCCGCCGGCGGATGAGCGGATTCGGCGAACCAGACCGCGGCCCGGTGCACACGGCGGCGGCAGCACGACATCACCCCGGGGAAGGCGGGCCGCGCGCCGACGTCAGACGAGGTGTCCGGTGGTCACGTCGACGTGGCCGGGGACCTCGTCGTGCTCGTCGCCGACGCTCAGCGTCCCGGCCGGCTCGACGAGCAGCACGCTCGCGCCCGCCTTCGACGACGGCTTGTGGAACGTTCCCTTCGGAACCACGAAGACCTGCCCGCGGCCGAGCGTGACGACGCGTTCGTCCGGGTCGCGCAGGCCGATCTCGATCTCGCCGTCCAGGACGAGGAAGAACTCGTCGGTGTTTTCGTGCACGTGCCAGACGTGCTCGCCGTCGAACCGGGCGAGTCGGATGTCGTAGTCGTTGACGCGGGTGACGATCCGCGGGCTCCAGGCGGCGTCGAAGCTCGCGAGGACTTCGTTGAGGTCGATCGGGTTCATGCGTCCCATGCTCGACCTGGTGTTCCGGGCGCGCGAGTGCTAGGAATCGCACATGCCGCAAGATTTCTCGCACCGGGTGGCCGCGATCGTCACGGAGCAGTCGAACCCGTTCGAGCTGGGCGTGGCGACGGAGCTGTTCGGCTTGCGGCGTCCCGAACTCGACCGCCCGTGGTACGACTTCACGCTCTGTTCGGCGACGCCATCGGCGCGGATGAACCTCGGCATGTTCACGCTGTCGGGCGTCGCCGGCCTCGAGGCGGCCGACACGGCGGACACCCTGATCGTCCCGGCCCGCCCGGACACCGACGTCCCGACGGACCCGGCGATCATCGAAGCGGTCCGCCGCGCGGCGGACCGCGGAGCCCGCCTGGTCAGCTTCTGCACGGGAGCGCTCGCCTTGGCCGAGGCAGGCGTCCTCGACGGCCGCCGCGCGACAACCCACTGGCAGTGGGCGGCCTCGCTGGCCGCCCGGTTCCCGAGGGTGTACTGGGAACCGGACGTGCTGTTCATCGACGAGGGCAACGTCCTGACAGCGGCAGGCAGCGCGGCGTCGCTCGATCTGGGGTTGCACATCATCCACCGCGACCACGGAGCAGAGGTGGTCAACGCGGTGAGCCGCCGCCTGGTGTTCACCGGCCACCGCGACGGCGGCCAGCGCCAGTTCATCGCGCGCCCGGTCCCGGCGGTGCCATCGACATCGCTGGCACCGGTCCTCGCCTGGGCCCTGGAGCGGCTGGACACGCCCCTCACGGTCACAGACCTGGCCACCCGGGCGGCCACGAGCCCGGCCACGCTGCACCGGAAGTTCCGGGCCGAGCTGGGCACGACGCCGTTGGCGTGGCTGACGACGGAGCGCGTGACGCTGGCCTGCCGCCTGATCGAGCGGGGCGAGCTACGGCTGGACCGAGTGGCGGCGCTCAGCGGCTTCGGCACGGCGGCGAACCTGCGGCTGCAGCTGCGACGTCACACGGGACTCAGTCCGAGCGCTTACCGCCGCCGGTTCGGCCCGGCCGCTTGATCAGCTCGCGGGCTTGCTTGGTAGCTCGCAGGCCATGACGGACAGCGCCTCCCGCAACGCCGTCTGCTGCAGGCCCGCCGGGTACGTCTGCGGGTCCGCCGCGGCCAGTACGTTCAGGCCCTCCACCAGCGCCACCAAGCTCTTCGTCGTCCGCTCCAGCCGCTCGTCCGTCCACTCAGGACAACACGCCGCCACCAGCCGGTGGATGCGGGCCAGGAACGAGCGGTTGGCCGCGCGGTGGCGTTCGGCGAGGTCGTCGTCGGCCAGGGCGGCTGCCAGGAAACCCACCCACACGCGGGACTCGTCGTGGTGGCCGTGGGGGATGTCGATCGCCTGGCCGAGGACCGCCGCGAGCGCCTCCGATGCGTTGGTGCTCGCCGCCTCGGCTGCGTCCGCCCGGAGGGCCGTGCGTTCGTACAGCAGGTCGCGTGCGTGCAGCAGCAGCGCCTTCTTGGTCGGGAACGCGTGCATGACCAGGCCGGTCGTGCAGCCGGCGCGCTCGGCGACCGCGCGCAGCGTCAGGCCCGGGAGGCCGTTCTCCGCCAGTACCTGCCAGGTCGCGTTCGACAGCAGGTCCCGCTGAGCCTGGACGTCACGCTGCTTGGGCATCGAACCTCCTTCCCGGGAATCGTAACAGCTGCTACGGTAACAACCGTTACGGGAAAAGGAGTGCCGCCTGATGCTTGACTGCACGCTGACGATCACCCCGGTGACCTGGGACGATCCCGACGCCGTCCGGCTGCGCGAAGCCCAGCGGACCGAGCTCGACGCCCGCTACGGCACCGACGACCACGAGCCCGGCGCCGTCCCGACCGCCGACACCGTCGCCGTGTTCCTCGTGGCCCGGGACGCCGGCGGCGCCGCTGTGGGCTGTGGCGGACTACGGCTGCTCGGCCCCGGCTCGGGCGAGGTCAAGCGCATGTACGTCGAGCCGGCGGCGCGCGGGACCGGCGTCGCGGCCGCCCTGTTGCGCGCGCTCGAAGACCACGCCCGGGAGCTCGGCATCACCCGGCTGCTGCTGGAGACCGGTACCGGCCAGCCGGACGCCATCCGCTTCTACCAGCGGGAAGGCTACGAGCCGATCGAGGCCTACGGGCCTTACCGCGGCGAACCGCTCTCACGCTGCTTCGCCCGCGATCTCTGAGCCGGCCTACAAAAGCCGGTACTTGCTGCCCCGGCACTGCACGCCCGTCCCGCTCTTGTGCGCCCGGAGTCTGCCGGTCTTGTTGACCGTCACCCGCTTGCCGCAGTCCAGGCACGTCGCCTCCTCCTTCGCCGCCTTCTTGATGGGCGAGGCGAGGCCGCCGCCCTTCCGCACCGGCGCGACCGGGTTCTTCGTGAGCACCGCGACCGGGTTGGCCCCGGCGAGCCACGCGTCCAGGTTGCCCCCGCGAGCCGGCCCGGGGACGTTCTGCGGCACCGGCTGCTGCACCGGAACAGGCACGGGCTGCGGCACCGCCACGGGCACCGGCGGCAGAACGTTCTGCGGCACCGGCTGCTGCACCGGCGGCAGAACGTTCTGCGGCACCGGCTGCTGCACCGGCGGCGCTGGACGATCACCCTGCCGCACCGCCTCTCGCGCCTTCGCCACCGCGAGGTTCCAGCCGGCGTCGACCTGCTTCGCCGCTTCGGCAGCCTCGGTGTCCGAACGATGACGCCGCCACTCGTCCTGCGCCAGCACGACGTTCACGATCGCGGACCGCGCTTCCTCGATCGCGGCCACCGCCTCCGGTGACCCCGCCTGGTTCCGCAACCCGTAGAGCTCGGTGAGCAGGATCACCCTGGTGCGCCACAACGCGTTGGGCACCTGCGCCTCCCACCGGGTCTGGCTGTGCGGCGGTGCGGTCCACTGCACGACGGTGTGGTCGTGCAGCTGTCCGACCAGCCACTGGAAGCACGGCTCGCACGGCGACAGCTCGGTGTACACCCGGACGATGCGCTTCACGTCGGTGTCCATTGGGTGGTCCTTCGGCTGGGCGCCGCTCTCCTGCGCCTTCCGGACGGCGGTGCGCTCGGCGTGCTGCTCGGGGTCCTGGGTGCCGCTGCTCCACACCGGTGTCTGCGGCCGGGCCTCCGTGGAACCCGCCTCCGCCACATACGCGACGGCCAGGTTCTTCTCCGACAACGCATCGGGGCCGCCGTGCCGCGCCCGCTCGGCGACTTCGTCGGCGGGCACGTTCTTCGAGCGGTAACGCTGGATCGGGAGTACCCCGGTGACCGCCCGGTTGCCCGCTGCCTGTTGCAGCCGCAGCACGGCGGCGGGCACCGCGGCGATCGACGTACGCGGGGCCGGCACCGCCTCGCGGTCCGGCCGGTCCGGGTGCATCCGCTTGCGCATGCACTCAGCGTGACAGGACCGTCGCACCCGGGTCGAGGTGCGGCGGGGGCACATTCGGCCGCACCTTCCGCTGCCCCTTCGGGCAACGCGGCCATCGGTTTTCCGATGGCCAGGGCAAGCCGGTCTATTGGCGGCGGCACGCGCACCGGGCCTACGGTCGGGAGCACGGCGATCCGGAGTTCTTTTCGCCGCCACTGACCGGAACCGGAGTTCCCTTGCGTATCAGACAGATCGGCGCCGCGCTGGCCGCGGCCGCCGTTTTCGCCCTGCCGGCCGCGCCCGCCCAGGCGGCGTCGAGGATCGTCCCGCTCGACCTCGCCGCCGGGCAGCAGCCGGAAAACATCGCCCTGGAGCCCGACGGCTCCGCCGACCTCACCTTCGCCTACACCGGCGAAATCGGCCGGGTCACGCCCGATGGCCGGGTGCGCGTCATCGCCCGGATCCCGGTGCCCGCCGACGGCGACGTCCCGGTGGTGCACAAGAAGCTGTTCCTCGGCGGGATCGTGCGCGCTCCCGGCGGCGACCTGTACGTCGCCGTTTCGACCGGCACGGCGGCGACCGGCCTCTACCGGGTGCGGCCCGGGAGCGCGCCGGTGCAGGTGGCCGCCCTGTCGCCGGCCGGCTTCCAGAACGGCGTCGCCCGGGATCCCGCCGGCGGTGACGTCTTCGTCGCCGACTCGTTCGGCTCGGTCGTCCGGCGCGTCTCCCCGCGCACCGGGCGGGTCACCGACTGGGCCACCGGCGAACTGCTCGCCCCGGTGAGCGGGTTCGGGGCGAACGGCGTGCAGGTCCACGACGACGCGGTGTGGGTGTCCAACCTGGACCGCGGCACGCTGGTCCGGCTGCCGCTCACCGGCGCGCCCGGCCGGGTCGCCGCGTCGGGGCTCGGCCCGGTCGACGACTTCGCGTTTCACGGCGACACCGTCGTCGCGGCCGTCAACCAGGAAAACCGGGTCGTCACGGTCGGGCGCGACGGCACCCGGACGATCCTGTCCACTTCGGATGGTCTGGCGAACCCGACGTCGGTCGCCGTCCGCGGTGACACGCTGTACGTGGCCGACAGCGCGTACTTCGGCGGGCAGCCCAACCTCCTGCGCACCCACCTGCGGTGATCGGCACGTGCATCCGCACGCCGATTGTGCACGAGCTTCCCGGTGATCTCGGGAAACGGTTGCTGTGAAACAAATCCACCGGTAGGTTGGCGAAACCCCGGTGCTCAAGCATCGGTCACCGGGGTTCGCGCTGCTCGGCGGAAGTGGGGAGACTACGCCGAGAGAGCGCTTTCCGGCGGTCAGGGGTCGCCGCCGGGAGGCAGGAGGGAAGCAGTGCCTTGGTGTTCCGGGGAACGGTCATGGCCGGCCGCGTGACCGAGCCCTACCTGGTCGGGCTGGAAGCCATCGCGGGTGAGCTGTTGCGCGGCAAGTGGTGCGTCTACCTGCACGAATGGCTCGGTGACGACGACGATCTGCCCGAATGGCAGGCCCGCGTGGCCGCGCACGCCGAACGCTCCGGCGTCGAAGTGTGCTTCGTCGAGATTCCCCGCAAGGACATGACGCTGGTGGCCAACGTGCGCGCGCTCCCGAGTTTCGAGCAGGTCACCGAATCCGTGGCGGCGCTGGAGCACTACCGCGGCCTGGCCGCGGGCCGCGGCTGGCGCGGCGCGGCCGTCCGCCGATCGGCCGAATGACCCCACCGCGATCGCCGCACCGCGGGAAACGCGGCCGGTCCCACCGGGCGGGACGGCGGCCACGCCGGCGTTGACCTCCACCTTTGTCGAACTCCTGCCGTCGCCGGTATGACCACCGCACCACCGATTCCCCGCACCGTCTGGATCGCCTCCGGCGTGATGGCCCTCGGCGGGTTCCTCGGCAACATGGACGCCTCGATCGTCGCCGTCGGCCTCGAGCCGATGCGGGACAGCCTCGACGTCACGCTCGTCGCCGTCCAGTGGGTCGCGACGGCCTACCTGCTGGGTTTGTCGGCCGCCCTGCCGCTCACGCCGTGGCTCGGGCGCAGGTTCGGCGCCGGCCGCCTGTGGCTCGGCGCACTGGCCGCGTTCCTGGTCACGTCGGTGGCGTGCGCGCTCGCCCCGGACGCCGGCACGCTGATCGGCGTCCGCGCCGTGCAGGGCATGGCCGCCGGTGTCATGGTCACGGCCGGGCAGACGGTGATCGGGCTGGCCGTCGGCCCCGAACGGCTGGGCCGCACCATGGGCACGCTGGCGCTCGTGGTCGGGCTGGCCCCGGTGATCGGGCCGAGCGTCGGCGGGTTCCTGCTCGCGCACTTCGCGTGGCCGGTGCTGTTCTGGCTGAACGTCCCGATCGGACTGCTCGCGTTCGGCCTGGCGCTGCGGTACGTGCCGCTCGGCGACCGGCAGCCACCGCCGCCGATGGACTGGCGCGGCCTGGCCATGGTGTCGCTCGGCCTGCCGTTGCTGGTGTATGCGCTCACCGGGCTCGCCACGCCCGGCTCGCTCGACGTCGTGCTCGCCGGCATCGGCGCCGCCGCCATGGGATTGTTCACGTGGTGGTCGCTGCGCGTCCCCCACCCGGTGCTGCAGCTGCGGCTCGCCGCGCGGCCGGTGCTGGGCGCGGCGCTGGTGTCCGTGCTGCTCGGCGGCGCCGGGATGTTCGGCGCCGTCCTGCTGCTGCCGCTGTGGTTCCAGCTCCGGCTCGGCGCGGGGACCGCCGAAGCCGGCGTCCTGCTCGCCCCGATGGGGCCGGCCACCGCGGTGTTCGTGTTCGCCGCCGGCCGGCTGACCGACCGCCACGGCGGCGGCGCCGTCTCGCTCACCGGGTCGCTGGTGGTGCCGGCGAGCACCGTGCCGCTCCCGTGGCTGGGCCCGGACGCGCCGATGTGGCTGGTCCAAACGCTGCTCCTGGTCCGCGGCGCCGGGCTTGGGCTTTCGATCATGCCCACGTCGACGGCGGCGTACGCGTCGGTCGACGCCGTCGAACTCGGCGACGCCACCGCGCTGGTCAACACCGTGCTGCGCGTGGGCGGCGCTCTCGGCGGCGCGCTGTGCGTGATCGTGCTGTCCCAGGGCCTGACGGCCGGCCCGGCGACCGGGTCCGGCTGGGCGTTCGGCGTGTTGACGGCCCTCTGCGCACTGGGGGCGGGAGCCGCGGCCTGGCTCCGGCGAGCCGAACGGGCGCCCGGATCGGCCAGCGTGCCCTGATTCACCTGGGAAGCTGGCGTGATCACCGGATCGGTGATTAATTGGAGCCGGTCGTGCACTGTCGGTGAGGGGAAGGGCTGACATGACGGGGGTCAACCAACGATTGCTGACGGCCGCGGCCGTCACCGCGGTACTGGGCAGCCTGCTGACGGCGGCCCCCGCTTCGGCCGCGGGAACCGTCGACTGGCGGCCGTGCGCCGACGCGCCCGGCGTCGACTGCGGCACGGTGACCGTGCCACTCGACTGGGCTCACCCGGACGGGGGCACCACGACCATCGCGCTCGCCCGGCGCACGGCCACCGACCCGCAGGCCCGGATCGGCTCGATCCTGATGGACCCGGGCGGCCCCGGCGGCGCGGGCGCCGGCGAGGTCAAGGGCGGCTGGTCCCTGTCGGCCGAAATCACGAAACGCTTCGACACCGTCGGGTTCGACCCGCGGGGCGTCGGCGACAGCGCCCACATCGCCTGCGGGCTCGCCGAACTGATCGCCGACCACCCGCAGGTCCCGCGCAACCAGGCCGAATTCGACCAGCTCGCGCAGTACAACCGGAAGCTCGGCGAGAGCTGCAACCGGATCACCGGGCCGCTGGCGCAGTTCGCCGGCACGAAAAGCGTCGCGCGGGACATGGACGCCATCCGCGCCGCGCTCGGCGAACCGAAGCTGACCTACTACGGCGTCTCCTACGGCACGCTGATGGGCCAGCAGTACGCGGAGCTGTTCCCGGACAAGGTCCGCGCGCTCGTGCTGGACAGCAACATGGACCACTCGCAGTACACGGCGTGGGAGTTCCTCCACAGCGAGACGCAGTCGGTGCAGGCGGAGTTCCGCGAGTTCGCCGCCTGGTGCGACCGGACGCCGAGTTGCGCGCTGCACGGCCGGGACGTCTCCGCGCTGACCCGCGAGCTGCAGGACAAGGCCGCGCGCGGGGAACTGAAGGACCCGCACAGCGGCGAAGCGATCACGCCGCTGGACCTCGCGTCCATCATCCAGGGCAGCTTCTACGGCCCCGGCTGGGACCGGCTCGCGACCGTGCTCGAGTCGTTCGTGGACGGCACCGCGGCCGCGGCGGCGAAACTGCGTGACGACATCCCGGTCAACACCGTGTTCCAGAGCGTGTTCTGCGACGACTGGCGCCTGCCCGTGCACAGCTTCGCCGAACTCGAGACCGACCGCCGGGCGGCCGCGGCCTTCGCGCCGGACGTCAAGGTCAACTCGCTCGGCTGGCGGGCGGTGACCGGCTGCATCGGCTGGCCGAACGCGACGAGCAACCCGCAGCACCCGCTGCGGGTGCACGGCGCGCCGCCGCTGCTGATGCTGAGCAGCCGCCACGACCCGGCGACACCGTACGCGTGGTCGCAGACCGCCGCCCGGCAGAGCGGCAGCACGCTGCTCACCTACGACGGCTGGGGCCACGGCGCGTACTTCAAGCACAGCTCGTGCGTGACCCAGGCGACCGACGACTACCTGATCACCGGCAAGCTCCCGGCCCGGGGCACGCACTGCGCGGCGGTCGAGCCGGGCACCCCGCAGGCCCGGGTCGCCGGGCCGAAACCGCCGTCGACGATCGCCTTCTGACGCGTCCGCCGCGTGGCCGGGACCGGGCAGCATCGGTTCCGGCCACGCACTGGTGCGCGGAAGGGAGCCGGTCATGGGGTTCGGGCGCGCGCAGAGCAACGGCGGCGAGAACTCCTCGGCTCCGCCACGGGCCACCGGACCGGGTGCCGGCCGCGGCACTCGCGGTCGCGGCGCGCTGGAACCGGCCGGTCAGCGCGGTTTGCGCCGCCAGAGCCCGGTGACGACGGCCAGCGCGCGAGCGCCGGGCGAGGGCACCCGGACGGCCGGTTCCGGACCGATCCGGCGGCGCATCCGGTAGGCCAGTTCGAGCACTTCGAGGTCTTCGGGGCGGCGCCGGCCACGGACATCCGGCCGCAGCATCAGCTCCCCCACCGTGACAGGTCTGCCACTGGCACGGTGTGCCGTGCGCGCCATCAGTAACCTCCGCTGGAATTCGCCGACCGGGCCCCGATTCTATGAATTCGTTTCGGGTTCGTCACCTTACTGACGAGTTGTGTCCCGGGCGTGTCCCCTCGCACTAGCCTGGCGCCGTGCTCATCATCGGGGTTCTGACCGAAGAAGACCGCGCGAGCTGGGAAAACCTGTTCGCCGGCTACAACAGGTTCTACGGCCGGACGCTCGCGCCGGAACGGATGGACCGGGCCTGGCGCGAGTTCGCGAGCGGCGAGCGGCTGCACGCCCTGGGTGCGCGGCTCGACGGCGAACTCGTCGGCATCGTCCACTTCCTGACCCACCCGAGCACGACGTCCGACGACGTCTGCTACCTGCAGGACCTGTACACCGACGAGAAAGCCCGCGGACGTGGCGCGGGCCGCGCGCTGATCGAAGCCGTCGCGGACTGGGCCCGGGCGCGGGGGTGCGTCCGGGTCTACTGGCACACGCAGACGTCGAACACGACCGCCCGGCGGCTCTACGACCAGGTCGCGCTCGACAAGGGCTTCATGCAGTACCAGATCCCGCTCGGCAGCTGAGGGCTAGCGGCGGTGCCGGCCGCCGCCGCAGCCGTGGTGCCCGACGGCGGGGTGCCCCGCGGACCGGCGGCCGGCCGTCATCATCGCCTGCCAGTCAGGCCGTTCCGGGCGGCCACGCGACCAGAGCGGCACGTCCGGGATCTCGTGGCGCACCGGCGCCACCTGCGGCGGCAGCTTCGGTTTCGGCGTTTCCTTCACCCTGTCCACGAGCTGCACCGCACGCGCAAGCTTTCCGCGGTGCGCGGCCGGAACGACCGCGGAATTCGACTCCGGCCGGTCGGCTGCCGAAGTGACGTCGTCGGGCTCCGGCGTCGGCGCCACGGTTTTCGGAGCCGGTTTGGCCGGCGGCACGACGACGTCCGCGGGCAGCGGCACCAGCGCCACCGTCGGCGGTTCCAGGCCGGCCGGCGGCCAGGTCGCGCCCGCGGTCCGCTCCGGCGGCATCGACACCGCCGCGCTGACCCCGCCGGTCAGTGCCAGCGCCCCGGCCACCACGGAGAACACCCGCAGCCGCGACAACGAGCGCAAGGCCTGCGGTTTTTCCCGGTGGCGCGCCTGCGGGAACACGAGCGTGTCCTCGTCGCGGTAGCGGTCGCGCGGAGCGCCGGACCGGCCCAGCAGCTCGGCGACGGTCACCCGCTCGGGGCGCGGAGCCCTCCGTGCCATCAAACCCTCCACCCGGGCCGTCCGGACCCGCGGCCACGCATCCGGACGGCCGATCATAGGAATCGTCCCGCTTCGTGTAAAGGCTTGTTCACCCAGGGTTTCCGGCGAGCCGGCCGCCACCGTCCACATGCAGCACCGAGCCGGTGACGAACGGGTTCGCCAGCACCTGGAGGGTGGCCGCCGAGACGTCCGCGGGCGAGCCGACCCGGCGCGCCGGGTTCGCTTCGGCGGTCCGGCGGAAGAACCCGGCCTTCGCCTCGCCGAGCCGGTCCCACGCGCCGGAGTCGACGATGCCCGGGGAGATCGCGTTGACCCGGACCGGCGCGAGCTCCACCGCAAGCGCTTCCGCGAGGAACGCGACGGCCCCGTTCGCCGTCGCCATGACCACCCGTTCCGGAGCCGGGCGCCACGCGGCGACGCCGGAGAACAGCACCATGGCCCCGCCTTCCCGGAATCGCGAGGCGAAGTGCTTGGCCAGCAGCAGGGGGCCGACCACCTTGGCGTCGAAGGCCCGCGTGACGGCGTCCCGGTCCAGCGTCGCGACCGGCCCGTTCGCCGGGGCCGCCGCGAGCGTGACCAGGTAGTCGATTTCGCCGGCTTCTTCGGCAAGCGCTTTCAGCGACGATTCTTCCCCGAGATCGGCGAATGCGGTCCGGACCCCCGGCTCCGCCAGGCGCGCGGGATTCCGTCCCGCCCAGGTGACTTCGGCGCCCGCCGCGTGCGCGTCCACGGCGATTCGCCGGGCGATCCCCGAACTCCCGCCCACGACGACCAGGCGCTTTCCCTCGAACGACATTTCCGTGCTCCTTCCGTCTCGCACACCGGGTTCAGCGCCACGCGGCCCGGGAACAATCCCGTCGCGCTCCGAGGGTTTTCTATGCTTGCGATAGAATTGATGAATGCCTACGCTGCGCGCGCTGGAGTGCCTGGTCGCGGTCGTCGACGCCGGGTCGATCACCGAGGCGGCCGCGCGGCTGCACCTGTCGCAGCCCGCCCTGTCGCACCAGATCGGCGCGCTCGAGCGGGAACTGGGGACGCCGGTACTGGAGCGGCTGCCACGCGGGGTCCGCCCGACCGCCGCGGGCCGGGCGGTGCTCACCGACGCGCGGACAGCCCTGGCCGCCGCCGAACGGGTGGTCCGGACCGGCCGCGCGGTGGCCGGCGGCGGCGAAGGCACCCTGCGGATCGCGTGCGCGGAGACGATGACCGCCGGGCTGCTCGCCCCGGTGCTGCGCGCCTGGCACCGCCACCGCCCCGGGGTGCTGATCACGCTGACCGAGACGACGAGCGCCGACGCGCTGGCCGGGGCCCTGGAGGCGGGTGAAGCGGACGTCGCGGTCGGGCCGCGGCCGAGCCGCTGGACCGGGCCGGCCGAGCTGGTGGGGCGCGAGGAGATCGTCGTGGCGCTGGCCGTGGACCACCCCCTGGCCGCCCGCGCGGCGGTCCCGATGGCCGCCCTCGCGGGCATCCCGGTGGTGCACTACCACCGCGACAATGGTCTCGGCGGCTGGCTCGACCAGGAGGCGGCCCGGCGCGGCGCGGTGCTGGAGGCGGTGATGCGGACGAAACAGGCGGCGACGGCGGCCCAGCTCGCCGCGGCGGGACTCGGCGTGGCACTGGTCCCGACCACCGCGCTCACGCGCACCTTCGCGGGGGCGCTGCGGCGGCTGAAGCCCGCGCTGCACCGGGACGTCGTGACGTTCACGGCGACGCCGTCGGATTCGCTCGTCCGGCGGTTTTCCTCGGACGTGCGGCACCGCGGGCTCACCGTCCCCGGTGTCCTGCTGGACAAACTGTCCGCAGAGGCGCGTTAAGTTCCGGTGAATCTGACAGATTCCCTCCTAACGTTTTGTGCCATCCGGACGAACTTCTTCGTGAGGACGGGTTTTTGCTGCGCCATTCGCCAAAGCTCGGTTCCATCGGATAGCTTGCTCCTACCGGTCAGTACCGGTGGGTGAGGCCGATCGGGTGAGGCGATCAGCGACAGATCGAGGGAAGCGGGGACGACCATGCCCAAGCACCGGCCACGTCGCAGGAGCACGCGTTCGGTCCGCCGGACCGCCGCCGCGCTCGCGGGTGGGGCGCTCGTCGTGCTGCCCACGCTGACCACGGGCCTGCCCGCGCCGGTCGTGGTCGCCGACACCGGCGCCGGCGGCCTGCTGCCCAACCAGGCCGCGCCGCTGCAGCAGCCGAACATCGTCATGCCGCCGATCGCCGTCGACGGCAGCCTGCCCCAGCCGCCGCTGCCCGAGCCGCTGGTCGTGCCGGGCGGGCGCGCCGGGTCCGCGGGCATCTCCGGGTCGCTCGGCATCCCGGGCAGCATGCTCAAGGCGTACAAGAACGCGGCCGACATCCTGGCCAAGGAGCAGCCGGGCTGTCACCTGGACTGGGCGCTGATCGCGAGCATCGGCAGGATCGAGTCGAACCACGCGCGCGGTGGGTACGTCAACGTCAACGGCGACACCCTGGAGCCGATCCTGGGCCCGGTGCTCAACGGCGCCGGCGCGTTCGCCGCGATCCCGGACACCGACGGCGGCAAGTACGACGGCGACACCCGGTGGGACCGCGCGGTCGGCCCGACGCAGTTCATCCCGTCGACCTGGCGCGGTTACGCCTCGGACGGCAACGGCGACGGCGTCTCCAACCCGAACAACATCTACGACGAAGCCCTGGCCACGGCCCGTTACCTGTGCTCGGGCGGCCTGGACCTCTCGACGGACGCGGGCCAGCGGATCGCCGTGCGCCGCTACAACAACTCACAGTCCTATGTGGACACGGTGATGGCGTGGGCGGCGGCCTACCGCGGCGGGGTGGCCCAGCTGCCCGACAGCCAGGTGCCGATCGGCGCCCCGGACGCCCCGGACGCCGCCGCGGCCGGCGCCCCGGTCGGCGTCCCGGCTCCGCCGGCACCCCCGGTGGTCGCCCAGCCGCCGGGCTCCCTGCCGGTGACCACGACGACGCCCACTTCCCCGGCCTCGACCACCCCCACGTCGCCCTCGCCCTCGTCCTCGACGCCCACCTCGGCACCGTCGACCCCGCCGTCGACCCCGCCGTCGACGCCCTCCACGCCCCCGCCGACGACCAGCACCACCCCGGTCACGTCGACGACGGCGGCCGACACCCCGGCCGACTCGGCGGGCACCCCGACCGAAACGACGTCGACCAGCGCGCCGGGCTGAGCCGGGTGGAACCGTTCCTGGTGCACATCCGCTGCGACACCGACGGCTACACGCACGCGATCACCGAGGACGAGTTCGCGACGGGCCGCCACGAGGGCCGCTTCCGGGCGGTGTGCGGCCACGTCGTCCTGGCGGCCCCGATGATCGAGGAACCGGGCCGGTTCGACCCGGTGTGCCGGGAGGTCCTGCGCGGGGACGCGGCGGAGCCGTCGGTGCCCCGCCAGGAGCGGCGCCGGTCGAGGTGGCGCAGCCGGCGCTAGCCCGGCCGGTTCGTGCTGTTCCGGAGCACGGCCGCGGTAGGCGTCAGCCGACCAGCGCCTGGATCCCGTCCAGCATCCGGTTCAAGCCGAACTCGTACGCCGTGTCGCCCTGCGCCTTCGCCCCCTGGTCGAACCCGCCGCCGAGCCACACGCGGTTCATCGCCGGGTGGGCGTCGACCACGAAGTAGTTCTCCCAAAACGAGGACCGCTGGTGCCACCACGCCTCGGTCGACTGGCCCGTGCTGCGCTCCAGCCTCGTGTTCTCCGCGTCCAGGGCCGCGTTCGCGTCGACGTACGTGCCGATCCCGTTCGCCGCCGCGACCGCCTGGCGCGGGGGCAGGCCCAGCTCGTCCATGATCGACAGCAGGTACTCCTGGCCCGCCAGCTGCCCCGGGCCGAGCGGTGGCCGGACCCGCGACACCTCGCACAGCCACGGGTGCGCCCGGTACGCCTCCCGGGTCCGCTCGGCGTACAGCGCCACCTGCTCGCGCCAGTCGCCGGGGCGGGGTTCGCCCGGGCCGGGCAGGCGCCGCCCGACCAGCACGTCGTCGACCATCAGGTCCACCAGCTCCGCCTTGCCCGGCACGTACGTGTACAGCGTCATCGTGCCCGCGCCCAGCTCCTTGGCGACGCGGTGCATCGACGCCGCGGCGAGCCCGTCGGCGTCCGCGACCGCGATCGCCGCCGCGACGATCCGCTCGATCGTCAGGGTCGGGCGGCGGCCCCTGGTCGGTTCGGGCGGGCCGCCGCGGGCGCGCCACAGCAACGCGAGCGTCCGGTCCACGTCCTCGGCACCACTGCGTTCGACGGTCATGCGGTCCCCTCGCTTGTCGATCGGAGATTACCCTGGAAGCCGGACGGAGGGGGTGTCACCGATGACCGCACGCAAGCCGCCCAAGGTGTCCTTCCGCTGGTGGGTGGACCGGCAGATCGACGCCGCCCGGGAGCGCGGTGAGTTCGACGACCTGCCCGGCACCGGGCAGCCGCTGCCGAAACCCACCGGCAACGACGCCGCGACCGACTGGGTGCTCCGCGAAGTCAAGAGGGGCGGGCACGACACGAAGGCGTTGCTGCCGCCCGCGCTCGCGCTCAAACGGGAGGTCCAGGACCTGCCGGCCCGGCTCGCCGGGGAGCGGACCGAGCGGCAGGTGCGGGAGCTCGTCGAGGACCTCAACACGCGGATTCGCCAGGCCTACCTCAACCACCACACCGGGCCGCCGCTCACGGTGGCGCTGGTCGACGTCGAAGAGGCGGTCGCGGACTGGCGCCGCTCACGAGCCGCGTCGTAGCAGCGCCCGCTCCGCCGCGCTCCACGCCGTGGTGGTGACCAGGTAGATCCCGGCCGCCTGCGGCACGACCAGCGTCGCGAGCACGGTGCCGTAGGGCAGCAGCCGCAGCAGCTTCCCGCCCGGCGCACCGGCCGCGGCGGGCTGCTGCCGCACCGAAAACCAGGCCACGACGGCGAGCCCGGCGGCGATCACGAACACGAGCGGGCTGCCGGCGAGGCCGTGCGCGCCCAGCGGCGTCCCGAACAGGGTCGCGCCGAGCAGCGAGTTGGGTTCGCCGCCGATCGTGGCCGTGGTGAACAGGCGGTACATGACCGTGAAGAACGGCAGCTGCAGCAGCATCGGCAGGCAGCCGACGAACAACGACGTCCCGGACTCCTGCTGCAGTTTCGTCATCTCCGCGGCCAGCTGGTCCCGGTCGCGGCCGTGCTTCTCCTGCAGGGCCCGGATCTTCGGCAGCAGTGTGGCCCGGGCGCGCTCGCCGCGAGCCGCCGACCGGGCGAGCGGGTGCAGCAGCAGCCGCACGAGCAGGGTGAACACGACGATGGCCAAGGCCGGCGACAGCGGACCGGTGAGCCAGTGGATCAGGTGGTACGCGCCGGCGACGGGCACGTCGGGAAAGCCGGACATGGGCAGCACTCCGCACGAGTGGAAGGGGTGGGGGTGAGCGGAATGGCTGCGTCGAAACGGGTTCTACGCAGCCGTGCTGCGGGAACCGGGTGCTCGTGGGCGGCTGCGGCCCGGCCGGCCCGGGTCGCGGAGCCGGATCGACTCGGCGCGCCGGGCCCGGCGGCGCAACGCCGTGGCGCGGCTGCGCACCGGCGAGGACCAGACCGCCAGCTCACCGCGGTGCGTGCTGCCGGCGAGCAGCACGACCAGGAGGCTGGCGGCAGCCAGGGAGGCGAAGGCGACCAGCGCGGCCGGGCTCGTCAAGGCGGGGAACGCCAGCTCCAGCAACGTGGTCACGTGTCCCCCTCCCGTCCTCCTCCCCAGAGTAGCGAAATCGCTAACAGCCCGTTGGGCTGTAACCTGGTTCGATGAGAGGGCAACTGGTCGTCGTGCCGCTGCTGGCGGTGCTCCTGCTGTTCACCGTCCCCTGGTGGACGCTGGTGCTCGCGCCGGACTGGGGCACCGCGGCCACGATCGCCGGGACGGCGCTGTTCGTGCTGGGCCTGGTCACGATGCCGGTGGCGATGTTCCGCGGCCACTCCCGGCACCAGAGCGACGCCGCCGCCCGCCTCGGCGACACCCTGCTCGCCGTGATCTGGGTGCTGTTCAGCTGGTCGATTCTCAGCCTGGTGCTGCGCGTCGCGCTGCTCGGCGTCGACGACCCGCTGCGGTCGCGGATCGTCGCGGGCGCGACCGCGCTGATCGCCGCCGGGCTGCTCGTGCACGGCAACCGCGTCGCCATGCGCGTGCCGCCGGTGAAGGCGGTCGACGTCGCCATCCCGCGGCTCGGGCCGGGGCTCGACGGCCTGCGCGTCGCCGTGCTGACCGACACCCACTTCGGGCCGATCGACCGGACGAAGTGGTCGGAGCGGGTCGTCGCGGCGGTCAACGCGCTGGAGGCGGACGTCGTCTGCCACGCCGGCGACCTCGCCGACGGCGCGGTGGCCAAGCGCCGCAAGCAGGTCGACCCGCTCGGCGGCGTGCAGGCCGCGCTCGGGCGGTTCTACATCACCGGCAACCACGAGTACTTCGGCGAGGCCCAGGCGTGGCTCGACCACATGGAAGGCCTCGGCTGGGACACGCTGCACAACCGCTCGACCCTGCTCGAGCGCGGCGGCGACCGGATCCTGTTCGCCGGCATCGACGACCCGACCGGCACGGCGTCCGGCCTGCCGGGCCACGGCCCCGACCTGGCCGCGGCGCTGGCCGGCCGGCCCGAGGGCATCCCGGTGGTGCTGCTGGCGCACCAGCCCAAGCAGGTCCGCGAGGCCCGTGCGGCCGACGTCGACCTGCAGATCTCGGGGCACACGCACGGCGGGCAGATCTGGCCGTTCCACCTCCTGGTGCGGTTCGACCAGCCGACGCTGTCCGGCCTGACCCGGCACGGGCCGACCCAGCTGTACAACAGCCGCGGCACGGGGTTCTGGGGTCCGCCGTTCCGGATCTTCGCGCCCAGCGAGATCACGCTCCTGACCCTGCGATCCGCCTGACGGTTCCCCTGGGGACCGTGCTGACGGTCCCGAAGGGCATGGAGGACCTGACGGCCGACCGCTTCGGCGGCCTGTACTACAAGATCGGGGAGCGCCTGTACCGGCTGACCGTGCACCCGTGACCGGGCAGCGGAGAATGGGCGGCATGCGCATCCGGATCCTCGACGCCGACATCACCACCCTCGAGGTCGACGTCGTCGTCAACGCCGCCAACTCCTCGCTGCTCGGCGGCGGTGGGGTCGACGGGGCCATCCACCGCAAGGGCGGTCCCGAGATCCTCGCCGCGTGCCGGAAGCTGCGGGCCGGGCACTACGGGAAGGGCCTCAAGACCGGCCACGCCGTCGCCACCACCGCCGGGAACCTGCCCGCGCGGTGGGTCGTGCACACCGTCGGCCCGGTGTGGTCGGCCTCCGAAGACCGCTCCGAGCTCCTCGCCGACTGCCACCGCAACGCCCTGCGGGTCGCGCGGGAGCTCGGGGCCCGGACCGTCGCCTTCCCCGCCATCTCCACCGGTGTCTACCGGTGGCCGATGGAGTCGGCCGCGGAGATCGCGCTCACCACCGTCTCCGCGGCCGAGCCCGGCCCGATCGAGGAGGTCGTCTTCGCCCTGCGCGGCGAAGCGGCCGTCCAGGCCTTTCGGGCTCGTCACAACTCCCTTGCCTGAACGATCACCCACCGGGCAGGGTGCAGGCGTGCCCACCCGCGCCCTGGTCTTCGACTTCGACGGCACGCTCGCCGACACCGAGTCCGCCGTCCTGCAGTCGTGGCAGGAGGTCTTCCGCGAGCACCGCACCGAGCTGCCGCTGGCCGCCTGGTACGCCGTCATCGGGACGCAGCACACCACGCCCGCCATGTTCGCCCTGCTCGCCGAACACGCCCCGGACATCGATCCCGAAGCCCTGCGGCCGATCACGAAAGCCCGCGTCCTGAAGCTCCTCGAAGACCTCGGCCCGCGCGAAGGCGTCCTGAGCTACCTGGAAACGGCCAAGCGCCAAGGCCTCAAGCTGGCCGTCGCCTCCAGCTCGTCCGGGGCCTGGGTGAACCCGCACCTCGAACGGCTCGGCATCGACCACTACTTCGACGCCGTCCTCACCGGGGACCGCCACAAAGCCAAACCGGACCCCGACCTCTACCTCGCCGCCCTCGACGCACTCGGAACGGACGCGAGCGAGACCATCGCCTTCGAGGACACCCCGCACGGCGTCACCTCCGCCAAGGCCGCCGGGCTGACCTGCGTCGCCGTGCCCAACGCGATCACCGAACGCCTCGACTTCCGGCACGCCGACGTCGTGCTGCCGTCCTTCACCGCCAAGCCGCTGGACGCGCTGCTCAGCCGCTGACCAGCGCCCGCAGCCGGTCCAGGAACGGCAGCTGCCCCTTGACCAGCTTCTCCCGGGCGGCCTCCAGCGAGAACCACTCGACCCGGTCCACCTCGGGGAACTCCTGCTGACGGCCCGAGCGCGGCGGCCACTCCATGGTGAACGTCCCGGGCACCACCGCGGCCGGGTCGAGGTCGGCCTCGACCGCCCACGCCGTGACGACCTTGCCGCCCGACTGCTTCACCACGCCCAGCTCGACGTACTCGCCGTCGGGCGCCGGCAGCCCCAGCTCCTCCGCGAACTCCCGCCGGGCCGCCTTCTCCGGGGACTCGTCCGGGTCGAGCTCGCCCTTGGGCAGCGACCACGCGCCCGCGTCCTTCTTCGCCCAGAACGGCCCGCCCATGTGCCCGAGCAGCACCTCGACGTCGTCGCCCCGGCCGCGGTGGAGCAGGAGCCCGGCACTCTGTTTGCCCGCCATGGAGAAAGTCTCCCAAGATTTTTCCGCGAGGTGTCGAAACGCGCCGGACCCGATCGACGCGTGGGCAGAAGGCAAGCGAAACCCAGGGGAAGGAACCCGCCATGACCGCCACCATCACCCGCGAGACGGCCACCCAGTCCAAGACCGCCGTCACCGGCATCGTGATCGGCGCGAGCCGGATCGTGATCTCGTTCCTGTTCGGCTTCCACGGCCTGCAGGGGTTCGGCTTCTTCGGCGGGATCGACGGCCAGGGCGGCGGCGTCCCGTTCGGCTCGTTCCCCGGCTGGTGGGGCAGCGTCTTCGAGCTCGTGGGCGCGCTGCTGCTGCTCGCCGGGCTCGCCAGCCGGCCCGCCGCGATCCTGCTGTCGGGCGTGATGGCCTACGCCTACTTCACCGTGCACGCGCCGATGGGCCTGCTGCCGCTGCAGAACATGGGCGAGCCCGCCGCGGTCTACGCGTGGGTCTTCCTGCTGTTCGCCGCGATCGGCCCGGGCCGCTTCGCGCTCGACAACCTGCGCAAGCGCTGACCGGGGACGCGCGGTCCGGCTAGTAGCCGCCCTGGGCGGCCGCGAGGTCGGACCGCGCCATCACGTGTTCCATCAGGCTGGTCAGCACCTGCTTCGTCGACTCGCGCTCGCGCGCGTCGCACAGCAGCAGCGGGACGTCCATGCCGACGTCGAGCGCCTGCCGGACCTCCTCCGTGCCGTAGCGGTACGCGCCGTCGAAGCAGTTCACGCCGACGACGAAGGGCAGGTTGCGGCGCTCGAAGAAGTCCACCGCCGCGAAGCAGCTGTCCAGCCGTCGGGTGTCGGCCAGCACGACCGCGCCGAGGGCGCCTTCGGCCAGCTCGTCCCACATGAACCAGAACCGGTCCTGCCCGGGCGTGCCGAACAGGTAGAGGATCAGGTCCGGGTTGATCGTGATGCGGCCGAAGTCGAGCGCGACCGTCGTGGTCGTCTTCTGCTCGACGCCCGACAGGTCGTCGACCCCCTCGGACGCGGTCGTGATGACCTCTTCGGTGCGCAGCGGCGGCACTTCGCTCACCGAGCCGACCATCGTGGTCTTGCCGACCCCGAACCCGCCGGCGATGAGTACCTTGACCGCGGTCGCGGTCAGGTTCCGCCGGGGGTCAGAGTTTCCGGATGCCATCAAGAACCGCCTGCAATACGTGTCGGTTGGGGGTTTCCTGGACCGGTGCCGCGGTACGGAACAGCACCAGGTTCTGCTCGATGAGGTCGCTCAGCATCACCTTCACCACGGGCAGCGGGAGATCGACCCGGGCGGCCACCTCGGCCACCGAGACCGGCCGCTGGCAGAGGGCGATGATGCGGGCGTACTCCGGTTCGAGCATGCCCGCTTCGTGCGCGGTGCGCAGCGCGACCACGAGCGTGATGAGGTCGAGCCCGAGCGTGTCCGAGCGGGTGCGGCCGCCCGTGACCGCGTAGGACCGGACCAGCGGGCCGGCCTCGTCGTCGAACCAGGCTTCGTGCCGTGCGCTCATGGCGCGGTGGGCTGCGCGCCGGCGGTCCGCGGGGCCGAGGTGAGCACCTGGCCGACCCGCTTCACCATCAGGTTCATCTCGTACGCGACCAGCCCCATGTCCGCGTCTTCACGGGCCAGCAGGGCGAGGCAGGCGCCCCGCCCGGCCGCCGTCACGAACAGGAACGCGTGGTCCATCTCGACCATCGTCTGGCGGACGTTGCCGCCGCCGAAGTGCCGCCCGGTGCCGCGGGCCAGGCTCTGGAACGCCGAAGCCACCGCGGACAGGTGTTCGGCGTCCTCCTCGGAAAGGTTGCCCGACCGGCCGATGAGCAGGCCGTCCGAGGACAGCACCACCGCCCGGTCCGCTCCGGCGACCCGCTTGACGAGGTCGTCCAGCAGCCAGTCGAGCTCGTGGGCGCCTGAGTTGACCATTACTCGCGCTCTCCGTACCTGTCGTCGTTCTCGGGAAACTCTGCGTCACGGGCCCGCCGGGTGCCCTGCTGGAAGGCGGACAGCCTGCTGCGGGCGACCTCCGGCGAGTCCAGCCGGACCTCTTCGCGTTCCTGTGCGGGCTTGTCCTCCCGCAGCTGGGGCACGAGGTTCTGCTGGCGGCGCCGCTGCGGCAGCGGCGGGCGGCCGGGGGCTTCCGGGCGGCGCGGCTGCTGCGGCCGGCCTTCCGGCGTCGCCGACCGCGGCTCCTGCGGCGGCCACACCGGCTGCTGCGCC
>NZ_PPHG01000013.1 GCF_002904295.1 Amycolatopsis sp. CA-128772
CGCCGGGGCGGGCGGCGGGACGGTGACCGGCGGGACCGGCGTCGGCGTCACGGCGGCGGGCGCCGTCACGGGCGGGGCCGGCGGCTCGGTGCGGTGCCGGGCCGGGCGGCGCACCGGCCGCTTGAGCGGCGCGACCTCGTCGTCGGCCGTGGTCTCCGGCTCGACCGGGTTCGGCACCAGCTCCGGCTTCGGCGGGGTGATCGGCTGCTCCGGCTCGCTTTCGGCGAGCGGGGCCAGCAGGTCGGTGCGCACCAGCACGATGGCCCGGGTGCCGCCGTAGGCCGACTCCCGCAGGTGCACCTGGATGCCGTGCCGCGCGGCCAGCCGCGCGACCACGAACAGGCCCAGGCGCGGCTCGTCCGACAGCGCCATGATCCCGAAGTCCGGCGGGTCGGCCAGCATCGCGTTGATCTCTTCGGTCTGGTCCGGCTCGAGCCCGAGGCCCTGGTCCTCGACCTCGATCACGACACCCTTGCCGACCACGTTGCCGCGGATCTCGACCCGCGACTGCGGCGGCGAGAACGACGTCGCGTTGTCGATCAGCTCGGCGAGCAGGTGCACGAGGTCGCCGACGACCGGGCCGCGGATGGCGATCTGCGGCAGCACCGCCGTCTTGACCCGCGCGAAGTCTTCGGTCTCGGCGGACGCGCCGCGGACCAGCTCGGCCAGCCCGACCGGGTTGCGCCACTGGCGGCCCGGCTGGCCGCCGCCGAGGATGATCAGGTTCTCGGCGTTGCGGCGGGCGCGGGTGGAGAGGTGGTCCAGCTGGAACAGCGTGTCCAGCTGCTCCGGGTCCTCCTGCTTGCGCTCGGCCTGGTCGAGCACCTTGAGCTGGCGGTGCACGATGACCTGGCTGCGGTGGGCGATGTTGAGGAACACCGCCTTGGTGCCCTCCTTGGTCTTCGCCTCGTCGATGGCGGCCGCGATGGCGGTCTGCTGCGCCTTGTTGAACGCGTCGGCGACCTGGCCGATCTCGTCGGTGCCGTGGTCGAGGAAGTGACCGCCCTCTTCGAGGTCGACGGGCTCGCCCGCCTGGACCCGGGCGACCAGCTCGGGCAGCCGGACCTCGGCCGCGTCGAGGGTGTCCTCGCGCAGCCGGTGCAGCCGGCCGATGAGCCGGTTCGACAGCCGGACGGCGACGAAGACCACGAAAACCGCGAACAGGACGGCGATCACACCGGCGATCAGCGACTCGGTGAACGTCGAGTCGGCGTCGTCGATCGCGGCCTGGCTGGCGTTCGAGCTCTGCAGGACGAAGATGCCCATCAGCGCGTCGCCGACCTGGCGGGCGGCCGCGCGCCACTGGTCCTGCGGCACCGGCAGCTTCGACAGGTCGCCGCGCAGGAACGCGGTCTCGACCTGGTTCACCGTCTGCCACGGCTGGCTGGCCAGCAGCTGGTCGTACTTGGCCTTGACGTCGGGGATCATCTTCGGCGCCGACGCGTCGAGCTGGGCGTGGTAGGCACCGACCTGGCCGACGTAGGCGCGGAAGTCGTCGTTCGTGAGGCCGCCCGCGGCGAGCCCGGCGGCGGCGAGCGCGTCACTGCGCTGCATCGCGTCGGCCGCGGTGAACAGCGGGATGGCGGTCAGCCGGTCGAACGCGTTCTGCGCACCACGGGCGTTCTGCGCCAGCCCGGCGACGCCGTCGGTGAACTGGTCGAACAGCCGGTTGTAGTAGGTGAACGCCTGGCTGATCTGCATCTGGCCGCTGTCGACCGCCTGCCGGGTCTGCGGCAGCTGCTGGAACAGCCCGAAGAACGTGGCGATGTTCTTCTGCACGCTCGGCGGGGTGTTGTCGTAGTCGGCGAAGTTGTCGCGGAGGTTCTCGATCTCCTTCGCGGCGGTCGCGTCCGTCTTCGGGCGGACGGCCGCGAGCACGGCGCGCTGGTTGCTCTGGCCGGCCAGCAGGCTCAGCGTCGCCTGGCGCTCCTGCTGGAGCGCGGCGAAGAACGGGATCGCGGGGGCTTCCGAGTTCCGGATGCGGCTGGTGTAATCACGAGCGGTGACCGCGTCGTAGATGAGGTAGCCCGCGAGGGCCACGCCGACCAGCAGCAGGGCCACACTGGGGATCAGCGCGATCGTGAGCACGCGCTTCCGAATCGAGGATCCCCGGTTGCGTCGAAGAGAAATCTGCTTCACCTGGGTCCGTTTTCCTTCCGGCAGTACATGGTTTCGGGTCGCCCGAGGTGGTCTGCACCCGGATTCCGACCAGCCGGATCAACATCACCGTGGTCTGCTTCGCCCGCGACGACGTTAGGCAGCCCTCCAGGGCGCGTCAAGTCCGTGGCGAGAACGTGATCTTGAACCGGTGACCCGTCCACACTTGCTGCCTGCGCTTCGAAAGTCCACCACCGCAAGTCGTGACTTTCATCGCAGGGCCACTTCGGTTCCCCGCACGGATGTGAGTACTGGAAGCGCTCCCGGTTCCGCTGCGCGTCCGGGCCGGCACCCTCTACGTACGACAGCGCCGGATCGTTCGGTGACAAACATCACGGACCTCCGCGCGGACCACCGCACACCGCGTTCGTCCGGAGTAGACAGCCGCGGGAAAGCGGAATGCGCAGGATCGGCAAAGAAGGCCGCGGATTCATCGGCTGCCGGGGCGGAATTCCCGTTATTCCGCATACGCGCTCGGCCGATCACCCGCCGTCGCGCCGAAACCGGTTCCGCGGCGCCGCCGGCCCGGTCAGCCCGGGAACTCGTCGGCGAGGGTATTCCAGAACAGCAGCTCGTAGCTCTGGAACAGCCGGGCGCAGCGGTGCGCCTCGCGCTCGTCGAGCCGCCGCGCGTCGAGCCCCGCCTGGATCGCGGCCAGCGCTTGTTCTTCTATTTCCGGGACGTCAGCGGCAAAAAAGTCGAAGAACGCGCACTGCGCATCGGTGAAGCCGTAGTGCCGGCGCATGCCGGCGGCGACGTCCCGGCAGTACCGGCCGAAGGCGGAGAAGTTGGCGAAGATCCCCGCCGCGGTCGCCGACGACTCGCCGTTCAGCGCGAGCCAGGCGACGTAGGCCGGGTACGCCTGGCAGCCCGCGCGCGGCCGTTCTTTCCCATGGTCCGGACCAGTCGCCGCCAGCAACGCGTCCAGCATCCCGTTCGCCTGCTGCTCGCCCGGCGCGAGCCCGCCGAAGAAGGTGCGCGCGTCCGGTTCGTCGGCCCGCGCGGCCAAGGCGTGGAAGCTCCGCCAGTCGCTCGAGGTGATCAGCTTCTCCTCGGCGGCGAGCGCGGCGAACACCGCGCGCGGCGCCCGGCCGGCGGTGATCAGCGGGACGAGCCGGTTGTCGCCGTCGCGCGGCGCGAGTTCGGCCTGGATCTTCACGAGCAGTTCACGAGCAGACCGCGTCATCGGTTCCCCCCTGGCGTCCGTGGCCCCTTCATTGAAGCGCGGATCGCGCGCGGCCGCCCGTGTACACAGTGGACACTCGTGGGGGCCTGACCGCTATGTCCGTTTCCCCGGCGACGCTTGACGTGGCCGCGATTCTCTATCCACCCGAGCCGGGAGCCCCTACAGTGTGGCCATCCGCAGCTTTCGAGGAGGCCAGCGTTGACCACCCCGTCCGTCGCCGAGCAGACCGAAGGCCAGACGATCCCGCGGCTGCTGCACCGCAACGCGGTCGACTACCCGGACCTGCCGGCGATCACCTCGCTCGACATCGAAGGGCACCCGACGCTGAGCTGGCGGGAGTTCCGCACCGCCATCGCCGAGGTCTCCCGCGGGCTGGCCGGGCTCGGGCTCGCCCCGCGCGACCGGCTGCTGATCATGGCGCCCGGCTGTCCGGACCACATCGTCGCCGACCTCGCCGCGACGCACCTGGCCACCATCCCCTGCACGGCCTACGCCACCCTCAGCCCGGACCAGATCCGGTTCGTCGCGAGGCACAGCGCGGCGCCGGTCGTGGTGCTCGGCGGCGAGAACGAGCTGGCGCGCTGGCGCCCGGTGCTCGACGACCTCCCGGCGCTGCGGCACATCGTCGTGCTGGACGAGGCCGCGATCCCCGAAGGCGACGACCGCTTCCTCTCCTTCGCCGAGCTCCGCGCCCGGGGCCGGGAAGCGCTTGCCGACGACCCGGAGGCGTTCGAACGGTCGTGGCCGGAGATCAAGCCGGACGACCCGCTGTCCATGATCTACACCTCCGGTACCACCGGTGACCCCAAGGGCGTCGTCCTTTCCCACCGCAACGCGATCCACCAGGCGTACGCGGTCACCGAACTGCACCACCCGCCGATGCACGCGACGAACATCGCGTACCTCCCGCTCGCGCACATCGCCGAGCGCGAGCTGTCGATCTACCTGCCGATCGTCTGGGCCGGGCACGTGCACACCCTCGCCGACCCGTCCGGCGTCGTCGGCGCGCTCGGCCAGGTGCACCCGCAGAGCTTCTTCGGCGTCCCGCGCGTGTGGGAGAAGATGGTCGCCGGGCTCAAGAACATGCTCGCCGGCGTGCCGGAGGACCGGCGCACCGCGCTGCTGCAGGCGAACGAGCTGCTGCAGCAGGGCTACAAACTGCGCAGCGCCGGGAAGCCGGTGCCCGCGGAGCTGGCCGAAAAGATCCGGCAGACCGACGAGGCCGCCCTGGCCCCGGTGCGCGCGCTGCTCGGGCTGGACAAGGTGCTCGTCGCCTCCAGCGGGGCGGCCGCCCTCCCGGTGGAGATCATCTACTTCATCGCCGGCCTCGGCATCGAGATCTGCGAGGTCTGGGGCCTGTCCGAGACGACCGGCGCGGCGACGTCGAACTCCGGTTCGGACTTCCGCGCGGGCACCGTCGGCAAGCCCCTCGACGGCGTCGAGGTGAAGGTCGCCGAAGACGGCGAACTGCTGGTCCGCGGCCCGATCGTGTTCCTCGGCTACCTCCAGGAGGACGGCACGATCGCCGACGCCACCGACGCCGACGGCTGGTACGCGACCGGCGACATCGGCACGATCGACGAAGACGGCTTCGTGACGATCACCGACCGCAAGAAGGAACTGATCATCACCTCGAGCGGCAAGAACATCGCGCCGACCCGCATCGAGGGCCTGCTCAAGGAGCACCCGCTGATCGGCCAGGCGGTCGCGGTCGGCGACGACCGTCCGTACGTGACGGCCCTGATCGTCATCGACGACGAGATCGCCCCCGGCTGGGCCGCGGCCAACGGCGTCGAGGCGGCCCCGGACGAGCTGGCGACGCACCCGGCGGTCCGCGCGGAGCTCGAGCGCGCGGTCGAGTCGGCGAACAGCCGGCTCGCGCGGATCGAGCAGATCAAGCGCTACCACGTGCTCCCGAAGACGTGGACGCCCGAATCCGGCGAGCTGACCCCGACGCTCAAGCTCAAGCGCCGGGTCATCAACGACCGCTACTCGGCCGACATCGAAGCCCTCTACGCCGCGGTCCGCGACCCCGAGCCGGCCGCCGGCGCGTAGCCCCAAGCGCCCCAATGTGGCGTTCGGTGCGTCCAACGCACCGAACGCCACATTGGGTGCGTTGGACGCAACCAACGCCACATTGGGGCGTTCGGGTCAGGCGGTGCGGGGGGAGGTGTCCGTCCACTTGCGCAGGCGCGGCGGGACGCGCTTCTCCAGGCCGTAGTTCTCCAGGTGGGCGGAGAACACCTCGTCGAACGCCTTCTGCACGGTCTCGGTGTCCCACACCGGGCGCTCGAGGATCGGCTGCTTGAGGAACGGCTGGCCCATCACGTGCAGCTGCGGGCCGTTGCACCGGATCATCTGCCCGGTGATGCCGTCCGAACCGGCGCCGAGCAGGAACAGCACGACCGGCGCGATCCGCGCCGGCGTGCGGTCCGGCGGGCAGGCGCGCAGGGACCGCTCGGACTTCCACACCATGCGCGTGTGCGCCAGCGGGCAGACGGCGTTGACGCGGATCCCGACGTCCTCGAGGTCGAGCGCCCACGAGTAGGTCAGGGACGCGACCGCACCCTTGCTCGCCGCGTACACGCCGAGCTTGCGCTGTCCGAGCGAAGCGCCCGAGGAGATGTTGACGATCGAGCCGCCGGTGCCCGCGTCGACCATCGCCTTGATCGCGGCCAGCCCGGTGTTCACCACGCCGAGGACGTTGACCGCGACCAGCTCCCGCGCCTGCTCGGCGTCGTCCTCCCAGGGCAGGGCCTCGTAGTTCAGGCCGGCGTTGTTGACCAGCCCGTCGATCCCGCCGAACTCCTTGACGCACAGGTCGACGATCTCCTGCGCCTCGCCCGCGTCGGCGACGCTGTGCCCGCTCGCGACGGCGCGGCCGCCGTGCGCCCGGATGGTCTCCGCCGTCCGCGCCGCCAGCTCCGCGTCGACGTCGTTGACGACCACCGCCCCGCCCGCCCGCCCGACGTGCACCGCGAACGCCTCGCCCAGTCCCCGCCCGGCCCCGGTCACCACGACCGCCTTGCCCTGCATCAACCCGTCCATCGCTTCTCCCCGATCTGCGGCGCCGGCGGCGCGCGGTCCGTCCACCCCGGCCGGCTCTGTGTCCAGTCTTCGCCCATTCGGTCCAACCCGGCATCGGCGCCACGACGAGCGGCCGCCGCCCTGCGCCGAGCGAGCCCGGTTCGATCAGCCCGGAGGTACTCGCGGGCCGGTCACGAGGGGGTGACTGGCGGCCGCTCCGGTGACACCGGCGCGTGACCGGCGGCATACTGTCAGTGCTTTCCGGTGGTGGACCGTGACTCCACCGGACGGGGCCGTCACTGACGAGGCACAATGCGGACGGTCCATGTTCACTCGATCGGGGGACGGTGGTGACGAGGTGACGACGCGCGCGACACCCCGGCTGCGGGCCGTCCTGGCCAACCGGGAGTTCCGCGCGCTGTGGTTCGCCGAGACGCAGTCGATGCTCGGCGACCAGCTGACCATCGTCGCGCTGGCCATCCTGATCTTCGACCGGACCGGGTCGCCGCTGCTCTCGGCGGTCGTCTACTCCCTGACGTTCCTGCCCGCGCTCGCCGGCGGCCTCGGCCTCTCCCAGCTCGCCGACCGGTACCCGCGGCGCGCGGTGCTGGCGACCGGCTCGTTCGCGCAGGCGGTGCTGATCGGGCTGATGGCCGTGCCCGGGATGCCGATGGGCTGGCTGTTCGTCCTCTTCGTCTTCGCCCGGCTGGCGAACGCGCCGTGCAACGCGGCGCAGAACGCGCTGGGCCGGGAGATCTTCGCCGACGACGACGTCTACCTGCAGAGCCAGGACCTGCGCGGGATCACGAACAACACCGCGATGCTGGCGGGCCTGGCCGCCGGCGGCCTGCTCGTGACGAGCATCGGGACGTCGTGGGCGCTGGCCATCGACGCGGTCACGTTCGTGATCGCCACCGTCGCCGTGCGGCTGCTGGTGCTGCGGCGCCCGGCCGCCGGGGCCGGGGGTGCCCCGTGGTTCGGCGCCGTCCGGCAGGTTTTCGGCGACGAACGGCTGCGGGTGCTGCTCTACCTGTCCTGGCTCGTCGGGCTCGCGGTGATCCCGGAGGGCCTCGCCGCGCCGCTCGCCGCCCAGCTGGGCGCGGGCGACCAGGCGGTCGGCTGGCTGCTGGCCGCCGATCCGCTGGGTTTCGTCGTCGGGACGTTCCTGCTGTCGCGGTTCGTCTCGACGGAACACCGCCGCAAGCTGCTGGGCCTGCTGGCCGCCCTGCCGCTGGCCGCGCTCGCGGCCTTCGCGCTGAAGCCGAACCTGGCGGTCGCGCTGGTCCTGCTCGCGCTGGCCGGGGCGACCGGCGCGTACGTCATCACGGTTACGGCCACGTTCATCACGTGGGTGCCCAACGACATCCGGGGCAGCGCCGGCGGGCTCTACCGGACGGGGCTGCGGGTCGCGCAGGGCCTGGGGGTGGGGGCCGGCGGGCTGGTCGCGCAGGCGCTCGGTTCGGCGAACGCGACCATTGCGCTCGCGGGGGCGGTGGGACTGCTCGTGGCCGTCCCGGTCGCGTTGTCCTGGCGCCGGGTCGGGAGTGCGGCACCGGAGCCGGGGTCGTCATGAACGGTTTTTCCACGGGATTCAGCCGTCACGGTTCGACATCGGTCGTCACCTCTCCGTGCAGGGCAAGATCATGAATGACATTCAGCTGGGGACGGCGAGCAATTCGCGTCCGAGTCAGCCGTCGCGGTTCGACATCGGGTCGCCACCTCCGTCAAGCGAAGCATGAACAAGCGATTGAGCCGCGTTCGACGGTCGGTTCGACCACGAACGCGGGGTTCTGTTGGTGAAGGATGATACCCGGCCACGGAATGCGTCAACACTCTGACAGGTACCGATGAGATTACTCAAGTCCCGGGCTAGGCTGGAAAGGAGGTGACCAATTGCATCCCGGACCAGACGACGACCCGGCCGCCGCCGGCGGGGCGGCCGCCCGGCGGGCGCGGGGACCGGCCGCGCACCCGCCGGTGACCGCGCACGCCGAAGGGCCAGGCGGTCCGGCCGGGCGCGACCACCCCTACCGGCCCCGCAACTGGGCGCTCTGGCGCCGCCCGCCGGTGCTGATCGTCTTCATGCTCGGCCTCGAAGCCGCCGCGATCGCCGTGCTCGCGCTTTCTTTCGCCCATTCCGCGGTGCCCGGCAATCGCGACTGGATCAATTTCGGGATCCTCGCGGGCGGCGCGACCGTCCACATTCAACTGACCCAGCGGCAGGAGGAGCGGCGGCGCAACCGGACCAAAAAAGTCCTGATCGACCTGACTGCCGTCTGGACGTTTTCCGCCGCGTTGATCCTGCCGGTGCCGCTGACCCTGCTCGTCGTTTTCCTGATCCGGCTGCAGCACTGGTTCATCGCGCGCAGGCCGGCGCACAACTTCATTTTCTCCTCGATCACCCACGGCCTGGCCGGCGCGGTCGCGCACCTGACGTACGTGTCGCTCGGGCCGCACCTGCTCGGGCAGCCCGGCTGGGGCGGCTTCTGGCACGAGGCGGGCACCATCGTGCTCACCGGTGTCGTCTACGAAGCGATCCAAATCCTCTACGTCGGCGGCGCACTGGCGCTCGGGCTCTCCTCCGAGCCGACCCTGCGTAACGTCCTGGGCAGCCCGGCCGACAACCTCCTCGAAGCGGTCACCATCGGGCTCGGCGCGGTGACCGCGATCCTGCTCGCCGTCGTCCCGCCGATGGTCGTCGTGATGGCGGTGGCCACCGTGGTCTTCAATCGGCTCGCAGAACTCGATCAGCTCCAGAACGACGTCCGGACGGACCCGAAAACGGGCATTCTCAACATGCGCGGCTGGTCGGAGTCGGCGGAGCGGGCGCTCGAACGGACCGCCCGATCGGGTGATCAACTGGCACTCCTGATGGTCGATCTGGACCACTTCAAGTGGATTAACGACACCTATGGACATCCGGCGGGTGACGACGTGCTCCGCACGGTTGCGCAAACCCTCGACGAAGTGACGAGACCCACCGACTTGGTCGGCCGATTCGGCGGTGAGGAATTCCTCGTTCTGTTGCCGGACATCGACGAAGAAGCCACCTGGGACGCGGCCGAGCGCATCCGGACCGCGATCGCCAAGCTGCACATAGTGACGACGGACAAGCGCGGCGACCCGGCCACGATCGCCGACCGCACGACGTCGATCGGCGTGGCCCGCCACCCCCGCCACGGCGACGACCTGGACCGCCTGCTCCAGTCGGCCGACGCAGCCGTCTACCTGGCGAAGGAGAACGGCCGCGACCAGGTCTGCTTCGCCCCGGACAGCCTCACGCCCCCAGCCGGACGGTGAGTTCGAGCTTCACGAGCACCTCGGCGCACGACCCGGCCGAGGAGCGGTCGAGCCGCAGCCGCTCGCCCCGGTAGCCGGCGGACTCGAGCCGCAGCACGCGCGCACCGGCCGCGGGCCGCGGGTGGCACCAGTGCCGCACGGTCCCGGCGCCGGCAGCGTCCTTGGCGAGGAGCAGGTACTCGTACCCGAGGTCGTCGGCGACCCGCCCGAGCCCGTTCCACCACAGGGACCGCAGGACGAGACCGCCACCGTCGCGGCGCAGTTCGACGGGCGGATCGGCGTCGACGTCGACCCGGAAGCCGCGCTCGCCGACGCGGACCGAGCGGACGTCGAGGAAGTCGCTGGCCTCGCCGCCGGCCTCGGAACCCAATATCTCCCCGCCGCCTTCCCGGCCGTCGGCCTCCGGCAGCAGCGCCGCCACCGCCAGCTCCGCCGCGACCCGCCCGTCTTCGCCGTCCGGCGTCACCGGCACCCCGCGCAGGTCACCCGCCAGTACCCGGTGCCCGCGGACCTCCGCCCAGCCCAGCGCCGCCGCCCGCAAGCCCGGCTCGCGCAGCTCCCCCGCGCCGCGCCGGGCCGCCCGGACCAATCGCGCCGTTTCCGGGCCCTCCGCCCCGAAGAACCCCGTCATCGCCCGCCGCAACGCACGCAACTGCGCCGCCAGCACCACCCGCGCCACCACCCCGGGATGCCGCGAAGCCAGCGCACCAGGCGCACAGTCGCGCAAGGCCGCCGCCAGCAACCTCAGCTCCGGCGTCTCCGGTGAGCGCAGGGAAGCGCCGGGAGCGAGCCGTCGCAGGGCGCGAACGGTGTCCTCCACCGGCACCGCCGATCCGCTCGAGCGCACTGCCGCCTCCTGGTCGCCGTGGCCCCTTTCCAGTGTCGGCCCGGACGGGCCGGCGCCGACAGGGGGAAACGGGCAGCCGTCCGGGCAGCCCGCGGGAAACCACCGTGCACTCCGGGGGCCAGCCCCATGCCGGCCCCGCAGCCGGGCTGGCACCCTTGACCCATGCCCGCCCCAGCCGAGCCGCCGCGTGTCCGCCGGCCCTGGTCGACGTCCGGGTGGCTGCTGCTGGTGCTGCTGGTCGTCTTCGCGTTCGGGCTGATCGCCTCGCGGCCGCCGTCGCCGCCGGACCAGGGGCCGCCCACCGGGGACGTGCTGGCCGCGCAGAACGCCATCGACGCGCTGGTCCACCCCGGCCCACACCCCGACGCGCTCGCGCGGCTGCCGAAGGACTTCACCGCGCTCAGCGGCGTCACTCCGGGCGCGATGCCGGCCCGCGACGGCACCGTCCGCGCGGTGCACGCCGACGGCGGCTGCTCGACGCCGTGGGGCGACGACAACACGAAGTGGGACTACGCCGTGCCGTGCAAGGCGCACGACCTCGGCTACGACCTGCTCCGGTACGCCGACCGCAAGGGCCACCCGCTCGGCCCCGAGGCCCGCGAGGCGCTGGACGACCGGCTGTCCCACGACATGCACCACACCTGCGACCTCAATCCGCTGAATTCGGCCCTCACCTGCCGGGTCGTCGCCTCCTTCTACTCGGCCGGGCTGGTGGTCAACTCGTGGCACCAGCGCTGGGGCCCGCCGGTCGGCGACCCGATCGGCCCGATGGTCGCCGGCGTCCTCGTGATCGGCTGCCTGCTGGTCTTCCGGCTGCGCGGCTGGCTGCGGACCCGCCGCGAACCGCGGTCGCCCTCGCCCGCCGCCGCCCCCGCCGAGGTCGGCCGGTGGGCGCTGCTCGGCGCCGGGGGTGTCGTCGTCCTGCTGCTCGGGGAGTCCGTGACGGCCCTCGCGCACTGGGCCGGCGCGGCCGAGCCGGCGTTGTGGCCGCTGACCTGGCTCACCCAGCTGGCCCCGCTGATCTTCTTCGCCGGCGGCCACGCCAACGCCGCCGGCTGGCGCGCCGAACTGGAGGCGGGCGGCGGCTACCGCCATTACCTGGCCGAACGCGCCAGCCCGCTGCTGCGCCCGGCGTTGATCTTCGCGGTCGTCGCCCTGCTGACGCCGCTCGCGCTGGAACTGCTCGGCATCCCGGCCGGGACGACGGCCACCGTCATGCGGATCGCGCTGCACCCGCTCTGGCTGCTCGGGGTCTACCTGCTGACGATCATCTGCGCGCCGCCGCTGCTGGCCCTGCACCGCCGGGCCCCGGTGAGCGCGGCCGCCGGCCTGCTCGCGCTGGTCGTGGCCGGCGAGGTGGCCGCCGACGCCGCCGGCTCGCCGCTGCCCCGCTACGCGGCGACGTTCGCTCTCGCGCTCCTCGCCCAGCAACTCGCCTTCGCGCACGCCGACGGCGTACGCCCGTCTCGACGCCTGCTCGCCACGGCCGCCGCGACCGGGGTCGCCGGTCTCGCCGTCGCGAGCGTCCTGAAGGGCGGGCCGCCCGTCCTGCTCGGCAGCCCGGGCGCCCCGGCGGCGTTGTCCGCCCCGCCGTGGGGCGTGCTGCTGCTCGGCCTGGTCCAGCTCGGCCTGCTGGGGCTGCTGGCCGTCCCGCTGGGCCGGCTCGGCCGGCGGCCCGGGGTCCTCACCGCCTCCCGGTTCGTCCTGCGTGCCCCGATGAGCCTCTACCTCGCGTTCCTCGCCGCGATGCTGCTGCTGGTCGCCGTCGTCTACCTGCCCGGCCGGATCGCCGACGGGCTCAGCTGGCTGATCCGGCCCCGCACGCTGGTCGCGATCGGGCTGCTCGCGGTGCCCGCGACGCTGGTCTTCTGGTGGTTCGAACGGCACACCCACGGCGCCCGGCAGCCGCGGGCGGCCGACCACCCCGGCCGCCGGACGGCGGTGCTGACCCGCGCCGCGGCCGGGCTCGGCATCGGCTACGCGACGCTCGGCGTGTTCGGCTTCGCGCTGACCCGCTTCGGCGGGGTGGCCGCCGACGCGGACCTGCTGGGCCTGCGCCTCGACCCCATCCAGAGCCTGGTGCACCTGCTGCTCGGGGTGTTCCTGCTGCACACGATCCGGATCGGCGCCGGCGCGGCCACCGGCACCTGGCTGACCACGGCGCTCGCCTGCGCGCCCTCGCTGCTGTTCGCCGCCGACGGCAGCACGCCCGGGTTCCTCGGCGTCACCCTCCACGCGGTGACGGCCGGGTTCGCCCTGCTGGCCGCCGCGGGGACGCTCCTGCCCGCCCGGCCACCGGCCAATGTGCCGGCCTGACCAGGCGAAACCGTCGAACCTTTGGGAAACTGGGTGGTGGATGACACATCCGTGGGGGGATGTGTAACGCTGCAGCAACCCGGGGCAGGCACCATGCGTCCCATCCCGTAGCACCACCCGATCGATGCAGTGAGGAGTCGCCCGCGTGGATCACCCGCCCCGGAACGGGCCAGGCGGCCGCCGCCCCGCCCGGCCCTGGCCGGACGAGCCAGGCCGGGACGCTCCCCGCCGCGGCACGCCGCCGTCGCGCCGCCCCGCACCCCGCCGTGAACCCGCGGACGTCCGCCGCGCCGGCCCCTCGCCGTCCCGCCGTCCCCGGCCGCGCCCGGCCCCGCGCGCCCGCCGCAACTCCTTCCGCGGCGTGAAGATCTCGCTGGCCGTCGTCTCGCTGCTGGTGATGGGCCTGACCGGGTACGCGTGGGCGGCCATGCAGGGCCTGGTCAACGGGCTGAACTACCAGAACGTGATCAGCGAGGGCGGCGGCGGCGAGAAGCCCGCGGACGGCGCCCGCGACATCCTCCTGGTCGGCCTCGACAGCCGCACCGACGCCCAAGGCAACCCGCTGCCCCGCGAGGTGCTCGACGAACTGCGCGCCGGCGACGCCGACGGCGAGCTGAACACCGACTCCCTGATCTTCGTGCACATCCCGAACGACGGCAGCAAGGCCGTCGCGATGTCCCTGCCGCGCGACTCCTACGTCGACATCCCCGGCTACGGCAAGCACAAGATCAACTCGGCGTACGCCCGGGCGATGCTGCAGGCCCGCAAGGACCTGCAGAAACAGGGCGTCACCGACCCGAAGGAGCTCGACGTCAAGGCCAACCAGGCCGGGGCGAAGGAGCTCATCGAGACCATCGAGAAGCTCACCGGGTCGACCATCGACAACTACGCCGCGGTCAACCTGCTCGGCTTCAGCGAAATCACCAAGGCCATCGGCGGCGTCGACGTCTGCCTGAACAACACCGTCAAGGACCAGTACTCCGGCGCGAACTTCACCAAGGGGCAGCACACCATCTCCGGCGTCGAGGCGCTGGAGTTCGTGCGGCAGCGCCACGGCCTGCCCAACGGCGACCTCGACCGGGTCGTCCGCCAGCAGGTGTTCATGGCCGGCATGGCGCGCAAGGTGCTCTCGGCCGGCACACTGACCAACCCGGGCAAGCTGTCCGACCTGATCGACGCCATCAAGAAGTCGGTCGTGCTCAACCAGAACTGGGACATCTTCGGCTTCGCCCAGCAGATGAAGGGCCTGACCGGCGGCCAGCTCGAGTTCCGCACCATCCCGGTGAAGAACATCGAGTACAAGACCCCCGAGGACGGCGTCGCCATCCAGGTCGACCCGGCCGAGGTGAAGCAGTTCGTCCAGAGCCTCGCCGGGCCGCAGCCGGGTCAGACCGCGCCGCCGGCCGAGCAGGCCGACCCGGCCAACAAGGCGACCACGGTCGACGTCCGCAACGCCTCCGGCCGCACCGGCCTCGCGGCGGGCGCCGCCAAGACCCTCGAAGCCAAGGGCTTCACCTCCGGCGAGACGTCCAACGCAACCTCGCGCAAGACCACGGTCATCTGGGTGCCCAAGGGCGGGAAGACCGCCGGCCAGGCCGTTGCGGACGCGCTCGGCGGCTCGCCGACGGTCCAGGAGGACAAGAGCGTCCAGGCCGGGCACGTGACGGTCTTCCTCGGCGCCGACTACCAGGGCTCGACCTCCGCCTCGAGCTCGGGCGCCGGCTCGGCGGGCGCATCGTCGCAGGCCGCCGCGCCGCCGCCGGCCGCCGAGGAGGACAAACCGATCACGGCCGAAGGCGTCCCCTGCGTCAACTGAGTCAGCCGGCCAGCCGTCGTTAACCCATTCGGCCTAACTCGCGCAATCGGTATCAAAGACATGCCCGAATTCGCGTAAGGGCCGGGCGTCAGCGCACTTACATACATGTGAGGGTGCACCTGCACGGGAATTATCACGACCGTGCGGGTGCCGTGGGAGCGCACGGCAGGGGACATTGATGTGCTGATCGACGGTGAGGAGTACCAGCGGATCCTCGGAGACGAGCTCCGCAAGCTCCGGCGCAGCCGAGGCTGGACGCGCAAGGAGCTGAACCAGCACCTGCAGAGCGAGATCTCGCTGCAGACGCTGGCCACCTACGAGCTGGGCACCAGACAGTGCTCCGTCGTGCGCCTGGTCGAGCTGTGCGTCGCGATGGACGAACTGCCCCAGGACCTCCTGGCCAAGGTGCACCGCCGGGTGTTCGTCGACGAGCCGGGCCGGGTCCGCGTCGACCTGCGCAAGGTCGTCGCCGACGCTCCGGCCGACCTGCTCCCGCTGCGCCGCTGGGCCGAGGACCGGCTGCGGCAGACCGGCGAGCACGCCGGCGGCGAGGTCGCCCTCGACCTGCCGGCGCTGGAGCGGATGGCCGAGCTGTGCCGGCTGCCGACCGTCGACCTGATCGCCCGCCTCCGCCGCTACACCTCCCGCTGATCCGCTGGTCGTGAGTGCGTAACCGGGTTCCGACCCGGTTACGCACTCACGCCCCTCAGCCGACCTGGAAGTCCTCGCGGCGCACCTTGCGCGTGTCGAGCCAGTAGCGCCAGGTGAACCCGGGCCAGATCGTCCGGTTGACGCCCGCCGCGTCCAGGTACCAGCTCTTGCAGCCGCCGCGCGTCCAGATGCCCTTCGCCAGCTTGCGCTGGATCCGCGCGTTGAACCGCTCCTGCACCTCCGGCTTCGGCTCGATGGCCCGCCCGCCGGCCAGCCGCAGCGCTTCGGCGACGTAGGAGATCTGTGCCTCGATCATGAACACGACCGAGTTGTGCCCGAGGCCGGTGTTCGGCCCGAGCAGGAAGAACAGGTTCGGGAAGCCGGCGACGGTGATGCCGAGGTGCGTCCGCATCCCCCCGGTCGCCCACTCCTTGCCGAGGTTGCGCCCGTCGCGGCCGACGATCTCCAGGTCGTCGAAGGCGTCGGTGACGTGGAAGCCGGTGCCGTAGATGAGGACGTCGGCCTCGTGCTCGACCCCCGCCGCGTCGACGACACTGTGCTCGCGGACCTCGCGGACGCCCTCGGTCACGACGTCGACGTTGTCGCGGGCGAGCGCCGGGTAGTAGTCGTTGGAGATGAGCACGCGCTTGCAGCCCATCGTGTAGTCCGGGGTGACCTTGCGCCGCAGCTGCGGATCCGTGATCGCGCGGTCGATGTTGCGCCGGGCGATCCGCTGCCCGAGCTTCATCACCCACGACTGGCCGTTGAAGCCGACGGCGCGGGCCTCGAGCAGCCAGTAGAGCAGGGTGCGGTAGGCGCGCTGGGCCGGCGGGAACGCCCGGAACAGCTTGCGGGTGCGCCCGGACATCTCGTGGTCGGCCTTCGGCATGATCCACGGCGGCGTCCGCTGGAACAGCGTCAGCTCCTCGACCTCCGGGGCGATCTTCGGGACGAACTGGACCGCGCTGGCGCCGGTGCCGATCACGGCGACCTTCTTACCCGCGAGGCCGACGTCGTGGCGCCACTGCGCGGAGTGGTACGCCGGCCCCTCGAACCGCTCGATCCCGGGCAGCTCGGGGATCATCGGCAGGTGCAGTGCCCCGACCCCGGCGACCAGCGCGTTCGCGGCGAACTCGTCACCGCCCCTCGTGGCGACGTGCCACCGGTTCTCTTCGGCGTCCCAGCGGGCGCCGGTCATCTCCTGCCCGAACCGGATGAACCGGCGCAGGTCGTGCTTGTCGGCGACCTCGCGCAGGTAGCGCCAGATCTCCGGCTGCGGCGAGTAGGCCCGCGACCAGCCCGGGTTCTGCTCGAAGGAGAACGAGTACATGTGCGACGGGATGTCGCAGGCGCACCCGGGGTAGCTGTTGTCGCGCCAGGTGCCGCCGACGTCGTGTGCCTTCTCGAGGATGACGAAGTCGTCGCGGCCCTCCTTGCGCAGCTGGATCGCCATGCCGAGACCGGAGAACCCGGTCCCGACGATGACGACCCCGGTCTCCGTGCGGTTGCCCATGACGCCTCCCGGTTCCTGTTACCCGTCGTCCATCTTACTCAGAGTAGGTTACCCGCGGTAGAGTGTGCTGCGTGACCACCGCCAAGCGCAAGCGCATGCCCCGGGCCGACCGGATGCGACAGATGATCGAGGTCGCCGAGCAGGTCTTTTCGGAGCGCGGCTACGCGGCGGCGTCGATGGACGAGATCGCCGAGCTGGTGGGCGTCTCGAAGCCGATGCTCTACGAGTACTTCAACTCGAAGGAAGGCCTGCTGCTGGCCTGCATCCGCGAGTCCCGGGCGGTGCTGCGCGAGGTCACCGAGCAGGCGACGGTCGGCGCGGCGGACGCCGAGGAGGCGCTGCGGCGGGGCCTGCTGGCGTTCTTCGTCTTCATCCGCGAGCGGCGCCAGGCGTGGTCGCTGCTGCGGCACGAGATGGCCCTGATCGGCACGCCGGCCGCGGACGAGGTCGAGGAGACCCGCCGCCAGCAGACCGACCTGATCGCCGCGCTGATGAGCGGCTACTTCGACAGCGGCGACGAGCTGCGGGCGGAAGCGGCCGCGGAATTCGTGGTCGGCGCGTGCGAACGGCTCGCGATCTGGTGCGAGCGGCACGAGGAAGTGAGCCCCGAGCTGGCCACCGGATACGCCATGGACGTGCTGTGGAGCGGCCTCGGGCAGCGTGCACGTTAGCCTGCGCGTGCACTAGGCCATTCGGTCCGTTACTCAGTGCTGTCGTGTCCTGTGACACAGAGTTGCTCTACCGTACTGCTGACAAGGTAGAAAGTGTGCTGGACCTTCGCGACCGGAGGGAGGGCGCGGGAACCACGTCACGATTGCGCGGTGGCCGCGTCACGGTTGTGTAAGGATGCTGGTGAGGGAGAGGGGCGTGAGGCAGATGGTGGAAACGATCACGGCGACGTACGTCCAGGAAGACGCCGACTGGGCCATCACGGTCAGCGGCCGCGGCAAGGAGCTGACCGCCCGCGCGCCGGGCATCATCGCCGCGCGCGACCGGGCCGACCAGCTGGTCGAGGAGCTCGCGGGCGACGCCAGGACAACGGTGGTGCACCTGCTCAACGGCAGTGCGCTGGACTTCACCAGCGCGTACATGACGGCCCGGCTGACGCTCCCGAAGCTCCCGCCGCTCGAGGTCCCGCCGCCCGGCAGCGTGCCGAAGCAGCAGACTCCGGCGTCGGCGGACAAGAAGCCCCAGCTCCCGCCGAGCAAGCAGCTCCCGAAGGCGGTCGAGGACCGCAAGGCCCCGGCAGCCGAGCCGGCGCCCGCCGCGGAGAGCAAGGCGCCGGCCAAGCAGGCCTGAGCGTTACTTCAGGAGCTTGCGCACCAGCAGGACGAGCACGAGGACACCCGCACCGATCAGCGGGAACTTGACCTTGGGGTTGTCCAGCTTGGCGCGCACGCCGTCCTTGGCCGCGTCGGCGAGCTTCTTCGGGTCGGCCTTGACGGTCAGCTGGTCGAGCGTCGCCGCCAGAGCGGTCCTAGCCTGCTCGATCTCACGCTCGATCGTCTCGGGATCGCGGGCCACGTGTCCTCCTCGCCGCATGGGACTTCCGAAGCCCAACTTAGTCGACCGCCCCGCGGCCGCCGCACGGGCCACGCCGCACGCTAGGCTGCGGAGTACCGGGGGCCCGTAGCCCAATTGGCAGAGGCACACGGTTTAGGTCCGTGCCAGTGAGAGTTCGAGTCTCTCCGGGCCCACTCGAGTGGCGTCCACCCCGGATTCACCGCGGCTCCACCACGATGTGCGGCGCCAGCGCCCGCAGGAAGTCCGCCGCGTCGAACATCTCCCCCGGCGCCGCGACACCCGTCGCCCGTGTCCGGCCGCTGAGGATCCGTGCCACCGCCTCCACCGCCAGCGGTGCGCTCACCGCGTAGATGTCTTCCCCGCGCGCCACCATCCGGCGCTCTTCGCCCCCGGCGCGTACGACCACCTCCACCACGAACGTCTCCGCCGCGTCGCGCTCGCCCGCCGCCGCCAGGCTCTGGGCCGCGTCCGCCGTCAGGTAGCTGGTGACCTCGCGGACCTTCAGGTGCCGGGGGATCGTGACGATGTCGGCCATCGAGAACTCGCCCAGCACCGGGCGGGTACCGAGCGGCTCGGGGAACGGCCACTCCAGCGCCGGCAGGGCGTCGTCGAGGTACTCCAGGCGACCGCCCGCGTACCTGATGCGGCGGCCGTCGCGGCGCTCGCGGGACACCCGGCCCGCGGCGAGCGTGCCCGCCGTCGGGTTCCAGCCGCTGAGGCCGTAGGCGACGTGCACCTCGTCGGCCGCCGCCCAGCCGTCCATCGCCGCCGTGGCCAGCAGGTCCGCCAGGCCGCCGAAGAACGCCATTGCGGGCACCACCGCGGTGCCGGCCGTCAGCTCGAAGGTGTCGAGGTTGGCCTCGATCTCCGCGGCGACGTCCACGTACGGGACGCCGGCGCGGATCGCCGACTCGGCCACCGGGCGCGCCGTCACGGCGAACGGGCCCGCGCAGTTGATCACCGCCGCCACGCCCTCCAGGGCGCGGTCGAGCGACGCCGGGTCGTCGACCGACGCCGGCCGGCCGCCCGGCAGCCGGGCCGCGTCCCGTCCGGAAAGGACCGGCTCGAAGCCGCGTTTCCGCAGCTCGGCCACGACGAAGCGGCCGGTGTGCCCGTAAGCGCCGTAAACCAGTACCGAAGTCATGACGATCATCCTGACGACGTCCGGACGCGGTCACCAGTGTCCGGAACGACGTGCTGCGTACACTTTCGGACATGCTCGCAGTCGCCCTCGCGGCCACCGACGGGATGCTCTCGTTCGAGCTGACCATCGCCACCGAGGTGTTCGGCGACGACCCCCGCTACGCCTTCGCGGTCTGCGGCTCGCACGCCGTCCGCGTCGGCCGCTTCCTGCTCGAACCGGACCACGGCCTGGACCGGCTGGCGAGCGCGGACACGGTGCTCGTGCCGGGCTGGGCCGACGTCGACGCGCAGCCGCCGGCGGACCTGGTCGACGCGGTGCGCGCCGCCCACGCGCGCGGCGCCCGGGTGGCGTCGTTGTGCACGGGCGCGTTCGTGCTCGCGGCGGCCGGCCTGCTGGACGGCTTGCGCGCGACGACGCACTGGGCCCACACGGACGTCCTCGCCGCCCGCTACCCGCGCGTGACGGTGGACCCGGACGTCCTCTACGTCGACAACGGCCAGGTGCTCACCTCGGCGGGCAAGGCCGCGGCGATGGACCTGTGCCTGCACCTGGTCCGCTCCGACCACGGCCCGGCGGCGGCCAACGCGATCGCCCGCCGCCTGGTGGTGCCCCCGCACCGCGCGGGCGGCCAGGCCCAGTTCGTCCCGGCCCCGGTCCCCGCCCGCGACGACCACCCGCTGGCGGCCCTGCTGCCGTGGATCACGGCCCGCCTCGACCACCCGCTGACGGTGGAGGACCTGGCCCGCCGGGCGAACATGAGTTCCCGCCACCTGGCCCGCCACTTCCGCGCGGCCACGGGCACGACGCCGTTGCGGTGGCTGCTGAACCAGCGCATCCGCCGCGCCCAGGAATTGCTGGAGAACACGGACGCGGGCATCGACGCGGTGGCGGAGGCGGTCGGCATGGGCACGGCGACGACGTTGCGGCGGCACTTCAACCGGACGGTCGGCGTGCCGCCGGACACCTACCGCCGCACGTTCCGCAGTTAGCGGTTCCCCAGCCCTCGCCCGCCGCACCGGTCAGTAGCGGACGCCGCTCTGCAGCAGCGGCGGGTACACAGTGGACGGTTCGCCGTCGACCGTCGCGCCCGCGTACTGCAGCATCGCCCGCTGGGCGCCGTGCATCGGGGCCGGGTAGTCCAGCTCCGGCGCCGACACCTCGTCCAGGGTCGCCAGCTGCGCCGGCGTCAGCGTCACGTCCAGGCCGGCGAGGTTGCCGGTCAGGTGCTCCAGCCGCCGCGCCCCGACGATCGGGACCACCGTTGCGCGCCGCGCCCGCAGCCACGCCAGCGACACCGCCGCCGACGTCGTGCCGGCCTCCTCCGCGATCGCGGCGACCGCGTCGATCACCGCGAACTCCGCTTCGGACGGACCGCCGACGAACGCCGCGCGGGCGGAATCCGGCGCCGAAGCGCCCCGCCGGTACTTGCCGGACAGGAACCCGTTCTTCAGCGGGCTCCACGGCACCAGGGCCAGCCCCTGGTCCAGCGCGAACGGCGCCAGCTCGCCCTCGACCGTCCGCGCCAGCAGCGAGTACTCGACCTGCAGCGCCACCAAGGGCGTCCAGCCCCGCAGCAACGCCGTCGTCTGCGCCTGCGCGGTGACCCACGCCGGCGTGTTCGAGAACCCGACGTACCGGATCTTGCCCGCGCGGACCAGGTCGTCGAGCGTCCGCAGCGTCTCCTCGACCGGTGTGCCGCGGTCCCAGTTGTGCAGCCAGTACAGGTCGAGGTAGTCCGTCTGGAGCCGCCGGAGCGTCTCGTCGAGCTGGGCGATGATCGACGCGCGGCCGGCGCCGCCGCCGTTGGGGTCGCCCGGGAACATGTTGCCGAAGAACTTCGACGCGAGCACCACCCGCGCCCGCCGGCCCGGGTGGGCGGCGAAGAAGTCGCCGAGGATCTTCTCCGAATGCCCGTTGGTGTAGAAGTTCGCCGTGTCGACGAAGTTGCCGCCGAGGTCCAGGTAGGTCGCGAGGATCTTCTCCGACTCCGCAACATCGCAGCCGGCGCCACCGGGATCCGTCCCGAAGGTCATCGCGCCGAGCGCGAACGGGCTGACGCGGAGGCCGGACCGGCCCAGGGTGACGTAGTGGTCGAGTGGCACGAAACTCTCCTTGCTCAATGGTTTAGTGCACTCAGGAAACCGCGAACACCCTGCTCATCGGTAGACCGATCGTTGTCACCTCTTGCACAATCCTCTCGGCTTCGGTTGTCTGGACGTGTGCTCGACGAACTCCGCGACCTCGTCGCCCGGCACGCGCACGGCGACCTGCACACCCCGGTACCCGGCCTGCTCCTGTCCAGAGTGGACACGAGCGAGCCGCACCACTCGCTCGCCGAGCCGCTGCTGGTCGTGATGGCCCAGGGCGGCAAGCGGCTGCTGCTCGGCGAGCAGGTGCACGAGTACCGCGCCGGGCAGTACCTGCTGGTCGGCACCGACCTGCCGGTGACCGGCCACTTCGTCGGCGCCACCCCGCGGACGCCCGCGCTGGGCCTGGGCCTGGCGCTGCGCCCCGCGGCGATCGCGCCGCTGCTGCTCGGGGCGCCACCCCGCACGCCACCGGCGTCGCCCATCGCCATCGGGGACGCCGGTCCGGAGCTGCTCGACGCGGCGCTGCGGCTGCTGCGGCTGCTCGACCACCCGGCCGACGCGCCCGTCCTCGCGCCGCTGGTCGAGCGGGAGATCCTCTGGCGGCTGCTGACCGGCCCGCACGGCGGCCTGGTCCGCCGGCTCGGCCTCACCGGCAGCGGCGCCGCCCACGTCGGCCGCGCGATCCGGTGGATCCGGCACAACTACGCCGAGCCGATGCGGATCGGGGCACTCGCGCACCTGAGCGGGCTGAGCGCATCGGCGTTCCACCGTCACTTCCGGACGGCGACGGCGATGAGCCCGCTGCAGTTCCAGAAGCGCATCCGCCTGCAGGAGGCCCGCTCGCTGCTGCTGGCCGGCGCGGGTGACGTCGCCGGCGTCGGGCACCTCGTCGGCTACGACAGCCCGTCGCAGTTCAACCGCGAGTACCGTCGCCTGTTCGGCGCGCCGCCCGGCCAGGACGCGACGCGCCTGCGCGAAGCCGCCACCGCCGGGCCGCAGCTGCCCTGAGGGGTCCGATCCGTTCAAGACCGCCGTGCGACGCTGGCGGCATGTCCGTGAACCTCCCCGCGGCGGCGTCCTTCATGGCGACGCACGCCCGCCTCCTCGACCGCCGCCGCTTCGACCTGCTCGGCGGCGCCACGAACGCCGACGCCGTGCTCGCCGCGGTCGACGGCTACCGCAACCCCGACGGCGGCTACGGCTGGGGCCTCGAGCCGGACCTGCGGGCCCCGGAAAGCCAGCCCGGCGGCGCCCTGCACGCCTTCGAGGTGTTCGAGGAGATCGCCCCGGACACGACGCCGCACGCGGCGAAGCTCTGCGACTGGCTGGCGACGGCGTCCCACCCGGACGGCGGCCTGCCGTTCGCCCTGCCGGTGGCGGACCCGGCCGGCTGCGCGCCGTTCTGGGTCCAGGCCGATCCGGCGGTGGCCACCCTGCAGAGCACCGCGTTCGCCGCCGGCGTGGCCCTGCGCGTCGCCCGCCACGATCCGGCCGTGCGCGACCACCCGTGGCTGACCGCCGCGACGCAGTACTGCTTCCGCGCGATCCGCGAGCTTTCCGCGCCACCGCACGCGATCGCGTTGTCCTTCGCGGTCCGGTTCGTGGACGCGGCCCACGAGCTCCACGCGGAGGCGCCCGCGTTGCTGGACCACCTGGCCGCGTTCGTCCCGGCCGACGGACTGGCCCCGGTGGCCGGCGGCGCCGACGGCGAAACCCTGCGCGCCCTGGACTTCGCGCCGCTGCCGGACCGCCCGGCCCGCGCGTTGTTCGCCGACGGCGTCGTCGACGCCGAACTCCGGCGGCTCGCGAACGAGCAGCAGGACGACGGCGGCTGGCGGGTCGACTTCGCGAGCTATTCACCGGCCGCGGCCCTCGAATGGCGGGGTTACGCGACCGTCCGTGCGGTGTCGGTGCTGCGGCGTCACGGACTCGCCTGATCTGCTACACGGGAGGCGCCGAGGTTCACCCGGCCGTGGGGTGTCCGGGGTGGACGGCCGCCGGCACCTTCCGGGGCACCCGGCCGAACCCGTACTGTAACCGGCGGAACCGGTTCCCGGAGGTGGAGCATGTCGTCGCGCAACCCGTTGCGCTGGTTCGCCCGCTGGGCGGACTGGTTCGAGGAGCGCGGCGTGTACGTGCCCGGCGAAGAGAGCCGCGCGGTCGACCCGATCCGGGATTTCGGCTGGCTGATGGCCGCGTGGGTGGCCGGCGTCGCGATCTTCATCCTGTTGTTCGCGCTTGCGGTTTAAGTGGCATGTGGCCAGAGATTGTCACCAGCCGTGCCGTTCCGGTCACGGATTGGCCACGGGGCGGCACCAGGTGCGCGACAACCCCCGGTCGCGCCTCGTAACCACGCGCGATCACGGCCAGAGTGGAGCGGGTTCGCCCGGCATCCCCGTTTGCCGAACGGCACCCCGACCCGCCGACTGGAGTACCCGCGATGGCGCTCGCGCGCACGTGCAAGATCATGTTCACCTCAGGACTGCTCGGCCTGGCGGTGGCGTGCGGGGTCCCTGCGGCGCACGAGGGCACCGCGGCCCTCGGCGCGGGCGGCTCGCCCGCGGGGGCCGGCGCGTCGGCCTCGCAGGCGGGCAACGACCTCAAGTTCGGCGCCGACCACCGGTTCCCCAGCGGCCTCACTCTCTCCGTCGGCTCCCCGACGTCGTTCCGGCCCAGCCCGTCGGCGTACCCGCAGAGCCCGCGCGGCGCGGCCTTCGACGTCGAGCTGACCAACGACGGCTCGACGACGTACAAGCTTTCGGGCCTCACGGTCACGGCCACCGTGGCGGGGGCGGCGGTCAAGCAGGTCGTGGACACGACCCAGGGCTTCACCGGCATCACCGACGCGGGCAAGGACGTCCTGCCGGGCCGTTCGGTGCACCTCACGCTGGCGTTCGCGGTGCCGCAGGAGCAGACGCAGCTGCGGCTCCAGCTCCGCCCGAGCGCGACCGAACCCACCGCGGTCACCTATTGTGGCCCCGCCTGAGGGTCCGCCGTTAGGCTCGGGGCATGACCGAGCGCCTTTCCCCGGGTGACGAAGCCCCGGACTTCACCCTGCCCGACAGCACGGGCGAAGAGGTGTCGCTGAGCGACTTCCGCGGCCGTTCCGTCGTCGTGTACTTCTACCCGGCGGCGAGCACCCCGGGCTGCACGAAGCAGGCCTGCGACTTCCGCGACAACCTCGCCGAGCTGAACGGCGCGGGTTACCAGGTCGTCGGCATCTCGCCGGACAAGCAGGCGAAGCTGGCGAAGCTCGTCGAGAACGAAGAGCTGACGTTCCCCCTGCTGGGCGACCCGGACAAAGGCGTCATCGAGGCATGGGGCGCGTGGGGCGAGAAGCGCAACTACGGCAAGACGTACATGGGCGTCATCCGGTCGACGTTCGTGGTGGACCCGGAGGGCAAGATCGCCAACGCCTGGTACAACGTCCGCGCGACCGGCCACGTGGCGAAGCTGATCCGGGACCTCGGCCTGGCCTCCTGACCCACCCGATCACCGGCCTGCTCCCACCCCGTTCCGGCGGTTCGAGGGTGGGAAGCAGGCGGAAGGTGGCTCCGGGCGATCCGGCCCGGCGTCGAACTCCGTCAACCCAAGTCCCGCAGCGCAGGCAGCAGAAGCCGGAGGGCCAATCCTCGGTGTGAAGCGGCGTCCTTCTCCGCCGGCTCCATTTCCGCCGACGTCCGCCCCTCCCCGTCGGGCCGGAAGATCGGGTCGTAGCCGAACCCGTTCGTCCCGCGCCGCTCCCGGATCAGCGTTCCCCGCCACTCCCCGCGGACCACCGTCTCCTCCCCCGACGGCAGCACCAAAGCCGCGGCGCAGACGAACTGCGCCCCGCGCCGATCGTCCGGCACATCCCGCAGCTGCCCCAGCACCAGGTCCAGGTTCGCCTCGTCGTCCCCGTGCCGCCCGGACCACCGGGCCGACAACACCCCCGGCATCCCGTTCAGCGCATCGACGGCAAGCCCCGAATCATCGGCAATGGCAGCCAATCCGGTCGCAGCGACGGCGTCCCGGGCCTTCGCCACCGCATTGCCTTCGAAGTCCGGTGCCGTCTCCGGTGCTTCCGGGAACGAAGGCACATCGGCAAGCCCGATGACCTCGACGCCGGAAAGCCCTTCTGCAGCAACGATCCGCCGCAGCTCGCCGAGCTTCTTCTCGTTGCGCGTGGCCAGAAGCAGCTTCGTCACTTCGCGCCCTTCTTCTTGTCCGGACGCGGCTCCGGCAGCTCACCCGGGTACGGCAGCGCCAGCGCCTCGTTCTGCAGCCGGGTCAGTTCCGCGCAGCCCGCCAGGGCCATGTCCAGCATCGTGTCCAAAGTGGACCGGGCAAACGTCGCGCCCTCGCCGGTGCCCTGGACCTCGATCAGCGTTCCCGCGTCCGTCGCCACCACGTTCATGTCGACCTCCGCGCGGGAGTCCTCCTCGTACGGCAGGTCCAGCCGGACCCGGCCGTCGACCACGCCGACGCTCACCGCCGCCACCGAGGACGACAGCGGCTGGGGGTCGTTGAGGCGGTTCGCCGCGCCCAGCCAGGTGATCGCGTCCGCCAGGGCCACGTACCCGCCCGTCACCGCCGCCGTGCGGGTGCCGCCGTCGGCCTGGATGACGTCGCAGTCGATGACGATCGTGTTCTCGCCCAGGGCCGCCAGGTCGATGCACGCGCGCAGGGAGCGGCCGATCAGGCGGGAGATCTCGTGCGTGCGGCCGCCGATCCGGCCCTTCACCGATTCGCGGTCGCCGCGGGTGTTGGTCGCGGACGGGAGCATCGCGTACTCCGCCGTCACCCAGCCGAGGCCGGACCCGGCCCGCCAGCGCGGCACCCCTTCGGTGACGCTCGCCGCGCACAGCACCCGGGTGTTGCCGAATTCGATCAGCACCGACCCGGCCGGCCACTGCTGGAACCCCCGGGTGATCTTGATGTCGCGGAGCTGGTCGTCGGTCCTGCCATCTTTACGAGCCACGGGTGCACTCTATGACCGCCGTTCAGACGTCGTAGACGGCACCCTGCTTGACGACCTCGGCCCCGGGGAACCCGGCCGACGCCTCGGCCAGGACCGCGCCGGCGTCGGTCCACGGCGCGATGTGCGTGAGCAGCAGCCGCCCGACGCCGGCGTCGCGCGCCAGCTCGCCGGCCTGCTTGCCCGACAGGTGCACCCCGGCCGGGCGCTCCGCCGAGTCCGTCCACGACGCCTCCGCGAGCAGCAGGTCCACGCCGTCGGCGAGCTCGTTCAGCGCCGGGCAGGGCCCGGTGTCGCCGGTGAACGCCAGGATCCGGCCACCGTAGGAAATTCGGAGGCCGTACGCCGGCGTCGGGTGGTCGACCTCGACCGCGACCACCTCGAACGGCCCGATGCGGAACGGCTCGGGCCGCAGCGGGTGGAAGTCGTAGACGTCGGACAGGTCCGTGGTGGCCCGCTCGGTCTCGTTGGGCGCGTACGCGTTCGCCAGCCGGACGGGAGCGTCCGGCGGGGCGTACAGCGGCAGCAGGCGCGGCCGGGCCGGGTACGGCGGCGCCGGGTGGTAGCGCCGCAGGACGGTGAGCGCGCTGACGTCGGCGCAGTGGTCCGGGTGCAGGTGGCTGAGCACGAGAGCGTCGAGGTCGAACGGGTCGGCCACGGCCTGCAGCTGCGCGAGCGTGCCGTTGCCGAGTTCGAGGCCGAGCAGGAAGCCCTCGGCCTCGAGCAGGTAACCGGACGCGGCGGCGTTCGGCCCGGGGATGCTGCCGGAGCACCCGAGGATGGTCAGTCGCACGACGACACCCTAAGCGCCCGCACGGCCGTTCACGCGGTTGTGGGAGCGAGGACACCCGGGGCGAAGCCCATGAAGCGCTGCGCGAGCCGGGTGAACGGCTCCGCCGAGCCGGTGGCGAGGAACTCGTGCCGCGGCGCGGTCTCCCGCGCCGTCAGCAGGTCCCGCTCGGTCAGCACGCGCACGAGGTCCTTGGCCGTCTCGTCCGCGCTGCTGACCAGGGTGACTTCCTGGCCCATCACGATCTGCAGCACGCCCTGCAGGAGCGGGTAGTGGGTGCAGCCGAGCACGAGCGTGTCGACCCCGGCGTCGAGCAGCGGCTGCAGGTAGCCCTGCGCGAGCCCGAGCACCTGCCGCCCGGTCGTGATGCCCCGCTCGACGAAGTCCACGAACCGCGGGCAGGCGACGCTGGTGAGCGTGATGCCCGGCGCCGCGGCGAAGGCGTCTTCGTAGGCTCGCGACCGCACGGTGCCTTCGGTGCCGATCACGCCGACGCGGCCGGTGTGCGTCGCGACGACGGCGCGGCGCGCGGCGGGCAGGACGACCTCGATCACCGGGACGTCGTAGCGCTCGCGGGCGTCGCGCAGGCAGGCCGCGGACGCCGTGTTGCAGGCGATCACCAGAGCCTTCACGCCGCTCTCGACGAGCTCGTCGAGCGCCGCGAGGGCGTAGCTGCGGGCGGTGGCGATCGGGAGCGGGCCGTACGGGTTGTGCGCCGTGTCGCCGACGTAGCGGAGCTGCTCGGCGGGGAGCTGCTCGAGGATCGCGCGGGCGACCGTCAGCCCGCCGACGCCGGAATCGAACACACCGATCGGGGCATCAGCGGGCGAAGGTGTCACACCTCGAGGTTACCCGGGACGGGCTTGCGGGACCGGCGGGTGGTCAGCCAGGCCGCGAGGACGCCGGCCAGCGCACCGAAGAGGTGGCCCTGCCAGGAGACGCCGGGGTTACCCGGCAGCAGCCCGGCCAGCATGCCGCTCCACACGCCGAGCAGCACGACGGCGACGACGATCTGCCCCGCCGCGCGGTTGAACAGGCCGCGGACCAGCAGGTAGGCGAGCCAGCCGAAGGCCAGCCCGGACGCGCCGACGGTGACGCCGTCCGAGGGCCCGAGCAGCCACACGCCGAGCCCGGAGACCACCCAGATGATGGCTGTGACCAGCGCGAACCGGCCGATCCCGGCGGCCATCGCGAGGAAGGAGAACACGAGCACGGGCACGGTGTTCGCGAACAGGTGCGACCAGCCGGCGTGCAGCACCGGCGCGAACAGCACGCCGTCGAGGCCGGACAGCGCCCGGGAGTGGATGCCGCCCTGGTCCAGGTCGCCGGGCAGGATCACGTCCACCAGCTCGACCAGGTAGAGCAGCAGGGTGAACGACAGTGCCACGATCGCGGCCGCCGGCGGTTTCGGCGGCAGCACGCGCTTGGCGACGTCGGTTTCCGGGGCGGGGTTCAGTGTGCTCACGTCTTCGAGGCTACGACGGGCCGCGGCCCCGCCACCTCGGGTGAAATCCCTGATCCGGGAGTTTTGTCGGTGCCCGCCGCTAGCGTGGCGGGCATGGGGAACTTCGACGTCACCGGATACCTGCAGCGGCTCGGCCTCGACGCCGAACCGCCGAGCGCGGCCGCCCTGCGGCGGCTGCACGCGGCCCACGTGGAACGGGTGCCGTACGAGCCGCTGGAGATCCAGCTCGGGCGGACGACGCCGCTCGAGCCCGCGGCCTCCCTGGCGCGGATCCTGCAGGGCCGCGGCGGGTACTGCTACCACCTCAACGGCGCGTTCTCGGAGCTGCTGCTCGCCCTCGGCTACCAGGTCACGCGCCACCACGGCGGCGTGCAGGGCGACCCGGCGGACGAGCCGCACGTCAACCGCAACCACCTGGCCCTGACCGTCACCGGCCTGCCCGGGGACCCGTCGGCGGCCTGGCTGGTGGACGCCGGGCTGGGTGACGGCCTCCACGAGCCGCTCCCCCTACGGGAAGGCACCTACGTCCAGGGCCCGCACACCTACCGGCTGCGGCCGTCGGAGGTGGCGCCGGGCGGCTGGCGGTTCGACCACGACCCCTCGGGCAGTTTCACCGGCTTCGACTTCGCGCCCGGTCCCGCGCAGATGGCCGACTTCGCCGAGAGGCACACGTTCCTGTCGACGGCGCCGGAGTCCGGGTTCGTGCGGGTCTGCGTCCTGCAGCGGCGCGACGCGACGGGCGTGGACAGCCTGCGCGCGCTGACGCTGAACCGCCACGGCGCGAAGGAGCTGATCGGCTCACCGGCCGAATGGTGGGCGGCGGCGGGTGACGTCTTCGGCATCCCGGCGGCGCAGTTCACTGCGGAGGAGCGCCAGCGGCTGTGGCGGCAGTGCGTCGCCCAGCACGAGGCTCACGTCGGCGGCAAGGGCAGCGAGGTGGTGCCCAGCGCGTAGGCCACCGCCGCGTCGGCGTGCAGGCGGGTCGTGGGGAACGTCGGCACCGGCGAGTCTTCCGGGCCGACGAGCAGCTCGATCTCGGTGCACCCGTAGACGACGCCCTCGGCGCCGGCGTCGACGAGCCGCGCGATCACGCCGCGATAGGCCTCGCGGGACTCGGGCTCGACGACGCCGAGCACCAGTTCGTCGTAGATGACGCGGTGCACGAGGTCGCGGTCTCCGGCGCCGGGCACGAGCACGTCGAGCCCGTGCGCGGCAAGGCGGTCGCGGTAGAAGGGCTGCTCCATGGTGAACCCGGTCCCGAGCAACCCGACACGGCGGATCCCGGCGGCCTTGACGGCCGCGGCGGTGGCGTCGCCGAGGTGCAGCAGCGGAATGCCGAGCCCGTCTTCGAGCTGCTCGGCGACCTTGTGCATGGTGTTGGTGCAGAGGACGACGAAGTCGGCGCCCGCCGCCTCGAGGGCCTTGGCGGCCCGGTTGAGCTCGGCCCCGGCGTCGTCCCAGCGACCGCCGGCCTGCATGGCTTCGATGGCGGCGAAGTCGACGGAGTAGAGCACGGTGTGCGCGGAGCGGAAGCCGCCGAGGACGGTTCTCACGCGTTCGTTGACGAGCCGGTAGTACTCGGCCGAGGATTCCCAGCTCATCCCGCCGAGCAGCCCGATGACCTTCATGGGACCAGGATGCCTAAGCCCAGAGCTGCCCGTCGAGCCGCTCGGCCGCCTCACCACGAGCCGCCACCTTCTCCAGCGCCGGCGCCGGCGCCGCGCCCGTCGAACTCACGAGCCGACCGGGCCGCCCCCGAACCCCCAGAAGCCGCCGCAGCTCAAGCCCAGAGCTGCCCGTCGAGCCGCTCGGCCGCCTCATCGAGTGACCCGGCGTAAGCCCCCGTGGACAGGTACTTCCACCCGGCGTCCGCCACGACGAACGCGACATCCGCCGCCTCGCCCCGGGCCGCCGCCTTTTCGGCCACCGCCAGGGCCGCGTGCAGTACCGCGCCCGTCGAAATCCCCGCGAAGATGCCCTCGTGCTCCAGCAGCTCCCGCGTGCGCCGCAAAGCGTCGTACGCCCCCACCGAATAGCGGCCGTTGAGCACCGAAGCGTCGTACAGCTCCGGGACGAATCCCTCGTCGAGGTTGCGCAGGCCGTACACCAGCTCGCCGTAGCGTGGCTCGGCCGCGATGATCTGGACGTCCGGCTTCGCCTCGTGCAGGTAGCGGCCGACCCCCACCAGCGTTCCGGTCGTGCCGAGGCCGCCGACGAAGTGCGTCAGCGTCGGCAGGTCCTTCAGCAGCTCCGGCCCGGTTCCGCGGTAGTGCGCGTCGGCGTTGGCCGGGTTGCCGTACTGGTAGAGCATCACCCACTCGGGGTTCGCCTTCGCCAGCTCCTTCGCCCGCCGGACGGCCTCGTTCGAGCCGCCCGCGGCCGGGGAGAACACGATCCGGGCGCCGTACGCCTGCAGCAGCTGCTTGCGCTCGGTCGAGGTGTTCTCCGGCATCACGCAGACCAGCCCGTAGCCCTTGAGCTTGGCGGCCATGGCCAGCGAGATGCCGGTGTTGCCCGACGTCGGCTCCAGGATCGTGGAGCCGCGCCGCAGCTTGCCTTCGCGCTCGGCGGCTTCGATCATGGCCAGTGCGGGCCGGTCCTTGATCGAGCCGGTCGGGTTGCGGTCCTCCAGCTTCGCCCACAGCCGCACGTCGTGCGTCGGGGACAGCCGGGGCAGCCCGACCAGCGGGGTGCCGCCGAGCGCGTCGAGCAGGGACTCGAAGCGAGCCATCGATCAGCCACCGGCCACGGCGGGGAGGATGGTCAGCGTGTCGCCGTCCTTGACCTCGGCCTCGAGCCCGCCGGCGAAGCGCACGTCCTCGTCGTTGACGTAGACGTTGATGAAGCGGTGCAGCTTCTCCTCCTTGACCAGGCGCGCCTTGATGCCGGCGTGCCGGGCCTCGACGTCGTCGATGACCTCGAGGACGGTCGCGCCCTTCGCCTCGACGGACTTCTCGCCGCCGGTGTGGGTGCGCAGGATCGTCGGGATGGAGACGGTCACGGCCATGGGTTCTTACCTCCGGTGGGTTCTTACACGCAGACGCCGTCGGCGCGGCGGTTTATTCCGACAGGTCAGTCGACGATCTCGACCGGCTCCTCGGTGATCTCGGCGTCCACGATCCGGTACGACCGGAACTCGTGCACTTCGGGGTCGCGGGTGGAGACGAGCACGTAGTGCGCGTCCGGCTCGGCCGCGATGTTCGCGTCGGTCCGCGACGGGTAGGCCTCGGTCGCGGTGTGCGAGTGGTAGATGACCACCGGCACCTCGTCGTTCGCGGCCATCTCGCGGTAGAGCTTCAGCAGGTCGCCGGAGTCGAACTCGTAGAACGTCGGCGACCGGGCCGCGTTCAGCATGGGGATGAACCGCTCGGGGGAATCCGAGCCCTCGGGCCCGGCGATCACCCCGCACGCCTCGTCGGGGTGGTCACGACGGGCGTGGGCGACGATCTCGTCGACGAGGTCACGGCGGATCCGGAGCACACCGACATCTTAGGTGGTGGACAAAGCGGGTCCAGATGATGAGATATACCGCTCACCAGCCGTTCCCGGGATACTGGGCCGATGCCGTTGTCGTCGAAAGTGCGCGACCGGTGCCGGAGGTACCTCGGTACGGACGAGCGGATCCAGTACGTGATCCCCGCGATGTCGCTCTACGTGCACCGGATGCGCGCCCGGGTCGGCTTCCTGATCATGGTGACCGACCGGCACGTCACGCTCCTGGCCTGCAGCCGCTGGACCCTGAACCGGCCGAAGCAGATCTGGGAACGCCTGCCGCGCAGCACCGAGCTGGGCCCGCTGGAGATCCACCCGTCGCTGGGGCCGATCCTGTCGGTCGCCGGGCTCGACCTCGAGATCGACGAGGAGTACGTCGCGTCGGTCCGCGCGGCGAACCTCGAGGCCGGCGGCGACGCCCTGCCCGAGGACCCCTACCCGGGTGGCTGACGGGGTCAGATCTCCAGGAACACCGGCACGTCGTCCCGGGACAGGGCCGCCGTGGCGACGTGGCTCTCCAGCGCCTGGAGCCAGGCGAACTTCGTTTCGGCGCCCCAGCGCGTCGAGAACAGCTCGTCGACCGGCACCTCCCAGCGCGGCCTCCGCAGGTACGCCGACTGGGTGTGGGCGAGCACGAGCCGCAGGTCGCGGGCGCCCGCGAGGTCGAGCTCCAGCTCGGTGCCGCCGGACCACGCCTCGAGCACCCGGGTGAACGCCGCCACCACCTGGGCGCGCATCGCCGCGCCGTGCCGTTCCCGGAAGGCCGCGCTCGGCTTGCGGTGCCGGTAGGCGTCCGGGAACAGCGTGGTGTCGGTGATGCCCTTCCGCCCGGAGCCGTCCAGGCGGGACGCGACGTCGGAGAGCATGCGGTGCAGCACCGACGCGGTGTTGGGCCCGAACGCGATCCGGGTGCGCCCGGACCATGCGGTGATGTGCGCGAAGTCGGTCACGGGGCCGGCTCCAGGGTCGCGCGCAGGCCGCGGACCTGCAGGGCCGCGACGAAGTTCTCCGCCGAACCGGCCGGCAGCGGGTCGAGCCCGGCCGAGCCGGTCGTGTGGATCCGCTCCGCGGCGGCCCAGGATTCCTCCGCCGGCAGGTCGAGGAGCTCCGCCAGCACCAGCGCCACCCCGGCGAAGCTGTTCACGTTGTCATCGTGGATCCGGACGACCCACTTTTCGTCGAGCTGCACCCCGGGTTGATCCGAGCCGGGCAGCTCGGCGTTACGCGAACGCTTCCGGCCAGACGTCCCGGTAGGCCGGCACGCCGCCGGCCGTGGTCGCCGCGAGCAGGCCGTGCACCATCGCCCGCGCGAACACCCGGGCCGCCGCCGAGCACAGCGCGTCGAGGGCCGCCGGCCGGGCCGCCGCACCGAACGGGGCGGTCGCCTCCGGCAGCTCGCGCGCGCCCGTGGCCAGCGCGAACACCGTGTCGCCGTCGAACATCGAGTGCGCCGGGCGCACCGCACGCGCCAGCCCGTCCTGCGCCGCGACCGCGATCCGCCGCGCCTCGGCCTTGGCCAGGGCCGCGTCGACCGCGACCACGCCGATCGTCGTGTTGAGGTCCGTCCGGCGGGACGGCAGCTCGGCGGCCCGCGAAGGCCACTTCACGCCGAAGTCGCCGTGGTCGGCCGCGTACGCCCGGCCCGTCGAGAGGTCCACGGCCTCGCCGGCCGCGTTGACCGCCGCCAGCGCCCCGACCGTGTACTCGCCGACGACCTCGCTCGCCGAGCCGATGCCGCCCTTCAGCGACCCCACGGCCGCCCCCGCGCCCGCGCCGACCGTGCCCTGCGCGAAGGAGGCCGAAGCCGCTTCGCACGCCGCGTAGCCGAAAGCCGCGTCGGGCCGGTTGCCCCACTCGCTGCGTGGCAGGTCGAAGAGCACGGCCGCGGGCACGATCGGCACGACCTCGTGCGGCTGCGTCCCGACCGGAAAGCCCAGGTTGCGCTCCGCGAGCCACCGCATCACGCCGTCGGCCGCGGCCAGGCCGTACGCCGACCCGCCCGAGAGGCACACGGCGTTGACCCGCTGCACCAGGTTCTCCGGTTCGAGGAGATTCGTCTCCCGCGTGCCGGGCGCGCCGCCGCGCTGGTCGACCGCACCGACCGCGCCCTCGGGGACCAGGACCACCGTCGTCCCGGTGGCCCAGCCGCCGCCGACCCGCTCGTGGTGCCCGACCAGGACACCCGGCACGTCGGTGATCATCCCGTCAGCGCCTGGATCAGCGTCTCCTGCACCCAGGTCAGCCAGTGGTAGACGCCCAGGTGCGGCGCGCGCGGGTCGTCCTCGGGCAGCTCGTCGGGCATGTCCTCGGTGACGTCGAGCGCGGTGCCCAGCGCCAGCCGGACGTCGTTGAGCGCGCCCAGCCAGGCGTCGGCCTGCTCCTCGGTCAGCCGGACGTGGCCGCCGTCGCGGGGCAGCGTGTCGAGCACGATCTTGGCCACGCCGACCTTGATGTCGAGCAGCTCCGGCTCGTGCAGCGACCGCATCGCCGCGGAGGCGTCGATGTCTTCCCGCGACGGGTTGTCCGGGTCGAGCTTGTGGAAGTCCGGGAGCAGCCGCGACAGCACCGGGTCGTCCGGGGACTCGGTCGGCCCGGTCCGGATGCCGGTGAGCTCGGCGAGCTCGTCCTGCGGGGCCTCCTCGGCCCGCGCGGTGAGCATGTCTTCGAGCTGGCTGACCAGGCCGCGCAGCACGGCCGCTTCCTGCTGCTCGAACCCCGCGTGGATCACCGCGCCCTTGCGCCGCCAGCCGTTCACGAAGGCTGCTCCATGGTGGCCCAGAGGCCCGCCGCGTGGAGCTTCGCCACGTCCACCTCGACCTTCTCCTTGCTGCCGGACGACACGATCGCCTTGCCCTTGTGGTGCACGTCCAGCATCAGCTTGGTGGCGTGGTCGCGGCTGTAGCCGAACAGCTTCTGGAAGACGTACGTCACGTACGACATCAGGTTCACCGGGTCGTTCCAGACCACGGTCCGCCAGGGGGTGTCCGACTCGGCGACTTCCGCACCGGCCGGTTCGACCTGCGTCTGTTCGGATGCGACAGGCGTGGACATGCACCCCATGGTGTCACGGGGGTCACCGGGTACGCCGCGCCAGGTCCGGCCATGTGGGTGAATAGGCTTACCCCATGGGCTCACCGGAACCGGCCACGACCAGCACTGCGCTGCTCACCGACCACTACGAGCTGACCATGCTGGGCAGCGCGCTCGCCGACGGGACGCACGCGCGGCCCTGCGTGTTCGAGGTTTTCGCCAGGAGGCTGCCGGACGGCCGGCGCTACGGCGTCGTCGCGGGCACCGCCCGGGTCCTGGACGCGATCGCGGACTTCCGCTTCACCGACGCCGAGCTCGCGCAGCTGGAGGCGACCGCGGTCGTCGACGACGCGACGCTCGCGTGGCTGGCGGACTACGAGTTCTCCGGCGACATCGACGGCTACCCCGAGGGCGAGCTGTACTTCCCGGGCTCGCCGATCCTCACCGTCACCGGCTCGTTCGCCGAGTGCGTGCTGCTGGAGACGCTGGTGCTGTCGATCCTCAACCACGACAGCGCCATCGCGTCGGCGGCGGCCCGGATGTCCGGCGCCGCGCACGGCCGCCCGATCATCGAAATGGGCGGCCGCCGCACGCACGAGTACGCCGCGGTCGCGGCCGCGCGCGCCGCCTACCTGGCCGGCTTCGCGACGACGTCCAACCTGGAGGCCGGCCGCCGCTACGGCATCCCGACCCGCGGCACCGTCGCGCACGCCTTCATGCTGCTGCACGACAGCGAGGAGGCGGCCTTCCGCGCCCAGGTGGGCAAGATGGGCGCGGACACGACGCTGCTGGTCGACACCTACGACATCACCGCGGGCATCGAGACCGCGGTGCGCGTCGCCGGGCCGGAGCTCGGCGCGATCCGGATCGACTCCGGCGACGTCGGCCCGCTCGCCCGCCGCGCCCGCGAGCAGCTGGACTCCCTCGGCGCGAAGGACACCCGGATCGTGGTGTCCGGCGACCTGGACGAGCACGCCATCGCGGCGCTGCGCGCGGAGCCGGTGGACGCCTACGGTGTCGGCACCTCGGTGGTCACCGGGTCCGGCGCGCCGACCGCCGGCATGGTCTACAAGCTGGTCGAGGTGGACGGCAGGCCGGTCGCCAAGCGCAGTGCGCACAAGGAGTCCCGCGGCGGGCGCAAGTCCGCGCTGCGGCGCCACCGCGGCACCGGCACGGCGGTCGAGGAGGTCGTCTGGACGACGTCGGGGGCCGCGCCCGAGGCCGAGGCCAACGACCGGCCGCTGCAGATCCCGCTGCTGCGGGCTGGCCGCCCGGTGCCGGACCTGCCTACGCTCGACGACGCCAGGCAGCGGCTGCGCCGCGGCCTGGTCAGCCTGCCGTGGGAGGGCCTCAAGCTCTCGCACGGCGAGCCCGCCATCCCGACGCAGTTCTTGTGACCGACGCTGTCTTTGAGAGGGAGGTCGACCGATGGGGACCGCACTGATCGTGGTCGACGTGCAGAACGACTTCTGCGAAGGGGGTTCGCTCGGCCTGCCGGGCGGGGCCGCCGCGGCCGCCGGCATCTCCAAGCAGGCCGCCGAAGGTGGCTACAGCCACGTCGTGGCCACCCGGGACAACCACATCGACCCCGGTGACCACTTCAGCGAGACGCCGGACTTCAAGGACTCCTGGCCGGTGCACTGCGTCGCCGGCACCGCGGGCGCGTCGTTCCACGCCGCGCTCGACGTCGTGCCGATCGGCGAGGTGTTCTCCAAGGGCGAGTACAGCGCCGCGTACTCGGGCTTCGAAGGCGCGGCCCGCGACGGGAAGTCCCTGGAGGCGTGGCTGCGCGAGCACGACGTCACCGACGTCGACGTCGTCGGCATCGCGACGGACTTCTGCGTCCGCGCGACGGCCCTCGACGCGGCGAAGGCGGGCTTCGGCGTGCGGGTGCTGCTGGACCTGACCGTCGGCGGCTCGCAGCCCACCGTGGACGCGACGCTGAAGGACTTCGACGAGGCGGGTGTCACCTACACCGGCACCGCCGCCGTCGGCCCGGCCGCGTGAAGGACCTGCAGGCCGCGCTGGCGGAACACCGGCTCGTCGCGATCCTGCGGGCGTCGGACGCGTCCCGGTTCGCCGACGCGGCGATGGTGCTGCACGCGGCGGGCGTCCGCCTGCTCGAAGCGACGCTGACGACGCCGGGCGCGCCCGCGGCCATCACCGCGCTGCGCCTGGCGCTCGGCGAGGACGCGCTGATCGGCGCGGGCAGCGTCCGCGAGGCGTCCGATGTGGACATCGCGGTCGACGCCGGTGCCGCGTACCTGATCACGCCGACGGTCAACCCGGCCGTGCTCGAGCGGGCCGCCGCCCTGGACACCCCGGTGATCTGCGGCGCGCTGACGCCGACGGAGATCGACCAGGCGTGGCGGCTCGGCGCGGCCGCGGTCAAGGTGTTCCCGGTCGCGGCCGTGGGCGGGATCGCGTACCTGCGCGCGGTGCGGGCGCCGCTGCCGGACGTCCCGCTCGTGCCGACCGGCGGCGTCCACCTGGCCGACGTCGGGGGTTACCTGCGCGCGGGCGCGATCGCGGTCGCCGCGGCGACGCCGCTGCTGGGCGACGCGCTCTCCTCCGGCGGCAGCCTGCCGGACCTGGCCGCGCGAGCGGGCGAGTTCGTCGCGGCCGCCGCCCGCTTCACCACCGCCTGACCGGCGCTTTCACGTAAAGCTCCGCTTTGCACCGCAAAGCGGCACTTTCACGTGAAAGTGCCGCGCTACTTCTTGCCGAAGGGGTCGCAGGCGGCCGTGCCCAGGTAGATGTCCCCGCTCGCCGGGCCGCCCTGCGGGAACAGCTTGATGTGCACCGCGTGCGTCACCAGGCTGCCGTCGGGCGGCTGAGGGGTCACAGTCTCGTTCAGGGTCACCGTCGCCAGCGCGGTGCCCGCCGCGCCGCCGGGGATGACGATCCGGTGGTTCGGCGGGATCTGCGACGGCACGGTGACCCCCTCGACGGCGCCGACCGTCACTTCGCCGCCGCTGCCGATGTCGGTGGTCGCGCACTTCGCCGTGAAGGTGCGCACGGTGAGTTCCGGACCGCCGTAGCGCTGCAGCACGGTCGCCCGGAAGCGGCGTCCGGACGCCTGCGCGATCGCCGCATCCCCGGACCGCCCGCACCCGCTTTCGCCGGCGCCGAACACGGCGATGTCGCCCGTGGCACCGCCCTGCGACCAGCCGTTGTACGGGCCGTCGGCGGTGCACTTCGCCAGCTCACCGGTGACGATGTGCTCGTTGTCGATGGTCACGTCCACCGAGCCGGAAGCCGCCCATCCGGTGGACGTCACCGGGGGCGCGGCACCGAGGAGCGGCCCCGTCAGCGCCGTCACGGCCAGCAACCGAAATGTCCGCTTCCTGGCGTTCCGCATGCGCCGGCCTCCTCGGTTCCGTGACTGTTCGCAGTCCCCCACCTTCGTCATCGGCCGGTCCGGCACCGGCCCTGATCGGGTCCACCCGGACGAGTGGCCGGTGAGGAACGCAACTCGGCGGGTCCGCGGGCGGGTAACGAGCGTTAACCTCGGGCGTCGCCTGTTCCCCTCGGGAGGTTTCGTGTCTTCGCTGTCCTTCGCCGGCAAGCGGCCCGTCCTGGCCGACCTCGTACCCGGTTCGCTCGTGCGGGACATCGCGCTGGTCGCCGGCGGTGCCGTGCTCACCGGCGCCGCCGCGCAGCTGACGATCCCGGTGCCGGGCAGCCCGGTGCCGATGACCGGCCAGACGTTCGCCGCGCTGCTCGTCGGCGCGTCGCTCGGCATGTCGCGCGGTGCCGCGTCGATGCTGGTGTACCTGCTGGTCGGCGCGGTGGGCGTGCCGTGGTTCCAGCACGGCACCGCGGGCCTGTCCGGCGCCAGCGCCGGCTACATCGTCGGGTTCGTCTTCGCCGGTGCCCTGGTCGGCGCACTGGCCGGCCGCGGCGGCGACCGGACGCCGCTGCGCACCGCGGGCACCATGGTGCTCGGCAACGTCGTGATCTACGCGTTCGGCGTGCCGTGGCTGATGGCGTCGACCGGGTTCGACCTGTCCACCGCGTTCGCCAAGGGCGTCACGCCGTTCCTGGTCGGGGACGCGGTCAAGATCGTCGTGGCCGCCGGGCTGCTGCCGCTGACCTGGAAGCTGGTCTCGGGCCGCAGCGAGGACTGATCGCTCGTCGCGGGGCCTTCCGTCCGGGAGGTCCCGCGACGCGAGTGGCCCGTTCGCGACGGAGCACCGATCTCTGTCGGTGCCGGCGGCTAATGTGTGTCGCTGTGCCCGCCCGAACCGATTTCCCCGGCGTCCTCGAACTCCTCACCCACGCGGTGGAGTCCGTGGGCGGTGCCGAACGCCCGGGCCAGGTCCAGATGGCCGACGCCGTCGGCCGCGCCATCCGCACCGGTGAGCACCTGGCCGTGCAGGCCGGCACCGGCACCGGCAAGTCCTTGGCCTACCTCGTGCCCGCGATCCGCCACGCCGTCGAGAAGGAAGCCACGGTCGTGGTCTCCACGGCCACGATTGCGCTGCAGCGCCAGCTCGTCGACCGCGACCTCCCCCGCCTCGCGAAGGCCCTGAAGAAGCCGCTCGGCCGCGAACCGACCTTCGCGATCCTCAAGGGCCGCCGCAACTACATGTGCCTGCACCGGCTGGATTCCGGCGCGCCGGACGAGCCGGAGGACGCGCAGCTGTTCGACCCGTTCGCAGTGTCCCGGCTGGGCAAGGAGGTCACGCGGCTGCGGGAGTGGGCCTCCGACACCGAAACCGGCGACCGCGACGAGCTCGTCCCCGGCGTCACCGACCAGGCGTGGCGTCAGGTTTCCGTGACGGCGAAGGAATGTCTCGGCGCTTCGCGCTGTCCGATCGGCACGGACTGCTTCGCCGAGAAGGCCCGCGCCGAGGCCGGCCGCGCCGACGTCATCGTCACCAACCACGCGCTGCTGGCGATCGACGCGCTGCAGGGCTACCAGGTCCTGCCGGACCACGACGTGGTCATCATCGACGAGGCCCACGACCTGGTCGACCGGGTCACCTCGGTCGCCACCGGCGAGCTGACCAGCGCGATGTGCGCGGCCGCCGCGCGCCGCTGCGGCAAGCTCATCGACGCCGACGTCGCCGACGGCCTGCTGGAAGCGGGTGACGGGCTGGCCCTGATCGTCGACGACCTGCCCGCGGGCCGGCTGGACGAGCTGCCGCGGCCGCTGCAGGGCGCGATCCCGGCGGTCCGCGACGCCGCGCACCGGTGCATCACGGCGCTGGGGTCCGACCGCAAGGAGGACGTCGAGGGGGCCACCGCGCGCAAGCTGGCGCGGTCGCTGCTCGACGAGGTGCACGACACCGCGGTCCGGCTGCTGGAAGCGTTCGACGAGGACCAGGCGCACCAGCGCGACGTCGTCTGGCTCTCCGGCGACAAGTACTCGTCGAACCCGCGGCCGCCGGCGCTGAAGGTGGCGCCGCTGGGCGTCGCGGGCCTGCTGCGCGAGCGGGTGTTCAACCAGCACACGACGATCCTGACGTCGGCGACGCTGACCTTGGGCGGCACGTTCGACACGATGGCGCGCCAGTGGGGCCTCCCGCCGGGCGCGGCCCGCGTCGAGCAGGCGCCCGGCGCCGCGACGGAGAAGGAAGCGCCGTCGGACGACGCGGGCCCGAAGTGGACCGGCCTGGACGTCGGCTCGCCGTTCGACCACCGGCGCAACGGCATCCTGTACCTGGCCAAGCACCTGCCGCCGCCGGGCCGTGACGGCCTGACGTCGTCCACAATGGACGAACTGGCCGAGCTGATCGAGGCCGCGGGCGGGCGCACGCTCGGCCTGTTCTCCTCGATGCGGGCGGCCAAGCAGGCCACCGAGGAGATGCGCGGGCGGCTGGACTTCCCGATCCTGTGCCAGGGCGACGACGCGACGTCGCTGCTGGTCCAGAAGTTCTCCGAGGACGTCCGCACCTGCCTGTTCGGCACGCTGAGCCTGTGGCAGGGCGTGGACGTGCCCGGCCCGTCGCTGCAGCTCGTGGTGGTCGACCGGATCCCGTTCCCGCGCCCGGACGACCCGGTGTCCTCGGCGCGCCAGCGCGCGGTGGAAGCTCGCGGCGGCAACGGGTTCCTCACCGTGGCGGCCACGCACGCGGCGCTGCTGCTGGCGCAGGGCACCGGGCGGCTGCACCGGGCGGTCACCGACCGCGGCGTGGTGGCGGTGCTGGATTCGCGCCTGGCGAACGCCCGCTACGGCGGTTTCCTGCGCGCGTCGCTGCCGCCGTTCTGGCCGACGATGGACCCGAAGGTGGTGCGGGAAGCGCTGCGCCGGCTGGACGCAGCCGCGCCCGCGTGACGCGGTCCACAGCCGCGCCCGGTACGGTGAAGCCACCGAAGCAACAAGGGAGCACCGGTTGACCCAGGATTCGTCCAGCGCCCAGTCCCGGACCGTCAGCGTCGACGACACCGGCGTCCGGCGGCGGCTCGCGGACGGCAGCGAAGAGGCTGTCACGTGGGCCGGCCTGTCGTCGGTGATGGTGCGGGTCATCCCCGACGGCCCGTGGAACGAAGACGTGTTCTTCATGCTGGTGGGCACCGACGGCAAGGGCACCGCGGTCCCGAGCGGCGACCCGGCGGCCGACGCCCTGATCGAGCGCCTGCAGGCGTTGCCGGGCTTCGACAACGAGAAGTTCATCGAAGCCATGACGACGGACGCGGACCAGGCTTACGTCGTCTGGGAATCCGCGCAGAACTGAAGTGCGCTGCCCGGTCGGCGGCGAAGAGAGCCTGAGCCCGGTCGCACCGGACCCTAACCCGGAAACTTCTCCGTCACCGGGATCCCCTTCTTGAGCGTCCGGCTCACCGTGCAGAGCCGGTCGATCGCCCGGTCCACGGCGCCGGCCAGCGCGTCCCGCTGATCCGCCGTCAAAGTCGACACGTCGACATCGAACGCGACGTGCACGGCGTCCAGCTCCGAAGCCCCTTCACGCCGGTCGGCCTTAACTGCGACCCGGAACTTCGCGTCTTCGCCGATTCGCCGCGTGATCAGCTCCTCCGCCGTCACCGCGCTGCAGCCCGCGGCCGCGATCTGCAGCAGCTCGGCGGGCGAGAAGGCCCCTTCGGCGCCCTTGCGGCCCAACCGGACCTCCGCGCCACGCTCGTTGCGCCCGACGAACGTGTGCTCGCCCGTGCGTTCCACTTCCAGTGCCATGCCCGCTCCAACCGGGTCAGGAAGCCGGTTGTTCCGGCTCCCACTGGGCAAGAACCGTGATCGTGCCCGGGTCGACCTCGGTGAACCCGGCGTCCCGCACGGCGATCACCCGGTCGCGCCGCCACGCGCCCTCGGGGTCGTCGCCCGGGTGCAGTTCCTTCCACTGCACGGCGCTCGCCGCGCGCACGGCCGTCCGGTAGCCCTGTCCGGCCCAGGCCGCGCGCTGCCCGTCGTCCAGCAGCGCGGCCAGGAGCATCGTCGCGTGGCCGACCTGCGCGGCGGCCTTCCCGACGGTCATCGGCACGTGCGGGTTGAGCAGCAGCAACGGCACGCCGGCCGGGATCGGGCCCGGCTCGTCGGGCGGCAGTTCGCTGCCCGAGATCTGCAGCCGCGCGACGTCCTTGGGGGTCTCGGTGACCAGGCCCGGCACGAGGGCCCGCGCCTCGGCGCCATCGACCTCGACGGTGATGCCCGGCAGGTCCTGGACGGCCGCCCAGTGCGCGCCCCGCGCCCGGCGCGCGACCTTGCGGATCCGGTTGTCGAGCCACGCGTGCATCGGCTCGGCCCACTCGCCGCCGGGCGCGGAACGCTCGTCCAGGCACACCGCGAGCGCCGCCGTCGCCGCCGCCTCCAGCAGCGGCGTGCGGCCGGGCGGCTCGGCGCGTTCGATGCGGAGGATCACCGGCATCGCGCGGACTTCCTCCGGGAGCTCGTCGGAGGTGTCCGAGGTGTCTTCGGCCGGAAGCCCCAGCCAAAACGCGTAGCGGGCGCCCAGGGGGTCGAGAACGCTGCTCACGGACGCATCAGCTCGAGCCCGTCGGCGGCGTCGGCCGCTTCGACCTCACCGCGGGTCAGGCCGAGCACGAACAGCACGGCGTCGAGGTACGGGTGCGACAGCGCGGTGTCGGCCACCTCGCGCAGCGCGGGCTTCGCGTTGAACGCGACACCCATGCCCGCGGCCGAGAGCATGTCGATGTCGTTGGCGCCGTCCCCGACCGCGACGCACTGCTCGAGCGGGATGTCGTACTCGGCGGCGTAGCGGCGAAGCACCTTCGCCTTGCCGGCCCGGTCGACGACGTCGCCGATGACCTTCCCGGTGAGCTTGCCGTCCTCGATCTCGAGCTCGTTCGCCACCGCGAAGTCGAGCCCGAGCTCGGCCACCAGACCGTCGATGACCTGGGTGAACCCACCCGAGACCACGCCGGTCCGGAAGCCCATCCGCTTGAGCGTCCGGATCGTCGTGCGCGCGCCCGGGGTCAGCTCGATCGAAGCGGCGACCTCGTCGATCGCCGTCGCCGGCAGCCCGGCCAGCAGCGAGACGCGCCGCTCCAGCGACTCGGTGAAGTTCAGCTCGCCGCGCATGGCCGCTTCGGTGATCTCGCGGATCTCCGGCTCGACGCCGGCGTGCGCGCCCAGCATCTCGATGACCTCGCCCTGGATCAGGGTCGAGTCCACGTCGAACACGACGAGCCGCTTCGCGCGGCGCGTGATGCCCGCCCGCTCGACGGCGATGTCGACGCCGGCCTCGACGGCGGCGTCGGCGAGCTCCGAGCGCAGCGCGGCGTCGGCCTCCGGCGTGTCACGATCGACCGAGACGTACAGCTCGAGCCCGGTCACGGGGTAGTCGGCGACGCTGCGGATCGCGTCGATGTTGGCGCCCAGCGAAGCCAGCCGGCGCGCGACCTCCGAGAAGCCCCGCGCGGTCACCGGGCGGCCCAGCACCACCAGGACGTGGGTCGAGTCGCGGCGGCCGAGCGCGAACGGGTCGTCGCCGATCGCCGGGCCGATCTTGACGTCGACCTGCATGCCGACGGACGCCATCGCCTGCTCGACGGTCTCCTGCAGCCCCTCCGGGTCGCGGTAGACGCCGGCGAGCACCCCGAGCACCAGCTGCCCGCGGATGACGACCTGCTCGACGTCGAGCACGTCGACGTCGTGCCGGGTCAGCACGGCGAACAGCACGGAGGAGACACCCGGCTTGTCGGGGCCGGTGGTCGTGATCAGGACGGGGGTCTGGGTCACTCTCGTCATCCCTCGCTCGACAACGCTGCACGGTCAGTCTGCCGGTCCGGGGTCGAACATAAGTAGAGCGCGTGCCCGGCTTCACATAAGCCGGGCACGCGCTCACTCGTTCAGGTGGTACTACTTGTCGCCCTGCTCGCTCGCGTTGTCCTGGGAGTGGTCTCCCGGGATGACCGCTTCGGTGAGCAGCTGCGACGGCGCCGCGTGGCTGTTGACCTTCTGCTTCCCGAAGAAGCCGATCTCGCCTTCGGAGTGGATGCGCTCGATCATGTGCGGGTAGTGCAGCTCGAACGCGGGCCGCTCGGAGCGGATCCGGGGCAGCTCGGTGAAGTTGTGCCGCGGCGGCGGGCAGGAGGTCGCCCACTCGAGCGAGTTGCCGTAGCCCCACGGGTCGTCCACCGTGACGATCTCGCCGTACCGGTAGCTCTTGAAGACGTTCCAGATGAACGGCAGCGTCGAGGCACCGAGGATGTACGCGCCGATCGTGGAGATCGTGTTCAGCGTGGTGAAGCCGTCACTGGTCAGGTAGTCCGCGTACCGGCGCGGCATGCCCTCGGCACCCAGCCAGTGCTGGACGAGGAACGTGCCGTGGAAGCCGATGAACGTGGTCCAGAAGTGCCACTTGCCGAGCTTCTCGTCCATCATCCGGCCGGTGATCTTCGGGAACCAGAAGTAGATGCCGGCGAAGGTGGCGAACACGATCGTGCCGTAGAGCACGTAGTGGAAGTGCGCGACGACGAAGTAGCTGTCCGACACGTGGAAGTCGATCGCCGGCGCGGCCAGCAGGATGCCGGTCAGGCCGCCGAAGAGGAACGTGACGATGAAGCCCATCGAGAAGATCATCGGCGTTTCGAAGGACAGCTGGCCCTTCCACATCGTGCCGATCCAGTTGAAGAACTTGATGCCGGTCGGGACGGCGATCAGGAACGTCATGAAGGAGAAGAACGGCAGCAGCACGGCGCCGGTGGCGTACATGTGGTGCGCCCACACCGCGACCGACAGGGCCGCGATGGCCAGCGTCGCCCAGACCAGGCTCTTGTAGCCGAAGAGCGGTTTCCGGCTGAACACCGGGAAGATCTCCGACACGATCCCGAAGAACGGTAGCGCGACGATGTAGACCTCTGGATGGCCGAAGAACCAGAAGAGGTGCTGCCAGAGGATCACGCCGCCGTTTTCGGGGTCGAACACGTGCGCCCCGAGGTGCCGGTCCGCCAGCAGGCCCATCAGGGCCGCGGTCAGGATCGGGAAGGCGAGCAGGACCAGGATGCTGGTGACCAGGATGTTCCAGGTGAAGATCGGCATCCGGTACATCGTCATGCCCGGCGCGCGCAGGCAGACCACGGTGGTGATCATGTTGACCGCGCCGAGGATGGTGCCGAGACCACCGATCACCAGGCCGGAGATCCAGAGGTCCGCGCCGACGCCCGGCGAGTGGATGGCGTCCGACAGCGGGGTGTAGGCGAACCAGCCGAAGTCGGCGGCGCCACCCGGGGTCAGGAAGCCGGACATCACGATCAGGCCGCCGAAGAGGTACAGCCAGTACGAGAACGCGTTCAGCCGCGGGAAGGCGACGTCCGGCGAGCCGATCTGCAGCGGCAGCACGAAGTTCGCGAAGCCGAAGAGGATCGGGGTCGCGTACAGCAGCAGCATCACGGTGCCGTGCATGGTGAACAGCTGGTTGTACTGCTCCTGCGACAGGAACTGCTGCCCGGGCCGCGCCAGCTCGGTGCGGATCAGCATGGCCATCGCGCCGCCCGCCATGAAGAAGGCGAACGACGTGACCAGGTACATGATCCCGATCTGCTTGTGGTCCGTCGTGCGGAACAACCGCAGCAGGTACGAACCCTTAACCGACTCGCGCGCGGGGTACGGGCGCGTGGCGATCGGCTTGGGGGCTACGGCCGTCACTCCTGCCTCCAACACTGAAACCTTGTGGTGGTCATCGTCGCGCCACCGAGTCGGGCGAGACCCGATCCGACGGCTTGAGGGGATCGTAGCCCTCGCTACCGACAGTCGCGCGCACCGGCTGGCAAGATCGGGGCGTGGCCGACGACTACACCCGCGCGGCGGTCCGCGCGGCCCGCGCCGTGACCACCTGGTTGGGCCTGCCCGGCCACGAGCCCGAGGTGCTCCACGAGCGGTCGAACGTGCTGGTGAGACTGGGTTCGCTGGTCGCCAGGGTGCCCGCGACGACCCGCCTGCTCCGGCCGGAACCGGCACCCTGGCTCGCCCGCGACGTCGCCCTCTCGCGGTTCCTCACCGACCGTGGTGTGCTCGTCGTCTCACCCACCACCGATCCCCCGGCCGGGCCGCATTTCGCGGACGGCCTGCCGGTCACGCTCTGGCACCACACCCCGCACGACCCGGCCCACCGGTACGCCCCGGACGTCGTCGCGCGCTCGCTCGCCGAGGTGCACGCGGCCCTGCGCGAGTACCCGGGCGAACTGCCCCGCCGGGGGCCGCTGGCCGAGCTGGAGGGACTCTTCGGCCGGTTCGGGCTCGACCCGCGCCTGCGCGCGGAAGCCGCCCGGCTCGAAGCCGCGTTGCCGGACGGCCCGGACCAGCCGCTGCACGGCGACGCCCACCCCGGCAACCTCATCGCGACCGCGGCCGGGCCGTGCTGGCTGGACTTCGAGGACACCTGGCGCGGGCCGCTCGCCTGGGACCTCGGCATCCTGGCCCGGCAGGGCGGCCCGGAGTACCTGGCCGCCTACCCCGGCTCCGTGTCCGAGGAAGCCCTTCGCGCGTACACGCGGTTGCGGGAACTCTTCGCCGTCGCCTGGCGGTTCGTGATCGCCCAACGGTTCCCGCACCGGCTCCCCGAAGCCGAATCCGCGCTCGCCGCCTACTTCTCGTGAGTCGCCGGGTACCAGGACAGGATCGCCTCGACCACGCCCGCGGGGTCTTCGAGCGGGGTCAGGTGCCCGGCGTCCGGCAGCACGACGAGCGTCGCGCCGTCCACGGCTTCGGTCATCGCGCTCGCCGCGGCCACCGGGGTGATCGGGTCTTCTTCGCCGACGATGACCAGCGCCGGGATTTCCGACGCCCGCAGCAGGTCGAGCGAGTCAGGCCGGGTCCGCAGCGCCAGCGCCGTCCAGGAGATGCCGGCGGGCGGCTGGGATTCGATCATCTCGCGGACCGTCTCGACGAGCTCGGGCCGCTGTTCCCGGGTCGACGCGGCCAGCAGGGTGGGCAGGTTCGCCTCGGCCAGCCAGGTCTTGGTGCCTTCGTGCTCGACGCGCGCCGCGACGTCCAGCCGGGTCTGCGCGGCCTCGGGCGTGTCGGGGGCGGCCTTGGTGTCGATGAGCACGAGCCCGCCGACCCGGTCCGGCGCGAGCCGCAGCACGGCCATGGCGAGGTAGCCGCCCATCGAGCAGCCGCCGAGCACGACGCGGTCGAGGTCCAGCCGGTCGAGCAGGGCGACGACGTCCCGCGCGGCGTCTTCGAGACTCGGTTCGCGATCGGTCTCCGGCAGCGGCGAGCGGCCGAGGCCGCGCTGGTCCGGGGTGATCACCCGAAGGTGTGAAGCGAGGGGCGCGCGCACCGCGTTCCACATGCGGGAATCCAGGGGGAAGGCGTGGAGGAGGACCAGCGGGAGTTCGGTCATGCGCGTCATTTTGTCGGACCCCCTCGCTAGCTTCGCCGATGTGTTCACCGACATCGAAACCGACCGGCTGCTGCTGCGTCCGCTCCACGAGGCGGACCGGCAGGCGATGGTCGACATCCACACCGACCCGCGCACCAACCGCTTCCACCCCGACCCGCCCGACGTCCCGCGCGCGTCGGCGATGTTCTCGGAGTGGCTGGCGCACTGGGCCGAGCACGGCTTCGGCTACCCCGCGGTCCTGGAACGCGGCGGCACCGAGGTGCTCGGCATGTGCGGCGTGCGGCTGCGGGAGTTCCAGGGCGGGAAGGTGCTCAACCTGGGCTACCGGTTCCGGCCGTCGGCCTGGGGCAAGGGGTACGCGGTCGAGGCCGGGCAGGCGGTCCTCGGGTGGTGTGCCCGCGAGCTGCCGTCGGTACCGGTGCTGGCGAGCGTGAGCATCGCGAACAAGCCGTCGCTGAGGGTGGCGGAGCGGCTCGGTTTCACGGAGTACACGGAGGAGATGTACGACGGCGCGATGTCGCGCCACTACCGGCGCTGAGCCGGCCGGCTGTTTGACAACTCCAGAGCGAACCTCACCAGCGGCGGTGCGGCCGCCGCCGGGCCCGCGCTTCCCAGCAGGCCCGGTGCCAGTGCCGCCGGTCGGCGACCGAGCCGGTCTCGTCGGCGGGCCAGACGACCAGGTGCGGCGTCCCGGGGCGGATCTCGTGGTCACAGCCGGGGCAGCGGTAGAACTTGGTCGCCTGGGCCCCGGGCACGGTCCGCACGAGCCAGTCCCCGTCGGTGCCGGACTCGGCCCGCGCCCACCCGGTGGCGGCCCCGAGGTCCCGCTCGGGCGGCGGCCCACCGTCCGCGCGGCGGCCGGGACGGTTGCGTCGTGGCACACCCAGACGGTAACCGCCCCCCACCCAACGCCCCCTCAGGTCCCCGACCCGACCCTCCAGGCACGCGAGTCGACCTGCCAATCACGCGAGTCGATCCTCAAATCACGCATGATGACCCGCCAATCACACGTGATGCCCGCCCGATCACGGGTGATGCCCCGGAGGGCTCAGGCCGCGCGGTCCGCCACCCGCTCCCCGGACCGCAGCCGGCCCAGGATCTCGTCGTGGCCGAGGCCGTCCCACCCGAGCCGGCGCAGGGTCCGGCCCGTCCGGCGGAAGTCCTCGCCGCCGAGGACGGACATGATCGTGATCGCCGCGTCCACCACCGGCGTGGCGACCCCGGCACACCGCGCCAGCGCCTGCAACGGCACCAGCGTCGAACGGATGTCCTCGCTGAGGAACCGGTGGTCGAGGCTGGTCGGCGCGGCGATCGTCCGGTACGGCTCCACCGTCCGCAACGCGTCGAGCAGCGTCGTGGCCGGGCAGCCGTAGTACCGGTCGAGCACCTCCGTCATGGGCAGCAGCCGGGCACCGTACGCGTCGGCGACGGCGGCGAACTCGGCCTCGGTGCGCTCCAGCAGGGCGATCGTCCGCGGCGATACGCCTTCGACGTAGAAGAGCAGCGCCTCCGCCCGGTCGATGGTGCCCAGGTTGGCGAGCGCGATCGGCACGTGCGCGACCGCGCCGAAGTCGTGCAAGCCGCGTTCGACCGGGTTGCGGGCGACCTCCAGCATCGGGAACCACTCCCGCAGCAGCCCGGCGTGCCGGGCGACGGCGGCGGCGGTACTGCCGGAGATCAGGTTCCAGCCCTTCACGCCCAGCACCGTGACACCGCCGGTCCCGGCCGGCCGCGCGGCGAACAACGCGTCGGTCTCCACGACGTCGACGTCCGGTGCCCCGGCGGCGGCCAGCGCGTGCGCGAACTCGACACTCCCGCAGAGCTTGCTGGAGAACAGCACCACCACCTGCCCCGGACGCAGGTGCGGGGCGAGCCGGGCGGCGACCTCCGGGTAGGCGGTCGTCACGGTGGCCACCAGGACGACGGCCCGCCGCGCCAGCCCGGCCGGGTCGGCGGTCACCTCCCGGAGCCGGAAGCGCCCGTCGAGCACCCCGTGCGCGGCGATCTCCCGGCGGCGCGCGATCTCCCCCACCGCCTCGAGGTCCCGCGTGTACAGGTGCACGGGCAGCTCCCGCGCGGCGAGGTAGGCCGCCACGGCCCGGCCCTCGCCACCCGCCCCGACGACCCCGATCCCGTCCAGCACGCTCATTCCGCCCCACTCCCGTCAGTCCCGTCAGTCCGGTACGCAGTGGACGAGTCGGCACCGGGACGGCGAAAGTTCCCGCCGGAGCACGTTCCCGGAAACCGGGCGGGTCAGCCCTGGGCGAGGGCCAGCGGCACCAGCTGCTCGGCCGTGGTCAGCGAGCCGTGCTGGCCGATCAGCGACGACTCGACGGCCTCCGCGAGCCCCCGCACCATCCCGAACCGGCCGCGGGCCGCGGCGACGACGTCCCCGATGCGCGGCAGCACCCGGTCGCTGACCGTGTGCCCGAACCAGCCCTCGGCGACGGCCTCCTCCCGCGAACGCACCCAGGCCCGCTCGCCGAGCACCGCCCGCCAGGCCGCGAGGACGTCCGCGGCCGCGCCCGGCTCGGTGTAAACGTGCCGGGCCCGGACCTCGCCCCCGAACGTCCGGACCCCGGACAGCAGCTCGGGGACGTCTTCGAGGTCGAGCGGGTCGTCGACGGCCACCATCCCGTGGTCGGCCACCACCGCAAGCAGCGCACCGGGCGGCAGACCGTCCACAAGGGACTCGACGAGCCGGTCGACCTGCCGCAGCTGCATCCGCCAGGCGGCCGAACCGGGGCCGTGGACGTGCCCCAAGAGGTCGAGTTCGCTGTGGTAGGCGTAGCAGAACGCCCGCCCGCCGAGCACCGACAGCGTCCGCGCGGCGAGGTCGCCCAGCGCGTGGACGCCCGCGTAGCCGGCGCCGCTCTGGGTGGCCAGGGTCAGCGCCGTGTCGCGGAACTTGGCGGACGACACCACGGTCGCCTCGATGCCGGCCGAGGCGGCCCGCTCGAACGTCGTCGGCAGGGGCTGGACCTCGCGGGGCGGGAGGGCGCCGCGCAGGTCGCTGCCGTCTTCGTGGCTGCACCAGCGCAACGCGTTCAGCACGCCGGTGCCGGGCATCTCGAACGTGTAGCCGACCATGCCGTGCTCGCCCGACGCGAGCCCGGTGCCGATGGCCGCGACGCCGGCGGCCGTCGTCGCGGGGAAGCCGACGCGCAGCGGCTCGCGGGCGAGCTCGGCCAGCACCGGGGCGTCCGCGGCGTGCTCGGCGAGCAGTTCCCAGCCGAGCCCGTCGACGAGCAGCACGCCGGCGCTGCGCACCTCCGGCACCGCCAGCGTGTTCGCGCAGCCGGGCACCCCGAGCGCGGCGAGCAGGGACGGGACGACCTGGCCGAGGTGCGGGACGTCGGCGAGCGGTGGCGGCTGCACGCGCCCAGCTTCCCACCGATTGGCGCCGCCGGGAGCCCCGGGACGGAGGCCGGGGATGGTCACGGCGGGCGCCACCGGCGATAATCGCGGCATGCCGACCTACGCCTACCGCTGCCGCGAGTGCACCGAGACCTTCGAGCTCCTGCGCCCGATGAGCGAATCCGGCGCGCCTGCCAGCTGCCCGGAGGGCCACGCCGACACCGTCAAGCTGCTCACCACCGTCGCCCTCACCGGGGCCGCGGGCGGTCCCGCGGCCCCGGCCGGCGGGGGCGGCGGCTGCTGCGGTGGCGGCTGCTGCGGCTAAACCGCCTTCAACGCCTGCTCCAGATCGGCCCACAGGTCCTCGACGTCCTCGAGCCCGGCGGAGAGCCGGATCAGCTGGTCGGAGACGCCGGCGTCGTGGCGGTCGCCCTCCTCGACGATCCGGTGGCTGATCGAGCCCGGGTGCTGGATCAGCGTGTCGACGCTGCCGAGGCTGACGGCCGGCGTGATCACCCGGACCGCGCCGATCACGGCGTGCGGGTCGCCGTCGACCTCGAACGCCACCAGCGGCCCGCCGATCCACGGGTAGTGGACGGCGGTCACGGCCGGGTGCTCGCCGAGCCGTGAGGCCAGCGTCGCCGCGGTCGCGGACGCCGCGGTGACGCGCAGCGGGAGCGTGGAAAGCCCGCGCAGCAACAGGTATCCGGCGAGCGGGTGCAGCACGCCGCCGGTGGCGAAGCGGATCTGGCGGAGCCGCGCGGCTTCTTCGGCGCCGCACGCGACGATCCCGCCCATCACGTCGCCGTGGCCGCCGAGGAACTTCGTCGCGCTGTGCAGGACGATCCGGGCGCCGTGGTGGCCGGGGCGCTGCAGGACCGGGGTGGCGAACGTGTTGTCCACCAGGAGCGGCACCTCGCCGCAAGCCACGGCCAGCTCGGCGATGTCGGCCTCGGCCAGCGTCGGGTTCGCCGGCGTCTCGACGAACACCAGGCCGGTGTCCGGCCGCAGCGCAGCGGCGACGGCGTCCGGCGCGGCCCAGGTGACCTCGGTGCCGAGCAGCCCGGACTCGAGCAGGTGGTCGCTGCAGCCGTACAGCGGGCGGACCGCGACGACGTGCCGCTTCCCCTGCGCCACCGCGGAAAGCAGGCAGGCCGAGACGGCGGCCATGCCGCTGGCGAACGCGACGCCGTGCTCGAAGCCCTCGAGTTCGGCGAGGGCGCGCTCGAACCGCTCGACGGTCGGGTTGCCGACGCGGCCGTAGATCGGGGGGCCGTCGAGCTCGGCGCCGGCGGCGAAGGCGTCGATCCGGGCGGCTTCGGCGGCACTGTCGCGGGACGGGTAGGTCGTGGACAGGTCGAGCGGAGCGGCGTGCACACCGAGGTCCGTGAGGTCGTCACGGCCGGCGTGGACGGCTCGCGTGCGCAGCGAGGAAGTCATGTCAGCATGGTCGAGCTTTCCCCGGACCAGGAGCAACCGTCTCGGATATCATTCGGCGATGCCCGCTTCCGTCGAACTGAGCCCGGTCGACCTCGAGATTCTGCGGCTGCTGCAGAACGATGCCCGGATCACGAACAAGGACCTGGCGGCCGCGGTCGGCATCGCGCCGTCGACGTGCCTGGACCGCGTCGCCCGGCTGCGGGACACCGGCGTCATCACCGGGCAGCACGCGTCGGTCGACGCGGCCAAGCTGGGCCGGCCGCTGGAGGCGTTCCTGTTCGTCCAGGTCCGCCCGCACCGGCGGCCGCTGGTCGACCCGTTCATCGAGCACCTGCTCTCCCTGCCGGAGGTGCGCGCGGTCTACCACCTGACCGGGCCGGACGACTTCCTCGCGCACGTCGCGACCAGCTCGGCCGGCGAGCTGCAGCGGCTGGTCCTCGACGAGCTGACCGCCCGCGACGAGGTCGCCCGCGTCCACACGAACCTGGTGTTCCAGCACTGGAGCGGCGGCCCGCTGCTGCCACCGGGGGCCTGACATCAGAGGCTCTCGAGCCAGCGGCGGGTCTCGCGCGGAGACCTCAGCCGGACGACGGCCGGGCCGGACGGCTCGGCCGCCCAGGCGCGGATGCGCGCCCGTTTGTTCGCGAACGACCTGAAGTGCCAGCGGATGATCGAGTCGGCGGAAAACACCTGGCGGAACGACTCGACGTTGCCGTTGCAGATCCGCTGACGCGTCACCACCCGCACCAGCGTCCGGCGCACCAGGCGGCCCAGCGAAAGCCAGCGCGGGTAGTCGAGGCCGACGATCAGCTGCGTGCGCGGCAGCACGATGTCCTGCCAGCTGCCGTAGACGGCGTCGAGGACCCAGCGCTCCTGCGCGCACACCTCGCCGATCCGGCGGCGCTGCTCGTCGTCGGGGGTCCCGACCCAGCCGGGGTTCCAGCAGATCTCGTCCGCGGCGTGGTGGGGCAGGCCGGTCCGCTCGGCGATCCGGGCCGCGAGCGTCGACTTGCCCGAGCCGGTCACGCCGACGATGGCGATGCGGTCAGGCATCGAGGTCACGGGCGGGCTCCCGGGGGCCGCGGAAGGGCAGGACCTGGCTGTAGACGAGGTTGGTGGTCGTGCTCCCGAACTGGCACAGCTCGTCCACGGTGCGCTCGAGGTGGGCCATCGAGGCCGCGGCGATCTTGAGCGTGTAGCAGTCGTCGCCGGTGGTGCGCAGGCATTCGAGGATCTCGGCACGCTCCCCGAGCAGCTTGTGCAGCGGCTCGTGCCGGCTGCCCGGGTACTTGAGCCGGACCACGGCGAGCACCGGGTAGCCGGCCTTGCCGAGGTCGACCTCCGCGCGGTAGCCGGTGATCACGCCGGCCGCCTCGAGCCGCCGGAGCCGTTCGGTGGCCGCGGACGCGCTGAGGTTCACCCGGCGGCCCAGCTCGGTGAGCGGCAACCGGGCGTCGCGCTGGAGCTCGGCCAGGATGGCCCAGTCCGTCGGATCGAGACTCTCGGTCATGGGCCGAAGATACCGTGGGATCCACGGCCGGAGGCGCCGAACGCCGTGATCGTTCCCTTCCCGCCGGGGCCGTGGCGTCGATAGCCTTTCCGGCGTGAAGATCGGCGTGAACGTCCCCAACTTCGGGCCCGGCACGGATCCGGGCGTCCTGCGCGCCTGGGCGCAGACGGTCGAGGGCCTCGGCTTCGACTTGCTGATGGTGTCCGACCACGTCGCCATCACGCCGGACGTCGCCGGGCAGTACCCGGCGCCGTTCTACGAGCCGTTCACGACGTTGTCCTGGCTGGCCGGTGTGACGCAGCGGGTGCGGCTGGGCACCACGGTGCTGGTGGTGCCGTACCGGCATCCCCTGCTGGTGGCGCGGATGGCGGCGAACCTCGACGCGCTCAGCGGCGGCCGGCTCGTGCTCGGTGCCGGGATCGGCTGGGCGAAGCAGGAATTCGAGGCGCTGGGCGTGCCGTTCGAACAGCGCGGCAAGCTCACCACCGAACACCTGCGGGCGATCCGCGCCGCGTGGGCCGACCGCGACGACTACCGCGCGGGGCCGATCCCGCTCTGGCTCGGCGGGCACAGCGACGCGGGGCTGCGCCGCGCGATCGAGCTCGGCGACGCGTGGCACCCGCTGCGGCTGACGCCGGCCGGCTTCCGCGACGGGTTGGCGCGCCTGGAAAAGCTGGCCGGCGACCGGCCGGTGCCGGCCTTCGCGCCCCGGATCCTGCTGCGGGTGACCGGCGCCCCGGTGACCGGGCCGGACCGGCGTGCCGGGGAAGGCACGCTCGACCAGGTCCTCGGCGACCTGGCGCAGCTGCAGGCGCTGGGCGCGGACACCGTCGTGCTCGACCCGTTCGACTCGGACCCCGCCGAAACCCGCCACCCGGAGGTGGCGTGGCGTGACCTCGCGGCGGTGGCCGCATCCTGGAAGGAGAACCGGTGAAGGACACCGAAGAAGCCCTGCTGCGGCGGGCGATCGAGCTGGCCCGCGAGGCACGCGAGGAACACGGCAACCCGCCGTTCGGCTCCCTGCTGGCCGACGCCGAAGGCAGGATCCTGGCCGAGGACCGCAACACGTCGTTGACGGACAACGACATCACGGCCCACCCGGAGCTGAAGCTGGCCCGCTGGGCGGCGCAGAACCTGGACCCGCAGACCGCGGCGGCCACCACGATGTTCACCAGCACCCAGCCGTGCGGCATGTGCACGGGCGCGATCGAGCGGTCCGGGCTCGGGCGGGTCGTGTACGCGTTGTCGACGGAACAGTTCCTGACGCTGCGCCCGCCCCTCACGTGGGGCGGGGCCGCGCTGGAGGGGCCGGCCCTGTTCGACGAGGCGCGCGTACCGGTCGAGGGCTACTACCGGTGACGACCTACCCCGTGCGGCCGGTGGGCCGGGTGGAGTCGCCCCTCGACCTCACCACGGCCCCGAAACAGGGCGACGAGGGCGCGCCACCGGCCCGCGTGGTGTTCGACCCGGAGTTCCACGCCGCGGCCGCCGACCTCCGGCCGGGAGATCGCCTGGTCCTCCTGACCTGGCTGCACGCAGCGGACCGCGGGGTCCAGGCGGTCCACCCCCGCGGCGACCGGGACCGGCCCCGGCAGGGCGTGTTCTCGACCCGCTCACCGGACCGCCCGAACCCGATCGGCCTCCACACGGTCACGGTGACGGCGGTCGACGGCGCCACCCTCACGGTGAGCGGCCTGGAAGCCGTCGACGGCACACCGGTCCTCGACGCGAAACCGGTCCTCGGCGAGGTGGCCGAGCGCTGATCAGTAGTCCTTGAAGCCCTTCCCGGTCTTCCGGCCCAGCCGGCCGGCCGTGACGAGGTGCTCCAGCAGGGGCGCCGGCGCGAAGCCTTCCTCCCGGAACTCGTTGTACAGCGTCCGCTGGATGGCCAGCGACACGTCCAGGCCGACGACGTCCAGCAGCTCGAACGGGCCCATCGGCAGGCCGCAGCCCACCTTCATGGCCGTGTCGATGTCGTCCGCGCCCGCGTAGTGCGCCTCCAGCATCTTCACCGCGTCGTTGAGGTACGGGAACAGCAACGCGTTGACGATGAACCCCGCCCGGTCACCGCAGTGCACCGCGTGCTTGCCCACCGATGCGCAGACCGCGCTCGCCGTCGCCACCACGTCGGGGGCGGTCGCGATCGTCGAGACCACCTCGACCAGCTTCATCACCGGGGCCGGGTTGAAGAAGTGGAGACCGACCACATCGGACGGCCGGGACGTTGCGGCCGCGCACTCGATCACCGGCAGCGACGAGGTCGTCGTCGCCAGGACCGCGCCGGGGCGGACCACCTCGTCGAGGGCCGCGAACACCGCCTGCTTCACCGGCAGCTCCTCGGCCACCGCCTCGACGACCAGGTCGACGTCGGCGAGCGCCTCGAAATCCGTCACCGGGGTGATGCGTGCCAGGGCGGCGGCAGCGTCCTCTTCGGACAGCTTGCCCTTGACCACGGCCTTGTCGAGCGACTTCTTCACCTTCGCGACGGACGCCTGCGCCTTCTCCAGGCTCCGCGCCCGCAGCACGACGTCGAGGCCGCGCTTGGCGAACACCTCCGCGATCCCCGTGGCCATCGTCCCCGTGCCGACCACGCCCACGCGCGCCACCGGGCGCGGCGGAACGTCGTCCACTGTGGACACGGCGCCGGACGGAACCACGGTGGGCGAATCCGGGGCGTCGTAGGTGTAGAAGCCGCGGCCGGTCTTGCGGCCGAGCAGGCCCGCCGTGATCATCTGCTTGAGCAAAGGGGCCGGCGCGTGCAGGCGGTTGCGGGACTGGTGGTACATCGTGTCGAGGATTTCGTTCGCGGTGTCCAGCCCGATCAGGTCGAGCAGCGCGAGCGGGCCCATCGGGTAGCCACAGCCGAAGCGCATGGCGGCGTCGAGGTCCTCGCGCGTCGCGTAACGCTGCTCGTACATCCGCACCGCGTGGTTGAGGTAGCCGAACAGCAGCGCGTTGGCGATGAAGCCGGCCCGGTCGCCGATGACCACCGGCACCTTGCCCAGCCGCTCGGCGAACTCGACCACCTCGGTGACCACGTCCGGCTCGGTCACCACCGTCTTCACGATCTCGACGAGCTTCTGCACCGGCGCCGGGTTGAAGAAGTGCATCCCGACGACCTTGCCGGGCCGTGCGGTGTGCACGCCGATCTCGGTGATCGACAGCGACGACGTGTTGGAGGCGAAGACGACCTCGGGCCGGGTGATCTTGTCCAGCTCGGCGAAGACGTCGGCCTTCGCCGCCAGGCTTTCCGGGATCGCCTCGATCACCAGGTCCACTTCGGACAGATCCGACAGCGACGTGCTGTAGCGGATCCGGCCCAGCAGCGCTTCGCGCCCGGTCGCGTCCAGCTTGCCGCCGGAGCGCGCCCGTTCGGTGGAGTGCTCGAGGTGCTCGCGGCCGCGGGCGACCCCGGCCTCGTCGAGCTCCACCGTGACGACGTCGAGCCCGCTGCGCGCGAGCACTTCGGCGATTCCGGAGCCCATGGTGCCCAGGCCGACCACACCGACCGTCGAGATTTCCCGCGCCATCGAGGCCTCCAGAGATGTTACTCGCTGGTAATTGGCCTCGATACTGCCACGCGGCACCGCCGCAAGCCCAGACGGAATCGAGTCAGTACCGCGCAAGTCACCCGGTCGGCGAGCCCCGCTTCACTCGCCGAAATTGCCGTCCACCAGCTCCTTCACCTTGTCCAGCGCGGCGGAAGCCTGCGGCCCGCTGGCCCGCACGCGGATCCGGTCGCCCTGCCGCGCACCGAGCGACATGAGGCCCAGCACGCTGTGGGCGTCGGCCTCCTGGTCGCCCAGGCGCACGGTGACGTCGGCGTCGAACGCGCTCAGCGAGCGCACCAGCAACCCGGCCGGCCGGGCGTGCAGCCCGACCTCGTTGCGCAGCTCCAGCTCGAGCTCGGCGCCGTCGGCGGCGGGCTCGGCCGGCTCCAGGTCCTCGGGCATCCCGGCGGCCGCGGCCGCCTCCGCCACCGCCTTGCGGTCCCCGCCCGCCTGCGCCGCGACCGCCGCCGCGATCGCGCCCTCGACCAGCGGGCCGTCCGCGACGATCGCGGCCGAGGGATCGGCCAGCGACTCGACCGCCAGCTCCGCGGTCATCTGCGCGCTGCCGAGGTCGTAGAGCAGCACGACGCCGTCGCCGCGGTCGGCACGCTGGGTGGCGGCGACGACGTCGTCGTAGACCGTGCCGATCGAGCCGTCGGAGAGGCCGCCCGCGGGCACGATGGTGACGTCCGGCGCCATCTGGGCGGCCAGCTCGGCCAGGCCTTCGGCGAGCTTCGCACTGTGCGACACGAGCACGATTCCCACGCTCACCGGGCCGCCTCCGCGAACGCCCGCAGCAGCAGCGCCGACGACCGGGCGCCGGGATCCAGGTGCCCGACCGCGCGCTCGCCGAGGTAGGACGCCCGGCCCTTCCGCGGCACCAGGTCCACAGTGGACTCGGCGCCGGTGTCGGCCGCCTCGGCCGCCGCGGTCAGCACCGCGGCGACGTCCCCGCCGTCCGCGGCCGCCTTCTCCGCGGCCGACACCGCGGGGATCAGGGCGTCGACCATGGTCGCGTCGCCGCCGACGGCCTTGCCGCGCGCCTGGACGCCTTCGAGGCCGGCGCGCAGGGCCTCCAGCAGCGCCGGGACGTCGAGGTCCGCCGCGGTGCCCAGCTTGGCCGAGGCACGCAGGAAAGCCGTGCCGTACAACGGGCCAGCGGCCCCGCCGACCTTGGAGATCAACGTCGTCGCGACGAGCTTCAGGACGCCGCCGGGCGTGTCCGGGACCGCGGAATCGAGCGCCGCGACGACGGCCGCGAAGCCGCGGTTGAGGTTCTCGCCGTGGTCGCCGTCGCCGATGGCGCGGTCGAGCTCGATCAGCTCCACGCGGTGCTCGGCGACCACCGCCGCGGCGGCGCGCACGGCCGCCGCGACCCCTTCGGCCGTGCAGGCCATCAGAGCCCCCACCGCAGGGCCGCGGTGTTGACCGGCGCGTCCCAGAGCTCGGTCAGCTCGTCGTCCAGTTTGAGCAACGTCAGACTCATCCCCTGCATCTCGAGGCTGGTAATGTACGGGCCGACCAGCCGGCGCTCGACCACGATCCCACGGTCGGCCAGCAGCCGCTCGGCGATGCCGTGGGCCAGGTAGAGCTCGACCAGCGGGGTGCCGCCCATCGAGTTGGTGAACAGCAGCACGCGGTCACCGGAAGCGAACGGCAGGTCCGACACGACCGCCTCGACCATCCGCGCCACCAGCGCGTCGGCCGGCTCGGCCGGAATCCGCTCGCGGCCGGGCTCGCCGTGGATGCCGATGCCGAACTCGATCTCGTTCTCGTCGAGGTCGAAGCTGGGGGTGCCGGCGTGCGGCACGGTCGGCGCGGTGAGCGCGACGCCGATCGAGCGAACCTGCCCGATCACCTTCTGCGCCAGCGCGGTCACGGCGTCGAGCGAGTCACCCCGCTCGGCGGCGGCGCCGGTGATCTTCTCCAGCAGCACCGTCCCGCCGACGCCGCGGCGGCCCGCGGTGTACGTCGAGTCCTTGACCGCGACGTCGTCGTCGATCACGACGCTGCGCACCTCGAGGCCCTCGGCGGCGGCCAGTTCGGCGGCCGTCTCGAAGTTCAGCACGTCACCGGTGTAGTTCTTCACGATGAGCAGCGCGCCCGCGTCGCCGGTGGTGGCGGTGACCGCGGCCTGCACCGCGTCCGGCGTCGGCGAGGTGAACACCGCGCCCGGCACGGCGGCGGCGAGCATGCCCGGTCCGACGAAACCGCCGTGCAGCGGCTCGTGACCGGACCCGCCGCCGGAGATGACGGCGACCTTGCCCGCGACCGGCGCGTCGGCTCTGAGCACGACAGCCGGGTCGTACTGGACGCGCAGGACGTCGGCGTGCGCGGCGGCGAGCCCCCGCAGCGACTCGGCGACCACGTTCGCCGGATCGTTGATGATCTTCTTCACGGCAGCCTCCGGCACATCGGCGGGTGGGGTGCCCCCTTCCTACCTGTCCGCGCGGCCCGCCGCCAGATCAGGGTTTGGGGAGCTTGGTGACGACGTTCTTCGCGACGGTCACGGCGTTGCCGCACGGATCGGCGGCGCTGTCGTCGTAACCCCGGAAGTCCACCTGGGCCAGTTCGACGTCGTCGCCCTGCCACGGCCGGTGCTGCCACTCGACCGTGCACCGGGAGTCGCCGCTCTGCTGTTTCTTGAACGCGGTCACCCCGTTGCCGAGGTCCACCTTGGAGTAACCGTCGCCGACGATCGGGGGCAGGCCCGGCCGGAACCCGACCGTCACCGCCGGGCCCCGGTCCCGCCACTCGCACGAGTGCAGTCCCGTGGGCGCGGCCTTCGCCGACGGCACGGCGGCGGTCACCACCGCGGTGTCGGCCATCGCGCACGGGTCGGCGGTCAGCACGGTGCCCGCCGGGGTCGGGTACTTCTCCGGCGAGTTGTGCACCTTCTGGACGACGGCCTCCACCAGCGCCTGCCCGGGGCGGCAGGGGTCGCCGGCGTAGGTGACCGTCACCGCGAACGCCATGTCCGGGTTCAGCGCGGTCATCGCCGCGACGGCGCAGTCGGTGTCGCCGGTCTTGTTCACCCGCAGCGGCAGCCCGCCGGCCTGGCCGGTCGTCTTGTCGGCGTGGGGCAGCAGGGTGCCGCCGATCTCGAGTTCGAGCCGGATCTCCTTGCCGCCGGGGTCCTTCACCTTGTTGCGGCAGGTGTCGAAGGCGATCGACGACGGCGACGGGTCGTCCTCGACCGTGCCGAGGCCCAGCGCCCCGAGGGCGTCCTTGGTCAGGAACTGGCACGGCTGGATGGTGCGAAGCACGCCGGCCGCCACCGCGGCGTCGGTGATCGGGCCGTCGGCGACCTGGCCGGTGCCGGCCGCCGCGGGCACCGTCGTCCGGGCGAAGTTGGACTTGCCGAGGTCCTGCCCGCACGCCGTCAGCGGCAGCGCGAACGCGGTGACCAGCAGGAACAACTTCAGGAACCGGCCGCGCCGGACGTCTGGGAACACGCCGAGCACGGTAGCGGCCGGTGCGCGCCGGTGTCCGGACAACCCGGTTATTCGCCGGCGACGGCCGGTGTGTCGTCGCTCTCGGTCTCCGGCTCGGCCGGCACGACGAGCGGCCGGACCAGGGCCCAGGTGACGAACAGCGCGGCGACCACCAGCATGCCGATGCCGGCCCACAGGTTGATGTTGACGTCGGCCGACTTCTTGATCTCCTCGGCGGAGGTGAAGGCGATGCCCATCACGGTCAGGATGATGCCGTAGACGCCGATCAGCAGGGCGATGATCAGCCGGATGTCGAAGGCGCCGGCCTTGTGTGCGCGCGGCTGCGACTCGGTAGCCATGCCGTCCTCCTAGAAGATGGCGTTGAGGGCGATGGTCAGGATGAGCACGATGCCGGCGAGCAGGCCCGGCTTGCGGTACCAGCCCGCGTTCTCGCCGGTCGAGTCGTGCTGACGGGTTTCCTTCGGCGTCAGCGAGTAGACCAGGCCGACCAGTTCCTCGTCCGGCTTCGGCTTGGTCGCCAGCGAGACGACGACGCTCACCACGATGTCGACCACGAAGGCGACGCCGGCGGCCACGAAGCTGGTGCCCTGGCCCTCCAGGCCGATCACCCCGGCCTGCGACAGGCCCCAGATCGTGATCGCGGAGGCGGTACCGAGCACCAGGCCGCTCCAGCCGGCGTGCGGGGTCATCCGCTTCCAGAACATGCCCAGGATGAACGTCGCGAACAGCGGCGCGTTGAAGAAGGAGAACAGGTCCTGCAGGTAGTTCAGGATGTTGCCGGAGTTCGACGCGATGAACGCGGTGCCGATCGCGAGGATCGTGCCCGCCGAGGTCACCACGCGGCCCAGGTTCAGGTAGTAGTGGTCCGGCTTGTCCTTCTTCACGTACGTCTGCCAGATGTCGTACGTGAAGACGGTGTTGAACGAGCTCAGGTTCGCCGCCATGCCGGCCATGAACGAGGCCAGCAGGCCCGCGATGGCGATGCCGAGCATGCCGTTCGGCAGCAGGTCGCGCATCAGCAGCAGGAGCGCGTTGTTGAAGGTGACGCCGCTTTCGGCCTTGCCGCCGTCGAGCAGCACCTGCTTGTCCTTGACGTACTCGGACACGGTGACCGCGGCGATCATGCCGGGAATGATCACGATGAACGGGACGAACATCTTCGGGAACGCGCCGATGATCGGGGTGCGCCGCGCGGCGGACATGCTCTTCGACGCCATCGCGCGCTGGACCTCGACGAAGTTCGTCGTCCAGTAGCCGAAGGAGAGCACGAACCCGAGGCCGAACACGATGCCCAGCACCGAAAGCAGGCTGTTGCCGAAGCCGGTCAGGTTGTCACCGGGCCACGAGTGCAGCTGCGCGGTGCCGCCCGGGCTGTTCGTCACCTTGTCGACCAGGCCCTGCCAGCCGCCCACCTTGACCAGGCCGATGATCGTCAGCGGCACCAGCGCGATGACGATGACGAAGAACTGCAGGACCTCGTTGTAGATGGCGGCGGAGAGGCCGCCGAGCGCGGTGTAGGAGAGCACGATCGCGGCGGCGATGATGATCGACACCCACAGCGGCCAGCCCAGCAGCAGGTTCACCACGCTGGCCAGCAGGAAGAGGTTGGCGCCCGCGATGAGGATCTGGGCGGCGGCGAAGCTGACGCCGTTGACCAGGTGGGCCGGCTTGCCGAAGCGCCGCCGCATGAACTCGGGGACGCTGCGGACCTTCGAGCCGTAGTAGAAGGGCATCATCACGATGCCGAGGAACAGCATCGCCGGGATGGCGCCGATCCAGAAGTAGTGCACGGTCGGCAGGCCGTACTGGGCGCCGTTGGCCGACATGCCCATCACCTCGACCGCGCCGAGGTTCGCCGAGATGAAGGCCAGGCCCGTGACCCAGGCGGGCAGCGAGCGGCCGGACAGGAAGAAGTCGAGGCTGCTCGACACCTGCCGCCGCGCCAGGTACCCGATGCCGAGCACGAGCGCGAAGTAGAACGCCAGCTCGATGTAGTCGATCGCGTTCGCGTCGAGTCGCAGGTTCGCATCGGCTAGGACGAGCACCCGACCCACCTCCGGCAGTTCCATTTGAAGCAGGACAAGATCCGACAGGAATCGCCACGATCCTGTCGGATCCGGACAGTACTGCATGGATTCAGGGTCGGCACGCTGACCTGTCCACAATAGACGGAAGGCGCGCCTCCCCCGGCTTTCACCAGGGAAAACGCGCCTCCCGTCCGGCGCCGCGGGAGCGGCCGGGTACTACCGGTCGGTCGGGACGGCGATCTCTCCCTCCTCGTCGATCAGCTTGGCGAGCACCTCGTCGGGCAGGTAGGTCCGGTGCGGGAAGCCCGGGCCCCAGGAGTTGAGGATCGGCACGGCGCCGAGCGCGTCGGCCCGCGGGTTGGCGAGCACGGAGTGGACGTCGTCGACCGACTTCGCCCAGCGGAACGCCTTGATGCCCTGCTTGGCCTCGGGGGTGTACTTCTCGCGCGTCTGCCAGTCGTCGTTCGCGTACGAGTCGTCCCACAGGACGTGCCCGGTCTCCTTGAGGACCTCGGCCGCGGCCCGGACCGACGTGCCGTTCTCGTCACCCGGGTTGGTTTCGGGCCATTCGTCGCGCTTTTTGGCCGCGTCCCAGAGCCAGCGGGCCGCGTACTCGCTGCCGTTGAAGATCGTCATGCACCGGGACCAGCCGAAGCCGACGCAGGCGCCTTCGTGGCCCTGGTCGTAGAAGGCGTACCAGGCGTCGGTGTCCGGAGTGCCGCCCGGCTCGAGGCAGACGCAGTGGCCGCCGCGGATCCGGCCGAGCTTGGCGACGCCGGCCTTCGCGATGAAGAACTCGCCGGACGTTTCGTCCTGTTCCGGGGTGTCGAACGCCGAGTACCAGTTGACGCCGATCACGACCGGCGACCGGGTGGGCCGGTCCTCCTCGGCCAGTGCGCCGAGCGGATACCTTTCGACGTGCCGCCAGTCGTCCGGAATGAACCGGCCCAGGCGCGGGTCGGCCGGATCGGAACCGAGTGGGCGATAACGCATGACTTCCTCCTCCGTGCAGGCATAAATTGCGCACACGCCGGCCGGATGGCATGCGCACCCCGAGCTCGAAGGCGGACTGAAACGTTGGCACGACGAAGAAAGACGGCCGAGCGCACCACCCTCCGGCCACGCCGGACGCACCGGCGGAACCCCTCGAACCGAGTGTCGCACAGCACCGTCGAATAAGAGCCCGAGCTCACCCGATCAGCGCACGAATAGCCGTGGAAGAATCCCTTTTCACCGCGCGGCGGCCTATCGGGTTGACGATTTCCTGGCGGAGCGGGAATCAACGAAACAGATACATCGATTTCGGCATCGATCCGGTATCGGGACCGAGACCGCCCCTTCGGGCAGCCGGGGGGTCAGTTTTTCAACGACCCGGTCAGTCCGCCACCCGCCGGAAGCGCGGCACGCGGCCGGCGGACGTCTCCACCGTCTCGGTGAACATCGCCGCGGGACGGACCCACAGGCCCCTCTCGCCGTAGAGCGCCCGGTACACCACGAGCTGCTCTTCGGTTTCGCTGTGCCGGGCCACGCCGAGCACCTCGTACTCGCCGCCCTTGTGGTGGACGTACCGGCCGGGCTCGACGCCGGACACGTCAGAACAGCCGGAACTCGTCGGACTCGATGCCGCGGAGTTCGTCGTAGTCCAGCGTGAGGCAGCGGATGCCGCGGTCCTCGGCCAGCGTGCGGGCCTGCGGCTTGATCATCTGGGCCGCGAACACGCCCTGCACCGGGGCCAGCAGCGGGTCGCGGTTGAGCAGCTCCAGGTAACGGGTGAGCTGCTCGACGCCGTCGATTTCGCCGCGGCGCTTGATTTCGACCGCCACCGACTTGCCGTCGGCGTCGCGGGCCATGATGTCGACGGGGCCGATCGCCGTCGGGAATTCGCGGCGGACCAGCGTGTAGCCGTCGCCGAGGGTCTTGATGTGCTCGGCCAGCAGTTCCTGCAGGTGCGCTTCGACGCCGTCCTTCTGCAGGCCCGGTTCCGCGCCCAGGGCCTGGGAGTAGTCGTGGAAGACCTCTTCGATCGAGATCACCAGCTTCTCGCCCTGCTTGTTTTCGACGATCCAGAGCTTGCCGTCCTCGATCAGCCAGCACGGCGGGCTCATCCAGTTCAACGGCTTGTACGCACGGTCGTCGGAGTGCACCGACACCGAGCCGTCGGACTTGACGAGCAGCAGGCGGGTGGCCATCGGCAGGTGGGCGGTGAGCCGGCCGGCGTAGTCGACCTGGCACCGCGCGATCACGAGACGCACCCGAGGAGGGTAGGACAGGGTCGGTGATACTGGGCGCGTGGACCCCATTCAGCGTGTCGCGTCCCGCGAGGTGTACCGGAACAACTGGATGACCGTGCGGGAGGACGAGATCCGCCGCCCCGACGGCTCGGCGGGCATCTACGGCGTGATCGACAAACCCACCTACGCGCTCGTGATCGCCCGCGACGGCGACCGGTTCCGGCTGGTCGAGCAGTTCCGCTACCCGCTCGGCGAGCGGCGCTGGGAGTTCCCGCAGGGCACCGCACCGGACCTGGCCGACGTGCCGCCGGCCGAGCTCGCCGCGCGGGAGCTGCGCGAGGAGACGGGCCTGCGCGCGGGTTCGCTGGCCGCGCTCGGCAAGCTCGACGTCGCGGCGGGCATGAGCAGCCAGCGCGGCTGGGTGTTCCTCGCCACGGACATCACCGAAGGCGAGCCGGAGCGCGAGCACGAGGAACAGGACATGCGCAGCGCGTGGTTCGCCCGCGAGGACGTCGACCGGATGATCCGCACCGGCGAGATCACCGACGCGCAGTCGATCGCCGCGTGGGCCCAGCTCATGCTGGCCGAGCCGCGCCTGCCTTGAGCATCCCCCGGATCACCAGGTGGTGGAACGGCTTGATCAGCGCGAAGTAGACCGGGCCGACGCGGTTGTGGAACCGCACGACCGTGCCGAGCCGGAAGCCGCGGGGCAGCGCCTCGACCGTGAGGTACCCGGTCAGGTGACTGTCGTCCACGCCCGCCACCAGGTAGCGCTCCGGATCGCCGGCCCGGACGGTGAAGAAGGCCACCCGGTCGCCGGGTGCGAACCCGACGTCTTCGGGGCGCAGCCGGCCGGTCCGCGGTACCGACGCGGTCTCCAGCCGCAGGGCCTTGGCGAGCAGGTACCGGACGCCGAACAGGGCCTTCACCCAGGGCGGCGACCAGCCGAAGACGCCGGCGACGAACTCGCGCAGGCTGTTCTCGCTGTCGGTTTCCTTGAACTCGACGTAGTCCGCGCCGTCGAGGTAGGGCTCCAGTCCGGTCATGTCCTTCTCCCCAGTACGAGTTCCAACGCGCTTTTGAGCTGCCGGCCGGTCAGCGGGGGCACGACCTGCCCGGCGCCGACGACGACCAGGTACAACGCCTGCGCCAGGCCGGCGTCGCCGCTGATCTCGGCCAGGTAGGCCACCCGGGTCCGGTCGACGCGCTCCTGGACCGCCCTCGCCCCGCCGTCCTGCAGGGCCCACGCCCGGACGGCGATCTCGAGGGCGAGGCCGGATCCGGGGGCGAGCACGAGCTTCAGCAGGGCACCCAGCCGGTCGTCCCCGGCCGCTTCGGCCTGCTCCACGAACCGGGTCGTGCGTTCGGCCTCGAAGTGCTCCAGCAGGGCGGCCCGGTAGCCGGTGATGCCCTTGAAGTGGTGGTAGAAGGAGCCTTTCGACAGGCCGAGCCGCTCGGTGAGCCGCTCGATGGTCACCGCGGGCGCGCCCTGCTCCGCCAGCAGCACCAGCCCCGCGTCCAGCCAGTCCCGTTTGCCCGCCATGGCCATACCATACCGTATGGTACGGTCCGCGCCGGCGAAAGCGGCACTTTCACGTGAAAGTGCCGCTCGTGGTCAGTCGGGCCAGGAGGGTTTGCGCTTCTCCAGGAAGGCCGCCATACCTTCGCGCGCGCCGGGCAGCTGAGACGCTGCCGCCATGACCTCCAGCGCGATCGCGTACGCGTCGGCCTCGGGCCGGTCGAGCTGGGCGTAGAGCGTCACCTTGCCCATCGACTTGCCGGCGCGGCTGCCGCGCGTCGCCCGCGCCAGCAGCTCGGCCACAGCGTCGTCGAGCTGCTCATCGGGGACCACCCGGTTGACCAAGCCCCAGTCGAGCGCCGTCGCCGCGTCGATGACGTCGCCGGTCAGGGCCAGCTCCATCAGCCGCTTGCGGCCGATCGAGCGCGCCACCGGGACCGCCGGCGTGTGGCAGAACCAGCCGCCCTTGCCGCCCGGCAGCGCGAAGCCGGCCGACCCGGCGGCCACGGCGAGGTCGCACGACGCCACCAGCTGGCAGCCCGCCGCGGTGGCCAGGCCGTGCACCCGCGCGATGACGACCTGCGGGATCGACTGCATGGTCTTCATCAGGTCGGTGCACAACGTCAGCAGCGCGCGCACCCCCATCAGGTCACGCGCGGCGACGTCGGCGAAGTCGTGCCCGGCGGAGAACACCGGGCCGTCGCCGGCCAGCACGACCCCGGTCGCGTCGGAGGTGCCCGCCTCGCGGAAGGCGGCCAGCAGCTCGGCGAGGTGGTCCGCGGACAGCGAGTTGCGCCGCGCCGCCCGGTTCATCGTGATCGTGACGGTGTCACCGTCGCGCTTGACCAGGATGTGCTGGTACTCGGTCATGCTCCGACGGTAGTCCTCCGGAACGTGCGGCGGTAACCGTCCGGCCCGACCCCGACCTCGGCACGCATCCGCCGCCGCAGGTTGGCCGCCGTGCCGAGCCCGGACCGTTCGGCGACCCGGTCGACCGGCAGCGACGTCGTCTCCAGCAGCCGCTGCGCATACCGGACGCGCTGGACGCGCAGCCAGCGCCCCGGCGTCACGCCGGTGGCCGCGGCGAACTCGCGGTGGAACGTCCGCTCGCTCATCCGCGCGTGCCCGACCAGGTCCTCGACGCCGATCCCGGTCCCCAGCCGGGTCAGCGCCCAGTCCATCGTGGACGCCAGGCCCGGCTGGGCCGCCGACGGCGGCAGCGGGTGGTCGACGTACTGCCGCTGCCCGCCCTCGCGCGCCGGCGGCATCACGAGCCGGCGGGCGAGCGACGCGGCGACGTCGGCGCCGTGGTCGCGCCGGACCAGATACAGGCAGAGGTCGAGGCCGCCGACGACACCCGCGGAGGTCAGGACACCGCCGTCGTCGGTGTAGAGCACGTCACGCTGCAGGTCCGCGCGCGGGGCGGCATCGGCGAGGGCGTCGAGGTCGCGCCAGTGCGTGGTGGCCGGGCGGCCGTCGAGCAGGCCGGCGGCGGCGAGGGTGAACGCGCCGGAGCACAGCCCGGCGACGGTCGTCCCGGCCCGGTGGGCCCGGCGCAGCGCCGCGACGGCGGCCGGCGGGACCGGGGAGCGCGGGTCGTCGCGGCCCGGTGCCAGCACGAGGTCGCAGCCGTCGAGGCCGGCGAGCCCGTGCGTGGCCGCGACGTCGCCGAACGGCGACAGGGACGTGCGCACCCGGCCCGGGCTGCACAGCCGGACCGTGAACGGGCCGATCCCGCTGTCGGTCCGGTCCTGGGCCCAGACCTCGCCGAGCACGGCGAGGTCGAACGTCCGGGTCCCCGGCAGCAGCAGGACGCCGATGGTGCGCATGGCAGGAAAGTACCGCATCGCGCACCTTCTGCCACTCCCTTCGGGCGTCCGGTAGCGGCGAGACTCGGGGACATGACGCAAACGGCACTCATCCTGATCGACGTCCAGCGCGGGTTCGACCAGCCGGGGTTCTGGGGCTCCCGCAACAACCCGGGCGCCGAAGCGAACATGAAGGCCCTGCTCGACGCGTGGCAGGAAAGACGGCTCCCCGTGGTGCTCGTGCACCACGACTCCGCGGAACCGGGCTCGCCGCTGCGGCCCGGTCAGCCGGGCAACGACTTCAAGCCCGAACTCGACGGCGCACGGCCGGACCTGGTGTTCGGCAAGAAGGTCAACTCGGCGTTCCTCGGCGACGTCGACCTCGACGCGTGGCTGCGCAAGCGCGGCATCACGACCTTCGTCCTGGGCGGCATCCAGACGAACTTCTGCTGCGAAACCACCGCGCGGATGGGCGGGAACCTCGGCTACGACGTCACTTTCGCCCTCGACGCCACGTTCACCTTCGACCTGCCGGGCGTCGACGGCGACGTCGTCACGGCCGACGAGCTCTACCGCGTCACGGCGGCGAACCTGGCGAACCAGTTCGCCACCGTGAAGTCCACAAAGGACATCCTGGCCGGGCTCAGCTGAGGCCGTGCCGCTCCCGGACCAGGTCCACGATGCCCGCCATGATCCCGGTGAGCTCGTAGTCCTTGGGCGTGAACACCCGGGCGACGCCGCGGTCGAGCAGCAGCGCGGCGTCGTCCGGCGGGATGATGCCGCCGACGACCACCGGCACCTCGGCCGCCCCCGCGGCCCGCAGGCCGTTGACGACCTGCGGGACGACCTCGAGGTGCGAGCCGGAGAGCACCGACAGCCCGACGACGTGCACGCCCTCCTGCACCGCGGCCGCGGTGATCTGCTCGGGCGTCAGCCGGATGCCCTGGTAGACGACCTCGAAACCGGCGTCGCGGGCCCGGACGGCGACCTGCTCGGCGCCGTTGGAGTGCCCGTCGAGCCCCGGCTTGCCGACCAGGATCCGCAGCCGCTCGCCCAGTTCCGCCTCGGTCTCCCGCACCCGCGCGCGCACCCGCTCCAGCTCGGCGTCACCCACGCCCGCGACCGCGGAGGCGGAAACGCCGGTGGGCGCCCGGTATTCGCCGAACACCTCGCGCAGCGCGCCGGCCCACTCGCCGGTGGTCACGCCGGCCCGCGCACAGTCCACAGTGGCCTCGAAGAGGTTTTCCGCGGTCTGCGCGCGCTCCTTCAGCGTGGCCAGGGACCGCTCGACGGCGGCGTTGTCGCGCTGGCCGCGCCATTCCTCGATGGCCTGGATGGCGGCCTTCTCGGCGGCGGGATCGACCGTCTCGATCGCCTTCGCGCCCTCGGCCTGCAGCGGCGAGGGCTCGGTCGTCTCGAACTTGTTGACCCCGACCAGGACGCGCTCGCCGTGCTCCATCCCGCGGCGGTACTCGGCCAGCGACGCGACCAGCTGCGACTTCATGTAGCCGCTCTCGACCGCGGCCACCGCACCGCCGAGGTCCTGCACGCGGGCGATCTCCTCGCGGGCGCCGGCCATGATCTCGTCGACCTTGGCCTGGATGACGTGCGAGCCGTCGAAAATGTCCTCGTACTCCAGCAGGTCCGTCTCGAACGCGAGCACCTGCTGCATCCGCAGCGCCCACTGCTGGTCCCACGGGCGCGGCAGGCCGAGGGCCTCGTTCCACGCGGGCAGCTGGATCGCGCGGGCGCGGGCACCGCGGGAGAGCGACACCGCGAGCATCTCCAGCACGATCCGCTGGACGTTGTTCTCCGGCTGGGCCTCGGTCAGCCCGAGCGAGTTGACCTGGACGCCGTAGCGCAGCCGGCGCGCCTTGGGGTCGGTCACGCCGTAGCGGTCGCGGGTGACTTCGTCCCAGAGCGCGGTGAACGCGCGCATCTTGGCCATCTCCTCGACGAACCGGACCCCGGCGTTGACGAAGAAGGAGATCCGCGCGACGACCTTCGCCATGTCGGCCTGGTCGACCTGCCCCGAGTCGCGAACCGCGTCGAGCACGGCGATCGCGGTGCACAGCGCGTACGCGATCTCCTGCGTCGGCGTCGCGCCGGCTTCCTGCAGGTGGTAGCTGCAGATGTTGATCGGGTTCCACTGCGGGACGTGGTGCACGGTCCACGCGATGACGTCGGTGATCAGCCGCAGGCTCGGCCCCGGCGGGAAGATGTACGTCCCGCGGGACAGGTACTCCTTGATGATGTCGTTCTGCGTGGTGCCGGCCAGCTTCGCCAGCACCTCGTCGACGTCGCGGCCCTCGGCCTCGGCCTGCTCGCGCGCCACGGAGACGTACAGCGCGAGCAGCCACATGGCCGGCGCGTTGATGGTCATCGACGTGTTCGCCTCGGCGAGCGGGATGCCGTCGAAGAGCTGCCGCATGTCGCCGATGTGCGACACCGGCACGCCGACCTTGCCGACCTCACCGCGCGAGAGCTGGTGGTCCGGGTCGTAGCCGGTCTGGGTGGGCAGGTCGAAGGCCACCGAAAGGCCGGTCTGCCCCTTCGCGAGGTTGCGCCGGTAGAGCTCGTTCGACGCCGCCGCGGAGGAATGACCCGCGTAGGTGCGCATCACCCACGGGCGGTCTCGTTCTCGGTCCGTTGGGTACGGCACGGTGCACCTCCGGCGGTGGGCGATCCGTCGAGTGTACCCGTCGGTAACTTAGCTGGGCAGTGGAATCGGACACGTCCGGGTGACGACTGGCGCTCAGTTCCAGCCTGTTCCTCCTCGATCAGCCGGCCGAGCCGTGCGGCGTCCGGCACGGTGAACAGCTCGATCGGGACCGTCCCGTTCCGCGACGGCACCGGGACGCCGAAGACGTTCACCGACGCGTCCAGCCGCTTCAACGTCAACGTGCCGGTGCCGTCCTGGCCGGGATCCAGGATCGGTGGCTCCAGATCGCTCAGGTACTCCTCGCGGGGCCGGCCCGAGACGCGGTCGGCGACCAGGACCCGCTGATCGGTGACCGCGTACACCGCGCGGCGCCTCCTCCGGAGCCGCCACAGCACGGGCCCCCCGGCGATGACGAGACCGAAGGCCGCGAAGACCCCCGCCACGACCGGGAACCCGCCGGCCGGGTCCGACAGCCCGGCGGTGAGCGGCCCCGCCACCAGGAGCGAGCCCAGGACCAGGCGGAACCACTCACCACCGGTCGGGACGACGCGACGGGACCGTCCCGACCACAGCAGGCGCTCGCCCGGCAGCAGGACGATGATCGGCTCCTCCACGGCGCCTCCCCGGCGTTCTTTGCCGGGTGACGCTCCGGGTGGCCCCGGGGGTTGCCCGCTCAGGCGGCCGAGCTGCCCGGTTCCGGCGGCGCCTGGCGCGCCGTGGCCTCGTCGATGGCCTTGACCAGCAGGTCGCGGACGCGCTTGGGCTCGCCGATGCCCATCAGCGTCACCGTGCCCGGCCCGGCGAAGCCGATGGTCCCGGTGCGGGACGGCCCCGGTTTGAGGACCGGGGCCGGCAGGCCGGCGAGCTCGCTGGCGCGTTCCTTCTGCCGGAACAGGCCCGAGCGCGCGATGATCCGGGTGTCCGTCACGGCGTAGGTCGTGCGCCCGAGGGCCAGGTACCGGACGACGGAACGGCCGGCAGCGCCGTAGAAGCCGATGACCAGCACCACGACCGCGGCGATCATCGTGGGCCCGCTCGGCTGCTTGACCAGCAGGAACCAGAGCGCGGCCGCGGCGAGGACGAGCCCGGCGGGGGCGATCACCCCGTCCGCGGCGACGTAGAGCGGGCGCTGGACCGGCTCTCCCGCCCAGAGCACGCGCTCACCGGGCAGAAGCTCGATTTCCCCTGCTGACATGGCCGAACACTACTCTGCCGGGACCCCGTCCGCCGAGTCCCGCGACGCTGTGACCGAAATCCGCGAGACCGGGCGGCGGCCCGTCGATTAGCGTGGGCAGCCGTGACGTGGAGCGTGTACGGGAGTTACCTGGTCATCGTGGTCCTGATCGTGCTGGCGCCGGGCCCCGACACGATGGTGATGCTGAAGAACGCGCTGTCCGGCGGCTTCCGCGGCGGGCTGCTCGCGTCGCTGGGCATCTTCACCGGCAACGCCGTACAGGGCAGCGCCGCGGCGCTCGGCCTCGGCGTGCTGATCGCGCGGTCGCAGCCGGTGTTCCTCGCGCTCAAGTGGGCCGGCGCGGCCTACCTCGTCTTCCTGGGCTTCCAGGCGCTGCGCGGGGCGTTCCGCGGCCGCTACGAGGTCGTCGAGCAGGCCCAGCGCCGCCGCGGCGGCGGGTTCCGGCGGTTCCGCGAAGGCTTCCTCTCCAACATCACCAACCCGAAGGTGCTCGTGCTGTACCTGTCGGTGCTGCCGCAGTTCCTCGACCCGGTCCGCACGACGACGTGGGACGCGCTCCTGCTGGCGTACACCGTCGCCGTGCTCGGTGTGCTGTGGCTGCTGGTGCTGCTGCTGTTCGTGCGCCGCGTGCGCGCGTGGCTGGAGCGCCGCCGGGTCCGCCGCGCCCTCGACGGCGTGACCGGCACGGCCCTCCTCGGCTTCGGCGCGGCGCTCGCCCTGGAGTCCTGATGACGTGGAGCACGTACGCGGCGTTCACCGCGATGATGGCGTTCCTGGCGATGATGCCCGGCCCGGACACGATGATCGTGCTGAAGAACGCTCTGACCGGCGGCGCCCGCGGCGGCGCCTGGGCGTGCGCGGGCATCACGGTGGCGAACTTCCTCCAGGGCACGGCGGCGGCCCTCGGCCTGGGCGCGGTCGTCACGCGGTCGCAGCCGGTGTTCGAGACGGTGAAGTGGGCGGGTGCGGCGTACCTGGTGTACCTGGGCGTCCAGGCCCTGCGCGGCGCGTGGCGTGGCGACTACGACGCCCTGGACGACGTCCGTCGCGCCCGCGCGACCCGGAGCCGCCGGTTCCGGGAGGGGTTCCTCTCCAACATCACCAACCCCAAGGTGATCGTGCTGTATCTGTCGGTGCTGCCGCAGTTCCTGACGCCGGGCGTGACCGGCCAGGGTGACGCGCTGCTGCTGGCGTACACGGTCGCGGCGCTGGGCGTGCTGTGGCAGGTGCTGCTGCTGCTCTTCGTGCACCGGGTCCGCGGGTGGCTGGAGCGGCGCCGGGTCCGCCGGGTGGTGGACGGCGCGACCGGCACCGCCCTCGTCGGCTTCGGCGCCGCACTCGCCCTCGAAGGCTAGAGCGTCCGGTCCAGCCAGTCGTAGATCCGGCCCGCCGCGAGCCGCTGCGCGCCGACGTGGCAGTGCGCGTCCGCACCCTCCTCCGCGGTGAACGTCAGCAGCGTCTTCGGCGCTTCCAGGTGCGCGTACAACCGCCGGGGCTCAGTCTCCTGCGTGCCGCCGAAGAACAGGTCGTCCGCCGCTTCGCACACCAGGACCGGGCACGTGATCTTCTCCGCCACTCCCCCGTCCAGCGTGTACTCCAGGTACCTGGCGACGAACTCCCGGTCCGTCGCCGCGCCGAGCACGTAACGGCCGTGGTCGCACGCCCAGCGCAACGTCGGGCTCGCCTGCCGGCCCGCGGCGAGCAGCGCGTCGAACTCCTCGTCGTGCTCGGCCTGCGCACGGCGCGCGATCTCCTCGCGCGACCACGGCAGCGCCGACGTCACCGCGGCACCCGCGTCGTACACGCCGTCCACCGCGACGACCGCGGCCAGCCGGCTTTCGAACGCCGCCGCGCGCGGGGCGAGCATGCCGCCCAGGCTCACGCCGAGCAGGGCGATCCGCGCCGGGTCGACGCCGTCGAGCGCGAGAGCGAAGTCCACCACCGGCGTGACGACGTGCTCCCAGTCCGGGCGGAACACAAGCTTCTCCCGCCGGACCGCGCTCGGCTGGCCGGGCCCGTCGAACGTCAGCACGTGGTAGCCGCGCTCCACGCCGGCCGCCGCGCCCATGTAGTGCAGCTCCTCGGCGCTGCCGTCGAAACCGTTGTGCATGATCAGCAGCGGCTTCGGTCCCGTACCGGGCGCGCGGTAGAAGTACCCGCGCAGAACCGTTCCCTCGTAGAGGATTTCGACCGGCTCTGCGACCCCCGCGCGCCGGAAGCACTCGACGCTGCGGTCGTACGCCGCCGCGATCCGCGGGTCCGCCGGGTCGCCGTGCAGAAAGAACTCCGACGAGAAGTAGTACGTCGACGCGCGCAGCAGGAGGTCCCGCGCGGTCACCGGGCCCGCGTCGGCCGCTTCGGCGTACAGCCGGTCGGCGAGGGCGCGGTAGGCGTCGTGCCAGCTGTCGTAGTCGCCGGCCGGCACCGCCGACGCGGCGGCGAGGACCTCCCCGAAGTCGGATCCGCCGTAGGCCGCGTGGCCGAACAGGCGCAGGGTCTCGAACCAGAACTGCACGTCGTCTTCGAACATCAGCTGCTTCATCGGATTTCCTCCTGGGCGAAGGTGGCGAACGAGCGGGCGGGCCGGCCGGTGATCCGCTCGACGGCCGGGGTGACGCGGTCTTCGGAGCCGCGCCGGATGTCGTCGTCCAGCGCGGCCAGCACGCGGGCGAACCCGGCGGGGAGCCCGGCCGTGGTCAGCCGGGCGGCGAACTCCGCGACCGGGACGGGACGGTGCCGTACCGTCCTGCCGACGCGGGCGGAAACGATCGCCGCGGCTTCGGCGTAGCTGAGGGCGGCCGGGCCGGTCAGGACGTGTTCGGTGTTGTGCGGCGCCGCGTCGGTCAGGGCGCGGACGGCGACCGCGGCGATGTCGCCGGCGTCGACGAAGGCGACCCGCGCGTCACCCGTGGCCGTGACGATCTCGCCGTCCCGGACACCCTGGGCGACGAGGTGCTCGCCGGTGAAGTTCTGCATGAACCACGACGGCTTCAGCACCGCCCACTCCGGCGCCGCGCGCACCAGCCGCTGCAGCTCGCCCAAGCCCGGGGTGTCCGGCGTGACCGCCGACGAGCTCAGCAGGACGACCCGGCGGACCCCGGCGGCCCCCGCGTCGCCGAGGAACGGCTCCACCAGGCGCGCGGGCTCGGCGTCGCCGATCGGCGGCAGCAGGTACACCGCCGACACCCCGCGCAGCGCGCCGGCGTGGGTGGCGCGGTCGGCCCAGTCGAACCGGACCTGGCCGCTTTCGGCCGGCTTGCGCGTCGCCGCCCGCGTGGTGACGCCGTCCGCGCGCAGGCCCGCGACGACCCGGCGGCCGGTCGTGCCGGTGCCGCCGAGGACCAGGACGTCAGCCACCGAACGCCGCCGTCAGCTCGCCGGCGCCGCCCAGGACCTCCGCCGCGGCCAGCGGGCTCCAGTAGTCGCGGTAGGTGCGGATCTCGCCGTTGTCCACGGTGATCACCGCGATGTACGACAGCTCGTACGGCCGCTGCGTGGCCACCACGACGCCGGCGACGGTGAACTCGGCGACGACCACGGCCGGATCGGTGGTTTCGTGCACGGTCTTCGCCGTGACCGCCCGGATGTCCAGCAGGTTCGGGTAGTCGCGCAGGTAGTCGCGGATCGCGTCGCGCCCCTCGACGCGCTTCGGGTAGCCGGGGCCGGCGAACGGGAACTCGAGGACGCCGTCCTCGGCCCAGAGCCCGGCGAACCCGGCCATGTCGTGCTCGAGCAGCAACTCGAGCGCGTGCTCGACGAAGTCGCGCATCGCAGCCTCCTCCAACGTTTGGACGGTACGGTACCGTCCCGACGCCACTATAGACGGGACGGTACCGTCTCGTCCACCCGCTACACTGCGCTCATGGCACGCACCCCGACCGGCGCCGCGGTCCTCCAGCCCGAGGTCACGCAGGCCATCACCGATGCCGTCATGTGGGAACTCGCCGAGCAGGGCTACGGCCGGCTTTCGATGGAAGCGGTGGCGAAACGCGCCGGCGTGAGCAAGAGCGCGGTGTACCGGCGGTGGTCGTCGAAGGCCTACATGATCGCCTCGGTGGTGACGGAGTTCAGCGTCACCCGCGCGGCCGACGTGAACACCGGTTCACTGCGCGGCGACCTGCGCGAGACGATGCAGGCCCTGATCGACTGGCTCACCCACCCGCTGTTCTCGCGGATCCTCCCGGACCTGGTCGCGGAGGACGCCCGCAACCCGGGCTACGGCGACGGCTTGCGCGGCGCCATCGGCGGCCCCCGCCGCGAGGTCGGCGAGACGATGCTGCGCCGCGCGATCGCGCGCGGCGAGCTGCCGGAGGACCTCGACATGGAACTGGCGCTCGACGTCCTGGCGGCGCCGATCTACTGGCGCCTGGTGGTCCGGCAGGCCGAGGCGGAACCGGACTACGTGGACCGGCTGGTGGCCTACGCCCTGCGCGCGCTGGGCGCGCAGGGCGGGTGACTCACTTGCGGTCAGGATCGCCCGCGACGCGCTTGATGTTCGCGCCCAGGCGGTTGAGGTTCTCGACGAAGTGCGGGTAGCCGCGGTCGATGTGGAAGACGTCCCAGACCTCGGTGACGCCGTCCGCGCACAGGCCCGCGAGCACCAGCCCGGCCCCGGCGCGGATGTCCGACGCCCAGACCGGCGCGCTCGACAGCTTCTCGACGCCGCGGACCACCGCGTGGTGCCCGTCCGTGCGCGCGTCGCCCGACAACCTGACCATCTCTTCGATGAACCGGAACCGCGCCTCGTAGACGTTCTCCGTGATCATCGACGTGCCTTCCGACACCGCCGACAGCGCCACCGCGAACGGCTGCAGGTCGGTCGCGAAGCCGGGGTACGGCAGCGTCACCCAGTCGACCGCCTTCGGGCGCTCCGGCTGGACCACGCGGAAACCTTTGTCGCCGAACGTTTCCACGTCCGCGCCGGCCAGCTGCAGCTTGTTCAGCACCAGGTCGAGGTGGTGCGGGTTGACCCCGCGCACGGTGATGTCGCCGCGGGTCATCGAAGCGGCGAACGCCCAGGTCGCCCCGACGATCCGGTCGCCGATCACGCTGTGCGTCGTCGGGTGCAGCTGCTCCACGCCGTGCACCGTCAGCGTCGAGGTCCCGGCGCCTTCGATCTTCGCGCCCATCTCTACGAGCATCGTGCAGATGTCGACGATCTCGGGCTCGCGCGCGCAGTTGTCGATGACCGTGGTGCCCTCGGCCAGCACGGCCGCCATCAGGATGTTCTCGGTCGCGCCGACGCTCGGGAAGTCCAGCCAGATCTGCGCGCCGACCAGCGTCTCGGCCTTCGCGACGACGCAGCCGTGCTCGATGGTGCTCGTCGCGCCCAGCTTGCGCAGGCCGTTCTGGTGCATGTCCAGCGGGCGCGAACCGATCGCGTCGCCGCCCGGCAGCGCCACGACGGCCTGCTTCAGCCGGCCGACCAGCGGCCCCAGCACGCAGACGGACGCGCGCAGCTTGCCCATCGCCGCCGAGTCGGCGCGGTGCGACAGCTCGGCCGGCGTCGTGATGGTGGCGGTGTCGCCCTCGATGACGACCTCGCAGCCGACGCTCCGCAGCACGTCGCCCATCAGCGGGACGTCGAGGATCTGCGGGCAGTTCGTGATGGTCGTGGTGCCCTCCGCGAGGAGGGCGGCGGCCATCAGCTTCAGCACGCTGTTCTTGGCGCCGACCACGTCGACCTCGCCGACCAGCCGCGCTCCGCCATGCACGTCGAAGTGCTCGCTCATGGCCGCCAATCATGCCCTCTCGCCCGGATTCGGCCCGGGCGGGGGCCGCTATGGTGGGTTCATGGTCGTTCGCATCAACCGCGTCTACACGAAGGTCGGCGACAACGGCACGACCGCGCTCGGCGACGGGTCCCGCGTGCCCAAAACCTCGGCCCGCCTGGGCGCGTACGCGGACACCGACGAGACGAACTCGGTTCTCGGCCTGGCGATCGCGGTCGGCGCCCTGCCGGCCGAGGTGACGGACGTGCTGCGCACGATCCAGAACGACCTCTTCGACGTCGGCGCGGACCTCTGCCTGCCGATTTCCGACGACCCGCCGTACCCGCCGCTGCGCATCACCGAGAAGTACGTCGAGCGCCTGGAAGGCTGGTGCGACGAGTTCAACGAGCGCCTGCCGAAGCTGACGTCGTTCATCCTGCCGGGCGGCACGCCGGGAGCGGCGTTCCTGCACCAGGCGCGCACGGTCTCGCGGCGCGCAGAGCGCTCGGCGTGGGCGTTGCACGAGGCGGAGCCGGAGACGACGAACCCGGTGGCGATCAAGTACCTCAACCGGCTCTCGGACCTGCTGTTCATCCTCGCCCGGCTGGCCAACCCGGACGGCGACGTCCTGTGGCAGCCGGGCGGGCAGCCCTAGATCCCCCAGCTCTCGCGCAGGGTCCCCAGCGCCTGGTGGAAGCCGGGGAAGGTCTTCTTCACGCAGTCCGGGTCGTCCAGCGTGATGCCGTCGACCAGCAGGCCCGTGATGCTGAACGCCATCGCGATCCGGTGGTCGCGGCGGCACGTCACCAGGGTGCCCGTCGGCTCGCCCGGCCGGATCTCGATCCAGTCGCGGCCCGTCTCGACCTCGACGCCCATCGCGCGCAGGTTCTCCTCGCACGCGTCGAGCCGGTCGCACTCCTTGATGCGCGTGTTGTAGACGTCCTCGATGCGGACCGGGCCGGAGGCGAACGGCGCGATCGCCGCCAGCGTCGGGACCGTGTCCGAGATGTCGCGCATGTTCACCGTGACGCCGCGCAGGCGGTCCGACGGCCCCGCGACCGTCACCGAGTCCGGCGTCAGCTCCACGTGCGCGCCCATCTCGCGCAGCACGTCGGCGAACTTGACGTCCCCTTGCAGGGCGTCGAAGCCGAGGCCCGGGATGGTCACCGTGCGGCCGGTGACGGCCGCCGCGGCCAGGAAGTAGCTCGCCGTCGACGCGTCCGGCTCCACCGGGTACTCGCACGCGCGGTACGGCTGCGCCGGGACCACGAACGTCGGCCCTTCGCGGCGGACGTCGACGCCGAAGCGGCGCATCATTTCCAGCGTGATCTCGACGTACGGCACCGAGACGAGGTCGGTCACCGTGATCCGCAGACCCTCCGCGGTCAGCGGCCCGACCAGCAGCAACGCCGTCAGGAACTGCGACGACAGCCCCGCGTCGAGGGTCAGCTCACCGCCCTTGATGCCGTTCGCGCGGACCGTCAGCGGGTGGTGGCCCGGCTCGCCGCCGAACTCGAGGTCGACGCCCAGTTCCTGCAGGGCGTCGGTCAGCGGGCCCAGCGGACGGCGGCGCATCTGGCCGGACGCGTCGAAGGCGAACGTCCCGGTGCCGGCCGCGGCCAGCGCGGGCAGGAACCGGGCCGTCGTGGCGCCGTCGCGGCAGAAGACCTCGGCCGACGCGACGCCCGGGCCCGCCGGGCGGCCTTCGATGGTCCACGCCTCCGGCTGCCGGTCGACGCGGTAACCGAGCTTGACCAGGCCCTCGGCGAAGCCCTCGGTGTCGTCCGAGTGCAGCGGACGGCCGAGGACGGTGGTGCCGTGCGCGGCGGCGGCCAGGAACAGGCCACGGGCGGTGACGGACTTGGAGCCGGGGATCTCGACGAGGGTCACACCGCGAGTTTAGTGCGGCGAAATCTCGGCCATCGGGCCCCAGTCGGAGGCGTCCTGGACGTTGATGATGCGCGGGTTGTCGGAGAGGTGGGCCCCCAGCGTCGCCACGGCCGTCTTGAAGTGCTCCGAGCCGACGTGCGCGACCGCCGCGTCCTGGCCTTCGAAGCCCTCGACCAGCACGTATGTGTTCTTGTCGTCGACGCTGCGGGACCACTCGAAGAACTTGTTGCCCGCCTCGGCGCGGGTGCTGCGCGTGAAGTCCCCGACGATGTCGAGCCACGAATCCGCGTACTCGGGCTTCACCGGCCACTTGACCACGATGAGAATCATGGCCTCCACGGTAGGCCCGTGAGGCGCCGCCGGCCGTCTCGGAATGAGACAGCTACGAGGCGCGCGGGAGGCGCCGTCCGGGCGGGGCGGACTCGAGCCAGGAGAGGAAGCCGGTCAACGCGCCTGGGCCCATGGCGATCTCGATCGCCTCCTGGGTCTCCGACTCGCACCGCAGGACCGTCGAGCCCTCGGGCACGGCGTAGGCCTCGGTGCCGGACGGGTCGCGCCGGTCGGCGATCTGCATGCTTTCGCGCTGGAAGACGCGGTCCGGGCCGGTCCGCAGGCTCCACACCCGGTACCAGACGAACTCGTCGCCCTCGTAGCGGCCCAGCCCCAGGTGCCAGCTGGACCGCGGGTTGTCCGGACGCCACCGCAGCGCGACGCTCACGCCGCCGCCGCGGCGCATCCGGATCCACCGCTGGCCGTACCAGGCGGCCAGCACGGCGAGCACGACCGGGAGCCCGACTGCCACCACGGTGATCTCCACGGCCCCGGCTCCTGCCCGTCTCGCGCTCAGGCCGACTGACCCGCCGCGCGGAGCTGGGCCGAGGCCCTCGCCCGCTCGGTCTCGTCGTCGCCGCTCAATGCCGCCTTCGCCGCTTCGACGTCGATTTCGTCGGAAAGCTCGGCGCTCTCGGCGAGGATGCTCACCCCGGTGCCGGTGACGGAGAGGAATCCGCCGTGCACGGCCGCGCAGACCGTCTCACCGTCGGTGGTCGTCACCTTGACCACGCCACCCTCGACCAGCTGTCCGAGCACGGGTTCGTGACCGGCCATGATGCCGATCTCACCCTCGGTGGTCTGGGCCACCACGAAAGTGGCGGTACCCGACCAGAGACGGCGCTCTACGGCCACCAGCTCCACGGACATCTCAGCCACGTAGCACTCCTTCGCTCGGGGTGTTACCACCGAGTGTAATAGGTATGTCTGAAGCTATGAGAACGGCGGGGGCCCGGGTCCATAGTGGACACTGCCCCCGCCGTCGTCAGGAACTCACTTCTTGGTGATTTCCTTGTACTTCTTTTCGAGGTCTTCGAGGCCACCGATACCCAGGAACGCCTGCTCCGGGTAGTGGTCGAAGTCGCCCTTGGCGATGCGGTCGAACGACTCGATGGTCTCCGACAGCGGCACCGTCGAGCCCGGGATCTGCGTGAACGCCTCGGCGACCAGCATGTTCTGCGACAGGAACCGCTCGATGCGGCGCGCGCGCTGAACGGTCAGCTTGTCCTCTTCCGAGAGCTCGTCCATACCGAGGATCGCGATGATGTCCTGCAGCTCCTTGTACTTCTGCAGGATCCGGATGACCTCGGAGGCGACCCGGTAGTGGTCCTCACCGACGATGGCCGGGTCGAGGATCGTCGAAGTCGACGCCAGGGGGTCCACCGCCGGGAAGATGCCCTTCTGGAACACCGACCGGGAGAGCTCGGTGGTGGCGTCCAGGTGGGCGAACGTCGCGGCCGGGGCCGGGTCGGTGTAGTCGTCCGCGGGGACGTAGATCGCCTGCATCGAGGTGATCGAGCGACCCCGGGTCGAGGTGATCCGCTCCTGCAGCTGACCCATCTCGTCGGCCAGCGTCGGCTGGTAACCCACGGCGGACGGCATGCGGCCCAGCAGGGTCGACACCTCCGAGCCGGCCTGGGTGAACCGGAAGATGTTGTCGATGAACAGCAGCACGTCCTGGTTCTGGACGTCGCGGAAGTACTCCGCCATGGTCAGCGCGGACAGCGCGACCCGCATGCGGGTGCCCGGCGGTTCGTCCATCTGGCCGAAGATGAGGGCGGTGTCGTTGATGACGCCGTCCTCGGACATCTCCAGGAAGAGGTCGTTGCCCTCACGGGTGCGCTCGCCGACGCCGGCGAACACCGAGGTACCACCGAAGTTCCGGGCGACGCGGGTGATCATCTCCTTGATGAGCACCGTCTTGCCCACGCCGGCGCCGCCGAACAGGCCGATCTTGCCACCCTGGACGTACGGGGTCAGCAGGTCGACGACCTTGAGGCCGGTCTCCAGCATCTCGGTCTTGCCCTCGAGCTGGTCGAAGGACGGCGCGTTGCGGTGGATGCCCCAGCGCTCGAGGTCCTCGCCGTAGCCGGGCTCGTCGAGGCACTCGCCGAGGGCGTTGTAGACGTGGCCCTTGACCTTGTCGCCGACCGGGACGGTGATCGGGCCGCCGGTGTCGGTGACCTCCGCGCCGCGCACCAGGCCGTCCTGCGGCTGCAGGGAGATGGTGCGGACGAGGTTGTCACCCAGGTGGCTGGCGACCTCGAGGGTCACCGTCTTGCGCAGCTGCTCGAACTCGATCTCGACCTTGAGCGCGTTGAACTGGTCGGGCACGGAACCGCGCGGGAACTCGACGTCGACGACCGGACCGGTCACCGACACGATGCGCCCCTTGGCGCGCGGGGCTTCAGTACTGGTCATCAATCATCACTTCCTGCTGCGGTGAGCGCGTTTGCGCCACCGACGATTTCGGAGATCTCCTGGGTGATCTGCGCCTGGCGGGCCTGGTTCATCTCCCGGGTCAGGTTGCCGACCAGTTCGTTCGCGTTGTCCGACGCCGACTTCATCGCCGTCCGGCGGGCGGCCAGCTCCGAAGCCGCCGCCTCCAGCAGCGCCGCGTAGATGCGCGTGTTGATGTACTTCGGCAGCAGGGAGTCCAGCAGCTTGTCGGCACTCGGCTCGAACTCGTAGCTGGGGAGCAGCTCGCCGGGCTCCGGCTTGCGCTCCTCCTCACCGTCGGTGTACTCGACCTCGAGCGGCGCGACGCGCTTGGCGGTCGGCCGCTGGGTCAGCATCGACACGAACTCGGTGTAGACGATGTGGATCTCGTCGACACCCGTGATGCCGTCGGCGTTGCCGTGCTCGTCGTCGGCACCCTGCATGAACGACTCGACCAGGGTCTCGCCGGCCGACACCGCATCGGCGTAACCCGGCTGGTCGGAGAAACCCGTCCAGCTGTCCTCGACCGGGCGGTCGCGGAACCGGTAGTAGTTCAGCCCCTTGTTCCCGGTGACGTAGACCTGCGGCTCCTTGCCCTCGTCACGGAGGAGGGAGAGCAGCTCTTCGGTCGCGCGCAGCACGTTGGAGTTGTACCCACCGCACTGGCCCTTGTCACTGGTCACGACCAGGACGGCGGCCCGCTTCGGGTTCGGGCGCTCGACCAGCAGCGGGTGGTCGAGGTTGGCCGCCGCACCGGCCAGCGCCGAGAGCACCTTGGTGATCTCGTCCGCGTACGGCCGGGAAGCGGCGACCTTCGCCCGCGCCTTCGTGATGCGCGCGGTGGCGATGAGCTCCATCGCCTTGGTGATCTTGCCGATCGACTTGGTCGCCTTGATGCGCGACCGGAGTTCCCGGAGTTGTGCGGCCATGAGCTATCAGCTCACTTCTTCGGGGCGGGCTTGTTGACCTTGACGGTCTCGTGCCCGACCTTGTCGGAGTCCATCGCGTCGGCGTCCGCCTCGACCAGGGACGTGCCCTCGGACGTGGTGAACTCCTTCTTGAACTCGTTCACCGCGGCGACCAGCTTGTCGGCCGTCTCGTCCTCGAACTTCCCGGAGTCGCGGATCGCGCCCAGGATGTCCGAGTGCTTGCGGCGGGCCGAGTCGAGGAACTCGAGGTTGAAGCGGCGGACGTCCTCGACCGGGACCGAGTCGTAGTGGCCGTTCGTGCCCAGCCACACCGTGCAGACCTGCTCCTCGACCGGGATCGGCGAGTACTGCGGCTGCTTGAGCACCTCGTACAGGCGGGCACCGCGCTCGAGCTGCGCCTTCGAGGCGTCGTCGAGGTCCGAGGCGAAGGCCGCGAAGGCCTCCAGCTCGCGGTACTGCGAGAGGTCGATCCGGAGCGAACCGGAGACCGACTTCATCGCCTTGACCTGCGCGGCACCACCCACGCGGGAGACCGAGATACCCACGTCGATGGCCGGGCGCTGACCGGCGTTGAACAGGTCCGACTGGAAGAAGCACTGACCGTCGGTGATCGAGATGACGTTGGTCGGGATGTAGGCCGACACGTCGTTCGCCTTGGTCTCGATGATCGGGAGACCGGTCAGCGAGCCGGCGCCCAGCTCGTCCGACAGCTTCGCGCAACGCTCCAGCAGGCGGGAGTGCAAGTAGAAGACGTCGCCGGGGAACGCTTCGCGGCCCGGCGGGCGGCGCAGCAGCAGCGAAATCGCGCGGTAGGCGTCGGCCTGCTTGGTCAGGTCGTCGAACACGATGAGGACGTGCTTGCCCTCGTACATCCAGTGCTGGCCGATGGCCGAGCCGGTGTACGGCGCGATCCACTTGAAGCCGGCCGAGTCGGACGCGGGGGCCGCGACGATCGTCGTGTACTCCAGCGCGCCGGCGTCCTCGAGGGACTTCTTCACGGCGGCGATCGTGGAGCCCTTCTGGCCGACCGCGACGTAGATGCAGCGGACCTGCTTCTTCGGGTCGCCGGTCTCCCAGTTGGCCTTCTGGTTGATGATCGTGTCCACGGCGACGGCGGTCTTGCCCGTCTTGCGGTCACCGATGATCAGCTGGCGCTGGCCGCGGCCGATCGGCGTCATCGCGTCGATGGCGGTGATGCCGGTCTGCAGCGGCTCCGACACCGGCTGGCGCTCGACCACCGAGGCGGCCTTGAGCTCCAGGGCGCGGCGGTCGGTGGTCTCGATGTCGCCGAGACCGTCGATGGCCTGGCCCAGCGGGTTGACGACGCGGCCGAGGTAGCCGTCACCGACCGGCACCGACAGGACCTGGCCGGTGCGCTTGACCTGCTGGCCCTCTTCGATGCTTTCGAAGTCGCCGAGGATCGCGGCACCGATGGAGCGCGCGTCCAGGTTCAGGGCGACGCCCAGGACGCCGCCGGGGAACTCGAGCAGCTCGTTGGCCATGGCCGAGGGCAGGCCCTCGACGTGGGCGATGCCGTCGCCGGCGTCCACCACGGTGCCAACTTCTTCCCGGCTCACGTCCGGGGCGTAACTCGAGATGTAGTTCTCGATCGCGCTACGGATCTCATCCGAGGAGATCGTCAGCTCGGCCATGTCTTTCCCGCTCTCGCTTCGTTCTTGCCAGTATGCAAAGTCTTGGGTGACCCGGCGCTATGCCCGGGACAGCCGCCTGCGCAGGGCCGCCAGCTGACCCGCCGCGCTCCCGTCGATGACCTCGTCGCCGACGCGGACGACGAGCCCGCCGCCGAGCCGGGGGTCGACCTCGACGTGCAGCGCGATCGGCCGCCCGTAGATGTCGTCGAGCTTCGCGCCCAGCTGCGCGACCTGCTCGTCGGACAGGGCGTTCGCGCTGGTCACGTAGGCCACCGAGCGCTGACGCCGCTCCGCGGCCAGCTTGACCAGCTTGTCGAGCCCGATGCCGACGCCGCGGCCCTTGGCCCGGCGCACGACCTGCTCGACGAGGGTCTCGGTGACCACGTCCACCTTGTCGGCGAACAGCCCGCGCACCAGCGTGCGCTTCGCGTCGGCGGAACCGGTCAGGTCCGACAGCGCCTTCTCGAGCTCCGGGTGGTTGGCCACGACCCGCGCGACCTGGAAGAGCTGGGATTCGACGGTGTCGACGTTCCCGGTCTTCTCCGCGGAGGTGAGCAGGGCCGAGCGCCCGAGCGACTCGAGCCCGTCGGTCAGCTCACGGGGGCTGGACCAGCGGCTGCCCGCCACGGCGTCGAGCACCTTCAGGGCCGGTTCGGACAGCTTGCCGTCGAACAGCCGGCGCACCAGCGCGGTGCGCGCCTCCGGCGTCGCCGAGGCGTCGCTCACCGCCCGGCGCAGGCCGATCTCCCGGTCCAGCAGGTCGACGACCGAGAGCAGCTCGTCGCCGACCGTGGCCGCGTCGGCTCCCGCGTCGGCCAGAACCTCGCCGAGGCGTTCCTCGGCGAGGCCGAGCGCTTCACGGCTCGCAGCATGCAGCGTCATTCCGGTTACTTCCCCGCTCCGTTGGAGGCACCGGTGGTCTCCAGCTCCGCGAGGAACCGGTCGACGGTGCCACGGCGGCGCACCTCGTCCTCGAGCGACTCGCCGACGATCCGGCTGGCCAGCTCGACGGCGTTGCGGCCCATGTCGGCCCGCAGCTCGGCGATGATCTGCGCCTTCTGGGCCTGCAGCTGAGCCTGGCCCTGGGCGACGATGCGCTGGGACTCGGCCTCGGCCTCGGCCCGCAGCTCCGCCTTGATCTGCTCGGCTTCGAGCCGGGCGTCGTCGCGGATCTTCGCGGCTTCGGTGCGGGCCTCCCTGAGCTGCGCCTGGTACTTCGCCAGCGCCTCCTCGGCCTCGGCCTGGGCCTTTTCCGCCTTCTCGATGCCGCCTTCGATCATCTTGGCGCGCTCTTCGTACGCCGCTTCGAACCGCGGGACGACGTACTTCTTGAGGACGAACAGCAGGATGAGGAAGGCGACGAGCCCGAGGATGACCTCGGGAATGTGCGGGATGATCGGGTTGGGCGCCTCTTCGGCGGCCAACACCAGGTCCGTCTTCAGCACAACGTCTCCTTAAGCGATGAGCTAACCGAACTCAGGCGGCGGAGGCGATGAAGTAGATGACGATGCCGATCAGGGCGAGGACCTCGGTCAGCACGAAGGTCGAGAAGCCGATGCCCTGCAGCTTGCCCTGCGCCTCCGGCTGACGCGCGGTGCCGTTGATGACGGCGGCGAAGATCAGACCCACACCGATGCCCGGGCCGATCGCGCCCAGGCCGTAACCGATGGCGGCGAGACCGGGGTTGATGTTGACGGCCTGCTCCGCGGCCTGGGCCAGAACGATGTTGCTCACGTGCGTTTCCCTTCACTTCGGTCCACGCGCTCGCGTGGATCGGGGGCTTGTGTTTCTCAGTGCTCCGACGCCAGCGCGGCGCCGATGTACCCGGCCGACAGCAGGGCGAAGATGAAGGCCTGCAGCACCTGGATGAAGGCCTCGAGGAAGGTCATCAGGATGGCGAAGATGAACGCCACCGGCGAAACCAGCTTCAGGCCGAAGCCGTCGGTCTCCGTCAGCAGGAAGCTGCCGCCGAGCGTGAACACCATGATGATGAGGTGCCCGGCGAACATCGCGGAGAAGACTCGGATGGCCAGCGTGGCCGGCGCGATGAAGAACTTCTGCGCGAACTCGATGGTCGAGTACAGCGGCAGCACGAACCCGGGGATGCCCGGCGGCGCCAGCTCCTTCTTCAGGTAGTGCCCGAGGCCGTGGCGCTTGATGCCGACGTAGTGGTACACCGGATAAACGACCAGGACGGACAGCGCGAGCGGGAAGCCGATCCGCGCCATCGTCGGGAACTGGAAGAACGGGATGATCCCGAACAGGTTGTTCACCAGCACGAAGATGAACAGGCCGAGCACCAGCGGGATGAACGGCTTGAAGTCCTTCGAGCCGATCTGCTCCCGCGCGATGTTGTTGCGGCCGAAGTTGTAGATCGATTCGGCGACGAACTGTCCCTTGCCGGGGACGACCTTCAGCTTCCGGGACGCCAGCATGAAGTAGGCGACGATGATGACCAGCGAGATCACCACGAGCAGCATCGGCTTGGTGAAGCTGCCCCAGTACCCGGAGCCGAAGAGAGGCGGCAGGTTGAAGTCCGCCACACCGGGGGGCGTGAAAGTGCCACCCTCGGTCAGTACCAGCGCGCCCACTGGGCTCCTTCCGGTTCTCCCGGCCGGCGTTCACTCCGCCGGGGGAATCGTCACGATCTGGACTTAACGTACCCGATACGTATCGGGACGCCGGAGGCGGCTACCCCACGGTTCGCAGAACACACCTTCACGTTCTGCACACGGGGTTGTCTCGCGTGAACACTGCCCTGCGGTCTACTCCGGACCAGCGGCACGGGGGCGGAACCAGTCGGTCGCCACACTGCTGATCGCGGTTCGTCCAAGGGAGCGCGCGGCCGAGGCCGCCACCCTTGACGCGGACCATACCAGCAGGTCAATCCGTGCCGTACAGCCGTACTCCATCCCCACCGATCAGCCCAGGACTTAGGTCCCGGGTCGACCCGGGACCCAGGTCCGGCGCGGGCCGGGACCGGCTCCGGATCACCGCAGGCGAGGGGTCCCGGTCACTGTCCGCAGTCCGCACGAAAACGCACCCTTGTGACCCCGGTCACACTCAAGCGGCCGCAGGCGGGTGCACGAAGAGTAACGGAAGCTCGCGGCAAAACGGACCGCGTCAGGACGGGATGATCGTCGGGATCTTGGTCTTGCGGAACGCGGCGAACTCGGCCGCGGCGGCGAGCAGGATGGCGACGATCATCGTGATGCCGAGCGACATCGGGTGCAGTGCGGTGACGCCCTTCAGCAGCGTCAGCGCCCCGAAGAGCAGGACGACCTTCACGACGTACCCGCCGAGCGCGATGACCATGACGAACATCGGGTCCTGGCCGGCGCTGAACTTCATCATGCCCAGCGTGGACAGCGACGCCAGCATCGCGAGCACGCCGCCGACCAGCGAGCCCAGGAATCCGGGCAGGCCGTTGAGGATGCTGAACAAGGCGATGCAGACGATCACCGCGGGCGGGGTCACCAGCAGCGAAGCCTTCGTCATCGCGCGGGCGGCCTGCAGCACCACCGCGGCGTGCGGGTTCTCCTGCTCGGACGTTTCGGATTCGCTCACACTGGCTCCCTGCTCGGTTCGCCACCGAGTGTAGAGAACACCGCTGGTCAGGTTCCGGGCTGGTTGCGCGAGCGCAGCCGCGGCACGATCGAAACGGCCACCGCGAACAGCAGCCCGACGCCGATGATCCAGAGCGCCGCGGCGTCGTCGAACAGCGTCACCGACACCGCGCCGAAGGCGAGGATCCCGGCCCACAAGTAGATCAGCAGGACCGCCCGCCGCTGGGAATGGCCGATCTCCAGCAGCCGGTGGTGCAGGTGCATCTTGTCGGCCGCGAACGGGCTTTCGCCGCGCCGGGTCCGCCGGACGACCGCCATGATCAGGTCCAGCATCGGCACGAACAGCACCGCCGCGACGACGACCAGCGGCGACAGCAGCGCGATCGCGTCCTTGCCGCTGAACTGCGGGTACGGCACGCGGCCGGAGGCCGACGTCGTCGCGCCCGCGAGCATCAGGCCGATCATCATCGACCCGGAGTCGCCCATGAAGATCTTCGCGGGCTGGAAGTTGTACGGCAGGAAACCCAGACAGGCACCGGCGAGGGTGGCGGCGATCAGCGCGGGCGGGTAGGTGCCGACGTCACCGCCGGAGCTGTCGAGCAGCCCGAGGGAGAACGCGCAGGTGGCGGCGGCCGCGATGAAGCCGAGGCCGCCGGCCAGCCCGTCGAGGCCGTCGACGAAGTTCATCGCGTTGACCATCACCACGACCATCACGACGGTGAGCAGCGCACCCTGGTTCTTGTCGAGCACCAGCACCGAGCCGAACGAGCCGCCGGTGCCGCCCCACGGCACCCAGAACGACACCCACTGCACGCCGAAGATGACCAGGATCCCGGCGCACATCACCTGGCCGGCGAGCTTCGTCCAGGCGTCCAGCTCGAACCGGTCGTCGAGCGCGCCGATCAGCGAGATGACCCCGGCGGCGAGCAGCACGCCGACCGAGTCGAAGGAGGCGTCGAAGCCGTGCGACAGCGCGGGCAGCTGGTGGGCCAGGCCCATCGCGCCGGCGACGCCGAGGAAGATGCCGACCCCGCCCATCCGCGGGATCGGCGCCACGTGCACGTCGCGAGCACGCGGGTTGGCGATCGCCCCGACCCGGATCGCGATCCGGCGCACGACACCGGTGAGCAGGTAGGTCACGGCCGTCGCGGTCAGCGCGACGAGGATGTATTCCCGGATGGGGAGGAGACCGGATGTGGGCGGCACGGGTGCGTCACGCTCGCGGGGTCGGGGTCACCCGCGACACGCTATCGTGCCGCGGATCCACCCGTGATCCGGCTTCAGGCCAACGATTCCGCGGGTACACCGAGCACCTCCGCGATGGCGTCCTTGCCGACCGCGCCCTCGCGCAGCACGACCGGTTCGGCGCCGGTGAGGTCCACGATGCTCGACGCGACGGGCGCGCCGCTCGACCCGCCGTCGAGGTACACCGCGACGGAGTCGCCGAGCTGTTCCTGCGCTTCCTGCGCGGTGCTGGCGGGCGGCCGTCCGGAGACGTTCGCGCTGGAGACGGCCATCGGGCCGACGTCGCGCAGCAGTTCCAGGGCCACCGGGTGCAGCGGCATCCGGAGCATCACGGTGCCGCGGGCGTCGCCGAGGTTCCACTGCAGGCTCGGCGCGTGCGGCAGCACGATGGAGAGGTCCCCGGGCCAGAAGGCTTCGATGAGCGCCCGTGCCTGCGGCGGCACCCCGAGCACCAGACCGTCCACAGTGGACCATGAGCCGACGAGCACGCCGACCGGCATGTCCGGGCCGCGGTTCTTCGCGCGCAGCAGCGCCTGGACGGCGCCCGCGTCGAAGGCGTCGGCACCGATGCCGTAGACCGTGTCGGTCGGCAGGACGACCAGCCTGCTCGAACGCACCGCACCCGCCGCCGCGGCCAGCCCGTCGGCCCGGGTCTCCCGCTTGCTGCAGTCGTAGACCACGCTCATGGGCGCCAAGGGTAGTCCGGCCGTCCGCGGGGACGTTCGCCGCGTCACACCGGCCCGGGAGCGCGTGTCTCTATCGGTGATAGGGACGCGCGCGGCGCGCAGCCCGGCCGCCCCCGACCGGCAGCCGGGATGTTTCCCGATCACCGATAGGGACAGCGCGGCTCGCAGCGCCGCAACGGCCAGACTTTCGTCGTGGGGCAAGCGGGTGGACCTCGCCGCGAGGCGGAACCGGGACAGCGCGGCTCAATACGGTCGATCTTCGGGAACCACCAACCCCCGTGGGTTCCCAGCGAAGGAGCCGCAAATGCGTTCCAGAATCCCGAAGGCGCTCGTCCTGCTCGCCGCGGTCGCCGTCCTGACCGGGCTCGGCACGGGCACGGCCGCGGCGGAGCCGCTCACCCGTGGCTGGCCCGCCCCGATCGACGCCGCGCACTGGGAAAACCAGGACCACATGACCTGGTCCGACTACCGCAAGGTCCCCGGCACGAACTGGGCCGACCCCACCCTCAAGCCGACCCAGCGCACCTTCAAGGGCGCCGTCGTCCTCGCCGACTACCCGGACCAGGACTTCGTCGTCACCCGCCCGGCCCGTTCGACCGTCTTCGGCAACCCCGCGCCCACCGCGGCCGACATCCCGCGGACCCAGGTCGCGCAGTACTACCAGGACTTCCTCAACAAGCCCGAGGCGCTCAACAACGGCCACACGATCAACGAGTACTGGATGGAGGACTCCGGCGGCCGGTTCGGCGTGCAGCTGACCGCGTTCGGGCCGTACCGGATGCCCGGCAAGTCCTACGAGTACGGCATGGAGTTCCAGCCGAGCGCCTGCCCGCCCGGCGCGGACTGCAGCCGTGACCTCCGCAAGGACGCCGGCGACGCCTGGCGCGCCGACGTCGGCGACACCGCGAAGCAGTTCGACTTCGTCTTCTACCTCTCCGCCGGCCAGGACGAGAGCTCGACCTGGCAGGAGTTCGGCGAGATGAAGTTCGGCACGAAGGAGAACGTGCCCGACAGCTTCGGGCCGCCGAACCACGACCTGCCCAACTACGCGGCGACGCGGTACGTGCCGTGGACGTCGTGGGCGTCGGCCGCCAGCATCTGGCCGAACGCCCAGGACGGCAGCTCGGTGCAGGCCGAGAGCTCCGGGCAGTCGACCTACGCCCACGAGTTCAGCCACATCCTGGGCATCGGCGACAACTACAACAACCCGTTCGGCGTCCCGCCGTCACGCAGCTACAGCGGCCCGTGGGACATGCTGTCGCGCGGGACGTTCAACGGCCCGGGCGGCCCGCACACCCGCTGGCAGATCCCGGCGACGCAGGGCAGTTCGATGGGCGCGCAGCACCAGCTGCGCAACAAGCTGAAGCTCGGCATCGTCGACCCCGCCGACGTCCTGCAGCTGGACCGCACCGAGCTGGCGTCGACCGGCCCGGTGTCGGCGCGGTTGACCGCGCGCGAGACCGAGGCGCAGCCGGGCGCGTTCACCGGCCTGAACATCAAGCTCACCGGTGGCGACAAGGCCCCGAAGTGCGACCGTTCGCAGGACCCGTTCTGCGACGGCGGCGGCTACGACAACTACACGGTCGAGGTCGTCGACCGGATGGGCGCGGACTCCTTCGCCCCTGATTCGGGCGTGCTGATCACGAAGACGAAGAACAAGGACAACGCCCCGTTCGACTGGGTGATCGACGCCAACCCGCAGGACATCGGCATCACGGACTACACGAAGCCGGACGGCACCCCGGTGAAGATCACCATCGGTGACTACCGCCAGCTCAACGACGCCCTGTTCAAGGCGGGCACGGAGGCGGCGAGCCCGTACGAATACACGGACGAGGCCAACCGCCTGCACTTCCTGATCACGGACCTGGCCCGCGACCGCACCGGCGTCCTGTCGTACACGGTGACGGTGGCTTCCCTGGACGGCGCGGGCAGCCAGCTCCGCGGCGCGGCCCTGACACCGGCGTGGCCGGCGTTCGCCCGCGGCGGCCTGGCCACGTGCGACTTCGGCCTGTTCAACACGGGCGCGGCGCGCGGAGCAAAGGCACCGTACGACACGGACACGTACCGCTTGAGCGTGTCGACGGACGCACGCGGCTGGGAGGTCCGCTTGCCGAACGAGCTGGCCACGGCCAAGTTCGGCGGCCACCTGAAGGTCCCCGCGTACGCCAAGCGCAGCCAGGGCGGCGACCTGACGGCCCGGGTGAAGCTGACGGCGACATCGGTGAGCGACCCGTCGAAGACGGCGACGGCGAGCTGCACGGCCTTCGGCTTCTGAGCCGTGACGCCGGGGGCTGCTGCCGCGGCGGCAGCCCCCGGCGGTCGTTGAGGTCCCCTGCGGGCCGCTCAGCCCAGCCGGCGAGCCGTCACGAACCGCGCCCGGCCCGTCAGGTCCGCGTGGTCCTCCACCCCCGTCAACACCCGCCGGGCCCGTACCAGGGCCGGGACCGCCGAGCCATGGGTGTCGTCGTGCTCGATGGCCAGGCCGCCGCCCGGTCTGAGGAGCCGTGCTCCCGCCGCGATCGCGTGGCGGATCACCGCCAGGCCGCTCTCCTCCGCGAACACCGCCCGCGGCGGGTCGTGCTCCGCCACCTCCGGGGGCACCGGGGTGCCTTCCGGGACGTACGGGGGGTTGCACAGGACCAGGTCGACCAGGCCGTCGAGCTCCGCGAACATCGTCGGGTCGCCGATGTCGCCCGAGTACAGGCGGATCGGGGTGTGGCCGGCGTCCGCGTGGACGTCCGCGTTGTGGCGGGCCCAGGCCAGGGCCTGCGGGTCGATGTCCACCGCGTACACCACCGCGTCCGGCCGGGCGTGGGCCACCGCCAGTGCCAGCGCGCCCGATCCGGTGCACAGGTCCACCACCACCGGGAACTCGCGGCCCTGCAGGAACTTGACGCCCCACTCGAGCAGCAGCTCCGTCTCCGGCCGGGGGACGAACACCCCCGCGCCGACCGCCACCGTGATCTCGCCCAGGGCCGCCCAGCCGGTCAGGTACTGCAGGGGGATGCGCTTCGCGCGCTGCTGGACGAGCTGGCCGATGGCCTCGATCACCGGCGGGTCGACCAGCGGCACCATCGGCAGCCGGCCGCGTTCGACGCCGAGCACGTGCGCCGCGATCACCTCGGCGTCGAACCGCGGCGAGGCGACGCCCGCCCGCTCGAGGATCCGGGTGGCCTCGATGATGGCCAGGCGCAGCGGCTGCCGATTCACTCGTCGTCCTTCACCTCGTCAAGCCTGGCACACCAGGCGGAACTCCCCCGTGAGGACACGCGCCGGTCCTACGCCGTCCAGCGTATCGAGGCACCGGCACGTCCCGGCGGACAAGTACCCGGCGGCCGGCGAACAGCCGCGAAACACCGGTCACGGCCAGAATGGCACCGCCGTCGCGTGATTCCGCGCGGATATCCTGGTGGACGCCGTCGCGGGTCCCCCGGGATGCCCTCGACGCCGACCTCCGGGAGCGCCAGTGCCGATCGAGCCGACCACGCGCCGCCGGGTCGCGTTCGTCTTCCCCATCCACGACGAGGAAGCGAACATCGACCTGCTGCACAAGACCGTCGACGAGGTCACCGCACCGCTGGCCGGCCGCTACGACTTCAGCTTCCTCTACGTCGACGACGGCAGCCGCGACGGCTCCCTGG
>NZ_PPHG01000014.1 GCF_002904295.1 Amycolatopsis sp. CA-128772
TGGCCGGCCGCTACGACTTCAGCTTCCTCTACGTCGACGACGGCAGCCGCGACGGCTCCCTGGCCAAGCTCACCGAACTCGCCGGGCGCGACGCCCGCGTCACGGTGATCGAACTGTCCCGCAACTTCGGCCACCAGATGGCCGTCACCGCAGGGCTCGACCTGGGCGACGCCGACGCCGTCGTCATCATGGACAGCGACATGCAGGACCCGCCCCGCGTCGCGCTCGAGCTGCTCGAGAAGTGGGAAGAGGGCTACGACGTCGTCTACGCCCAGCGCCGGTCCCGCCAGGATTCCGCGTTCAAGAAGCTCACCGCCGGAGCCTTCTACTGGTCGCTCCGGAAAATGGCCGCCGTCGACATCCCCAAGAACACCGGCGACTTCCGCCTGATCGACCGCAAAGTCGTCGACGAGCTGCGCAAGTACCGCGAACGCGACCGCTTCCTGCGCGGCCTCGTCAGCTACGTCGGGTTCAAGCAGACCGCCGTGCTGTTCGACCGCGACAAGCGCCACGCCGGCGTCACCGGCTACCCGCTGACGAAGATGCTGCGCTTCGCCGCCGACGGCATCCTCGGCTTCTCCACCACGCCGCTGCGGATGATCACGCGGATGGGCTACCTCATCTCCCTGCTGAGCTTCCTCGGCGTCCTCTACGTCGTCGGCGTCAAACTCTTCGCCCCCGAAACCGCGGTGCCCGGCTGGGCCTTCATCACCATCGCCATGTTCTTCCTCGGCGGCATCCAGATCATCATGCTCGGCGTCCTCGGCAGCTACATCGGCCGCACCTACTCCCAGGTGCAGAACCGGCCGCTGTACGGCGTCGCGTCGGTACGGACCCGTCCCGGCGATCCGGTCGCCGCTCCCGAGAGCGCCGACGCGGGAAGAGGTACCCGGTGAAGCTGATCACGGCGACCCAGCTGCGCTTCGGCCTGGTCGGGGTGGCGAACACGCTCGTCGACGCCCTCGGCTACGCGCTGCTGATGACGGTGGGCGTCCCGCTGTTCGCGGCGAACTTCGCCTCGACGACCACGGGCATGCTGCTCAGCTTCACCCTGAACCGCAACTTCACGTTCCGCGCGAAGGACGGCGACGTCCGTCGCCAGGCCCTGCTGTTCTTCGGCGTCACCGCGTTCGGGCTCTGGGTGGTGCAGGCTCTGATCATCCTCGCCGTCACGAAGGCGTTCCCCGGCGTGCACGTGCTGGTCCCGAAATTCGCCGGGATCGCGGTCGGCCTGGTCTGGAACTATCTGCTCTACAACAAGGTCGTCTTCCGACAGCGGCCCGCGACGGCCGGCACGCCGGTCCCGGAGGTTTCCCATGACTAGCACGGCCGTCCCGTCCCGGGTCGCCGGCGAGGCCGGGGCGGACCGGGTGGAAGCCGCGCGCCCCAGCCGGTGGGCGTGGCTGAACGGCGACTACGCCCGCGTCTTCGCCGTGGTGCTGGCCTGGAACGTGGTGCTGATCGCCGTCGCGTACCTGTTCGGCCCGTCCAGCCCGGTCAGCGAAGGCATCCCGAAGACCGGCATCGGCTCGACGTCGAGCCTGCTGGCGCACACCTACCGCTGGGACGCCGGCAACTACGGCGAGATCGCCGTGCACGCCTACACCGGCAGCTACGCCCCGACGCGGGCGTTCTACCCGGTGTTCCCGATCCTGGTCTGGCTGGTGCAGACGGTCAGCTTCGGCACGCTCGGCCTGCTCGTCGCCGGGTTCCTGGTCAACCTGGTGGCGACCTGGCTCGCCGCGGTCGCGCTGCTGAAGATCGGCCGGCACTTCTTCGACGGCGAGCGGGCCCCGTGGCTGGTCGTCGCCGCGTTCCTCACCGCGCCCGCCGCGTTCTTCCTGCACGCCTTCTACAGCGAAGCGGTGTTCTGCGCGCTGGGGTTCTGGGCCTACCTGTTCGCGCTGCGCCGCCAGTGGCTCTGGATGGGCCTGACGCTCATCCCGCTGACGGCGTCCCGCATCACCGCGGCGGTGTTCGTCGGCCTGTGCTTCCTGGAGTTCTGGCGGTCGAAGGACTGGAAGGTGCGCGGCCTGCTGTCGTGGAACCTGCTGTGGTTCCCGGCGGCCTTCCTCGGCCTCGGCGGCGTGCTGCTCTACATGAAGCTCCAGACCGGGGACGCCTTCGCCAGCTTCAACGCGCTGAAGGGCGTGAAGAGCTGGTCGTACCACCGGTTCAACCCGAACATCCTCGAGACGCTCTGGGGCGAGGCCAAGCTCACCGGTCACGCGCTGCTCGGCGACGTCCCGATGGGCTCGTGGACGCTGATGAGCCACGTGCTGCCGATGATCGGGCTGGCGCTGCTGTTCGTCTCCTCGGTGTACGTCCTGGTGGCCCTGCGGGCGAAGGGCATCCCGCTGGCGCTGTTCGGTTTCGCGGCGATCGTGATGCTGACGATGAACAGCAACGTGGTGTCGGTGCACCGCTACCTGCTGCCGTGCCTGGTGATGTACGTGGCCCTGGTGCTGTTCGGCGAGCGCCGCCCGCAGCTGCGCGGCGCGGTGCACGTCGTGCTCTACGCCAACGCGCTGGTCTGCGGCACGATCTACATCCGCTTCATCACCGGCTTCTGGGCGGGATGATGCGCATCCTGCACCAGGTCGTCACGACTGGCACAGGGTGCTCGTGGACGGCGCACCGCGGATCGGCGTGCAGCTCGCGCCCGATCACGTGCCGCCGCAGTGGCCGGACGGACCGGTCCGGCAGCAGGTCCACCTCGACCTGTGGGTCGAGAACTTCGCCGAAGCGCACGAGCAGGTCATGGCCCTCGGCGCGACGGTGCTGAAACCGGCGGCGGGCACCACGACCGGGAACGACTTCCAGGTGTACACCGGCCCGGCGGGGCACCCCTTCGACCTGCTCGAGTTCCTGCAGCCGGACGACTGCACGCCGTTCACTTTCCTGCGGGTCCTGCACGAGGCCGGCGGGTTCTCCCTGGTCGACTCCCGGGAGCTGATGGCGATGTTCGGCCCCGGCCGGCGGCCCGATGCGCCGGCCGCCGAGATCGAGCAGCGCTGGGCAGCGATGCTCGACATCCGGCGCTGACCCTCCGTCAGCCGGACTGGGCCGCCAGCCGCTCCTCGCGGTCCGCCGTCGCCAGGGCGTCCAGGACGCCGTCGAGGTCGCCGTCGAGGACCTGGTCCAGGTTGTACGCCTTGTAGTTCACCCGGTGGTCCGAAATCCGGTTCTCCGGGAAGTTGTACGTGCGGATCCGCTCCGAGCGGTCCACCGTGCGGACCTGCGAACGGCGGGCGTCGGACGCCTTCGCCGCCGCCTCCTCCTCCGCGATCGCCTGCAGGCGCGCCTGCAGCACCTGCAGGGCCCGCGCGCGGTTCTGGATCTGGGACTTCTCGTTCTGGCAGGAGACGACGATCCCGGTCGGCAGGTGGGTGATCCGGACCGCCGAGTCGGTCGTGTTGACGCTCTGGCCGCCCGGGCCGGAGGACCGGAACACGTCGATGCGCAGGTCGTTCGGGTCGATCTCGACCTCGACCTCCTCCGGCTCCGGGTAGATCAGCACGCCGGACGCGGACGTGTGGATGCGGCCCTGCGACTCGGTCGCCGGCACGCGCTGGACGCGGTGCACGCCGCCCTCGAACTTCAGCCGGGACCAGACGCCGTCGACGACCGCCGACTTCGTCTTGATCGAGAGCGTGACGTCCTTGAAGCCGCCCAGGTCGGAGTCCACCGAGTCGAGGACCTCCGCCTTCCAGCCGTGGCGCTCGGCGTAGCGCAGGTACATCCGCAGCAGGTCGCCGGCGAACAGCGCCGACTCTTCGCCGCCCTCGCCGGACTTGATCTCCATCACGACGTCGGAGCCGTCGTACGGGTCGCGCGGGAGCAGCAGCTCGGTGAGCTTCGACTCCAGCTCGGGGATCTTCGCGGTCAGCTCCTCGGCCTCCGCGGCGAACTCCGCGTCCTCCGAGGCCATCTCCTTGGCGGCCGAGAGGTCGTCGCGGGCGGCGTCGAGCTCATGGACGACCCGCACCACCGGCGACAGCTCGGCGTAGCGGCGGCCGAGCTTGCGGGCGCGCGCCTGGTCGGCGTGCACCGCCGGGTCCGCGAGCTGCTGTTCCAGCTCCGCGTGCTCGGCGAGCAGCCCCTTGAGCGAGCTCGAATCCACCTCTGCCACCTCTCAGCCCGGGAAACCACGCACTGTGCGCGTACAAAACGACGGCGCCCACCCGGAAGTACCGGATGGGCGCCGTGGAAAAAGCTACTTGGCGTCGGCGTCCTTCTTCTGCCGCTTGCCGTAGCGAGCCTCGAAGCGCGCGACCCGGCCACCGGTGTCCATGATCTTCTGCTTGCCCGTGTAGAACGGGTGGCAGTTCGAGCAGATCTCGACGTGGATGCTGCCGCTGGTCTTGGTGCTGCGCGTGGTGAAGCTGTTGCCGCAGTCGCAGTTCACGTTCGTGACCACGTACTCGGGGTGAATACCGCTCTTCATGGTGTCCTCTCTCGTTGGCTCCGGGTCCCCAGTCGTTCCACGGGGTGAACCGGCGCCGGACTTCAGCGGGTGATTCTGCCAGACGAGCTGACAGGTACTGGAACGCACCCCGCTGACCAGCTATTCCCGACGCGGAGGGGGCCTCCCCGGACACCCGGGAAGGCCCCCTCCGACCGCCGGACTCAGTCGTCTTCGCCGCCGCCGAGGGCGGTCTTGGAGACCTGCATCAGGAACTCGGTGTTCGTCTTCGTCTTGCGCAGCCGCGAAATCAGCAGGTCGATGGCCTGCTGCGAGTCGAGCGCGTGCAGCACCCGGCTCAGCTTCACGGTCACGGCCAGCTCGTCCGGGTTCAGCAGCAGCTCGTCCTTGCGGGTACCGGACGGGTTGACGTCGACCGCCGGGAACACCCGGCGCTCGGCGATCTTCCGGTCCAGCTTGAGCTCCGCGTTGCCGGTGCCCTTGAACTCCTCGAAGATGACCGTGTCCATCGTCGAGCCGGTCTCGACCATCGCCGTCGCGAAGATGGTCAGCGAACCGCCGTTCTCGATGTTGCGCGCCGCGCCGAGGAACCGCTTCGGCGGGTAGAGCGCGGTCGAGTCGACACCACCGGACAGGATCCGGCCGGACGCCGGGGCCGCCAGGTTGTAGGCGCGGCCGAGGCGGGTGATCGAGTCGAGCAGCACGACGACGTCGTGCCCCATCTCGACCAGGCGCTTGGCCCGCTCGATGGACAGCTCCGCGACCGAGGTGTGGTCGGCCGGCGGCCGGTCGAAGGTCGAGGCGATGACCTCGCCCTTCACCGAGCGCTGCATGTCGGTGACCTCTTCCGGACGCTCGTCGACCAGGACGACCATCAGGTGGCACTCGGGGTTGTTCGTGGAGATCGCGTTGGCGATGTCCTGCATGATCGTGGTCTTACCGGCCTTCGGCGGCGACACGATCAGGGCGCGCTGCCCCTTGCCGACCGGCATGATCAGGTCGATCACGCGGGTGGTGAGCTTGTGCGACTCGGTCTCGAGGCGCAGCCGCTCGTTCGGGTACAGCGGGGTCAGCTTGGTGAAGTCGGGACGCCGCTTGGCCTCGTCCGGCTCCAGGCCGTTGATCGAGTCGACGCGCACCAGCGGGTTGAACTTCTGCCGCTGCTGCTCGCCGTCGCGCGGCTGGCGCACGACACCGGTGATGGCGTCACCGCGGCGCAGGCCGTACTTGCGGACCAGCGACAGCGAGACGTACACGTCGTTCGGGCCGGCGAGGTAGCCGGAGGTCCGCACGAACGCGTAGTTGTCCAGCACGTCCAGGATGCCCGCGACGGGCAGCAGGACGTCGTCCTCGCGGATCTCGGTGTCCGGCGAACCGCCTTCGGCCCGGCCGCCTCCGCTGCCCCGGCGACGGCGGTCGCGGAAGCGACGGCCGCGACGGCCGCCTTCCTCGTCGTCGTCCAGCTGCTGGTTGCGGTTGTCCTGGCCGCCGCGGTTGCCGTCCTGCTGCTGGTTGCCACGCTGGCGGTCGCCGCGGCTGCCGTCCTGGCGGTTGTCGCCCCGGTCGCCACGGTTGTCGCCGCGGTCACCACGGTCGCCGCGGTTGTCACCGCGGTTGCCGCCCTGGCGCTGCTGGTCGCGGTTGCCGCCGCCCTGGCGGTCGCCCTGCTGCCCCTGGCCCTGCTGGCGGTCGCCGCCCTGCTGGCCGTCGGGCGCCCCGGCGGCGCGGTTGGAACCGCGGCGACGCCGGCTGCGGCCGCCCTCCTCGGGCTGGCCGTCCTGGCCCTGGGGGCCGTCCTGCCGGTCCTGCGGCGGGCGCTCGGCCTGCGGCGGGGCGTCCGACGGCGCGGCGGCGGGCGCCTCGGCCTTCGGCTCCGGCTTGGTCTCGGGCGCGGGGGCTTCGGTCTTCGCCTCGGCCTTGGCGGCCTTCGGCGGCTCGCCGACGCCCTCGAGCGGCAGCGTCTCGGCCGCCGCCCGCGGCTTGCGGGACTTGCCCTGGCGCTCGCGGATCGCGGCGATCAGGTCACCCTTGCGCATGCCCGTCGTCTCGCCGACGCCGAGCTCCCCAGCCAGCGAACGCAGTTCGGCGACGGTCTTACCGGTCAGCCCGCCGACCGCCCGCTTGGGAGCGGGGGCCGTGCCGTTCGATCCGGCCGTGTCGCTACCCACGTCGCTCAAAAGATCGGTGTTGCTCACACATGTCCTTCCTGACCGATCCACGCCTCCAGGCGGATCAGCGGACTGCCGCTCGCTTCTGATCGCGAACCGGCGTATCTGCCCCCCGATACGGGAGATGAGCTCTTCGGCCGTGCGGAACACAGCTGGAGCGCCTCCACCACAGGGGTTTGCGTCCTCCAAACGGAGGACACGGAATTCGGCACCGCCGAGACCGGAAACCCGCCTGCGTCCCTCCGCGTTACCCCGCGTGCCAGGCGGTGCGGATTCGGCGGATCGACGAAGGATGCGGATCCGGGGATTCCCCGGGACCGGCATCGGGTGCGGAAACGCACGGTGATCGAACGCCCCCGAGGGTAGACCGCGGCGGTGCCGGGTGCAACAACCACCCCCCGCGTGGCGGGCGTGGCGACGGGCACGTGACCCAGCCTTTACTGTGCCGCAACCTGCACACCCGTGAGATCCACGGGCAGCTCCAGGACGTCGAAACCCGTAACGCCGGCCTCGGGCGGGAGTATTCCCGTGGTGGTCAGCGCGAGCACCGTCGGACCGGCGCCGGAGATGGCGGCGGCCACTCCCCGTGCACGGAGCGTCGCCACCAGCTCCGTGCTCGCCGGGTACGCGGGGGCGCGGTAGTGCTGGTGCAGCCGGTCCTCGGTGGCCGCGAGCAGCAGCTCCGGTTTCGCCGTCAGCGCGTGGACGGCGAGCGCGGCCCGGCCGGCGTTGTGCGCGGCGTCCGCGTGCGGCACCGCCGCCGGCAGCAGGCCGCGCGTGGTCGCGGTGGCCGAGCGCACCGAGGGCACGGCCACGACCGGCCGGACGGACGCGTGCGGGGTGAGCCGTTCGGCGTGGAACTCGCCGCCCTCGCACCAGGCCAGGACCAGGCCGCCGAGCAGGCTGGCGGCCGCGTTGTCGGCGTGGCCTTCGAAGCCGGCGGCCAGCTGCAGCGCTTCGGACGCGTCCAGCTCCCGGCCGGCGAGGGCGTACCCGGCGGCCACGCCGGACACCACCGCGGCCGCGGACGAGCCGAGGCCGCGCGCGTGCGGGATCGCGTTGAAGCAGCGCAGGTGCAGGCCGGGCGGCTCGACACCGAGGTGCGCGCAGGTCTTGCGGATGGCCCGCACCACCAGGTGGGTCTCGTCGGTCGGGACGTCTTCGACCCCGCCCGCACCGGCATCGATGACCTCGACCTTGAGCCCGGTGTCGGTGACTCGCACCTCGACGACGTCGTACAGGCTCAGCGCCATGCCGAACGCATCGAAGCCCGGCCCGAGGTTCGCCGTCGACGCCGGGACGGTGATCCGGAAGGCGCTCACCGCAGGCCCAGCGCCGCCGCGACGGCCGAGGGGTCCACGGCCAGGGGTTCGACCTCGACGTTGCCCGCCAGCGCCGTCTGCGGGTCCTTCAGGCCGTGCCCGGTGACGGTGCACACGACGCGGGAGCCCTTCGGGAGCCGTCCGTCGGCGGCCGTCGCGAGCAGGCCCGCCACACTGGTCGCCGAGGCCGGCTCGACGAACACGCCCTCGCGCGCGGCCAGCAGCCGGTACGCCTCGAGGATCTTCTCGTCCGTGACGGCCTCGAACAGCCCGTCGGACTCGTCCTTCGCCTTCACCGCGGCGGTCCACGACGCCGGGCTGCCGATCCGGATCGCCGTCGCGATCGTGTCCGGGTCGCGCACCGGCTCGCCCCGCACGAGCGGCGCCGCGCCGGCCGCCTGGAAGCCGAACATCCGCGGGGTGTTCTTCACCACACCGTCGGCCGCGTACTCGGAGTAACCCGCCCAGTAGGCGGTGATGTTGCCGGCGTTGCCGACCGGCAGGCAGTGGATGTCCGGGGCCTCGCCGAGGACGTCGCAGATCTCGAAGGCCGCGGTTTTCTGGCCGGCGATGCGGACCGGGTTGACCGAGTTGACCAGCGTCACCGGGTAGTCGGCCGCGGTCTTGCGGGCCAGCTCCAGGCAGTCGTCGAAGTTGCCGTCGACCTGCAGGATCCGCGCGCCGTGCAGGACGGCCTGGGCGAGCTTGCCCATGGCGATCTTGCCCTGCGGCACCAGCACCGCGCAGGTGAGGCCGGCACGGGCGGCGTAGGCGGCGGCCGAGGCGGAGGTGTTGCCGGTCGACGCGCAGATCACCGCCTTGAGGCCGCTGGCCAGCGCGTGCGTAATGGCCACGGTCATCCCGCGGTCCTTGAACGAGCCGGTCGGGTTGGCCCCCTCGACCTTGAGGTGCACCTCGCAGCCGGTCAGCTCGGACAGGTGGTGGGCGGGCAGCAGCGGCGTGTTGCCCTCCCCGAGCGTGACGACCTGCGCGCCGTCCGGGACCGGGACGCGGTCGCGGTACGCCTCGATGAGCCCGGGCCAGGGGTGCCTGATCACTGGTCTTCGCCTTCCACCCGCATCACGCTGACAACTTCGTGCACGACGTCGAGCCGCCCGATCTGGTCCACAGTGGACTTCAGCGCGGCGTCCGGCGCCTGGTGCGTCACCACGACCAGGCTCGCGCGGTCGCCGACGTCGCTCTGGCGCACCGCCGCGATGCTCACGCCGTGGTCGGCGAACGCCTGCGCCACCTGGGCGAGCACGCCGGCGCGGTCGGCCACCGACAGGCTGACGTGGTACCGCGTCGGCGTCTGGCCCATCGGCCGCACCGGCAGCGCCGCGTGCGCGGACTCGCGCGGGCCGCGGCCGCCGACGACCATGTTGCGGGCCACCGCGACGAGGTCGCCGAGCACCGCGCTCGCGGTGGGCGCGCCGCCCGCGCCCTGGCCGTAGAACATCAGCTCGCCGGCGGCGTCGGCCTCGACGTAGACGGCGTTGAACGCGCCGCCGACCCCGGCCAGCTGGTGGCTGCGCGGGATCATCACCGGGTGCACCCGGGCGGAGACGGACTCGACGCCGTCGTCGTCGATGACCCGCTCGCAGATGGCCAGCAGCTTCACCGTGCGCCCGAGCCCTCTGGCCGCCGCGAGGTCGGAGGCGGTGACGTCGGCGATGCCCTCGCGGTGCACGTCCGACGCCGTCACGCGGGTGTGGAACGCCAGGGAGGCGAGGATCGCGGCCTTCGACGCGGCGTCGTAGCCGTCGACGTCGGCGGTCGGGTCGGCCTCGGCGTACCCGAGCCGGCTGGCCTCGTCGAGCGTCTCGGCGTAGCCGGCGCCGGTCGAGTCCATCGCCGACAGGATGTAGTTCGTGGTGCCGTTGACGATGCCCATCACCCGGGTGATGCGGTCGCCGGCGAGGGACTCGCGCAGCGGGCGCAGCAGCGGGATCGCCCCGGCCACCGCGGCCTCGAAGTACAGGTCGGCGCCCGCGGCGTCGGCCGCTTCGAACAGATCCGCGGAGTGCTCGGCCAGCAGCGCCTTGTTCGCCGTGACGACGGACTTGCCGGCCTTCAGCGCGGCGACCAGCCAGCCGCGCACCGGCTCGATGCCGCCGACCAGCTCGACGACGACGTCGACGTCGTCGCTGGTCACGAGCTTCTCCGCGTCGGCGGTCAGCAGCTCCGGCGGCAGCTCGGGGTGCTTGTCCGGGCGGCGGACGGCGATGCCGGCCAGCTCGACCGGCGCGCCCGCCCGCGCGGCCAGCTCGTCGGCCTGCTCGGTGAGCAGCCGGGCGACCTCGCCGCCGACCGTCCCGCAGCCGAGCAGGGCGACGCGGATGGCCGGGCGTTCCTCAGGGACAGCCACTGTGTTCAGACCTCCAGGCGGAGCATGTCGTCGGTCGTCTCCCGCCGCAGCAGCAGCCGCGAGCTGCCGTTGCGCACGGCGACCACGGCCGGGCGGGGCATCCGGTTGTACGTGCTCGCCATCGAATAGCAGTACGCGCCGGTCGCCGCGACCGCCAGCAGGTCGCCGGGAGCCAGCGTGTCGGGCAGCCAGCAGTCTCGTACGACGATGTCGCCGGACTCACAGTGTTTTCCCACGACCCGGGACAGCACGGCCTGCACCGGCTGATCGTTGTCGCCCGCGGAGCGGGAAACCACCCGGACGTCGTACACGGCGTCGTAGAGCGCGGTGCGGATGTTGTCGCTCATCCCGCCGTCGACGCTGACGTACCGCCGCGCCGACTCGTCGCCGAGCGAGACGTCCTTGATGGTGCCGACCTCGTAGAGCGTGACCGTGCCGGGACCGGCGATCGCGCGGCCCGGCTCGCCGGCGATCCGCGGCACCGGCAGGCCCGCGTACGCGCACTCCTTGCGGACGATCTCGCGGATCTGCGTGATCATCTGCGCGGGCGGCGGCGGGTTGTCCTTCTCGGTGTAGGCGATGCCGAACCCGCCGCCGAGGTCGACCAGGCTCAGCTGGTCGAGCAGCTCGGCGCCGTGCTCCTTGGCCAGGTCGGCGAGCAGCCCGACGACGCGGCGGGCGGCGACCTCGAAGCCGTCGGCGTCGAAGATCTGCGAGCCGATGTGGCTGTGCAGGCCGACGAGCTTGAGCGAGCGCGCGTTGAGCACCCGGCGCACGGCCTCGGCGGCGTCGCCGCTCGCCAGCGAGAACCCGAACTTCTGGTCCTCGTGCGCGGTCGCGATGAACTCGTGGGTGTGCGCCTCGACGCCGACGGTGACCCGGATCAGCACCGGCTGCACGACGTCGTGGCGGGCGGTGATGTCGGCCAGGCGGGCGATCTCGAAGTACGAGTCGAGCACGATCGTGCCGACCCCGGAGACGACCGCGGCTTCCAGCTCGGCGGGCGACTTGTTGTTGCCGTGGAAGGTGATCCGCTCGGCCGGGAAGTCCGCGCGCTGCGCCACGGCGAGCTCGCCGCCGCTGCAGACGTCCAGGCTCAGCCCCTGCTCGGCCACCCAGCGGGCGATCTCGATGGAGAGGAACGCCTTGGACGCGTAGTGCACGAGGGCCGGGTCGTCGAACGCCTCGGCGTAGTCGGCGCAGCGCGACTTGAAGTCGGCTTCGTCGACGACGAACAACGGCGTGCCGTGCTTCTCGGCCAGCTCGCGGACGTCGACGCCGGCGATCCGGACGACGCCGTCGCCGGCGCGGAAGGTGTTGCGGGGCCACACCTTCGCGGGCAGCTTGTCGAGCTCTTCGACACCGGACGGCTGCAGCCCGGAGGTGTCGGCGTGGGGGTAGACGTCGGCGTGCCTGGGGCCCGCGGGGTGCGCCATTTCTTACATCCGTTCCGGAGCGGAGACACCGAGGAGGGCGAGGCCGTTCGCCAGGACCTGGCGGGCGGCCTCGCACAGCGCGAGCCGGGCGTGCGTCAGAGGGGTCGCCTCTTCGTCGCCCATGGGCAGCACGCGGCCCACGGTGTAGAACTTGTGGTAGGCGCCCGCGAGTTCTTCGAGGTAGCGCGCGATCCGGTGCGGCTCCCGCATTTCGGCGGCGCGGCGCACGGTTTCCGGGAACTCGCCGATGGTGCGGATCAGGTCGCCCTCGGCGGGGAGCGTCAAGAGTCCGAAATCGACGTCCGAAGTGGACTTGATGCCGAGGTCGGCCGCGTTGCGCTGCAGGGACGCCAGCCGCGCGTGCGCGTACTGGACGTAGTAGACGGGGTTGTCGTTGGAGTGCTTGCGCAGCAGGTCCAGGTCGACGTCCAAAGTGGAGTCGACGGAGTAGCGGATCAGCTCGTAGCGGGCCGGGTCGACGCCGACCGCCTCGACGAGGTCCTCCATGGTGATCACGGTGCCGGCGCGCTTGGACATCCGGACCGGCTTGCCGTCGCTGACCAGGTTGACCATCTGGCCGATCAGCACCTCGACCGTGGCCGGGTCGTCGCCGAACGCGGCGGCCGCGGCCTTGAGCCGGGCGATGTAGCCGTGGTGGTCCGCGCCGAGCATGTAGATGCACAGGTCGAAGCCGCGGTTGCGCTTGTCCTTGAAGTAGGCCAGGTCGCCGGCGATGTAGGCCGGGTTGCCGTCCTGCTTGATGACGACGCGGTCCTTGTCGTCGCCGTACTCCTTCGACTTCAGCCACCAGGCGCCGTCTTCGAAGTAGAGGTTCCCGGAGTCCTTCAGCTCCTGCACGGCCGCGCCGACCGCGCCGGACTCGTGCAGCGAGTTCTCGTGGAAGTAGACGTCGAAGTCGGTGCCGAACTCGTGCAGGCTCTGCCGGATCTCGGTGAACATCAGCTCGATGCCGATCCGGCGGAAGGTCTCGTGCCGCTCGGCCTCGGGCAGCGACAGCGCGCTCGGCTCGGCCTTGATGACCTCGGCGGCGATGTCGTTGATGTAGCCGCCCGCGTAGCCGTCCTCCGGCGCGGGCTCGCCCTTCGCGGCGGCGATCAGCGACCGGACGAACCGGTCGATCTGGGCGCCGGCGTCGTTGAAGTAGTACTCGCGGGTGACATCGGCGCCCTGCGCGGCCAGCACGCGGCCCAGCGCGTCGCCGACCGCGGCCCAGCGGGTGCCGCCGAGGTGGATCGGGCCGGTCGGGTTCGCCGAGACGAACTCGAGGTTGATCCGGGTGCCGGCCAGCGCGTCGCCGCGGCCGTACGCGGCGCCGGCGTCGAGCACCTGGCGCACGATGTCGCCCTGGGCGGCCGCGGCGAGCCGGAAGTTGAGGAAGCCGGGGCCGGCGACCTCGGCCGAGGCGACGCCGTCGTCCGCCGAGACCGCCTCGGCGAGCGCTTCGGCGAAGTCGCGCGGCTTGAGGCCCGCCTTCTTGGCGACCTGCAGGGCCAGGTTCGTCGCGTAGTCGCCGTGGTCGGGGTTGCGCGGGCGTTCGATGGTCACCTGCTCCGGCAGCACGGCGTCGTCGATGCCGCGTGCGGCGAGCACCTGCACGGCGGAGCTGCGGACCAGGTCGGCGAGAGCGGCGGGAGTCACTTGCCGAATTCTAGGTGTGCCCTGGTCGGGGGCGTTCATCGGTCTCGGCCACGTCACGGTGGGCTTCCACGTGAGGTGTTAACCGTGATCAGACGGCTGGTCTCTACACTGGCCCGGGCGGGAATCCGTCCGCAGCCACCAGAGGGAGAACGCGGGAGCCATGGCGAACGGGACAACTCGGAAAAAGGGGTCGGCGGTGAAGGCGGCCCGCGGTTCCGTGGTGAGCAAGAAGGGGACGCCGTGGGGCACGATCATCGCCGTCATCGCCGTCGTGGCGCTGGCCGCGTCGGTGATCGTCTACTACATGGTGCAGTCCGCGCCGAAGCGTGAGCAGGAAAACCGCGAGGCCGCCGCCGCTTCGTTCGCGCCGACCGCGTCGGACCCGGACCCCTCGAAGCGCATCCCGGGCGTGGTGACCGCGACCTACACCGGCAGCGTCCACGTGCTCCCGACCGAGCGCGTCGCCTACGACAAGACCCCGCCGTTCGGCGGGCCGCACGACCAGACGTGGGCCACCTGCACCGGCACCGTGTACCCGGCCGCCGTCCGCACCGAGAACATGGTGCACGCGCTCGAGCACGGCGCCGTGTGGATCGCCTACAACCCGCAGCAGGTCTCGGGTGACGCGCTCAACCTGCTGAGCGTGCGCGCCAAGGGCAAGCCGTACACGATGCTGTCGCCCTACCCGGGCTTGGACAAGCCAATCTCGCTGCAGTCGTGGGGCCACCAGCTGAAGCTGGACGACGCCGGCGACCCGCGGATCGACGAGTTCATCGCGGCGCTGCGGAGCAACCCGAACGGCGTCTACCCCGAGGTCGGCGCGTCCTGCGACGCGGTCCCGGGCCAGTTCGACCCGGACAACCCGCCGCCGTTCGACCCGTCGAAGCCGGGCCCGGACGCGAAGCCGATGGACTACAAGGGCAGCACGTCCGCGCAGGGTGAGAACGGCATGCCGGCGTCGTCGGCTCCGGCGTCCTCCGCCGCCGCCTCCCCCACGCCGACGAAGAAGTGACCACCGAAGCCGGCCTCGACACCGAAGAGGGCCCCGAGCAGCCGACCTGGTCCCGCTGGGTGATCATCGGCGGGACGCTGCTCGCGGTCCTGCTCATCGGCGCGACGGCCGGGATGTTCCTCACCCGGGCCATCGACGACGACCCGGCGGCCGCGGTGCCGGCGGCCGGGTCGGTCGAGGTCGGCTTCGCCCAGGACATGTCGACGCACCACCTCCAGGCGGTGACGATGGCGGGCATCGCCCGCGACCGCACGACCGACCCGGAGATCAAGCAGCTGTCGTTCGACATCGAGCGCACGCAGCTCGAACAGGTCGGCCGGATGAAGGGCTGGCTCATGCTGTGGGACCGGCCCGAGCAGCCGATCGGCGCCCCGATGCAGTGGATGACGGAGCCGATGCAGGGCCACGACGGCATGTCGATGGCCCCTTCGTCGATCAACCCGGCCGGCGGCCCGCTGATGCCGGGCATGGCGACCGACGAGGAGCTGTCCAAGCTGCGGTCGCTGTCGGGCCGCCCGTTCGACGTGTTCTACCTGCAGCTGATGCTCCGCCACCACCAGGGCGGGACGTCGATGGCCCAGTACGCGGCGGCGCATTCGACGCTGCCGGCGTTGAAGGCGCTGGTGAACAGCATCCTGGCGTCGCAGGGCGCGGAGATGGATCAGATCAAGCTGATGCTTTCGGGCCGGGGCGCCCAGCCGCTGCCCGCCTGAACTACCAGCTGAGTTCCTGACAGCGTCGCGCACACTGCGGCGCCTCGACCTGCAGCGTCGCGTGCTCGATGGCGTACCGCGAAGACAGCAGGTTCTGCGCCTCGGTCAGCACGTCCGACTGCTTCGCCGGCGGCGCCAGCGTCAGGTGCGCCGAAGCCACCTCCATGCCAGACGTCAGCGTCCAGACGTGCAGGTCGTGCACGTCCGCCACGCCCGGGAGGGCGGCCAGCTCCGCGTTGATCGCGCCGACGTCGACGCCCTGCGGCGCGTGCTGGAAGAGGATGCGCAGTGCGCGCCGGGCCAGCACCCAGGTGCGCGGCAGCACGAACAGCCCGATCGCGACACCGATGATCGGGTCGGCGTAGCGCCAGCCCGTCAGCAGCGTCACCGCGCCGCTGACCAGCACGCCGACCGAGCCGATCAGGTCGGCCACCACCTCGAGGTACGCGCCGCGGACGTTGAGGCTCTCCTTCGCGCCGGACCGCAGCACCCCGAACGACACGAGGTTGGCCACCAGGCCCGCCGCCGCGGCCAGCAGCACCGGGAGGCCCGGGACCGCGGGCGGGTCGCTGATCCGGCCGATCGCCTCGACGAGGACGTAGCCCGCCACGCCGAACAGCAGGATCGCGTTGCCGAGCGCGGCCAGCACCTCCGCGCGGTAGAGCCCGAAGGTGCGGCTGACCGTGGGGCCGGAGCGCCGGGCCAGGATGATCGCGGCCAGCGCCATGCCGACCCCGAGGACGTCGGTGAACATGTGCGCCGCGTCGGAGATGAGGGCCAGCGAGCCGGTCGCGAAGCCGACGACGAACTCGAGCACCATGAAGCCGGCGCCGACGCCGAGGGCGATGGCCAGGCTCCGCACGTACCGGCCCGACGCACTCGCCGGCTCGATCGCGTGCCCGTGGCCGTGTCCGTGCCCCATTCCGCCTCCGTTCCCGGTTCACCGTCCGGCCAAACATATAGTCGGATGCGCATATGTGCAACAGAGGGCAGCCTAAGTTCACCCATCCGCAAGCTACCGCGCACGGCGAGGCCACCCAATCCACCAGGCGGGGTTTCCCACGCTGCGGACTCGTCACGCTTCGGCGTCGACCATCCGCTGCAGCAGCGCGCGCAATCGGACACGGTCCTCCGGAGCCAGCGCGGCCAGCGGTTCCGCGGCGAAGCCGAGCGAGCGCCGGAAGTCCCGGGCGAGGACCGCACCCGCCGGCGTGGCGACGATGTTCTTGATGCGCCGGTCGCGCTCGTCCGGCCGCCGCTCCACCAGGCCGCGCGCTTCGAGCCGGTCGATGATGCCGGTCACGTTCGACCGCTCGGACTTCAGCCTGTCCGCGATGCGGTGCATCGGCAGCGGTTCCCGCAGCGCGGCGAGCACCTTGGCCTGCACCGTCGTCAGCCCCTGCGACGCCGCCGCGGCCTCATACGATTCGGTGAACCGGTCGACGATCCGCGCGAGCAGGGCGACGACGTCGTCGGTGATCGGGTCTGCGCTCATCTACCGATGATAGGGAAATAGTTGACTACATGAACCATCCATACCTATAGTGATTTTAGTTCACTACGTTAACCATCATCCGCATGAAGCAGGTATTTCCGATGAGCAACGACCGCGTCGCCCTGATCACCGGCACGTCCACCGGGATCGGCCTCGCCACCGCGGTGCTGGCGGCCCGGCGCGGCTTCCGCACCGTCGCCACCCTCCGCGACACCGCGCGCGCCGGCCGGCTGCGCGACGCTGCGGCCGACGCGGGCGTCGAACTGGACGTGCGCCCGCTCGACGTCACCGACGCACAGTCCGTCGCCGCGGCGTTCGAAGGCGTACTCGCCGACTACGGCCGGCTCGACGTCCTGGTCAACAACGCCGGCGCCGGCCACGTCGGCACCCTGGAGCAAGAGCCGCTCTCGGCCCTGCGGCGGACCATGGAGGTCAACTTCTTCGGCGTCGCCGAAGCGACCAAGGCCGCGCTGCCGGCACTGCGCGCGAGCGGCGGCCGCCTGATCACGGTGACCAGCGTCGGCGGCGTGGTCGGTCAGCCCTTCAACGAGGCGTACTGCGCGGCGAAGTTCGCCGTCGAGGGCCTGATGGAGTCTCTGGCGCCGGTCGCCGCGGCGCAGGGCGTCACGGTGTGCGTCGTCGAGCCGGGCGCGGTCGCGACCGAGTTCGTCACCAACGTCGGCGTCGACGAGCGGCTCTTCGCCGAGGCGGGCCCGTACGCCGGCTCGCTGCAGAAGTACATCGCGAGCGTCACGCAGTCGTTCCGGAGCGCGCAGAGCGCCGACGAGGTCGCCGAGGTGATCCTCGGCGCGATGACGGCGGACGCGCCCGCGTTCCGCATCCAGACGTCGAAGCAGGCCGAGGAGTTCGCGGCGGTCAAGTTCGCCGACCTGGACGGTTCGGCCGTCCAGCGGCTGACCGGCGGCTGGCTCGCCTAACGCACGAGCCGGAAGAACCCGCGGACCTGGCCGACGAACAACTCGGGCTGTTCGAGCGCGGCGAAGTGCCCGCCGACGGGCAGCTCCTCGAACCAGCGCAGGTCGGTGTAGCGCTGCTCGGCCTGCCGCCGCGACGGCCGGACGATCTCGCGAGGAAACACCGAAATCCCGGCCGGAACATCCACAGTGGACAGGTCGCGATCGTTGTTTTTCCAGTACATCCGTGCGGACGACGCCGCCGTCGCGGTGAACCAGTAGACGGAAACGGCGTCCAGGATGCGCTGCCGGTCGACGGCGTCCTCGGGGTGACCCTTGTGGTCAGTCCAGGCCCAGAACTTCTCGGCGATCCACGCGGCCTGGCCGGCCGGCGAATCGGTCAGGCCGTAGCCGAGCGTCTGCGGCCGGGTGCCTTGCTGGGCGGAGTAGCCGCTACCGGTCCGCCGGAACTCCTGGAGGTCGGCGAGGGCCTGACGCTCCTCCGGCGTCGGATCGGCGGTGTCCATCCGTACGGGCGCGAAGTTGACGTGCACGCCGACCGTCCGCCCGGACTGCGCGAGCGCGTTCGTGACGGCGGCGCCCCAGTCGCCGCCCTGGGCGCCGTAGCGGTCGTAGCCGAGCGAGGTCATCAGCCGGTCCCACAGTTCGGCCACCCGCCGGATCTTCACGGCGGGCTTGTCGCTCCACCCGAACCCGGGCAGGGACGGCGCGACGACGTGGAAGGCATCGGCCCGATCGCCGCCGTAGCGCTCGGGATCGGTGAGCGGCCCGATGACGTCGAGGAACTCGAGCACGGACCCGGGCCACCCGTGGGTGAGCACGAGCGGCAGCGCCCCGGCCACCGGCGACCGGACGTGCAGGAAGTGCAGCCCCACCCCGTCGACGGTGGCCCGGAACTGCGGGAACGCGTTGAGCCGCCCGGCGAACCCGAAGTCGTACTCCTCACCCCAGTCCCGGCAGAGCTCGCGCACGTAGGCGAGCGGAACCCCCTGCGACCAGTCGTCGACGGTCTCGGCCTCGGGCCACCGGGTCCGCCGCAACCGTTCCCGCAGATCGGCGACCTCGCCCTCATCGAGCACTACCTGGAACGGCTCGGCCATGTCGGCTCCTTCAGGTGGGCTTCCCACGCTAGCGACGCCCGCCCGAACCGATCAACATCCACGCCCGTGACCAGCGGAATCACCCATCGGCCCACCTGCGGCACGGGGGTCGCGGGGCATGCGCTAAGCTTTCGGAGTCGCCCAGCGATGGGCCCTCGTAGCTCAGGGGATAGAGCACTGCCCTCCGGAGGCAGGTGTCGCAGGTTCGAATCCTGCCGAGGGCACTCAGCAAGCAACGGCCCCTGCCGGCGGAAACGCGGTGGGGGCCGATTTGCGTCCGGGGCTCACTCGATCCGCTCGACGTGGAAGTACCCCACCGCCCCGGGGCCCTCCGTGAGCACGACGACGGTCCCCGCCTGGATGCGGTACGGGCCCGATTCCCGACCACCCGCCCAACCGCGGCCGCCACCTGGGCGCCCGGCTCGAAACCGCGCAGCACGAACGACGCCAGGCCGACGTGGCCGTCTCCGGCGGGTACGAACGCGTTCGGGAGGCGGAACCGCGGTGGCTTGAAAGCGTTTTCAGTACAGACGACCCGCTTGGCCCACTCGCGCGCGGCGCGGCCGGTGCTACCGTCGCCTCACCGAAAATCCCGTTCCCCGCCAACGCTGGGAGCGCTCTCGGATTCGGTGTCGATTCTTGCCCGCAAGGAGGCGCGCATGAGTTCGTCCGCAACCATCAAGAAAGCGCTTACAGTCGCTGCCGCACTGGTCACGGTGGCCGCTTTGGCACCGCCGGCCACGGCCGCCGCCACCACGCTGTACGTGGCACCCAACGGGAAGGACTCCGCCGCCGGCACGCAGGCGGATCCCACCACCCTGACCTCGGCCCTCGGCCGGATCACCGCCGGTGACACCATTTCCCTGCGCGGCGGCACCTACTCCTACGCCCAGACGGTCACCATCGCGCCCGCCAACAGCGGCACGTCCGGCGCCCGCAAGACGCTGTCGGCCTACCCCGGCGAAACGCCCGTGCTGAACTTCTCGGCCATGAAGGAGGATCCGGCCAACCGCGGTCTCGCCCTCAACGGGTCGTACTGGCGCGTCGCCGGCATCGTCGTCGAACGCGCCGGGGACAACGGGATCTTCGTCGGCGGCAGCAACAACGTCATCGAGCGCGTGGTGACCCGCTTCAACCACGATTCCGGCCTGCAGATCTCGCGGATCGCGTCGAGCACGCCGAAGGACCAGTGGCCGTCGAACAACCTCGTCGTCAGCTCCGAATCGCACGACAACGCCGACTCCGACGGCGAAGACGCCGACGGGTTCGCCGCGAAACTGACCGCCGGCCCCGGCAACGTCTTCCGCTACGACGTCTCCCACAACAACATCGACGACGGCTGGGACCTCTACACCAAGACCGACACCGGCCCGATCGGCCCGGTGACCATCGAGGACTCCCTCGCCTACGCCAACGGCACCCTCAGCAACGGGACCGTCAACAAGAACGGCGACCGCAACGGCTACAAGCTCGGCGGCGACAAGATCGCGGTGAACCACATCGTCCGGCGCGACATCGCCTACCGCAACGGCCACCACGGGTTCACCTACAACAGCAACCCCGGGACGATCACCGTTTCCGACAACGTCGGCATCGACAACACCGAACGCAACTTCTCGTTCGACACCGGGACGTCGGTGTTCCGCAACGACACGTCGTGCCGCTTCGCCGGCGGCGGGTCGAACGACAAGACCGTCGGCAGCGTCGACAGCTCCGACCAGTTCTGGACCGGCAAGAACGGCTCCCGGTGCGCGGCGTACGCCGGAACGATGAAGTGGTCCTTCGCCTCCGACGGCCGCCTCGTGGTCACCTTCGGCTGAGCCGGCGGGGTGCGTGGGCCGGCCGGCTCACGCACCCCGCGGTGAACCTGTTGAAATGCTGTGAACCGGACAGATCCGGCACTTCCCGCGCCACCCGCGCGTTCTCGGGGTAGGGAGAACGGAGGGACCATGGGTGCGCTAGGGACGCTGCTCGGGTTCGTGCTGAGCCTGTACCTGCTGGTGCTGGTCGCGCGGATGGTGCTGGACTGGGTCGGGATGGTGACCGACACCCCGCCGTGGGCGCGCCGGGCCCGTGGCCTGGCCTACGCGGCGACCGAGCCGGTGATCGGGCCGGTCCGGCGCGTGGTGCGGCCGGTGCGGATCGGCGGCCTTTCGCTCGACCTCGCCTTCACGCTGGTGTTCATCGGCGTGATCGTGCTGCGAAGCATCGTCTACGCCCTTTAGCGGGCGCCGCGGAAGCTCGCGGACAGCCGGTCGACGCCGCGTTCCAGCTCGGCGCGCAGGCCCCGCAGGTCGACGCCGTCGGGGTCGATGAGGGCCTGCATCGAGATCCCGCGCAGCTGGGCGAGCAACGCCGAGGCGTACGAGTCGGGGTCGTGGACCCCGCTGATGGACCCGTCCGCGACCCCGCTGGCCACGGTCTGCGCGATGGCGAACCGGAACCGGCGGTCGGCCTCGGTCAGCGCGCCGCGCAGGCCCGAGTACTCGGCCGCGGCGTCGCCCCACAGGACCAGGAACGCCTGGTTGAGGGTGGGCATCGTGCGGATCAGCTCGAAGATGATGTCGAGCAGCGCGCGCAGCATGTCCATCGGCGTCGCGGTGGCCGCCCCGGTCCGGGCCGCGACAGCCTCGCTGTAAACGTTCGTGAACTCCTCGACGGCGTGCTCGACCAGCCGCCGCCCGAGCCCGTCCTTGTCGCCGAAGTGCTGGAAGATGACGGACCGCGCGTAGCCCGACCGGGCGCAGACGCCGCCGATCTTCAGCCTGCCGAAGCCCTCCTCGGCGATGAGCTGCGCAGCGGCCGCCAGGATGCGAGCCTCGGCGATCTCCTCGCCGCCCTCCTGGATCCGGCCTTCGGCGGAGCGGTCCACCGCGTCATGTTAGCGACTGCAACCGCACCGCACCGGGCGAACCGTCAGCGGATGGTGCGGGGACCGTCAGCGGCCGTGCGCAGTCTCGGGTCGTCACCACCGACCCGAGAGGAACCCCGAAGCCCGCCAAGACCGTGCTCGTTTCCGGGGCCGGCATCGCCGGCCCGTCCGCGGCCCACTGGCTGCACCGCGGCGGCTACCGCGTGACCGTCGTCGAGTCCGCGCCCGCCCCGCGCCCCGGCGGCCAAGCCGTCGACTTCCGCGGTGAGCAGGTGAAGCTGCTGGCCGCGATGGGCGTACTCGACGAGGTGCGCCGGTACGAGACGGCGATGGGCGACCAGACCGTGCTCGGCCTCGACGGCGCTCCCGCGCTGACCGTGCCCGGCGCGGCCTGGAGCGGGGAGGTCGAGATCCTGCGCGGCGACCTCGCGCGGATCCTCTACGAGCACACCGTGGGCCACACCGAATACGTCTTCGGCGACCGCGTCACGAAGCTCACCGAGACCGCCCACGGCGTCGAAGTCACCTTCTCGCGCGGGGCGCCGCGGACGTTCGACCTGGTCGTCGGGGCCGACGGCGTGCACTCCGGGGTGCGGGCCGCCGCCTTCGGCCCGGAAGAGGACTTCCGGCGCGACCTCGGTTTCGGCATCGCCGGCTACACCGCGCCCAACCACCTCGGGCTGAACCACACCAGCATCATGTACAACGAGCCCGGCCGCGGCCTGAGCGTGGGCAGCCACCGGCTGCCGGACCGGCTGCACGTCAACCTGGTGTTCGCCGCCGACGGCGTCGAGTTCCACCGCCGCACGCCGGGCGAGCAGTGCGCACTGCTCGCGCAGCTGTTCGCCGGCACCGGCTGGGAGACGCCGAAGCTGCTCGACGCGCTCCCGGCGGCCGACGACCTGTACGTCGACTCGATCAGCCAGATCCACCTCGATCACTGGTCGAGAGGCCGGGTCGTGCTGCTCGGCGACGCCGCCTGGTGCGCCGGCCCCGGCGGGTCCGGCACCGGGCTCGCCATGATGGGCGCGCAGGTGCTGGCCGGGGAACTCGCGGCGGCCGGTGGCGACCACGTCACGGCGTTCGCGAAGTACGAGCAGCGGCTGCGCAAGCCCGCCACGGTCGGGCAGAAGAACGGCAAGGGCTCCGGCAACTTCCTCGCGCCGCGCACGGCCGCGAAGATCCGCAGCCGCAACCGCGCCTACCGGATGCTGAGCACGCGCGTGTTCGGCAGCATCTTCACCTGGATGACCGACCGCGCGGCCAACGCGCTCGAGTACCGCGAGTACCCCGCGCTCACCGCCGCGTGAGGCCGCCGATCTTCGTCTCATCGGGGGATCCGGCTGGCGGCCCGGCGCCACCGGCGTCACCCTCGACGCCATGTCACCACGCCGGGCCGCCGATGCCCCGGTCAGGACGGCGCTGGCCGGCCTGACCGTGCTCACGCTGGGCGTGATCACCGCGCTCGACGCGCGTTCCCTACCAGTGATAGGGGACGGCACGGCGTACTCGGCGGAATTCAGCGAAGCGGCCGGGCTCGCCGCGGGCAACGACGTCCGCATCGCCGGTGTCGAGGTCGGCCACGTGTCGGACGTGCGGCTGCGCGGCGACCACGTGCTCGTGTCGTTCCGGGCCAAGGGTGCCTGGCTGGGTGACGCGACGGGCGCGTCGATCCGGTTGAAGACCGTGCTGGGCCAGCAGTACCTCGCCCTCGACCCGCAGGGCGCGCGCACGCTCGACCCGGGCACGCCGATCCCGCGGTCCCGGACCACGGTGCCGTACGACATCCTGGCCGCGTTCGGCCGGCTTTCGTCCACTGTGGACCACATCGACACCGGGCAGCTGGCGAAGAGCTTCGACACGCTGTCGGCGACGTTGGCGAACACGCCGCGCAGCGTCCGCGCCGCGCTCACCGGGCTGTCCCGGCTGTCGGACACGCTCGCGTCCCGCGACAGCAAGCTGGCCACCCTGCTGGGCAACACCCGCGTCGTATCGCAAACGCTCGTTAACCGCGACGCCGCCGTGCGGCAGCTGCTGACCGACGGGAACCGCCTGCTCGGCGAGGTGCGCAACCGCGAGACCGCGATCAGCACGCTGCTCGACGGTTCGCGCCGGCTCGCCACCGAGCTGTCCGGCCTGATCAGTGATAGTGACGCGCAGCTCGGCCCGCTGCTCACCCAGCTCGACCGCCTGACGTCGATGCTGCAGCGCAACCAGGACGCCCTCGCCGCCGGCATCCGCGGGTTCGCGCCGCTGGTCCGGCTCGGCACGAACATCGCCGGCACCGGCCGGTTCGTCGACGGCTACCTGTGCGGGCTGATCCTGCCCTCGTTCGGGCCGCTCAACGAAGAGGGCTGCCACGGCTAGCGGGTCAGGCGACGATGAGCCGGAACCCGGCGTCCCACTCCGGCAGGTCCAGCAGCTCCGCGTGCTCGGCGTGCCAGCGGCCGGACGCCAGGTCCGCCCGCAGCCGCGCGACGCCCCGGTCCACCGCGGCCGGCGCCGTCTGCGCGAGCGCCGAACACGACCGGCGCACGGCGGGGTCGAGGTAGGCCTCCGGCCGCCGCCAGTACGCCGGGAAGACGCCGTCGGTGAAGTCCCACGGCACCGGCAGCACGCGCACCGAAGACGCGCCGAGGTACTCCGCGATCTCCGGTGCGGAAGGACGGGACCGTTCCAGCGCGGCGACCTCCGGCACGTACTCCCGCACGAACCAGAAGTCGCTGTGCAACGCGGTGTCGTAGGCCAGCACGACCTGGCGGCGCGAGACCCGGCGCAGCTCCGCGAGCCCGCGGCGCCAGTCAGCCCAGTGGTGCACGGTGAGCACCGCGAGCGCGGCCTCGAACACTGATAGGGAGAACGGCAGGGCTTCCGCAGCCGCGCGCACGACCGGTGCAGCACCGCGCGGACGCTGCCGGATCATCTCCGCCGACGGCTCCACCGCGACGACCCGCCGGCCGGGCGGCTCGTACGAGCCCGTCCCGGAACCGACGTCGAGCACGGACGCGGCGTCGCCCAGAGCGTCGAGCACCGCCGTGAGCCAGCGCGGGTCGGTACGCCGCCCCAGCGCGTAGCCGACGCCGATCTCGTCGTAGCGCTCTATCACCGTTCGGGACCGTCGCCGCCGTTCTGCTCGGCGAGGAAGCGCTCGAACTGCGAGCCGAGCTCCTCGGCCGTCGGCATGTGCTCGACGGACTCCGCGAGCAGGCTGCCCCGCTCGGATGCCTCGATGAACGTGTCGTACTGGCGCTCCAGGGCGCGCACGACGTCGGCGATCTCGTCGGACTCGGCGACCTGCCGGTTGATCTCGGCGTCGGCCAGCTCCGCGGCCGCGCGCAGCTCGCCCTCGGCCAGGCTCAGGCCGGTCGCGCGGCTCAGCGCGTCGAGCACGATCAGCGACGCCGCCGGGTACGTCGACTGCGCGAGGTAGTGCGGCACGTGCGCGGCGAAGCCCATGGCGTCGTGGCCCCACTCGCCGAGCCGGTACTCCAGCAGCGCGGCGAGGCTGCCCGGCACCTGCAGCCGGTTCGGCAGCGGCTGGTTTTCGCCGATCAGGTCCTTGCGGGTGGCGTGCGCGGTGACGCCGAGCGGGCGCGTGTGCGGCGCCCCCATCGGGATGCCGTGGAACCCGGCGGTCAGCCGGACGCCCCAGCGCTCGACCAGGTTCCGGACCGCCGCGCAGAACCGCTCCCAGTCGTGGTCCGGCTCGGGGCCGGACAGCAGCAGGAACGGCGTGCCGTCGGTGTCGTGCAGCAGGTGCACGACCAGCTCGGGCGCGTCGTAGTCCTCCCAGTGGTCGACCGCGTAGGTCATCGTCGGCCGCCGCGAGCGGTAGTCGATGAGCCGGTCGACGTCGAAGCGGGCGACCACCCGGTGCTCCCCGCCCAGCAGGTGCTCGGCCAGCAGACGGCCCGCCGAGCCGGCGTCCATGAACCCCTCGAAGTGGTACAGCAGCACCGCCCCGGTCAGGTCGGGGACGTCCGAGTCCACCTCGTACAGGTCGTCGGGATCGAGTCCCACCGGATCCTCCTGCTCTCCGCACAGCTCTCCGTCAAGCACAACACACGCGTGCGGGGATTCCATTCCACCGACGGTGTCGCCGATCGTAACGCCACGCGTTCGAAGCCCGTTCGGATCGGCATCGTGACAAGTGTCGTGGGCACGCAAGACACCGATCGGGCACGCTTGAGGCGTGAGCGAACACAGCACGAACACGGCGCTGCGGCTGCGGCCGCCGGCGCACCGGGTCAGCCGCCGGGCCATCGGCTACTGGACGGTGACCGCCTCGATCCTCTGGATCGTCCTGATCGGCGTGCAGACGCTCATCGTGGTGACCAGCGACGACGCGCCGGCGTTCCTGACCGTGACGCTGGTGATCTCCGGTGTGCTCGCTCCCCTGCACCTGATCGTGATGCCGCAGTGGCGCTACCGCGTGCACCGCTGGGAGGTCACCGGCGAGGCCGTCTACACCCAGGCCGGCTGGCTGAAGCAGGAGTGGCGGATCGCCCCGGTGTCGCGGATCCAGACCGTCGACATCGAACGCGACCCCTTCGAGCAGCTGTTCGGGCTGGCGAAGATCACCGTGACGACGGCGTCCGCGGCGGGCCCGCTGCGCATCTCGGGCCTGGCCCACGACCGCGCGCTCGCCCTGGCCGACGAGCTGACGAAGACGACCCAGGCGGTTCGCGGGGACGCGACGTGAGCACCGAAGCCGTCGTGACCCCGCCCGCCGAGGGTACGCAGGACGCGCCCTGGCACCACCTCGACCGGCGCATGCTGCTCATCCGGCCCGTGCTGGACCTGGTGAAGTCGCTGCCGGTGCTGCTGGGCGCGCTGCTGTTCGGCCACGGCGAACCGTGGCAGTGGGTCGGTCTCGCCTTCACCGCGATCGCGGTGTTCACCGGCGTCTCGCACGTGCTGACCTCGCGCTACCGGATCACCGAGTCGCAGGTCGAGTGGCGCACCGGGCTGCTGCAGCGCAAGCACCGGGCCGTCCCCCGCGACCGGATCCGCACGGTCGACGTCACCTCCGAACCGAAGCACCGGCTGTTCTCGCTGGCCGCCGCGCGGATCGGCACCGGACGGCACTCGAGCGGGAGCCGGCACAAGGACGAGCTCGTCCTCGACGCCGTCACGACCGCCGAAGCGCAGCGGCTGCGGACCCTGCTGCTGCACCGCAAGGATGCCGTCGCGACGGAGGCCGCCGCCGCGCCGCCGGAACAGCTGATCGCCGCGGTCGACAAGCGGTGGCTGCGGTACGCGCCGTTCACGCTGTCGGGGCTGGCCGTCGTCGGTGCGGCCGTCGGCACCGTCTACCACTTCGCGCACGAACTGCACTTCGACCCGATCCAGTTCTCGCTGGTCCAGGCCGTCGTCGGGCACTTCGCCGAGACGCCGGCGTGGGTGAGCGTGGTGCTCGCCGCGGCCGGGCTGCTGGTGCTCGTCTCGCTGCTGTCGATCGGCGGGTACGTGCTGTCGTTCTGGAACTTCCGGCTCACCCGCGAGCCCGCCGGCACCCTGCACATCCGGCGCGGGCTGATCACCACGCGGTCGGTGTCGATCGAAGAGGAACGCCTGCGCGGCGCCGAAATCCGGGAGCCGCTGCCGCTGCGGCTGGCCGGCGGCGCGCGCTGCGTCGCCATCGCCGGTGGCCTGCGCGAGGGCAAGGGCGCGGACAAGGGCGGCGGCCTGCTGCTCCCGCCGGCGCCGGTGGCACGCGCGCACGAAGTCGTCGCGGAGGTGCTCGGCGAGGACCCGGCGGCGACCCGGCTGGTGCGGCACCCGCGCCGGGCGCTGTACCGGCGGCTCTCCCGGGCCGTCCTCGGGGTGCTGCTGCTCGCCGCGGCGCTCTACGGCCTGGCGTGGCTCGGCGCGCTGCCGGACTGGCCGTGGCAGGTCGCGCTCGTGCTGGTGCCGGTCGCCGCGCTCGTCGGCTGGGACCGCTACCGCGGCCTCGGCCACGCGCTGATCGGCCGTTACCTGGTGACGCGGTCGGGTTCGCTGGACCGCGGCACGGCGGCGGTCCGCAGCGACGGACTGACCGGCATCGTCGTCGAGCGCTCGTACTTCCAGCGCCGGGCCGGCCTGGTCACGCTGATCGCGCCGGTCGCCGCGGGCAAGGGCAAGTACCGGGTGCTCGACGTCGGCGAGGCCGACGGCCTGGCGCTCGCGGACCGGGCCGTGCCCGGCCTGCTGACGCCGTTCCTCACCGGTGACCGGAACCGCGGTTGACGCTCCACCCGGGCCGCTCCTGACGTGAAAATCCGCCGTCCGAACCCTCGATCCGCGTTGACGAGAGGACGGCAGGATGTTTCGCAGGCTCTTCGGTGTGCTGGCCGCCGGGATCGTCGTGGCGGCAGCCGTGGCCCCGGCCGCGACCGCCGCGGAAAACCCCTACGGCGACCCCCACCTGGTTTCGATGTTCGACGGGTCGGACCTGAGCGCGTGGACGTCGTCGAAAGCCGGTCTCTGGTCGGCGAAGAACGGCGTCATCCACGGCAACGGCACCGCGCGCGGCTGGTTGTACTACAACAAACAGCAGGTCGGCACGTTTCGGTGGATATTCAATGTCCGGCAGGTCAAGGGCAACCACAAACCGACCGTGCTGATCTGGGGCAGCACCGATCCGATCCGCGACGCGCTGAGCGCCATCCAGTTCCAGCCGCCGAACGGCGGGCACTGGGACTACCGGCCGGGGCACGACAACGGCGGCGGGAAACTGTTCCGGCAACCGGCGCACCCCACCATCGACATCGAGAAGTGGGCGCAGTGCGAGCTGATCGGCGACGCGGCCACCGGTGTCGCGCGGATGGCGTGCTGCCCGCTCACCGGCACGGCGGTCACGTGCAAGGGCGTCGAAGTGCTGCAGTTCACCGACAAGACGGCCGGGCGGGAGGGCCGGGCGGGAGGGCCCGCTGGCACTGCAGGTGCACAACTCCGGGATCCAGGACGAGTACCGCGGGCTCTACGTCGAGTCACCCGTGGTGACGAAACCGGGCGAATTTCTCACGATGTGACCGCCGGTGCGCCGGCGGTGGTCCTTTCGCAGCACCGCCGCCGGCAATACCTGGCTTTCGTTTCACACTACGTGCTAATTTATTCACCCCGTGTGATAGCGAAGGTCGTTTTTGTCTCACCGAGAGGTCATGATGACGCCTGCCGTCAGTACCGTCGACGGTTCCGCCACCACTTCCCCGCGCCGCACGCCCGGGGCCAGCAGTTCCCGGAAGGTCCTCCAGCTGCTGCTGGCCTTTTCGGAGCGCCGCTGGGAGGCCAGTGTCGCGGAGCTCGCGGCGACGATCGGCAGCCCGGTGGCGACGACCTACCGCTACGTGGCCCTGCTCAAGGAGCTCCAGCTGCTCGAGGAAGGCCGGGCCGGGCACTACCACCTGACCAGCCAGGTGATGCCGCTGGCGCGGGCCGCGCAGCTGGCGAACGACATGGTGCGGCTGGCGAGACCGGCGATGGAGGAAGCCGCCCGGGAACTCGGCGAGACGGTGATGCTGTTCCAGCAGTTCGGCGACTCCGCCGTGTGCGCGGACCGCGTCGAGTGCGACCGCGCCATGCGGTTCACGTTCGAGCCCGGGCATTCGCTGCCGCTCGGCGTCGGCGCGTCCGGCAAGATGCTGCTCGCGCTGCTGCCCGAGATCGAGCGCGACCGGCGGTTGCCGTCGATCGTCGAACAGCGCGGCACGGCGGTGCGGGACGAGCTGAAGTACGCGCTGGAGAACCGCTATTCGGTCAGTTCCGGTGAACTCGACGAGGGCGTCTGGGCGTGTTCGGTGCCGGTGCAGACGATCGGACGGCGGCCCACGGTGCTGAGCCTGGCCGGTCCGGCCGCCCGGATCACCGAGGAGGCCCGGCACACGGCGATCACCACCCTGCAGGGGTACGCGGCCCGCATCCAGCGCGCGATCTCGTCTTATTCGCTGTGAGAAAGCCGCGCGGGGGCGTAGAACTGCCCGGGTGATCCGGCTCGCGCGTCCCGACGACCTGCCCGCGTTGATCGACGTCGAACGCGAAGCCGGCGCGCTCTTCCGCGACGTCGGCATGGACGCGATCGCCGACGACGACCCCGGCTCGGTGGCGGAGCTGGCGGTGTACCAGTCCGCCGGCCGCGCGTGGGTGAGCGCCGGCTCCGGCGACCGGCCGGTCGCCTATCTCGTCGCGGAGGTCGTCGACGGGTGCGCGCACATCGAGCAGGTCTCGGTCCGGCCGTCCCACGCGCGGCACGGGCTCGGCCGCGCCCTGATCGAGACGCTCGCCGAGTGGGCCGCTGCGCGGGATCTGCCGGCGTTGACGCTGACGACGTTCGCGGCGGTGCCGTGGAACGCGCCGTACTACGAGAGGCTGCGATTCCGGGTCATTCCCGAGCCGGAAATCGGCCCCGGCCTGCGCGCGATCCGCCGCGCCGAGGCCGCTCGCGGCCTGGACGCGTGGCCACGCGTCGCCATGGTCCGACCACTCTGACCTGCGGTTTCCTCCCGTGCTCCCCTAGTTGGGGGAGAGAGTGGCGCGGGTGGTCGAACATGTGTTCTACTGTGCCTGCCGGTCCCGGAGGGGGAAGCTCCGCGGGCCGGCTCACAAACTTCGGGAGGTTATTGTGGCGGTCAAGATCACCCACCTGACGAACGGCCAGCAGGTGCGGTTCGCCAACGCCGATGGCGCCCGCCGGTACGCCGAAATCATGGGCGGCGGCGTGGACAAGTGGCGCTTCACGGTCGTGCCCGAGGACCCGATGCTGCGAAAAATGTCGGACTCGGTCGTTAACGTGCCGGTATGGCGCATGACTTCCAGGTAGTGATGGATTCGGCCGACCCGCACGTGCTCGCCGACTGGTGGGCCGAGACGCTCGGCTGGTCCGTGGAACCGACGGACGAGGACTTCATCCGGGAGATGATCGCGAAGGGGTACGCGAAGGAAGAGGAGACCCGGACGTACCGCGGGTCCCTGGTGTGGAAGACGGGCGCGGGCATCCGCCACCCGGACTCACCACCGGAGGGGCCACCGCGGCGGATCCTGTTCCAGGAGGTGCCGGAGGCGAAGACGGTCAAGAACCGCGTCCACCTCGATGTGTGGGTCGGCGCGGAGAACGTCGAGGCGACGCTGGAGAAGCTCAAGTCCCGCGGGGCGACGTACCTGTGGCGGGGACGGCAGGGGCCGCACAGCTGGGTGACGATGGCGGATCCGGAGGGCAACGAGTTCTGCGTTTCCTGAGTTCGGGAAGGGTTCTCTCCCGTCTCTGCCGGCGGGAGAGAACTCTTCACCACGTCAAACCTGCGTCGCCAGGCGGTCCAAGGCCCTCGGCAGGGCCGCTGCCAGCAGGTCCAGCTCCGGCTCCGCGGCGACCAACGGCGGTGACACCGCCACGCCGCGGCCCAGGTTCCGCACGATCACGCCCTCGTCCCGGCAGGCGCGCTGCAGCTTCACCGGCGCTCCCGGGTCGGCGTCCATGACCGCCGCCGTCAGCTCCACCGCCGCCAGGAAGCCGAGGCCGGCCCGGACCTCCTTCACGAGCTCGTGCCCGCTGACTCCCGAAACGGTGTCGGCCAGGGGTTTCTCCAGCTCGCGGCCACGGGGGATCAGCCCGTCGCGCTCGTAGATGTCCAACGTCGCCAAACCCGCCGCGCACGCCACCGGGTGGCCCGCGTACGTCGCGCCGTGGCGGAAGATCGGGGCTCCCGGCGCTCCCGTGAAGAACGGTTCCGCCACCTTCGGGGCCACGACCAGCGCCCCGAGCGGGATCGTCCCGCCGGTGATGCCCTTCGCCGTCGTGATCATGTCCGGGCGCACCGGCCAGCGATCGATGCCGAACCACGTGCCGAGCCGGCCCCACGCCGCGATCACGCAGTCCGCCACGAACAGCACCTCGTGCCGGCGGCAGATCGCCGCCACCTCCTCGAGGTACCCCTCCGGCGGCAGCAGCACGCCGCCCGCGCCGATCACCGGTTCGCAGAAGAACGCCGCGACCCGCTCGGCGCCGACGCGCTGGATCTCCGCATCCAGCGCCGCCGCGTCGTCGTACGGGACGTGCGAAAACTCCGGCGGCTGCGGACCGACGCCGGCCGCGTTCGCCGGGATGCCACCGACGGCCGTGCCGAACCCGTGCGTGCCGTGGTAGCCCTGGGCGCGGCCGATCACGTGCACCTTCTCCGGCCGCCCGGTGTGCGCGAAGTACGCCCGCGCGAGCTTCACCGCCGTGTCGATCACGTCGCCGCCGCCCGAGCCGAAGAACACCTTCGACCCCGGTTCCGGCGCCAGCTCGGCGACGCGGTCCGCCAGCTCGACCGCCGGCTGGTTCGCGTTGTAGCCGAACAGGTTGTACGAGTCGAGCGTCTGCAGCTGCTTGGTGACGGCTTCGGTGATCTCCGGGCGTCCGTGGCCGAAGTTCGCGTACCAGAGCGACGCGGTCGCGTCGAAGTACCGGCGGCCCGCGTCGTCCCAGACGTACGAGCCCTCGCCGCGGGTGATGACCATCCGGTCGCCGTCGACCGCACCCATGTCGGCGAACGGGTGCCACAGGGCGTGCTGTCCTGACATCGGTCCTCCATAAGATTGTTGGTGTTCAGGACGGGTTGTTCTGGATGCCCAGGGCGATGGGGTGTGGCTGATCGGTCCTTGCCCTTGCATGGTGGCTTCTGAGGAGTGGCCGCCCTGTCGTTCTGGACGCCCTGGCCGCTGATTGAGATCTGCGCTGTGGTCGCTGTTTATGGAGATGCCGGCGGGTCGTCCACGGGGTTGACGTGCACGAACAGGGAGGACCGGCTGGATGGCCGTGGGCAAGGTGTGGGTCGGGATCGATGTTGGCAAGGGTTTCCATCACGCCTGCGCGGTGGATGCGGCTGGGAAGATCGTGTTCTCGCGGAAGGTCGCCAACGGCCAAGCCGCGATCGAGCAGCTGATCACCCGCACCACCGCGAAAGCCGCGGAGGTGGTGTGGGCCGTGGACATGACCTCCGGCGCAGCGAGCCTGTTGGTCACGTTGCTGCTGGCCACGGGCCAGCCGGTGGTGTCGGTGCCGGGCCGGTTGGTCAACCGGATGGCCGGCGCGTTCGCCGGTGAAGGCAAAACCGACGCTCGTGACGCCCGCACCATCGCCGAAACCGCCCGGATGCGCAGCGATCTGACCCCGATCACCAGCCCCGAGGAGGTCGTGGCCGACCTGCAGGTACTCACCGCGCGCCGGGAAGACCTGATGGCCGACTGGGTGCGCGGGGTCAACCGGATCCGCGAGCTGCTCGCGAGCATTTTTCCCGCGCTGGAGCGGGCGTTCGACTACTCCACCCGCTCCGCGCTGATCCTGCTTACCGGGTTCCAGACCCCGGACGGCATCCGTGCGGCCGAAGCAGCCGGCCTGTCGGCCTACCTGGCCGAGCATGGTGCCTGGACCAAGGGAATCCCGGCCATGGTGGACAAGGCCCTGGCCGCCGCAGCGGAGCAGACCGTGGCGTTGCCGGGCGAATCGGTGACCGCGCCGTTGATCGCCCGGCTGGCCCGGCAGCTGCTCGACTTGGACCGGGAGATCAAAGACCTGGGCAAGCAGCTCGCCGACCGGTTCGCCGAGCACCCAGCCGCCGGGCACATCACCAGCCTCGACGGGTTCGGCCCTATCCTCGGGGCCCAGCTGCTGGCCGGCACCGGCGGCGACCTGCAAACGGCGTTCCGCAGTTCCGGGCATCTGGCCGCCTACGCCGGTCTCGCGCCGGTGCCCCGTGACTCCGGACGGGTGCGTGGCAACCTGCACCGCCCCCAGCGCTACCACCGCGGCCTGCGCCGGGTGTTCTACCTGGCCGCCCTGTCGGCGATCAAACGCCCCGACGGTCCGTCCAGGGCCTTCTACCTGCGCAAACGCAGCGAAGGGAAACGCCACACCCAAGCCCTGATCGCCCTGGCCCGCCGCCTGGTCGACGTCATCTGGGCGCTGCTGCGCGACCGCCGCGAGTTCCACCCCTCACCACCGGTCACGGCCACAGCTGTCGCTTGACACGCTCATTGAGCCTCCTCAGTCCTGCCCCCATCCCTACCAGGGCGGGGCGCCGGGCGCGAACACTCCATCGTGCACAGTCCGGCGCGCCGGACTGGCCGGTCAGTCCAGGAACTCGCCGATCTCCTCCGGCGTGTACCCGAGCTCCGCGAGCACTTCCGCGGTGTGCTGGCCCAGCGTCGGCGGCGCCGACGTCGGCCGCGGCGGGGTGTCCGACGCCTTCACCGGGAAGCCCGTGCCCACGTAAGTCCCCACCGTCGGGTGCGGCAGCCGCACCACCTGCTCGCGCGCCGCCGCCCACGGGTCCGCGTAGACGTCGTCGATCTCGTTGACCGGGGCCGCCGGGATGCCCGCCGCGTCGAACGACTTCATCCACGCCGCCGCCGTGCGGGTCAGGAGAACCGGCTCGAGCAGGGCGTTCAGCTCGTCGCGGTGCGCGGCGCGAAGGGCGTTCGACGCGAACCGCGGGTCGGCGGCGATGTCCAGGCCGAGCACGCCGCAGAACGCGTGCCACAGCTTTTCGCTGCCGACCGCGATGACCAGCCAGCCGCCGTCGACGTGGTAGCCCTGGTAGGGGACGATACTCGGGTGCGCCGAGCCCATCCGGCGCGGCCGCGGTGTGTCGTGGAAAGTCGCGCCCGCGGCGTAGACGTGCCAGGCCAGCTGGCTGTCCAAAAGGGACACGTCGAGGTACTGGCCGCGGCCGGTGGTGTGCCGGGCCTGCAACGCCATCAGCACTCCGATGATCGCCCAGGTCCCGGCGTTCAGGTCCGCCACCGGCAGGCCGACCTTCGCCGGCGCGCCGTCCGGCTCCCCGGTCAGCGACATGACGCCGCCGAGGGCCTGGGCGACCAGGTCGTACCCGGCGCGGTCGCGGTACGGGCCGGTCTGCCCGAACCCGGTGATCGACACGTGGATCAACCGCGGGTTCAGCTCCGCCAGCTCGGCGTACCCGATGCCCCACTTCTCGAGCGTCCCGGGCCGGAAGTTCTCGACGAGCACGTCGGCGTCCGCGACCAGCCGCCGCAGCGCGTCCCGCCCGCGGTCGCTCTTGAGGTCGAGCACGATCCCGCGCTTGTTCCGGTTGGCGGCCAGGTAGTAGACGGCCTCGTCGCCGACGAACGGCGGCCCCCAGCCGCGGGTGTCGTCGCCGTGGCCCGGCGGCTCCACCTTCACCACGTCCGCTCCCATCTCGCCGAGGTACTGCGTGCAGTACGGGCCGGCGAGGATGCGGGAGAGGTCGACGACCTTGATCCCGTCCAGCGGGCGGAATCCGTTCTCGGCCGGGGGCATCGTCGGCTCCTCGTCATCCGGGTTCACGGTGGGGCTCCCCTACGTGCTGAGCTCGAGCAGCCGGGCTTCGGCGTCGCGCAGGTAGCGGTCCAGGGCGGCCTCCGCGGCGTCGAACCGGCCGCGGCGCAGGTCGCGCAGGATCTTTTCGTGGCAGTCGAGGAACGGCTCGTAGAACTCCCGCGTGTTCTCGTTCAGCACGAAGAACAACCGCGTTTCGGCGAGCACCTGCCGCATCGTCGCGGAGAGGCGCTCGCTGCCGGCCAGGTCCGCGAGGGCCTGGTGGAAGTGGATGCTCGCGGTGCCGACCGCCGGCCAGTCCTCGGCCTCCGCCGCCGCGCGGCCGTCGCGCAGCGCGTTCTCTATCACTGATAGATCGACGCTCTGCAACTCCGCAGCGCGCCGCAGTGCACCGCACTCGGTGGTGCGGCGCACGACGTAGAGGTCCTCGATGTCCTCCGTGGTCAGTTCGCGCACGAACACGCCGCGGTTCAGCTCGTGCACGGCCAGCCGTTCGTGGGCGAGCAGCTGGAACGACTCGCGCAGCGTGTTGCGGGAGACGCCGAGCGCCGCGCTGATCACCGGCTCGGACAGCCGTTCGCCGGGGGCGAAGACGCCGTCGGTGATGTGCTGGCGCAGGATCGCCGCGACCCGCTCGGCCGTGCCACTGCGCTCGAGCAGGTGCCGCGCGCTTTCCAGCCCCGACGCATCGACGGTCACGGCGCTACCTGACGCCGAGCTCGAAATCGAGGCTGTAGCGGTTGCCCGGCATCGCGCCCGCGGCCTTCGCGCCGTCGATCGGCAGCACGACGCCGTTGACGAACCGCGACTCGTCGCTCGCCAGGAACACCACCGCCTTCGCGACCTCCCACGCTTCGCCGACGCGCGCTGCGGGCGTGCTCGCGACCAGCTGGTGCTGCTTGGTCTCGAACTCCTCGGGCGAGTTGAGGGTGCTGCGCAGCATGTCGGTGTCGATCGCGCCCGGGTTGACCGTGTTGGCCCGGATGCCCTGGTGCGCGTGCGCGACGGCGATCGACTTGGTCAGCCCGACCAGCGCGTGCTTGGTGGCGTTGTACACCGGGTCGCCGGGACGGCCCATCACGCCGCCGTTCGACGACGTCGTGACGATGCTGCCGGCTCGCTGCTCGATCATGTGCGGCAGCACGGCGCGGGTGCCGAGGAAGGCGGCGCGGACGTTGAGCGCGAAGATGTGGTCGAACTCGGCCAGCGTCGTGTCGGCGAGCGGCTTCCCGAGGTGGATGCCGACGTTGTTGAACAGCACGTCGATGCGGCCCGCTTCGGCGATGACCCCGTCGACGAAGGCCGCCACGGCGGCTTCGTCCGTGGCGTCCACCAGGGCATGCCGGTAGCCCTCGACCGCTTCGGCGGGTTCGCGGATGTCGGAAGCGAAGACCGTCGCCCCTTCGGCGAGGAACTCCTTCACCGTGGCGAGGCCGATCCCCCGCGCGCCGCCGAAGACGACCGCCACCTTGCCGGCCAACCGACCCATGTCACTTCCCCGCTCTCAGTCGTGCTGTCTGCTCTTCGTCCACTGTGTAGTCCTCGGGCAGCCGGACGAGCGCGTCCGGCGACCCGAGGTACGACACCTCGACGCCGTACACCTCGCGCGCCGCTTCCCGTGAGACATAGCCCTCGACGACGTCGGCGAGCACCGCCGCCACGGGCCGTTCGGACGGCGGCCCGTAACCACCACCGCCGGGCAGGGTCACGTCCACAACGGACTCCGCCGCCAGCGTCACCCGGCTCTTCACGGGCAGATCCGCCCCGTCCTGCAGCCCGAACCGGCCCACCGCACCGGGCTGCCCACCGTCCACTCCGGACGCCGCGGCGCGCACGCGGTCGACGTTCCCGTTGACACTCCAGGGAACCTCGCCGCGGACGGCCATCGTCGTCAGCTGACCGAGGCCGCCGCGCCACCGTCCGGGGCCACCGGAGTCGACGCGCAGTTCCCGGGCGTGCTGGACCAGCGGCGCCGTCGTTTCGATCACCTCGGTCGGCGTCGACCGCAGGCCGCTCGGGAAACCGGTCGTGCTGAGGCCGTCCTTGTCCGAACGCGCGCCCGTGCCACCGGTCTGGAATACGTTCAGCATGAACCCGTGGCCCCGCCAGATCGTCATCCACAGCGCGTCGGCGCTCGGCGCGATCGCTGTCGCGGGCAGCGCGCCGATCAGCAGCGACGGCAGGAAGTGCCCGATCAGGTGCCTCGACGCGACCGGCGCCGGCGGCAAGCAGTTCAGCACCGAGCCCTCGGGCGCGGTGACGTGCACGGGCCGGAACGACCCGGCGTTGTGCGGCACCTCCGGCGAAATCGCCGCCTTGACCGCGAAGGACGCGTAGGCCCGCGTGTAGTTCAGCACGACGTTGATCCCGCGACGGCTCTGCGGCGACGAGCCCGCGAAGTCGAGGTGGATCCCGTCACCGTCCACAGTGGCCGCGACGCGCAGCACGACCTCTTCGTCGTCGAACCCGTCGGTGGCGATTTCGTTGGTGTACGTGCCGTCCGGGAGCGCCTTCAGCGCGTCCCGCAGCGCCTTCTCCGAGCGGTCCATGATCTCGGCGGCGACTTCGTCCAGCGTGTCGAGGCCGAGTTCGTCGAGCAGCCGCAGCAGGCTGGCCGCGCCGACCTCGTTGCCGGTGACCTGCGCATACAGGTCGCCGGTGGTCTCTTCCGGCGTCCGGACGTTCGCCCGGATGAGCCGTTCCAGATCGGCGTTCACCTCGCCGGCGCGCAGGAACTTGAGGATCGGCAGCCGCAAGCCTTCTTCGAAGACTTCGTGGGCTTCGGCGGAGACGAGCCGGCCGCCGATGTCGGGCGCGTGGCAGCACGACGCGAACCACGCGACCAGCCGGCCGCGCCGGAACACCGGCGTCGCCACCGTGATGTCGTTGATCTGCCCGGCGGTCTGCCACGGGTCGTTGGTGAGCAGCACGTCCCCGGGTTCGAGGGTCTCCGGCGGGTAGGCCGCGACGAAGTGGTGCATGCCGGTGGCCATCGCGTTGATGTGCCCGGGCGTGCCGCCGACGGACTGCCCGATCATCTCGCCCCGGGAGTCGAACACCGCGCACGCCAAGTCGAGCGACTCCCGCACGACGGCCGAGAAGGCCGTGTTGACCAGCGCGTTCTGCTGCTCGGCGAGGATGGCGTGCAGCCGGTTGCCGAACAGCCCGGCGAGGATGGGGTCGACGCTCACACCGTCACCTCCAGTGCTCCGTCGGCCCGGACGACGCAGTGCGCCCCGGGCGGGACGACCACGGTCGACTCGCGTTCCTCGACGATGGCCGGCCCGTCGACCCGCGCGCCCGGCGCCAGCCGGTACCGGTCGAACACGGCCGTGTCGACAAATCCCCCAGTCGACGGGAAGTAAGCCTTGCGCGTGCCCTTCTGCGCGTCGCCGCCGGCCGGTTGCGCAGTCAGCTGCAGAGTGACGTCCGGCGCGGGTCCGCTCGACACGACCCGCCAGTTCAGCACCTCGACACCGACGTCCGGCCCGCTGCGCCGGTACAGCACGCGATAGGTGCGAGTGAATTCCTCTATCAGTGATAGGGGCCAGCTACCGCCGCGCACCGGAACGCGCACCTCGTAGCCCTGCCCGGTGTAGCGCATCTCGGCGATCCGCCGGTGCGTCACGTCGTCGACACCGGACTTCGCCAGCAACGCCGCGCCTTCGGCCTCCATCTCGGCGAACAACGCGTCGACCTGCTCCCACGCCAGGTCGTGCACGGCCGCGCGAGCCGAGCGGACGAAGTCGAACGCGAGCGGCGCGGTGAGGAACCCCGCGGCACTGAGCACCCCGGCAGCCGGCGGCGCGACGACGGACGGCGCGCCGAGCGCCCGCGCGACGCCGGCGCCGTGCACCGGACCCGCACCGCCGAAGGTGTACATCGGCAGCTTCGCCGGATCGTGCCCACGCTCGACGGCGTGCACCCGGGCGGCGTTGGCCATGTCCTCGTTGACGCTGGTGTGGATGCCCCAGGCAGCTTCCTCGACGCTCACACCGAGCGGGACGGCGATCTTCTCCTCTAGCACTGTTCGGGAAGCCGCGGCGTCCAGGCGCATGCCGCCGCCAAGGAAGTAACCGGGGTCGAGGTAGCCGAGCACGAGGTCGGCGTCGGTGACCGTGGGCTCGGTGCCGCTGCGGCCGTAGCAGGCCGGGCCGGGCTCGGACCCCGCCGAGTCGGGCCCGACGGTCAGCAGCCCCAAGGCGTCGATGCGGGCGATCGAGCCGCCCCCGACGCCGATCTCGATCATGTCGATGACCGGCACCTGCACCGGCAGGCCCGAGCCGGGCAGCAACCGGTACTTGCGGTCCACTTCGAACTGGTGCGTGACCAGCGGCGCGCCGTCCGCGATCAGGCACAGCTTCGCCGTCGTGCCGCCCATGTCGAAGGCCAGCAGGTCCGGCGGCCCCAGCACCGCGGCCGCCAGCGCACCGCCCGCCGGACCGGACTCGAGGATGCGGATGGGGTACCGGGCCGCGGTCTCGACGGTGGCCACACCACCGTTGGACAGCATGATGTGCGGCGCGCGCGTGATCCCGAGCCCGCCCAATCGGTGTTCGAGATCGCGCAGGTAGCGCTCGGTGAGGTCCTGGACGTAAACGTTCGCTGACGTGGTCGACGCGCGCTCGTACTCGCGGATCTCCGGAACGACGTCGGAGGACAGCGCGACGCGCAGCCCCGGCGCGACCTCGGTGAGGATCTCCGCGACGCGCCGCTCGTGCGCGGGGTTCGTGAACGAATGCAGGAAGCAGACGGCGACCGCTTCGATCCCGCGGTCCGCCAGTTCGCGGCCGAGCTTCCGCACGTGCTCCTCGTCCAGTCCCGTGTGCACGGAACCGTCGGCGAGGATCCGCTCCGGGACGTCGAACCGCAGGTGCCGCGGCACCAGCGGCGCCGGCAGTTCCAGGTGCAGGTCGTACAGCTCGTACCGGTGCTCGCGGCGCATCTCCAGGACGTCGCGGAAGCCGGCGGTGGCGAGCAGCGCCGTCCGCGAGCCCTTGCGCTCGATCAGCGCGTTGGTCACCAGGGTCGTTCCGTGGACCACCTGCGTCACCTCCGAAGCCGCGATCCCGGCGTCTGCCAGCAGCGCGGCCAGGCCCTCTATCACTGCTAGGGCCGGCGCGTCGTGCGTGGTCAGGACCTTGCCGACGGCGACGATCCCGGTCGCGTCCACCGCGCACAGGTCGGTGAACGTGCCGCCGATGTCGACGCCGATCCTCATGTCCGGTACCACCGCGGCGAGGTGTTCAGCGGCGGCTTCAGCTTGGCCTTCACGACCAGCACGTTCGGCTCGTCCGACTCGACGAACTCCCCGAGCAGCCGCCGGAACGCCCGCCCGAACCCGGAGACGCGGTCGGCGTGCACCCCGAAGGACCGGGCCAGGCCGACGAAGTCCGGGCTGTCCCAGTCGACCCCGCGGTGCGGCAGGCCCTCGCGGTCCTGGTCGTAGCGCAGCATGCCGTAGCCGCCGTCGTCGACCAGGACGACCGTGACCGGCAACTGCTCCTGCGCGAGTGTCGCCAGATCACCGCAGCCGTAGAGGAACCCGCCGTCGCCGGTGATGCAGATGGCGCGCCCGGTGCCGGCCGCGGCCGCGCCGAGCGACGCCGGGAAGCCGTAGCCGAGGGTCCCCCAGCCCATCGGGTAGGCGAGCTTGCGCGGCGCCCGCACCCGGTGGAAGCCGCCGACCCAGTACCCGGCAACGCACATGTCGGACACCAGCACCGCGTCCGTCGGCAGCACCTCGTCCAGAGTGGACAGGAAGTCGTAGGCCTGCGGCTCCTCGTCGCGGATCCGCTGGCGCACCCGGCGGCCGATGCCGGCCAGCCGCAGCGTGATGTCGTCCAGGCCGGGACGCTGCTTCGGCAGCAATCTATCGACGATAGAGCGCGCGTCCCCGACGAGCGTGAGGTCCGGCTGGTAGTTCTTCGCGGCGTCGTCGGCGTCGACGTTGACCGCGATGAGCTTCGGCGGTTTCGGCATCCGCCAGTTCTGCGTCATCAGGCCGTCGAAGTCGGTGCCGATGGCGAGCACGACGTCGGCTTCGTCCCACAGCTCGCCGACCTCCGGCGTGTGCACCGGGTTCGGCGCCAGGCACGGGTGGTCGAGCGGGAGCAGCCCGCGGGCGGCGAACGTGGTGATCACCGGCGCGGCGAGCTTCTCCGCGAGGGCGCCGATCGCGTCGCCCGCGCCCGAGCGCAACGCGCCGCCGCCGGCCCAGATGAGCGGGTGCCGGGCGTCGGACAGCATCGCCTCGGCCCGCGCGAGGTCGGGGACGTCGACGTCGGGCTTGCGGTGCGGCGCGGGCGGGCGGCGCCGCGGCACGCTCTCGCGCAGGTAGTCGGTCGGCACGCCGAGGTAGACCGGACCGCTCTGCGGCAGCTGCGCGAGCCGGGCGGCGCGGTGGACGGTCGTGCCGATCTGGTCGGGGGCCCGCACGGTGAAGCCGCCCTTGGTCACCGGCGCGAACATGGCCTGCTGGTCGGAAGTCTCGTGCAGCACGCCGCGGACGACGCCGGGACGCCGCAGGGTCGACGGGATGTCGGTGGCGATGACCAGCACCGGAGCCGCGGACGCCATCGCCTCGCCGACCGCGCCGAGGGTGTTCGCCGCCCCCGGGCCGGTGGTGACCAGCGCGACGCCGAGCTTGCCGGTGGCACGGGCGTAGCCGTCGGCGGCGTACCCGGCCGTCTGTTCGTGGCGGACCCCGACGAGCTTGATGCCGGTCTCGCCGAGCGCCTCCCACAACGGCAGGTTGTGCACGCCCGGGAGACCGAAGACGATCTCCGTTCCGAGCGCTTCCAGCGCGTCCACCAGCTCCCGAGCACCACTCACAGCCACGGCTCGGATACTGCCAGATCGTTGAACGATCTGGCAATCGACCCTAGACGATGTGGTGCTCGACCGGTGCGGTATCGCCGGCCTCGAACCGCCGGACGTCCAGTTCCGCGATGTCCACCGCCGGTTCGCGCTCCAGGTAGAGGTCCCGGATCAGCTCGCCGGTCGCCGGGGCCATCTGGAAGCCGTGGCCGGAGAAGCCGGTCGCGTAGAAGAACCGCGACAGCAGGACGCTTCGCCCGATGATCTGGTTGCGGTCCGGCGTCATTTCGTACAACCCGGCCCAGGCGGTGCGGACGCCGGCGTCGAGCACGGCGGGGATCCGGCGGCCGGCCAGCTCGGCCAGGCGCGGCAGCCACTCGCCCGGCTCGTACCCGGTGCCGAAGCCCGGGAAGCCGTCGTTCTCGCTGAACGACATCGCGAGGCCCGGTCCCTCGCGGTGGAAGTAGAAAGCCGACGGCAGCTCGATGGTGAGCGGAACCGATTCCGGCAGCCCGGGCACCGGCCCGGTGAACACGACCTGCCGCCGGTACGGGCGCACCGGGAGCTCGAGCCCGGCGAGCTCGCCGATCCGCCCCGACCACGCGCCCGCCGCGCACACCACCGCGCCGGTCCGCACGAACCCCGCCGTCGTGACGACGCCGGTCAGCGTGTCGCCGTCGCGCTCGATGCCGGTGACCTCGACGCCGGTGCGCAGCGTCGCACCACACGCTCGCGCCGCACGCGCGTAACCCTGGACGACAGCGTCCGGCGTCGCCTTCGCATCGTCCGGGGACCACAGCGCCGCGACGATGCCGTCCGTCTCTATCAGTGGTAGGGCGTCCTTCGCCTCCGCGGGATCGAGCAGGCGGCTGCGGACGCCGTACTCGCGCTGCAGCTCCGCGCAATGTCCGATTGCGGGCACATCCGCCGTGTCCGTGAGCAGGTACAGGTAGCCGTCGCGCCGGAAGTCGATCTCGACGCCGAAGTCGCGCGAGAAAGCGCTGTACGCGGCGAGCCCGCGCAGTCCCAGCTCGACGTTGACGCGGGTGGTGAACGACGACCGGATGCCGCCCGCGGCCTTCGCCGTCGAGCCGCCGCCCAGCTCGCCGCGTTCGAGCAGCAGCACGTCGACGCCGGCCTCGGCGAGCCGGAACGCGCAGCTGACACCGATGACCCCACCGCCGATCACGACGCACTCGGCCATCGGTGGCAACGACGTTTCCCCGGTGCCTCGGACGGTCATACTCGCCAGAGTAGAACGTGATCCACCCGCGGCCGCCGAGCGCGTAGAGTCGGCGTGCCGAGCGCGGAAGGTGATGTCCCATGGCGATGATGCCCGTGACTGATTCGATGTTCCTCCTCGTCGAAACACGCGAGCATCCGATGCACGTGGGCGGCCTGCAGCTGTTCCGGAAACCCGACGGCGCCGGCCCGGAGTACCTGCGCGACATCCGTACTTCACTGCTGGAATCGGACAACATGCGCTCGGTGTTCCGGCGCCGCCCGGCCCGGCCGGTGACCACGATGGGCCACGTCGCCTGGGCGAACGACGCCGAACTCGAGCTCGACTACCACTTCCGGCACTCGGCTCTGCCGCGGCCTGGCCGCGTCCGCGAACTGCTGGAGCTGACGTCACGCTGGCACAGCACCCTGCTCGACCGGCACCGGCCGCTCTGGGAGACCCATCTCATCGAGGGCCTCGACGACGGCCGGTTCGCCGTTTACACCAAGGTCCACCACGCCCTGATGGACGGCGTCTCGGCGTTGCGCCAGCTGCAGGGCACGCTCTCCGACGACCCTGCGGACATGGACTGCCCGCCGTGGTGGGGCTCCCGGCGCAAGCCCGGCGAAGAACGCGCGAAGCGTCCCCGGTCGTTCCTGCAGACCGCGAGCAAGACGGCCAACCAGCTCGCGAGCCTGGCGCCCGCCGCGATGAAGGTGGCGCGGGAGGCGTTCGGGGAACACACGTTGACCCTGCCGGGACAGGCGCCGAAGACGATGTTCAACGTGCCGATCGGCGGCGCGCGCCGGTTCGCGGCGCAGAAGTGGTCGCTGGACCGGGTCCGCCAGGTGGCGACCGCGGCCGGGGTGTCGCGCAACGACGTCGTGCTCGCGATGTGCTCGGGTGCGCTGCGGGACTACCTCATCGAGCAACGCGCGCTTCCGGACGCACCGCTCATCGCGATGGTGCCGGTGTCGCTGCGCCGCCAGAACGACCCCGGCGAAGCGGCGGGCAACAACATCGGCGCGTTGCTGTGCAACCTGGCCACCGACCTGCCCGACGCCGGCAAGCGGCTCGTCACGATCCACCAGTCGATGCGCAACGGCAAACGGCTGTTCTCGGAGCTGACGCCGGTGCAGACGCTGCTGTTATCGGCGGTTAACGTTGCCCAGCTCGGCGTTTCGCCCATCCCGGGGATCGTCAAGAACACGCGGCCGCCGTTCAACCTGGTCATCTCGAACGTGCCCGGGCCGCGCAAGCAGATGTACTGGAACGGCGCCCAGCTCGACGGCATCTACCCGGCGTCGGTGCTGCTCGACGGCCAGGCCGTGAACATCACGCTGACGAGCAACGGCGACCACCTCGACTTCGGCGTCACCGGCTGCCGCCGCAGCGTTCCGCACCTGCAACGAATCCTGACACACCTCGACACAGCCTTGGTGGAACTCGAAGCTGCGGTAAAGTAGCCCGCTCACTGACACGCTGCTCCCCCATCGGAAGGAATCTTTCCGAATCGGGCGGTGAAATGCTGGTCAGGCGGCTCCGCGCGCTCCTAGGGTGACGACGATCGCCCGGAGAGAGGAGCAGCACATGACCGAGGAGTGGACGACCCCCGAGTTCGTCGAATACGAAACTCCCATGGAGGTCACCGCGTACGCGGCTCGTATGGCGGACTGAAGGATGCCGGTCGAGCCACTTTCGGAAAGCGCATTCATCGCCGAGCTGCGCGGTCTTTCCGGCCGGTACTGGGGAACGCACCCGTTCCACCACCGGCTGCACGCGGGCGAACTCGACGAACGCGGGCTGCGGATCTGGGCGGCCAACCGCTGGTACTACCAGTGCGTGCTGCCGCAGAAGGACGCGGCGATCATCGGCAACTGCCCGCTGCCGGAGATCCGCCGTCAGTGGCTCGACCGGATCGTCTACCACGACGGGGCGAGCGCCGGCACCGGCGGAATCGAGCGCTGGCTGCGGCTCTGCACCGCGGTCGGGCTGGACCGGGACGAAGTCCTCGACGAACGGCACGTCGTGCCCGGCGTCCGGTTCGCGGTGGACGCTTACGTGAGCTTCGCGCGGACCAAGCCGTGGTGGGAAGCCGTCGCATCGGGACTGACGGAGATGTTCGCCGGGCATTTGATGCAGCGGCGCGTCGCGGACATGCTCGCGCACTATTCCTGGATCGCGCGCGAAGACCTGGCGTACTTCACGAACCGGATCGACAAGGTCGCCGGCGAAGGCAAGGACACCCTGGACATCGTGGTGCGCCACTGCGTCACGCGCGAACAGCAGGACCGCGCGATCGCCGCGTTGTCGTTCAAGTGCGACGTGCTGTGGTCGATGCTCGACGCGATCGAGCGGGCGGCCGCGTGATCACCGCCGAGTCCGTGCCGCAGCTGCGCCGCGGTGTCCGATTGTCCTTCGACCACGTCCGGGAGACGCACGTGCTGCTGTTCCCGGAAGGCGTCCTGGTGCCGAACGCGACCGCGGCCGCGGTGCTCGAGTTGTGCGACGGCGCCCGGTCGGTCACCGACATCACGACGGCCCTTTCGCAGCGCTACTCCGGCGTGCTCGCGGACGACGTGCTTTCCGTGCTGTCCCGGCTGGGCGAACGGCGGGTCGTCGCATGGACGTGACGCCGCCGCTCGGGCTGCTGGCCGAGCTGACCCACCGCTGCCCGCTGCACTGTCCTTATTGCTCCAACCCGGTCGAGCTGACCGCCCGGGCCGCCGAACTGTCCACTGCAGACTGGCGGTCGGTGCTGTCCCAGGCCCGCGAACTGGGTGTCCTCCAGGTGCACATGTCCGGCGGCGAACCCCTGCTCCGGCCGGACCTGCCCGAGCTGGTCGAGCACGCGAGCGCGCTCGGCTGCTACGTCAACCTGGTCACGTCCGGGCTGGGCCTGACCGAGGCCCGGCTGGACGACCTCGTCGAGCGCGGGCTGGCCCACGTCCAGCTGTCGGCGCAGGGCGCGACCCGGGAGCGGGCCGACCTGCTGGCGGGCGCGAAGGCGCACGACCGGAAACTCGCCGCGGCCGCATTGGTGCGGGCGTCGGGGCTGCCGCTGTCGCTGAACGTGGTGCTGCACCGGCGCAACCACGACCAGCTGGACGGGATCATCGAGCTGGCCGAGCGGATGGGCGCGGACCGGCTGGAGCTGGCGAACACCCAGTACTACGGCTGGGCGCTGCAGAACCGGGACGCGCTGATGCCGACCCGCGCGCAGCTCGACGCGGCCGAGCCGGTGGTGCGCGAGGCTGTCGCGCGGTTGCGCGGCACGATGGAGATCGTCTACGTCGTCGCCGACTACTACGAGCCGTATCCGAAGCCGTGCATGTACGGCTGGGGTGCGCGGCAGCTGACCGTGGCGCCGGACGGCACCGTGCTGCCGTGCCCGGCGGCGTCGGCGATTTCGACGCTCTCGCTGTCGAACGTCCGCGATACGCCGCTCGCCGAGATCTGGTACCGCTCCTCGTCGTTCACCGCCTACCGCGGTGAGGAGTGGATGACCGAGCCGTGCCGCACGTGCGACCGCCGCGGGCTCGACTTCGGCGGCTGCCGCTGCCAGGCGTTCCTGCTGACCGGCGACGCCGCGGCCACCGACCCGGTGTGCTCGCGGTCGCCGCGGCGCGAGGTCGTCGACCTGGTGCTCGCCCGGCCACCGGCCGCCGACCTGGTCATGCGCCGGTGAAGGTGATCCTGCTCGGCACCGCGGCGGGCGGCGGGTGCCCGCAGTGGAACTGCGCGTGCCGCCTCTGCACGTCCGGGCTGGTGCCGCGCTCGCAGGACTGCGTCGCGATCAGCGCGGACGGTGCCGGCTGGTACCTGCTCAACTGCTCGCCGGACATCCGCGCCCAGATCCTCGCGACGCCGGCGTTGCGCGCCGGACCGGGACCGCGCGAGATCCCGCTGCGCGGAGTGCTGCTCACCGACGCCGAGCTCGACCACGCCCTGGGCCTGCTGATGCTGCGCGAAGCGGGCGGGCTCCCGGTGTGGGCACCGGAGCCGGTGCTGTCCGCGCTGTCTCCTTTCCGCGCCATCGCCGACAGCTACGGCGGCTGGACCTGGTTATCCACCGTTAACCTGCCCGGACTGCGCGTCGACGTGCTCCCGGTGAGCACCAAGCGACCGAAGTACGTCCCCGCCGGCCCGGACGGCCCGTGGGTGGTCGCCTACCGCATCGAAGACCCGGCGACCGGCGGTGTGCTGGTGTACGCACCGTGCCTGCGGAGCTGGCCTCCGGGATTCGACGCGCTGGTCTCGGACGCGGACCTCGTGCTGCTGGACGGAACGTTCTACGCGCCGGACGAGATGGCCGGCGTCGGCGGACCGGACCAGCTCGCCATGGGCCACCTGCCGATCACCGCGAGCCTGCTCCGGATCGCCGCACATCCCGGACCGCGCTGGGCATTAACGCACGTTAACAACACGAACCCCGTCCTCGACCCGGCATCGCCGGAGCACGCCGCAGTACTGGCCGCAGGAGCGTTGCTTCCGCCGGACGGCACCACGTACGAGCTCTAGGCAATACCCGATGCCGTCGGGCTGCCACGCCCGAAGGCGATCTTCGACTTCCCAGCAAACCCCCAAATAACTCTTTGACGGTCGTGGCAGACTCGGCTTCATGCCCCACGACCACCTCCGGGTCCTGGCCCACCCACTGCGCATGCGCATCCTGTCCCTGCTGACGGGCACGGCGATGAGCGCAGCGGAGGCGGCGCGCGAACTCGGTGAAACGCAGGCGAACACGAGCTACCACATCCGCCGCCTGCACGACGCGGGCCTGCTGGAGGTGACCGAGGAGGTCCAGATCCGCGGCGGCCGCGCCAAGCGCTACCGCCACCACCCGGACTCCGGCAAGCGTCTGACGAGCCGGAACCCGGGTGAGGGGAAGCTGCTGACGAAGGCCATCGCAACGGAGCTCCTCCGCCGGGCGGCAGCGCGAGCCGCGGACCGGCCGGCCTCCCTGACGGACGCGGAGCTGTGGGTGGATCCGCAGCTCTGGGCGCGAATGCTGCGGCAGGCGACGGCGCTCAGCGAGGAGCTGCACGCGGCGGCGCAGCCCCCGAGAACGCCGGGAACAGTGCGGGTCAGCGCCAGCGTGGCCCTGTTCGAGCTGACGGCCGAGCATCCCCGATGAGCGCACTGCAGCCGGCTCCGGGATCGCGCACGAGCCGTTTCGGTTCGCAAGGCTCCCCCGACAGGACATCGACGTTGCCGCGTCCTCCCCGATCGCCTCAGCCAGCCGACCGCGCCGCCGCCACACCTCATCGAGCCTGCATCCCGAGCTCACCGGAGCTGCTCCCATGACCACGTCACTCTCCGCACCCCTGCGGGAAACCCGGTTCCGCGCCCTGGTCACCGGCCGGACCCTGGCCGACTTCGGCAACGCCGTCGCACCCTTCGCGCTCGCCTTCGCCGTCGTCGACCTCACCGGGTCGGCCGTGGACCTCGGGCTCGTCGTCGGCGCCCGGTCGCTCGCCAACGTGCTGCTCGTGCTGTTCGGCGGAATGCTGGCCGACCGGCTGCCGCGGTCCGTCATCCTGCAGGGCACCGAAACCGCCGCCGCCCTCACGCAGGCCGCCATCGCCGCGAGCGTCCTCGCGGGCTTCGCGTCCGTTCCGCTGCTGGCCGGGCTCAGCCTGGTCAACGGAGCCGTCTCGGCCATCTCGCTGCCCGCGGCCGCCTCGCTCACGCCGTTGACCGTGCCCGCCCCGCTGCTCGCACCGGCGAACGCGCTGGTCCGGCTGTTGTCGAACGTCGGCCGCATCGCCGGGGCCGGACTGGCCGGCGTCCTCGTCGCCTTCGCCGGCTCCGGCTGGGCGCTCGCCGGGAACGCCCTGCTGTTCCTCGCCGCCGCGTTTGCGTACCGCCGGATCCGGCTGCCGCGCGGTGAACGGCTGCCGGGGCGCCGCCCGTTCGGCGAGCTCGCCGAAGGCTGGCGGGAGTTCCGCGCGCGGTCCTGGGTGTGGCTGGTGGTGCTGCAGTTCATGGTGGTCAACGCGGTGAACGCCGGCGCGCTGCTGGTGCTCGGCCCGCTGGTCGCCGACGACACGTTCGGCCGCACCGGCTGGGGGCTCGCGCTGGCCGTGCAGACCGCCGGGGCGTTGCTCGGCGGGATCATCGCCGCGCGCCGGCAACCGCGGCGGATGCTGGCGATCGGCGTCGCCTTCATCATGGTCGACGCCCTGCCGATGCTGGCCCTCGGCGAGACGCCGTACCTGCTGCCGCTGCTGCTCGCGATGTTCCTCTCCGGCGTCGCGATCGAGCAGTTCGCCGTCGCCTGGGACGTGTCGCTGCAGGAGAACATCCCGCCGGAGAAGCTCGCCCGCGTCTACTCCTACGACATGCTCGGCTCGTTCGTCGCGATGCCGCTCGGCCAGGTCGCCGCGGGCCCGCTGGCCGAGCACGCCGGCCGATCGGCGACGCTCCTCGGCGGCGCGGCCCTGATCTTCGGCGCAACGGCGATCGTGCTGATCAACCCGCAGGTGCGCGGTCTGGTCCGGCAGGGCGCACGCGCATGAGGTTCAGCACGCTCGCGCTGAACACGACGTCGTCACCGCCGTCGACGAACTCGACGCGCGTGCGCACCAGCCCCCGGTCGGGTTTCGAGCGGGAGCGGCGAGCCTCGGTCACGGTGGCCCGCAGCCGCAGCACGGCACCCGGCCGCACCGGGCGCGGCCAGCGCAGCTCGTCGACGCCCGGGCTGCCGAGGCTGGACACCGTGGACAGGTAGTGCTCCGCGTAGAGCCGCATCATCAGGCTCGCGGTGTGCCAGCCGCTGGCGATCAGGCCGCCGAACGGGCCGTCCGCCGCCGCGGCCGCATCGACGTGGAAGTCCTGCGGGTCGTAGCGCCGGGCGAACTCCAGGAGTTCGGCTTCGGACACCTCGATGCTCCCGCAGTCGTAGATGACGCCCGGGACGTAGTCCTCGAAGTAGCGATCGGTCACGGCCGCAGGGTGCCACAGGAACAGTTCGATCCGGAGCGAACGGTTCCGCGGCTAGGCTCACACCATGCCCGGCGAGCCCGACATCGCCTCGGTCGCCCAGGCCATCGGCGAGCCGGCGCGGGCGGCGATGCTGCTGCAGCTGATGGACGGCGCCGCGCACACCGCCCGGGCCCTGGCGACGGTCGCCGGGATCGCGCCCTCCACCGCGAGCTCCCACCTACGTCGTCTGCGCGAAGCGGGTCTCGTCGAGGTGACCGACGCGGGCCGACGGCGTTTGCACCGGCTCGCCGGCCCGGAGGTGGCACAGCTCGTGGAGGCATTGGCGGCGCTCGCCCCACCCCGGCTGCCGGACCGGTTGCAGCCCGACCCGCCCTCGGGGCCGGTGCTGCGCGCCCGCGCGTGTTACGGCCACCTCGCCGGGCAGCTGGGCATCGACGTGGCCGTTGTCCTGCGCAAGGACGGCGTCGTCGACGACCTGGCCCCGGGCGAGACGGGCGCGGTCCGCACCTTCGACCACCCGCTGCTGGCGGCGCTGGACATCGGCGAGCTGCGGAGTTCCGGACCGGCGGTGCGCGCGTGCCTGGACTGGTCGCACGGAACCGTCCACCTCGCGGGAGCGCTGGGGACAACACTCCTGACGGCGCTCCTCGACGCCGGCTGGGTACGTCGCCGGCCGCGCGGGCGGGCGCTGCGGATCACCGGGACGGGACAGTACCGTCTCGACGAGCTCGGCGTCGGCTGACCGCGTCACCGCCCGGCGTGCGGCTCCGGCGTCAGGTCGAGATGACCGTCGAGACGCCACCAGCTCTCCAGCGTCTCGCGCAGCGCCTTCAGCAGCTCGCCGCCGGTTTCCAGCGGGACCAGCGCCGCCTTCCCGTCGTCGACCCGCAGTGCGGCGGCCAGCCGGTCGCCCTGCTCGATCAGGCCGACGATCACCCGCGTCGGCTCACCGGTGACGTCGACCGTCGGGATGGCTCGTTCGTACTGCCAGCCTGGAGCGTTCACCGGCCGACAGTGGCACAGCCCGCCGCACTCCGGTCCGGGTTTCACTCTCAAGTGTGGTCAGGCGGGCGCCCAGGGCCGCACTTCCTCCAGCAGCTTCGCCACGGCCAGCACGAGGTCGTCCGAGTGCCGCGGCCCGACGATCTGCAGGCCCACCGGCAGCCCGGCCGACGTGCGCCCGGCCGGCACGCTGATCGCCGGCTGCTGGGTCATGTTGAAGGGATAGGTGAACGGCGTCCACTCCGGCCACTCGCTCAGCCCGCTGCCCGGCGGCACGTCGTGCCCGGCCTCGAACGCGGCGATCGGGACGGTCGGCGTGATCAGCACGTCGTAGCGCGTGTGGAACTCGCCCATCCGGATGCCCAGCGCGGCGCGCTCGGCGGTGGCGTCGAGGTAGTCGCTCGCGCTCCACTTCTTGCCGAGCTCCCACACCTTGCGCAGGCCGGGATCCGTGCGCTCCTCGGAGCCGGACGGGAACGTGTCGAGCAGCTTCGCCGCACCCGAGGACCACAGGATGTCGAACGCCGGCTTCGGATCGGCGAACCCGGGGTCGGTCTCCTCGACGTGCAGTCCGGCGTCGCCCAGCGCGCGCACCGCCGCCGCGACGATCTCGGCCACCTCCGGGTCGACGTCGACGTAGCCGAGCGTCGGCGAGAACGCGGCGATCAGGCCGCGCACGTCCCGCCGGACGGCCTCGCGGAACGACCCCACCGGCGGCGCCAGCGCGGCGGGATCGCGGTGGTCGGGCAGCGACAGCACGTCCAGCAGCAGCGCGGTGTCGTCCACCGACCGCGCCATCGGGCCGGCGTGCGAGAGCGGCCCGAACGGGCTCGCCGGGAAGAGGGGAATCCGGCCGTGGGTCGGCTTCAGCCCGACGATCCCGCAGAACGACGCCGGGATCCGCACCGAGCCGCCGCCGTCGGTGCCGACCGACAGCTCGCCCATCCCGGCCGCGACGGCCGCGGCGCTCCCGCCGCTCGACCCGCCGGCCGTCTTCGACGGATCGGCCGGGTTGCGCGTGATGCCCTGCAGCGGGCTGTCGGTGACGCCCTTCCACGCGATCTCAGGCGTGGTCGTCTTGCCCAGCAGCACAAGTCCGGCTTCGCGCATCCGCGCGGCAACCGGGCTGTCAACGTCCCATGCCTGGTCCGGATCGATGCTCTTCGAGCCCCGGACCGTCGGCCACCCCTGGGTGAGGAACATGTCCTTGATCGACGCGGGCACGCCGTCGAGCCAGCCGATCGGGTTGCCGTCACGCCAACGCGCCTCGGACGCCTTCGCCTGCTCCAGCGCGCGGTCGGCGTCGACGAGGCAGTATGCGTTGCACTCGCCGTCGCGGGCTTCGATGGCCTGCAGTGCGTTCTGCGTCGCCTCTATCGGTGACAGCTCACCGGTCGCGTAGGCGGCGACGAGCTCGCTGGCGGTCAGCATCCTGTCGTTCATCCGGCTCCCTGGTTCCCCGACGGCACGTAGCCGAGCGTCTTGTCGACGACATTGCGCAGCGGCTCCCCAGCGCGCCAGCGGCGGAAGTTCTCGGTGAACACCTCGACCAGCGTGTTCCGCCAGCCGACGAAGTCCCCGGACATGTGCGGCGAGATCAGCACGTCCGGCATGGCCCACAGCGGGCTTTCCGGCGGCAGTGGTTCGGTGTCGAACACGTCGAGCGCGGCACCGGCGATGGTCCGGTTCTCGAGGGCCGCGACCAGATCGGACGTCACCACCAGCTCCCCGCGGCCGACGTTGACGAACCGCGCGGACGGCTTCATCGCGGCGAACGCACGCGCGTCGAACATGCCCTTGGTGTGCTCGGTCAGCGGCGCGACCGCGACGACGTAGTCGGCGTGCGGCAGGACCTCGGTGAGCCGGGCGGACTCGTGCACGACGCCGAAGTCGGGATCGCCGGTACGCGCCCGGCGCCCGGCACCGGTCACCCGCATCCCGGCCGCGCGCAGTAGCCGCGCAATGGCCCGGCCGATCGGCCCGGTGCCGACGACCACCACCTCGCGGCCGGCGATCCGCTCGCTCTCGCGGTGCAGCCAGCGGCCCTCGCGCTGCAGGTCGTGCGAGCGCGCGAAGTCCTTCGCGAAGGCGAGGACGACGCCCAGCACGTACTCCGCGATGGCGTCGTCGAAAACTCCCCGCGAGTTCGTGAGGACCACGTCGCTCTCGCGCAGCCCGGGGAACAGCACGGGGTCGACACCCGCGCTCGCGATGTGCAGCCACTGCAGCCTGCCGGCGGCGTGCCACGCGCCCGGCACCGCGGTGGAGAGGAAATCGTAGACGAAGAGAGCGTCCGCGCCGGACAACGCTTCGGCAAGACCCGCCGCGTCCGTGTAACGCACGACCGCCCCGGATTCGACAGCACGCATGTCCGGTGGGCGGGACTCGCCACAGAGCACTGCCAGGACGGGAGCTTCCCGGCGTTCCGAGGCGATCACGTTGACACGGTAAAAGTCACTCGTATGATTGTCAACAATCCGAGGAACGCCCCCCGGAGCACCGGACTGTCAAGCACAGACGTATTCCGGAGGCTGAGCCTTGGATTTCGACTTCCTGGCGTTCGACGGACCGCTGGCGCAACGCGGCATCGGGGTCATCGCCCCCTTCGACCTCGCGCTGGAGCGCGAGCTCTGGCGCTGGGTCCCGATGGAGGTGTCCCTCCACCTCGCCCGCACGCCGTACGAACCGGTGCCGGTCAGCATGGAGATGGCCCGCCTCGTCAGCGACAGCCACCACCTGGCCGGCGCCACGCGCGACGTGCTGCACGTCGAGCCCGAGGTCGTCGCCTACCTCTGCACGTCGGGCAGCTTCGTCAACGGCGTCGACTACGAGCGCTCCCTGACGAAAGCGATCTGCGACGCCGGCGCGCCGGACGCCGTCACCACCTCCGGCGCGCTGGCCGAAGTGCTGCACCAGCTCGACCTCCACCGCGTCTCGGTGCTCACGCCGTACGACGCCGACCTCACCCAGGCCCTGCACGCCTTCCTCGCCGAACTGGACGTCGAGACGGTGGCCAGCGACCACCTCGGGCTGGGCGGCGGCATCTGGAAGGTCAGCTACCGGACCATCGCCGAGCGCATCCTCGCCGCCGACCACGGCGACGCCGAAGCGATCTTCGTCAGCTGCACCAACCTCCCGACTTACGACCTGATCGAGCCCCTGGAAGCCGCCCTCGGCAAGCCGGTGCTCACCGCCAACCAGCTGACCATGTTGGCGTGCCTGCGCCGGATGAACCTGCCGATCGTCGGACCCGGAAGGTGGCTTCGTGACGTGTCGTGAAGGTTTTCCTTGACCTCCCCTCTAGGATTGTCGACAATTTGCGTCCCCTCCGGAGGTTCCGTGACCACCATCGGCTTCATCTACCCCGACCACGCGGCCGAAGACGACTACCCGCTGGCCGAGCAGCTGCTCGGCGGCGCGGCCGCCGACGAAGGCGACATTCGGCTGGCGGTCGAGCACATCTTCGGCACCGACAAGCACGCGGTCGCCGAGCTGCTCGACCTCGGCAGCGAAGCCCGCCTCGCCGACGGCGCCGCCCTCCTCGCCAAGCACGAGCCCGCCGCGGTCATCTGGGCGTGCACCAGCGGCAGCTTCGTCTACGGCTGGGAGGGCGCCCGCGACCAGGCCGACCGCCTCGCCGCCGTCGCCGGGGTCCCGGCCTCCAGCACCTCCTTCGCGTTCGTGCACGCCGCGCGCGCCCTGGACGTCAAGCGCGTCGCGGTGGCCGCCAGCTACCCGGACGACATCGCGCAGCTGTTCGTGGAGTTCCTCAAAGCCGGCGGCATCGAGGTCGTCTCGATGAACAGCGCCGACATCATCACCGCCGCCGAAGTCGGCGCGATGAGCCCGGAAGCCGTCGTCGAGCTCGCCGTCAGCCACGACCACCCGGACGCCGAGGCGGTGCTCGTGCCGGACACCGCCATGCGCACCCTCGGCGAGATCAACACCGTCGAGGCCGCGCTCCGGAAGCCCGTGCTGACCGCCAACCAGGTCACGGTCTGGGAGGGGCTGCGCCTGACCGGGCAGCACCGCCTCGTCCGCTCGTTGGGTGCGCTCTTCCGGCACCTGCCCGACGGAGCTGCCTGACATGGCCCTGCCACCGGGCATGCTGCCCGAGATCGAACCGGTCAGCCGCGAGTCGACGGCCGCGGTCATCGCGCGTCAGCTGCGCGACGCGATCATGACCGGCGCCCTCCCGCCCGGGACCCAGCTCGGCGAGACCGAGCTGGCCGCGCGGTTCCAGGTGTCACGGGGGCCACTCCGGGAAGCAATGCAGCACCTGGTCTCGGAAGGGCTCCTCCGCAGCGAACGGCACCGAGGGCTCTTCGTGATCGACCTCGAGCCCGGGGACGTCTACGACATCTACGCCGCCCGGTCGGCGATCGAGCGCGCCGCCATGCTGCGCGCCCTGCGGGGCGGCGACCGCGACCGGATCGCCGACCTCCTGGAGCAGACAGTCCACGAGATGGCGACCGCCGCGAGCGAAGACGACCCCAGCGCGCTCTCCACCGCCGACCTCCGGTTCCACGAGGCCCTCATCAACGCCTCCGGCAGCAAGCGGCTCGTCCGGATGGCCCGGACGCTCCTCATCGAGACGCGGATGTGCCTTACGGCGCTGCAGAGCACCTACCAGCGGGTCGAGGAGCGAGTGGAAGAGCACACGAAGCTCATCCAGGCGCTGCGGGACGGTGACGAAGAGACGGCGCTCGCGCTTCTCGAGGCGCACATGGAGGACGCCGTTCAGCGGCTCGCGCCGGGGACCAGCCTCACGGACGGACACGCGCCGCCGGTGCCGGGCAACGTTTGACCGGAACGCCGCCAACCGTGCTCGCACAACCGGCATGCGCACCCGGACAGCCGGTTCGCTTATTCGCACCGGCGTAATGCGCGCGTGGACGGCCCGCGAAGGCTCCGGAAAGCAGTTGATCGGCCGGGTGCATCTGCAGTCAGGCTTCATGGCGGACCCCCAGGACCGGCTGGCCGCCGCGGCCGTCACGGTAGTCCGGCGACCACGGGAAGCGGCCCTGCGCATCCGCGTGGACCAGTTGCAGCGCACGGATTTCCGGGCCGTACAACGCGTTCGCGAAAACCAGGTGCACCGACGGCTCGGCGAGCGGGACGACCTCGACCAGCGGGCCGCCCGGAAGCGGGATGCGTTCGCCCGGTGATGGCGGCGACGCGCACAACGCGTGCGCCGCCATCCCGTTCAGCAGGCCCGCGGCCGGGAGCACGGGCAGTCCCGTCACGACCAGTTCGGGCAGCCCGTACCCGCTCAGGCCGACCGTGTAGGCCCACGGCGGGTACAGCCCCGTGCCTTCCACGGCCTGCACGAGCCAGCCACGGTCGGCCACGCCTTCGCGAAGCTCTTGTAGGTACCCGGGTCTGTCCGGGTCGTCGCACTGCCGGCACATCGGTGCCTCCTCCCCCTCGGTGGGTTCCTGACCACCGTGCCGGAGGGCACCGACAAAAACTCAGCCCAGCGCTTCGGCCACTGCCGCGCCGAGCCGTTCTGTGGTATCCGTGCCGCCGAGGTCGGGCGTGCGCACCCGGCCTTCCTCGAGCACCCGGTCCACCGCGGCCCGGATCGCTTGTGCGGCAACGGTTTCACCCAGGTGCTCGACCAGCATCGCGGCCGCCAGGATCTGGGCCACGGGGTTGGCGATGCCTTGCCCGGCGATGTCCGGAGCGCTCCCGTGGACCGCCTCGAACATCGACGGGAATTCACCTGATGGGTTGATGTTGCCGGACGGCGCCATGCCGAGACCGCCGGTGATCGCGGCGGCCAGGTCGCTGAGGATGTCGCCGAAGAGGTTCGACGCCACGACGATGTCCAGCCGGTCCGGCGCCTGGACCATGCGTGCCGCCAGGGCATCCACGTGCATCTGTTCACTGTGGACGTCCGGGAACTCCGCCGCGACCTCGGCGAAGATCTCGTCCCAGAACGGCATCGAGTGGATCAGGCCGTTGGACTTCGTCGCCGAACAGACGCGGGCGGACCGCGTCCGCGCCAGCTCGAACGCGTACCGGATGATCCGCGAGACGCCGACGCGCGTGAAAACCGACTCCTGCAGCACGAATTCGTCCGGCCGCCCGGCGTTGTGCCGGCCGCCGATCGCGGAGTACTCACCCTCGGAGTTCTCGCGGACGATGACCAGCTCCAGCTCCTCGGCCTTCCGCCCGGCCAGCACGGACGTCGTGCCCGGCAGCAGCCGCACCGGGCGCAGGTTGACGTACTGCTGGAACGCGCGGCGCAGCGGGATCAGCAGGCCCCACAGCGAAACGTGGTCCGGGACGCCGGGAAAACCGACCGCGCCGAGCAGGATGCCGTCGAACGCCGACAGCTGCGCGACTCCGTCGTCCGGCATCATCGCGCCGACGCGGGCGTACCGCTCGCAGCTCCAGTCGAACTCCGTCCACTCCAGCGAGAAACCGAAGAGAGCGGAAGCCCGGTCGAGGGCCTTGCGGGCCTCGACCGTGACGTCCACGCCGATCCCGTCGCCGGGAATGCTCGCCAGGCGGTAGGCCGTCACAGGGCCACCGCGATGTACTTGGTCTCGAGGAACTCGTCGATGCCGACCGAGCCGCCCTCGCGGCCGAGCCCGGACTGCTTGATCCCGCCGAACGGCGCCGCCGGGTTCGACACGATGCCCTGGTTGAGCCCGATCATGCCGGCTTCGAGAGCCTCGGAGACGCGCAGCGCGCGCTTGAGGTCGCTGGTGAAGACGTAGGAAACGAGCCCGAACTCGGTGTCGTTCGCCTTCGCCACCGCCTCTTCCTCGGTGTCGAACGGCGTGATCGGGGCGACCGGCCCGAAGATCTCTTCGTGCGTCAGCCGCGCCTCCTGCGGGACGTCGGTGAGCACGGTGGCCTGGTAGAAGTGGCCCGGGCCGTCGACATCGGAGCCGCCGGTGAGCACCTTCGCGCCGCGGTCGGTGGCGTCCTTGACCAGCTCCGTCACCTTGTCCACGGCGTTCTGGTCGATCAGCGGGCCGACCACGACGTCCTTCTCGGTGCCGCGGCCCATCGGCAACGCCTGCATCCGCTCGGTCAGCCGCCTCGCGAACTCTTCGACGACGCCGCGCTGCACGTAGAACCGGTTCGCCGCGGTGCACGCCTCGCCGATGTTGCGCATCTTCGCCTGCATCGCGCCTTCGATGGCGGCATCCATGTCCGCGTCGTCGAAGACCAGGAACGGCGCGTTGCCGCCCAGCTCCATCGACGTGCGCAGGATCTTGTCGGCACACTGCTCCAGCAGCTTGCGGCCGACGCCGGTCGAGCCGGTGAAGGAGAGCTTGCGGGCGCGGCCGTCGCGGATGAGCGGTTCCATCACGCCGCCGGAGTCGCTGGTGGTGACGACGTTGAGGACGCCTTCCGGCAAACCGGCCTCGGCCAGGATGCCGGCCAGCGCGAGGATCGACAGCGGCGTCTGTGCGGCGGGCTTGATCACCGAGGTGCAGCCCGCGGCGATCGCCGGGCCGATCTTGCGCGTCCCCATCGCCATCGGGAAGTTCCACGGCGTGATCAGCAGCGTCGGCCCGACCGGCTGCTTCGTGATCAGGAACCGGCCCACGCCGTTCGGCGCGGTCGCGTAGCCGCCGTCGATGCGGACCGCCTCCTCGGCGAACCAGCGGAAGAACTCGGCGGCGTAGGCGATCTCGCCCTTCGACTCGGCGAGCGGCTTGCCCATCTCGAGCGTCATCAGCAGCGCCAGCTCCTCCTGGCGCTTCATCAGCAGCTCGTAGGCCCGGCGCAGGATCTCGCCACGCTCGCGCGGCGCCATCTTCGCGAAGTCGGCCTGCGCGGCGACGGCGGCGTCCAGTGCGGCGATGCCGTCCGCCGGCGAGGCGTCGGCGACCTGGCACAGCTCACGGCCGGTGGCCGGATCGACCACCGGGAACGTCTTCCCGGACTCGGCGGCCACCCACTTGCCGCCGATGAACAGTTCCTTGCCGACCGCCTCGACGACGCCGGACTCGGTGCTCGCACTCATCCCGACTGCTCCTCACGTGTTGTCCCGAGGGCCATGCTATGGATATTGTCAACAATCGACAACCCGCTCAGACCGACCTAGGAGCACGCTGCCATGGCCCAGCTATCTCCGCTGCTCAAGCAGGCAACGCCCGTCGTGGTCGACCACGGTGAAGGGGTTTACCTCTACGACGTGGAGGGCAAACGCCACCTCGACTTCACCGCCGGCATCGGCGTCACGAGCACCGGGCACTGCCACCCCCACGTCGTGCGGGCCGCGCAGGAGCAGATCGGCAAGCTCGTCCACGGGCAGTACACGACGGTGATGCACAAGCCGCTGCTCGAACTGACCGAGCGCCTCGGCACCGTGCTGCCCAGCGGGCTCGACTCACTCTTCTATGCGAACTCGGGCAGTGAAGCCGTCGAAGCGGCGTTGCGGCTTTCGCGGCAGGCGACGAAGCGGCCGAACGTCATCGTCTTCCAGGGTGGCTTCCACGGCCGGACCGTCGCCGCCGCGTCCATGACGACGTCCGGGACGCGGTTCAGCGCCGGCATCGGCCCGCTGATGGCGGGCGTGCACGTCGCACCCTTCCCCTACGCCTACCACTACGGCTGGGACGAGCAGACGGCCACGAAGTTCGCGCTGCGGGAGCTGGACTACCTGTTCCAGACCGTCTGCGCGCCGAACGAGACCGCCGCGTTCTTCGTCGAGCCCGTGCTCGGCGAGGGCGGGTACGTGCCGGCGAACACCGAGTTCCTGGCGGGCCTGCGCGAGCGCGCCGACCGGCACGGCATTCTGCTGGTCGTCGACGAGATCCAGACCGGCTTCGGCCGCACCGGGAAGTTCTGGGGCCACGACCACTTCGACGTCTCGCCCGACGTCGTGCTCATCGCGAAGGGCCTGGCGAGCGGCTTTCCGCTGTCCGGCATCGCCGCTTCGCAGGAGCTGATGGCGAAGGCGTTCCCCGGCTCACAGGGCGGCACGTACGGCGGCAACGCGGTCTCGTGCGCCGCGGCGATCGCGACGCTCGAGGTCATCCAGCAGGAGAACCTGGTCGAGAACGCCGCCGAGCGCGGCCGGCAGCTGCTCGAAGGCGCGCGCGTGATCGCGGACAAGACGCCTTCGATCGGCGAGGTGCGCGGGCTCGGGCTGCTCGTCGGCTCGGAGTTCACCACCGCCGACGGCGGGCCCGACACGGCGACCGCGCAGGCCGCGCAGCAGGCGGCGTCGAAGAGCGGCCTGCTGCTGCTCACCTGCGGGCCGTACATGAACGTCGTCCGCATGGTGCCGCCGCTGGTCGTGTCCGCCGAGCAGGTCGACGACGCGCTGCGCATCTGGGGAGACGTCGTCGCGTCGGTCACGGGGAGCTGAGGATGGCGCGGTACATCACGATCACCCTCGACAAGCGCGGGGTCTCGTGCCGGGCGCGGCTGCTCGACGACGAGGCGCCGCGGACCTGCAAGGCCGTGTGGGACGCGTTGCCGCAGAGCGGTTCGGCCTACCACGCGAAGTACGCGCGCAACGAGGTCTACACCCTCGTGCCGCCGTTCGCGGAGCCCAAGCCGGGACGGGAGAACCCGACGATCACGCCGATCCCCGGCGACGTCGTGTACTTCGGCTTCGAGGCGTGGGAGATCGGCAATCCGGCGTACGGCTACGACGAAGGCAGCGAGGCGCACAGCGACCAGGGCGCGACCGACCTGGCCATCTTCTACGGGCGCAACAACCTGCTGATCAACGGCGACGCCGGCTGGGTCCCCGGCAACGTGTTCGCCACGATCGAGGAGGGCCTGGCCGAGATGGCCGCGGCCGCGCAGGACTTGTGGCTGCGGGGCGTCGAAGGCGAGACGCTCTCGTTCGCACGAGCCTGAGCAGCGACCCGGCCGCGGTTTCTCCCGCGGCCGGGCTCGCTCAGGCCAGCTCGTCCAGCTCCGCGCAGTCTGCGGCGGACAGCGTGATGTCCGCGGCAGCGCAGTTCTCCTCGAGGTGCGCGATCGACGACGTCCCGGGAATGGGGATCATCACCGGCGAGCGGTGCAGGAGCCAGGCGAGGGACACCTGCGCGGGAGTTGCACCGGCGTCGGCCGCGATCTTGTCGAGGACTCCGCCCGCCGTCGTGTGGCCGCCGCCGGCGATCGGCAGCCACGGTACGAACGCGATCCCCTCGCGCTCGCAGTAGCGCAGGACGTCGTCGGACGCGCGGTCGGTCAGGTTGTAGCGGTTCTGCACACTGGCGATCGGCGCGATGGCGCGCGCTTCGGTCAGCTGCGCGACGGTGACTTCCGACAGCCCGATGCGGGCGACCTTGCCCTCGTCGCGCAGCCGCGCGAGCGCGCCGACCTGGTCGGCCAGCGGGACCTGCGGGTCGACCCGGTGCAGCTGCAGCAGGCCGAGACGGTCGAGACGCAACCGTCTCAACGAGAGTTCCGCCTGCTGCCGGAGGTACTCCGGCCGGCCCAGCGGAACCCACTCGCCGCGGCTCGGGCGCGCGTGCCCGCACTTCGTGGCGATGAGCAGTCCCGGGTACGGGTGCAGCGCGTCGGCAAGCAGCTCTTCGTTCAGGCCCAGGTCGTAGGCGTCGGCGGTGTCGAAGAACGTCACGCCGAGTTCGGCCGCGCGGCGGGCGACCGCCTTGGCGCCGTCGTTCACGTGGTCCCACTCCGTGAGGCGCATGGCACCGAAACCCACGCGATGCACGGAAAAGCCGTCTTCGAAGGAGTACGTCGAGGTCATGGGGGAAGCTTCACCCGCCGGCACTGTCACCCACCAGAGATTTAGCCTGAACTAAATCCGAGGGTGCGTGACAAGGTGATCACAGTGCGCAGCGTAAATGTGAAAAAGCTTCATGGCGGCGTACCGGCGGTACGTACTACGCTGCGGTAACCACAGCGACGGCGCGGAGGAGAGACTGCCGATGGGCGACGTGGCAGCACAGCTGGCCGAGATCGTCGGGGACAAGAATCTGCTCACGGGCGACGCGATCTCAGAGGACTACGCGCACGACGAAGCGCTGACGGCGGAGCCGCAGAAGCCTGCGTACGTCGCAAAGCCGGCGACCGCCGAAGAAGTAGCGGAGCTGCTGAAAGCCGCTTCGGAGCACAACGTCCCCGTGACCGCGCGCGGGTCCGGCAGCGGGCTCTCCGGGGCGGCGCGCCCACAGGCGGACGGTCTCCTCATCTCCTTCGAGCGGATGAACGCCGTCCTCGAAGTCGACACCGGAAACCATGTCGCCGTCGTGCAGCCCGGAGTGACGCTCGCCGAACTCGACGCCAAGACCGCCGAAGCCGGGCTCGGGTACACCGTCTACCCCGGTGAGCTGAGCGCGAGCATCGGCGGGAACGTCGGGACCAACGCCGGCGGGATGCGGGCCGTCAAGTACGGCGTCACCCGCAACAACGTGCTCGGCCTGCAGGCCGTGCTCCCCACCGGCGAGATCATCCGGACCGGCGGCAAGACGTCGAAGGTGTCCACCGGCTACGACCTCACCCAGCTGATCGTCGGCTCCGAGGGCACCCTCGCGCTCGCCACCGAAATCACCGTCAAGCTGCACCCACGGCTGGCGCACGGCGCCACGATCCTCGCCCCCTTCGACGACTTCGGCCAGGTGATGGCCGCGGTGCCCGAAATCCTGTCCAGCGGGCTCGCGCCGCACATCCTCGAGTACATCGACAACCTGACGATGGCGGCGATCGTCTACAACGAGAAGCTCGAGCTCGGCGTGCCGGACAAGATCCGCGAGACCAGCGAGGCGTACCTCGTAGTCGCGCTGGAGAACCGCGACAGCGGACGCCTCGGCGAGGACGTCGAAACCGTCGGCGAGCTGCTCGGCGAACTCGGGGCCACCGACGTCTACGTCCTCGAAGGCAACGCCGCGCGCAAGCTCATCGAGGCCCGCGAGAAGGCGTTCTGGACCGCGAAGGCGGCCGGCGCCGACGACGTGATCGACGTCGTCGTGCCGCGGACCGCGATGCCGCAGTTCATCGCCAAGGCGCGGGAACTCGCGATGGCCGCGGGCGGCGGCGCGCTCGGCTGCGGGCACGCCGGCGACGGCAACGTCCACCTCGGGATCTTCTGCAAGGACGCGGCCAAGCGGAAACAGCTGCTCACCGACATCTTCGCGTACGCCATGGAGCTCGGCGGCGCGATCTCCGGCGAGCACGGCCTCGGCCGCACCAAGGCCGGCTACCACCAGGACCTCGAAGACCCGGCGAAGATCCAGCTGATGCGCCGGATCAAGCAGAGCTTCGACCCCGCCGGGATCCTCAACCCCGGTGTTCTCTTCCCCGAAGGAACCGCATGAGCGAGATGAACGGCGCCCAGTCCCTGATCCGCACGCTGGTCGACGCCGGCGTGGAGGTCTGCTTCGCGAACCCCGGCACGTCGGAGATGCACTTCGTCGCCGCGCTCGACTCCGTGCCGGAGATGCGGGGCGTTCTCGCGCTGTTCGAAGGCGTCGTCACCGGTGCCGCCGACGGGTACGCGCGGATCGCGGACAAGCCCGCCGCGACGCTGCTGCACCTCGGCCCCGGCCTGGGCAACGGCCTGGCGAACCTGCACAACGCGCGGCGCGCGAACACGCCGATCGTGAACGTCGTCGGCGACCACGCGACCTACCACAAGCAGTACGACGCGCCGCTGGAATCGGACATCGAGGCGGTCGCGGGTTCGCTGGAAGGCTGGGTGCGCCGCTCCGAGCACACCAAGGACGTCGGGGCGGACGCTGCCGCCGCGGTCGCCGCCGCGCAGGACGCACCCGGCCGCGTCGCGACGCTGATCCTGCCCGCCGACGCTTCCTGGGGCGACGGCGGCGAGACGTGCGCGCCCATTCCGCCGCGCGTGCCGCAGGCTGTCGACGCCACCACCGTCAAGGACGTCGCCGCGGTGTTCGGTGCCGGCGAGCCGGTGGCGCTGCTGATCGGCGGCAGCGCGTGCCGCGAGGAGGGACTGCGCGCGGCCAGCCGGATCGCGACCGCGACCGGTGCGAAGGTGTTCGTCGAGACGTTCCCGTCCCGTCTGGAGCGCGGCGCCGGTCTACCGGTGATAGAGAGGCTCGGGTACCTCGCCGAGCAGGTGACCTACCAGCTCGACGGCATCAAGCACGTCGTCGTCGCGGGGACGAAGGCGCCGGTGTCGTTCTTCGCCTACCCGGGCAAGCCGAGCGACCTCGTGCCCGAAGGCGCGCAGGTGCACACGCTCGCGTCGGTCGGGCAGGACGTCACGCGCGCGCTGAACGAGGTCGCCGACCTGGTCGCCGCGGACACCGAGCCCGTGCTGGCGGAAGCGTCCCGGCCCCCGCTGCCGAGCGGGCCGCTGACCCCGCAGAACTGGGTCGAGGTGATCGGGGCGCTGCTGCCGGAGAACGCGATCATCGCCGACGAGGCCAACACCTCCGGCCTGATGCTCCCGATGGCGACCGCGGGCGCGCCGCGGCACGACGTCCTCACGCTGACCGGCGGCGCGATCGGCTACGGCATGCCGGTGGCGACCGGAGCGGCCGTCGCGGCGCCGGACCGGCCGGTGCTGAACCTGCAATCGGACGGCAGTGCGCTGTACACAATCTCGGCGCTGTGGACGCAGGCGCGGGAGAACCTGAACGTCACGACGGTGGTGCTCAACAACCGCGCGTACGCGATCCTGCGGCTGGAGCTGCAGCGCGTCGGAGCGGCGTCGGGCGGTCCGAAGGCGAACGAGCTGCTCGACCTGTCGCGCCCGGACATGGACTTCGTGAAGATCGCGGAGGGTATGGGTGTGCCCGCGACGCGGGCGACCACCGCGGAGGAACTCGCGGAACAGCTGCAGCGCGCCTTCGCCGAACCCGGCCCGCACCTGATCGACGCCGCGGTGCCGCCGCTGCTGTAAACCGGACTATTCTCCCGGCACACCCCGAGCCCGGGAGCGGCGGATGAACGACGACGAACACGCGAAGCGCGGGATCGACCTCGAGCGGCCGAACGCGGCGCGCGTGTACGACTACATGATCGGCGGCAAGCTGAACTACGCCGTCGACCGGATGTTCGCCGAACAGATCCTCGGGGTGCTGCCGAACGCGCGGCACATGGCGCTGGTCAACCGGGCGTGGCTGCGCCGCGCCGTGCGGTTCGGCGCGGAGCAGGGCATCCGGCAGTTCCTCGACATCGGCTCCGGCATGCCGACGGTCGGGCACGTGCACGAGGTCGTCCAGACGATCGATCCGACGTCGCGGGTGGTGTACGTCGACAACGAGCCGATCGCCGTCGCGCACAGCGAGATCGTCCTGGAAGGCAACGACAACGCCACGATGGTGCAGGCGGACGCCGAGTACCCGGACGAGGTGCTGGAGCACCCGACCACCGAGGCGATGCTCGACTTCGGCAAGCCGGTGATGGTGATCATGGCGGCGTTCGTGCACTTCATCCCCGACTCCCGCGACCCGGCCGGCCTGATCGGCCGCTACCGGGAGGTACTGGCGCCGGGCAGCCACCTCGCGCTGTCGTCCGGGACGTGGCAGGGGCAGGGCGACGAGACGCAGCGGTCGGTGTCGCTGTACGAGAAGAGCGGGACGCCGTTGACGCTGCGCTCGCCCGACGAGCTGACCGCGCTGGTGAAGGGCTTCGAGATCCTGCCGCCGGGAGTGGTGTTCACGCCGGAGTGGCGGCCGGACGAACCGCCCGAGGACCCGCCGGCACGCTCGGGCGGGCTGGCCCTGGTCGCGCGCAAGGTGTAGCGGCACGAGTCACCTCGCGGCTCGGACATCGGGTCCGGCTATTCTCGCGTCACACCTGACTCCGGGGAGCCGCGATGAGCGAAGACGAGTACGCCAGACGGGGCATCGACCTCGACAAGCCCAATGCCGCCCGCGTGTACGACTACATCCTCGGCGGGCAGCTCAACTACGCCGTCGACCGGATGTTCGCCGAGCAGGTGCTCGCCGCGCAGCCGAACGCGCGGGAGCGGGCGCGGCTCAACCGGCAGTGGCTGCGCCGCGCCATCCGGTTCGGGATGGCGCAGGGCATCCGGCAGTTCCTCGACATCGGCTCCGGCATGCCGACCGTCGGGCACGTGCACGAGGTGGCGCAGGCCCTCGACCCCACGGCGCGGGTCGTCTACGTCGACAACGAGCCGGTCGCCGTGGCGCACAGCGAGATCGTGCTGGACGAGAACGAGAACGCGGCGATGGTGCACGCCGACGCCGAGTTCCCCGACGACGTCCTCGAACACGACATCACCGAGATGATGCTGGACCTGGACCAGCCGGTGATGGTGGTGATGGCGCTGTTCGTGCACTTCATCCCGGACGAGCGCAACCCCGCCCGGCTCATCGCCGCCTACCGCGACGCGCTCGCGCCCGGCAGCTACCTCGCGCTGTCGTCCGCGACCTACGAGCAGCAGAGCGACGGCACCGCTCGCGCCGTCGCGATGTACCAGAAGAGCGCGAACCCCGTCACGCCGCGCTCGGCCGACGAGCTCCGCGCGCTGGTCGGCGGCTTCGAAATCGTCGACCCCGGGATCGTGTTCATCCCCGAGTGGCGGCCGGACGACCCCGCCGAAATGCCGTCCAACCCGGCGGACTGCGGCGGGCTGGCGCTGGTGGCGCGGAAGAACTAGGCGGCGACCAGCTCCGGCGCCGGTCGCCTCTTCGGGACCAGCGCCGCGAGCAGCGCGCCCGCCAGCGCGGCCAGCGCCGCCACCGCGAACGTGGCGCGGAAGCCGGACAGCGACGGCACCGGCAGCCCGCCGACACTGATCGTCAACTGAGCGAGCATCGCCGCCATCACCGCGCTGGAGATCGCCGTGCCGACCGAGCGCATCAGGCTGTTCAGCCCGTTCGCCGACGCCGTCTCGGTGACCGGGACCGACCCCATGATCAGCGCGGGCATCGCCGCGTACGCGATGCCGACGCCGGCACCGATGATCACCGACGCCGTGATGAGCTCGAGCGCGTTGTCCATCAGCACGATCGCGAACGCGTACCCGGCGGCGATCACCAGCGCGCCGCTCATCAGCGTCGGGCGCGGGCCGAACCGGGCGATGAGCCGCGCCGAAACCGGCGAAAGCAGCATCATCACCAGGCCGTTCGGGGCCAGCGTGAGACCGGACTCGACCATCGTCTGGCCCAGTCCGTAGCCCGTCGACGCCGGCGCCTGCAGCAGCTGCGGGAACGACAACGCCATCGCGTACAGCGCGAAGCCGACCATGATCGACGCCAGGTTCGTGAACAGCACCGGACGGCGGGCCGACACCCGGAGGTCGACCAGCGGGTCGCGGCGGCGCAGCTGGTAGGCGCCCCACCCGAGCAGGACGACGACGGCGACCGCGGCCAGCCCGAGCGTCGGCGCGCTGGTCCAGCCCCACGTGCCGCCCTTGACCACCGGCAGCAGCAGGCAGAGCAACCCGGCCGCCAGGCCGAACGCGCCGAAGTAGTCGAACGGCGCCGGCGTGCGCAGCGGCGACTCCGGCACGACGGTGAGGATCAGTAGCGCGCAGGCCAGCCCGAGCCCGGCGGCGGTCCAGAACAGCACGTGCCAGTCGGCGTTCTCGGCGACCACGGCCGCGACCGGGAGCCCGATGGCGCCGCCGACGCCGAGCGTCGCGCTCATCAGCGAGATCGCGCCACCGACGCGTTCGGGCGGGAGTTCGTCGCGCATGATGCTGATGCCGAGGGGGATGACGCCCATCGCGCAGCCCTGCAGGCCGCGGCCGAGGATCTGGAACGCGAGCGCGCTGGTCGTCGCGGACACCACCGAGCCGGCGATGAGCACCGCGAGGCTGACGAGGATCATCCGGCGCTTGCCGTAGAGGTCGCCGAGCCGGCCGCTGACCGGGGTGATCACGGACGCGGCCAGCAGCGTCACGGTGACCACCCAGGACGCGTCGGCCGCCGAGGCGTGGAGCAGCCGCGGGAAGACCGGGATCAGCGGCACGACCAGTGTCTGCATGAACGACGCGACGAGCCCGCACGAGGCGAGCACCACGACGATCGCCCGGCCGGACGGCGCGGAACGGGACACCACCACACCCCCAGTGTGTACTTAGTACGCGTCATGCAACTTCATGCACTGTACCTACGGGGTGACGGGTTTCCGTACTACTGGCGGCTTCGTCACAGCCAGGTGCGCACGCCTCCGTGTCCGGAGCAGGTGCCGGAGCGGTGCTGGCTGTAGCTGTACGTGCCGTCCTTGCAGAGGGCCGTTGCGCCGGACGGGTTGTCGCTGGGCCGGTGGACGCAGTTGCCGTCCGAGTTGCGGTAGTAGTCCGCGCCGCAGGCGGTGGGTGCCGGCGCGGCCGGGGCAGTGGTCTTCGGCGTTCTGGTGGTTTTCGGCGCGGTCGTCTTCGGGGGCGGCGGGGTCGCCTTCAGGGCCGGTGGGGTCGTGGCGACCACCGGCGCTTCGGTCGTGACCGGGACCGACGTCGGCGTCTCGGTCGGCGCCGAGTACGTCGGGATCGAGTACGTCGGGATCGAGTACGTCGAAGTAGTGGGGGCGACAACCCCGAGATTGCCGGCGTCCTTGGGCGGCACGGAACCGACTCCGCACCCCGCGACCAGGACACCCGCGGCCAGCGCCGCACCGATCTTCATCCGCACGCCGACTCCCTTGGCATTCACGAAGCAATGCCGCAGGAGTCGACGGAACGCGCCCGGCTGTTACGCCGGTTCTCCTAAACTTTCGGTATGTCCTGGTTACGGCGGTACGCGGCGGAGCTCGCGGTCGTCGCCGCGGTGCTCGTCGGGTCGCTCTTCACCGTCCTCAACGACGGCGCCAAGCCCGCCCACCACGCCGCGGCCGGGTGGGTGCTCACCGTTCTCTGCTGCGTCGCGCTGTTCCTGCGGCGCCGGTACCCGCTGAGCGTCGCCGGGTTCGCTCTCCTTTGCTGCGCGCTGTACTACCCGCTGACCGATCCCGACGGCCTGGTGCTGCTCGCCTTCGCGTACGCGCTCTACAACGCCGCCGCGGCCGGGCGGATCCGTGGCGCCGCGCTGCTCGTCGTGGCCGCGATGGCCGGCGTCGCGGCCGGGGAGATCAGCTCGCGGACCGGGCGGCACGTCGACAACTTCGCGTTCTTCCTGATGACCGGCTGGTTCGTCGCGCTGGTCGCCGGCGGCGCCGTCGCGCACTACCGCGCCGAAGCCGAACGCACCAAGGAGGCGGAGGCCCGGGCGCGCGCCACCGAAGAGCGCCTGCGCATCGCGCGCGAACTGCACGACGTTCTCGGCCACCATCTATCACTGATCAATGTCCAGGCCGGCGCCGCGCTGCACCGCCGTGACCCGGAGCAGGCCGAGGAGGCGCTCGGGGCGATCAAGGACGCCAGCAAGACCGCACTCCAGGAGTTGCGCGCGACGCTCGGCATGCTCCGCCGGACCGGCGAGCCGAGCCTTCAGCGCGTCGCGGAGCTGATCGAGTCGGCCGGCGCGTCCGGGATGACCGTGCGCACTGAGATCGACGGCGTCGCGCGGGACCTGCCGCCGGCTGTCGAGCATGCGGCGTTCCGGGTGGTGCAGGAGGCGTTAACGAACGTTAGCAAGCACGCCGGCGCGAAGACGGTCGTCGTCCGGCTCGGTTACGGCGCCGACGAGCTGTCCGTGCAGGTCGACGACGACGGCCGCGGCGGTGCGGCACCCGCGGGCAACGGGATCCGCGGGATGACCGAACGCGCGAGGGCTCTCGGCGGCGAGGTGACCGCGGCGCCGCGCGAGGGCGGCGGTTACCGGGTGCGCGCCCGGCTGCCGGTGCGATGATGGGCCGATGATCCGGGTCCTGCTCGTCGACGACCAGCGGCTGGTCCGCGCCGGCTTCCGGTCCATTTTGGACGGCGAGGACGACATCGACGTCGTGGCCGAAGCCGCGAACGGCCGCGAGGCGCTGCAGGCCGCGCACGACCACCAGCCGGACGTCGTGCTGATGGACATCCGCATGCCGGTGCTCGACGGCCTCGCCGCCACCCGGCACCTGCTCGAAGACCCGGGCGTGCCGGCGAAGGTCGTCATCCTCACGACGTTCGACCTCGACGAAGACGTCTACGGCGCGCTGCGCGCGGGCGCGAGCGGGTTCCTGGTCAAGGACACCGAGCCCGAGGAGCTGATCCACGCCGTCCGCGTGGTCGCCCGCGGCGACGCGCTGCTGGCGCCGTCGATCACCCGGCGGCTGATCGCGGAGTTCGCCGCGCGCGTCACCCGGCCGGCGCCGTCGCCGGCCCTCGACCGGCTCACCGACCGCGAACGCGAGGTCCTGGGCCTGGTGGCGGCCGGACTGTCGAACGACGAGATCGCCCGCGAGCTGACGCTCAGCCCGGCGACGGCGAAGACGCACGTCAGCCGCATCATGACCAAGACCGGTACGCGGGACCGGGCCCAGCTCGTCGTCCTCGCCTACGAGTCGGGCGCGGTGACGCCGCGCTGGCTGACTCCCTGAGCCGTACTCCCGCGGGGGTACGGGAAACGCCCTAGGGGACACCGCCGGGAGCACGTCAAGTGTCCTCCCGTGCGCGACGCGGAGCAGGGCCGGTTCCGCGAATCCTTGTCCACCATGGACACCATCACTCGCCCCACCGGGGGAAGCCTGGCCCGCGTGGCCGGCTGGGCGCAGCGCCACCGGTGGCTCGCCGTCGCACTCTGGGCACTGATCCTCATCGGCGTCACCGTCACCTCCGGGCTCACCGGCAGCGCGTTCCACGACGACAACTCGCTGCCCGGCACGGAGTCGCAGCAGGTCGTCGACCGGCTACAGCACACCGCGCATTCGGGCGCCGGCGCGCAGATCGTGCTGAAGGCCGATGACGGCCTCGCCGCGCATCGATCAGTGATAGAGAGCATGCTGCGCGATGTCCGATTGCAGCCGCACGTGCGGTCGGTGACCGCACCGTTCGAGACGCTCTCGGCGGACGGCAGGATCGGCTACGCCACCGTCACCTTCGACGCGGCTTCGACCGACCTCCCCTACGACGACATCGTGAAGTTCGCCGACGCCGCGAAGCGTGTCGCGCCGGTCGAAGTCGGCCTCGCCGGCGATCCGGTCAAGCGGATCTCCGGAGGCGGCGGCCCCGCGGAAGGCGTCGGGCTGCTCGCCGCGCTGGTCATCCTCGTGTTCCTGTTCCGGTCGCTGCTCGCGGCCGGGTTACCGGTGCTCACCGCGGTGTTCGCCGTCGGCAGCACGCTCGGCGTGATCACGGTCGTCTCGCACTTCGTCGACATCGCGAGCTACACCTCGCCGTTGATGATGCTGGTCGGGTTCGGTGTCGGCGTCGACTACGCGTTGCTCGTCTTCTCCCGCTACCGCACCGAAATCCTCGCCGGGTACGACCGCGAAACAGCCGCCCGGCGGGCGCTCGACACCGCCGGCCGTTCGGTGCTGTTCGCGGGGACGACGGTGATCATCGCGCTGCTCGGCCTCCTCGCGCTCGGGCTCGGCGGGCTGCGCGGGGTGGCGCTGTCCGTCGCGCTCACCGTCCTGATGACGATGCTCGCGTCGGTGACGCTCCTGCCCGCGCTGCTGTCGCTCTTCGGCAAGCGCCTCGAGCGCGGAATCCGCCGGCACGCCGCAAAGCGCGACCACGGCAAGCTCTGGCGGCGGCTCGCGGACGGCGTCCAGCGACGTCCCGCGGCACCGCTGGCAATCGGCCTGCTGCTCCTCATCGGCCTGTCCATCCCGGCCGCGGGGATGCGGCTCGGGTTCGCCGACGCGAGCACCGACCCCGCCGGATCGACCACGCGGAAGGCCTACGACCTGCTCGCCGAGGGTTTCGGGCCCGGCTTCTCCGGCCCTCTAGCAGTGATCAGTGTGGACGGCGACCCCGTCGCGCTGCAGCAGACGCTCGCGTCGACGCCGGGCATCGCCCGCGCGCTGCCGCCGATGGGCGGGACCGTCCTCGTGTTCCCGACGACGTCGCCGCAGGACGAGGCGACCGCCGAGCTGGTGACGCGCCTGCGCACCGACGTCCTCCCGGCCCTGCCCGGCCACTACCTCGTCGGCGGCTCGGTCGCGGCCGCGACGGACTTCGCCGGCGCCGTCGCGGACCGGCTGCCGCTGTTCGTGCTGGTCGTCGTCGGGCTGTCCGCGCTGCTGCTGATGGTCGTGTTCCGGTCGGTCCTCATCCCGCTCAAGGCGGCGCTGCTGAACCTGCTGAGCATCGGCGCCTCGCTCGGCGTGATGACGCTGGTCTTCGGCGACGGCTGGTTCGGCGCGCAGCCCGGCCCGATCGAGGCGTTCGTGCCGGTGATGATCTTCGCGATCGTGTTCGGGCTGTCGATGGACTACGAGGTGTTCCTCGTCTCGCGGATGCACGAGGAGTGGCGGCGCACCGGCGACGCGCGGCTGGCGGTGCGCGAAGGGCTCGCCGCGACCGGCGGCGTGATCACCGCGGCCGGCGCGATCATGGTGCTGGTGTTCGGTGCGTTCCTGCTCGACCCGTCGCGGATGCTGGCGCAGTTCGGCCTCGGGCTGGCGGTCGCGGTGCTGCTGGACGCGCTGGTGATCCGCTGCCTGGTCGTCCCCACGGTGATGCGCCTGCTCGGCGCCCGGGCGTGGTGGCTGCCGCGGTGGCTGGACCGCCGGCTGCCGCACCTCGCGCTGGAGCCGTGACGCGAGGATGGCCGCCACGGCGTGGCGGCCATCCTCCTCCGGCGCGCGCCGGCAGAACTGCCGGTCAGCTCCCCCAGGCCGACGGCGTCTCGGACAGGCGGAACTCCAGCGCGCCGCCGGTCCGCAGGAAGGACTCGTCGAGCTTCCAGTCCCGCTGCGGCCGGCCCGACCGCCGGACGTCGGCGACGTACTTACCGCTGCCGGACGTCGTGATCCGGATCGACGCGCCACCCGCCGGCCGGACCACGGCGCTGGGGAACAGCGGGCTCGAGAGCAGCAGTTCCCCCGTACCCGGCGTCCGCGGGTAGAGGCCGAGCGCGGCGAAGACGTACCAGGCGGACATCGTGCCGAGGTCGTCGTTGCCGGGCAGCCCCGCCGGGCCGGTCGTGTACACGGTGGTGATCAGTTGCCGGACAGTTTCCTGCGTCTTCGCCGGCTGCCCGAGCTCGTTGTACAGCCACGGCGCGTGGATGTCGGGCTCGTTCGTCGGGTCGTACTTGAGCGGGCCGCCGCCCTTCAGCTGCCAGTTCCCGCTCGCGTCGTGGAAGAATTCGTCGAGACGGGCGATCGCGGCGGCCTTGCCGCCCATGGCGTCGGCCAGGCCGGAGACGTCCTGCGGGACCATCCAGGTGTAGGCCGCCGCGCTGCCCTGCGCGAAGCCGCGGTCGCTCGCCGGGTCGAACGGCGTCACCCAGCTGCCGTCGACGTTGCGGGCCTGCGCGTAGCCGGTGCCGGGATTGAAGACGTTGCGCCAGTACGTGCCCCGGGCGTGCAGCTCCGCAGCTTCGCGGGTGCGGCCCAGCAGCTCTGCGAAATGTCCGATTGCGGAGTCGGCGACCGCGTCCTCGAGCGTCTCGGCGGCGCCGCCCCAGCAGTGGCAGACGTCGTTGGGTGCGTAGTGCGACGTGAGGTACTGCGCAAGGTTCGGCCGCTGGCCGACGCACTGGCCGGGGCAGCCACCGTCCTGCAGTCCTTCCGGCCGCGGGACGGTCGCCTGCTCGTACAGCGACTCGAACGCGCCGCGGTAGTCGAAGTTGCGCACGCCCATCGCGTAGAAGGTCGCGATCGTCGCCGCCGACGGGTCGCCGGTCATCACGTGCGTCGCGCCGTTGACGTGCACCCAGCGGTCCCAGACGCCGTCGTTCTGCCGGGCGTAGTTGTAGAGCGACTGCGCGAAGTTCCCGGCCACGCGCGGTTCCAGCAGGGCCAGCAGCTGCACGTGGGCGCGGTACTGGTCCCAGCCGGAGAAATTCGAGTACTGCGCGTCCTGCCCGCGTTCGACTCGGTGGAGTTGCCGGTCCATCCCCAGGTACCGGCCGTCGACGTCGCTGACGAGGTTGGGCTGCTGAAAGCTGTGGTAGAGCGCGGTGGTGAAGACGATCCGCTGGTTCGCCGTGCCGCCGCCGACGTCCACCCGGCTCAGCTCGGTGTTCCATGCCTTCTTCGTCCTCGTGGCAATACTGTCCACAGTAGGCCGGCCTGGCTGCTCGGCGCGCAGGTTGCCCTCGGCGCCTTCGAGGGAGACGTACGAGATCGCGATCCGCATCGTGACGTCGCTGCCGGGCGCGAAGGTGACGTACCCGCCCGAACCGCGGCCGGCGCGGTCCTTGCCGGTCGCGTAGCCTTCGCCGCCGGTCTGGTCGAGGCCGCCGGGCTGCAGCGTCGCGTCCTGCCACGTTCCGGTGCCGGTGAACGGCCGGTCGAACCGCGCGGTGAAGTACAGCCGGTAGTAGGACTTGCGGTTGTTGACGCCGCCGTTCGCGCGGCGGCCGCAGAAGGCGCCGGTGAGCACGGACCCGGTGACCGTGCGGTTGGCCGGATCGAGGTGGGTCTCGGCGTCTTCGCTGCCGTTGAGCGAGTTCGACGTGCGGAAGAGCAGGGACGCGGGCTTGCCCGCCGGGTAGCGCAGGGCGGCGATCGCGGTGCGTTCGGTCGCTGCAGTGTCCGTCGTGACGCCGTTCTGCAGGACGAGACGGTAGCGTCCCGGCGTCGCAGCTTCGTCGGCGTGGCTGAAGTTGCTCGCGTAGACGGCGTCAGTGGTGTCAGCGGTCGGCGAGGAGGTGACGTCGCCTGCGAAGGGCAGGATCGGCACGTCCCCGGCGGCGCCCGGGTTGCAGCCGGCGCCGTTGACGTGGGTGAGGCTGAAGCCGCGGATCCGGGTGGTGTCGTACTGGTAGCCGTTGGCGGCGCCGGTCGAGGTCTGGTCGCCGCGGGTGCTGGTCGGGCTCCAGGCGAGCATGCCGAAGGGCGCGGTCGCTCCGGGGTAGGTGTTGCCGTCCCCGGCCGAGCCGATGAGGGGATCGACGAAGTCGGCGGGACTGAGGTCGGCGGCGGCTGACATCGTTGTCAACACGGCGGCGAAGAGGGCGGCGGCCAGTGCCACCGTGACGGGACGGCGCATGGGCGGAGATTAACCGGCTCCGGTGGCTGCCCGGCGAACTCCGGGTGGACAGCTTTCCGGACAGTCGCTTCGGCGCGGGCCGAAGGCCCCGGCCCTTACGTTCGCCACCATGGAGATCAAGCCCCGGATCCTGTACTTCGGCACGCCGGTGGTGCTGCTCAGCACCGAGAACGACGACGGCAGCGCGAACCTGGCCCCGATGTCCTCGGCGTGGGCGCTCGGCTGGACGGTCGTGCTCGGCATCGCGGCCGACGGCCAGACCGCGCACAACCTCCGCGCCCGCCCGGACGTCGTCGTCAACCTGCCGGCGCCGGCGCAGTGGGAGGCGGTGGAGCGGCTGGCGCCGTTGACCGGCCGCGACCCGGTGCCGGCGACCAAGCCGATGTTCCGCCACGAGCGTGCGAAGTTCGCAGCCGCGGGCCTGACGCCGGAGCCGTCGCGGCTGGTGCGGCCGCCGCGGGTCGCGGAGTGCCCGCTGCAGCTGGAGGCCCGATCGGTGATAGAGCAATCGGACATCAGCGGGGAGTTTCACATCGTGCAAGCGCAGGTGCTGGCGGTGCACGCAGCGCCGGAACTGGTCGTGCCGGGTACCGAGCACATCGACCCGAAAGCGTGGAGCCCGCTGATCTACAACTTCCGGCACTACTTCGGGCTCGGCGCCGAACTCGGGCACAGCTTCCGGTCCGAGACGCGCTGAAGGGCCCTCCCTGGCCGAGGAGGGCCCTTCAGTCAGTGCTTATTCGTAGATCTCGCCCTTGGCGGCCTTCTCGACCAGGGACTGCGGCGGCTCGAAGTGGTCGCCGTAGCGCGCGGCCAGCTCACGGGACCGGTCGACGAAGCCCTGCAGGCCACCCTCGTACTGGTTGATGTACTGGATGACACCGCCGGTCCACGCCGGGAAGCCGATGCCGAAGATCGAGCCGATGTTGGCGTCGGCCACCGACGTCAGTACGCCTTCGTCGAAGCACTTGACCGTTTCCAGGGCCTCCGCGAAGAGCATCCGCTCCTTGAGGTCCTCGAACGGCACCTCCGCCGAGCCGGACTTGAACGCGTCCCGCAGGCCAGGCCAGAGCCCGGCACGCTTGCCTTCCGAGTCGTACTCGTAGAAGCCCGCGCCCGTCGAGCGGCCCTTGCGGTCGAACTCCTCGACCATCCGGTCGATCACGGACTCCGACGCGTGCGCCTTCCACGTGCCACCAGCGGCCTCGATCGCCTCGCGCGTCTCCTTGCGGATCTTGCGCGGCAGGGTCAGCGTCAGCTCGTCCATCAGCTGCAGCGGCGGCGCCGGGTAGCCGGCCTGCGAACCCGCCTGCTCGATCGACGCCGGCTCGACGCCCTCGCCCAGCGCAGCGACGGCCTCGTTGATGAACGTGCCGATCACGCGGGAGGTGAAGAAGCCGCGGCTGTCGTTGACGACGATCGGGGTCTTCTTGATCTGCAGCGTGTAGTCGAAGACCTTGGCCAGCGTCGCCGGCGACGTCTTCTCGCCGCAGATGATTTCGACCAGCGGCATCTTGTCCACCGGCGAGAAGAAGTGGATCCCGATGAAGTCCTCGGTCCGCTGCACGCCCTCGGCGAGGGTGGTGATCGGCAGCGTCGAGGTGTTGGAACCCAGCACCGCGTCGGCGTTGACGATGCCCTCGATCTCGCCGAAGACCTTGTGCTTCAGCTCGACGCTCTCGAACACGGCCTCGATGACGAAGTCGACGCCCGCGAAGTCGGCCGGGTCGGCGGTCGGCTTGATCTTGGCCAGTAGCGCGTCCGACTTCTCCTGCGTGGTCTTGCCGCGCGAAAGGGCCTTCTGCTCGATCTTGGCCGCGTAGCCCTTGCCCTTCTCGGCCGCCTCCTGCGAGACGTCCTTGAGCACGACGTCGATGCCGGCCTTCGCCGAGACGTACGCGATCGCGGCACCCATCATCCCGGCGCCGAGAACACCGACCTTCTTCGCGGTGTACTTCTCGAAACCGTCCGGACGCGAGCCGCCGGAGTTGATGGTCTGCAGGTCGAAGAAGAACGCCTTCGTCATGTTCTTCGAGACCTGGCCGGTGGCGAGGTGGATGAAGTAGCGCGTCTCGATCTGGATCGCGGTGTCGAAGTCGACCTGCGCGCCCTCGATCGCGGCAGCCAGGATGGCCCGCGGCGCCGGCATGTTCGCGCCCTTGATCTGCTTGCGCAGGTTCGCCGGGAACGCCGGCAGGTTGGCTGCGAAGCTCGGGTTCGACGGCGTGCCGCCCGGGATCTTGTAGCCCTTGACGTCCCACGGCTGGACGCCGCCTTCGGGGTTCGCCTTGATCCACGCCTTCGCGGCGGGGACGAGCTCCTCGACCGTGCCGACGAGCTCGTGCACCAGGCCGAGTTCCAGGGCCTTGGCGGGGCGGTGCCGCTGGCCCTGCAGCAGGACGTTCAGCAGCGCGCTCTGGATGCCGAGCAGGCGCACGGTGCGGACCACGCCACCGCCGCCGGGCAGCAGGCCCAGCGTCACCTCGGGCAGGCCGATCTGGCTGCCCTTGACGTCGGCGGCGATGCGGTGGTGCGTCGCCAGCGCGATCTCGAGGCCACCGCCGAGCGCGGCGCCGTTGATCGCCGCGACGACCGGCTTGCCGAGCTGCTCGATGCGGCGCATCTGCCCCTTCATCAGGGTGCTGCCCTCGGTCAGCTCGACCGCGTGCTCGGGCTTGGCCTGGATGAGGTCGTTCAGGTCGCCGCCGGCGAAGAACGTCTTCTTGGCGGACGTGAGGACGACACCGGTGATGCTGTCCTTCTCCGCCTCGAGGCGGTCGACGGTGACGCCGAGCGACTCGCGGAAGTCGGCGTTCATCGTGTTCGCCGACTGGTTCGGGTCGTCCAGGGTCAGGGTGACGATGCCGTCGGAGTCCTGCTCCCAGCGGATGGTCTTGCTCTCGGCCATTGTGGTCCTCACACCCGCTCGATGATGGTCGCGACGCCCATGCCGCCGCCGATGCACAGGGTCACCAGCGCGCGACGCGCCTGGCGGCGTTCGAGCTCGTCGACCACCGTGCCGACCAGCATCGCGCCGGTGGCGCCGAGCGGGTGGCCCATGGCGATCGCGCCGCCGTTGACGTTGACCTTCTCCTCGTCGAGGTGCAGGTCCTTGATCCACTTGAGCACGACGGAGGCGAACGCCTCGTTCAGCTCCCACAGGTCGATGTCCTCGGGCGTGAGGCCCGCGGTCTTCAGCACCTTTTCGGTGGCCGGGGTGGGGCCGGTGAGCATGATCGTCGGCTCGGAGCCGACGGTCGCGGTCGCCACGATCCGGGCGCGCGGGGTCAGCCCGAAGGTCTGGCCGATCTGCTCGGAGCCGACCAGCACCAGCGCGGCGCCGTCGACGATGCCGGAGGAGTTGCCGCCGGTGTGGACGTGGTTGATCTTCTCGACCGAGTGGTACTTCTGCAACGCCACGGCGTCGAAGCCGCCCAGCTCACCGATGCCGGCGAACGCGGGCTTGAGCTTGCCGAGGCCCTCGACGGTGGAGCCGGGACGGCGGTGCTCGTCGTGATCCAGGATCGTGACGCCGTTGAGGTCCTTGACCGGCACGACGGACTTGGCGAAGTAGCCGCCGGACCACGCCGCTTCGGCACGGTCCTGCGAGCGGACGGCCCAGCGGTCGACGTCTTCGCGGGAGAAGCCCTCGATGGTCGCGATCAGGTCGGCGCCGGTGCCCTGCGGGACGATGTAGTTGTCGTACGCGGTGGCGGGGTCCATGAACAGCGCGCCGCCGTCGGAGCCCATCGGCACCCGCGACATCGACTCGACCCCGCCCGCGATGACCAGCTGGTCCCAGCCGGAGCGGATCTTCTGCGCGGCGGTGTTGGTGGCCTCGAGGCCGGAGGCGCAGAAGCGGTTGAGCTGCACGCCGGCGACGGTCTCGGGCAGGCCCGCGTTCAGCGCGGCGGTGCGCGCGATCACGGCGCCCTGCTCCCCGACGGGCGAGACGACGCCGAGCACGATGTCGTCGATCACCGCGGGGTCGAGGTTCGGGTGGCGGACCTTCAGTTCGTTGATCAGGCCGACCACCAGGTCGACCGGCTTGGTGCCGTGCAGGGCACCGCCCTTGTTCTTGCCGCGAGGCGTGCGGATCGCCTCGTAGATGTAGGCCTCGCTACTCACAGAACACTCCTCGCGAGCGGATGGGACGTCGTCGTGCCTAGCCGTGTCGCAGCCGACTATACCGGCCAGTAGGGCTAATGCCCATTAACATATCGCCGGATAACCCCATGGTGTCAATGGGTTGCAGGTGTGCCATGAGCCGCTATCGTTCACTCACCATGACCGACGTCGAACGCAGCTCGCGCCCCCGCGACCGCAAGGCCCAGCTGGCCGCGGTGGCGGCGGAGCTGTTCCGCGCGCGGGGCTTCCCCGGCGTCGGCATCAAGGACATCGCGGACGCGGCGGGCGTCACCGGGCCGGCGCTGTACCGCCACTTCGCGGACAAGCAGGCGATCCTGGCGTACGTCGTCCTGAGCGGCTTCGAAGACATGGAAGCGGCGACGACGGAGGCCCTGACGGACGCGGTTTCCCCCGCTGACCAGCTGGAAGCCCTCCTGACGCGGCTGGCGACGCAGGCTGTCGAGCGCCGGGAGATCGCGGCGCTGTGGCGCTGGGAAGGGCGGCACCTGCCGAAGGAGGACCAGCGGGAGATCGCGCGTCGCTCAGCCCTGGCGCTGGCGGCCTGGGCCAAGGCGCTGCTGTTCCGGCGTCCCGAGCTGCCCGGCGAGGATGCGGAGCTGCTCTGCTGGGCCGCTCTATCAGTGTTCGGGAGCGTGTCGGTCCACCACACGTCGGTAGCGCGCCGCCGCTTCGCGCAGCTGCTGGTCGGCCTGGCTCTCGATGTGCTGAACGCCACACTGCCGGCGGCGTCGCCCGAGGCTGATCCGCCGTCGTTGCGCCTCGGCACACCGTCCCGCCGCGAGCAGGTCCTCGCGGAGGCAACGGCCCTGTTCGCCCAGCGCGGCTTCCACGACGTGAGCATGGAGGACATCGGAGCGGCGGCGGGCATAGCGGGCCCGAGCGTCTACCGCCACTTCCCGAGCAAGGCGGCCCTGATGGTGGCCATCGGCCACCGGGCGGCGGACAGGCTGGCGCTGGCGGCGGAGCGAGCGCTGCAGGCGTCCGACGAAGTTTCGGCGTTGCGCAGGCTGGCGGCGTCGTACGTGCACACGATCCTGCACACGCCGGAACTGCTGGTGTCGTTCTCGGCGGACCGCGTCACGATGCCGGACCGCGACAAGACGGACCTGTTGCGCGTACAGCGCGACTACGTGGCCCAGTGGGTGACGCTGCTGTCGGCGGTACGCCCGGAGCTGCCACCGCGGGAAGCGAAGATCACGGTGCACGCGGCGTTAACGATCGCTAACGACCTGGCCCGCACCCGCCGCGTGGCATCGAGACCCACCTTCGAGGCGGAGCTGACGACGTTGCTCCACACCGTCCTCGGCGTCGTCTGATCGGCGCACGGCCTCCGTCCCTGTCGCAACCGCACGAAATGCGGGACAATGAAACCGGGCCGACGGGGTCCGTTCTCCCTGCGAGAGGGGAAATCGTGACGCAGCAACCGCGCTCCGGCGGGGAAGCGGGAATCGAATCCGATCTCCTGGATCTGAGCGCAGTACCGTTGTCCAGCCTCCGCACCTTGGAAAGCAGCCTGCTCAGGGAGTCGGTCATGCACGCCGTGCAGGGTGTGGGGCACATCCAGATCACCGCGAGCGGCAGCGACAAAGGAGCCAAGCGAGTCGATTGACGGCGACCGCCCGTACACCTGGCCAGGAGGAGCGCTGTGGGCACGGACCTGAAGCTCCACCAGCTGCCCTGGGCGGCGTTCGATGCCATCGCACGGGCTTCGGGTGGCCCGGAACCGATCCGGGAATTGCGTGCAGCCGAACGGAGCCGCCGATTGCTCCTCCTGCGCGGGCTCGTCGACGAAACGACCAAGAGAGGCGACGCATTCGGCCCGCTGCCCTCCGCGGAATCGGCGTGGGAACTACTGGCCCGCGCGCAACACCGCGCACCGGACGCCGTGGAGATCCTGCTCGCCCACCCCTACACCGGCAGCTGGGCCGGCTACACGACGCGGTTGCTGCACCAGCAGGTGAGCGGCACGAGCCCGCTGTGGGTCCACATCGGACACATTCACTGCATCGCCGCGGCGGCGGCGATCCGGGCCGGGCTCGGTTTCGAAACCGCGATACCGCTCTGGCAGGGAGACGCGTCGCTGCCGACGCTGGGCGCCGCCCACCTCACCACCGATGAGCCCTTCGCCACCGCAACCGTCCGCAGCGACGGCGATCAGGTGTTCGTCGAGAACGACGACTCCCGGGTCCGGCTGCCCCGGGACTGGTCAGTCGACCGGCCCGGCTGGTCGGGCCTCCGGCAGGCCGCGGCGTGGTCGGGGGAACACCGGCTCGTGGTCCGGCTGGACGATCTCGACCCCTACCGCGGCCTCTACCAGCCGGTTCCGCCGCGACGCCTCACAGCGGCCGAAGCCGAGTCGTGGCGAACCACGCTCGAAGACGCCTGGCGGCTGCTCGTCGCCCACATCCCCGAGGTCGCCGAGGCGATGGCCGAGGGGCTCGACTCGATCGTGCCGGCGCCGGCCGTCCCGTTCCGGCTGCCCAGCGCGTCGACCGGCGAGGCGTTCGGCAGCGCCATCATCGCCCACCCCAGCGAGCCGGCGGTGCTCGCGGCCGCTTTGGTCCACGAGTTCCAGCACATCCGGCTCGGGGGCATCCAGCACCTGGTCCGGCTCAGCGAAGACGACAAGCGACAACGCATTTACGCGCCTTGGCGCGACGACCCCCGGCCGATCGCCGGCGTGATCCACGGGATCTTCGCGTTCTTCGGCGTCACGCTGTTCTGGCGAGCGAAGGCGCAGGCCACCCCCGAAGATCGGCTCGCCGCTTTCGAATTCGCGCTCTGGCGCACCGAAACTTGGCGCACCCTGCAGAGTATCCGCCGCGACGCGGCACTCACGTCCGCCGGCCGGCGGCTGCTCGACGGCGTGGCCGAGCGGCTGGGTCCCTGGCAACACGAGCCGGTGGACCGCCGAGCGGCCGAGTGGGCCGCGCTGGTCGCCGCCGACCACCTCGCCGGGTGGCGGGCCCGGCACCTGCGGGCTGATCCGGACACGATCACGAGACTGTCGGACGCGTGGCGCGCGGGGGAAACCCGGCCCTGGCGAACCCCGGATCCGGGCGTACCCACACCGGTCCCCGACGGCAGCTGGCCCGACGCACGAGCCGACCTGATCCGGCTCACGCTCGGCGAAGGCGAGGCCGGCCTCGACGCCGACTGGCAATCCGTTCCCGGCTCGCTCCGGGCCGACTACGACCTCGCCGCGCACCGCAGCGACGCGGCCGTCGCCGGGTACCGACGTGAGCTGACCACCGACCCCGACAACCCGTCCGCACTGGTCGGGTTGGGCCTGGCCCTCACCCAGCGGGGAGCAAACGCCGCGGGCCGCACTCTGCTGCACCACCCGGAACTGGTCCGGGCTCTGCACCGCAGCCTGCGGACGGAACCCGGAGCAGGTCCTTCACCGGAAGCGCTCGCCGGCTGGCTCGGCCGGTTCACCCACTGACCGGCATCACAGAGGCGACGGGTCGATGTCGCAGTCCGCACGAATGCCGCGAGCCGCGGCGATGGTGGCGGGGTGGTTGTCACCGAGAGCGTGCCGATAGCGAGTCAGCACGTCGGCGTGGAGCGTCTCGGCTTCCTGCTCGTGCCCGAGCTCGCGCAGGTCGAGCGCGCGGTTGAGCTGGACAGCCAAAGTCGTGGGGTGGTTCTCCCCGAGTACCCGGCGGGACCGGTCGAGCGACTCCGTGTCCATCACCAGCGCTTCGACCGTGCGGCCGAGGGCGTACTTGTCGCTGGCGACGTCGATGGCACAGACGATGGTGTGCGGGTGGTCCACACCGAGCTGGCTGCCCAGCTTCTCCAGCGAGCGTTCGTCGAGGTCCAGCGCACTGGCGGGGTCGCCGTTGAGCCGTAGCGTGACGCCGAGGTCGAGGGCCGCTCCCAAGGTGTGCGGGTGCTCCTCGCCCAGGCTGGTGCGGTAGAGGTCGAAGACCTGCTCGCCGAGCTTGCGGGCGGCGCTCAGGTCCTTCGCGTGGCGCAGGTCGATGGAATGCCCGAGCGCGCACGCCATGGCGTTCGGGTGGCGCTCGCCGTAGCGGATCCGGAACCGCTCGAGTGCCTCTTGCGAAAGCCGAAGAGCGGTGTCGTGGTCACCGTCCTTGCGGCAGCCGACCGACTGGAAGTGCTTGCGCCGCAGCGTTCCCACGCTGTCTTCGCCGAACAGTTCACGGGCCCGCTCGGCGATTCTGTCGCCTTCTATGCGTGCCCACGGGTAGTCGCCCAGCTCACGGCGGCTGATGACGAGCAGGACCTGGGTACCGATCGTCGCAGGGCTGTCGTAACCGAGCACTTCGACCCGCCGGAGGTACGTCTGCTCGGCGTGCTCGGCCGCGGCCTGGTATTCCCCGGCCAGCAGCGCGGAAACGACGTAGTCGTGCGCCGTCCCGAGGGTGATCGGGTCGTCCTCGCCGAACAGCGCTTTGGCTTTCGCGAAGGTTTCCCAGTTCAGATCGCGAGCGGCCGTGAAATCGCCCTTCGCCTTCAGGTCGACGGCCACGGACATCTCGACGTTGAGTGTTTGCTCCGCGTCGGCACCGTACACTTCCCGACACAGCTTCAGGGCACGCTCGTTGATCTCCGCTGCGTCGCGGTAGTGGCCCAGTACCCAGTGGTAGAAGCCGAGCTTGTCCAGCGCTTCCAGCGTCTGCGGGTCTTTCTCGCCGTGCTTGCGCGTCCAGTTTTCGACCGTTCGCTCAGCAAGTTCGAGAGCCGCCTGGTGGTCGCCCCACTGGTAGAGGAAGGCCAGGAGGTTCAGTACGAGTTGCCGGACCCACGAATCATCGCAGTCGATCACTTCCGCGCTGTAGACGTGCGGGAGGATCTCCTGGTAGCGCGGCCACTGCTTGGGCGAGATCGGGTCGTTCGGGTCCAGGTTCGCCAGCAGGACATGGGCACCGTGCCTCAGGTTGGCCCGATCCTGGCTGTTCATCCGCTCCCGGAGAACGAGCTGCACCAAGCGGTGCAGCACCAGGGTGTCGTTGCGGTGGTCGATCTTCGCGAGGCCGAACCGGTTGACGTCGCGCACGGCCCGGCCGAGCTTCATCGGGTCACGCAGGGCAGTGTCCAGTTCGGGCGCGACGGAGATACTGCGAACGCCCGTGAAGAAGCTTCGGGTGATCGGCTCCGGAGCGAAGAAGGCGCACACCTGGAGCAGTTGGTGAGCCGACAGGTTTCGCTTCTTCAGTTCGTCGAAGGAAACGTTCCACGCCGCCGCCACGGAAACTTCGTAATCAGTGGGGGCTGAAGTGTCCAGGATTTCGGCCACTTTTTCGTCGAACAGCCGTATGTATTCATTCACCGGCATTCCGGTTTCGGCTCGCCAGGCCGCAGCCTGCGCGATGGCCAACGGCAAGTCGCCCAGCTTCTCGGAAAGAAGATCGGCTTCTTCGTCGGTTATTTCCGGGCCGCGCATACGCAGCAGTTCTCGGCTTTCCTCACGTTCGAACACAGCGACTTCGAGCGGCCGGGCAATACCAGCCCAATCAGGATTGCGCGAGGTGACCAGAATTTCGCCGGGACCGTTCACCGGGAAGAACGGGCGGACGACTTCCGGGCTTTCCGCGGAGTCGAAGACGAGCAACCAGCGCGCGTAGGGCTTGCCCACGCGGAGCGCCTCGCGAACCGCGGGGATGGCCGTGATCGCCTCATCGCAGCCGGGAAGCTTCAGGTGTTGAGCGAGCTCGGTGAGCGAGGTGCGGATCTGCGTTGCCTCCGTCGCCTGGATCCACCAGACGATGTCGTAGTCGGCCAAATGGCGGTAGATGTACTCGACCGCCATCTGCGTCTTGCCGATACCGCCCATTCCGTGCAGGGCAGCCGGCAACACCGCCGTGGTCCCCGCCCCCAGCCGCTCACCCAACTGGTCTAGAAGTTCACGCCTTCCGGTGAAGTTGGGATTCTTCGGCGGCACCGATCCCCACACCGGTGGCGCCTGGTCACCGGAAAGGCGTTCATGTCGTTTGCCGGCGCTTATGTTCGACAGCACTCCGCTGCGGATGGCGGGGGACACATCGATCGTGGAGTGACCGTCCGGCGCTGATGACACCGGTCGAACAGGGGCGATGGACTCGCTCGAAGGACCGGTACGATCAGACGCCTGGGACATGGTTTCACTCACCAGCCGAATACTAGCGGGCAATGGCCGTTCCGTGGCGGGTACGCGGTTTTCCTCCGGTCGCGAACCCACAGTACTCTCTGTACCCTCTGTGCCCTTGACGCGAACGCGATCGGCACTCTCCGCACTTCGAAGACGATCGGCGCGCGACAGGTAAGGACCTGACAAGGCGCGCATCACAACGCGTTCGAGATCCACCTCGTGTTCCGCGGCCGTGGCGAGGTCCGGATCAGGAGTGGCATCGGGGTCCAGAACCGCGTCCCGGAGCCGTGCCAGCGCACCGCCTTCACGAGCGTGTTCCCGCGAAGCGGTGATCACGGCTGAAGCGGTTTCGGATCGACGTGCCCCGCGCAGCAGTATTTGCCGGACCCGGGGGCCGAACTCCCACGTCGCGGCGTTCCATTCGGTATCGTCGTCGACCCGCTCCAGCAGCCCGCTGCCGAATACTTCGGTCAAATGCGACAGCTCGGCCCCAGCCACGAGTTCGGCTTGCAACGTGCGAGCGGTACCGACCGTGACCGGAACGGCGGCCAGCAACACGGCGAGCTGATAAGCCTGGGGCGAGGCGTCGGCGTGGAAAACGCGGACTTGTTCCTCGGCCGAGGCGAATTCACGCCGGGACACCACCGGCTCGCGATCGGCGGCGTTCGGCCTGTCGCCGACGAGCAGCGCCTTGGCGATGCGCTCGCCACCGGTCCCCCTGGCCGTCAAGTCCGCCCACCAAGAGAGCCAGCGCGGAGAAAACTCCAGCACCGGGACGACCGTGGTGCCGGCCAGCAGCTCGAGCGCGCCTTCGGGATCCAGCCACGCGTCCTGCAGCCGCACACCGAGCTTGGCGTTGGCCGCGACGGGACCGCCCGCCGACACGACAACGCGGTGCACGTCCAAGCCGCCACGCGACCAGAGCCGTTGCGGCAGCAGGTGGACGACCGCGACCGGCATCGCCTTGGCCCACACGGACAACAGCGGTGAGACGAGGTCGCGACGCCACGCGTCGCCGACACCGTCGGTGACGACCAGCATCACGCGTTCACCCGACGGGTCAAGCAGTTCGCCCGGTCCCCGAGCCGGAGCGTCCGGGGTACCCCCGCGGAGCACGGGAGCGATCACCGTGCCGTCCTCGGCGTATCCGCTCTTCGCCGTGTCGAGCAGGCGAACTTGGACGGAGCGGAATCCGCCTCGTCGTTTGAGCAGCGCCACGAACGCACTCACCTGCGAACGCCACAACGACATGGACGGCGCCGAGTCCAGGACCACCGTCAGGTTCAGCCACCGCACCTGCGACGGCACCAGCACCGGCAGCCAGTTGCCGGTTTCCGCCGCATGTTCGGCCGTCCGGCCCTCGCTGAGCTCGACATCCCGCGGTCGACGCGAGCGCACCTTGCGTTTGAACGGCTGCAACGCGCGGGCGAACGCGGCGGAGTCCGACAACACCGCCCGGGCGGTGGGCGTCTTCGTTCGGACTTTGACGGCCAGCGGCTCGACGGGCTGCGGGACTCCCGGAGGCGGGCTGAACTCCGGCGCGCGTCCGGGCCGCCGGCCGCGCGGGCCGGCTTCCGGTGGATCCTCTCGAGCCGCGTCTCCGGCCGGCTCGGGCCGACGCGGGTCGTCAGCGGACGACGGGTCGTCCACCGCACGATCGGGCGGCGCCGGGGGCCGGTTCGCCGGCTCCCGCCGATCCGGCTCGCTCTCCGAAGCAGCCGGCGGGCTGGATTCACCCGCTCGGCCCGGCCCGATGCCCTGAATAGCGGACGTCAGCCAGAGGGCGTCGGCCACCTCGCGCCACGTCAGGTCATGGGCGTCCGGAACGCCTCCGGGTACGCCCGCTGCCATGTCACGGCACCAGGCTGTTCAACTGCCGCCACAGCGCGTCCATCAGACGCTGCCAGGACTCGTCGTTCTTGCGGTAGACGCCCGAGGTCGCGAGGAACACCGCCTCCAGCAGCTTGTCCGAGGGAAGGCCGCCGAGCGCGGCGCTGCGCTCGACGAACTCCGCCACCAGGTCCGGACGCGACGAGTCAGCCGGGTTCAAGGCGTGCGAGGCGACCATCGCGGCGAGTTGTCCCATGTCCGGGTCCCCCGTTTCGAACCGGAGGCAACGGCGGAGGAACGCCGGCGGGAACTCCCGTTCCCCGTTGGAAGTGATCACCACGACGGGGAAAGCAGCGCACCGCACCACCCCGTCGGTGATCTCGGCTTTCTGCGCACGATCGGCCGTGAACACGTCGACGACGCTCGTCCGGCGGGCGGCCCGGGCGAGTTCCGGAATGTCGAACTCACCGTCTTCGAACAGGCTCAGCAAATCGTCCGGGAGCTCGGAGTCGGACTTGTCCAATTCGTCGATCAACAGCACTCGCGGACGCCGGCGCGGCAGGAAAGCCGTCCCCAGTTGCCCCAGCCGGATGAATTCGCCGATCGGGGGTTCACCCGTTGCGCCATTCCGCTCACCCGAGGAGGGCAGACGGCTGCCGGCAGCCTGTGCGCGAGCGATGGCATCGTATTCGTAGAGACCCTGCCGCAATGTGGTGTGCGACGTGATCGGCCACCGCAACACCCGCCCCAGACCGAGTTCCCTGGCGATCTTGTACGCAATGCTGGATTTGCCGCTTCCCGGCCTGCCGGTCACCAGCAGTGGCCGTCGCAAGTACAACGCGGCGTTGACCATCTCGACTTCGCGTGTGTCGACCAGCGCGCCCGAAAGGTGGTATTCGGTGCCGATCCGCCGGCTCGCTTCCCCGTCGTCCGGCGGGGTCACGTCGGACTCGGGCAGATCCGCGAACCGCCGCCACGGCGGAGCCGCCGGTATCAGCTTGACGGGATCGATGTCGTGCGGCGGCCGCCCGGTACCCCGGTAGACCCACCAATCGGGTGGTCCGTCAGGGTGTTCGGTCACGCTCATGCACCGCTCCCCCGTTCAGCGCGCGGCCCGAAGCTCCTCCGAAGCACGGAAGGATTCGATCCGGGTCGTCCCACAACACCACCAGATCACGCAAGAGTTCACTGTCGAATGGCAATCCCGGCTCAGGATGGCGGCCCGTTCGAGACTTCCGCGTCCGCGAAGAAGGCAAGTCCCCCAATCCTTTGCTGTTGGCCAACCAGGCTACCACTTCGCGAAGGGCATCCGTAGATGCAGTCGGGTGCCACAGCACGACAGGAACACCTGCGCGCAGCGCCGCGAAAAGCTGATCATGCTCGGAGTCCGGTTCACTGGACGGGGCCTCCGTCAGGACCATCATCACCCATTGCTCGTCACTGAGGATGGTATCCAGGCCGAACCGTTCTTCCACGTCTTTGACGTGGCAGAAATAGACGCGCTCCACGGAGGGATCTGCGACGAGGACCGACCAGCGCAGCCGCCACCTGCGGTGGTACTGGGGCGCGCTCAGCCGTTCCAGCGAACGCAGCACCACGGGGTAGGACAGGAAGAGCGGCCGGGTGTCGCCGTGCGCACGGTCGGTGGCCCAGGCGTGCACCGGCAAGTTCAGCAGCGCCCTGGGCAGCACGAACTCCAGCGCGGCCTGGGTCGACAACCCGGACCACGCCTCTTCCGCCGCCGCGATCAGGGAACTGACGGCCCCCTCCAGATCCGCGGCCGCCACGAGCACGGTCTCGCCGCGGCGGGGTGGCCATTGCCCCGGATCGTCTTGACGCCATGGTGAGACCTCGAACCGGCCGGCGTCGATACCGTCCGGTTCCACCACGATCGTCAGGTGGAGCTTTCCCTCTTCGAGCGGATTGGCCCCTTCGTGGTCACGCAACTCACGCAGTGCCGCGTCCTGTCGAAGGCGCCGGGCCTGCGCGGTGGTCCAAGCTCGCAGATTCGCGCGCAGGGGATCTTGGTATTCGGAGGAAATCAGCTCGACGAAGGACACGGCGGGCGGCAGCTCACCCGGCGCCGAGTTCAGGTCGGCCAACTGGCAGAACGCCGACCACGCGTCCTCGAACCGGGGCAGGGGCACGACGTTTCCGGCGGCTTGACGTGCGGCCAGCGGCATGGTGCGCGGCCGGAGTCCGGTGAGCAGGGGCCGCACGGCCTCCTGCTGCTGCTGGGAAACCACGTCGAACACCCGGATCGAGGAAACCAGCCGCCGCAACCGGGACCACGACGGGATTCCGGGACGAAGGAATTCGAGGACGTCGACCAAGGCGTCCATCGCGTCGGATCGGTCGCACGTGTTCACGATGGCCACCAGCTGATCCCGCCCGCTCAGCTGGTCCGGAACCGTGAACGAATCACCGAGCACATTCCTCAGCTCGCCGATGAGCAGCGAGCGGATGGGCAACTCGTCGGCGAAACCCGCGGCGACCAATGCGTCCACCACCGCTTTGCGCACCGCTATGCCGAGTCCGGCACGCTCTCGCCTGGCCACCACCTGAGGAACCACCTCCCGCCCCGCCCGAGCGCCCCCGAAGATCGTGAGTTTACCCAGTCACCCCGCCCGCAGAAGGGCAAAAGATGGACACGCCCGATCAGTTCTCCGCACGGTGCGGCCATTCCCTGATCATCAGCGCCAAGTGCCGCACCTGGGGCGATTCCGGTTCCAGGGTGCGGACCGCGGTCAGCAGGTCCGGCAAACCACCGTCGAAACGCTGACACGTTCTCGCGAGAGCGATCACGTGCAACCGGTCCTCCGAATGGTAGGGGACCACGTCGGCGATCTCCCGGCGCGGGAAAACCTCCAACAGCAAGCGCCTGCTTTGCGGGTTCCGCACGCACGGAACGGCGAGCAGGGCTTCGACGAGATCGGGGAACAGGTTGTTGCGCGCGTGCGCGACACGAGCCGGCTCCGGCGCGGCGCTCGGCTCGGTACTGTCCTCCTGGACACCGAGGAGGCGGAGCCACGCCCATGCCGCGTTCTCCCCCGGCTTCACCTTCACCGGGATCCGCCGGTACCCACCGGGGTCGGCGGCCGCATCCTGGCTGACGACGTCCTGGTAGAGCAGGTCCGACGTGATCAGCGCCAGGTCGGCCTTCGCTTCGTTCTGCGCCACCTTGGCTTCGGGTGCTTCGAGGATGCGGAACGTGAAGCTCACGGCTTTGCTGACCGAACCGTGGCTGCCCTCCGCCACTTCACCCGCGTGCAGGGCCAGACGGAGCCGCACCTGGGCCTCTTCCGCGTGCACGTGGTTGTGGCGACGCAGCTCGTCGCGCATACGAGCCGGAAGTCCGGCGACCAGATCCGCCTTCGCGACCTCGGGCGGCAGCAGGATCATCGCGCCGTCGCCGGTGTTCTCCACGAAACAGGCGTCCCACGGGATGCCCGTCTCGGCGAAGCAGCCCTTGAGGACCCGCCACAGGCCTTCGTGTACCTCGCGCAGGTGCGCCATGGTCCGGCTCGGGTTGTTGTACCCGGCGACGTCCACGGCCATGATCGTCCGGTGCAGCGCGGCTGGATAGGAAACCACGACACCCTCCCCACGTCCCGCCGTCATTGTCCCAGACCCCTGCACGCTCGGCCATGTTCGCGCAGGGCGTTACGCGGAAACCGGACCTTCTTGACCTTGTTTCGTCCATAATTCGTCGTGCCCACGAGACGCCTGCACCTGGTGAGCGCGGATGAAGACCACCGCGTCTCGACCATCGAGCTGTTCTTCGACCTGGTCTTCGTCTACGCCATCACCCAGACCACCCAGCTGATGGCCGACCACCTGAGCCCCGTCGGGGTGGGGCAGGGGCTGGCCATGCTCGCCGTTCTTTGGTGGTGCTGGTGCAGCTACGCCTGGCTCGGGAACACCATCCACGTCGACCACGGGGTCGCGCGGCTGGCGATGTTCGGGGCCATGGGCGTGATGTTCCTGGTGTCGCTGACCATCCCGGAAGCCTTCGTCGATCATCCCGGTGGGCTCTACGCGCCCGCGCTGTTCGTCGTCTGCTACGCGCTCGTGCGGCTGTTGCACCTCGTTGCCTACTTGGGTGCCGCGCAGCACGATCCGGGGTTGCGGCGGGTTCTGCTCAAGATGTTCGTCGGGTTGCTGCCGAGTGTCGGGCTGCTCGGGGTGGCCGCGTTCCTGAGCGGGCCCTGGCAGCTGGGGTTGTGGGCGGCGGCCTTGGGAATCGATTACCTCAACGTCTACCTCGCCGGGCCGGAAGGGTGGCGGCTCAACGCGCCCGCGCACTTCGCCGAGCGGTTCGGGCTCATCGTGATCATCGCGCTCGGGGAGTCGATCGTGGCGATCGGCATCGGGATCGGGGCGCTGCCGATGTCGTGGCTGATCGCCGGCGGGGCCGTGTGCGGGCTCGCGCTGGCCGCGGGGATGTGGTGGGCGTACTTCGACGTCGTCGCGCGCGTCTCCGAGCACCGGCTGACCCGCGCGACCGGCATCGAGCGCGCGAAGCTCGCCACCGACTCCTACACCTTCCTGCACCTGCCGCTGATCGCCGGGATCGTGCTGGTCGCGCTCGGCCTGAAGAAGTCCCTCCTCTACCTCGCCGACACCGAGCACCACACCCCCGGTGAAGCGCTGCACGGCGTGCCGATCTGGACGCTGACCGGCGGCCTCGCGCTCTACCTGATCGCGCTCAGCTCCCTGCGCAAGCGCAACCTCGGCAGCTGGAACCACCAGCGGCTGGTCGTCGGCGTGCTGCTGGTCGCGGCGACGCCGTTGCTGGAGCACGTGCCCGCCGCCGTGTTGCTGCTGGTCGTCGCCGGGGTCGTGCTCGGGCTCATCACCTTCGAACGGCTGCGCTTCGCCGAATGGCGCAAGAACGTGCACACCGCCCACTCGTAACCGACCCCGCACTGGCGCGATCCCGCCTCGCGGGTTAACCTACTCGCGAGTAGGTAACGGGATGGAGGGCCACATGGCTGCGCCAAGGAAACGGGACGCGATGGGCTGGGGCCTGTCCGCGCTGACCCGGCTGGCCGGGAGCAAGGTCGTCGATCGGGCGGGGCTGCGCAAGCCGCTCGAGGGCCTGGTCACCGCGGGAACCCGCAACGGCTTCCGCGTCGCGGGCGCGGCGACCCGGTCGTTCAAGTCGGTGCAGAAGCTGGGCAAGCCCGCCCGGCTGGCCCCGGCCGCCGACACCGGGCTGTTCGACCTCACGCCGACCGAGGACCAGCAGCTCATCGTGGAGACGGTGACGGAGTTCGCCGCCGAGCAGCTGCGCCCGGCCGCCGCGGACGCCGACGCCAAGCTCGCGGCACCCGAAGGGCTGCTGACGCGGGCCGCGGAGCTGGGCATCAGCCTGGTCGGCATCCCCGAGGAGCTCGGCGGCGTCGGCACGGAACGCTCGGTGGTGACCAACGCGCTCGTCGCGGAAGCGCTTGCCCACGGCGACCTCGGCCTGGCCGTCGCGGTGCTCGCGCCGTCCGCGGTCAGCACCGCGCTGGTCAGCTGGGGCGACGAGCAGCAACAGGCGGACTACCTGCCGGCGTTCGTCGGCGAGCACGTGCCGGCCGCGGCGCTGGCCTTGCAGGAACAGAAAGCGCTGTACGACCCCTTCAAGCCGGCAGCGAAGGCGCGCCGCACCCCGAAGGGCTACCAGCTCGACGGCGTCAAGACGCTGGTCCCGCGCGCGACGCAGGCGGAGCTGTTCATCGTGTCGGCCGACCTGGAAGGCCGCGGCCCGGCGCTGTTCCTCGTCGAGTCGTCGAACGCGGGCGTGTCCATCGAGACCGAGCCGGCGATGGGCCTGCGCGGCGCCGCGACGGGCCGGCTGCACCTGGAGCAGGTGGCGCTGCCGGCGGGCGCGCTGCTCGGCGGCGGGAAGGCGGACGTCTTCGCCGAGGTGGTGCGGCTGTCGCGGCTCGGCTGGGCCGCGCTGGCCGCCGGCACCGCGAAGGCCGTCCTCGACTACGTCGTCCCCTACGTCAACGAGCGGGTGGCGTTCGGCGAGCCGATCAGCCACCGGCAGGCGGTGGCGTTCTCCGTCGCCGACATCGCGATCGAGCTGGAGGGCCTGCGCCTGGTGACGCTGCGCGCGGCGGCGCGGGCGGAGCAGGGCAAGTCCTACGCCCGCGAAGTTGCGCTGGCGCGGAAGCTGGCCGTGGACAAGGGCATGCAGATCGGCAGCGCGGGCGTGCAGCTGCTCGGCGGGCACGGCTTCGTCAAGGAGCACCCGGTCGAGCGCTGGTACCGGGACCTGCGCGCCATCGGCGTCATGGAAGGCGCCGTCCTTCTCTAAGCTTCTGAAAGGCGTTAACGATGATTAACCTGGAAGTTCCGAAGAAGGCCGGCGCGCTGATCAACCAGGCTTACCAGGCCGCGGCCGAGGTGTTCCGGCCGATCTCGCGCAAGTACGACCGCGCGGAACACACGTACCCGGCCGAGCTCGACATGTTCGCGGCGCTGCTGGACGGCCTCAACTCCTCCGGCGAGGGCGGCGCGGGCGCGGCGGGTGTGCGCCGCTCCGGCTCCGACGAAAAGGAGAAGGGCAACCGCAACGGCGCCAACCTGAACGTCGTCCTCGGCACGATCGAGATGTGCTGGGGCGACGTCGGCCTGCTGCTGTCGATGCCGCGCCAGGGCCTGGGCAACGCGGCGATCGGCTCGGTGGCGACGGACGAGCAGCTCGAGCGGTTCGCCGGCATGTGGGCGGCGATGGCGATCACCGAGCCGTCCTTCGGCTCGGACTCGGCGGCGGTCAGCACGACGGCGAAGCTGGATGGCGACCACTACGTGCTGAACGGCGAGAAGATCTTCGTGACGTCGGGCGAGCGCGCGGACGCGGTGGTCGTGTGGGCGACCTTGGACAAGTCCAAGGGCCGCGCGGCGATCAAGTCGTTCGTGGTGGAGAAGGGCACGCCGGGCTTCGAGGTGGTGCGCACCGAGCACAAGCTCGGCATCCGCGCTTCGGACACGGCGGTGCTGCGCTTCGAGAACTGCCGCGTGCCGCGCGAAAACCTGCTGGGCACACCGGAGATCGACACGGCCAAGGGTTTCGCGGGCGTCATGCAGACGTTCGACAACACCCGCCCGCTGGTGGCGGCGATGGCGATCGGCGTGGCCCGGGCAGCTCTGGACGAGACGCGCGAGATCCTCACCGCCGCCGGAGTCGAGATCGACTACGACCGCCCGGCAAACGCCCAGCACGCGGCCGCGGCGGAGTTCCTCCGTCTGGAAGCGGACTACGAGTCGGCGTACCTGCTGACGCTGGAATCGGCGTGGATGGCGGACAACCGCAAGCCGAACTCCCTGCAGGCGTCGATGGCGAAGGCCAAGGCGGGGCGCTCGGTGGTGGAGATCGCGCTGAAGTGCGTCGAGCTGACCGGGGCGTACAGCGAGGAGTCGCTGCTCGAGAAGTGGGCGCGGGACGCGAAGATCCTGGACATCTTCGAGGGGACGCAGCAGATCCAGCAGCTCATCGTCGCGCGGCGGATTCTCGGGAAGACGTCGGCGGAACTCAAGTAGACGTCACAAAGGGGCCCCTCACGGCGAAACGCCATGAGGGGCACCTTTCTGCGCTCAGGAACCAGCGACCTGGTCGTCCAGGAACTCGTCCAGATAGCGCCAAGTCGTGCCGCGGGCCTTCCTCCCGGTCAGGACGCCCAGGTGGCCACCAGGAGCCGTCTTGAAGCGGACTTCCGGGGCCTTGTCCAGGAGCTCCACCACCCGCTCCACCGACGGGCGCGGAGCTATCGTGTCGTTCTCGCCCGCCACCACCAGGGCCGGCACGCGGACCGACGACAGGGAAATGATGCGGCCGTTGAGGTCCACCTTGCCCTCCGCCAGGTCGTTCGTGCGGAACAGGCGGTGGTACAGCTGGCCGAACGTGCGCCCGGGGTAGGCGTACATGTTGCTCATGAAGTGGTCGACCGCCTCGATCTGGGCGAGGTAGTCGCGGTCGTCGAGGTTCTTCAGGATCGCCAGGGGCTTCGTGATTTCCTTGCTGATGCCCGTCGCGCGGAAGACGCGGCTGACCAAATAGGACGGTGCGCCGCCGAACACGCGGTAGATCGGGGTCAGGAGGTGGCCGTTGGTCAGGTCGACCAGCGGGCGGAACGGGGCCACGATGGGGATCGCCGTGAAGTCCACCGGCGAGCCGATCGCGGTGATCGACGCGATCGGCAGGTCCGGCTGGTCGGCGTTCACCAGCAACGAGAAGATGCCGCCGAGCGACCACGACACCAGGTGCACGGCCTGGCCGCCCGCGTCCGCGCTCACCTTGCGGATCGCCCGCGGCAGCACCTCGTCGATCCAGTGCTCGATGCCCAGGCGGCGGTCGGAGAACGCGACCATGCCGTAGTCGACGAGGTAGGCGTTGCGGCCGCCCTCGACCAGGTGCTCGATCAGGCTGCAGCCGCGGCGCAGGTCGAAGCAGATCGCCGGCGCGGCCAGCGGCGGCACCAGCAGGACCGGCGGCCCGGACACCGGGCGGCTGCTGTGCGTCATCCGGTACAGCGACCGGTTGGGGCCCTGGTCGATCAGCACCCGCGGCATCGGGCGCAGGTCGGCGACGCCGCCGTGCAGCACCTTGCCGACCACGTTCGACGCCGCGGCGGCCAGCCGTGCGGGTGGTGAAGCCATTGTTCTCGCGCCTCCTGGAAACGGACTCGGAGGCAATCTTGCCGGGCGAAGCGGGCGGACTCAACAGCGTACTGCCCGCAAGCACCCGGCAAGCACGTCCAAATCGGACGGTCGCTAGGCCGTCCGAGTTACTCCGCGCCCGTTCCCGGGGCACTTTCGGCGGCCCGCGCTTCGTAGGCCGCGCGGGCCGGGGAATGGGCTGCCGAAGCCAAAAGCCGGTCCGCCTTCAGCGCCCGCGAGAGCACTTCACCGAACCTCCGCGGGAGCAGCCGGGTGAGCTTGCCCATAGTGCCCACCGAGCGGGGCACGTAGACGTCGAAACGAGGCTTGCGCAGCGTGGATACGATGGCATCGGCCACATCTTCCGGCCGCGAGGACTTGAACAGCTTCGCCTCGCCGAGGCCGCTCGCCAGCTCCGTCCGCACGATCGCCGGCATCACGCACGAGACGTGCACGCCGCTGCCGTGCAGTTCCAGGTGCACCGCCTCGGACAGCCCGACGACGGCGTGCTTGGTGGCGCAGTAGGTGGCCGCGCCGGGGAAGCCGGCCTTGCCCGCGAACGAGGCGATGTTGACGATGTGCCCGCTGCGCCGCGGCCGCATCCGCCGCACCGCCTCGCGGGTGCCGTGGATGACGGCGTGCAGGTTGATCTCCAGCTGACGCCGGGTCGTCGCGTCGCTCTCCGACTCGAGCTCGCCGAGCGGCATGATGCCGGCGTTGTTGATCAGCACGTCGATCCGGCCGTGACGGCGTTCGACCTCGTCGAGGAACTCGGTGAAGCCGCGGATGTCGGTGACGTCCAGCGGCAGCGCGTCGGCGCCGAGCTCGCCAGCGGTCTTCTCGGCCCGGACCTGGTCGAGGTCGCCGATCACCACCTTCGCGCCCAGCCGGGACAGCGCCGACGCGGTCGCCGCGCCGATGCCCTGCCCGCCGCCGGTGATGACGACGACCTTGCCCGCGAACTCCTCGGCCATGGCGACTCCTCCGTCTGTTGGCACCGCGTCAACAGTGTCGCCCGTCGCGCCGCGTCGCGCTACCCCACGCGCTGCTGCAACACCTGACCGACCCAGTCGTCGACGGCGAACTGCACGGTCGGCTCGAACCCGTGACCCTCGTAGTACCGCTGCAGTTCGCCGTCGCCGCCGGCCCAGCAGTCGACGCGCACGAGGTCGATGCCGCGCCGCCGCGCCTCGTCGAGCGCGTACTCGATGAGGCGCCCGCCGACGCGCCGCCCGGTGAACCGCCGGGACGTGATCAGCAATCGGACATACAGTTCACGCTCGTTAACCGCCGGGACGTGCGGGTCGTGCTCCTCCGAGACGATCAGCGCGCCGGCAGCCTCGCCGTCGACGACCGCGATGCGCAGGCCCGGGTCCGCGGCCATGCCCTTGACCCGCTCGACGCGCCGGGGGACGCGGCTCCACGGTTCGGTCCCCCACTGCTTAGAGCTGCCGCGCGCGACGAGCCACTCGACGGCTTCGTCGAAGAAGCGCAGCAGCGTGTCGGCGTCCCCGGAGTCACCCGATCGGATGACGGTGTTGTCCATTTCCTCTGTCTACCGCACGGTGAGCACCCGCGGGCCGTCTTCGGTGATCGCGATGGTGTGCTCGACGTGAGCGGCGCGGCTGCCGTCGACGGTGAGCAGCGACCAGCCGTCCTCGGCGTGCCGGTAGGCGTCGCCGCCCCGGGTGAGCATCGGCTCGATCGCCAGCGCGAGTCCCGGCTTGAGGCGCATGCCGCGGCCCGCGCGGCCCTCGTTCGGCAGGTGCGGTTCTTCGTGCATCGCGCGGCCGATGCCGTGGCCGCCGTGGTCCTCGAGCATGCCGTAGCCCGACGCGCGCCCGGCGGCACCGATCGCGTACGAGATGTCGCCGAGCTTCGCTCCCGGTTGCGCGGCGGCGATGCCGGCCGCGAGCGCGCGCTCGGTCGCCTCTATCAGTGATAGATCAGCCGGGTCGGCCGTGCCGACGACGAAGCTGATCGCCGCGTCACCGTTCCAGCCGTCGACGATCGCGCCGCAGTCGATGCTGACGAGGTCGCCGTCCTGGATGCGGTACGCCGTCGGGACGCCGTGCACGACGACGTCGTTGACGCTGGTGCAGATGACGCCGGGGTAGGGCGTCGGCGCCGACCGCGGCTGGTAGTGCAGAAACGACGGCTTGGCGCCGGCTTCGCTGATCACCTGCGCGGCGATCTCGTCCAGCTCGCGCAGGGAGACGCCGATCGCGGCAGCCTCCTTGACCGCGTCCAGTGTCTGCGCCACGACTCGGCCGGCTTCGCGCATGACCGCCAGCTCGGCTTCGGTTTTGATCTCGACCATGGCGATAACTATACCGGTATAAGTATTGGTGTCCAGCGGGAGGTGGCCACCGCGTTCAGCCGGTGGCTCGGTCCGTGTCATCCGGAGTTCAGGCAACGCTGATTGACTTCTCCCGTTCACCACCTCTCTCGCGACGAGGACAAATTGACACAGCCAGGACCCGCCGGTGACCCGCTGGCCGCGTTCACCGTCGAACTCGAGGAAATCCAGGCGAAAGCCGCAGCCGCGCAGGAGAAACTGCGTTCCGCCGTCGCCACCGTGCAGTCACCGGACGGGGCGATCACGGTCACCGTCGGCCCGAGCGGCGTGCTGCAGGACCTCCGGTTCGGCCCCCGCGCCTACGAACGGCCCCCGCAAGCCCTTTCCGCCACGGTGCTGCAGCTGATCGGCCGGGCGCAACAGAAGGTCTCCGCCGAGGTCGCCGACGCCTTCAGCGGCATGGTCGGCGAGAACTCGGCGGCCCGTGAGCTGCTCGACGAGTTCCTGCCGGCCCCCGAACCCGACGAGGGACCGCCGCCCCCGGGCAAGCGCGAAGTCTTCATGCCGGAGCAGGAAGCCGAGGATCGGCCGCCGGCGCACCGGCCGCCACCCGGGCCGCCGCCCCCGCAGCAAGGTCCACCGCGTCGTCGTCCCCGGCCCCGGCCGGACGAGGACGACGGCGAAAGCAACCCCTGGTAGTACGGAGGAGAACGGGTGGTTTCCGGAGCAGGTTTCTCGGTCGACCCGGCCGAGCTGCAGAAGTTCAGCCAGTTCCTGTCGGGCACCACGCAACCGGCGGTGCAGGACGCCGCGAACCGGATGCAGGCCGCCAACGGGTTCGACAACGCCGCGTTCGGCATCCTGCTCGCGCAGGTGCTCGCCGTGCCTTCGCGGGTCACGATGGCGGTGATCACCGGCGAGATCAACAACCTCGTCGGCGACATCGGCAAGTCCGCCGCCGACCTGACCAAGGCGGCCGAAACGTACGCGACCCACGACTCGAACACGGCACAGGGTTTGAGCACCTTCGAGACGGAGCTGGGCAAGTGACCGTTCCCATCACGGCGTCGAACTCCACGACCGGCGCCGGCGTCTTCGACAGCTGGAAGCAGGTCGGCGACTCGATCGGCAAGGTCCAGACCGAGCACGGCGGCGACCTCGCGGCCGTCAGCGTCGAGCTGGGCATCAACGTCATCAGCGCCGTCCTCGACACCGTCGCGTTCGCGATGGACCCGCTGGCGAAGCTCATCGCCGCGGGGCTGGGTTGGCTGATCGAGCACGTGTCGTTCCTGAAGTGGCCGCTCGACCAGGTCGCGGGCAACCCGTCCGAAGTCACGAAGGTCGCCAACGAGCTCCACAAGATCGGCGAAAGCCTGCGCAACACCGGCGAAGAGCTCGACAAGACGCTCCAGGCGACGATCACCCACTGGCAGGGCAAGGGCTACGACAGCTTCCTCAAGTCGATCAACGACCGGAAGGGCTGGATCGACGCCAACGCCAAGGCGGCCGACGTCGCCGGCTACATGGTCGAGACCACCGGGGCGCTGATCGGCGCCGTCCGCTCGCTGCTGCGCGACATCATCACGACGATCCTCGGCGACATCATCTCCACGATGCTGATCGCGCTCGCGCTGGCCATCCCCACCTTCGGCGCGTCGATCGCCGTCGGGGTGACCAAGTGCGTGGCGACGGTCTCGGTGCAGGTCGCGGCGATGATGGCGAAGCTCGCCAAGGTCGTCGCGTACGCCGGCCGCACGCTGGCGCGGCTCACCGGGCTTTCGAAGCTGGTCAAGGGAAAGCCGGGCTCCTCGGGCGCGGGGCACGAGCTGACGCCGGTGCCGCCGCCGGGCACCGCGATCACCCACAACGGCCCGCCCACCACCGGCGGCGCCACGCCCAGTACCCGGCCACCGGGCGACGGCACGACCCCGAACTTCTCGCGGCCGCTGCCACCGCCGGGCACCGCGGTCACCCACGACGGCCCGCCGACCACCGGTGGCGGCACGCCGAGCACCCGGCCCCCGGGTGACGGCACCACGCCGAACTTCTCGCGGCCGCTGCCGAAGCCGCCGGAACCGCCCAAGCCGACGCCGCCGAAGTCGCACCTGAGCGACCACGACATCTCCACGATCAAGAAGCACGAGGACTGGCTGAAGACCAAGTTCGGCGACAGCTACAAGAAGATGAAGTTCGTCGACGACTGGCTGAAGGCCAAGCACCCGGACTACTACCCGATGCTGAAGGCGCTTTCCGACGCCAAGAGCTCGAAGAACTTCGTGGGCTGGGCGGGCAAGGACATCGTGCAGGTCGACCGCGGGCTCACCGACATCCAGATGCAGGCGGAAGCGGCGTGGGCCGAGGAAGACAAGAAGCAGCAACAGCCGCAGTGAGGCCGGGACCGCCGCCCCCGCGCGGGGCGGCGGTCGCCGTCGTCAGGCCACGCCGAGGTGGCGCGAGATCAGCATCTTCTGGACCTCGCTGGTGCCCTCGCCGATCTCCAGGATCTTCGCGTCGCGGTAGAAGCGGCCCACCGGGAACTCGTTCATGAACCCGTAGCCGCCGAAGATCTGCGTCGCGTCGCGCGCGTTGTCCATGGCCGCGTTGGACGCCACCAGCTTCGCGATCGACGCCTCCTTCTTGAACGGCTCGCCACGCAGCATCTTCGACGCCGCCTGGTAGTACGCCAGCCGGGCCGTGTGCGTGCGCACCTCCATGTCGGCGATCTTGAACTGGATCGCCTGGTACTCGCCGATCCGCTTGCCGAACGCGACGCGGTCCTTCACGTACTTCAGGCACTCGTCCACGCAGCCCTGCGCCAGACCCACCGACACGGCCGCGATGGCGATCCGGCCTTCGTCCAGAGTGGACAGGAACTGCGCGTACCCGCGGCCCCGTACGCCGACCAGGTTCTCCGCCGGGACCCGAGCGTCCGAAAAGGACAGTTCGTGCGTGTCCGAACAGTTCCAGCCGACCTTCGAGTACTTCGGCGCCACCTCGAAGCCCGGCGTGCCCGACGGGATGAGGATCGCCGAGATCTCCTTGCGGCCGTTCTCCATCACGTCCGTCACCGCCGTCACGGTGACCAGCTTGGTGATGTCCGTGCCCGAGTTCGTGATGAACGCCTTGCTGCCGTTGACGACCCACTCGTCACCGTCCAACGCGGCCCGCGTGCGCGTCGCCCCGGCGTCCGAGCCACCACCCGGTTCGGTCAGGCCGAAGCCGCCCAACGCGGTGCCCTCGCACAGCGAAGGCAGCCACTGCTCCTTCTGCTCCTGCGTGCCGAAGCGGAAGATCGGCATCGCGCCGAGGGAAACGCCGGCCTCCAGGGTGATCGCGACCGACGAGTCGACCCGGGCCAGCTCCTCCAAGGCCAGGCACAGCGCGAAGTAGTCGCCGCCCATGCCGCCGAACTCCTCGGGGAACGGCAGGCCGAACAGGCCCATCTCCCCCATCTTCGCGACGATCGCGTACGGGAACTCTTCCTTCTCGTACAGCTCGCCGATCACCGGAGCGACCTCGGCGTGCGCGAAGTCCTCGACGGTCTTGCGGAGCGACTCGTACTCCTCGTCCAGGCGGAAGTCGATCACGGCTGCTCCTCTTGGGGGGTGACTACGGCAAGGGTTTCGTCCAGCGCGACCTGCTGGCCGGTCCGGACGGGGAGTTCGCTGACCACGCCGTCGATCGGCGCGGTGACCGTGTGCTCCATCTTCATCGCTTCGACGACCAGCAACGGTGTCCCGGCCTTCACGACGTCTCCCGCCGCGACCTTCACCACGAGCACCGTGCCCGGCATCGGGCTGGTGACCGGGCCCGCCCCCGCGGCCTCGCCGCGTGACGCCAGCACGAACTCCTGCTCCCCGAAGGGAAACCCGAGCCCGTCGCGGGACAGCCAGACCGTCCGGTCAGGACCGCACGCCTGGCGGTAGCGGTGGAAGCCGCCGGTGTGCCGGATTTCGAGCACGTCGCCGTCACGCCGGGCCGAAACCACCACCGGCTCGTCGTCGCCGACGAACACCGTCGCCGACGACGGCGTGCCCTGCACCCGGACCACCGCCCGGGCGGTGCCGGACTTCAGCCGGAACGTCACCCCGCCGGAGCCGCCCATCCGCCAGCCGTCCGGCACGTCCCACGGGTCCACGACGGGGCCCGTGGGCTGCAGCTGCAGGAACCGGTCCAGCGCGGCCGCGACGAAGAACTCCGCGGGCACGTCGGAGGAAACGAGTTCGGACAGCCGCCGGTCGACCAGCTCGGTGTCGAGCCGGCCGGCGCGGACGTCGGCGTCGGCCAGCAGCGCGCGCAGGAACGCGGTGTTCGTGCCGACGCCCAGCAACGCCGTGTCGGCCAGCGCCAGGTCGAGCCGGTGCAGCGCCGACGCGCGGTCCGGGCCCCAGGCGATGACCTTGGCCAGCATCGGGTCGTAGTTCGAGCCGATGACGGCGCCGGGCGTCATCCACGAATCGACGCGGACGCCGTCGCCGGCCGGCTCGTGCACCGCCAGAACGGTGCCGCCGGTCGGGATGAACCCGCGCGCCGGATCTTCGGCGTACACCCGCGCTTCGACGGCGTGTCCATTGAGGACGACGTCTTCCTGGTCGAGCGAAAGGTGTTCCCCGGCGGCCACCCGGACCTGCCACTCGACCAGGTCCAGGCCGGTGACCAGCTCGGTGACCGGGTGCTCGACCTGCAGCCGGGTGTTCATCTCCATGAAGAAGAACTCGTCCGGGTTCTTCGCCGACATGATGAACTCGACGGTGCCCGCGCCGACGTAGCCGACCGAGCGCGCGGCCTCGGCCGCCGCCGAGCCCATCTTCTCGCGGGTGGCCTCGTCGAGCAGCACCGACGGCGCTTCCTCGATGATCTTCTGGTGCCGCCGCTGCAGGCTGCACTCTCGCTCGCCGAGGTGCAGGACGGTGCCGTGCGTGTCGGCGAGCACCTGGATCTCGATGTGCCGCGGCGTGGTGACGAACCGTTCCATCAGCAGCGTGTCGTCGCCGAAGGACCCCTTGGCCTCGCGCCGCGCGGACTCGATCGCCGCGTCCAGCTCCTCGGGGGCGTGCACCAGCCGCATGCCCTTGCCGCCACCGCCGGCCGACGGCTTAAGCAGCAGCGGGTAGCCCACCTTGGCGGCCGCCTCGGCAAAGCCACCCTCGGGGATGTCCACATCGGACGCACCGGGCACGACCGGGACACCCGCCTTCGACACCGTGGCCTTGGCGCGGATCTTGTCGCCCATGGCGTCGATCGCGGCCACCGGCGGGCCGATGAACACGAGCCCGGCGGCCTCGCAGGCGCGCGCGAACGCGGCGTTCTCCGCCAGGAAGCCGTAACCCGGGTGCACGGCCTGCGCGCCGGACGACACCGCGGCGTCGACGATGGCCGCGATGTCCAGGTAGCTCTTCGACGCCTCCGCCGGCCCGATGCGCACCGCCGTGTGCGCCTCGCGGACGTGCCGGGCGTCGGCGTCCGCGTCGCTGTACACCGCGACCGCGCGGATGCCGAGGGCTCGCAGCGTGCGGATGACCCGGACGGCGATCTCGCCCCGGTTCGCGACCAAAACTGAGTCGAACATGCCCCTCACATCCGGAAGACGCCGTAGTTGACCTCGGCCAGCGGCGCGTTCGCCGCCGCCGAGAGGGCGAGGCCGAGCACCGTGCGGGTGTCCGCCGGGTCGATGACGCCGTCGTCCCACAACCGCGCGGTCGAGTAGTACGGGCTGCCCTGCGCCTCGTACTGCTCGCGGATCGGGTCCTTGAACGCCTCTTCTTCCTCGGCGGACCACTCGCCGCCGCGGCCTTCGATGGCGTCGCGGCGGACGGTCGACAGCACCGACGCTGCCTGCTCTCCGCCCATCACCGAGATCCGCGCGTTCGGCCACATCCACAGGAACCGCGGCGAGTAGGCCCGGCCGCACATCGAGTAGTTGCCGGCGCCGAAGGAGCCGCCGATAACGACCGTTAACTTCGGCACCCGCGCGCAGGCCACGGCGGTGACCATCTTCGCGCCGTGCTTGGCGATACCGCCGGCTTCGTACGCGCGCCCGACCATGAAGCCGGTGATGTTCTGCAGGAACAGCAGCGGGATCGAGCGCTTGTCGCACAGCTCGATGAAGTGCGCACCCTTCATCGCGGACTCGGCGAAGAGCACGCCGTTGTTCGCGACGATGCCGACCGGGTGGCCGTGGATCCGGGCGAACCCGGTGACCAGCGTGGCGCCGTACTCCTTCTTGAACTCGCCGAACCGGCTGCCGTCGACGATCCGGGCGATCACCTCGCGCACGTCGTAGGGCACGCGCGGGTCGGTCGGCACGACGCCGTACAGCTCGGCCGGGTCGACGGCGGGCGCTTCGGTCGGGAGGACGTCCCAGGGCCGCGGCGCGCGCGGCCCGAGCGTCGACACGATCGACCGGACGATCCGCAGCGCGTGCGCGTCGTCGTCGGCCAGGTGGTCGGTGACGCCGGACTGCCGCGCGTGGACGTCGCCGCCGCCCAGCTCCTCCGCCGTGACGACCTCGCCGGTCGCCGCCTTCACCAGCGGCGGGCCGCCGAGGAAGATCGTGCCCTGGTTCCGGACGATGACGGCCTCGTCGCTCATCGCCGGCACGTACGCGCCGCCCGCGGTGCAGGACCCGAGGACGGCGGCGATCTGCGGGATGCCGCGCGCGGACATCGTCGCCTGGTTGTAGAAGATCCGGCCGAAGTGTTCACGATCCGGGAAGACCTCGTCCTGCCTGGGCAGGAACGCGCCGCCGGAGTCCACCAGGTAGACGCACGGCAGGTTGTTGTGCAGCGCGACCTCCTGGGCGCGCAGGTGCTTCTTCACGGTCATCGGGTAGTACGTGCCGCCCTTGACGGTGGCGTCGTTGGCGACGACCACGCACTCGCGCCCGGAGACGCGCCCCACTCCGGTGATGATCCCGGCGGACGGCGCCTCGTCGTCGTACAGCCCGTTCGCGGCCAGCGGCGAGAGCTCGAGGAACGGCGAGCCCGGGTCCAGCAGGGTGTCGACGCGGTCGCGCGGGAGCAGCTTGCCGCGCTCGACGTGCCGCGTGCGCGCCTTCTCCGGCCCGCCGAGCCGGGCGCTCGCCAAACGTTTGCGGAGGTCCTCGACCAGCTCCGCGTGCGACGTCGCGTTGCGGGCGTAAGCCTCGCTGTCCGGGGACGCCGAAGTCCCCAGTGCCGGCGTGTCCATGGGCTCCCTCGACGTTAGCGGTCGTTAACCTCCGGCTCGATGTTAGCGACCGCTAACGTGGGTGTCCAGTCGCTGGAATGCGGCAGTCGTGGAATACGGAAAGGCCACCCCGGCGGACCGGGGTGGCCTTCGCAGACTCGCTCAGCCGATTGCCGCCCGCAGCGGGGCGTAGTAGCCGCCGGACTGGCCGGCCACGGTCGGGTGATAGGACTCGATCACCGGCCAGGTGAGGCTGTGCAGGTAGTCGTCGGCCGACGAGCAGATGTTGTGGCCGACGAACGACGGCCGGACGTCGACGAACGTCGCCCCGGCCGACCCCGCGCGCTGCTGGATGACCGACGCGAGCGCGTCGGCGCCCGAGTTGATCGCCGTGCGCTTGGTGTCGCTCAGCCCGACCCAGCAGGAGCCGGGGACGGTGTAGAAGCGCGGGTAGGACAGGACGACGAGCTGGGCACCCGGCGCCTTGGCCTTGATCGCGTTGTAGGTGTTGGTCAGCAGGGGCGGCAGCGTGTTGTTGACGTAGGTCTTCGCCGTGTTGACGCGGTTCACGCAGTCGGAGTCACTGCCCAGCGTGCAGGTCTGGATCACGTCGCTGAACCCGGCGTCGTTCCCGCCGACGGTCACCGTGACGAGCGTGGCCGAAGCGGGGATCGAGTTCGCCTGGTTGATGACGTCGCCGGTGCGGGCACCGGAGCAGGCCAGGAACGTGAACGAGGTTCCGCTGTGGGCGTTGGCCCACAGCTGCGGGTAGGCCTTCGAGCTGCGGTAGCAGCTCCCGGAACTGCCGTAGCTGCCGGCTCCGACCCCCGAGGAGTAGGAGTCGCCGACCGCGGCGTAGACGGTCCCGGCGGCCTGGGCGAGGCCCGTGACGCCGAGAGAAGCAAGGACAACGGCCCCCAGGGCCGTACTCAACCGTAGGAGGGATCGCCGGAACTTACGGGTGGGAACAGCCATGGGTCACTCCTTTGTGACAGGGCCGACGCAAATAGCACAGCAGGTGGAAGCCCCACGAGGAACCCCTAGGTATCGGTAGGTACCCACTCGGCCCACACCGGAAGGATGAAACGCCGCGTTGACGCTGGTTAACACCCGTCCGGGGGGCTAACGCAAGCCGGACGGGGACCACAGCCGCGCCGGGCCGAGCACGACACTGTTAGCGCTCGCTAACCTGCCGCTCTAATATGGCTGGATGCCGGGCAACTTCACCCCTCTCGTGAACGGCGAGAAGGCGAACAGGCGCGAACAGATCCTGTCCGCTGCCGCCGAACTGTTCGCCCACCACGGCTTCCACGGCGTCGGCATCGACGACATCGGGGCCGCGGTCGGCATCTCCGGACCCGGGCTCTACCGGCACTTCCGCAGCAAGGACGCAATCCTCGGGGAGATGCTGAACTCGATCAGCAAATACCTGCTCGACGGCGGCACGGAGTGGGCGAGCCGCCCGGTCGACCCGGACGACACGCTGGCCGGGCTCGTGGCGTTCCACGTCGGCTTCGCGCTCTCGCACCCGGCCCTGATCACCGTTCAGGAGCGCAACCTCGCGAACCTCACCGACACCGACCGCAAGCAGGTGCGCGCGCTGCAGCGGCAGTACGTCGAGGTGTGGGTGCGGGTGATCCGCGAAGCCCTCCCGGAGCTGGGGGAACTGGAGGCGCGGTCGGCGGCACACGCCGTGTTCGGGTTGATCAACTCGACGCCGTACAACCGCCATCTCGGTGACGGTGAGCTCGCCGAACTGCTCTGCCGGCTCGCGCTGGGTGCCCTTCGCGCGGCGGGATGACCACCCGCGGATCAAGGTATCCCCACGAGGGGCGTCGCTGGTGTTTGATGGGGCACGTGGACCCGGATTGGAGCGAGCAGGAGCGCCGGCTCGTCGAGAAGGCGCAGCGCGCGTTGACCGCGTTGAGCCTCGGCGACGACGCCGAAGCGCTGGGCGAGGTCGCCCCTTCGGCCGCCGAGCCGCAGGCCCGCGCGGACGAGACGAAGGCCCTGATGCTGCTGCTCTTCGGCGAGTGCAGCGCGATGGTGTCCACCCTCGGCGACGGCGGCAGCGCCCCGGTGAAGGTCCAGGTCTTCGACGAAGACGGTGAAGAGGTCTCGATCGACCAGGCCGACCCGCCGGTGCGGACCGCGGTCCGGACGCTGCTCGCGGAAGTTCACGGCAACACCGAAGCCGCACAGGAGCAGGTCGAAATCGCCCTGGCGAACGCGGCGCCGGACGAGGTCGACAGCCTCGTCCTGCAGGCGCTGCGCTGGACGATCCGGCTTTCGGTGGAGTGCCTGGACCGCGACCTGCCGGTGGCCCCCTGGATTTCCGAAGCCGTCTCCGACTAGGGGCCCCTGAACCGCCCGGGCGGGGAGGATCAGCCCAGCAGCTGCTTCACCAGCGCCGTGATCTGCCCGGTTTCGATGAGGAACGAATCGTGGCCGTACGGCGACGACACCACCGACGGCTCCGCCGTCCCCGCGATCCCGGCCGCGATCTCCGCCGACTGGTACAGCGGGTAGAGCCGGTCGCTGTCGACTCCCCCTATCACCGATCGGGCCGTCACCCGGCCCAGCGCGGCCGCCACGCCGCCGCGCCCGCGGCCGACGTCGTGGGTGTTCATCGACTCGGTCAGCACCAGGTAGCTGTTCGCGTCGAAGCGCCGCGCCAGCTTGTCCGCGTGGTGGTCCAAATAGGATTCGACGGCGAACCGGCCGCCGCGCAGCGGGTCCTCGGCACCCTGGTGGGCCCGGCCGAACCGCTCGGCCAGCTCGGGTTCGCTGCGGTAGGTGACGTGCGCGATCCGCCGCGCGATGCCGAGGCCGCGGAACGGCCCTTCCGGCTCGGCGTAGTAGTCGCCGCCGCGGAAAAAGGGGTCGCTGCGGATGGCGTGCAGCTGCGGCGACGCCCAGGCGATCTGCTCGGCCGACGCCCGCGCGGCCGACGCCAGGACCAGCACCGAAGCCACGCGGGCGGGCAGCGACACCGCCCACTCCAGCGCGCGCATCCCGCCCATGGACCCGCCGATGACGGCCGCCCAGCGTGAGACGCCCAGCGCGTCGGCCAGTACCGCCTCGGCCGCGACCTGGTCCCGCACCGTCACCACCGGGAACCGGCTGCCCCACGGCGTCCCACCGGGGTCCGGCGACGACGGCCCGGTCGAGCCCTGGCAGCCGCCCAGCACGTTCGGGACCACGACGAAGTACTCGTTCGTGTCGACGGCCTTGCCCGGCCCGATCAGCCCGTCCCACCAGCCCACACTCGGGTGGCCCGGCTCGGCGGGGCCGGCCGCGTGGCTGTCGCCGGTCAGCGCGTGCTCGACGAGGATCGCGTTGGACGCGTCGGAATTCAGCGTCCCCCAGGTCTCGTAAGCGATCGTTAACTCCGGCAGCACGCCACCGGCCTCGAGCGCGAGCGTGCCGGGGCCGGTGACGAACTTGCGGCGGCCTGGCGGATCGCCGATCCGCCAGGCGCCGGTGACGGGACCAGCCGTCACAGTTCCGCCTTGGCCGCCCGGAATCCGGCTTCCAGGTCAGCCTTGAGGTCCTCGATCCCTTCCAGCCCGACGGCGAGCCGGACCAGGCCGGGCGTGACACCGCTGGCCAGCTGCTCCTCCGGGGTGAGCTGGCTGTGCGTGGTCGACGCCGGGTGCACGATCAGGCTGCGCACGTCGCCGAGGTTGACCAGCTGGCTGTGCAGCTCGGTGCCGTCGACGAACTTGCGGCCCGCCTCGACACCGCCGCGCAGGTCGAACGACAGGACCGCACCCGCGCCGCGCGGCAGGTACTTCTGCGCCGCCGCGTGGAACGGGCTCGACGGCAGGCCGGCGTAGTAGACCTTCTCGACCTCGTCGCGCTGCTCGAGCCACTCGGCCAGCGCCTGCGCGTTCTGCACGTGCCGCTCGATGCGCAGCGACAGCGTCTCGATGCCCTGCAGGATGAGGAAGCTGTTCAGCGGCGCGATCGCCGCGCCGGTGTCGCGCAGCAGCTGGACGCGCGCCTTCGCCGCGAACGCGCCCGGGCCGAGCGCCTCCCAGTACTTCAGGCCGTGGTAGCTCGGGTCCGGCTCGTTGAAGCCGGGGAACTTCGCCGGGTCCTGGCCGAAGTCGAACGTGCCGCCGTCGACGAGCACGCCGGCGATGGTCGTGCCGTGGCCGCCGAGGTACTTCGTGGCCGAGTGGATGACGACGTCGGCGCCGTGCTCGATCGGGCGCACCAGGTACGGCGTCGGGATGGTGTTGTCGACGAGCAGCGGGACGCCGGCTTCGTGCGCGACGTCGGCGACCGCGCGGATGTCGAGGACGTTGCTGCCCGGGTTGGCCAGGGTCTCGCCGAAGAAGAACTTCGTGTTCGGCCGGACCGCGGCGCGCCACTGGTCCAGGTCGTCCTGGTCGTCGATGAACGTGACCTCGATGCCGAGCTTCGGCAGCGTGTAGTGGAACAGGTTGTAGGTGCCGCCGTAGAGCGACGGGCTGGAGACGAAGTGGTCGCCCGCGCCGACGAGGTTCAGGATCGCCGCCGTGGTCGCGGCCGAGCCGGACGCGAACGCCAGCGCCGCGACGCCGCCTTCCAGCGCAGCGACCCGCTGCTCCAGCACGTCCTGCGTCGGGTTCATGATCCGCGTGTAGATGTTGCCGGGCTCGGCCAGGCTGAACAGGTCGGCGCCGTGCTGGCTGTCGCGGAAGACGTAGGACGTCGTCTGGTAGATCGGGGTCGCCCGCGCGCCCGTGGCCGGGTCCGGCGCGGCACCCGCGTGGATCTGCCTGGTCTCGAAGGACCACGCCGAAGTGTCGTCCGCGCTCATCGGTTCTCCTTGCGGCTCAAGGGTTCATGGAGGGGCTGCCCGGCCGAAGCTACGTGGGCCGAACGGCCCACCCAACTGCTCCCACGTCCTGGGACGACGATCGCCTTGTCCATCGAATCTCTCTTTCGCTAAGATATTCATACCGCGAGATTCACAGACGGGGAGGTAGTCATGACCGAGCGGGTTCAGGTGCTGGTCGTCGGGGCCGGGCTGGGCGGGTTGTCCGCGTCGCTGTTCCTGGCGCAGGCCGGGGTGGACGTGCTGACCGTCGAGCGGCACGCCGGGACGTCGGTCCATTCGCGGGCCGCCGGGCAGAACTGGCGCACGATGGAGTTGTTCCACTGGGCGGGAATCGACCGCGAGGTGCGGGCGGTGAGCCCGCGCGCCGCACAGGGGCTGCGGATCACCGTCGCGACCAGCCTGGCCGGCCGGGTGCTGCACCGGATCGTCGAGGACGGCAGCGAATTCGACGTCTCCGCCACGACGACCCTGCCCGCCGGCATGGCCGGGCAGGACGTCGTGGAGCCGGTCCTGCTGGCCCACGCGGAGAAGGCCGGCGCCCGGGTGCGGTTCCGGACCGAGCTGACCGAGCTGGTCCAGGACGACGACGGTGTCACCGCGACGCTGCGCCACCGCGACTCCGGCGAGGAAACCGTGGTGCGCGCGGACTACGTCGTCGCCGCCGACGGCGGCCGCAGTGGCATCCGGCAGCGGCTCGGCATCGGGACCACCGGGCCGGACGCGCTGAGCCACTGCCTCGGCGTGGTGTTCGACGCCGATCTCGGCGACCGCGTCCTGGCCGACGTCACCGACCTGTTCTACCTGCAGCACCCGGAGTTCACCGCCGCGCTGGTCAACACCGACGTGCCCCACCGGTACGTCTTCGCGCCGGACTACCACCCGGAGCGCGGCGAGAGCCCGGCCGACTTCCCGCCGGAGCGGCTGGTCGAGATGATCCGCGCCGCCACCGACCGGCCGCAGCTGCAGCCGGAGATCGTCTGGACCGGCTCGTGGGAGATCGCCGCGCGGCTGGCCGACCGGTTCCGCTCGGGGCGCGTCTTCCTGATCGGCGACGCGGCGAAGGTGACGCCGCCGACCGGCGGGATGGGCGGCAACACGGCGATCGGCGACTCCGCGGACATCGCGTGGAAGCTCGCCGCGGTGCTGCGCGGCGAAGCCGGCGAAGGACTGCTCGACACTTACGAAGCCGAGCGCCGGCCGATCGCGCGGATGGTCATCGACACCTCGCTGCACAACATGAAGGCGCGCATGCACCCCGAGCTCGACGTCTCCGGGCTGTCCGAGGCCGAGGACCCGCTGGGCATCCTGCTCGCGTTCCGCTACCGCTCGACGGCGGTGCTCCCGGAGGGCCCGGACGACGGCGAGCGCGTCGAGGACGTGCACGCGCCGACCGGGCGGCCGGGGTTCCGCGCACCCGGGCTGGAGTCCACTGTGGACCTGTTCGGGCACTCGTGGGTGCTGCTGTGCGCCACCGACGGCACGCAGTGGCAGCCGGCCGCCGAGGACGTCGCGGCGGAGCTGGGCGTCCGCTTCGACAGCCACGTGCTCGACGACGCGGTGTTCGCGGCGCGGTACGGCCTTTCGGCAGGCGGGACGGTACTGGTCCGTCCCGACGGGATCGTCGCGTGGCGGGCGCGGGAACCGGTCGAGGACCCCGCGGGCGAGCTGTGGCGGGTGCTGACGGCGGTGCTGTCCCGCTAGCCCCGGCTGCCGCGGGAAATCGTCACCCCGCTCGCGGTGCCGCTCCGCCACGTGGTCGTAACCGCTTTCCACGTTCCGCCGCGCGTCGCTCACCCCACGCCCCTACCGAGCCGTCCCCCGCCTCCTCGGCGACAATGAGCGAGTGGTTTCGGTGCGCAGCGTGGTCGACCGGGTGGGGCCGACGCTGCTCCACGCGCTCCAGCTGCCCGACGACTCACCCGCGGTCGCCGACGTCGTCATCGCCGAGCCCGGCGGCGCGGTCACCCTGGCCGCCGGGGACCTCGTGCTCGGCGTCGCCACGACCGGTCCCGAAGACGCCGCCGAGCTGGTGAAGCAAAGCGCCGGGCAGGGCGCCGCCGCGGTACTGCTCAAGCCGCCGCTGGCCGCGAAACCGGCGGTCAAACGGGCCGCGAAAACCAGCGGGATCGCCCTGATCCAGGTGCACGCGGCGACGTCGTGGGCGCAGCTCGTCTGGTTGCTCCGGACCGTCCTCGACGCCCTCGCCGACGAGTCCGAGGACCTCGACCCCGGCTCCGGCGACCTGTTCCGGCTGGCCGACGCCGTCGCGAGCGTCGTCGACGCGCCGGTGACCATCGAGGACACCAACTCGCGCGTGCTCGCCTACTCCGCGCGCCAGGACCTGACCGACCCCGCGCGCGTCGCCACGATCATGGGCCGGCGCATCCCCGACGACGTCCTCGCGCGGTTCCGGTCGCGCGGGGTGTTCCGCGAGCTGTCGCGCGGCCGGCAGACGATCTTCGTCCCGGCCCAGCGCGACGGCACGCTGCCGCGGCTGATCGTGCCGATCCGGATGGGCGGCGAGCTGCTCGGGTCGATGTGGGCGGTGGTCGCCGGGCCGGTGTCCGACGAGCGCGCGGCCGCGTTCGCCGACGCCGCCCCGGTCGTCGCGCTGCACCTGCTCCGGCGCCGCGCGCACACCGACGCGCAGCGTCGCGCAACGGCCGAGCTGCTGCGCGCCGTGCTCGAAGGCCGCGCGAACCCGCGCAAGGCGATGGCGGAGCTGGACCTGTCCGACGAACCGCACCGGGTGGTCGTCATCGAGGTCACCGGCGGCGATGGGCGCGACTCCGAGGGACTGCGGCTGGCCATGCTGGAACGAATCTCCCAGGGCATCGGCAGCCGCCCGGTGGCGACCGAGCTCGCCGGGCTGCTCTACGCCGTGGTGCCGGACCGGCCGGGCGCGGGCGGCTGGGCGGAACTGCGCGAGGCTCTCGTCGCGACGGCACCGTCCCGTCGCGCCGGTGCTCCGCGTGCGGCGGCGGGCGCGCCCGGCGAGATCGGCGACCTCTCGGTGTCGCGCGCCCAGGCCGACGAGGCTCTCGGCCTGCTGCGCGCCGAGCTCCTCGACGAGCGCGTGATCGCCTTCGACGAAGCGTGGACGGCGTTGACGCTGCACCGCGGCGCCACGGCGGCGGTCACGGCGCGGGTCACCGACCTCGGTCCGCTGAGTGCGCTGCGCGCGCACGACGGGACGGGCCGCGCCGGCTACGTCGAAACGCTCTACGAGTGGCTGCGGCACCCCGGCGACCCGCGGTCGGCGGCGCGGGAGCTGCGGATCCACCCGAACACCCTGCGGTACCGGATGCGGAAGCTCCTCGAACTGGTGCCGCTGGACCTCGACGACCCCGACGTCCGGCTGGCGCTGCTCACACAGCTCGTCGCCATCCGCTGGAGCTGACGGGCCATTCGGCGTAGCGCCCGACTTATGCGTTACTCCGCATGGATGGCGCCGATCGTTCGGATTGTCCTTTCCAGCCGAAAGATGGTGGATTCCGCGGATCCGGTGACGCATTTTCTCTTCACCACCCGGGGTGGCCGGGTCGCGGCAGAGGAGTTCGTCCATGAGCAGTTCGGAACGGTTCGGCCGGGCCGTCAAGCTGGGTGCGGTGTCCGCGCTTTCCCTGGTCGCCCTGGCCGTCCCGGCCGCAGGAGCCGGGAGCGCCGTCGCGGCGCCGAGCGGCGACTGCTTCACCCCCGCCCACACCGCCGACCGCGGCAAGGACGGCCACGCCGACACGGTGTCCCCGGCGGAGGCCGCCCGCATCGAGGCGGACCTGCAGAGCAAGCTCGCCGGCCAGCGCACGGCTCGCTCCGCGCAGGCGGCGGCCGCGGTGTCGATCCCGGTCTACTTCCACGTGATCACCAGCGGTTCGACCGGCAACCTGCCCGCGTCGACCATCAGCAAGCAGATTTCGGTCCTGAACAACGCTTACGCGTCGAGCGGCTTCAGCTTCTCGCTGGTGAGCACCGACTACACGAACAACTCCACCTGGTACAGCGGCATCACCGACGGCACGTCGGCCGAGCGCAACATGAAGAACGCGCTGCGCAAGGGCGGCAAGAACGCGCTGAACATCTACACCGCCAACCTCGGCGACGACCTCCTCGGCTGGGCGACGTTCCCGTCGAACTACAGCTCGCAGCCGAAGCTGGACGGCGTCGTCATCCTCGACGAGTCCCTCCCGGGCCGCTCGGCGACGAACTACAACGAGGGCGACACGGCCACGCACGAGGTCGGCCACTGGATGGGGCTGTACCACACGTTCCAGGGCGGCTGCTCGGGTTCGGGCGACTACGTCTCGGACACCCCGGCCGAATCGACGGCGACGTCCGGGTGCCCGACGAACAAGGACACCTGCACGTCGACGGGCAAGGACCCGGTGCACAACTTCATGGACTACAGCTACGACAGCTGCATGTACGAGTTCACCGCGGGCCAGGCCACGCGCATGAAGAACTCGTGGACGGCCTACCGCGCCTGAGCCACCGCTTCCCGCGGCGGAACCCGTGAAGGCCACCTTCCCGAGGTGGCCTTCACGGCTTTTCCGTGGTTTGCGGTGCGGGAGCGCTGACTGACCTCGCGTTTTCAGGCGGCTTCCCCGGCGACGACGGCCACCGCTCTGACGCTCGTCATCCGGCTGTCCACAGCCCACGGCGATTGTGGATGGATCCGGCCGCGGACCCCTCGGATCGCCAGGATTGTCCGGGCTCACCGATAGACTGAGCGGGGCTCGTCCCCCAGGGATGGGTGGGGCGCGGTAGGTGGGGGCCTGGTGGCCGGAAAACACCTCCGGGGCCGTCACCGCACCTCGTCGCCGAGGTCCGCCGCGACCAGCCGGGACGGTCGCAGGTGCCGGGATTTCCGTGCCGGTCCACCGCTTTTCGTCGGCACCCAGCCGCGCGCGACGTCGAACGGACGCAACTCTGCATCGCCGGTCGCCGCCTGCGGACGACTCACGTGTCACGCTCGCGGTGAGCACGATTCGCGGCCGCGCCGGCAGTGTGACCACGGGCCGGTCAGAGAACGCGTTGTCTTCCCGCAGGTATCACGTGGACGGCCGCCGGTGGCCGGGTGAAGGAGTCGTCCGATCGATCAGGTGACCAGCAGCGTCTTTCCCACCGTGGCGCGGGATTCGATCGCCGCGTGGGCGTCTGCCGCCTTCTCCAGGGGGAATCGCTGGCCGATCACCGGGACCAGTCTTCCCGCCGCTGCCTCCGCCAGGGCCGACTCCGTGAACGCCCGCATCCGGTCCGGGCTGCCGATCGAGCGCACCAGGGAAACTCCGCGGGCCGCAGCGTCCTCTTCGGACACTTCGGTCCAGGCGCCGCCCGCCAGGCCGTACAGCGCCATCCGGCCGCCCGGGCGCAGCAGGCCGAACGCCGCCGTGCCGATCCGGCCGCCCACGCCGTCGAACACGACGTCCACCGGGTCGATCGAGGACGTCCAGTCCGGCCGCAAGTAATCGGCCACTGAATCGGCACCCAGCACCCGGGCCACCTTCGCCGGGCCGCCCGCCGCTCCGATCACCGTTGCGCCCGCCGCCTTCGCCAGCTGGACCAGGAGTCCGCCCACGCCGCCCGCCGCCGCTTCGACCAGCACTCGATCGCCCGGGCGCACGCTGGTCGCATGCACCAAGCCGGTCGCGGTGCGGCCGTCCGCGAGCACCGCCACCGCCGCGTCGAGGTCCAGGGCGGGCGGCACCTCGAACACCGCCGCCGCATCCACCGCGACGCGCTCGGCGTACGCGCCGGACCCGCCCGTCGACGTGACCACGCGCCGGCCCGTCAGCTCCGGGTCCACGCCCGGGCCGACCGCGCTGATCACGCCCCCGACGCCGTTGCCCGGGATCACCGGCAACGCGACCCGGAACGGCCCCGGCGCGCCCGACCGGAGCTGCGTCTCCACGAACGTCGTGTTCGCGAACACCACCTCCACCACCACCTGGCCCGGCCCGGCGACCGGGTCCGGCGCCTCCCCCGGGACGAGCACTTCCGGACCACCGAACTCCCGCAACCACACTGCACGCATGGGATGACCGTGCGACTTCAAGTGAAGTTGAAGTCAAGGGGCTTGTCCGCACAGCACCACGATTCCCGCGAAGAACTGTCCGGTCAGCACGATGACACCGCCGTCCGGGTGGTTCACCGTGAGTGGCAACACCGCACCGAATCCGGACGCAGACCGACCCAGGAGGCCGACCGTGCGTATCGCCGTTCCCCGTGAGATCAAGAAGCACGAGTACCGGGTCGCGCTGACCCCGGCGGGCGTGCACGAGCTGGTCGGCCGCGGGCACGACGTCTTCGTCGAGACCGGCGCCGGTGCGGGTTCGTCCATCACCGACGACGAGTACGTCGCCGCCGGCGCGAAGATCCTCGCCACCGCCGACGAGACCTGGGCCGAAGGCGAGCTCGTCCTCAAGGTCAAGGAACCCATCGCCGAGGAGTACCCCCGGCTGCGCGCCGACCAGGTGCTGTTCACCTACCTGCACATCGCCGCCGACCGGCCGCTGACCGACGCGCTGCTGGCCGCCGGCACCACCGCGATCGCCTACGAGACGGTGCAGACCGTGTCCGGCGCGCTGCCGCTGCTCGCCCCGATGTCCGAGGTCGCGGGCCGGCTCGCCCCGCAGGTCGGCGCGTTCTCGCTGATGAAGCCCAGCGGCGGCCGCGGCGTGCTGCCCGGCGGCATCCCCGGCGTCCACCCGGCGCGCGTCGTCGTCATCGGCGGCGGTGTCGCGGGCCTCAACGCGGCCCGCGTCGCGCTCGGCCTCGGCTCGGACGTCGAGATCCTCGACACCAACGTCGACCGCCTCCGTCAGATCGACAACGACTTCGGCGGCCGCATCCGCACGGTGACGTCGAACCGGCTGTCGGTCGAGGAGTCCGTGCTGCAGGCCGACCTGGTCATCGGCGCGGTGCTGGTCCCCGGCGCGAAGGCGCCGAAGCTGGTCTCGAACGAGCTGGTGGCCCGCATGAAGCCGGGCAGCGTGCTCGTCGACATCGCGATCGACCAGGGCGGCTGCTTCGCCGACTCGCGCCCGACCACGCACGACGACCCGACCTACACCGTGCACGAGTCGGTCTTCTACTGCGTCGCGAACATGCCGGGCGCGGTGCCGCGGACGTCGACCTACGGCCTCACGAACGTCACGCTGCCGTACGCGGTGCAGCTCGCGGAGCACGGCTGGAAGGCCGCGCTGCAGGCCGACGCCGCATTGGCGAAGGGCCTCAACACCCACGCCGGCGCGCTGACGAACGGCCCGGTCGCGGTGGCCCACGACCTGCCGCACACGCCGCTGGACACCGTCCTCGCCTGAGCCATCCCACCCGAGCGGGCCCTTGTCGCACTGCGGCAGGGGCCCGCTCCCCTTTTCGGCACGCCTGCCCTATCACCGATAGAGACAACCGACAGACTGCGTCCCTATCAGTGATAGAGGCGCCAGAAAGTGGTTACCCAGCACTAACAACGTGATAGCCGGCCCCACGCAAGGTCCGGATGGTCTCCACTCCGAACGGCAGATCGATCTTCCGACGCAGAACACTGACGTGCACCTCGACGAGATTGGCGCTGGCCGAAGACGCGAAATCCCAAAGGTTCTCAACGAGTTCAGCCTTGGTGACGACCTGCCCGGCCCGCTGCATCAGGTAGGAAAGCGGCGCAAACTCCTTGAGCGCGCGAAGCCGCGAAAGAAGCACCCCGTACGAAAACGGCTAGGCCAGGAAGTCATCGGCCCCGGTATCAAGGGCCTCGATCTCGTCGTCCTTACCGTCTTCGGCGGTGAGCATCAGAATCGGGGTGGAGTCCCCCGTTCCCGAAGCCGCCGGCACACGCGGTACCCGTTGAGCCCGGGCAGCATGATGTCGAGAACGATGGCCCCATAGGAGTGCTCCCCGGCAAGCCAGAGAGCATCCCGCCCGTCCCCGCAACATCAACGGCATAACCTTCGGCCCCCAACCCGGCCCGAAGAGCTTCAGCAAGCCGCCGTTCATCCTCAACGAGCAAGATCCGCATCCCCAACGATCCCACGCCCACACACACGGCAGAGCCCAATCCATAAGGCGGCACGCACACACCGGGAGACGCCCCTGCCGGACAACGCTGGAAGGGGAACCAGAGGCACCGTGGGGGGTCCGGGGGGCTCGGCCCCCCGGGCAGAACGACAAAGTCGAAGCGAAGCGAAGACGAAGGGGCGACCCGCTCAACCAGCCTGGGGGTCACTGGGAGCGGGCCGCCGGGTCCTAGCTTAGAGGGGTTGGGGCGAGTTTGCTCCACCGGGTCGGCAAGTCGCACGAATTCTTTACCGAGTTGATCTGACGGCCCCCGCAAAGGCCCCGGTCAGGGCTTCGGCACCGGTACCGGCCGGTAGCGGAACGTGACGAAGGTCGCTCCGGGCGGGTTCGGGTGTTCCGTGCGCGCGGCCTGGGTGGTTAGGGCAGGATGACGGCCCATCAGCGGGGAACGTTAGGGGACGGTATGCACGACGGCAGTGGCCGGATTGTGGTGCAGAACCTGAGCAAGCGGTTCGGCACGGTGAACGCCGTGCAGGACCTGAGCTTCACGGTCGAACCGGGTTCGGTGACGGGGTTCCTGGGGCCGAACGGCGCCGGGAAGACGACGACGTTGCGCATGCTGCTCGGGTTGGTGACGCCGACGTCGGGGTCGGCGACGATCAACGGGCGGCCGCACTCGCAGCTGGGGAATCCGGCGCGGGTGGTGGGTTCGGTGCTGGAGAACGAGGGGTTCCACCCCGGCCGGACGGCTCGCAACCACCTCCGGGTGTACGCGGCGGCCATCGGCGTGCCGGACCGGCGCGCGGACGAGGTGCTGGGCCTGGTGGGGCTGGGCAGTGCCGCGGACCGGAAGGCGGGCGGGTTCTCGCTCGGGATGCGGCAGCGGCTGGCGCTGGCGACGGCGTTGCTGGGTGATCCGCAGGTGCTGGTGCTGGACGAGCCGACGAACGGCCTGGACCCGGAGGGCATCCTCTGGCTGCGGAACTTCCTGCGCTCGTACGCGCGGGAGCAGCGACGGACGGTGCTGGTGTCGAGCCACCTGCTGAACGAGGTCGAGCAGCTGATCGACCAGGTGGTGATCATCAGCCAGGGTGTCACGCGGTACTACGGTCCGCTGGAGCAGCTGCGGAAGGGCCAGCAGTCGCGGGTGCTGGTGCAGCCCGCGGATCCGTCCGCGCTGGTGAAGGCGTTGCAGGAAAACGGTGTCCAGCAGGTGTCGCCGACGCCGGACGGCCGGGTCGCGGTCGCCGGGTCGAGCGTGCAGCAGATCGGTGACCTGGCCGCGAAGGCCGGGATCGCGGTCTACGGGATGCAGGAGGAGCACGCCGATCTGGAGCGGATGTTCTTCCAGCTGACGCAGGGTCAGTACACCGGTGGCCCGGCCGGGTACCCGCCGCCGCAGCAGTACCAGGGGCCGCCGCCCGGGTATCCGCCGCAGCAGTACCCGCCGTCGGGTCCGCAGCAGCAACAGCAGTACTGGGGAGGGCCGCAGCGGTGATGGGCAATCTGGTCAAGGCGGAGTTCCGCAAGACGCTTTCGCTGAACACGTGGTGGGTGCTGCTGATCCCGCTGGCGCTGGTGGCGTTCTGGCTGACGTTCGTGTGGGGCAAGATCACGAACGACTTCGCGGACTTCATCGGGTCGAGGGACGCCCGTGAGGTCGCGGGCGCGGTCGGCCTGGACGCGAGCAAGCTGCCGGTCGGGCTGCTGGCGTTCGCGCACGGCGTGAACATCGCGCAGCTGATCCCCGGCCTGTTCGGGGTGTTCGCGCTGGCCGGCGAGTACCGCAGCAAGACGATCACGACGACGTTCCTGACCGCGCCGAACCGGATCGCGGCGCTGACCGCGAAGATGCTGACGTACGTGGCCTGGGGCGCGATCTACGGCCTGGTGAGCTTCGGCGTCTCGGCGATCGCGGTGATGGCGTCGGTCGACTCGGGCCGCTGGCCGTCGGCCGGGCAGTGGCTGGCCGCGCTCGGCGGGACGGTGCTGGCCTCGGTGCTGGTGACGTTGTTCGGCATCGGGTTCGGCGCGGTGCTGCGGAACGTGCCGCTGGCCGTGGTGCTGTTCCTGGTGTGGTTCCTGATCGTGGAGAACGTGCTGGTCATCGCGCTGTGGGGGCCGGCCGACATCCTGGGCGGGATTCTGCCGAACGGCACCGCCAACGGGATCGTGGGCGGGATCGCGGCGGACGCGTTCGGGATCAACTCGCTGAACCTGCCGGGCGGGGTCGACCACTGGTCGGCGCTCGGCCTGCAGCTCGCGGCGGGCGCGCCGGGCGTGCTCTCGTGGTGGGCGTCGGCGCTGATCTTCTTCGCGTGGACGATGCTCTTCTTCGGCCTCGGCTGGGCGGGCAACCAGAAGCGCGACATCACGTAGTCCCGCTGTCGTCGAAGGCCACCTCGAGCAGGTCGAGGTGGCCTTCTCGGCATTCGGGGAAATATTTTGTCGGTGGTGGCGCTTAGTGTGACAACGTGACCATCGCTCCGCCCCGCTCCCGTCAAGAGCTCCCACCCGCCGAGACGACCGGCTGGATCCGCCGGCTGTCCGCGGCCGCGTGGGAGCACCGCCTGCTCGTGGTGCTGTCGCTGCTGGCCGCCGCGTTCGGCGTCGGCGTGCAGGCCGCGACCCCGCTGCTGGTGCGCACGGCGGTGGACGACGCGGTGGCGGGGCGGACCGGCGGACTGCCCGGGATCGCCGTCTTCCTGGTGGCGCTGCAGGTGATCGCGTTCGGCACCGCGTTCGCGCGCCGCTACCTCGGCGGGAAGCTGGCTCTCGACGTCCAGCACGACCTGCGGCAGCGGGTCTTCAACGCCGTTTCGCGGCTGGACGGCGGCAAGCAGGACGCCCTGCGCACCGGCCAAGTCGCTTCGCGCGCGATCTCCGACCTCCAGCTGGTGACCGGGATCCTGATGCAGGTCCCGCTGTCCTTCGGTTCGGTGGTCTTCGCGCTGCTGTCCTTCGGCGCGATGCTGTGGCTGTCGCCGGTGCTGACGCTGATCGCGCTGGTCGTCACGCCCGCGGTCGGCATCATCGTCACGCGCAGCCGCAAGCGCCTGTTCCCGGCCACGTGGTCGGCGCAACAGCGCGCGGCGGACGTCGCGCAGCAGGTCGAGGAGACCGTCACCGGCGTCCGGGTGGTCAAGGGCTTCGGCCAGGAGACGCGGGAAGTCTCGAAGCTGGAGGCGACCGCGCGCAAGCTGTTCGGGGAGCGGCTGCGCGCGGCGAAGCTGTCCGCGGTCCCGGCGGCGACCACCGCCGCCCTGCCGGCCGCCGGCCAGGTCGCCGTGCTCGGCATCGGCGGTGTCCTCGCGCTGAACGGGTCCATCACCCTCGGCACCTTCCTGGCGTTCGCGACCTACCTGGCGACGCTGATCGGCCCGGCGCGGATGCTGTCCGGCCTGGTCGTGCAGGCCCAGCTGACCCGCGCCGGCGCCGAGCGCGTGTACGAGCTGATCGACGCGCAGCCGGAGGTGGTCGACGCGCCCGACGCGCGGCCGCTGCCCGACGGCCCGCTCGGCGTCGAGCTCGACGGCGTCCGGTTCGGCTACACCCGCAGCGAACCGGTGCTGGCCGGGCTTTCGGTCACTGCGAACCCAGGCGAGACGCTCGCGTTGGTCGGCACCGCCGGCTCCGGGAAGTCCACGATCTCGCTGCTGCTCCCCAGGTTCTACGACGTGCACGCGGGCGCGGTGCGGGTCGGCGGCCTCGACGTACGGGACATCCCGCTGCGGCAGCTGCGGCAGGCGATCGGCGTCGTGTTCGAGGAGGCGTTCCTGTTCTCTTCGTCGATCCGGGACAACATCGCCTACGGCCGCCCGGACGCGAGCGAGGAGGAGATCGTCGCGGCGGCCAAGGCCGCGGAGGCGGACGGCTTCATCCGCGCCCTGCCGGAGGGCTACGACACGCTGGTCGGCGAGCGCGGGCTGACCCTCTCGGGCGGGCAGCGGCAGCGGCTCGGGCTGGCCAGGGCCCTGATCACCGACCCGCGGATCCTCGTCCTCGACGACGCGACCTCGGCCATCGACACCGTCACCGAAGCGGCGATTCACGACACCCTGCGGTCGGTCACCGCGGCCCGGACCACGCTGCTGATCGCCCACCGGCGCTCCACCCTGGCCCTGGCCGACCGGATCGCGGTGCTCGACGAAGGCCGCGTCGTCGACGTCGGCACCGAGGCCGAGCTGATGGCGCGCTGCCCGCTGTTCCGCGAGCTGGTGGCGGGCCCGGGTGACGACGTCGAAGAGAAACACCGCTGCGAGGGCCTGGACTGCGGCCAGGACGGCGTCACGCCGTCGCTGTGGCCGCGGGACGAGAGCCACGACGAGGTCGACGCCCTGGCCGAAGCCGCGCGGATGCGCAGCGGCGACCCGAACAGCAGCGGGTTCGTCGGCGGGGGCGGCGGCCTCGACGTGCCGCCGACGCCGGAGCTGATCGAGGGGGTGCGCAAGCTCCCGCCGGCCGTCGACGAACCGCGGCTGCCCGGCGTGGACGTCACCGCGCCCGATCCGAAGTTCCGGCTGGGCGGGCTGCTGCGGCCGGTGCGCGGGCCGCTGGCCGTGGTGGTCGCGCTGGTGGCGGCGGACGCGCTGGCGTCGATCGCGTTGCCGGGGCTGTACCAGTTCGGCGTCGACCACGGCGTGCGGACCGGCGTCGAGTGGATCATCTGGCTGGCCGCCGGGATCGGCGCCGCGGTGATCGCGGCCGACTGGCTGGTGGTGTTCGCGCAGACGCGGCTGACCTCGCGGGTCGGCGAAACGGTCCTGTACGCGCTGCGCGTCCGCAGTTACGCGCACCTGCAGCGGCTCGGGCTCGACTACTACGAGCGGGAGCTGTCCGGGAAGATCATGACCCGGATGACGACGGACGTCGACGCGCTCTCGACGTTCCTGCAGACCGGGCTGGCCACCGCGGTGGTCAGCGCGCTCACGCTGGCCGGGATCACCGGCGCGCTGCTGGTCACCGACGCCGGGCTGGCGCTGTACGCGCTGGCGATGGTGCCGGTGCTGGCGGTGGCCACGGTGATCTTCCGGCGCTCGGCGTCGAAGGCGTACAACGAGGCCCGCGAGCGGGTCAGCGTGGTGAACGCGGACATGCAGGAGAACGTCAGCGGGTTGCGCGTCGCGCAGGCGTACACGCGCGAAGACCGCTCCGCGCAGGCGTTCGCTTCGCGCAGCGACGACTACCGGCGCTCGCGGCTGCGGGCGCAGCGGTACGTGGCGACGTACTTCCCGCTGGTGGCGCTGCTGTCGGACCTGGCGACGACGACGGTGCTGGTGGCGGGCGCGAACCGCGTCTCGGCGGGCACGCTGTCGGCCGGTGTGCTGCTCGCGTTCCTGCTGTACCTGCAGCAGTTCTTCTCGCCGATCCAGCAGCTGTCGGCGGTGTTCGACGGGTACCAGCAGGCGAGCGTCGGCCTGAACCGGATCGGTGACCTGCTGCGGACGCCGACGTCGGTGCCCGCGGCCGAGCACCCGGTCGCGGTGCCGGCGCGGCTGCGCGGCGAGGTGTCGTTCAAGGAGGTCGACTTCGCCTACGCCGGCACGGACGCGCCGGCGCTGGAGCAGTTCTCGCTGGACGTCGCGGCCGGCGAGACGATCGCGCTGGTCGGCGCGACCGGAGCCGGGAAGTCGACGGCGGTGAAGCTGGTGGCGCGCTACTACGACGTCACCGGCGGCGAGGTCCGGCTGGACGGCACGGACGTCCGCGAGTACGAGCTGGCCGGGATGCGGCGCCGGATGGGCGTGGTGCCGCAGGAGGCGCACCTGTTCTCGGGCACGGTGGCCGACAACGTCCGGTACGGCCGCCCGTCGGCGACCGACGCGGAGGTCGAGGCGGCGGTCCGGGCGGTGGGCGCGCTCGACGGCGTCGCGGCCCTGCCGTCGGGCTTCCTGCAGCCGGTGGGCGAGCGCGGCCGGTCGCTGTCGGCGGGCCAGCGCCAGCTGGTCGCGCTGGCCCGGGCGGAGCTGGTGGACCCGGACGTACTGCTGCTGGACGAGGCCACGGCGGCCCTGGACCCGTCCACCGAGGCGGCGGTCCTGCGCGCCACGGAACACGTGGCCCGCCGCCGCACGACGTTCGTGGTCGCCCACCGCCTCGCCACGGCGGCCCGCGCGGACCGCATCGTGGTTCTGGACCACGGCCGCATCGTGGAGACCGGAACCCACGACGAGCTCCTGGCCGCGGACGGCCACTACGCCCGCCTCTGGGCCCTCGGCTGACGTACCGGGCCGGTCGGCCCGTGTACCTGCAGCGTCGGATGGCGAGCCGACCCTCCCGGTACGCGAACCGACCCCCTGGGTACGCGAGCCGACCCTCTTGGTCATTCGTGCCCTCTTGCGCACGAAAGTTCGTGGTCCGGCGGGACCGGCGCTGGGAGCATGGCGGGCATGTTCGAAGAGAAGCGGGTGCCCGACCGGCAGATCCGCGCCGCCCAGACCGGCTCGACCGTGCGGGTCTACCTGGCCTGCTCGCCCGCCGTCGCCGATGTCACGCTCGAGAAGCAGGCGCTCGGGCACGGCGGGGCGGTGCAGGTCACGCCGTCGTTCCGGCTCGCGGCGCACGACAGCGGCAACGGGCGCGAGCCCGGCCACGAGCGCATCCTGGCGGTCGACCTCACCCGCGAAGGCTTCGAGCGGCTGCTCGCCGAGCACGTCGAGTGGGTGCCGGAGCGAGATCTCGACCACACGGCGCTGGACTTCCAGGCGATCCGGATCCTCGGCGAGCCGGAAGACGAGTGGGTGACCGCGATCACCGACGTCACGCCGGTGGTACGGGACATCGCCGGGCTGCTGGCCACCGACCAGCTGCACCTGGCCGTCAAGCTCGTCCCCTACGAGCCGCCGTACGAGCCGGCCGCCGGTTGAGGCAGCGCCCGGGAACCTGTACCCGGTCCAGCGCTTAAGGTTCCCTTAGCACATCTTGATCGAGTCAGTGATTGATACCCTAGTGCGCCACGCCTCACACAGGCCGGTTCCATCACATCGCGGTCACCGAGGGGGTTAGCCTGGTAGGCGCATCAGCGGATTCAAGATCGAGATCGAGACGGATAGAGGCGAGCCCAAGCCGTGTCCAGCAGCAGCCCTGCGTCGCAGTTCGGCCCCAATGAGTGGCTGGTCGAAGAGATGTACGACCAGTTCCTCGCCGACCCCTCCTCAGTCGATGCCGCCTGGCACGACTTCTTCGCGGACTTCAAGCCGACGCAGAGCGCCCAGGCCAAGGCGGACACCGCCCGGCAGCAGGCCGACGCCAAGCCGGCCACCAACGGCCAGGCGGCGGCGCAGCCGTCGGCCAAGGCCGTGCAGAACGCGGAGTCGGCGGCCCGGCAGGCGGCGCCCACGAAGGCGGCTCCGAAGCCGGCACCGAAGGCGGCCCCCAAGCCCGCCGCCGCGAAGGCCGGGCCGAAGGCCGACGCCAAGCCGCAGGCGAAGGAAGAGCCGGAGTCGAAGCAGCTGCGCGGCGCCGCGGCGGCCATCGCCAAGAACATGGACGCCTCGCTGAGCGTCCCCACCGCGACCAGCGTGCGCGCGGTCCCGGCGAAGCTGATGGCGGACAACCGCATCGTCATCAACAACCACCTCAAGCGCACCCGCGGCGGCAAGATCTCCTTCACGCACCTCATCGGCTACGCCATGGTGCGGGCGCTGAAGGACTACCCGAACCTGAACCGGCACTACCAGCAGATCGACGGCAAGCCGTTCGCGATCACGCCGGAGCACGTCAACTTCGGGCTCGCCATCGACATGAAGGGCAAGGACGGGTCGCGCAACCTCGTCGTGGCCTCGGTCAAGGGCGTCGAGGACATGACGTTCCTGCAGTTCTGGCAGGCCTACGAGGACATCGTCAAGAAGGCCCGCAACAACAAGCTGACGGCCGACGACTTCTCCGGCACCACGATCTCGCTGACCAACCCGGGCGGCATCGGCACCAACCACTCGGTGCCGCGCCTGCAGGCCGGCCAGGGCGCCATCATCGGCGTCGGCGCCATGCAGTACCCGGCCGCGTTCGAGGGCACCAGCGAGAAGACCCTGGTCGACCTCGGCATCAGCAAGATCATGACGCTGACTTCGACCTACGACCACCGCATCATCCAGGGCGCGGAGTCGGGCGAGTTCCTCAAGCGCATCCACCAGCTGCTGCTCGGCGAAGACGGCTTCTACGACGACGTCTTCACCAGCCTGCGCCTGCCGTACGAGCCGATCCGCTGGGTCGCCGACATCCCGGACGGCCCGGTCGACAAGACCGCCCGCGTGATCGAGCTGATCGACGCGTTCCGGATGCGCGGCCACCTGATGGCCGACACCGACCCGCTGAACTACCGCCAGCGCAGCCACGCCGACCTGGACGTCCTGTCCCACGGCCTGACGCTCTGGGACCTCGACCGCGAGTTCCCGGTCGGCGGCTTCGCCGGCCAGGAGCGGATGAAGCTGCGCGACATCCTGGGCGTGCTGCGCAACTCCTACTGCCGCACGGTCGGCATCGAGTACACCCACATCCTCGACCCCGAGGAGCGCCGCTGGATCCAGGAGCGCGTCGAGATCCCGCACGAGAAGCCGGACCCCGCGGTCCAGAAGTACGTGCTCTCGAAGCTGAACGCCGCGGAGGCGTTCGAGACGTTCCTGCAGACCAAGTACGTCGGCCAGAAGCGGTTCTCGCTCGAGGGCGGCGAGACGGCGATCCCGCTGCTCGACACGCTGCTGGACAAGGCCGCCGAGCACGAGCTCGACGAGGTCGTCATCGGCATGCCGCACCGCGGCCGCCTGAACGTGCTGGCCAACATCGTCGGCAAGCCGATCAGCCAGATCTTCCAGGAGTTCGAGGGCAACCTCGACCCGGGCCAGGCGCACGGTTCCGGTGACGTGAAGTACCACCTCGGCGCCGAAGGCAAGTACTTCCGCATGTTCGGCGACGGCGAGACCAAGGTGTCGCTGACCGCGAACCCGTCGCACCTGGAGACCGTGGACCCGGTGCTCGAAGGCATCGTCCGCGCGAAGCAGGACCTCCTGGACAAGGGCGGCGAGGGCTACACGGTCCTGCCGGTCCTGATGCACGGCGACGCGGCCTTCGCGGGCCAGGGCGTCGTGGCCGAGACGCTGAACCTGTCGCTGCTGCGCGGGTACCGCACCGGCGGCACCGTGCACGTGATCGTCAACAACCAGGTCGGCTTCACGACCGCGCCGGAGCACTCGCGCTCGTCGCAGTACGCCACCGACGTCGCGAAGATGATCGGCTCGCCGATCTTCCACGTGAACGGCGACGACCCGGAGGCCGCGCACTGGGTGGCCAAGCTGGCCGTCGAGTACCGGCAGGCGTTCCACAAGGACGTCGTGATCGACCTGATCTGCTACCGCCGCCGTGGCCACAACGAGGGCGACGACCCCTCGATGACGCAGCCGGCGATGTACGACATCATCGACACCAAGCGCTCGACGCGGAAGACCTACACCGAGTCGCTGATCGGCCGTGGCGACATCTCCGTCGAAGAGGCCGAGGCCGCGTTGCGCGACTTCTCGAGCCAGCTGGAGCACGTCTTCAACGAGGTCCGGGAGCTGGAGAAGCACCCGGCGAAGGCGAGCCCCTCGGTCGAGGAGGAGCAGCAGGTGCCGGCCAAGGTCGCGACGGCGATCACGAACACGACGCTGGAGCACATCGGCGACGCGTTCGTGAACGTGCCGGAGGGCTTCACCCCGCACCCGCGCGTCAAGCCGGTCATGGAGCGCCGCCACAAGATGTCCCGCGAGGGCGACATCGACTGGGCGTTCGGCGAGCTGCTGGCGTTCGGGTCGCTGGCGATGGAGGGCCGCCTGGTGCGGCTGTCCGGCCAGGACTCGCGGCGCGGCACGTTCACGCAGCGGCACTCGGTGTTCATCGACCGCAAGACCGGCCAGGAGTACTCGCCGCTGCAGAACCTGGCCGACGGCCAGGGTCGCGTGATGATCTACGACTCGGCGCTGTCGGAGTACGCGGCCGTCGGCTTCGAGTACGGCTACTCGGTGGCCAACCCCGAGTCGCTGGTGATGTGGGAAGCGCAGTTCGGCGACTTCGTCAACGGCGCGCAGACCGTCATCGACGAGTACATCTCCTCGGGCGAGGCCAAGTGGGGCCAGCGCTCGGACGTCGTGCTGCTGCTGCCGCACGGCCACGAGGGCCAGGGCCCGGACCACACGTCCGGCCGCATCGAGCGGTTCCTCTCGCTGTGCGCGGAGGGTTCGATGACGGTGGCGGTCCCGTCCACCCCGGCGAACTACTTCCACCTGCTGCGCCGCCACGCCCTCGACGGCATCCAGCGTCCGCTGGTGGTCTTCACGCCGAAGTCGATGCTGCGCAACAAGGCCGCGACGTCGGCGGTCGCGGACTTCACCGGCGAGAGCCGCTTCATGTCCGTCATCGACGACGTCACCCCGGACCCGGCGAAGATCCGCAAGGTGCTGCTGACCTCCGGCAAGCTGTACTGGGAGCTGGTGGCCGAGCGGACCAAGCGCGAGGCCGACGACGTCGCGATCGTCCGGATCGAGCAGTACTACCCGCTGCCGAAGAAGAAGCTGCTGGCGGCCCTGGAGCGCTACACGAACGCGACGCAGGTCGCGTGGGTCCAGGAGGAGCCGGAGAACCAGGGTGCGTGGCCGTTCTTCGGCCTGAACCTGCCCCGGAAGTTCCCGGAGGTCCTCTCGGGCCTGCAGGTCGTGTCCCGCCGCCCGATGGCGGCCCCGTCGGCGGGCTCGTCGAAGGTGCACGAAGTGGAGCAGAAGGCGCTGATCGCGAAGGCGTTCGACTGATCGCTTGACCACGGCGAAGGCCCCCTCCCGGTTCACCGGCGAGGGGGCCTTCCCCGTATCGGGCCCGGAACTGTCGGTGCCCACCGCTAGCGTGGCAACCGGGGGCGCAGCCCAAACCCGATTGCCCTCGGCCGCCGGTTCGGGGCAAGGTGGCGATCATGCTGATCCGCCGGGAGACGCCCGCCGACCGGGCCGTCGTCGGGCACGTCTGCTGCAGCCGCGCCCGCCTCGGTGACGACCCGGCGGCCGCCGTCGGGCTCGGTCCGCTCGGTGTGCTGCCCGCGCATCAGGCCCGCGGGGTCGGGTCCGCCCTCATGCACGCCGTCATCGGCGCGGCGGACGCCCTCGGTTACGGCCTGGTCGTCCTACTCGGCCACCCCGCCTACTTCGGCACGGCGTCGGACCTGTCGATCACCGCCCCCGAACCGCGGTGGAGCGCGAACTTCCAGGCGCGGACGCTGGCCGCGTACGAAGCCACCCAAGCGGGCGCGTTCGAGTACGCGCCCGCGTTCTCCCGGATCTGAACAGGAGCCGCGCGTGTACGCACCGACCTCTTCCGTGGGTGTCCGGATCAACCGCGAACAACCGCCGGCCAAGCTGCGCGACCTCGCGCGGCAGGCCGAAGACGCCGGCCTCGACGAGCTTTGGCTGGTCGAAGACTGCTTCTGGGCCGCGGGCATCGCCACCGTCGCGACCGCGCTGGCGGTGACGTCGACGATCAAGGTCGGCATCGGTGTCCTGCCCGCGGTGGCGCGCAACCCGGCAATCGCGGCGATGGAGCTGGCGGCCCTCGCCGAGCTGCACCCGGGCCGCCTGATCGGCGGACTCGGGCACGGCGTGGCGTCGTGGATGCGCCAGATCGGCGCGTACCCGGGGTCCCCGCTGGCGGCCCTGGACGAAACGCTGGTGGCCGTCCGCCGGCTCCTGGCGGGCGAGCGGGTCACGATGCGCGGCCGGCACGTCGAGCTGGACGAGGTCGAGCTGGTGTTCCCGCCGAAGACGGTGCCGCCGGTGCTGGCCGGGGTCCGCCGGCCGAAGTCCCTGGCCGTGGCGGGTGCCTCGGCGGACGGGACCGTCCTGGCCGAGCCGTCCCCGCCCGAGTTCGTCCGGACGGCGCTGGCCGGCATCGCGGCGAAGGGCCCGCACACCGTGGTGACGTACAACTGGCTGGCCCTCGGCGACCGCGAGCGGGCGCGCACGACCGTCGCGGAGTCCCTGAACCCGGGCTCGCGCGTGCAGGTGGAGGGCCTGCCGTTCGCCGCGGAACTGCTGGACCTGATGGATTCGACGTCCACAATGGACGAGCTGGCGGCCGGCCTGCGTCCGGAGTGGATCGATCGGCTGGCCATCTGCGGCGACCTGGACACCTGCGCGGCCGCGGTCCGCTCCCTCCACGAAGCCGGCAGCGGCTCGGTGGTGCTGCTGCCGCTGCCGGAGGAGCCGCCGGAGCGGGGCATAGAAGACGCGGCCCGCGTCGCCGCCGCCGTGCGCGGCTAAGGCGGCCGAAAAAGGGGTTCGTGCGCGGCGGCCGGCGTGCCAGGATCGGGTCATGCCGGTCGACCAGCACCTCCTCCTGGCCTTCCTGGTGACCACCGCGGTCGCGATGGTCACGCCGGGGCCGGACATGCTCTTCATCCTCGGCTGCGGCATGCGCGGCGGCCCGAAGGCGGGGCTGCTCGCCACCGCCGGGGTCGCCACCAGCGAGGCGATCCACGTCGCCGTCGCCGCGGCCGGGCTCGCCGCGCTCTTCGCCGCCGTGCCGGTCGCCTTCACCGTCGTGCGGCTCGTCGGGGCCGCCTACCTCATCTACCTCGGCGTCCAGGCCATCCGGAAGCGCAAACCGCTCGTCGAACGCAAAAGCGACCGCGCTTACCTCAGCGGCCTGCTCACCAACCTGCTCAACCCGAAGATGGTCACCTTCACCATCGCGTTCCTCCCGCAGTTCGTCGACCCGGCACGCGGCCACGTCTGGCTGCAGTTCGCCGTCCTGGGCGCGATCATGATCGTGTTCGAGTTCCTGGTCGACGGCGCCGTCGGCGTCCTCGCCGGCCGCGTCGGCGGGTGGGTCCGGCGGAAGAAGAACCAGCGGCGGATCGAGGTCACCACCGGCGGCATCTTCATCGGCCTCGGCGTCCGGCTGGCCGTCGAGCGCTAGTTCCGCGCGAGGAACTCCTCGGCGATGTCGAGCGGGTTCCGCTTTTCCTCGCTGAACTCGACGTTGAGCCGCGTGAGCTGTTCGGTCGTCAGCGCCGCCGAGACGCGGTTCAGCGCGGCCACCTCGGCCGGGGACAGCGTGCCCCGCGCCACCAGCGGCACGATGTTCTGCGCCGGGAACATGTTCTTGTCGTCGACCAGGGGCACGAACCCGTTCGCGGCGATCGTCGACGACGTGCTGAACAGGTCCGCCACCTGCACGTCACCGGACTTCAGCGCCGCCACCGTCACCGGGCCGCCCGTGTCCGTCGTGCGGATTTCCTTGAACTCGCAGCCGTACAGCGTCTTGATCTTGTCCTTCCAGCGGCTGCTCCACTGGCCCGGACCGCCGAACACCAGCTCGCCGCAGCGCTTTCCCAGGTCGGAGAACGTCTTGATGCCCGAGGAAGCCAGTTGCGGCCCGACCACCAGCAGGTCCTTGTCCTCGGCCGGCGCCTGGTCCAGCACCTCGAACCCGGGCGGGAGCTGCCGCCGCAGCTGCGCGTAGACGTCCTGCGACGTCGTCGCCGTGGTGTTCTTGTCGAAGTATCGCAACAGGTTCCCGCTGTAGTCGGGCACGACCGACAGCGACTTGTCCTGCAGGGCCTTGACGACGACCTCGCGGCTGCCCACCGGCGGCCGCACGGTCACGTTGGAAGCACCCGCCTGCCGCAGCGCGCCGGCGTAGATCTGGGCCAGCAGCAGGCTTTCCCCGACGTCGGACGCCCCGATGATGATGTCCCCGGACGCGCCGCCCTCGCCGCCGCCCGCCAGCGGGTTGCCGCAGCCGGCGGCCAGGAACAGGACGGCCACCAGGGAAACCAGCCGCTTCACGCTGCCACCTTCTTCACGGCCGCCGCGAGCCGGACGCCCCGGGGCACCAGAGCGCGGTTCAGCACCGCGAACAGCAGGTCGAGGACGATGGCCAGCACCGTCGTCAGCAACGCGCCCGCGATCACCTCGGCGTAGTCCAAAATGGCCAGTCCGTCGAGCAGGAACCGGCCAAGGCCACCAAGTCCGACGTAGGCGGCGACCGCGGCGGTCGCCACGAGCTGCAGCACGGCGTTGCGGATGCCGCCGAGCACGAGCGGCAGGGAGATCGGCACCTCGACCTTCCACAGCCGCTGCCAGCCGGTCATCCCGACCCCTTCGGCGGCGTCGACCACGCCGTGGTCGGTCGCCTGCAGCCCGGCGTACGTGCCGGCCAGGATCGGCGGCACGGCCAGCACGACGAGCCCGATGATCGTCGAGGTGACGCTCTCGGTGAAGAGCAGGAACAGGAACGTGACCAGGCCCAGCGTCGGCAGGGCGCGGATCGCGTTGCCCGCGCTCACCAGCGCGACGCCGCCGCGGCCCGTGTGGCCGACGAACAGTCCCAAGGGGACGGCGATGACCAGCGCGATCACCAGCGACAGCGCGGTGTAGCCGAGGTGCTCCAGCAGCCGCTGCGGGATGCCGTCCGGGCCGGACCAGTGCGCCGGGTCGCCGAACCAGTGCAGCAGATCGGTGATCATGCGGCAGTCACCCGTTCCCACGGCGTCAGGAGGTTCCGGATCCCCACCAGGACGAGGTCGACGACCAGCGCCAGCAGCAGCGTCAGCACGATACCGACCACGATCGGCGAGAAGTACTCGCGCTGGAAGCCGTCGGTGAACAACACGCCGAGCCCGCCGGTGCCGATCAGCGCGCCCACGCTGACCAGGCTGATGTTGCTGACCGACGCGACCCGCACGCCGGCCGCCAGCACCGGCACCGACAGCGGCAGCTCGACGGCGAAGAACCGGCGCACCGGCTTGTACCCGACGGCGGTGGCGGCGGCGACCACCGGCGGCGGCACCGCGTCGAGCGCGTCCAGCACCGGGCGGACCAGCAGCGCCGTCGTGTAGACGGTCAGCGCGACGACGACGTTGACGCTGTCGAGGATCTTCGACCCGATCAGGCCGGGGATGACGACGAACAGCGCCAGCGACGGGATCGTGTAGAGCAGGTTCGCCAGCACCATCAGCACCTGCCGGGCGGGCGGCCAGCGGTGGCCGAGCCAGCCGGCCGCGATCGCCAGCACGACGCCGAGCACCAGCGGGAGCAGGGCCAGGTACACGTGGTCGCCCAGGTCGCCGAGGAGCTGGGCGCGGTTGTTGGCGCTGCCGAGGTAGCGCCCGAGCTCGTCGAAGAAGCTCATGACGCCTGCGGGGTCGCCTCGATCACGTCCAGTACCTGCCGCGCGACCACGGCGCCGAGCACGCGGTGTTCCTCGTCGACCACGACGCCGAGACTGGCGGGCGACGACAGCGCCGCGTCCAATGCGCCCCGGATCGGCGTGCCCCGGATCCAGAGCGAACCGCCGGCCACCAGGTCGTCTTCGTCCAGCGGACCATCCACAGTGGAGCCTGGGGGCAGCCAGCCGCGGGGGTGCTTGTCGGCGTTGACGGCGAGCCGCCAGCCGTCGCTCGCCGGGACGGTGGTGCCGACCTCGACCAGCTCCAGCTCCTTGACCTCGACGCCTTCGGCGGAGAGGAAGGACAGGCCGCGGTAGCCGCGGTCCCGGCCGACGAACGACGCGACGAAGTCGTCCACCGGGTGGCGCAGGACGTCGGCGGGCGTGCCGTACTGGGCGAGCTTGCCGCCGACGCGCATCACCGCGACCTTGTCGCCGAGCCGGACGGCCTCGTCGATGTCGTGCGTGACGAACACGATCGTCTTGCCCAGCTGCGACTGCAGCCGCAGGAGCTCGTCCTGCAGGCCCTCGCGCACCACCGGGTCGACCGCGGAGAACGGCTCGTCCATCAGCAGCACCGGCGAGTCCGCGGCGAGCGCGCGGGCGACGCCGACACGCTGCTGCTGACCGCCCGAAAGCTGCGCCGGGTACCGCTTGCCGAGCTCGACCGGCAGGCCGATGATCTCCAGCAGCTCGGCGGCCCGCTTGCGCGCCTTCGCCTTGTCCCAGCCGGAAAGCAGCGGCACGGTGGCGATGTTGTCCAGCACCGTCCGATGTGGAAAGAGCCCGGCGTGCTGGATGACGTAGCCGATGCCGCGGCGCAGCAGCGCCGGGTCGCCCTCGGCGACGTCCTTGCCGTCCAGCAGCACCTGCCCGCCGGTCGGCTCGACCATCCGGTTGATCATCCGCAGCGACGTCGTCTTGCCGCAGCCGGACGGGCCGACGAACACGGTGATCGTGCCGTCTTCGACCGTCAGGTTCAGCTTGTCGACGGCGACCGTCCCGTCCGGATACTGCTTGGTCACGTCGCGGAATTCGATGGTCACTGCCACTCCCCACGTCCCGGTCGGTTCGACCGTAGCCGAGTCGGCGGTGGTTGGCACGCTGTTCCGGCAGGTGGTGACTACGCTCTGAATCCGTGAAGGCTCTCGACGACGTCCTCGCCGCGCACGGCGTCGGCGTCCGCCCGCTGTACCGCGTCCTCGACCTGCTGCGCACCGGCGACCACGACCTCGGCGAGCTGGTCCGGCTGTCGACGGCGCCGCGGCGCAGCGTGGAGGCCGTCCTCACCGCCCTCGGCGACGACCTGGACCGCAGCGGCGACCGCCTGCGGATCGCCCCCGGCGTCGCGGCGTCGTACCTGCAGTACACCGCGCCGCGCTTCGCCGACCCGCTGGACGAAGCCGTCGCGGGGCACGAGCTGCTGCCGAAGGTCGCCGAGTGGGTGGCCGAGGTGCCGTCGCCGCTGGCCGCGCTCGACCACGTGCAGGCGACGCCGGAGACCGTGCTGCGCCGCGCGCTCTGGCTCGACGCGCAGTACGACCTCGCCTCGGCACGGGTGCTGTTCCTCGGCGACCACGACCTGACGTCGCTGGCGGTGCGGGCGGTCTGCCCGGCGGCGTCGCTCACCGTCGCCGACCTGGACGAGCGCGTCCTGGCCTACCTCGACGACCGCGGCGGCCGCGAGATCCGGACCGCGCACGCGGACCTGCGCGTCGGCCTGCCGCCGTCCCTTTTGGGCGGCTTCGACCTGGTGTTCAGCGATCCGCCGTACACGCCCGAAGGGATGGGGCTGTTCGCGGCGCGCGGGGTGCAGGCGCTGCGGGAGCCGAGCGAAGGACGGCTGCTGCTGGCCTACGGCTACAGCCCGCGCCACCCGGCGCTGGGCGCGCAGGTGCAGCGGTCGCTGGCCACGCTGGGGCTGACGTTCGAGGCGATCCTGCCGGGCTTCAACCGGTACTTCGGGGCGCAGGCGATCGGCAGCGCGGCGGACCTGTACGTCTGCCAGCCGACGGCGAAGGCCAAGAAGATGCGCGGCGGCAAAGCGATCTACACGCACGGACCGCAGTCGGTGGAGGCGGCCGGGACGAAACCGGCGTTGCTGGAGAAGCTCAGGGAGATCGCGGTGGCCGGCGGCCTGGCGCTGGAGTCGCGGCCGGTCGACTGGTCGATTTCCGGGCCCGAAGGCGACGCGATCGCGATGGACCTTTCGGGCGACCCGGGCCCGTGGCTGCTGCGGACGCTGCTGGGCACGAACGCCCGGCGCCTGGCCCTCCTGCTGCCCAACGCCCACCCGGACCTCGCGGACGAGCGGTCGCAGACGGCCCTCGCGGACCTCATCCGGGGCAAGTACACCCTGCGCTACCTGCGAAGCACCCCGGACAACCGGCACGCGGTGGTGGTCGCGGACGCGGTGGAGCACCAGGACGAGATCCTGACCCGCGCCCACGCCCGCTTGGCGAACGTCTCCCTCGACGTCCCCGAGGACCTGGTCGACCTCCGCCTGGTCGACGTCCCCCGCCACCGCCTGCCCGACCTCCTGGCCTGACCCCGGCACTTTGGTGCTGGAGTGGGGTCAAGCTGTGACGCCGTCGGCTTCGGCCGCCTTCGCGACCGCGGCCGCGACCTCCGGGGCCACCCGCGGGTCGAGCGGGGACGGGACGATCCGGTCCGGGCCCAGGTCGTCCATCGCCACCGAGACGATCGCCTCGGCCGCCGCCAGCTTCATGTTCTCCGTGATCGCCCGCGCGCCCGAGTCGAGCGCGCCGCGGAAGACGCCCGGGAACGCCAGCACGTTGTTGATCTGGTTCGGGAAGTCGCTCCGGCCGGTGGCCACGATCGACGCGTACCGCGCCGCCGCCTCCGGGTGCACCTCCGGGTCCGGGTTGGACAGTGCGAACACGATGCCGCCGCCCGCCATCCGGCCCAGCAGCGACTCGTCGATCGTCGCGCCCGACAGGCCGAGGAACACGTCCGCGCCTTCCAGCGCCTCCGCCAGGCCGCCCTGGAGACCCGCCTTGTTCGTCGACGCGGCCAGGCGCTCCTTGACCGGGTTCAGGCCGTCGCGGCCGGCGTGGATGATGCCGCGGGAGTCGAGCACCGTGACGTCCCCGATGCCCGCTTCCTGCAGAATCTTCGCGCAGGCCACGCCCGCCGCGCCGGCGCCGGAAACGACCACGCGCTGGTCGGCGATCGCCCGGTCGAGCACCAGGTTCGCCCCGCGCAACGCGGCCAGCGTCACGATCGCCGTGCCGTGCTGGTCGTCGTGCATGACCGGGCAGTCCAGCGCCGCCTTGAGCTTGTCCTCCAGCTCGAAGCACCGCGGGGCGGAGACGTCCTCGAGGTTGACGGCCCCGAACGACGGCCGCAGCCGGACCAGCGTCTCGACGATCTCGTCCACGTCGGTCGTGTCCAGCACCAGCGGGATCGAGTCCAGCCCGCCGAAGGTCTTGAAGAGCACCGACTTGCCCTCCATCACCGGCAGCGACGCGCTCGCGCCGATGTCGCCGAGGCCGAGCACCGCCGTCCCGTCGCTGACCACGACGACCAGCCGGTCCGCCCACGTGTAGCGCTTGGCCTTCGCCGCGTCCTCGGCGATCGCGCGGCTCACTTTCGCCACCCCGGGGGTGTACGCGATCGAAAGGTCACGCGGGCTGGAAATGGGGCGGGTGGCCGCCACCGAGAGCTTGCCACCCTCGTGCCCGGTGAAGATCTCTTCGTCGGTGACCGGCGCGACAGTGCCGGTGGGGTCGGTCATGGGGTTTCCTGTCGTCGTTTCCGTCATTCGTCCAGTGGGAATGACGGAACTCGCGGTTCGGACGTGGGTCACTGGAATTCTCCTGGGCATGCGAGCTGGGACCACGGTCCGCAGGGGGGAAACCGTGGGGGATTCCCGGCACGGCAGCCCAGCGCGGTAGCGCCGGCCTGTCGGCGAGGCGTCACGTCGGCCATCGGTGCCGTGGGTCTGGCGATGGCCGCGGACGCGGCGGTCCCGTCATTGTGACAGGTCCCGTGCCGCGGGTGACCCCTCGGTGCGGTTCATGTCACACCGGCGCGCTTTTCCCGGCAATTCCCAAGACGTCCGTCCGGTTTTGTAGCGCGCCCGATAAGGTGACGCCATGCAATTCCGCCGGCTGCGCGTCCCGGACGCCTACGAGTTCTCCCCCCGGGCGTTCCCCGACGACCGGGGCCTGTTCGTCGCCCCGTTCCAAGACGACGTCTTCCGCGCGGCGGCCGGCCACCCGCTGCGGCTCGGCCAGGCGAACCACAGCGTGTCCCGGCGCGGCACGATCCGCGGCATCCACTTCGCCGACACCCCGCCCGGCCAGGCCAAGTACATCTACTGCCCGCGCGGTTCGCTGCTCGACGTCGTCGTCGACCTCCGCGTCGGGTCGCCGACCTTCGGCGAATGGGACACCGTCGTCCTCGACGCCCGCGAATTCCGCGCGATGTACCTCGCGGAGGGGCTCGGGCACGGATTCGTCGCCCTCGAAGACGACACCGTGATGTCGTACTTCTGCTCGGAGCCGTACAACCCGGCCGGCGAGCACGGCATCACGCCGCTCGACCCGACCCTGGACCTGCCGTGGCCCACGGACATCGAGCCGGTCCTGTCCGACAAGGACCGCAACGCGCCGACCCTGGCCGAGGCCGTCGACCGCGGCCTCCTCCCGGTGTACGCGGACTGCGTCGCCTACTACGACAAGCTGCGCTCGGCCCACTGAGCACCGCCCGGCCGGAAGGCCGCTTGCGCGTTTAGTAAGCGTGCATATAGTCTGCTCGCATGGCACTTTACGAGTACGAGCACAGCGAGACCTCCGCCGCCCCCGCCGCCGCGATCTGGCCGCTCTGGGCCGACACCACCCGCTGGCCGGAGTGGGACGCGGGTGTCCGGTCGGTCGTCATCGACGGCCCCTTCGCCGTCGGGACCGGCGGCACGATGACCATGGACGGCATGCCGCCGATCCCGTTCACCCTCACCGAGGTCACCGAGGGCCGGAGCTTCACCGACGAGACCGTGCTGCCGGACGCGCACCTGCGGTTCGAGCACGTCCTGACCGACATCGACGGCGGCACGCGGATCACCTACCGCGTCACCATCGACGGTCCGGAAGGCTTCGGCCCGCAGGTGACCGAAGACACCCCGGACGCCATGCGCGCGCTGGCGAAGCTCGCTGAGGCGGTGACATCCGGGGCTTCGCCCCGGGCCGGGGGCTCCGCGACCCGGAACCCCCGAAGGGCAGGAGCCCGGGTATGACCGCCCCGGAGTCCCGCCTGCCCGGCCCCGAGCGCAGCCCCGGCTTCCTGCTGTGGCGCGTGACCCTGGCCTGGCAACGGGCGATGCGGGCCGCACTGGCCCCGCACGACCTCACGCACGTCCAGTTCGTGCTGCTGACGACGACGTGGTGGCTCACCCGCGCGGGCGAGCCACCCACCCAGCGGCAGCTCGCCGACCAGGCCGGCACCGACACGATGATGACCAGCCAGGTCGTCCGCAAGCTCGCCGATCGCGGCCTGCTCGCGCGCACCGACGACCCGGCCGACGCCCGCGCGAAGCGTCTGGAAGTCACCCCGGCCGGCCTGGAACTGGTCGCGAAGGCGCTGAAAGACGTCGAAGCGGCGGACGCGGAATTCTTCGCGTCCGCCGGCGACGGTTTCGTCGACGCATTGGCCCGGCTCGGCCCGTGAGGAAATCCCGGGCCTCCCCTGGGGGCGATCCCGGATGTCCGGAATGCGCGAGCCGAGCAGGCTCACCGCCATGAAACTTCTCGCACTGGGGGCGGCCGCGGCCGCCATGGCCGCGCTGGCGTTGACGCCCGGAACCGCGTCCGCCGACGAAGTCCCGGCCTTCGACTTCACCGATTGCCCGGCACCGCCGTCGAACGCCGATCCGGGCACCTGGCGCTGTGAAGCCTTTGTCTCGCAGGGGAAGCTGTCGATCGACGGCCAGGAGATCGCCCTGGGCGAGATGCGGCTCACGTTCAGCGAAGGCCGGGTGAACGGCCAGTACGCGCAGGTGTTCGGCGCGCTGCGGCACGCCCCGGTGACCGTCCCTGGCCTGGCGGGGACGACGCTGCAGCTGCACTACGGCGGCTACTCGGACTTCCAGAGCAACGACGCGCGACGCGGCGAACTGGACGTCTACGCGACACTGCGGCACCCGTTGCTGCGCAAGGGCTGCACCCTCGGCGTGCTGCACACGGTCGTCCACGACGACCCGGCGGTGCCGCCGACGGTCATCTCGAAAACCCCGCCGACCATGCACTTCGGTGTCGTGGACCCGGATCTCGCGCTGCCCGCCACGCACGGCTGCGGCGTGCTCGGCCCGCTCGTCGACCGGCGGCTCGGCCTGCCGTCACCGTCCGGGGCGAACACGTTCCACCAGACGACGTACGTGCAGTACAAGCAGCTCTAACGCTTCTTCGGCGTCACCCAGATGGTGATCGTCCCGGTGACCACCGGCCGGCCGTTCGCGTCCGAAATGGTCACCGGGACTTCGAGGTCGAAGCCGTCGGCGCCGAACTCCGGCAGCTCGGGCAGCGCCGCGACCGCGCGCAGGCCCGTCTCCGCCTTGGCGACGTATCGGACGTTCATGCCCTTCGGCAGCCAGCGGTGCGTCGTGGGCACGGTGGCCTCCGCGAGCATGCCCATCGCGATCTCGGCGAGGTTGCAGGCGGCGATCGCGTGGAACGTGCGGATGTGGTTGTAAACACCCCACCACTTCGGCGCGGTCACCTCGCAGTGACCCGGACGCAACTCGCGCACCGACGGCAGCACCGTGCGGAAGTACGGCACCCGGAGGCACATCGCGGCGCTGAACAGCTGTTTCCCGCCCGGTTTCCCGGCCAGCCGGTGCCACATCGCGAACGTCGGCGTCTGGGACATGGGATCTCCTCGAACTAAGCTACCGTTCAGTAGCTAAGCAGACGGCCAGCCGACGCGCAAACCGCCGGATATATTCGGGCCCGTGACGAACCGTCTCTTCCTCCTCCGGCACGGGCAGACCGAATGGTCGCTGAACGGGCGGCACACCGGCCGCACGGACATCCCGCTGACGCCGGCGGGCGAAGGCCAGGCGCGCGCCGCCGGCGGCACCCTCCGCAGCCTGGTGGGCGGCCCGTCGCTGGTGCTCTCGAGCCCGCGCGCCCGGGCGCTGCGCACGGCCGCGCTGGCCGGGCTGCGCGTCGACGACGTCACCGAAGACCTCGCCGAGTGGGACTACGGCAACTACGAAGGCGTCACCACGCCGAAGATCCGCGAAACCGTGCCGGGCTGGACGGTGTGGACCCACCCGAGCCCCGGCGGCGAAAGCGCGGCGGACGTCTCCGCCCGCGCGGATCGCGTGCTGGACCGGGCCCGTGGCGACATCGAGGCCGGCGACGTGATCCTGGTGGGCCACGGGCACTTCAGCCGGGTCCTGGTCGCGCGCTGGCTCGGCCTGCCCGCCACCGCCGGCGTCCACTTCGGACTGGACGCGGCCGGCATCGCGGTGCTCGGCGACGAGCGTGGCGAACCCCAGATCGAACACCTCAACCTGCTGCCCGCGGAGGACTGACGTGCCCGACGACCGCATCCGCCGCATCCGGCCCGACGACGTCGAGGCCGCTGTCCGCCTGGTGTACGACCTGGCGGAGTACGAGCGCGCGCCGGACGAGTGCCACCTGACGGTTCCCCAGCTCCACGAGGCCCTGTTCGGCGAAGCGCCGAAGCTGTTCGGGCACGTGGCCGATGTGGACGGCGAGATCGCCGGCTTCGCGGTCTGGTTCCTGAATTTTTCCACCTGGCGCGGCGTGCACGGGATCTACCTGGAGGACCTGTACGTCTCCTCGGCCCACCGCGGTTCCGGGCTGGGCAAGGCGCTGCTGGCGGCGCTGGCCGCCGAGTGCGTCGCGAACGGCTACGCGCGGCTCGAGTGGTCGGTGCTGGACTGGAACCCGGCCACGGAGTTCTACAAGGCCCTCGGCGCGGTCCCGATGGACGAGTGGACCGTCAACCGCCTCACCGACGCACCCCTGCAGGCCCTGGCCGCCCAGGCGTAACTCACGTGATCCGAACCGGAACTCGCGTGATCGAGCCCGGATCTCGCGTGATCGAGCCCGGAACTCGCGTGATTGAGCCCGGATCTCGCCAGTTACGGGCCTGATCACGCGAGTTACGGGCCTGATCACGCGAGTTACGGGCCTGATCACGCCAGTTACGGGCCTGATCACGCGAGTTGCGGGGTTGGGCAGGGCGGGAACCCGGGTTCAGTCCTCTTCGGGGCCTTCGCGCTCGGCGCGGCGGCCGGCGAGGCCGCCGCGTTCGGCGGCCTCCGTCTCGGTCTCGCCTTCGCGCAGGCCCAGCGCCCAGGCCCGGGACGGGCGCCGGAACAGCAGGGCCAGCGCCGCGATGCCGAACAGCGCGACCGGCACGCCCCACAGCGGCTCGCCGGACGGGCCCAGCAGGTACCAGCCGAGCCCGATCACGATCAGCGCGATCACCACGCCGGGCGAGCGCGCCCACGTCTGACCCAGGACCAGCCCGGCCGACGCGGCCAGGAAAGCCAGCGCGACCACGATGAACGTGCCCGACTCGACGAACACGTTGTTGCCCGGCTGGGCCGGCGTCCCCAGGCCGTTCACCAGCACGATCACCCCGAACACGAGCAGGGCGAGCGACGGCACCGCGGTGACGGCGCCGGCCAGCCGGACCTCGCGGGGAGCGGGCGAGAGCTTCACTGCGGCGGCCTTCCGGAGCGGCTTCGGGGAGTGCTTTGCGCGAGCACAGTGGACTCCACCAGGGCGAGTCACCGTGCGTGAGCTCTTTCGATCGTATGCCACCCGGTCGGCCGTTTTCCCGGGGCCGCCCGGGCGTCGAAAATCCAGGGGTCGTCGATGAGCGGGCGGTCGGCCCGGGTGCACTTGTCACGACGAGCGGACACTCGTGTGCGTGAAGGAGGACCGCCCGGCACAGGGTCTCGAAGGTGCGGATCCCCGGGGTTGCGCCCGTCACCATGGGGCGCCGGAAGGTTCTCGGGCCGCCGGAAGTCACTTACCCTGCGGTGGTGCGCGCAATCCTCGTGGTTAACCCCCAGGCCACCTCGACCACCGCCGGTGGCCGGGACGTGCTGGCGCACGCGCTGGCCAGCCAGGTGAAGCTCGACGTGGTCGAGACGGACTACCGCGGCCACGCGATGGCCGTCGCCCGCTCGGCCGCCCGGGACGGCATCGACCTGGTCGTGGCCCATGGCGGCGACGGCACGGTCAACGAGGTCGTCAACGGCCTTCTAGCCGACGCAGTGACATCCGGGGCGCCGCCCCGGGCCGGGAGCTCCGCCACCCGGACCCCCGAAGGACGTAGGAGTGGCGACCCCGCCGAAATAGGGCACGTCCCCGCCCTGGGCGTGGTGCCCGGCGGCTCGGCCAACGTGTTCGCGCGGGCCCTCGGCATCTCCGCGGACTCGTTCGAGGCCACCCACCAGCTGCTCAACGCCCTGGAGCACGACCGCTCGCGCCGGGTCGGGCTGGGCCTGGCCGACGGGCACTGGTTCACCTTCAACGCCGGCCTCGGCTGGGACGCCGACGTCGTCGGCCGGGTCGCCAAGCGCCGCGGCAAGCAGACCACCGCCGGCCTGTACCTGCGGGCCGCCGTCCGCTCCTACTTCCGGCCGCCGCTGGGCCGGCCGCCCCTGACGATCCGCGTGCCGGGCGAAGAACCCGCCGAAGCGTTGACCGCTTTCGTGTCGAACACAGATCCGTGGAGCTATTTGGGGCAGCGCGCGGTGCACCTCAATCCGGGTTGCTCGTTCGAGACGGGATTGGGTTTGTTCGCGTTGAACGGTCTGGGGTTGCCCACGGTGTTCAAGCATGTACGCCAAGCTTTGGCTACGAAGAGCAACCAGCGCGGCCGGCGTCTCGTGCGTCACGACGACGTGCCGATGGTCCGCATCGACGCAGCTGAACCGGTAAACTTCCAGGTGGACGGCGACCTCGTCGGCCAGCGGACCAGAGTGGAATTCTTCAGCGTCCCGGATGCACTGTCGGTAATCGTGTGACGACGGGACCGCTGATCGCCTGCGGCAAAGTAACAGGTGCCGTTCGTCGACGGAGAAGCTCCACTCAGCGCATCAGCCTTCCCTTCGGCGGGCTGTTTCGGAGAGAAACCGCAGGTCAGAGGGGTCGCTCGGCCGGGTGACCTGACTCACCGATCTCCACGAAACCCTTGTCGAAAGCGGTGCTTCGTGAAAGCATTCACAAGCACCCAAAAACGACCGCCATGACGACTGTGGCGCGGCCCTCCCGCGCCATATGAAGGAGCTCACGAACATGGACTGGCGCCACGACGCGGCCTGCCGAGACGAGGACCCCGAGCTGTTCTTCCCGGTGGGAACCAGCGGTCCTGCTCTGTCGCAGGTTGCTCAGGCGAAGGCCGTGTGCCACCGCTGCCCCTCCGCTTCCGACTGCTTGGCCTGGGCTTTGGCCAGCGGCCAGGACGCGGGCGTGTGGGGCGGTATGAGCGAGGACGAGCGACGCGCGCTCAAGCGCCGCCGTACGCACATCGGCACGCGTACCAACGCCTGATTTTTGCTGCTTGCACCACCGAGCCGTGCAGGAATTTTCACCCGGCGGGCACAGCTGTGCCCTCGCTGTCTGGGGTGATACCTACCCGGTTCAAGCCTAACAAGTGAGGCGAAACCACCTGGCAACGGGTGCGCTGAAACCTCACCGGGACTTCAGGTCCCTCCGCAAACGTCGAACGGCCCGGCACCACGCACCTGGTGCCGGGCCTTCAACGTCTCACCCCACAACATCCCGAGCCGACCCTCCAGGTACGCGAGCCGTCCGTCTGAGTACGCGAGCCGACCGTCCGGGTACGGCCCGCGGTCAGAGCCGGCGCGACAGCGGGATGCGCAGCGCGGCTTCCGTCCCCGACGCCCGGGGCGACGACGCCTCCGCCCGCACCTTCCGCAGCGAAAGCGAGCCCCGCAGCTCCGACTCCACCAGCGTCCGCACGATCTGCAGCCCCAGGCCGTCCGACCGCTCCAGCGAGAACCCCGCCGGCAGGCCGCGCCCGTTGTCGCGGATCACGACGTCCAGCCAGCGGGCGGAACGCTCCACGATCAGCTCGACCTTGCCCGAGCGGCCCGCCGGGAACGCGTGCTCGATCGCGTTCTGCACCAGCTCGGCCAGCACCATCACCAGGGGCGTCGCGATCTCCGCGACCACCACCCCGAACGAGCCCTTGCGCGACAGCCCGACCTGCGACTCCGCCGTCGCCACCTCGCCGACCATCGGCAGCACGTTGTCGAGCAGCTTGTCGAGGTCGACGCGCTCGTCCACGGAAATCGACAGCGCCTCGTGCACCAGCGCGATCGACGTCACCCGGCGCACCGACTCCGCCAGCGCCAGCCGCGCCTCCTCCGACGTCGTCCGCCGGGACTGCAGCCGCAGCAGCGCCGCCACCGTCTGCAGGTTGTTCTTCACCCGGTGGTGGATCTCCCGGATCGTCGCGTCCTTCGACAGCAACGCGCGGTCACGCCGTTTCACCTCGGTGACGTCGCGCACCAGCACCAGCGCGCCCGCCGCCTGGCCCGCCGGCCGCAGCGGCAGCGCGCGGAAGAGCACCACGGCGCCGCGCCGCGAATCGGCCTCCGTGCGGCTCGACGGCTTCCCGTCGAGCGCCTCGATGATCCGGTGGGACACCTCCGTCGCGTCGAACGGGTCGCGGATCAGCGACCGCGTCAACGGCGCCAGGCGCGTCCCGACCAGGTCGGATTCGTGGCCCATCCGGTGGTACGCGGACAACCCGTTCGGGCTGGCGAACACGACCGTGCCGCTCGAGTCGAGCCGGATCAGCCCGTCGCCGACCCGCGGCGACGTGTGCGTGTCGGTCGCGTTGGTGCCGTTCGGCGGGAACGTCCCGTCGACGATCATCTGGCACAGGTCGCCGGCGCTGCCCAGGTACGCGATTTCCAGCGGCGAAGGCACCCGCGGCGCGGCCAGGTTCGTCTCGCGGCTCATCACGGCGATCACCTGGTCGTGGAACCGGACCGGGATGGCCTCGCGCCGCATCGGCAGGTCGCGGTACCAGTGTGGGTCCTCTTCGCGGCAGATCCGCACTTCGCGCATGGCCTTCGCCAGCTGCGGGTGCTCGTCGACGGTGAACCGCGTGCCGACGACGTCCTCGGGGTGCGCGGTGGGCGCCGTCGTCGGGCGCGCGTGGGCGACGCAGACGAAGTCGCCGCCGTCGGGCTGCAGTTCTTCGGTCACCGGGACCCAGAGCAGGAAGTCCGCGAAGGACAGGTCGGCCAGCAGCTGCCACTCGGCGACGACGGTCTGCAGGTGGTCCGCGGCCTCACCGGGGAGGCCGGTGTTGTCGGCGAGCAGTTCGGCGAGCGTGGACACGTCCCCCATCCAACCAGAACGGGACGTCATGACACACTTGAGAGGTTGACCAGCTTTGACGACGAGGAGTGAACATGTCGAAGCGCGCCCGCAAGCGTCGCAGCCGGAAGAAGAACGCCGCGAACCACGGCGGTAAGCCCAACTCCTGAGCCGGCGCCGGCACGCAAAAGGCCCCCACACGATCGTGCGGGGGCCTTTGTCGTGCTCGGGCGCGTTATTCGGAGCGCTGCTCGAGGGTGATCTCGGTGCGTTCCACGGTGACGCCGCCGCGCGTGGCCACGGTCTGGCGGATCGACGCGCGCAGCCGGCTCTTCAGCTCGGCCGGGGCGTGGTCGCCGCCGCACTTGCGGGCCAGCAGCTGCTTGATGTGCTCGTCGATGCCGTACTCCTCGAGGCACGGCGGGCAGTCGTCGATGTGGGCGCGCAGGGCGGCGTCCCGCTCGGGGCTGCACTCGCGGTCGAGCAGCAGGTAGATGTCGGCGAGCGCCTCTTCGCAGCGGACCTTGTCGGACGCGCCTTCGCACATGTCGCTCATCGCCCCGCCACCTCTTCCTGGGCACCCCGGACGAAGCCGCGCTCACGCGCGACGTCGGCGAGCAGGTCGCGCAGCTGGGCGCGGCCGCGGTGCAGGCGGGACATCACGGTGCCGATGGGCGTGTCCATGATCTCGGCGATCTCCTTGTACGCGAAGCCCTCGACGTCGGCCAGGTAGACGGCCAGCCGGAACTCCTCGGGCAGCTTCTGCAGGGCGGCCTTGACGTCGGTGTCGGGGAGGTTGTCCATCGCCTCGACCTCGGCCGACCGCAGCCCGCTGGAGGTGTGGTTCTCCGCCTTGGCGATCTGCCAGTCGGTGATCTCCTCGGTGGGCGCCTGCACGGGCTGCCGCTGCCGCTTGCGGTAGCCGTTGATGTAGGTGTTGGTCAGGATGCGGTACATCCACGCCTTGAGGTTCGTGCCGGCCTTGAAGGACGCGAAGGCGGCGTACGCCTTCAGGTAGGTCTCCTGGACCAGGTCCTCGGCATCGGCGGGATTGCGGGTCATCCGCATCGCGGCCGAGTACAGCTGGTCGAGCAGCGGCATCGCGTCCCGCTCGAAGCGCTCGGCGCGCTCGGCCTCGGTCGCTTCTTCCGGCGCTGAGTTCTGCGTGCTCGGCAAACCGTTCCCTTCCCGCTCGGCGTCGATGCGCGTGCGCGCATACGGCGGACCCGAGTTTACGCGGGGACCGGGCACGCCGCGGTTCGCCGGTGCCTCGGGACGGCGGCGGCTGCTGCGTGAGCGTGTGGTGGCGAGCGTTGTGGTCACGTCCCGTACAACCGATCGGGCGGATGGGGCATTCCCTAGACTTCCGCCATGGCTGGCAAGGGCACCCCGGCAACGGCGCTGCTGGTGAAGCGGAAAGTGGCACACGACCTGCACGCGTACGACCACGACCCGCGCGCGGAATCGTACGGCCTGGAGGCGGTGGAGGCCCTGGGCCTGGACCGGGCGCGGGTGTTCAAGACGCTGGTGGCGGAGGTGGACGGCCGCCTGGTGGTGGGCGTGGTCCCGGTCACGGGCCAGCTGGACCTGAAGGCGCTGGCGGCCGCGGCGGGCGGGAAGAAGGCGAAGATGGCGGATCCGGCGGCGGCCCAGCGGGCGACGGGGTACGTGCTGGGCGGGATTTCACCGTTGGGACACCGGAGCCGCCTGCCGGTGGTGATCGACGCCTCGGCGGAGGGGTTCGAGACGGTGTTCTGCTCGGCGGGCAGACGGGGGCTGGAGGTGGAGCTGGCCCCGGGCGACCTGATCCGGCTGACCGGGGCGGTGGTGGCGTCGATCGCGGCTTGAGCTGCTTCGAATCTCACCGGAGCGGGCCGAACACACTGGCCGGCGGCCTCACCCAGACCTCCCCCGCCACCCCGATCCGTAGCCACAATCGGGCTTCGGGGTGGTGGGCCCATTGGCCGATCACGGCCTGACCGGCGGATCTCCGTCACCGGAGCAGTAGGCCGAGCGCCCCGAGCAGCATCGCACCAGCCAGGAGCTGGATCGCCGCGGTCACGAAGCGATACTTGCGCACGGCGGCTCGCGAGAAGGCCCAGATGTGCCGGCTGAGGTTTTCGGCCAACCGATCAGTGTCGGCGAGAATCGTCGCGGCGGCGTTCCGGTAGTCGGCGGCCGACCTGAAGGCGGCAATGGTCCCGTAGTGGGAAATCGATTCGGTCTTCAGCCACCGTGCCCGCGGCACGACGGTCCAGATAGCCAGGAGGACGCTCGCGGAACCCAGCGCAATCGCCGCGGTCAGTGCGATGACGGCGAGCACGCCGGGGCCCGGCGAGTCCCGAAACCGGGAGGTCACGACGGCCAGGATCGCGCCGTCGATGGCCAAGGTCGCCCCGGCCTTCGTGTCGGCGGTCCGGATCCACTCGCTCACGATCTGCAGGGTCCGCCAGAGGTCGTCGTGCGCGGTTCGATCCGCATCGCTGCCCATGGCCGGAACATCGGTCGGCAGGCCGCGACGATTGCGCCCCCGGTGGCGGCGGCACCTGGCTGGGCCAGCGAATTCACGCCAACGGCCGCAGCACCCGCGAAAGCCACTCCGTCGCCGCCCGGGAAACCGACTCCAGATCCGCCGACAGATTGTGGTCCCCCTCGACGACCACGACCTCATGATGCGGCCCCGCCGCCGGCCGCCCGAACGGGTCCCGCTCTCCCTGGACCACCAGAACCGGCACCTCCACCGCGTCCAGCTCCGGCTGGCGCGTCTTTTCCGGCTTGCCCGGCGGGTGCTCCGGGAACGCCAGGCACAGCACCGCCACCGCCTGCCCCGCCGACGCCGTCCGGCAGGCCACCCGCGCGCCCGATGAGCGGCCGCCGAACACGAACGGGAGGCCGTCGAACCGGTCCGACAGATCGTCCGCCACCGTCAGCCAGGCCGTGTCCAGCTGGTTCGCCGGGGCCGGGGCTCGGCGGCCCGCCACCCGGTACGGCTGCTCCACCAGGGCCACGTGCACGCCCGCCGCCTGGGCCGCGCGCGTCACCTCCACCAGGTCCTTCGCGCCGAGGCCGCCGCCCGCGCCGTGGCCGAGCATCAGGACCGCCGTGCCCTCCTCCGCGCAGTGCAGGTACGCCCGCGCCGGGCCGTAGGCCGTCTCGATCGGGATGGCCGTCATGACTTCGGCGCGTCGAACAGCGCGCCCTCTTGCGCCGGTTCGACCCGCTCCAGTAGCTCGGGCCCGTTGTTGCGGACGTTGTTGACCCGGGTCGAGATCGGTCGCAGCTCCAGCGACGCCACGATGTCGTCGGGCGTCGGCACCAGCAGGTCGGTGACGTCGTCGCGGTCCGGGTCCAGCCAGCCGTCCCAGTGCGAGCGGGGCACGATCAGCGGCATCCGGTGGTGGACGTCGGTGAGCTGCCCGGACGCGTCGGTCGTGATGATCGAGAACGTGATCAGCGGCGCCGCGTTGTCGTCGTCCTTCGGGCGCCAGCTCTCCCAGATCCCGCCGAACGCGATCGACGAGCCGTCCGGCTCCGTCATGTAGAACGGCTCCTTCTCCTTGCCGGTGCGGCGCCACTCGAACCAGCCGTCGGCCGGCACCAGGCAGCGGCGCGACACCAGCGCGCGGCGGAAGGCGGGCTTCTCGGCGGCTGTCTCGGCGCGGGTGTTGATCATCCGCGAGCCGACCGACGGGTCCTTGGCCCAGAACGGCACCAGGCCCCACTTCATCATCCGCAGCGAGCGCTCGGCGGGCTCGTCCTCGAGGACGTGGCCCTCGCCGTCACGCGGGTGCCGCTGCACGACCGTCACCACGTTCTTCGTCGGCGCCACGTTGTGGTCGGCGCGCGCGTGCCCCTCGGTGAGGTCGATCGCGTCGAACTCCTCGATCAGCTTCGCCGGGTCCTTCGTGGCGGCGTAGCGCCCGCACATGACCAACCTCCTAGTGCCGGATACGTCCGGGACGCCATCGTTACACGCAGGCCAGGGCCCTGGCGAGCGACGTGGGATCATTCGGGTGGGCACCGGCGCACGAGAGGACGAGGGTTTGGCGCGCAACGACTGGAGCAGGCTGGACGAGTCCGACGTCCGCGTGCGTCCGGGCAAGGGCACCCGGCCCCGCAGCAAACGCCGTCCCGAGCACGCCGACGCCGTCACGGCCATGGTCATCGGCAAGGACCGCGGCCGCTGGACCTGCGCTATCGACGCCGATCCCGGCCGGGTGATCACGGCGATGCGAGCCCGCGAGATGGGCCGGACCCCGGTGGTCGTCGGCGACCGGGTCGGCATCGTCGGGGACGTCTCCGGCAAGCCGGACACCCTCGCGCGGATCGTCCGGGTCGACGACCGCAGCAGCTCCCTGCTGCGCACGGCCGACGACACCGACCCGTACGAGCGGCTGGTCGTCGCCAACGCCGAGCGCCTGCTGATCGTCACCGCGCTCGCCGATCCCCCGCCGCGCACCGGCTTCATCGACCGCTGCATCGTCGCCTGCTACGCGGGCGGCGTCGAGCCGGTCCTGTGCCTGACGAAGGCCGACCTGGCCAGCCCGGACGAGCTCCTGGCGGGGTACGCGGGCCTCGACGTCCCGGCGATCGTGACCCGGTTCGACGAAGAGCCCGAAGGCCTCGCCGACATGCTGAAGGACCGCGTGACGGCGCTGGTCGGGCATTCCGGCGTCGGCAAGTCCACGCTGGTCAACCGCCTGGTGCCGGCCGCCGAGCTGGCCACCGGCGTGGTGAGCGCGGTCGGCAAGGGGCGGCACACGTCCGTCGCGGCGGTGGCGCTGCCGCTGCCGGACGGCGGCTGGGTGATCGACACCCCCGGCGTGCGGTCGTTCGGGCTGGCCCACGTCACCGCGGACGACATCGTCGACGCCTTCGAGGAGTTCGCCGAGGCCGCCGAGGAGTGCCCGTCGGGCTGCGGGCACCTGGGCGCGCCCGAGGACCCGGACTGCGCGCTCGACGACGTCGTCACCGAAGGCCGGGCGAGCGCGGAACGGCTGACGTCACTGCGGCGGCTGCTGGCCTCCCGCGGCGGCCACGAGGTGACCCGCATCACCGAATCCTGAGACAACCGGGAACCGACTGCGGATCGTCACCGTCACAGGTGTAATTATTCGCCCGTTCGGGCGATATGCCGAGCGGACCCATCCGACTCTGAGGGGATTTCGATGCGCAAGACCACCCTGGTCGCCGCGAGCGCGGCCGTGCTGGCGCTGACGCTGACGGCGTGCAGCGGCAACTCCGGCACCGCCCAGCCGGTCGCCGGCCAGTCCCAGGCCGACGGCGGCAGCAAGGGCCTCGCGTCCCCGTTCACCGACGCGATCCAGCTGGCGTCGGCGTCGAAGCAGGGCACCGAGCAGTCCAAGTCGGCGAAGTTCAGCATGGAGGGCTCGGCCGCCGGCCAGACCATGACCGCCACCGGCGCGATGGCGTTCGGCGGCACGGACACCAAGTTCTCGATGACCACCACCTCGGCCGGCCAGACCACCGAGATGCGCATGGTCGACAAGGTCATGTACATCAAGCTGCCCGCCGACGAGCAGAAGCAGATGGGCACCGACAAGGCGTGGGCCAAGATCTCGGCCGACGGCACCGACCCGGTGTCGCAGTCCCTGGGCGGCGCGCTGTCGCAGTCGGCGGACCAGAGCGACCCGAGCAAGATGCTCGAACAGATCTCCAAGGCGGGCCGGATCATCTCGTCCGACCAGACCGAGCTGAACGGCGAGCAGGTCAACCACTACAAGGTGGAGCTCGACGTGGCCAAGGCCGTCGACCAGTTCACCGGCCAGGCCCCGGCCGCGACGCGCGACAAGATCGCCGACATGCTCAAGGGCAAGGACATCAAGATCCCGGCCGAGCTGTGGCTGAACAAGGACAACCTGCCGGTGCAGGTCACCATGGACCAGGGCCCGATGATGCAGGCGCTGGGCGCGCCGGCGGGCGACTCGAAGTTCACGATGAAGTACAGCGACTGGGGCACCCAGGTCGACGTGACGGCCCCGCCGGCCGACCAGGTCGTCGACTTCGGCGAGCTGATGAAGAAGGCCGGTCGCTGACGCCGGCGACACCGCGTAGCAGCGGCTCCCCCGAACGAGTTCGGGGGAGCCGCTGTGTTTTTGTTGGCGCCATGCGCAAAGCCGCCGTGGTGCTGCTGTTCGCCCTGCTCGCCGGGGCGTGTTCCGACCCACCGCCGCGACCGGCGTTCGACGACGCGCGGGCCCTGGCCGACGCGGCCACGACGGCCACGACGACCGCGGGCTCGGCGAAGTTCGGCACGGACGTCGCCGTCGGCTCGGTCCGCTCGAAGGGCCAAGGCCGGGCGCGGTTCGGCGCGGGCGGAACGGCCCAGGTGATGACGACCGACTTCATCGGCGAGCCGATGGAGCTGCGCGCGGTCGCCGGGAAGCTGTACGCGAAGGTGCCGGAAGGCTCGCGCGACGAGGTCGGCGCGGGCAAGCCGTGGATCGTGGTCGCGGCGGCCGGGACGGACCCGTTCTCCCAGGTCCTCGGCGGCAGCCTGACCCAGCTGACCACGCAGAACGACCCGGCGCACACGCTGGGCGAAATCCGCACGGCGGGCACGCTCGTCTCGGCGGAGCGCGGGCAGCTGAACGGCGTGCCGGCGGAGCACTACCGCGTCGACCTGGACCTGGCCCGCCTGGGCACCGACCTGCCCGCGGGCCTGCCGCCGGACGCGGCGGGCCGGGTGGGCGGCAAGTTCCCGGTGGAGCTGTGGCTCGACGACGCGCACCGGCCGCTGCAGATCGTCCTCGACCTCTCGCCGATCCTGCCGGGCTCCGAAGCCCGCATCACCACGCGCTATTCGGACTGGGGCACCCCGGTGGACGTCCAGCCGCCGCCCCCGGGCGAAGTGGGGTAGTCACGTTTCCGCCCGCTGTCTCGTCCGGGGGTCATCAGGAAGGAGACGGACATGCGGGTGCTGGTGATCGGGGCAACGGGCGTGCTGGGCGCGCCGGCGGTGGCGAAGCTGCTCGCGGCGGGCCACGAGGTGAGCGGCCTGACCCACTCGAAAGGCGTGGCGGCGACCGGCGCGAAGCCGGTGACCGGGGACTTGTTCTCGGCGGATTCGCTGGTCACGGCGTTGCGCGGGCACGACGCGGTGGTGAACCTGGCCACACGCATCCCCCGCAAGATGACGAGCAAGGCGGCGTGGGCGGCGAACGACCGGGTGCGGGTGTCGGGAAGCGCGGCGCTGGCGGAGGCGGTCCGGCAGGTCGAAGAGGTGCGGATCGTGGTCCAGGAGGGCATCTCGTTCGTGTACGCGGACGGCGGTTCCCGGCTGCTCACCGAGGACGCTCCCCTGCGTCCCGGGGTGGTGACGGCGTCTTCGCTGGTGGCGCACGAGAACGTGGCGGCGCTGACGGACCGCACGGTGGTCCGCCTGCGGATCGGCCAGCTGGTGGGCCCGGACGCGGCAACCTCGGCCCTGCTGGCGGCGGCCCGCCGCGGAGCGCCGCTGATCATGGGCGCGCGGGAGGATTGGACAACGGCGATCCACCCGTCGGACGCGGCAGCGGCGGTGGTGGCGGCTCTGGAGGCCCCGGCAGGGGTCTACAACGTGGGGGCGCCACCGGTGTCGAAGGCAGAACTGGGGGCGGCCATGGCCGCGGCGGCGGGGGTGCGGCGGGCGCGGGCGTTGCCGAAGTGGCTCGTGTCGCGGATCGCGCTGGCGGAGCCGATGGGACGGTCGCAGCGGGTCGACTCGGGGAAGCTGGTGGATGCGACCGGGTGGAAGTGTGAACGGCCGGTTCCGGGCCCGGAGTGGTTCGTGGACTGAGGTTCTTTGCGGTCCGACAACCGGGGCTCAGGGCGGGCGGCCAGTACCCCTCGACCTGCTCGGCCACCGGTTTTCCGTTGCCGGAGAGAAACTTTCGCGATCGCGGTGAGTTCGCGGTAACCGGCCTTGGCGATGCCGGCCACCGCAACGGGACAGCAGCTCCAGCACCGCCGGGTGGCTGATGCCGGGGCCGATGGCATGTTCAAGGGTGGGATGAAACCTCACCAGCTCGGCCAGCGTCTCGTCGCCGGCATCAACAGGCCGCAGGGTGTGGCGCCGGGAACGTCTTCGACCGGCCCGGATGGAGATCGGCGATACGGCGCATCGCCAGGCCAGCAGGTGGGTGACCTGAGGACCGGCCGTGCGCACGACCGCCACCGGCGGCGGAACCCCTACTTCGAGCCGAGTTGTCCACAGGTGACCACACCTGTGGACAACTCAGAGCAGCTCCAGCAGGAACGGCAGCTCCTGCGGCGCGTACCAGGCCAGCTCGTGGTCCTCGGCATCGCCCAAAGTGAACTCCGCGTCCGGGTCGCCCAGGTCCGCCGCGTCGATCACCGCCGCCGCGGCCGAGACCGCCTCGGCTGCCTCGGGTGCGTCCACGTGGATCGCCGCCACCGCTTTCAGGGGGATCGGGCCGCCGATGCGGACCACCGGTGCGTCCAGGTCGGGGCGCAACGTCACGCCCTCGACGTCCGCCGAGACCACCACGCGGCGTGGCTCGCCCTTCTCCTCCGCCGCGATCAGGCGCAGGGATGCGCGGGCCGCGTCCAGCAGGGCCGCGTACTCCAGCTCCTCGTCCGAACCGCTCACGTACGCCTCGCGCAACGCCGGCGTCAGCGCGAAGGCCGTTCCGCTGCGGGCGCGGAACTCCCCCGATGACTCGAGGTCGCGAAGCATCGCGATGGTCGCAGGCAGATAGACCCTCACCAGTGCGCACCCTTCAGCTCTTCCAAGGACTCTTCGATCATCCCGGCCACCAGGTCCACGTCGAACGCGGCCTTGCGGTCGCCGTTGAGTCCGAAGTAGACGCCACCGTGGTAGGACGTCACCCCGATCGCCAGCGCCTGCGTGCGCATCAACGGCATCACCGGGAACATCTCGACCAGTCTGGCCTCTCCCGCGTACATCGGCACCTGCGGGCCCGGTGAATTGGTCACCATGACGTTGAAGATGCGCCCGGACAGCGACCCCGCCGCGCGTGCGCCGAGGGAGTGCAGGGTAGCCGGGGCGAAGCCGCCCACCTTGAGCAGGCCGCGCGCCGCCACCGAACGGCCCGAATCGAGGTGCTCGGCCATCGCGTGGCCGATGTGCTGCAGCCGCAGGACCGGGTTCGGCTCGCCGACCGGCAGGTCCACCAGGTACGCCGCCACCTGGTTGCCGACCAGGGCCGGCGTCGAGAACTCGGCCGTCTCCGCGTCGCGGACCGCCAGCGGCACCAGCGCGCGGATCGTCGTGTCCGGCGTCAGCTGCTCCTCGCGCGAGAGCAGCCACTCGCGCAGCGCGCCGGTGATGGCGGCGAGGACGACGTCGTTGACCGTGCCGCCGTGCGCCGCGCGGATCTTGCGGAAGTCCTCCAGGCGCGTGCGCACCACCGCGAACACGCGGCCGCCCGAAACCCGGACGTTCAGCGGCCCGGGCGGCGCCGGGCTCACCAGCGTGCGCAGCGTCGACGCCACGCCGCCGACCGTCTCGGCGAACTTGCCCGCCGCCGCGAACGCGTCGTTCGCCGCCGAGCGGACGTTCTCCACCACCTCGCCCGGCCGCTGGACGCCCTCGCTGATCGCGTCCATGACCAGCTGGGTGCGGCTCGGCTCGCGGCGCGGTGCCCAGATGTCCTCGAACGGCTCCGGCTCGGCCGGCGCCGGGTCGAGGATGAGCTGGCCGAGGTCGATCGTGCCGACACCATCCACAACGGACTGGTGAGTCTTCGTCACCAGCGCCACCCGGTCGCCGGCCAGGCCCTCGATGAAATACGCCTCCCAGAGCGGCCGCTCCGGCGCCAGCCGCCGCGACATCAGCCGCGCGACCAGGTCGAACAGCTGCTCGTCGCTGCCCGGCTGGGGCAGCGCCGAACGCCGGACGTGGTAGCTGAGGTCGAAGTCGACGTCGTCCACCCACACCGGCCGCGCCAGGTGGCCGGGCACCTCGAGCACGCGCTGGCGGTACCGCGGCAGGTACGCCAGCCGGCCCCCGATGAGGTCGAGCAGCTGCGCGTAGCCGAACCCGGACCGCGGCCGCTCGAAGATCGCCACCCCGCCGACGTGCATCGGCGTCGCGTGGTCCTCGAGGTAGAGGAACGAGGCGTCCAGCGCGGAAAGGCGGTCGGGCATGGGCCGATCCTTTCATGACGAACCTTATTCTGGTCAGGCCGGCGCCACGGGCCGCGACCTGCACATCCATCGCAACTGTCGCGCCGGCCGACGGCTGAACAAGGTTCGATGCGAGACTGCCGGTGTGGGTGATGAGTCGACGATCTCGCCGAAGGACCGCTTCCTGACCGTCTACGGCCGGAAGCCGGTGCTCGAGGCGCTGGCGGACGCCGGTCTGCGCGTGGACAAGGTGATCCTCGCCGACACCGCGCGCGGCCCCGGCGCGGCCGAGATCCAGCGCGCGGCGAAGGCCGCCGGCGTGCCGGTGCAGCGCGCCAGCGAGCACCGGGTCAAGGTCCTCGCCGGCAACGGCAAGCAGGACCAGGGCGTGCTCGCCGACGTCGTCGCGCCGCGGATGCGAGCGCTTTCCGCGGCGCTGGCCGACCGGCGCCCGCCGTCGCGGGTGCTGCTCCTGGACGGCATCACCACGCCGGCGAACGTCGGCATGATCCTGCGCACCGCGACCGCGGCCGGGCTGGACGGCGTGATCGTGCCCCGGCGCGGCGTCGCGGCGCTGGACCCGATGGTCGTCAAGGCGTCGGCCGGGGTGGCGTTCCGCGCGCCGGTGCTGCGCTGCGGGTCGGCGCGGGAGGCCGCGGAACTGCTCAGCGAAGCCGGCTACGGGGTCTACGCGCTGGGCGCGTCGGCGCGCACCACGGTGTTCGACGTGGACCTGCCGCAGCGCGCCGCGTTCGTCCTCGGCGGCGAGACGGCCGGGGTCGGGCCGGAGGTCGGCGAGCTCGTCACGGAGTGGCTGTCGATCCCGATGCCGGGCGACGCCGAGTCGCTGAACGTCTCGGCCGCCGCCGCGGTGCTGTCGTTCGAGCTGGTCCGCCGCGCGCGCTGACCCTCACCCGCCGGGGAACAGCACCGCGAGCTCCGCCAGCGTTTCGCCGACCGACCGGTGCTGCACCCCGACCATGCCCGCCTGCACGGCGCCGCGGATGTTCGTCGCGGAGTCGTCGACGAACGCGCAGTGCGTGGCGGGCAGGCCGAGCCGGTCGGCCGCGATCAGGTAGACCGCCGGGTCCGGTTTGGCCACGCCGACCTCGCCGGAGAACACCAGAGCGTCGAAATAGTCGGACATCGTGTTCTTGACCTCGTCCGAGGCCCCGGGGGCGTTGGACAGCAGCGCGGTGCGGACGCCGCGCTCGCGCGCGGACGCCAGGTAGTCGTAGAACCGGCCGGCGTCGGGATCGGTGAGAACTCCGGCGAAATCGACCAATAGCCCTTTCAGCACCCGGCACACCATAGCCGGGGCGGCAACGCGTGTCTCGCAGTGCGCAACAACACGGCCGCCAGTACCGCATCGGGTGCGGGGAATCCACGGCTTCGGCGGTTCCGGCCCGGATCGAGCGATTCCGGTGTCCTTTTCGGCCGGTTGCCCCCTCCAAGGGAATGCCGAGTCAGGGAGGGAAGGAAAATGATCGAGGAACACCGGTTGCGGACGCTGTCCGACTACGAAGCGCCACGCCCGGCTGATCAGGCAGTGACCCCGCAGGAGCACCGCCGCGGCGGCCGGTGGCCGGTGCCGAGGCAGCTCGACGCGGGCGAACTGGGCCACCTGCTGAACATGCTGCTGGAGGCGTACGACGGCCGACGCCCGGCGGCGCAGGTCAGGGCGCTGGTGGCCCCGGAGGTCTACACCGGCCTCAGCGGGCCACGCCTGCCGAGGCCACGCCACCGGACGCAGACGATCCACACGTGCACGCCGGCACCGGACGTGCTCGAGGCGTGCGCCCGCGTGGAGGCGGACGGCCGGTCGTTCGCACTGGCGGCCCGCTTCACCCGCACGCCGACGGGCTGGCGGTGCGAGCGGTTCGCGCTGCTGCGGCCCCAGGAGCCGGGCACGCCGAGCCGGCGCGCGGCGTGAGGCGGCTGTTCGGTGCTCGCTCGCCACCGCAGCCCGAGACGGGAATCGCGCGGTGCCGGGCTGGATCGGTGCGGCGCGAGCCGGGAGATTGGCGTTCGCCGAGCCACGCCCGCCTCGGGCGGAGGCGAACCACGCGTGTGTCGTTTTCGGACACTTTGGCGCGAAACTTTTTCGGATTCAGCGCCGGCGTCCGGTTCCCGGATACGAAAAACGGGGCGCGCGGACCGGCCGCGCGCCCCGTTTCCGCTCGTATCAGCGACGCGGGCCCTTCTTGCCCTTCTTCGCCGCATCACGCTGGGCCGCACGACGGTCGCGGCGGGTTCCCCCGGCGCCGCCGCCCGCGGCCTGGGCCCCGCCCTCGGCGTGCGACTCGACCTCGCCGTCCTCGCCCGGGCCGGACAGCGTCACGCCCGAGGGCTGACCGCCGCCGCCGAGGCCCTTGCCGCGCAGCGCGGCCGGAACCGACTCGGTGTCGGTCGTCGGCGGCTGCGGGGGCGCCGGCCGCGCGTGACGGCCCTCGGTCGCCTGGCCGTTGCCCGACGGGACGCCCGTGGGCAGCGCCGCCGCGGCCTCCGCCGGCGGAGCTTCGGCGCGCTCGACCTGCAGGTTGAACAGGAAGCCGACGGCCTCCTCCTTCAGCGAGTCCAGCATCGCGCGGAACATGTCGAAGCCCTCGCGCTGGTACTCGATCAGCGGGTCGCGCTGCGCGAGCGCCCGCATGCCGATGCCCTGCTTGAGGTAGTCCATCTCGTAGAGGTGCTCGCGCCACTTGCGGTCGAGGACCGTCAGCATCACCTGGTGCTCCAGGGTCCGCATGCCCTCCGGGCCGACCAGCGCGTTGATCTCCGCTTCGCGCTTGTCGTAGGCGTTGCGGGCGTCCTGGACCAGGGCCTCGCGCAGGGTGCTCTCGTCGAGGTCGCCGTCCTCCATGAGGTCGTCCCACTCGATGTTCACCGGGTACAGCGTCTTCAGCGCCGTCCACAGCTTCTCGTGGTCCCAGTCCTCGGCGTACCCGTTGGACGTCGCACCGTCCACATAGGCGTTGACGACGTCGACGAGCATGCCCTCGATCTGGTCGCGCAGGTTCTCGCCGGCCAGCACGCGGTGGCGCTCGGCGTAGATCACCTTGCGCTGCTCGTTCATGACCTCGTCGTACTTGAGGACGTCCTTGCGCTGCTCCATGTTGATCTGCTCGACCTGGGTCTGCGCGCTCTTGATGGCCTTGGAGACCATCTTGTGCTCGATCGGCACGTCGTCGGGCAGCCGCATGGTCGTCATGACGCGCTCGACCATGGTCGCGTTGAAGCGGCGCATGAGCTCGTCACCGAGCGACAGGTAGAAGCGGGACTCGCCCGGGTCGCCCTGACGGCCGGAGCGGCCGCGCAGCTGGTTGTCGATGCGGCGCGACTCGTGCCGCTCGGTGCCCAGCACGTACAGGCCGCCCGCGTCGCGGACCTCTTCGCCTTCGGCCTTCGACTCCGCCTTGACCTGCTCCAGGACCTCGGGCCAGGCGGCCTCGTACTCCTCGGAGTGCTCGACCGGGTCCAGGCCGCGCTCGCGCAGCACCTGGTCGGCGATCAGGTCCGGGTTGCCGCCCAGCACGATGTCGGTACCGCGGCCGGCCATGTTCGTGGCGACCGTGACGGCGCCCTTCTGGCCCGCGCGCGCGACGATCAGCGCCTCGCGGTCGTGGTGCTTCGCGTTCAGCACCTCGTGCGGGACGCTCAGCTTCACCAGCAGCTTCGACAGGTGCTCGGACTTCTCGACGCTCGTGGTGCCGACCAGGACCGGCTGGCCCTTCTCGTGGCGCTCGGCGATGTCCTCGGCGACGGCCTCGAACTTGGCCTGCTCGGTCTTGTAGATCAGGTCGGCCTGGTCGACGCGGATCATCGGCCGGTTCGTCGGGATCGGCACCACACCCAGCTTGTAGGTCTGGTGGAACTCCGCGGCCTCGGTCTCGGCCGTACCGGTCATGCCGGAAAGCTTGTCGTAGAGCCGGAAGTAGTTCTGCAGCGTGATCGTCGCGAGGGTCTGGTTCTCGGCCTTGATCTCGACCTTTTCCTTGGCCTCGATCGCCTGGTGCATGCCCTCGTTGTAGCGCCGGCCGTGCAGGATGCGCCCGGTGAACTCGTCGACGATCATGACTTCGCCGTTGCGGACGATGTAGTCCTTGTCCCGGTGGAACAGCTCCTGGACCTTCAGTGCGTTGTTCAGGTACCCGACCAGCGGGGTGTTCGCGGCCTCGTACAGGTTGTCGATGCCGAGCTGGTCCTCGACGAACCGGACGCCCTTCTCGGTGACGGCGACGGTGCGCTTCCGCTGGTCGACCTCGTAGTGGTACTTCGAGTTGATCAGGTTCGTCTTCTCGACGCGCTCGCGCGACCCCATCGTGGTCGTGTCGATGCCCTGCATCAGCGGCGCGAGCCGGGCGAACTCGACGTACCAGCGCGACGACTGGTCGGCCGGGCCGGAGATGATCAGCGGCGTGCGGGCCTCGTCGATGAGGATCGAGTCCACCTCGTCGACGATGGCGAAGTTGTGCCCGCGCTGCACGCAGTCGTCGAGGCTCCACGCCATGTTGTCGCGCAGGTAGTCGAAGCCGAACTCGTTGTTCGTGCCGTAGGTGATGTCGGCGTTGTACTGGGAGCGCCGCACGTCCGGCTGCTGCTCCGAAAGGATGACGCCGACCTCGAGGCCGAGGAAGCGGTGGATGCGGCCCATCCACTCCGAGTCGCGCTTGGCGAGGTAGTCGTTCGTCGTGACGACGTGGACGCCCTTACCGGGGATGGCGTTCAGGTAGGCCGGCAGGACGCAGGTGAGCGTCTTGCCCTCGCCGGTCTTCATCTCGGCGACCTGGCCGAGGTGCAGGGCCGCCCCGCCCATGAGCTGGACGTCGAAGTGCCGCTGGCCCAGCACTCGCTTGGCCGCTTCCCGGACGACCGCGAAGGCCTCCGGGAGCAGGTCGTCGAGGGATTCGCCGTCGCCGTTCCGCTTGCGGAACTCCTCGGTCTTGGCCCGCAGCTCGGCGTCGGTCAGGTCCTTGACGTCGTCTTCGAGGGTGTTGATGTGATCGGCGATGTTGCGCAGCCGTTTCACCATCTTGCCCTCGCCCGCGCGGAGCAGGCGGTTCAGCACCATCCGGTCGACCTCACTAGCTGATCATGAGTGCGCCCAGGCCGGTCCCGGGCAGGTTCTCCCGCGGTGGCGGCCGTGTTCGGCGCCACCTTCCCACCCCCATCGTAGGGAACGCGGGCCGTCGTGTGCACACGCCGTACGTCCTGAGAACCTTATTCAGCCGTCGGCCGGCGCGAATGTCACGGAGGTGGACGGCCTGCGGTCCGTAGCGCCGGCCTGACCGGAATAGGGTTCTGACATGCGGAGGGCCCGCACGCGAGCGCGTGCGGACCTTCCGGCTGACCTCCTTTGTCCCCGGCTCAGCCGAGCCGGATGACGCCGTAGTCGAAGCCTTTCCGCCGGTAGACCACGCTGGGCCGGCCCGCTTCGGAGTCGTTGAAGAGGTAGAAGTCGTGGCCGACCAGCTCCATCTCGTAGAGAGCCTGGTCCACCGTCATGGGTTCGGCGGTGTGCTGCTTCTCGCGGACGACGCGGCCGGGCTGGTGACCCAGGTCGTCGTCGGCCCAGCTCTGCTGCTGGGGCAGGTGGAATTCTTCGGCACTCGCGAAGCCGTTCGGCTGCGGCTCGGCTTCGGGTGCGTCCAACACCGCGGTACGCGCGGCGGGACTGGCTGCGGCCGGGGATCCACCACCCGGCAGTGCCGAGGTCGCTTCGGCGACCGATTCCGGGCGGCTGCGCCCGTAGTGAACGCGCCGCCGGTCGTGTGTCCTCCGCAGCCGGTTTTCGAGCTTCGTGACTGCGGAATCGAGCGCCGCGTAGAAGTCGGCGGCACACGCTTCGGCGCGTACGGCCGGGCCTCGCCCCTTTCCGGTGATCTCGACGCGCTGGCAGCTCTTGGCCTGGCGCCGGTTGGGTTCGTGGAACAGTTCCACGTCGTACCGGATGACTTTCCTGTCGTAGCGCTCGAGGCGGGCCAGCTTTTCGCTGACAAGTGCCCGGTAGTGGTCGGGCACCTCCACGTTGCGGCCCTTAACGACGATGTCCATACACGACCTCCCTCGCTGAGATGACTGCGAGCTGTTGTGTTCACACACGGCGCCGGTATTGCGGGGACGTAAGCCCGGATCGCGGGCTGAGAAGGAACTCGGAAACGGTGGACGACGTCTCGTTCCGGTGACCGAGCGCGGACTCAGCGCACCTCCGGCGCCAGGGACATGGGCTCGTCACCTCCCTGCCTGCGGGGATTGCTGATTGCGGAGCACGTTAGCTTCCTCACGCCCGTTACAACAGCCCCCGAGCCGGGGGATGTCAGGGGATGGGACTCCGTCACCCCGCGCAGTGATCGCGAAGCAGGCACCGCAAAACACCCGCTGGTCGGACGCGGCGCGATCACCGTGCTTTCACACGGACGGCGCATCGTCGATCGACAGTGGACGCCGAGGGTGACAGCCCGATCCCCCGCAGCCGCCACTCCGGTGGAGTGGCGCGGCAGCCGAGTGATCGTGATCGACACCCTCATGCCCGGACAACGGGCACCGGTCCGTTCGCGTTCCCGGCCGACGTCACTCGTGTAGGTGATGCAAGCTCACCCGGGCGCGCGGGGTGCGGGATTTTGCGAGGTTTTGCGCGCCCGACCTGGGCGGTGGGTGTTTTCCGCGGAACCGGTACCGATGTTTTTGCGCCGGCGCCGTGCGCTTTTCCCGTCCGGGGGCCACAGTGTGGGTATGGATCACGCCTTCTCCGGTCTCCGGTTCAGCCGGCTGCGAGCAGGGTCAGGACGGCGGAGACCGTAAAGCCCTCCGCCTGAAGCGCCCGGGCGCAGGCGGCCGCGGTGGCTCCGGTGGTGACCACGTCGTCCAGCACCACGATCGGAACCCCCGGAGGCGGCCGCCCGGCCTCCCGAAACCGAAGACGGCCGGCGAGGTTGGCGATGCGCTGGTCGCGGCTCAGGCCGACCGCGTCGCGGACACCGCCGGTGAGTTCCAGGGCCGGGGCGACGGTCGCCTTGATGCCGTGGGTGGCCAGGATGTTCGCCGCCGCGTGGGCCAGGCGCTCGACGTGGGGGCCGCCTCGCACGCGCGCCGCCGATCGCCGGCTGGGGGCGGGAACCAGGCACAGGGCCCGGGGTGGGGTGGTGGGCGCCGGCCGCGCTTGCGGATGGCCGACGGCTGGAACCTGCGCTGCCGAGTGGCTGCTGGGCAGCGGGGGCGGGATGGCGGGCTCGACCCGAACCTGCCCTGCCGGAGCCGGGCAGCCGGCCGAAATCGGGGGCGCCGCCCGAATCCTCGCCGCCGACCGGGGGCCGGTCACCCGGGGCGAAACTTCCGCCGGCGGTCCCCCGCCGACCACCACCCCCAGCGGCAGCTCCACCAAAGCCTCCGCCAGCACCCGCCCCAACGACGGCGCCAGATCCCGCCGCCCTCGCTCCTTGTACGCGATCAGCAACTTCCGCCCCACCCCGCGGTACCGGGACAACGCGAACACCCGCACCAATCCCACCGTCGGCGCGCGCACCACCTCCCGGGCCGCGCCCCACACTCCCTCGCAGCTCGCACAACACGGCTCCCCGCGCGCTCCGCACGCCGCGCAGCGCCCCGGGATCAGCAGGTCGATCAGTCTCTTCAGCACACGGACAGTGTCACGACCGGCACCGACAGTTTCCGCCGCCCGGCCGTCACTCACCCGAGTGAAAAGATCAGCCCGGGTAGAAGGGGTCCGCGTCCTTCATCGTGTGGCTCTGCGGGCGCCACACCTCGCCCAGCACCGACGCCGTCCACAGGCCGTTCGCGTCCGCCACCACGATCGGACGGCTCGGCGCCGCCGTCACGCCGTGGACCGTGGGGGTGAGGTTGCTGCTGTTGAACGCGTCCATGCGCTGGCCGTCGACCGTCACCCGGACCACCGGCTGGGACGGCGACTTCGTCACCGCGACCAGGCCGTCCTGGGCGACCCAGTCCACGTCGACCACGTCCGCCAGCTCGTGCTGCTGGAGGTGGCGGGGCTCGCGCAGGGACACCGAATCGCCGTTGACGACCACCGAGGCCACCCACAACTCGCCCTTGATCACCGCCGCCACGCGGGCGCCGTCGCGGGAGAACCGCAGCTCCGTCACGCCGCCCTGCTGCACCAGGTCCGTCGCGTTGACCTGCAGGGCCGTCCAGTGGCCGTTCGGGTCGAGGACCATGCGACAGACCGTCAGCTCGTCGATCACCGTCCACACCTCGCCGGTGGCCGGGCGCCACGTCGGGCGGGTCAGGGAACTGCCGGCGAGGGTGGTCAGGGCCAGGTCGTGGCCGAGGTCGCCGATCCGCAGGCGCACGCCGCCGTCGCTGCGTTCGACCACCGCCAGGCGCTTGCCGTCGATCGACTGGGCCGCGTTCACCACGTCGTACCCGCCGTTGCCCGCCGGGCCGGGGACCGGAGCGCCGTCGCCGAGGGAGCGGACCCGCCCGCCCACCGTCATCAGGCCCAGGAGCTCCTGCCCGATCGACAGCGACGCGCCGTACGCGGGCAGCTCGTTCAGGCGCCAGTCCGGGTGGTTCGGCACCAGCGGGGCGCCGTCGGCCAGGATGCGGATCCGCGCCGACGTCACGTACTGCAGCGACAGCACGATCTGCGCGGCGATCAGGTGCCGGATGTCGTCCGGCACCCCGGTGAGCCCGGTCAGCGGCACCACCAGCGTCCCGTCGTCGAGGCTCTTGACGTTGGTGTCGATCTCGATCGGCTCGCCGAGCAGGTTCTTCACCGCGCCGGCCAGGCTCGTCGACGGCCCGCTGACCAGCAGGTCCATCACCCGCCCCGGCAGCCCGGACTGCGGTTTCGCGACGACGTACCGCCGATCCGGGACGAAGGTGTTCGACGACTCCGAGTAGAAGCTCACCGGCACCGGCGTGTAGTTCTCGCTGAAGTCGGACTCGGTCGCGTACAGGTCGGGGGGCGGGTCGACGATCCGCCACTGGCCGCTCGCCTGCTTGCGCACCTTCACCTGGAGCAACGCCGCGCTGTGGTCCGGCACGAACGCGCTGTTCTGGTCCAGCGTGCCGATGTCGACCCCGCGCACGTTGACGACCTGGGTGTTCGGGTCGGGCGGCGGGTTCGTGTCGTAGACCGTGCCGAAGGTGTCCTGGATGATCGTCAGGCTGCGGCTCGGCCGCCAGGCCGCCCGCCCCGGCTCGTCGAGGTAGGCGCGGGCGGCGGCGTTGTTCTGGCCCGGCTTGAGCGTCGCCCCGACGAAGGCGCGCACGAGCGACAGCGGATCGATGCCCGGCTGCGGCTCCGGCACGACATCACCGGAGCTCTGGCCCTGGCGCTCGCCGGGGACCACCTGCGGCTGCGATTCCAACGGCACGTTCGCGCACCCGGCGAGCAGCACCAGACACAAGACCGAAAGAAGAACGCGTGACAACCGGGGCTGCGCCCCGGGCCGGGGGCCTCGCCACCCGGACCCCCGAAAAGCGTCGCGTTTCACTGACCGATTCCTTCACGTTCCGCAAAGATCGCCTCCGGCGCCGGCGTGACGTCGATGATGCCCAGCGGCACCTCGGCCGCGAAGCGGTCCGGCGGCGGCAGGGTCAGCGGCGGGTCGCCGGCCGGCACGTCCTGGCTGCGCGGCAGCAGGAGGCGGAAGCAGGCGCCGTGGCCGGGCTCGCCCCACGCGTCGAGCTCGCCGCCGTGCAGCCGCGCGTCCTCCTGGCTGATGGCCAGGCCGAGGCCGGTGCCGCCGGTGCGGCGGTTGCGGGACGGGTCGGCGCGCCAGAACCGGTTGAACACCAGGCCCGCCTCGCCGGGCCGCAGGCCGACGCCGTGGTCCCGGACCGTGATCGCGACGGTGGTTTCGTCCGCCCCCACGGTCAGCACCACCGGCTTGCCCTCGCTGTGGTCGACCGCGTTGGCCAGCAGGTTGCGCAGGATCCGCTCGACGCGCCGGGCGTCGACCTCGGCGATCACCTCGTCCTCGGGCAGCACGAGCTCGACCGAGGAACCGGCGTTGCCGGCGATCACCCGCACCTGCTCGACCGCGCGGGTGGCGATCGGGCGGACGTCGATGAACTCCGCGGCCAGCTCCTCGACCCCGGCGTCGAGGCGGCTGATCTCCAGCAGGTCGCCGAGCAGCGCTTCGAACCGGTCGAGCTCGTCGACCAGCAGCTCGGTCGACCGGGCGAGCCCGGCCGGGAACTGCTCGCGGGACGCGTGCAGCACGTCCGCGGCCATCCGGACGGTGGTCAGCGGGGTGCGCAGCTCGTGCGAGACGTCGGAGGTGAACCGGCGCTGCAGGCCGCCGAACTCCTCGAGCTGGCGGATCTGGCGCTGGATGCTGGCGGCCATCTCGTTGTAGGACACCGCGAGCTTCGCCAGGTCGTCCTCGCCGAGCACGGCGAGCCGCTGGTCGAGGTCGCCGCCGGCGAACTGCTCGGCCGCCGCCGCGGCCTGGCGGACCGGCCGCACCACCTGCCGCGTCACCAGGTTCGTGATGCCCGCCAGCAGGAGCAGCAGCACGAGCCCGCCGACCAGCAGCGTGTTCTGCACGGTCGACACCGTGTTCTGCTCGGTCGTCAGCGGGAACAGCAGGTACAGCTGCAGCGGGCTGGCCACGGTGTTCAGCGGCGTGCCGACGATCAGGTACGTCGTGCGGCCGCCGCCGGCGTCGGTGACGGTGTGCTCGAGCCAGCTCGTCTGGTCGGCTTCGACGAACTGGCGCAGCCGCGGCGGGACGTTCTCGAACGGGCCCGCCGACGACGGGTCGCTGCCGGCCTGGTCGCGGCCGCCGCTGGCGAGCACCGGGACGAACGTGCCCGCCGCCGAACCGGCCGCGTCCTGGCTGGTCGGCGTGATCGCGATCTTCTTCAGCGCGTTCTCGAGCCGGTTCTTCAGCGCGTCGGCGTTCTCGGCGCCGAGGCCGACGAGCTCACCCGCGGCCGTCTCGGCCGCTGCGCGGGTCTGCGCGATCGCCGCGTCACGCTTGGTGTCGAGCAGCCGTTCGGTGATCTGGTTCTGCAGCACCATGCCCAGCACGAAGACCACGGCCGACGACAGCGCCAGCGTCGACACCGTGACGCGGAACTGCAGCGAGTGCTTCCACAGCTCGTTGAACGCGACCGCCCGGCGGCGCGCGAAAACGACGACACGCCGGAGCAGGCGTGCCGTCGAACGCGCGAACGCGGGCAGCCGTCTGCCGCTCGCGGGAGTCATCGACCCATCACGGCGGGCCGGCCTTGTACCCGACACCGCGAACGGTCAACACCACCTCGGGGTGTTCCGGGTCCTTCTCGACCTTGGACCGCAGGCGCTGGACGTGCACGTTCACCAGCCGGGTGTCGGCCGCGTGGCGGTAGCCCCAGACCTGCTCCAGCAGCACCTCGCGGGTGAACACCTGGCGCGGCTTGCGGGCCAGCGCCACCAGCAGGTCGAACTCCAGCGGGGTCAGCGGGATGGCCTTGCCCTCGCGGGTGACCTCGTGGCCCGGCACGTCGATCGCCAGGTCGCCGATGGTGAGCGACTCCGCCGGCTCGGCCTCGGTGCGGCGCATCCGGGCCCGCACCCGCGCGACCAGCTCCTTCGGCTTGAACGGCTTGACGACGTAGTCGTCCGCGCCGGACTCCAGGCCGAGGACGATGTCCACGGTGTCGCTCTTCGCGGTGAGCATGACGATCGGCACCCCGGACTCGCCGCGGATCGCCTTGCAGACGTCGATCCCGTTCATCCCGGGCAGCATCAGGTCGAGGAGGACGAGGTCGGGTTTCAGCTCACGCAACGCGGGCAGCGCGCGCGAGCCGTCGGCGACCACGGCCGTGTCGAACCCCTCCCCGCGGAGCACGATGGTGAGCATCTCCGCGAGTGCGGGGTCGTCGTCGACCACGAGAACACGTGCCTTCATGTCCACATATTCGCACTAGTTCCGGCGCCCGTACGCACGACCCGCGTGTTTGACCACCAGAAAGATCAAGATCGCCGCCTCCTCCTGCTCCATCCGGGTGCCGGTGGACGGTCCGCGAGGGCCGCGCCGGGGGCTGGGAGTCCCCTCGGCGCGGCCCTCGCGGACCTGCGGGAGAAAGGTTCGGGGAAGGGCCGGGGCCGGCGTCATCGGGGGCTCCCGGAGAACGACTGGCGGAATGCCGGGACGGTAGGTGAAAGTTGCGCAGTGCGAGACGCCGTGCCTCTTGCGCAACAATCCGGGTCCGGGGGTGTCCTCGTCAAGAGATTCGCCCACTCAGCCGATAGGAAGTCCACGAAACGGATACTGTTGCGCTATGCGGAACCAGGACCCGGGCAACGCAACTCAGAGCCAGGTGCAGTCGGTCGACCGGGCCATCAGCGTGCTGGAACTGCTCGCGCGCAACGGCGAAACCGGCATCACCGAGATCGCGGGCGAACTGGGCGTCCACAAGTCGACGGCGTCGCGGCTGCTCAGCGTCCTGGAGACGAGAGGGCTGGTCGAGCAGCTCGGCGAACGCGGGAAGTACGCCATCGGGTTCGGCGTCGTCCGGCTGGCCGGCGCCGCGACCGGGCGGATGGACCTGGCGAAACTGGGCCGGGCCAGCTGCCTGGCGCTGGCCGGGGAACTGGGCGAGACGGTCAACATCGCCATCGCCGACGACGGCGTGGCCATCAACATCAGCCAGGCCCGCGGCTCGGCCGCGATCACCACGCAGAACTGGACGGGCCAGCGGACGCCGCTGCACGCGACCTCCAGCGGCAAGATCCTTCTGGCGTACATGGGCGAACCCGAGCGCAAGCGGGTGCTGAAGCGGAAGCTGGAGCAGTACACCCCGCGCACGACGGTCGAGCCGGAGGAGCTGCTGACCGAGCTGGACCGGGTGGTCGAAGACGGCTACGCGGCCTGCTACGAGGAACTCGAACTCGGCATGCACGCCGTCGCCGTGCCGATCCACGGCCCGGGCGGGGACGTCGTCGCCGCGATGAGCGCTTCCGGGCCGTCGTACCGGCTTTCGAAGCAGCGCGTGAAGCAGATCGTGAAGCCGATGGCCGAAGCGGCGGACGAGCTTTCCGCGCAGCTGGGGTACTTCCGGGACTAGGGGTACAGCCCCGCCATCGCGCGGATCGTCTTTCCCATGTGCGCCACCAGTTCCGCGGGGGCCAGCACCTGCGCATCCGCGCCCAGCCGCAGCAGGCCGGCCGCGGCGTGGGGCACGCTTTCCAATGGCACGCGGGCGCGTCGCCACCCTTCGGCGTCTTCGGGTTCGAGGGTGCGGGCGACGAGCCGGGCGGCTCGCGGGCCGAGGATGTCCGGCAGGGCGGCGATCCCGGCGGCCGACAGCCGCACGAGCGCGGTCTCCCCTTCCTCGCTGTCTTCGTAGCGCTCGACGTGCGCGCGCCAGAACCCGGCCAGCTCGAACCCGGCCGGGCGGGTGAAGTGCTCGTCGAGCGCGCGGAACTCCTCGATGTTGCCGACGCGGTAGGTGCGCGGCTCCGGGCCGGCGACCAGGTACCAGACGCCGGCCTTGAGGACCAGGCCGAGCGGGTGCAGCCGCCGCGTCACGACACCGGGCGTGGGCGACCAGCGGCGGTACCGGACCTCGGCGACCCGGTCCTGCCACAGGGCTTCCGCGGCCGCGAGCAGCTGCGGCACCGGGTCCGCCTCGCGGTACCAGCCGGGCGCGTCGAGGTGGAACCGCTGCCGGATCCGCATCGACGCGTCCCGGTACGGCGTCGGCAGCGCGGCCATCAGCTTGAGCTCGGCCGCCGCCACCTGGGCACCCAGGCCCAGCTCGGCGGCCGGCTGCGGCAGCCCGGTGAGGAACAGGGAGCCGGCCTCGCCCTCGGTCAGGCCGGTCAGCCGGGTCCGGTAGCCGTCCATCAGCCGGTAGCCGCCGTCCGGGCCGGTTTCGGCGTAGATCGGGACGCCGGCCGCGGCGAGCGCTTCGACGTCCCGGTACACCGTCCGCGGGCTCACGCCGAGCTCCGCCGCCAGCCGCGCGGCGCTCATCCGCCCGCGGTTCTGCAGCAGCAACAGCAGGGACACCAGCCGGCTCGCACGCACCCGGCGAAGTCTGCCAGCGACCACTGACAGAAGGTGTCAGTGGTGACGGCCCAAGATCGCCGTCATGAACGACTTCGGCTTCTTCATCGGCTCCTGGACCGTGACGAACCGGCGGCTCACCAAGCCGCTGACCGGCAGCGACGACTGGACCACCTTCCCCGGCACGTCGACCTGCCGGCCGCTGTTCGAGGGCGGCGGCAACTTCGACGAGATCACCTTCCCCACCCTCGGCTTCCGCGGCTGCACCCTCCGGCTCTTCGACGTCGGGCGCGAAGAGTGGTCGCTGTACTGGGCCAACAGCCGGACCGGGGTGCTGCAGCCGCCGGTCACCGGGCGCTTCGACGGCGGCCGCGGCGACTTCTACGGCGACGACACGCACGAGGGCGAGCCGATCAAGGTCCACTACGCCTGGACGGGCACCACCACCGGCACCCCGCGCTGGGAGCAGGAGTTCTCCGCCGACGGCGGGCGGACCTGGGAAGCCAACTGGGTCATGGAGTTCGCCCGCGCTTGACAAGCGCGTCGCGCACCACGCACGTTGTTGCTGAAGACGCAACTGCGGAAGGGTGCCATGACGCACTACGACGTGATCGTCGTCGGCCTCGGCGGGATGGGCAGCGCCGCGGCGTACCGGCTGGCGCAGCGCGGGCAGCGGGTGCTCGGCATCGACCAGTTCGCGCCGGTGCACAACCGCGGGTCGAGCCACGGCGGTTCGCGGATCACGCGCCAGGCGTACCTCGAAGGCCCCGAGTACGTGCCGCTGCTGCTGCGAGCCCACGAACTGTGGGACGGCCTCGAACGCGACAGCGGACGGCGGCTGTTCACCCGCTGCGGCGGGCTGATGGTCGGCACGGCCGATTCGCGGACCGTCACCGGCAGCGCGGCGTCGGCGCGGGCCTTCGGCATCCCGCACGAACTGTTGGACGCGCCCGGAATCCGCCGCCGGTTCCCGACCATGACGCCGTCGGGGGGCGAAGTCGCGTTGTACGAACCGGGTGCCGGGCTCGTGTCGCCCGAAGGCACCGTCGCCGCGCACCTGCAGCTGGCCGCGCGGTGCGGTGCCGAACTGCACCACGAGGAGAAGGTGTTCACCTGGAGCACGATGGCCGGCGGGGTGCGCGTCGGGACGTCGCACAGCTACTACACGGCCGACCGGCTGGTGCTGTGCCCTGGCGCGTGGGCCGCCGAACTGCTGCGCGGCTTCGGTGTCGCCTTCACGATCCGGCGGCAGGTGCAGTACTGGTTCGCGCCGTCCGGCGGGATTGCGCCGTTCCGGGAGCACCCCGTCTACATCTGGGAAGGCGACGGCTACACGTTCTACGGCTTTCCGGCGCACAACGCACCCGCGGACGGCGTGAAGGTCGCGTTCCACGGTGGCGGCCGGACGTGCACCGCCGACGGCATCGACCGGACGGTGTCGGGCGACGAGGTCCACGAAATCGCCGCGGTGCTGAAGCGGCACCTGCCGACGTTGCCCGGCGCGTTCCTCCGTGCGGCGACGTGCATGTACACCGACACGGCCGACGAAAGCTTCGTGCTCGCCCCGCACCCGGCCGAGGAGCGGGTGGTGCTCGCGTGCGGCTTTTCCGGCCACGGCTTCAAGTTCGCCCCGGTGATCGGCGAAATCCTCGCCGATCTGGTGGTCGACGGCGCGACGGCGTACCCGATCGCGCAGTTCGACCCGGCCCGGCTACTGGCCTAGCAGCGACGTCGCCAGCGCTTCGGAATCGACACCCGCGACGCCGTCCAGGACGTGCCACGGCGCGAGCCAGCCCGACGCGGCGAGCTCGTCGTAGACGGCCGCGCACCGCCGCTGCAGGCCGTCGTCGGTCTCGAAGGCGTCGCGCTCGCGGCCGGTTTCGGTCTCCGCGCGGCGTTCGGCGCGCTCGGCCGCGACCGCCGGCGCGACGCGCAGGAGCAGCTGCGCGTCCGGGCGGGGCAGGCCGAAGCGGTCGACTTCCAGCTCCCACACCCACTTCACGACTTCGCCGGTGGCGTCTTGGCGCAGCCGCGCGGCCGCGTACGCGGCGTTGGAAGCGACGTACCGGTCGAGCAGGACGACGTCGTGCGTCTCCCGCAGGGCGCGGATCTCGTCGGCGGCGCCGCTGCGGTCCAGGGCGTAGAGCATGGCCATGCCGTAGACCGAGTCGGCGAGGTCGCCGTGCCCGCGGTGCAGCGCCTCGCGGACGAGGTCGGCGTGCACGCTCTTGCCGTAGCGCGGGAACGCCAGGGACGTCACGCTCGCACCCTTGGCGCCCAGCGCCGCCGTCAGCCCGTCGGCCAGCGTGCGCTTGCCCGCACCGTCGAGCCCTTCGATGACCACCAGTCGACCCACGGGCGTCACCCTAGCGTTGGTGGACCGGCGGGCTCGGTGGAAGGGATCGACGCCGAGCCCGCCGGTTCGTCTATGCGGGGTTACGCCGCAGGTGGAACACGTAGCCGGCGCCGCTGACCGCGAGCACGCCGACGAGGATCAGCAGCGGCACCCAGCCGGTGTCGTGGCCGGCCGGTGCCGGGCCGCCGTCGCCGCGGGGCATCACCTGCGAGGTGGCGTCGTAGCCGCCGGCCTCGCCGTTGCGGTCGTACGCCGAGCCGGGGAGCTTGTCGGCGTAGCGGGCTCCGACGGTCCGCTGGTAGCCGGCGACCGGTTTGCCGTCGGCCAGCGACGTGACACGGCCGCCGTCGACCGCGTACCAGGCGTCGATCTGCGGTTCGTGCAGGAGCTGGGCGCCGGCGGGCAGCTTACGGGCGTACTCGCCCTCGACGTCACCCGAGGCGATGTTGCCGATCTGCCAGCTGCCGTCCGCGCCGCGGACCGACCAGAGCGTCGCGGTCCGGCCGTCGGAGGCCCGCGCGGGGATCGCGAAGTAGGCGAAGTCGCCCGGGGCCGCGCCGGGCTTGCCCGCGACGAAGTCCGGCGAGAGCTCGTAGACGGGGAAGGCGTCCGGTGCGACTTCGACCGTCACCGGTCCCTTGGCGTCCGGCGCCTCGGCGAAGAACCGCACGAGGGTGTCACGGAGACCCGCGGCCGCGGTGTGCGCGGCCACGGCGTCGGCGCTGCTGATGCCGGCGGCCTGGGCCGCGCCTGACACCGGAGCCGTCATCAGCAGCGCCGCGCCGGTCAGCACGGCGAGCACGAGCGCCCGCCTGCTCATCGGGCGATCCCGGTGAGCGTGTGCGTCCAGGTGAACGACGAGTTGTGCGTGTAGTAGCCGTAGGTCGACCAGTTGTAGCGCTTGGCCGCGCCCGGGTCGGCCCAGAACACCCAGCCGCCGCGCGAGTCGTAGCCGTAGAGGACGTTCGCGTGGCCGCCGCCCGAGCGCCAGCCGACGCGGGTCTCCACCGGCCGGTTCGCCGCGGTCTGCGTCCGGACGTCGGCGTAGGGGATGCGCCGGTCGAGGTAGCGGCCCGGCGAGGTGAAGCCCAGCCGGGCGAAGGCGCGCTGCGGGTCGGCGAGCGTGCCGGGGAGGTTCGCGCAGTCCGCGCCGGATCCGCCGTGCGCGAGCTGGCAGAACCGCGTCTGGCTGACGACCGCGCCGTGGAAGGCGGCGATGGTGTTGCCCGCGCCCGCCCAGCACCACTGGTTCTTCTGCTGGGCCTGGACGGTGATCTGGGTCCGGTAGGTCGACGGCACTCCGGGCGCGGCTCCGGCGGTGACCGGCGCGACCAGGCACAACAGCAGGCTCACAGCCAGCACGGCGTGGACCTGGCTCGACTTCACCAGCACAGACGGCCTCCGGTGGAGGAGTGGGCGAACCAGCGGTGGTCACAACGGTGAACAACGCGGTCACAAGGAGCAAGAACGCCATCCGGAGGAACGGACCGTTCCGGGGCCCAGCCGGAACGCGGAACAGTCACCTCAACGAGGCCAACCACCCTGAACGGGGGTCGGCACGCCCACCCTACGCTGCTAACGTGAACGTTCCGCGGTGTTCACGCCCAGCGCACACACTGGTCGGGTGAAGGGACGAGCGGTGGCACAAGACGGGAACCTCCCACTGATCATCGATGGCGCCCGCACGACCCGGGCATCGGTCGCCGAACTGCCCAAAGAGCTGACCGAGGCGCTGCGCACCGGCGAGTTCCACCACGCCCTGCGGCTGGCGATCGCCTACCGCGGGCTGTCACTGGCCCGGCTGCGGGCGCACCTCGCGCTGCGCGGAGTCCAAATCGGACAGTCGACGCTGAGTTACTGGCAACGCGGGCTGCGTCAGCCCGAGGTGCCGAAGGCGCTGCCGGCGGTCCGGGCCCTGGAATCGGTCCTCCAGCTGCCGGCGGACGCCCTGGTGGTGCTGATCGGGCCCCGCCTGGTCCGCCGCGGCCACCAGCCGGCGGCGTCGTTCCACGACCTGCGTTCCGGCGACATGGGCTCGATCGTCGAGGACCTCCTGGCCGAGCTGGGCGCGTACCCGTCGTCGAACCACTACAACGCGGACCTGGAGCTGCTGTCGGTCCACGACACGATCACGTTCGACGCGGAACACCGCCAGGTGAGTTTGCGCACCCGCCTGGTGACGCGCGCGCGACGCCACGGCCCGGACCGGTACCTGACGGTGTACAACGGCGACCCGGGCTGCCGCATCGACGACGTCGAGCTGATCACGGACGAGGGCTGCCGGGTGGGCCGCATGCGCCGCAACCCGGACGCGGACACGATGGCAACGGAGCTGCTGTTCGACCGCAAGCTCGCCGAGGGCGACATCCACGTGTTCTGCTTCGAGGTCCGGGACGACTCGGGATCGGCGTCGCCGGGCTACTACCGGATGCTGCGCGACCGGTGCGCGAGTTACCTCGTGCAGCTGCGGTTCGACCGGAACGCGCTACCGGCACGGTGCACGCGTCAGGTGCGGGCGCGGGATGACGCGTTGCCGGTGGTGGCGGAGGAGCTGGCCTGCGATATGGGCGGGGTGAGCAGCGCGTTCTTCAGCGACGCCGGGCCTGGGTTGGCCGGGGTTGCCGTGGAGTGGAACTGACGTAGTCGCCAGTCACGCGAGATGCCCCTTCAATGACGTGAGATGTCCTCCAGACACGGATGATGCCCGGTTGAGCGCGGTCGGCTCGCGTACCTGGCGGGTCGGTTCGCGTGATCCGGGGCGTGACTCGCGTGATTGAGCGCGTCACTCGCGTGATTGGACGCGTGACTCGCGTGTTCTCGGCCGCGTGCTGGGTGACCGCCTCGCGTAAAGCGCGCTGGGCGGCCGTGCCGATGCCCTCGTCGTCCTGCGCTTTCTTCGCCGGTTTTGCGAGACGCCCGGCGTTGAGACGGGCCGTCGGACGCTGGTCGAGCGGGACCGGCGGGGCCTCCAGGCGTGACGGATCAGCCTGGCGTCACCGGTTTCCTGGAACGGTACAACGAGCCCTGTGCGAGCCGCCCGGACTACCCACCGGGCCGTGAGGTTCGTGATGCCAAGAACGGCGGTGAGTCTACGCGAGCGTCACAGCACTTCGAATCCGTTGGCCTTGGCCGCGTCGGCCTGCCGCTGGTCGCGGGTCACGAACGTGACCGGTCCGCCGGCGGTCAGCTCGGCCGTGGAGTGCATCGCGACCGCGATGTGGATCGCATCGAGCGTGCGTACCGGGTAGTTCTCGGTGACCAGGCGGCGCGCGGCGGGAATCACCCGGCCCGGGTCGAACGGGATCAGCGCCAGGTCCCCGTCCGGCGAGGCCAGGTGGTCGAAGTGCGCCAGCACCGCCGCAGGATCGGGGATGCGGCCGGTCCGCTTGGCGGCCGTCATCGCGCCGGCGAACTCGATGCGGGTGAAGTCGCTGCTCATGATCGGGTCACCGCCTTCGAGGAGCAGCTCGCGGAACTTGTCGTGCTCCGGCTCGTCTGCCATGTAAGCGGTGACCAGCGCACTGGTGTCGAGGTACAGCACGGTCACCACTCCCCTCGGGTCCAGTCGAGCGCCTCGCTGACCGCCGCGCCCCACCCGCGGGACAGTTCTTCGATTTCGTCGAGCGTCGGCACCTGAGCCGGCGGCTCCACGTGCACGACCTTGCCTTCGGCGATCAACCGCCGCTTCCAGTCCGCTCGGGTTTCCGTCTTCGCCACTACGCCCCTCAACGCTTCCGTGACCAGGTCGTTCATGCTGCGCCCTTCGGCTTCGGCTCGGGCCTTCAGCCGGGCGTGCAGCTCGTCGTCGATCCTCGTGATCAACTGTTTCACCCCACCATGATAACACTTCACCCATTCGTGCTATCACTGTTCACGGCGCATGACAAAGGCCGCCCCGAACGTTCTCGGGGCGGCCCTGAACTGCGGAAACCTCAGTACCGGTAGTGCTCCGGCTTGAACGGGCCCTCGACGTCCACGTCGATGTACTCCGCCTGGGCCTTGGTCAGCTTCGTCAGCTCACCGCCGAGCGCGTCCAGGTGAATCTTCGCCACCTTTTCGTCCAGCTTCTTCGGCAGGCGGAACACCTCGTTGTCGTACTCCTCGTGCTTGGTGAACAGCTCGACCTGGGCGATCACCTGGTTCGAGAAGCTGTTCGACATCACGAACGACGGGTGCCCGGTCGCGTTGCCCAGGTTCAGCAGGCGGCCCTCCGACAGCACGATGATCGTGTTGCCGTTCGGGAACACCCACTCGTCGACCTGCGGCTTGATGGTGATGCGGCGGATGCCCGGGTAGCGGGCGAGGCCCGCCATGTCGAGCTCGTTGTCGAAGTGGCCGATGTTGCCCAGGATCGCCTGGTGCTTCATCTTCGCCATGTGCTCGACCAGCACGACGTCCTTGTTGCCCGTCGTCGTGATGACGATGTCGGCCTCGGGCAGCGCGTTCTCCAGCGTGCGGACCTGGTAGCCGTCCATCGCCGCCTGCAGGGCGCAGATCGGGTCGATCTCCGTCACGATCACGCGCGCGCCCTGGCCGCGCAGGGACTCCGCCGCGCCCTTGCCGACGTCGCCGTAGCCGCAGACCACCGCGACCTTGCCGCCGATCAGGACGTCGGTGCCGCGGTTGATGCCGTCGATCAGGGAGTGGCGGATGCCGTAGCGGTTGTCGAACTTCGACTTCGTCACCGCGTCGTTGACGTTGATCGCCGGGAACAGCAGCTCGCCCGCCGCCGCCAGCTGGTAGAGGCGCAGGACGCCGGTCGTCGTCTCCTCGGTGACGCCGCGGATGCCCTCGCCGATCTTCGTCCACTTGCCGGTGTCGGCCGCGACCGACGTGCGCAGCAGCTCGAGGAACACGCGGAACTCGTCCGAGGTGTTCTCGTCCGGGGTCGGCACGACGCCCGACTTCTCGAACTCGGTGCCCTTGTGCACCAGCATCGTGGCGTCACCGCCGTCGTCGAGGATCATGTTCGGGCCCTCGCCGTCCCAGGTGAGCATCCGCTCGGTGCACCACCAGTACTCCTCGAGCGACTCGCCCTTCCACGCGAAGACCGGGACGCCCTTGGGCTCCTGGGTCGTGCCGTGCGGGCCGACGACGACCGCGGCGGCCGCGTGGTCCTGCGTCGAGAAGATGTTGCACGAAGCCCAGCGCACCTCCGCGCCCAGCGCCACCAGCGTCTCGATCAGCACCGCGGTCTGCACCGTCATGTGCAGCGAGCCGGAGACGCGCGCCCCGCGCAGCGGGTAGACCTCCGCGTATTCGCGGCGCAGCGCCATCAGTCCGGGCATCTCGTGCTCGGCGAGGCGGATCTCCTTGCGGCCGAATTCGGCGGCATCGAGGTCGGCGACGGCGAACTCGATGCCGTTGCGGGTCTCGTGCCGCTTGGCAACGCTTTCGGGGGTCATAGTGGCGATTCCTCCAAGACTCGATGACACACGAACACTACCGTTGTCCGCTCGACTGTCCCTAGAAGTGTTAGGAGGCCCTTACCGTGCCCATGCCCGGCCCCGACACCCGCGTCGTGGAAATCCGCGTCGCCGGTCTCGTGGGCACCAGCGGCGAGACCCTGCTCGACGCCGTCTCGACCGTCGACGTCGCCGGCGACGGCCTGGGCCGGGTGGTCCGCCCGGCGGACCGGCTGCGCCGTCCCGCACCCGGGCCGGTGCTGCCGGCACTGGGCCGGTCGATCCCGCGGACCCTCGAAGGCTACCTGTGGCACGGCATGACCTCCGGTGGCGCCACGAAGGCCACCTGGGCACTGCTGTTCCCGTTCTCGCTGGCCAACGTCGCCTTCTGGATGCTGCCACCGGTCCCGGACCGCCGGCTCGCGCGTGTCCTCGGCGTCGTGTGCCGCGGCCTGCTGCGCGTCGGTGCCCTGCTGCTGACGATGCTGCTGATGGGCCAGCTCGCGGCGATCGCGCTCGACCTGTTCGCCACGCAGTGCCTCGCGCCCGCCTCGGGCTGCCTGCCCGCGGTCCCCGACGTGGTCCGCACGGTGCCCGCCAGGATCGCCGTCGGCGTGCTGCCGCTGCTCGCCGTGATCTTCGTCCTGCACCGGATTTCCAGCGCGACCTGGGCGGTGCACGCCGACGGCGACCTCACCGGCGGGCCGCTGCGGATGCGAGCCGACCCGGAAACCCCGGCCCTGCGCTGCCTGCACACCGTCGCGGCGCTGGCGTCGGTCGCGTTGCTGCTGCTCGGCGGCCCGTTCCGGGTGCCGGGCGACACCGTGGACCTGATGGCCTGGATCGTCACGCTGGCCGTGGTGTTCGCCACCGTCGTCGCCGCCGCGATCGGCGTCGACACCGGGCGGTTCGCCCGCCCCGGCGTGCTCGCCTTCGCGACCCTGCTCGTGGTCGTCGCCGCGGTGCGGTTGCGGCCGGGCGCGGCCCCGCTGCCGGGCACGAACGGCGTCGTCGAAGGCCTCGGCGCCGCCCTGGTCGCCGTCACGGTGCTGTTCGCGCTGTTCCTCGCCCCGGCCGCGCTGCTGGCCCGGCCCGGCTGGCAGCAGAAGCCGCAGCGGCTGCGGCCGTGGATGGGCGGCTGGGCGGCCGCGCCGGCGCTCGCGCTGGCCGGCCTGCTCGGCGGCGGCTTCGGCGCCGGCCTCGCCGAAGCCCTCCGGCGCCTGTCCGGCGCGGAACACCTGCAGGTGCCGACCACGTACCTGCTGGTCACGGTCCTGTGGGGGGCGGGGCTGGCGCTGGCCGCGGTGCTCGGCGTGCTGGGCTTCGCGGTCGCAGTCCCGCTGCGCCGGCTGCGGCGCGGCGTCCCGGAGATCGTCGAGCTGATGGAGCACGACCACCGTCAGGAAGCCCAGGCCGCGGCGGCGTGGGCGCGCTCGGCGTGGGAACGGCGGCACCTGCACCACCTGGCACTGGCGGTGGCGTCGGCGATGTCCGCGGGCGGCGCGGCCCTGCTCGTGCTGCGGTTCGGGTTCGGGCTGGTCCCGGGCTGGTTCGGCCCGCTGTCGGCGATCGGCGTGTTCGCGCTCGGCGCGCTGGCCGCCGGCCTGCTGCGGGTGGTCTACACGGCCGCGCGCACCCCGCAGCGCAGCCGCCACCTCGGCGCGCTGGCCGACCTCGTGTGCTTCTGGCCGCGGGCGGCGCACCCGACGGTGCCGCCGTGCTACGCGCTCAAGGTCGTTCCCGAACTGGCCGCGCGGGCGCGCGAGCACCTCGCCGAACCCGGGACGCGGGTGGTGCTGTCCGGCTACAACCTCGGCAGCCTGCTCACGCTCATGGCCGCCGCCCGCCTCGCCGCCGAGCTGCCGGCGGCCGACCTGGAACGCGTCGGCGTGCTGACGGCCGGTTCCCCGCTGCAGTGGGGCTACCAGCGCGCGTTCCCGGCGTTGCTGCCGCAGGAGGCGCTGGAGCGGCTCTTCGCCGACCTCGACGGCCGGTGGCGGGCCCTGTGCCGCGGGACCGACATCTTCGGCGGCGGCGTGACGACCTGGCGGCACTCGGTCGCCGGCCGGCGGCTGCACGGCGTCGGGTTCCTCGCCGAGGGCGGCTGCGGCCCGGTGTCGGCGACGGCGGACGGCAACGGGGTCCTGATCCTCGGCGGCGACCACTGGCTGCCGGACCCGCTGCGCGGCCCGACCGGGCGGCACCGGTGGGCGCCGGGGGTGCTCAAGCACCAGGACTACGTGGTGGACGCCGAGTGGGACCACGCCGTCGCGATGGCCGCCGGCCTCGGCAAGCCGTCCTGGGGCGAGCAGGGCTCGCTGTTCGGCGACATTCCCCCAAAACGGTGAAGGCCCCTCGCGCGCGGAGCGAGGGGCCTTCGACCGTGGACTAGCTCAGCTTCACTCGGAAGCCTTGCGGCGGAACTTCAGCAGCGCCAGCAGGCCGCCACCGGCGACCAGCAGCAGGCCGGCCACCCAGATCAGCCAGCTGTTGTCGAAACCGGTGTTGGCCAGGCCGCCACCGGTGCCCGACTCGTTGCCCGCCGGGACGGCGGCCGGAGCGGTGGTGGTGCTGGCCGGCGAGACGGAGGTCTCCGAGGTCGCCGGGGCGCTCGGCTTCGTGGTCTCGGTCGGCTTCGACGGCTTGGTCGGCGGCGCCGTGACGGTCTCGGTCGGCTTGGTGACCTTCTTGCCGCACAGGAACCACTTGTCGATCGTGGTTTCCTGGCGGTGGCTGGTCAGCGTCGGCTTGAGGTTCTTCCAGGGCGCGTCCTTCGACAGGCCCTTCTTGCCCGGGATGTACTCGTTGAAGCCGTCGTCGCCACCGATGACGACGATGCGGTTCACCGTGACGCCGTCGTGGACCTTCGTGATGGTCAGAGTCTTCTGGCCAACGCCGGTCGCCTTGTCGATGTCGACGTCGTCCTGCGTGAGCTTGTCCTGGCCTTCCGCGCACTTCGAGTGGCTGCGGTCCGGGATCGGGTTCGACCGGTCGTCGGGGCTCCAGCAGGCCAGCGCGGAGCCGGCGGTGCCGACGAGGGCTGCGGTGGTGAGCGCCATGACCGCAACGGCGCCGCGGAAGGTACGTCTGCGCATTGAGTGTCTCCTGTACCGAACGGGGGAAGAACGGCAAATTCGGGGGATCGTTGCGCCACCGCACGTGGTAATCACGCGGCTGTAATTCACCCGTCAGTGGCACACGAGGCTCGAAAGGTATCGCACGTCACCCCGGCGCTCACGCGGGGTCCCCCGTTACGCACAAACCGCAAGATCGTCTTGATCGAGCCGTAACCTCGCGTTTGCTACCCGAACACAAAAAAACCCCGCCGACCTGGGAATCCAGGCCGGCGGGGCTTTTCCGCCGCAAGTCAGGTGCGAGGCGCGTTCACGGGCTCGTCGAGGCCGCCGGCCTGCCGCTTGCCGACCAGCGAATGCCGCCGGCTGTAGGCGAAGTAGAACACCACGCCGAGCACCATCCAGGCGAGGAACCGCAGCCAGGTCAGCACGGTCAGGTTCAGCATCAGCCACAGGCAGGCGAGGATGGCCAGGATCGGGACCAGCGGCACCAGCGGCACCTTGAACGCGCGGGGCAGCTCCGGCCGCGTCCGCCGCAGCACCAGCACCCCGGCCGAAACGAGCACGAACGCGAACAGCGTGCCGACGTTGACCATTTCCTCGAGCTTGTCCGCCGGGAAGAAACCGGCCGCGACCGCGACCAGGCCGCCGACGATGAGCGTCGCGCGCTTCGGCGTGCCGTGCTCACCCGTCTTCGCCAGCCCGCGCGGCATCAGGCCGTCGCGCGACATCGCGAAGATGATCCGGACCTGGCCCAGCATCAGCACCATGACGACGGTGGTCAGGCCGGCCAGCGCGCCGAAGGAGATGATGTTGGCCGCCCAGTCGACGCCGTTCGCGGAGAACGCCGTGGCGAGGGTCTTGTGGCTGCCGTCGCCCGCCTTGGTCGCGAGGTCCTTGTACGAGGTCATGCCGACGACCACGAGCGAGACGGCGACGTACAGCACGGTCACGATGGCCAGCGACCCCATGATCCCGCGCGGGACGGCCTTCTGCGGGTTCTTCGTCTCCTCCGCGGTGGTCGCGACGATGTCGAAGCCGATGAACGCGAAGAACACCAGCGAGGCGCCGGCCAGCAGGCCGAAGACGCCGAACGAGCTGCTCGCACCGCCCGCGACCAGGGAGAACAGCGACTGGTCGACCCCGGTCTGGCCGGCCCCGCCGGTCTCGCCCGGCGGGATGTACGGCGTGTAGTTGGCGCCCTTGATGTAGAAGAGGCCGAGGATGATCACGAACAGCACCACGGCGACCTTGATGCCGGTGATCACCATCGACACCCGCGACGACAGTTTGGTGCCGACGACCAGCAGGAGCGTCAGGACCGCCACGACGAGCAGCGCGCCCCAGTCGACCGTCACGCTCCCGAGGTCGAACGTCGTCTTCGTGCCCTTGCCGAACAGGTAGCCGAGCACCGTCTCGAGGTACACCGACCAGCCCTTGGACACCGCGGCCGCGCCGACCGCGAGCTCGAGGATCAGGTCCCAGCCGATGATCCACGCCATGAACTCGCCGAAAGTGGCGTAGGAGAACGTGTACGCGCTGCCCGCGACCGGCACGGTCGAGGCGAACTCCGCGTAGCACAGCGCCGCCAGCGCGCAGGCGATCGCCGCGAAGACGAAGGCCAGCGAAACCGACGGGCCGGCGTAGTCACCCGCCGTACGGGCGGTCAGCGTGAAGATGCCGGCACCGATGACGACGGCGACGCCGAAGACCGTGAGGTCCCACGCGCTCAGGTTCCGCCGGAGCTTGGTGTCCGGCTCGTCGGTGTCCGCAATGGACTGTTCGATCGATTTGGTGCGCCACAATCCCGTTCCGGGCACGGTTGACCTCCTGCGGCTGGCCTGCATGTATCGCGGTAGGTCACCCTATCGGGTCAGGTCCGTGACGGCTTGCCGAAGACGGCGAAGTGGATCTTGGCTACCGGGTGAGGCTGCGGTCCAGGTCCGGCTCGAGGTAGATCAGCTTCGCGACCGGCACCTTGGCGCGGACGCGCGCTTCGGCGTCGTCGATGGCCGTGGCCAGCCCGGCGGTGTCGAGCCCCGGCACCATGGCCAGCTTCGCCGCGACGAGCAGCTCGTCCGGGCCCAGGTACTGGGTGCGGATGTGGATGACCCGCTCGACATTGCCCGCGGCGAGCTCGTCGACGATGGTCGCGAGCACGCCCTCGGTGGCGCCTTCGCCGATGAGCAGGCTCTTCATCTCGATGATGAGGATGATCGCGATGACGCCGAGCAGCGCACCGATCGCGAGGGTGCCGACGCCGTCCCAGACCGGGTCGTCCGTGACGACCGACAGCCCGACGCCGAGCAGCGCGAAGACCAGGCCGAGCAGCGCGCCGGCGTCCTCGAGCAGGACCACGGGCAGCTCGGGTTCCTTCGCCTGGCGGATGAACCCCCACCAGGTCGCGTCGCCCTTGATCTTCTTCGACTCGCCGACGGCGGTGTAGAAGCTGTAGCCCTCCAGGCCGACCGCGACCAGGAGGATGATCACGGCGACGATCGGCGACTCGAGCGGCTCCGGGTGGCCGATCTTGTGGATGCCCTCGTAGATCGCGAACGCGGAGCCGAGCGTGAACAGCATCAGCGCGACGATGAAGGAGTAGAAGTACCGGTCGCGGCCGTAGCCGAACGGGTGCTCTTTGTCCGCCGCCCGCTTCGACGTCTTCTGGCCGAGCAGCAGCAGGCCCTGGTTGGTCGTGTCGGCGAGCGAGTGCACGGACTCGGCCAGCATCGACGACGACCCGGTGACGAGGAAGCCGGCGAACTTCGCCGCCGCGATCCCCGCGTTCGCCCCCAGTGCCGCGATGATCGCCTTGGTTCCGCCTCCAGCTGACACGAGCGCTCCCCTGCCGACGTTCCCGAATTGCCGGTTTGGAGCCTAGAGGACCCACCCCGGTTCCCGCCGCACCGGCCGGTTTTGTCGGACCCCTTCGCTACGGTGGCCGTTCCGGCACGGGAGGGTGGCCATGGCTCACTTCGGCGTGCTCGGGCCGCTCGCCGTCGAAGGGCCGCCCGGGCACTGGGTCGCGTTGCGCGGCGAACGGCAGCGCACGCTGCTGGCCGTCCTGCTGCTCAACGCCGGCCGCGCCGTCCCGGCCGACGTGCTGGTCGAGGCGCTGTGGCCGGACGGGCCGCCGAAGTCGGCCACCTCCAACCTGCACACCTACCTTTCGCGGCTGCGCGAGCGGATCGACGGCCTCCGCGTCGAGCACGGGCCGCTCGGCTACCGGCTGGTGGTCGAGCCGGCGGAGCTCGACCTGCTCGGCTTCCGCGCCGCCGTGGCCGCGGGGCGGCAGGCGGCGGATCCGGTCGCCGCCGCGGGGCACTACCGGCGCGCGCTCGGGCTGTGGCGGGGGCCGGTGCTGGCCGGGCTGCACGTACCGCGGCTCGACGCCGACGTCGCCCGGCTGGAGTCCGAGCGGCTCGCCGTGTTCGAGGACTGCGTCGACGCGGAGCTCACCGCGGGGCGGCACGGGGAGCTGACCGGCGAGCTGCAGGCCGTGATCACCGAGCACCCGCTGCGCGAACGGCCGGCCGCGCAGCTGATGACCGCCCTGCACCGGGCCGGGCAGCAGGGCAGCGCGCTGGAGGTCTACCGGCGGCTGCGGGCCACGCTGATCGAGGAGCTCGGCGTCGAACCGGGCGCGGAGGCCCGCCGGGTGCACGCGGCCGTCCTGCGCGGCGAGGACCCGGTGCCGCGGCTGCCGCCCGCGGTATGGCCGGTGTGCCAGCTCCCGCCGGACATCGGCGACTTCACCGGCCGCGACACCGAACTGGCGGAGCTGACCCGCGTGCTCGGCGCCGGCGGCGGCGTCCCGGTCGCGGTGCTCAGCGGCGAGCCCGGTGCGGGCAAGAGCACCCTCGCCGTGCGCGCCGCGCACCGGCTGCGCCGTCAGTTCCCCGACGGCCAGCTGTACGTGCCGCTGGCGGGCCGTGACATCGGGGAGGTGCTGGCCGACCTGCTGCGCGCGCTGGGCGTTCCCGGGCCGGCCGTGCCGGACGACGTCCGGGCGCGCGCGGCGGTGTTCCGCGGCCGGCTTTCCGACCGGCGGGTGCTGGTGGTGCTCGACGACGCCGTCGACCCCGGACACGTCCGCACGCTGCTGCCGGGCACGCCGGGCTGCGCGGTGCTGGTGACGAGCCGCCGCCGGCTGAGCGGGCTCGCGGGCGCGCACCGGCTGGCCCTCGGGCCGCTGTCCGGCACCGACGCCGCCGAGCTGCTGGACCGGCTGGCCGGCGCGCGGGTGGCCCGGGAGCGCGCCGACGCCGAGCGGATCATCACGGCGTGCGCGCGGCTGCCGCTGGCGCTGCGGATCGCGGGCAGCCGGCTGGCCATCCGCCCGCACCTGCGGCTCGGCGAGCTGGCCGACCGGCTGGAGGACGAGGTCCGCCGGCTCGACGAGCTGACGGTCAGCGACCTGGCCGTCCGCAGCAGCATCGCGTTGAGCTACGAGGGCCTGCGGCCGCCCGCGCGGCGCGCGTTCCGGCTGCTCGGCCGCTGCCGGCTCGCCGACCTGCCGGCGTGGGCGGTGACGACCCTGGTGGACGACCCGGACGCGGACGAGGCGGTCGAGGAGCTCGTCGAGGCGAGCCTGCTGGAGGCCCGCGGACCGGATCCGACCGGCGAAGGTCGTTACCGGATGCACGACCTCGTCCGGCTGTACGCCGCGGAGCTGGCCGAGCCGTCGTCCGCCGAGGGCGTCCGGACGGTGCTGGCGGCGACGCTCGCCCTCGCCGACGCGGCGGCGGCCCGGCTGCCGCGCACGGTGCCGATGCCGTCGCCGGCCCACGAGCCGCCGCCGCAGCCGTTGCCGGCCGAGCTGGTGGAGCGGCTGCTCGCGCGTCCGGACGACTGGTTCGCCGCCGAGCGCGCGAACCTCGTGCTGCTGATCGGCACGCTGGGCGCGCGGGACGCGCTGCTGCTGCTCGACCGGTTCGGCGTGTACCTGTACCTGCACGGGCAGTACGCCGACATGCGCGCGGCGTACGAGACGGTCACGGACGCGGATCCCCCGCTGGCCACGGTCGCCGAGGCCACGCTGACGTTGTTGCGGCACGCGCGTGGCGAGTACGAGGAGGCCGCGGTCCGCTACCGGGCGTGCGCCAAGGAACTCGAGGCCCACGGCGACCGCCGCACGCACGCGTGGGTCTCGGCGAACCTGGCTCACTGCCTGATCGGCCTCGGCCGCGCGGAGGAGGCCCTCGAGACGGCGGCCCACGCCCGCGAACTGTTCACCGCCGACGGTTCGCCGGCCGAGCTCGGCTGGGTATGGGCCGCGGAGTCGGCGGCCCTGCTGCGGCTCGGCCGCATCGCGGACGCCCGCGAAGTCGACCGGACAGCACTGGCGGCGGCCCGCGCGGCCGGCGACGCCCGCGTGATCGGCGAGGCCCTGCACGGATTCGCGTGGTCATCCCTGCTGACGGGCGACGACCGGGGAGCAGCGGCGGCGATCACGGAGTCGGTGACGTTGCTGCGCGGCACGAAGGCGCGCTCGGCACTGGCGAAGTCGTTGCGCACGTTGGGCGCAATCGCGGCGGCAACGGGCTCCCGGGAGGAGGCGACGGCGGCGTTCGAGGAGGCGCGTTCACTGGCCCGGGAGCTGGACGAGCGGCCACGGGAGCTGTCGTGCACGAGGGCACTGGCGGCAGGCTGGATCGGCGAAGGCCGCGCGGCCCAGGCCATCCCGGTGCTGCGCGCGTGCCTGGACGAGTTCCGCGAGATGGGCGGCCGCCCCGCGGCGGGGCTGACGCTCCTGGTGCTGCACCGCGCGTATGTGGCGGTGGGTGAGGCGGAGCGGGCGGAGGAGGCAGCGGAGCAGGCGGCAGAGTTGCTCGACCCCCGCGACGCCAGCGCGGCGGCCCTTCGCCGGGCATTGCTGGCCCTGACCGAGCCGACCTGACGGCACCGGGGATCGGCTGGCGCTGCCCGCGCCGGTCCACCGGAACGCTGGCGGGTGATGCCGCATGCGCGCACCGGCCCGCCTGCCGTCCTTGCCCGCACTGGCCCCACGGGAGGCCGCGAAGAGGGGTGCTGCCTGCGCGCACCGGCCCACCGAAGCCCTGGAAACCAGGGTCGGGCCCTCCCCGCACTCGGCCCACGGACCCCGCGAAGCGGGGGGTGCCCCCTCTCGGACCGGCCCACCGAAGCCTTGGCAAAACGGGATACCGCCCCTCCCGAAGCGGTCCGGCCGGTACCCCTGGCGAGGCGGGGTGGTGCGCCCCTCACCGCACCACCCGCCTCGCGTCCGCCCCCTCGTCCGGCTGGCGGCCACGGAGGTGGTGCCGCCCCCTCGCGGCACCACCTCAAGCCCACGGGCGCCGGGCGAAAATCCGACCGGCGCCACCCCCAGCGGACTGGCCGCGCGCACCAGCGCACCAGGGTCCCCCGTTGGTGTCGATCGTGGCGGATGCCGCCACACGGAACGCACACAGAAACCCGGCCCGGCCCGCGCACCCAGACGGTCGGCTCGCGTACCCAGGCGGTCGGCTCGCGTACTCAAAAGGTCGGCTCGCGTACCTGCACGGTCGGCTTACGAACCGACCCCCCAGGCACGACAACCGACCCTCCAGATACGCGAGCCGCCCCTCCGGGTACGGCGGCCGAAACCGGGCGGGTCAGTCCTCGCAGGTGCCGGCCGTCGCGCGGAAGAGCTGGGCTCGGGATCCGCCCACCGGGCGGATCTTCACCGGGGGGTCCGCCGCCGGCAGCCACACCGACTGGCCCCTCCGCAGCTCGACCTTCTCGCCGTCGTCCGCCGTCACCAGCAGGTCGCCCGCCGTGCACAGCAGGATCTGCGGGCCCACGCTGTCGACCGAAATCTCGTCGTCCTGGCCCTCCGGCCACTCCACGCGCGACAGCTCGAACTCCGGGGCGTCCGTGTGGTACACCGCCACGCGCCCGCCGGAATCGCCGCACTGGACCGGCATCTCGCCGCACGCGAAGTCCACCACCCGCAGCAGCTCCGGGACGTCCACGTGCTTCGGCGTCAGGCCGCACCGCAGGATGTTGTCCGAGTTCGCCAGGATCTCCACGGCCGTCCCGTGGAGATACAGGTGCAGGTTGCCCGCCGGCAGGTAGATCGCCTCGCCCGCGCGCAACGTCAACCTGTTCAGCAACAGCGCCGCCAGCACACCCGCGTCGCGCGGGTGCGCCTCACCGAGCTCCAGGATCGTCCGGCACTCCACCGCGAACTCGCCGTGCTCCTGGACGTGCCGGACGCACGCGTCCAGCACCTCCGGCAACAGAGCGTCCAGCGACGGCTGCGGCAGCGTGATCCACGTCGTGAACAGCGCGCGCAGCCCGGACGGGTCCGGCTGGGCCTCCAGCAGCCCCGTGTACTTCGCCAGTCCCGGCGTCTCGATGGCCTTCAGGAGCTTCACCGTCCGGTCCGGGGTGCGGAACCCCGCCAGCGCGTGGAACTCCGTCAGCGCGCACACCAGCTCCGGCTTCGCCGTCGGGTCCGGGTAGTTGCGGTTCGACGCGTCCCGCGGGATGCCCAGCCGCTCCTCGCGGGCGTGGCCCTCCGCGGCCTGCGCCGCCGACGGGTGCGCCTGCATCGACAGTGGCTCCTCCGCCGCGAGGATCTTCAGCAGGAACGGGAGCCGCCCGCCCCAGCGCTTCGCGCACCGCTCGCCGAGCTGGGTCACCGGGTCGGCCTCCACCAGCTCGAGCAGGCTCCGCTCGGTCCCGTCGGGGCCGATGACGTGCGACGGGTCGCCCGGGTGGGCGCCCATCCACAGCTCGGCCTCGGGGTGCGGCGCGGGTACCGGACGGCCCAGCAGCTCGGGGATCGCCGTCCGCGATCCCCAGGCGTAGGGCCGCACCGCGTTGCGCAGCAGCTCCACTGTCACCTCAACTCCACTCCTTCGGCACCGGCCGGGGCCGGTGCTCGGCGGGTCTCACGCCGTCGCGGGTGCGAAGCGGCCCGCGCCGCCGATGCTGCCCGCGGCCAGCCCGAGGTAGACCGCCGCCAGTTCGAACCGCAGTGCCAGCACCGCGGCCCGCACGATTTCGTCGGCCTCGATCTCCTCGGCCGGCGCGATGACGTCCGCACCCGGCAGCAGATCCTCGGCCTGGAAGCGCGCCGCGTCCGTGGCCGGACCGGTGCGCACCGAGAGCAGCAGCACCCGGGTGGGGATGTCACCAGAGGGATCGTCCGGATCGGCGAAGATGTCACGCTCTCCGCCGCCTGATTGCGCCGCGCGCCGCAATGCGGGACGCGCCAGCGCCTGACGATAGTCCTCGACGTCGCACACGGTAGCCGCGTGGGCCGCAAACGCGTGCGCAGCGTGTTCGCCGACGGCGACCGCGACCGGGTCCAGCCCCCACAGCAACGGCACGCGATCGGCGACGCGCAGCGCCAGCGCCTTGGCCGGGTTCGCGAACGACTCCCGGGCCAGGTAGTCCTTCTCGGCTTCCAGGTCCAGCTGGTCGGCCAGCGCTTGGACGTCGGAAATAAGCAGGCCCAGCGCGTTCGCGGTGAGCAGCCCGGCGGCCAGGCCGCGCGGGAACGCCAGCTCCGGCGGCACCGGGATGCGCGGCGCCAGCAGGATGCCCTTGCCGGCCACGGCGGCCGCCACCGGGCCTTCCGACGGCGCCGAGAGCACCACCGAAGCGCCATAACGGGCCGCGCGCTCCAGCGACGCGGCGAGTTCCCGGTCACCCGGGTCGTCGGTGTGCGCGAAGACGACGTCGAGCGCACCGATCCAGCTCGGCACCACCTCGGCGACGACCACCGGCACCGGGCACGACGGCGCCAGCAGGGCGGCCAGCAGCCGCGTGAGCGTGCGGCTGACCCCCGGCCGGTCGATCAGCACGACGGCGCGCGGGCGGCCCATGTCGAGCCGTTCGGACAGCTCCAGCTCCGCGGCCAGCTCGGCGGTCGCCCGCACCTGGGCGCCGGCCATCGCGGCGGCACGGAGCAACCCCGCGCTGTCGGCCTCGGCCAGCCGCGCGGGATCGTCGAGCAGCGAGTCGTCAAGCACTGTCGGCATCGGGATTTCCGCCGTTCCCGGGCAGGGTCGCCTCGTCCAGGAGCAGCACCGGGATGCCGTCACGGACCGGGTACACGCGACCGCACTGGGTGCACGTCAGCGCGTCGGCCTCGGGGTCGTCCGGGGTGCCCGGCCGGAGCGGGGCGTGATCGGGCGACGGGCACGCCAAGATCTCGAGGAGCTGGGCGTCGAGCGTGATGGCCATGGTTCCTCCATACCACGCTGGGAGGTGTGATGAAGGGCACCTTCAGGACACAGTTCGGCCCGGCGGCCCGCCCTTCATCGTGGACGGGGTCAGTTGCGGATGATCGCGAGCACGTCTTCCACCAGCGCCTGCACGGCTTCGGCGTTCGCCGCTTCGACGTTCAGCCGGAGCAGCGGCTCGGTGTTCGACGGGCGCAGGTTGAACCAGGCGCCACCCGGCAGCTGCACGGTGAGGCCGTCCAGCTCGTCGAGCTCGACGCCGGAGCGGGTGCCGAAGATGTCCTTGACGGCCATCATCTTCGCGACCTGGTCGTCGACCGTGGAGTTGATCTCACCGGACGCCGCGTAGCGCGAGTACGCGCTGGTCAGCTCGGACAGCGGGCCGTTCTGCTCGCCGAGGGCGGCGAGGACGTGCAGCGCCGCCAGCATGCCGGTGTCGGCGCGCCAGAAGTCGCGGAAGTAGTAGTGCGCGGAGTGCTCGCCGCCGAAGATGGCGCCGGTGCGGGCCATCTCGGCCTTGATGAACGAGTGCCCGACGCGGGTGCGGACCGGCTTGCCGCCGTGTTCGGCGACGATCTCCGGCACGCCCTTGGACGTGATCAGGTTGTGGATGATCGTGCCGCCCGGGTCCTTCGCCAGCTCGCGGACGGCGACCAGCGCGGTGATCGCGCTCGGCGAAACGGGTTCGCCGCGCTCGTCGACGATGAAGCAGCGGTCGGCGTCGCCGTCGAAGGCGACCCCGGCGTCGGCGCCGACCTCGCGCACCTTCGCCTGCAGGTCGACGATGTTCGCCGGGTCCAGCGGGTTGGCCTCGTGGTTCGGGAAGGTGCCGTCGAGCTCGAAGTACATCGGCACGACGTCGATCGGCAAGCCGTCGAAGACGGTCGGGACGGTGTGCCCGCCCATGCCGTTGCCGGCGTCGACCACGATCTTCAGCGGCCGGTTGCCGGACAGGTCGACGAGGTTGCGCAGGTAGGCGGCGTAGTCGGCGAGGACGTCCCGCTCGGTGATCGTGCCGCGCTGGCCCTCGAAGCCGGGCACGCCCTGCTCGACGGTGTCGCGGATCTCGGCGAGGCCGGTGTCCTGGCCGACCGGCGACGCGCCGGCGCGGCACATCTTGATGCCGTTGTACTTGGCCGGGTTGTGGCTGGCGGTGAACATCGCGCCCGGCATGTTGAGCGAGCCCGAAGCGAAGTACAGCTGGTCGGTGCTGGCCAGCCCGATGCTGACCACGTCGAGCCCCTGCGAGGTGACGCCCTCGGCGAACGCCGCCGCCAGCGCCGGTGAGGAGTCGCGCATGTCGTGGCCGATCACCACCGAGGGCGCTTCTGGCTTGATGAGCAGGGCGAACGCGGCGCCGAAGTCGCGGACGAGGTCCGCGTCGAGCTGCTCGCCGACCACGCCGCGAATGTCGTAGGCCTTCACGATGCCCGAAAGGTCTGGCACGCCGTCTCCCCGCGAATAGTCGTCCCGGCGCCCGCTGCGCCGCGCGGAAAGCCTACCGGCGAGGTGAGTGGGTTACGCGTTCAGGCGCGACCGGGCAGGACCCGCAGGTGGCCGCGGCGCCCGGACGGGCCCTCCGGCTCGGGCGCGGGGGCCGGTTTGCCGGGGCGGCCGGCCTCGCGCACGGCCTCGGCCAGCGCGGTCAGTTCGTCGGCCGACGGGTCCGGCGCGGCGAAGGCCCCTTCGTGCCGGACGACTTCCCACCCCTTGGGGACGGTCAGCCGCAGCGCGTGGGCTTCGCAGAGGTCGTACGAGTGGGGCTCGGAGGCGGTGGCCAGCGGGCCGACGACGGCGGTGGAGTCGCTGTACGCATACGTCAGCGTGGCCACAGCTGGCTCGAGACAGCCAGTACGCGAACACTTCCGTACGCTCCGCACGAATCGAAACGATAGCGCGTCGCCGCAAGCTCCCGAGGAGCGACACGCACTGGGACACGCCGACCGCATAGACTTCGGTGGTGGCGACGGCTCGTGACTACCGACAGCGGCGGCGCTCGCGACGGGACCGGCACGGCCGGGGCCTGCGCGGGACGCTGTATCCGGCGACCCTGCCCGCCGCCGCGAGCCGCGCGGAACGCTTCGACGCCCTGGTGCTGGACGCCCTGGAGCCGATCGAAGCCCGCTGGCGCCACGAGCTGACCAAGCTCGACGTGGCGGTCGACGACGTACCGGAGGTCCGCGAGAACGGCCACTCCCCAGCGGACGGCGTGCTACACGACGGCGCGGTGCCGTTGTCGCGGCTGGTCCCGGCCGGGGTGGACCGGACGGGACTGCCGACACGGGCGCGAATCGTGCTGTACCGGCGGCCACTGGAGGCGCGGGCGAAGGACCCGTCAGAACTGGCGGAGCTGGTGCACGACGTGCTGGTGGAGCAGGTGGCGGGGTACTTGGGCGTGGAGCCGGACGTCATCGAAGGCGAGTAGCGCCCACTCGACGGCCGTTGCGGCTCTACGGGCTTTACGGGGCCCGCTGCAGAACCGCCGGCCGGCAACGGAAGACGACCAGAGACGTCACCAGACCTCCCCCGGCCCTCATCCCAGCCGCAGTTCAGTCGACCCACAACCCCCGCGCGCGTAGTGGGGACCCCCGGTTCTTACGCTACCGCCCACCACCGACAGTTTCCGGCCGCCGCCGAGGCGGAACGGCCGTCAACAGCGTGAACAGGACCGCCGCCAGCTGGGCCAGCAGCAGCAGATTTCGTTCCGTTCCCGGGTACTCCACCGTCACCTCCGACGACGCCGGCGGCACCGACACCGCCACCTGGTGGCCCCACGCCGGCACGATCGGTACCGGTTTGCCGGCCACCGCCGCCTTCCAGCCCGCCTCCTGCTCCGCCGCCAATACCAGCAACCGCCCGGTGGGGCCGTCGGATACCCGGACCCGCACGTCCGGGAGGTCCGCCCGGACCGGCGCCACGCCCGGAGCGTTGCCCGGTGCGCCGCCGCCCGTGACCGCCGCCTTCGCCTGTTCCGGGGAGATCAGGATCACCTGGCCCGCCGGCGGGAGGAGGCGGAGCACCGCGCGGCCGTCCGATGTCGGCGCCGCCACCGAGAGGAGGTCCTTGGCCAGCGGCAGGTACGCCTGCGGGTCCACGCCGGGCGGGAGCACCACGTACTCCACGCCCGCGGCCGCGGCGGCGGCCAGCACGCGCTGGACCGCCGCCGCGTCGCCTTGGCCGAGGTCGTGGCGCCACGCCGCCAGGCGGGCCGGTGTTCCCGGGGTGGGGGCCAGCTCGTCGTCGCCGTAGTGCGGGAGGCGGCCGCCGATCTGGCGGGTTGCGTCCGGGGCCACGTCGAGCACCGAACGGCCGGACACCGCCAGCTCGGCCGCGACCTCCGGGGCGAGCGACGGGCGCTCGCCCGCCCGGAGCGGCCCCTGAGAGCCGACCAGCACCGCGCCGGCCGCCAGGGCCAGGAACACCGCCACGCCGGCGACCGCGAAAACCTGCGGTAGCCAGGTCGCCGGGACGCCGGCCGACCCGCCGCGCTGCCACGACCCGAGCACCACCCATAGCAGCCCGGCGCCGACGATCAGCAACGGCACACCCGCGTAGCCGTGCGCCGGGGCGCCGCCCTGCATCGGGACCGCGGTGACCAGCCGGACCAGCACCAGGCCGCCGCCGCCCAGCGCCGCGAGCGCGAGGCCGCCGGCGGCAAGCTTCGTCGGCCGGACCACCACGGCCACCAGCGCCGCGGCGATCACTGCGACACCGATGGGCCACGCGCCCGGCCCGCCCGGGTCGAGCCCGGCGAGATCGGTGCCGGAAACCGCCGCGGCCGCGCCGCCGAGCCCCTGCACGAGCAGTTCCGGGTGCCGGAGCAGCACCGTCGGCCACGGCAGCAGCAGCGCCAGCGGCAGCAGCACCACGATGCCGACCGACGCGATCCGGCGCGCCAGGCCGGTCGGGGCGGGCAGCACGACGAACCCGACCAGCAGCCCGGCGAGCGCGAGTGCGTGCGCGAGCGGCGAGAACGCGCCGAGCAACGCCATCCCTATCGCTGATAGAGCGGACACGTGCAGCCAGCGCGTGTCCGCGTGCACGAGCAGCCCCGCGATGCCCGCGGCCACCAGCGGCAGCACCAGGTGCACGACGACGACGTCGAGCCGGCCCTGCGCCACTCCGGCGGTCGCGGCCGGCAGCACCGCGTACGTCGCCGCGACGACGGCACGCACCCAGCGGCGCACGCGCAGCCGCCGAGTCGCGACGTATGCCCCTATCGCTGATAGAGGGATGTCGCCGATGAGCAGGATCGCCACCAGTGCGGGCGGACCGCCGAGCGGAGCGAACACCGCGCCGAGCGTCCCTATCACTGGTAGGGACGCCGCCGCCGGTGCGCCGGTGCCGCCCGCGATCGCGTGCCACGGCACCAGGTACGACGACCACAGCTCGCCCAGGCCGGCGACGGGCAGCAGCTTGCCGCCGAAGAGGTCGAGGCCGAGCCGGGCCCGGTTGACGACCAGGCCGAGCGCCGTCAGCACGACGAGCAGCACGACCGGCGGTGCGAAGACCGTGGCCGCGAGCACCCGGCGGCGGTTCACCTCGACGAAGACGAGCTCCGGTTCCGGCTCCGGGGCTTCGGGGGTGTCTTCGGCCACCGGCGCCGGGGTTTCCGGCAGCGCTACGGCGACGAGCGTGCCCGGCTTGCGCAGCCCGGACCCGCGGGCGCTGAGCCCGCGCAGCGCGCCCGCCGGCAACGCGTCGGGGCCGACGGGGCGGTTCTCGCGCGCGTCGAGCGCCTCCGGCGTCACCCACGCCGACTCGGTTTCGACGGTCTCGGGCACCCGGCCGAGCGCGACTTCGTTCTCGACGCCGCGGCGCACCAGGCCGACGACGCCGGCGCGGACGGCGTTGCGCAGCCGCGTCCCGCGGCCGGTGAAAAGGCCGCGAACCGTGCCAGGCCGCGGATTCCGCCGTCGTCGGTCGCGTGCGGCGCGCAATCCGCCGCGTCCACTGAGGAGGTACCCGGCCGCGGCGAACTCGGCCCGCGCTTCGCCGGTGCGGCGCAGCAGCACGAAGGCGAGCGCGCGCAGCACCGAAAGGAGCGGGAGCCGGATCATGCCGAGCCAGAAGGAAAACGGCGAGCAGTTCACCAGGAACACGCGCAGCCCGTGGGCGCGGTTCGCGGCGGGCAGCGGGCCGGGGAGGGCGTCCGCCGGCCGCCGGCCGGTGGTGAGCGCACGGGCGTGCCGGACGCGGGCGACCGGGACGGACAGGACCATGCCGCCGGCCGCGTTCGCGCGCCAGCCGAAATCGAGATCCTCTCGCAGCAACGGGAATCCGGGATCGAAGCCGCCGAGGGTGTCCCAGGCGTCGCGGCGCACGAGCGAGCCCGCGCTGGGCACGGCGAGCACCTCCACCGGGTCCTCGCCGGTCGCGGCGATCTGCTGGCGGTGCCCGGAGGCGTCGGTGGACAGGCCCGCTTCGACGATCAGCCGGGGGTCGGTCCAGTCGATGCCGAGCGGGCCGAGCACGGTCGCCGACGGCGTCTTCGTGGCGACGTCCAGCAGCTGTTCGAGGCAGTCGCGCTCGGGTGCGCAGTCGTCGTGCAGGAGCCACAGCCACGATCCCGGGTCGTCGCCCCAGCGTTCGGTGGCGTGCTCGACGGCCGCGGCGACCGCGGCGGCGAAGCCGGTGTCACCCGGCAGCGTGATGACGCCGGAGAGCACGGGAGAAGAATCCGGGCCCGGGTCGGCGACGGCGTCGGCGAGCAGCCGCGGGGTCGCGTCGGTGGAGCCGGTGTCGACGGCGAGCACGTACCGGGGCCGTACCGTGCTGCGGCGCAACGAGGAAAGGGCCAGCGGCAGCCAGGTTTCACCGTTGTGACAGACCACAATGGCCAGAACGGGGGCGGTGCGCGGGACGGGCGGCGCGGCGGTGCGGGGCAACGAACGCTCCAGATCAGGCGGCAGTCGGTCCGGCCACCCTACGGCCCCGGTCCGTCACCCGATGGTGAACCCACGCCGTCCCGCCAAAAGAGAAATCGCCGGTGACGCAAGCATCACCGACGATTTTCACAGCGACCAAGACCCGATCCCGACCCATCCACGCCCAGCCGAGCATCCACGCAGACCCGAGCCTTCCACGCAGGCCCGACCCGGCGGGGGGTCCGGGGGCGTGCCCCCGGGCGGGGTCTGGGGGTTGCACCCCCAGAAGACACCTGAAGCGCGAGCGTGGTTCGCGCTTTCCGCGAACACACCTCGCCCCTCGAACCGCTTCAGACGGCTCGTTTCTTCAGCTTGCGGCGCTCCCGCTCGGACAGACCGCCCCAGATGCCGAAGCGTTCGTCGTGGGCCAGTGCGTACTCAAGGCACTCGTCCTTGACCTCGCAGCCCAGGCAGATCCGCTTGGCTTCCCTGGTGGAGCCGCCCTTCTCGGGGAAGAACGCCTCCGGGTCCGTCTGCGCGCACAGGGCGCGTTCCTGCCAATCCTGCTCTTCTTCGGTGGCATCGATGAGCTCGGTGAGATCTCCCAGAGCCTGCTCCGGGATCTCGCCCCAACTCATGACGTGCCCCCATTCCTTCCCATCGGCTTCCAACCGCACGTCCGCCTCCTCGCTCCCTAGCACTCCCCAGGCTGGCGGTGGTGAAACGACACTCGCCGTCCCCTCTCGGCGGCGAATGACATCACTGTGATTACACCCGTGTAGTGCGGTCAGGTCAAGCGGAGTAGCGAGTTCGGGGGACGTTCCGGCCCGATCGCGCAAGGGGACACGCCGGTAACTTCACACCGGGCATACGGAAGACTGGAGCACGTGCAGAAGTCAGCAGTGCGCCCCAGCCCGGTCTTCCTCGGCATCCTCGCGCTCACCGTCGCCGGCGGTGTGATGGCCGCGTTCGGCTACGTCGACCCGTACTTCGTCCGAGATCACGACACGCTGGCCGTGGCCGGTGTGGTGATCTTCGTCGCCGCCGGCTGGGTGGCGTCGCTGACGCTGCACGAGTTCGGGCACGCGATGGTCGCCTACCGCGGAGGCGACTACAGCGTCGCCCACAAGGGTTACCTGAACCTCGACGTCCGGCGGTACACCGATCCCGTCCTGTCGATCGTGCTCCCGCTGATCTTCCTGTTCATCGGCGGCATCCCGCTGCCGGGTGGCGCGGTCTGGATCAACCGGGGTGCGCTGCGCTCGCGGGGGACGTCGTCGTGGGTGTCGCTGGCCGGCCCGCTCAGCAACCTGGCCGTCGGCGCGGCGCTGTGCCTGGTGGTCGCGCTGATCCCGATGGCGCCCGGCCTGGTGATCGCGATGTCGTTCCTCGCGTTGCTGCAGGTCGTGACGTTCCTCCTGAACATCCTGCCGATCCCGGGCCTCGACGGCTGGGGCGCGATCGAGCCGTACCTGCCGCCGCAGGCGCGCGCGTTCGGCGCGCAGGTTCGCCCGTGGGCGCCGATGATCCTGTTCGCGATCCTCTGGCTGTTCCCGCCGGCGAACGCCGCGCTGTGGGACGGCGCCGGCTGGATCTTCGACGCGCTGGGCGGCTATTCCGGCGCCGAGAGCGGGTTCTTCCTCTTCCAGTTCTGGAAGTACTGAGGTTTGAACCGGGCACCGCGCGGGAATGATCAGCGCGGTGCCCGCGGTCAGCGGCGCTCGGTCAGCCAGACGTGCGCGCGCTTCCAGACCACCCGCAGGCCCGAGCGCTCCCCCAGGTAGTCGCCCGCCGCGCCGACGACCGGGAGCATGCCGAGCGCGCGGTGGAACAGGTTGCCGCGGGGGCGCTTCTCCAGCTCGCCCGTGATGCCCAGCAGGCCGCGGCCGAGGCGCCAGAGCGTGCGGCCCGCCGCCTTGACCGTCGCCTTTCCGTGCTTCTTCTCCGACGCCGTCAGTTCCTCGGTCAGGCGGGCGGCTTCGTCCGCCTCCGCCGCCTCGTCGTGATCCGCGTGCCGGCCCGCCGCGAGGTCGGCGTCGATCTCGCGCTCGAACAGCACCCACGCGATGAGGCGCACCCGCGTGCCGACGTCGGTGACGCCGTACTCGCCCGCGATCGCGCACAGCAGCAGCCCCTGCGACGCCGCGCCCAGGGTGTCCTGGACCGGGAGGCGGTCGGCCAGTGCGCCGCCGAGGCCCGGGATGGACGTCAGCAGCGCCGTGAAGCGGCCGACGCGGTTCATCCACCAGCTCGACCGGTCGTAGCCGGTCATCCGGGCCCACGCCGCCGTGCCGGGAACCTTCACCGACGTGACGCCGTGGATCAGCTTCGCCTTGAGCCCGGACTCGACCTCGGCGAGGTCGTCGGCCGCCCGGGCCTGCAGGCCGAACGGGTCGGACTCGCGCAGCGCGTCGAGCATCGGGCCGCACGCCCGCACGAACGGCCGCAGCACCGCCACGACCTGCCGGTCGGAGATCGCCTCAGCCACGTCCCGGTCTCCTTCCCACCGCCCGGCCCGGCCCGCCGCCGAGCACCATGGCGCCCGGCAGCGCACTCGCGCCGAGCAGCAGCAACGCCCGCCAGTCCTGGATCAGCACCAGGTCCCCACCCGGGCCCAGCAGGCCGACCCCGAACACGACGAGCACCCACACCGCGAGGGGTACCCAGGAAAGTCCCGGCCGCACCAGCTTCGCGGTGGTCCACACCAGCCACGGCGTCGTGACGGCGCCCACGAGCACGGTCACCGGCACCGGGGCCGCGCCGATCCGCAGCGGCAGGAAGAACAGTTCCAGCAGCGCGAGCAGCACCGTGTCGACGGCGAGCAGCGCGAGCAGCAGGCCCTGCTCGAGCGTCAGCCGGTCGTCCACGGTCACAGCCCGCCGAACAGGTCGTGCTCCGCGCCTTCGGCCGGGCCGTGGGCGAGCACGAAGGAGTCCCGCGCGAGGATCGGCTGGGCGATCTCGTTGGTCAGCGCGAAGTACGGGACATCGCCGTCGACCACGGCCAGCTGGGTCGCGTGGGCGCGCAGGGCCGCCAGCTTCGCGGGCAGGTACGCGGCGACGTCGAGGACCGTCGTGATCTCTTCGTCCGGCGTCGTGGGCAGGTCGTCGTCCTCGGGCACGTCGAACACCGGGTCGTCGGCGCGCAACGCGGCCAGCCCGGCACGCACCGCGCCGCGCGGCGCGACCGTGTGGAAGACGCGCTGCACCGACCCGGCCCGCGTCGCCGCCGCCATCGTGATGTCGTGGGCGCGGATGTGGTCGGGGTGGCCGTAGCCGCCGAAGGCGTCGTAGGTGACGACGACCTGCGGCTGGACCTCGTCGAGCAGCTCCCCCAGCTGCGCGGCCTGCTCGGCCACGGAACCGCCGGTGAACGCCCGCGGGTGCGACGCCGACGGCGTGCCCGCCATGCCCGAATCGCGCCAGCGGCCGAGCCCGCCCAGATAACGATGCCGTGACACCCCCAGCGCGGCGCACGCGGCCATCAGCTCGTGGACGCGGTAGCCGCCCAGCTGGTCGGCGGTGTGGGCGCGCAGGCCCTCCAGCTCGCCGAGGTCGGCCATCACCTCGCCCTCCTCACCGAGCGTGCAGGTCACCACGGTCACCTCGGCCCCTTCGGCGGCGTATCGTGCGATCGAGGCGCCGGTGGTGATGCTTTCGTCGTCGGGATGGGCGTGGACGAACAGCAGCCTGCGCGATACCGGGGAGATCACGGGTTGAGCGTAATTCCCGTGCTCCGACCTTCGTCGGGGACACCCTCGGTTATCCTCGCGCGAGTCGCGACCGCCGCGTCGTGACCGTCTGTACCCCCACGAAGGGCATCTGGTGAGCACTGAAGCAACTTCGGCGGACGTCGCCGGCGTGTCAGGATCGGTCCTGTCCATCTCCGACCTGAGCGTGTCGTTCCAGACCGAGGACGGCGTCGTGGACGCCGTCAAGGGCATCGGGTTCGACGTGCAGCCCGGCGAGATCGTCGCCGTGGTCGGGGAGTCCGGGTCCGGCAAGTCCGTCACGTCGATGTCGGTGCTGGGCCTGCTGCCCAAGACCAGCCGGATCGCCGGCGAGCTGCGCCTCGGCGAGCGCAACCTGGCGGACCTCAAAGAGAAGGACATGCAGAAGATCCGCGGCAACCAGGTCGCGATGATCTTCCAGGAGCCGATGACGGCGCTGAACCCGGTCTACACGGTCGGCTGGCAGCTGCGCGAGGCCCTGCGGTCCCACCTCGACATCGCCAAGGACGCCGCGGACAAGCGCGCGGTCGAACTGCTCGACATGGTCGGCATCCCGAACCCCGAGCTGCGGTTCAAGCAGTACCCGCACCAGCTCTCGGGCGGCCTGCGCCAGCGCGTCGTCATCGCCATGGCGATCGCGTGCGACCCGAAGGTGATCATCGCCGACGAGCCGACCACGGCGCTGGACGTCACGGTCCAGGCGGAGATCTTGGGCCTGCTGCGCAAGCTGCGCGACACCCTCGACACGGCGATCGTGCTGATCACCCACGACATGGGCGTCGTCGCCGACATGGCCGACCGCGTGATCGTGATGTACCAGGGCGAGATCGTCGAAGAGGCGCCGGTGCGCGAGCTGTTCGCGTCGCCGAAGGAGGACTACACCCGGCGGCTGCTGGCCGCGGTGCCGGTGCTCGGCCAGCGTCCCGAGGGCCGCCGTCTGCTCGACGACGCCGGCATCGCCACCGACAGCACCGAGGCGGCCAAGATCGCCGAGGAGATCCGGCTGGCCGACGAAGAGCTCGAGGCCGTGATCGAGGAGGCCGCGCCGGCTCTGGAGATCAAGAACCTCGTGCTCGAGTACCCCGGCCGCCGCGGCCAGAACAAGAACCGCGCGGTCGACGACGTCTCGCTGACCATCGCCAAGGGCGAGATCGTCGGCCTGGTGGGCGAGTCGGGCTCCGGCAAGTCGACGGTCGGCCGCTGCGCGGTCGGCCTGCTGCGCGCGACCGAAGGCACGATCGCGATCGCGGGCAAGGACATCACGACGATGTCGGCGAAGGAGATCCGGCCGCTGCGCCGGTTCTTCTCGATCGTGTTCCAGGACCCGGCGTCGACGCTGGACCCGAAGATGACGATCGGCGAGTCGATCTCCGAGCCGATGGTGCTGCACAAGGTGCTGTCCGGCAAGGCGCTGTCGGCGCGGGTGCGGTCGCTGCTCGACAAGGTCGAGCTGGGCGGGCACTACATGAACCGCTACCCGCACGAGCTCTCGGGCGGCCAGCGCCAGCGCGTGGCGATCGCCCGGGCCCTGTCGCTCGACCCGGCCCTGCTCATCGCGGACGAGCCGACCTCGGCGCTGGACGTGTCGGTGCAGGCCCGCGTGCTGGACCTGTTCCTGGACCTGCAGCAGTCGCTGCAGTTCGCCTGCCTGTTCATCAGCCACGACCTGGCGGTGGTCGACCTGCTGGCCGACCGCGTCGCGGTGATGCAGCACGGCAAGCTGGTCGAGGTCGGCACGCGTGACCAGGTGCTGCACTCGCCGCAGCAGGAGTACACGAAGCGCCTGCTGTCGGCGGCCCCGGTCGCGGACCCGATCCTGCAGGCCGAGCGCCGCGCGGCCTGGGAGGCCGGCCGGCTGGCCCCGGTGGCCGACTGACGGACGAACGGCGAAGGGCCCGCACTCCGCTGGGGTGCGGGCCCTCCGTCGTGTCTGAAGGGTCATCACACGCGATCAGGCGGCCATCTCGCGTGATCGGAGGGTCGACACGCGTGATCGCGCAGGCATCAGCCGACGCGGATGCGGGGGTCCAGGATGCCGTACAGGAGGTCGGCGATCAGGTTGGCGATCACCACGCTGGCCGCGATCACCACCAGCCAGCCCATCAGGACCTGGGGGTCGTTCTTGTTGACCGCCTCCACCAGCAGGGTGCCCATGCCGTGCCAGTTGAACACCGTCTCCGTGATGATCGCGCCCGTGACCGTGGCGCCGAAGTTGACCGAAAACAGCGTCATCACCGGGATCAGGGCGTTGCGGAACGCGTGGCGCCAGATCACGCGGCTGTTCGACACGCCCTTGGCGCGCGCGGTGCGCACGTAGTCCGCGTTCAGGACCTCCAGCATCGACGCCCGCTGGAAGCGGCTGTACGCGGCGAACGTGATCGCCATGATCGACAGCGTCGGCAGGAGGAACGCGCCGACGTACTTCGCGAGGGCGTCGCCGACTCCGGTGGCCGAGAGGCTCTCCGGGCTCGTCGTGCGCAGCCACGGGTCGCCGAGGACGTCGGACAGGCCCAGGTCGCGGACCCAGATGTTGGCGCGGATCGCGTAGCCCTTGAGGACGATCGCCACGCAGAAGATCGGCATCGAGAACATCAGGAACGCCAGCGTCGTCGCCAGGTAGTCCCAGATCGAGTACTGCCGGACCGCGGCGAGGACACCCACCAGGACGCCGAAGAACAGGGCCAGCACCGAGGCCGTCAGCACCAGCTCCAGCGTCACCCGGAACGCCGCCATCACCTTCGGCTGGACCGGGGCGAACGCGTTGCCCTGGGCGATCGAGATGCCCCAGTCACCGGTCAGGAAGTGCCCGAGCCAGCTGAAGTAGCGGGCGACGACGCTCTGGTCCAGGCCGAGCTTGTGCTCGGTCTCGGCGATGGCCGCCGCGCTGATCCCCGGTTTGCTGCGGATCTCGCCGAGCGGGTCGCCGGTGTTGGCCACCATGACGAAGCAGAGGAACGTGCCGACCAGCAGGACCGGGATGGAGATGACCAGCCGGCGGAACACGTAGAGCACGAGATTCATCCGAAACCCCCAGGTCCGGCGATCCCTCGCGAAAACGGACGCGGGGGCGACCGGAACCGGTCACCCCCGCGTCGTGCGTTCAGGCCTTCATTCTCCGCTGACGCGGGTCGAAGGCGTCGCGGAGACCGTCACCGATGAAGTTGATCGTCAGTGAAATCAGCACGAGCACGACGAACGGCCCGAAGAACAGCGCCGGCCGCGTCTGCAGCTGGGCGTAGTTCTCCAGGATGACGCGGCCGAGCGAGGTGTCCGGCAGCTGGACACCGAGGCCGATGAACGACAGCGCGGCTTCCGCCAGCACGGCCTGCGCGACCGCGAGGGTCGCGTTGACCGTGATGCTGCCGACCATGTTCGGCACCAGGTGCTTGAAGATGATCCGGAACGTCCCGGCGCCCGAAGCGCGCGCCGCGTCGACGAACTCGCGCTGGGACAGCGACATCGCCTCGGCGCGGGTGATCCGGGCGATCTGCATCCAGCCGAACGCCGCCAGCACCAGCGCGACGATATACCAGGAACCACCGCCGAACACCTTGGCGAGGATGGCCGCCGCGGCGATCTGCGGGATGATCAGGAACAGGTCCGTCACCCGGGAGATCGCCGAGTCGGAGAACCCGCGCAGGTAGCCGGCGACCGCGCCGAACACGACGCCGATCACGGTGGCCAGGATCGACACCGTGAGCGCGATGAGCAGCGAGTACTGCGTGCCGCGCAGCACCTGCGACACCATGTCCTTGCCCACCTGCGTCGTCCCGAGCGGGAAGTCGGCGTTGGGCTTGGCGAACGACGGGAACGAGCTGTCCTGGTAGCCGTGCTTCCAGAAGATCGGCATCAGGATGCTGACCAGCACGATCAGGAGCAGCACGGCCGTCGACGCCATCGCCAGCTTGTGGTGCAGGAACTTGCGCAGGACCAGCTTGCCCTGGCTCCGCGGCTCGGGCAGCGCGTCCGGGGGCAGCGTGCCCTCGGCCGAAGCGGTTTCGCTCGCGAGAAGAGAGTTCAAGTCAGCCAACGCGAATCCTCGGGTCCAGGATGCCGTACATCAGGTCGGCGATCAGGTTGGCGACGATGACACTGCTGGCGATCACCACGAGCCAACCCATCATCACCTGAGTGTCGTTCTTCGTGACGGCTTCCACCAGCAATGTGCCCATACCGTGCCAGTTGAACACCGTCTCGGTGATGATCGCGCCGGCCAGCACCGAGCCGAAGTTGACCGAGAACAGCGTCGACACCGGGATCAGGGCGTTGCGGAAGGCGTGCCGGAAGATGACCCGGCCGTTGGCCAGGCCCTTGGCCCGCGCGGTGCGCACGTAGTCCGAGTTCATCACCTCGAGCATCGAGGCGCGCTGGAACCGGCTGTACGCGGCGAAGCTGATCGCCATGATCGACAGCGTCGGCAGCAGGTACGCGCCGATCGTGCTGGTGATGAAGTCGCCGACGCCGTCGGTGCGCAGCTGCTCCGGGCTGGTGGTGCGCAGCCACGGGTTGCCCAGGACGTCGGACAGGCCGAGGTCGCGGACCCAGCCGTTGATCTCGATCGCGTAGCGCTTCAGCACGATCGCGACGCAGAAGATCGGCATCGAGAAGAGCAGGAAGGCGAGGGTGGTCGCGAGGTAGTCGATGATCGAGTACTGCTTCACGGCGGCCAGCACGCCGACGATGATGCCGATGATCAGCGCGAGGATCTCGGCGCCGACGACCAGCTTCAGGGTGACGCCGAAGGCGGCCATGACCTTGGGGGCGACCGGCGCGAGGGCGTTGCCCTGCGCGATGGAGATGCCCCAGTTCCCGCTCAGGAAGTCACCGAGCCACGTGAAGTAGCGGGGCACGATGCCCTGGTCGAGACCGAGCTTGGCGGCCGTCGCGGCCAGCGCTTCCTTGCTGATCGTCGGGTTCTGCCGCAGCTCGCCCAGCGGGTCACCGGTGCCGGCGACCATGACGAAACACAAGAAAGTCCCGACCAGCAGGACGGGAATCGATATCGCCAGACGGCGAAGGATGTAGATCACCAGGTTCAACGAACTGCTCCTCATCCGGGCCTGGTCGTCAGAAGTGCGCTGGACCGCTACCCGGTTGTCTACCGTAGTGGCGGTAACCCTACGGTCAACAGCTACTTCCGGTGGGTACCGGGGCCCGGCTTGTGGCCGGACCCCGATACCCGCCAGGTCATCTGGAGCGAGGGGAGTGAAGAGGCGGGGCGAGCCCTACTTCTTCTGCTCCCACTCGCCGGAGTTCCACAGGACACCGTCGTACGACTGCATGTAGACGCGGTCGATGCCCTTGAACGCCCACATGCTCGGCGTCTGGAACAGCGGCAGGGTCGCGTAGTCGTCGGCGATGGCCTTGTCGGCCTCCTGGTACTTCTGCAGCTTGACCTGCTCGTCGGTCGCCTTCACCGCAGCGTTGTAGGCGTCGTCGATCTTCGGGTCGCACAGCGCCTGGTAGTTCTGCTCGCCGCCCTTGTCCGGGCAGATGTAGATCGAGCGGGACTCCGCCTTGAACGGCTGGGCCGACCAGCCGAACAGCGCGACGTCGTAGTCACCGGTCGAGACGCGGCCACCCTTGAGGAAGTTGGCGTCGGTCTCGTCCTTGACCTCGATGCCGGCCGCCTTGGCCTGCGAGATGATGATCTCGACGGTCTGGCTGCGGCGCGCGTTCTGGTTGTGCGTGATCTTGAACGAGGCGCGCTGGCCGCCCTTGGCGAAGATGCCGTCGCCGCCCTTGGCCCAGCCGGCGTCGGTCAGCGTCTTGGCCGCCGCGTCGGCACCCAGGCCGGCCTTGCTGCTGTACAGGTCGGTGTAGCCCTCTTCACCCTGGAAGAAGACGACGCTGTTCAGCGGCTCCGCGTCCGCCTGGACCTCCTTGAGCAGCTTGTCCGTGATCTCCTTGCGGTTGATCGACTCGATGAAGGCCTTGCGAAGGTCCTTGTCGGCGAACATGCGCTTGAAGTTCAGGTCGAGGTGCTCGTAGGTCAGCTGCGGGGCCGAACCGTAGACCACGCCCTGGGCCGCGAGGCCCTTCATCGTCTGCGCCGCGGTGGCGTCCGGCTGGGTCGACGCGGCCACGTCGATCTCACCGTTCTGCAGCGCGGTCGCCATGGCCTTGGTGTCTTCCATGGCCTTGACGATGATCTTCGACGGGCCGCCCTTGCCGCCCGCCCACATCGGGTTCTTCTCCAGCGTGACGGCCTTCTGGTTGGCGTCGAACGCGGTGAGCTTGTACGGGCCCGACGACGGCATGATGTCCGCCTTGAAGCCCTTCCACTCGTTCGTCCAGAAGTCACCGGCGGCCTTGATCTGGGCCGGGTCGCCGGTCGGGGCCAGCTTGGTGATGTCGGCGATGCCGGTCTTCGACTCGAGGACGTGCGCGGGCATGATCGCCGGCGCGTTGAACAGGCCCTTGTAGTCGAGGTAGGGCTCGCTGTAGTCGGTGACGAAGGTCAGCGCGTCCTTGCAGGTCGCCGTCTTGATCAGCGAGTACCCGGTGGTCGAGGCCGAGTTGAACGGGTTCTTGCCGTCCGGGCCCTTCGCGAAGCCGCTCTGCGACAGCCACGCCAGGTACATGTCCTTGCAGTCGTACGGCTGGCCGTCCGACCACTTGATGTTCGGCTTGATCTTGTAGGTGACCTGCTGCGGGTCCTTCTGCGTGATGTCCCACGACTCGAAGATGTCGTTGTTCAGCAGCACCTTGTTGTTGCCGTCGAGCTTCAACGTACCGGAGAGCACCGCAGCCAGGACGTAGTTGTTGTACGAGCTGTTGGTGTCCGGGGTCTGGTTGTTGTACCCCGAGTACCCGTCGTCGATACCGATCGTGACGGTACCGTCGTACGGCTTCGTGTCCGCGAGCTTGAACAGGTCACCGGTTTCGGCCTTGCCGACAGCCATCGCCTTGACGTCGGTCGACGATCCGTTCTGGTCGGTGTTGCCCGAGCCCGAATCGCCGCCGCTGCAGGCGCTCAGCAGCAGCGAGGCGCCGGCGACGAGCGACAAAGCGGAGACTGCTTTGGATCTCCTCATGAAGTGTGCCCTCCTAGCACTGAGCCCTTGAATATCGGGACAAGGGCCCACACCGCTCCGGTTTGGATGGGCCGGAGCCTACGACACGCCAAGCGACACTCAACTGGCGCACTGCGGGAGCACGCTAGAAAGGAAAAGCACCGACAGTCACCAGTTCAGGGTCGATCGTGACCAAAGGGTGACTTCCAGTCGACATCCAGAAATACGACGGTTACCTCATGGATTCACAACGTCCCACTCGAACGCGTTGGTGAAGATCACCCGGTAGTACTGAATGCGTAGCCAAGCGATTACTTCGGGCCGCGAGTCCAGTTCACCGCCGACCCGAACGGGCCCACCAACGGGGGACCTGGGGTAACGCCCGAGATGCCCGATCCGATCGCCAGGGTGTCAGCCGATTGGAACAACGGGATTACCACGTTCTGACGCCAAAGTTCAGGCTCAAGGGTGGTCAGCGCTTCGGCGATCGGCGTGGCGCCGGACAGCGCCGCGTCGATCGACGGCTGCAGCGCCGGGTCGCAGAAGCCGGCCGAATTGCCCGGGACGACCGGCTTGGTCTTGTCGGCGCCCGCGGCCGTCTGCTCCGGGCGGCAGCCGAAGGTCGACGCGAGCACCGATGCGGTGTCGCCGCCGACGGCCTGCGGGACGACGGCGATGTCGACCCCGACGTTGCCCGCCGAGTCGCCGGTCGGCTGCTGGACCCCGCTGACCACCGGCATGGCGAGCAGGCCGCTGAACAGGTCGCGCGGCTGCGGCGCGATCGTGCTGACCTCGATGCCCTGCGCGGTGAGCTCGTTGGTGAGCTCCTTGGCGATCGTCGCGTACGGCTCCTGGGCGCCGGGCGAGGCGATGACCAGCGAGAGGGCCTTGCCGTTCTTGCGCCAGGTGCCCGCGGTCTTGGTGTAGCCGGCCGCCTTCAGCGACTCCTCGGCCTTGGCGACGTCGGGCGCGGTCGGCGGGCCGGGCGGGATGGTCGCCGCGTAGCCCTTCGCCGACGGCGGCGTCACCTGGGCGTCGGCGTGGAGCGCCGACGACGGGCCGCCGTTGACGCCCTCGGTGATCAGCTTGGGGCGGTCGATCAGCGCGGCGATCCCGGCGCGGACCTGGGCGTCCTGCAGCGTGGCGCTGACCGGGCGCAGCAGCACGTCGGCGACCAGCGGGCGGGCGACGGTGTGCAGCCGGACCGCGGAGCCGAGCTCGCCGAGCAGCTTGAGCTCGTCGCCGGTCGTCCTGGCCAGCGCGAACTGGTCGTTGCCGCTGCGCAGCGCGGCCAGCAGCGTGCTCTGGTCCGACCGGCGGAGCACGATCCGGTCGATCGCCGCGGGCTTCTCCCAGTAGCGGTCGTTGCGCTCGAGGATCACCTCGCCGCGGGCGGTGTCGAGGCTCTTGATCGAGAACGGGCCGGCAACGGCCGGGAAGTTCGACGCGAGCGCCCCGCGCCAGCCGTCGGGCGCGTCCTTGAGCAGGTGGGCGGGCAGCAGGTCGGAGAACAGCGTCTGCCAGCCCGGGTACGGCTTGGCGAAGGTGACCTCGACGCGCTTGCCGCCCTCGCGGGACTGCAGGTCGGTGATCTGCCGGTAGCCGGCCGGCCCGATCACGCCGGGCTGGTCGCGCAGCTGGGTGCGCAGGTAGTCGAAGTCCTCGGCGGCGATGGGCGCGCCGTCGGACCAGGAGGCGTCGGCCCGGATGTCGTAGGCCACCACGAACGGCTGCTGCGAGACCACCTGCGCGGCCTTCATCAGGTTCTTGTCGAGCTGGGTGGTGCCGTCGTCCTTCTGGCGGAACACCGAGGGCAGCAGCAGCTGCGAGAGCGCGGAGGTCACCTGGGAGGAGTCCGCGAGGTTGTGCGGGTTGTACCCGCCGAGCACGTCGTCGACGCCGACGACGATCTGCGACGGCGTCTTGCCGGTGGTCGGCACCGGCGCGGCCGAAGACGACACGACCGGTGGCGGCGGGGTGTTCGAGCAGGCGGTGAGCAGCACGGTCGCGAGTGCCAGTACCGGCACCGCCTTGCGATTCACCCGCACGCCCCGTTCCTCCCAGAATCCACCGATCGGGTTAGCCATGCTCCCACGACCGCCTCCGCCGCCGGAACCGAGATTCCCATACCCGGATCGGCCGGGTCCGCCACCCCGTGGTGCCACTACGGGGAAGGACGCGCGGACCGCCGTCCGGGTTCCCGGACCGTTCCGGAACGGCGGAACGAACACGGGCCGGACACGGGAAAGGTTCACCTCGGTGGCCGGCACCAGGCGATGAGGCCGGCGGAACCCCTATAAAGATATAAGGAGAAGAACCGCGGAATTCGTGACGATGGGTTCTGCCCGGCCGACCCAGCGTAAGGGAACGGGCACGAAAAAACCTCCCGGCCGCACGGACCGGGAGGTTTTTCCGAAAGCTCGCGGGATCAGCCGTTGTCGCGGCTCTTGGCGCGCGAACGCTCCTTCGCGCGGGTATTCACGTCCAGGGTGACCTTGCGGACCCGGACGACCTCGGGCGCGACCTCGACGCATTCGTCGACCGAGCAGAATTCGAGCGCCTCTTCCAGGCCCATCTTGCGCGGGCGGGCCAGCGTCTCCATCACGTCGGCGGAGGACTGACGCATGTTGGTCAGCTTCTTCTCCTTGGTGATGTTGATATCGAGGTCCTCGAAGCGCGGGTTCTCGCCCACGACCATGCCCTCGTAGACGTCGGCGCCCGGCTCGACGAAGAACGTGCCGCGGTCGGCCAGCTGGATCATCGCGTACGCGGTGACCGGGCCGGACCGGTCGGCGACCAGCGAGCCGCTGTGCCGGGTGCGGATCTCGCCCGCCCACGGGAAGTAGCCCTCGAACACGTGGTTCGCGATGCCGGTGCCGCGGGTCTCGGTGAGGAAGTCGGTGCGGAAGCTGATCAGGCCGCGCGACGGGAGCACGTACTCCAGCTTGATCCGGCCGGTGCCGTTGCCGCTCATGTCCTCCATGCGGCCCTTGCGGGCGGCCAGGAGCTGGGTGATCGCGCCGAGGTGCTCCTCCGGCGAGTCGATGTAGAGGCGCTCGAACGGCTCGTGCAGCTTGCCGTCGATGGTGCGCAGGACCACCTGCGGCTTGCCGACGGTCAGCTCGAAGCCCTCGCGGCGCATCTGCTCGACGAGGATGGCCAGCGCCAGCTCACCGCGGCCCTGGACCTCCCAGGTGTCGGGGCGCTCGGTCGGCAGGACGCGGATCGAGACGTTACCGATCAGCTCCTGGTCGAGGCGGGCCTTGACCAGCCGCGCGGTGACCTTGTCGCCGCCGTTGCGCCCGGCCAGCGGCGAGGTGTTCACACCGATGGTCATCGAGATGGCGGGCTCGTCGACGGTGATCCGGGGCAGCGCGACCGGGTTGTCGGAGTCGGCGAGCGTGTCGCCGATGGTGATGTCCGGGATGCCCGCGATGGCGACGAGCTCGCCCGCGCTGGCCTCGGTCGCCGGGACGCGGGTGAGCGCCTCGGTGACCAGGAGCTCGGAGATGCGGACGTTCTGCACGTTGCCGTCTTCGCGCATCCAGGCCACGGTCTGGCCCTTGCGCAGCTTGCCGGCGTGGATGCGGATCAGCGCGATGCGGCCGAGGAAGTTGGACGCGTCGAGGTTGGTGACCAGCGCCTGCAGCGGCGCGTCGAGGTCGGCCGCGGGCGGCGGGACGTGCCGGAGCAGCGTGTCGAACAGCGGGTCGAGGTTCTCGCTCTCGGGGATCTCACCGTCGGCGGGCTGCTCCAGGCTGGCCTTGCCGGCGCGCGCGGAGGCGTAGACGACCGGGAGGTCGAGGATGGCGTCGTGGTCGGCGTCCTCGATGTCGCTGGCCAGCTCGAGCAGCAGGTCGTGGGTCTCCTCGACGACCTCGGCGATCCGGGCGTCCGGCCGGTCGGTCTTGTTGACCAGCAGGATCACCGGCAGGCCGGCTTCGAGGGTCTTGCGCAGCACGAACCGGGTCTGCGGGAGCGGGCCCTCGGACGCGTCGACCAGCAGGACGACGCCGTCGACCATGGCCAGGCCGCGCTCGACCTCGCCGCCGAAGTCGGCGTGGCCGGGGGTGTCGATGACGTTGATCGTCACCTGGCCCTCGGGCGTCTGGCGGTGGATCGAGGTGTTCTTCGCGAGGATCGTGATGCCCTTTTCGCGCTCGAGCTCCCCCGAGTCCATCACGCGGTCGACGACCTCGGCGCGCTCGGCGAAGGCGCCGGACTGGCGGAGCATCGCGTCCACCAGGGTCGTCTTGCCGTGGTCGACGTGGGCGACGATCGCGACGTTGCGCAGGTCGGGCCGGGTCTTACCGGTCGGCCGGCCGGTTTCGACGGTAGCGCTGGCTGCGGGCACGCGAGAACTCCTGAACTTCAAGGGTTGGATGGCCGCGCAAGCCGCTCAGGCATCCCGTGACCGGCTCTGGTCACACGCGGACCTCACCCAGGATACCTGCCACCCTTGTGTGAGCGGCCCCACGCCCCCCTGGCGGTTAGGCTGACCTAACGTGGAAACTCCGGGAAGGACGCCGATCCGGAAGGTGCGTGCGCGTGGGCAAGAAGCCGAAGGACCCGCGGAAGGTCGTGCGCAAGCTCATGAAGGCCGGCAAGGTCAAGAAGAAGTGCTGCCGGTCGAAGCCGCGCTGCAAGAAGTGCCCGGTATTGGCTCTGAAGAAGGCGAAAGAGGACTTGGCCGCCGCTTAGCTCAGTGCGGCACGGCCTCGTTGAGCTGCCGGAGTTCCGGCGCGGTCTTCGTCGGCGAGAACTCGATGACCTCGTACTTCGCCAGGTGCTTCACGCAGAACGGGTCGGACGCGAGGATCGCGTCGAGCTTCCCGCGGGCCATCGGCCGCGTGACGATCACGCCGCCGGTGCGCGGCTTCCGCGCCCCGGACGCCAGGAAGTGGCCGTGCTCGTACTGCTTGTTCAGCCACTCGGCGTGGTCCGGGAGCGTGTAGTCGATTTCCTCGATCGGGGCCGTGTAGTTCAGCAGGACGACATACATGGTTAGACGGTAGACCCGCACGCCACTTCGCGCCTATGCTCGCCTTATGCACGTGCAGACGTCCTGGTGGCCGCCCTCGGCGGCCGACTAGTCCTGCGCTGATCACCAGCGGCCGCCCCGGACGGGCGGCCTTTTTCGTGCCTTCTCCGGGGTGGCCCCACCCCGGGAGGAACCCACGATGAGCAAGCTGTCCGGCATCACGCCCTCCGGCCACGTCCACCTCGGCAACTACCTCGGTGCCGTCCGCCGCTGGGCGCGCGAGGGCGGCGCGGACGACCTGTACTTCGTCGCCGACCTGCACGGCATGACGACGCCGCACAACCCGGCGAAACTCCGGTCGCTGGCCCGCGAGCAGCTGGCCGTGCTGATCGCCGCCGGCATCGACCCGGAGCGGGTGTTCGTCCAGTCCGACCTGGCCCGCGAGCTGGGCGCGCTGACCTGGGTCCTGGAGTGCACCTGCAACTACGGGGAGGCCGCGCGGATGATCCAGTTCAAGGAGAAATCCAAAGGCCAGGCCGGGGTCCGGCTGTCACTGCTGACCTACCCGGCGCTGATGGCCGCGGACATCCTGCTGCAGGGCGCGGACGAGGTGCCGGTCGGCGAAGACCAGCGCCAGCACGTCGAGCTGACGCGCACGCTGGCCAAGCGCTTCAACGGCACGTACGGGGACGTGTTCACCATCCCGCGCGCGGTGCTGCCCCCGGCCGGCGCGCGGGTGAAGGACCTGGCCGACCCGACGCGCAAGATGTCGAAGTCGGCGCGGGACGCGGTGGGCGTGGTGTTCGCACTCGACGAGCCGGACCAGATCCGCCGCAAGATCCGCCGCGCGGTCACCGACGGCGGATCGGTACCGGTCCACGCGCCGGAGACGCGGCCGGGGATGGCCAACCTGCTGGAGATCCTGGCCGCGTGCCGGGGCGGGTCGCCGGCCGAGCTCGCCGACGAGTTCACCTCGTACGGAGCGGTGAAGGACGCCGTCGCCGACGCGGTGATCGAGGAGCTGCGATCTCTGCGTGAACGAGCGTTAACGCTGCTCGGCGACGTCGCCGAGCTGGACCGCGTGCGGAAGGCGGGCGCGGAACGCGCCCGCGAGCGCGGCTCGCACCGGCTCGACGCGGCCCTGCGGATGATCGGCGCTAACTGAGCAGCGCGCGGAAGGCGGGGAGCAGGATCCGGTCCGCGGGCAGCCAGTCGACGCCGTCGAGGTCGTCGGGCCCGAGCCACTGCACGGCTCGGTGCTCGACGGCCCGCGGCTCCTCGCCGGGCGAAACGAGCGTCGCGGCGTAGATGCGCAGCACCTTCTCGCCGGGTAGCGGAACGTCCTGGCCGACGCGGCGGCCGACCTCGATGACGACGTCGAGTTCCTCGCTGCACTCGCGGGCCAGCGCGAAGGCCTCGGACTCCCCCTCTTCGACCCGGCCGCCGGGCAGTTCCCACTGCCCCGCGTGCTTCGGCGGCCACGCCCGCTGCTGGGCCAGCAGCTTGCCGTTCCGCACCAGGGCGGCTCCCACGATCACAGCGTTCACAGTCCCGGAACTTACCCGGAAGCCCCGCTCCCGTCCGCGCGCCAGACGACCACGAAGCGCGCGCCGCCGTCCGGGGAGTCGGTCACCTGGACGCGGCCGCCGCGGCGGCGGACCGTCTCCGCCACCATCGCCAGGCCGAGGCCCGTGCCGCCGGAGGTGCGGGCGCGGTCGTCCGCGATGCGGTAGAACCGGTCGAACACCTTCTCGCGGTGCTCCGGGGCGATTCCCGGGCCGTCGTCGTCGACCACGACCCGCACCGAAGACCGGGACGCCAGCACCGAGACCACGATCTGCCCGCGCGCGTAGCGGCACGCGTTGCGCAGCAGGTTGTCCAGCACCAGCTCCACCTCCGCGTGCGCCGAGGACGCCCACGCCTGCGCGACCGCCGTGCTCACCCGGGTCTCCGGCGCCCCCGCCGGGAGCCGGGCCACCGCCGACCGCACCTCGCTCACCAGCTCGACCGGCGACGCGGGCGGCACCTCCCCCGCGTCCGAGCGGGCCAGCGACAGCAGCCCGTCCAGCAGGGACGACAGCCGCTCGGCCTCGGTGAGGATGTCCGACAGCGTCTCCTGCGCCAGCTCCGGATCCGGGTTGGTCACGGCCACTTCGGCCTGGACCCGGATCGACGCGACCGGCGAACGCAGCTCGTGCGCCGCGTCGCCGGTGAAGCGCCGGAGCCGTTCGCTCGCCTGCTCCTGCCGCTCCAGGAGCGCGTTGAACTCCTCGGCCAGGGCCCGCAGCTCGTCGTGGGAGTCCGGCAGCGCCAGCCGCGCGCCCGGGGGCAGCGACCGCACCGAACCGCGCATGCGCGCGACCGGGCGCAGCGACAGGCGCACCACCAGCCACGTCGCGAAGCCCGCCACCAGCGCGCCGACCGAGGCGACGACCACCAGCCAGACGCCGCCGTAGTGCACCGCCGCCGCGAAGCCGACCAGGCCGGCGCCCGCCACGACCAGGCGTTGCGCCCCGTCCGGCGCGCTCACCACCGTGCCGAGGTACCGGGCGCCGTCGCGCTGGACCGGCTGGCCGGCCTTGAGCGTCGAGACGTCCTCGGGGGAAAGCCCGGCCGGGGTGCCGCCGTCGACCGGGGTGCCCGCGATGTCCAGCACCCGCAGCGTCACCGGGGCCGCGCCGGACAGCGGCCGGCCGGCGCTCACCTCGGCGCCGGCCGGGCCGAGCGCGCCGGACAGCTCGCGGTCGACCGAGCCGATGAGCAGCGGCGAGAGGTTCGCCGCGGCCAGCGCGGCCAGCCCGAGCAGGCAGGCCAGGGTGATCGTCGCGGCCAGGACGGTGATCCGCGCCTGCAGGGACCGGCCCCGCCACCACGAGCTCACGGGGTGATGACCTCGTCGAGCTGCGCGTCGGAGGCCAGGTAGCCGTGCCCGCGCACGGTCCGCAGCAACGCGCCCGCGCCGGCCGCGTCGAGCTTGCGCCGCACGTACCCGACGTAGACCTCGACGAGGTTGCGCGTCACGGCCTGCTCCTCGCCCCAGACCGCGCGCAGCAGCTCGTCCTTCGTGACGACCGTGCCCGCCCGGCCGACGAGGACCTCGAGCAGCGCGAACTCGCGCGGGCTCAGGCCGACCTCCGCGCCGTTCCAGTGCACCTGCCGCAGCCCGCGGTCGACCTCCAGCGCGCCGAGCCGCAGCGTGCCGCGGCCCGCTTCCGGCCCGGCCCGGCGCAGCACCGCGCGGACCTGCGCGACCAGCACCACGAAGGAGAACGGCTTGACGAGGTAGCCGTCGGCACCGAGGTCGAGGCCGTCGGCCTGGTCGATCTCGCCGTCCTTGGCCGAGACGAGCAGCACCGGCGTGGTGACGCCGTCCTTGCGCAGCCGTTCCAGCACGCGGTAGCCGGACAGGCCCGGCAGCATGATGTCGAGCAGCACGACGTCGAACGAACCCGTGCTCGCCAGCTGCAAGCCGGTGGGGCCGTCCGCGGCGGTGACCACGTCCATCCCCTCCGCGCGCAGCCCGCGTTGCAGGGCCTTCCGCACGCCCGGTTCGTCGTCGACCACCAGTACCCGAGGTTTCACGAGACTCATCATGGCCGGTTTTCGCAGGTCGTGCGTCGGTTCTCAGCGCGATCTCAGCGTCGGGGGGCGAACCTTCAGGGGTATCTCAGCCTCGAGAGGGAAGCGTCGGTGCCAGGGAGCCGGGCACACTCGAGTCCGGGAACACCACAGGGAGAGACGCATGAAACCGAAGACGAAAGGCATCACCGCAGCGGTCCTCGGCACGGCGCTCGGCGCCGGCGGGCTCGCGTTCGTCGCGATGCCGGCCAGTGCCGACGACAAGCCGGCCCTGCCGCAGGTGAGCGCCGAGGACCTGGTGCAGTCGGTGGTCAAGGCGAAGCCGGGGGCGTTCGACGGCACGGTGAAGGTGAGCAACGACCTGGGCCTGCCCGCGGTGGGGAACGCGGTGCCGGGCGCGTCGGCGCTGACCATGGACTCGGCGCACATCTTCAGCGACGGCGCGGGCAAGAGCCGGCTCGCCGTCACGCAGGGGGCCAGCCAGGAGACGGTGGTCCACGACGGCACGACCGTCTGGGACTACAGCTCCCGGACGAACACCGCGACGAAGGTGACCATCCCGGCCGACGTGGCCAAGCAGAAGGGCGCGGGCAGCGAGAAGACCGCCGACCCGGTGGCCGCTTCGACCGAGCTGCTCGCGAAGGTCCGGGAGAGCAGCACGGTGTCGGTCGACGGCACCGCGAGCGTCGCGGGACGCGCCGCCTACGAGCTGGTGCTGACGCCGAAGCCGGCCGAGCGGACGCTGCTGCGCGAGATCCGCGTCGCGGTCGACTCGCAGACGCGGATGCCGCTGCGCGTGTCGGTGCTGAGCAACGGCACGGCGACGCCGGCGCTGCAGGTCGCGTTCACGCAGATCGAGTTCACGCAGCAGCCGGCCGACCTCTTCGCCTTCACCCCGCCGAAGGGCGCGAAGGTGCAGGAGAAGACGCCGACCGTCGACCAGCAGCACAAGGACCTCGCCGAGCAGGCCAAGCAGGACACCAAGATCGTCGGCGACGGCTGGGACACCGTCGTCACCGGCAAGGTCCCGGCCGACGCGCTGAACGCGGCGCCGAAGCAGCAGTCCGGCCGGGAGGGCCGGGGGGCCAACGCCGACCCGAAGGCGCTGCTCGAGCGGTTCGCCAAGAAGGTCAGCGGCACGTGGGGCAGCGGCTACCTCGTCACCACGAAGGTCGGCAGCGCGGTGCTGACCGACGACGGCCGCTTCGCCGCCGGTGCGGTGCCGGAGCAGGTCCTGTACGAAGCGCTGGGTCAGAAGTGACCAGCACGGCTCTCCAGTCCGGGGCGGACGTCTCTTCGGAGGCGTCCGCCCCGGCGGTCCCGCTCGCCGCGCGGACCCGGGGACTGCGCAAGGTCTACGGCAGCACGGTCGCGGTGGACCACGTCGACCTCGACATCCCGCAGGGCGCCGTCGTGGGGATGCTCGGGCCGAACGGCTCGGGCAAGACGACGACCATCCGGATGCTGCTCGGCCTGGTCCGGCCGACCGAGGGCGAGGTCGAGCTGCTCGGCCGCCCGATGCCGGACGCCGCCGCGCACGCGCTGCCGGACGTCGGCGCGCTGGTCGAAGGGCCGGGCTTCCACCCGTTCCTGTCCGGGCGCGACAACCTGCTGCGCTTCGCCGCGGCGGAACCGCGGCTGGCGTCGGCCGGGATTCCGTCCGCTGTGGACTCCGCGCTGGAGCGCGTCGGCCTGACCGCCGCCGCGCGACGGCGGTACAAGGGGTATTCGCTCGGCATGAAGCAGCGGCTCGGGCTCGCTTCGGCGTTGCTGGTGCCGCGGAAGATGGTCGTGCTCGACGAGCCGACCAACGGCCTCGATCCTGCTGGTACCAGGGAGATCCGCAGGATCGTCGCCGAGCTGCACGCCGAGGGCGTCACCGTGCTGGTGTCGTCGCACCTGCTGGCCGAGGTCGAAGCGACCTGCACGCACGTCGCCGTGCTGCAGAGCGGGAACGTCGTCGCGCAGGGCGAGCTGGCGGAGCTGCTGGAGTCCGGGAACGCGGCCCTGCTGGTCCGCACGCCGGACGCGGAACAGGCGGTGGAAGTGCTGCGGGAGCAGCGGATCGGCGCCCGGCTCACGCCGGACGGCATCCGGGCCGACCTCACCGCGGCCGAGGCGCCGCGGGTACTGCAGGTCCTGGTGGGCGCGGGGGTCGCGGTCCACGAGGCGACGCGGGCCCGCACCGGCCTGGAAGACCTGTTCGCACGGCTGACCGAGGGGGCGGAATGACAGCGGCGGTTCTGGACGCACCGGCGGCCCGCACGGGCCACGACACGGTGCCGCTGCCCCGGCTGCTGGCCGCGGAGCTGCGCTGGATCTTCCGGCGGCCGCGGACGCTCGCCGTCCTGGGCCTGCTGGCACTGATCCCGGTCGTGATCGGCATCGGGCTGACGCTGGTCAGCGACCCGTCGGACACCGGCGGCGGCCCCGACAACGGCGGCGGGGCACTGCTGGCGTCCGCGGTCAACAACGCGTTCGTGCTGCCCATCGCGGCCATCGTGATGTCACTCGCGCTGCTGCTGCCGCTGGCTTCGGCCATGGCGGGTGCGGACGCGATCGCGGGCGAAACCGCGCACGGCACGTTGCGCGGCTGGCTGATCGCCCCGGTCGGGCGGGGCCGGCTGCTGGCGGTCAAGGCGTTCGGCGTCGCGACCGTGTCGGTGGCCGCGGTGCTGGCGATGTGCGTGACGGGCGTGGTGACCGGGCTGATCATCAACGGCACGGATTCGCTGTTCACGCTGTCCGGCACGACGCTGTCCCTCGGCGGCGCGCTGGCGCGGATCCTGCTGGTGGCCGGCTGGGTGGTGCTCCAGATGTGGGCGGTCGGCGCGGTCGCGCTGGCGATCTCCAGCTGGACCGAGCACCCGATGCTGGTGGTGGCGTCCGTGCTGGCCGCGGACATCGTGTTCACCATCCTCGGGTTCCTGTCCTCCCTGGACTGGCTGCACCCGTTCCTGCTCACGCAGAACTGGTCAGTGGCGCCGGCGGAGGTGCTGCAGGATCCGATGGGCACGCAGCTGCTCGGCGAAGGAGCCCTGCGGGCCGTCTGCTACATCGTCATCGGGCTTTCGCTGGCCTACGCGCGGCTTTCGACGCGCGACGGCTGATCTTCCGTCACGTCGGCCACGTCGTGTTCTCTTCGTGGCCGGCGGACGGTGAGACGTCGCGCAGCGCGCGCACGCGGTGTTCGGCGACCGCCTGCTGGAACAGGGTCAGCGCCTGCCGCGCGGCGACGTTGAACAACCCCATCGTGGTGTCCCGTTCGCCGAGCACGACCAGCAGGATGCCGGACTGCACCGGGAAAACGCCGATGTGGCCGGACTCGCCTTCGAACACCGCCGCCCGCGGCGCGCCGACACCGGCCTGCTTGGTGAACTGGATGGCCAGCCCGACCGACGTGGCCGCCATCGCGGCGACGCTGTCGACCTCGACGTCACGGGTGTCGCTGCACACCACCAGCCCGTCCCGGCTGGCCGCGAGGAGGCCCTTGACGTTGGTCCAGTCGATCCGACCCCGGATGTCGCGCAGCGCCTCGTTCGCCGCGGCCGCGTCGGCCGGCGGAACCGTCGACGCCACCCTCCGTACCTCCGGCAGAACCGGCGTGCTCCCGCGCTTGGGCAGCGGCACGGCCCCTCCTGCGTGCATTTCGCTCATACGACCAAGTCGGCTTCGATGCGCTTCAGCTGGAGCCGCGCCATGGCGAGGTTCGCCCGTTCCCGGTCCAGCACCAGGTACAGGAACAGCGTCGCGGTGTCCCGTTTGGACGGATCCATCAGCCGGATCAGGTGGTACTGGCGGCGCAGGGTGATGAGGATGTCCTCGATGTCGTCGTTGAGCTGCAGCGCGGCCATCACGCGCAGCTTCGAGCGCACGACCTCGGTGTTGCCCGCCGCGGCGACGTCGAGGTCCAGCCAGTCACCACCGCCCAGGGAGCCCAGCGACATCCCGCTGTCGTAGTCGACCACCGCGGCGCCCACCGCACCGGTGATGGTCATCGCTTCCTTCAACGCCGTGTCGATGTTCATGCAGAGGTGCTCCTCGTTGATCAGCGTTCGGTCACTTTAGGCCGCGATCAGGAGGAGGGCATGGCCCATTCGGAGTAATACCGATCAACGCGACACCGTCCGCGTCGAACGACAGCCGCACCGCGTCGCCGGCCCGCAGGTCCGAAGCGGCCGGCGCGACCGCGTCCACAGTGGAGTTTCCGAGCCGGACGACCAGCCGCAGGTGTTCACGCCGGTGCACCGCCGCCACGACCTCACCCGGCACGCCCTCGGCCGCCACCCGCAGCGCGTGGGGCCGCAGCCCGAGCCGCACCGGGCCGTCGCCGGCGTCGGGCAGGACGACCTCGCCCAGCGGCGTGCGCACGCGCCCGGCCGCCGCGACGCCGTCGGCGAACGTCGTCACGCCGAGGAAGCGCGCCACGTCGTCGTCCGCCGGGTTGCGCCACACCCGCCGGACCGCACCCTCCTGCCGGACCTCGCCGGTGTCGAGCACCGCGACCCGGTCCGCGAGGGTGAACGCCTCCTCCTGGTCGTGCGTGACCAGCAGGGCGGTGATCTTGCTGCGGCGCAACAGGTCGGCCAGGTCGATGGCCAGCTGCTCGCGCAACCCGGCGTCCAAACCGGACAGTGGCTCGTCGAGCAGCAGCAGCCGCGGCTTCGGCGCCAGCGCCCGGGCGAGCGCCACCCGCTGCGCCTGGCCGCCGGACAGCTCCGTCACCCGCCGCTTCTCGAACCCGGACAGGCCGACCAGAGCCAGCAGCTCGGCCACCCGCGGTGTCCACTCCGCCCGCGGGACGCCGTGCATCCGCAGGCCGAACGCGATGTTCGCGGCGACATCGCGGTGACCGAACAGCTGGCCGTCCTGGAACACCAGGCCGAAGCCGCGCCGGTGCACCGGCACCGCGCCGAGGTCCTCGCCGTCCCAGCTCACCGAGCCGCGCGCCGAGGGTTCGAGCCCGGTGATCGCGCGCAGCAGCGTCGACTTGCCCGAGCCCGACGGGCCGAGCAGCGCCAGCACCTCGCCGTCGGCGATGTCCAGCCGGACGTCACGCACCGCCGCGAACGATCCGTAGCGGACGGTCAGGTCCCGCACCGACAGCGCCATCAGAACTCCCCCACCCGGCCGCGCGCGGCCCCGAGCCGGTCGATCAGCGCGACCGCCAGCACCGTCACGAGCATCAGCAACGCGCACGCCGCGTACGCCATCTGGTTGTTCAGCTCGCCCGGGCGCGCCATCAGCGTCGCGACGGCGACCGGCAGCGTCGGCGCCGCCGGCCGGGCGAGGAAGCTCGTCGCGCCGAACTCGCCGAGCGCCACGACGAAGCCGAACCCCGCCGCCGCGACCAGCGGCCGCAGGGTGAGCGGCAGGTCGATCTCCCGCCAGACGCGCAGCGGGCTCGCGCCGAGCGTCGACGCGGCCTGCCGCAGCCGGACGTCGACCGAGCGCAGCACCGGCAGCACCATCCGGACGATCAGCGGGATGATCACCAGCGCCTGGGCCAGCGGCACCAGGTAGGGCGACGTCCGGAGGTCGCCGGGCAGCGCGTCGAGCGTGACGAGGTAGCCGAAGCCGACGGTGACCGCCGAAACCCCGAGCGGCAGCATCAGCACCGCGTCCATCGTCTCCCCCAGCCCGCGCGCGGCTTTCGCCGGCGAGCGCCGCAACGCCACGAGCACCACCGACGCGAGCACGCCGACGACCATCGCGAGCAGCGTCGCGTCGATCGCCACCTTCAGCGAGTTGAGCGCGGCGTCCCAGCCGGACACCTGCAGCGCGCCCTTCTCGCCGGTGCTCGTGAGAGCCCGGTACCCGGCCAGGCTCCAGCCGTCCTCTGTGGACAGTGATTCGGCGAGCAGCGCGACGATCGGCGTCACCAGCAACACCAGCACGGCACCCGCGGCGCCGACGACCCACCACTCGCCGCCTTCCGGCCGCCGGGCCCGGACCGAGCCGATGCGGGCCGCGCTTTCCTTGCGCCGCCGGGCCAGCCCGCCGAGCACGAGCGCGGCGACCACGGCCGCGAACTGGATCAGCGAGAGCGCCGCCGCACCCGAAAGGTCGAGGAGGTCCACCGTCCGCAGGTAGATTTCGGTTTCCAGGGTCCGGTAGCGGGCGCCGCCGAGAATCAGCACGACACCGAAACTGGTGGCGCAGAACAGGAACACCACGGCCGCGGCGGACGCGATCGCGGGCGCCAGCGCGGGCAGCGTCACCGACCGGAAGGCCCGCCACGGCGAGGCACCGAGCGCGCGGGCGGCGTCGGTCGTCCGCGCGTCCAGCCGCGCCCACAGCCCGGCGACGGTCCGCGCGACGACGGCGACGTTGAAGAAGGCGTTGGCCAGCACGATCGGCAGCACGCCGCCGTCCGGCCACAGGGCGCGGAAGGCCAGCCCGACCACCACGGTCGGCAGCACGAACGGCACGAGCACCAGCGTCCGCGCCAGGCCGACGCCGGGCAGCCGCACCCGGGCCAGCAGGAACGCGACCGGCAGGCCGGCCACCACCGCGACGGCCGTCGACGCGGCCGCGCTCCCGACGGTGAACGCGGCCAGCTGCCAGGTCCGCGGGTCGCCGAGGACGGCGTCGAGACCGCCGGCCGCGAACCCGCGGCCGACGATCGCCAGCACCGGCCAGGCGAAGAAGACCACCAGGAACCCGATCGGCGCCAGGCCGAGCAGCGCCAGGCCGAGCCCGCGGGCGGTCCGCGGCGGTGCAGTGGCTTTCCTGGTGGCCGACGTCACTGCAGGAGCGTGCGCCATTCGCCGATCCACTTCTCGCGGCCCGCCTGCACCTGGTCCGCGGGCAGCGTCTGCGGCTTCTGCGGCAGCGGCGCGACCTGCGCCCAGCCCGCGGGCAGGTCGACGCCCTGGCGCGCCGGGTAGACGTACATGTTGGCGGCGACGGTCGCCTGGAACTGCTGGGAGAGCAGGAAGTCCACGACCTTGTGCGCGTTGTCGGCCTGCTTGCCGTTCGCCAGCACGCCGGCGTACTCGACCTGCCGGTAGCAGGTGTCGAGCAGCGCCTTGGTGCGCGGCTTCCCGTCGTCGCCGACCTCGGCGGCGGGCGACGACGCGTACGAGACGACGATCGGCCGCGGCCCCTTGCCCGACGAGCCGGAGAACTGCTTGGTGTAGGCCTCTTCCCAGCCGCTGACCACCTTGACGCCGTTGGTCTTCAGCTTCGTCCAGTAGTCCTTCCAGCCGGCTTCGCCGTACTTGGCGACGGTGCCGAGGAGGAACGCCAGGCCGGGCGACGCCGTCGCGGGGTCCTCGGCGACCAGCAGGTCCTTGTACTTCGGGTCGGCCAGGTCGTCGTAGGTCGACGGCGCCGGGATCCCCTTGGCGGTGAAGTAGTTCGTGTCGACGTTCACGCAGACGTCACCGACGTCGACGGCGGAGAGCCGGTGCTCCGGGTCGACGGCGTAGCGCTGCGGCCCGCGGTCGGCCTCCGGGCTGGTGTAGGGCTCGAAGACGCCCTCGCTGAGCGCGCGCGAGGCGAAGGTGGAGTCGACGCCGTACGCGACGTCGCCGATCGGGTTGGCCTTCGTCAGCACGAGCTTGTTGGTCAGCGAACCGGCGTCGCCCTGCTTGAGCACGGAGATCCTGATGCCCGACTGCTTCTGGAAGGCGTCGAGCACCTCCTGCGGCGCCAGGAACGAGTCGTGCGTCACGAGGGTGACGGTGGGCGTCTGCTGCGTGCCACCGGACCCGTCCGACAGCGAGCATCCCGCGGCCACCACGCCGACGACGGCGATGGCCGTCGCAGCCCTGCGTTTCATCTACCCTCCTGCACTTCGCCGGACGAGGAGGGGAAGCCCTCCCTTCGCCGGCATGATCCGTCTCAGGTGCGAACGGTCGCGGGTAACCCGCCTCTCAGCCCGGCTCACCGGACTCCCGTGGCAACCGTGCAGCGTAGTCCAGGACGCAGGACGATGGAGACATGACGGAAATCTTGAGCGACTCCGAAGCCGACCGGCGGCTGGGCTTCCGCGCGGGCTGGGTCCGCACCGGCGCGGTGATCTCCCGCGAAGTGGAACTGGCGAGCTTCCCCCGGGCGATCGAGGTGGTGAACCGCGTGGCGGAACTCGCCGAGGCCGCCGACCACCACCCGGACATCGACATCCGCTGGCGCACGCTGACGTTCCGCCTCTCGACGCACTCGGCGGGCGGGTTGACGGCGAAGGACTTCGACCTGGCCGCGCAAATCGACGAAGTGCTGTGATCCCGGCTACGCTGAGTGCACCATAGCGCCGCTTCGACGTCTCTCGGTTACCGGAACCTTCGGGAGGGAGACAGAGATGACTCAGGCAATCGTGGTCGGCACGGCGGCATTCGCAACGATGGTGGCGGCGGCCGGCGGTGTGCTCTGGTTCACCGCCCGCAACCGCCGTCACCTGGACGGCTGAGAGTTCGATCACAGCTGTTAACGGCGGGCATGATCAGCGCGCTGTCCCTGCGGAAGCATTCGGTTCGCCCGTAGGGAACGCCCATGAACACGGCCCTCACCACCGCCCAGCGCGCCTGGATCAACGCCCTCGCCCCCGCGGTGGTGCTGATCGTGATCGCCCTGCTGGGCCTGCTCGGCTGAGTCGCTCCGGCCTGCCGGATCCCCGGGTCCGGCAGGCTACCAAGCGATCTGCTCCGGCGGCGGGAACGCGGCCGGCGTCTCGTCCGCCGTGAACCAGTACTCGAGGCACGACAACCGGCCCTCGGCGGCGAACACGATGAGGCCGCCGCCGTCCGGGGCGTCGGCCTCGACCGCCACCGAGCTCGTCAGCGCCGCGCGGGGAGCCGCTTCGGCCACCGCGAGGTCGATCGTGGGGCACCCGCAGCCGCAACGACCGGTCACCCGGGCCGTGGCGGCCTGGGCGCGGAGTTCTGCGGCGCCGGGGAAGTCCGCCGCGAGCAGGGTGTCCAGTGCCGACCGCTCGTTGGGCGTGAGCGGGCGGGAGCTCGCCACGATCAATACCGGGGCATGTTCGGGACGGCCTTCTCGGCGACCCCGATGAGATCGTCGACCTTCGCCATGTCGGCCGTGACGTCCTCGGCGGTCACCGAAGGCACTTCGGACGACCGGTACGCGACTTCGTTGCGCCGCATCCGCATCCGGTTGAAGGGCCGCAGAAGTGGCCCGAGCGGCGGATCGAGCTGTGCGAGAACCGCCTCGTAGACGGCGATGTGGCCACCGCGGCTCGTCGCCCGCAGGCCCTGGTTCTGCAGGACGGCCGCCAAGGCCCGGCGGGCGCCGTCGTACGCCAGCGTGTAGGCGCCTTCCGGGTCCGAGTCGAGCAGCTGCCGCGCCGAAGCGACGTGCGTGCGAGCCCTCGCGAGCTCCGCATCCGCGGCCTCCCGCGAAGCCGGGACGTGTTCGAGGGAGCCGCGCGCGATGAGGGCGTCGATCGTGGCGCGTCCCTGGTTCCACCGGGTCATCGGGTCTCCTCGTCGAGGGACAGCGGGACCAGCGGACGCTCACGCACGCTGGTGAGGAACGGGTCCGGGCTGCTCGCCGCCCACGCCGCCGGCGAGATCCGGTGGACGTTGACCTCACGACCCAGCCGTCGCGACACGCCTTCGGCCAGGTCGAACAGCGCGTCGGCATCGGGCGAGCCGACGACGAGCACGTCGACGTCACCGGGCGGCGGCCCCGGTTCGCCGCGGTAGCGCGCGGCCCACGACCCGTAGATGTAGGCCTCCCGTACGCCCGCCAGCCCTGACAGAGCCTCGGCGAGCAGCGGCAGTGGCCCGAAGGTAACCGAGAGGACTTCGCTCAACGGCCGGTACAGCGGAGTGTCGGTCCGCGCCTTGACGAGCCGGCTCCGGCCCACCCGCCGGTCTTCGAGGATGCCGCCCCCAGCGAGCCGTTCGACCTCGCGCAGCACGGCCGTCGGCGTGACGCCGCAAGCCTCGGCGAGTTCGGTGATGCTGTACTCGCGCTCCGGGTGCAACAGGACCAGCGCGAGCAGCTCACCCTGCATGCGCGAACGCAGCAGCGGCAGCAGACTCGGCGAAGCTTTCATTGGACGCAGTATATCCTGCGCCCAATGAAAGCAACAGTCAGTAGTTGACGCTCACACGTTGAAGCGGAACTCGACCACGTCGCCGTCGGCCATGACGTAGTCCTTGCCCTCCATGCGGACCTTGCCCGCCGCGCGCGCCGCGGCCATCGTGCCCGCCTCCATCAGGTCGTCGTACGAAACGATCTCCGCCTTGATGAAGCCGCGCTCGAAGTCCGTGTGGATCACGCCCGCCGCCTGGGGGGCCGTTGCGCCCTGGGGGATCGTCCAGGCGCGGGACTCCTTCGGGCCCGCCGTCAGGTACGTCTGCAGGCCGAGCGTGTGGAAGCCCGCGCGGGCCAGCGAATAGAGGCCCGGCTCCGGCTGGCCGACCGACTCCAGCAGCTCGCGGACCGACTCCTCGTCGTCCAGCTCGAGCAACTCCGCCTCGACCTTCGCGTCGAGGAACACCGCGTCCGCCGGGGCGACCAGCTTGGTCAGCTCCTCGCGGCGGGCCTCGTCGGTCAGCACCGGCTCGTCGGCGTTGAAGACGTACAGGAACGGCTTCGTCGTCAGCAGGCTCAGCTCGCGCAGCGCCTCGAAGTCGACTTCCTTCTGGGCCTGGAACAGCGTGCGCCCGGCGTCGAGGATCTCCTTCGCCTTCTGGGCGTTGTCCAGCGCGGGCTTGTTCTCCTTCTTCGTCCGCGCTTCCTTCTCCAGCCGCGGCAGCGCCTTGTCCAGGGTCTGCAGGTCGGCGAGGATCAGCTCGGTGTTGATCGTCTCGATGTCGCTCGACGGGTCGATGCGGCCGTCGACGTGCACCACGTCGGGGTCGTCGAACACGCGGATGACCTGGCAGATCGCGTTGGCCTCACGGATGTTCGCGAGGAACTTGTTGCCAAGGCCGGCACCCTCGGACGCGCCCTTCACGATGCCCGCGATGTCCACAAAGGACACCACCGCCGGGACCGTCTTCTCCGACTTGTACAGCTCGGCCAGCTTGTCCAGCCGGGGGTCCGGCAGCGGCACGACGCCGACGTTCGGCTCGATCGTCGCGAACGGGTAGTTCGCGGCGAGCACGTCGTTGCGGGTCAGCGCGTTGAACAGGGTGGACTTGCCGACGTTGGGCAGGCCGACGATACCGAGGGTGAGGCTCACGACCCCGCAGTCTACGTGGCCGGGCCGGTCGGGCCCCACGCACCCAACGCCGTGGCGGATTTCCGCCAGTGACCGCGCTGACCTGCTGGCATGCTCGGATCCATGGTCACCGACACGCTCGCACTCTGGCGGGACGCCGAACGCTGCTACCGCGTGGTCACCGCCCGGGACCCGCGCTTCGACGGCCAGTTCATCATGGCGGTCCGCACCACCGGCATCTACTGCCGCCCGTCCTGCCCGGCGTCGACGCCGAAGGCGCAGAACGTCCGCTTCTTCCCGACGTCGGCGGCCGCGCAGGCCAACGGCTTCCGCGCCTGCCGCCGCTGCCTGCCGGACGCCGTGCCCGGCTCGCCGGACTGGAACGTGCGCGCCGACCTGGCCGCGCGGGCGATGCGCCTGATCTCGGACGGGACCGTCGAGCGCGACGGCGTCCCCGGCCTCGCCCGGCGGCTCGGCTACTCGGAACGCCAGCTCGGCCGGGTGCTCACCGCCGAGCTGGGCGCGGGCCCGCTGGCCCTGGCCCGGGCGCACCGCGCGCACTCGGCGCGGCTGCTCATCGAGCTGTCCGAGCTGCCGCTCACCGACGTCGCGTTCGCGGCCGGCTTCTCCAGCGTGCGGCAGTTCAACGAGACGATCCGCGAGGTGTTCGCGACAACGCCTTCGCAGCTTCGCGCCTTCGCTGCTTCACGGCGTGGGCGTCAGGGTGACGTGAGCGGGACCCGGCTCAGCCTGCGGCTGCCGTTCAGGCCGCCGTTCGACGCCGACGGGTTGCTTCGCTTCTTCGCGGCCAACGCCGTGCCGGGCGTCGAGGAAGTGACGCCGGAGTCCTACGCGCGCACCCTGCGGCTCGCCCACGGCACCGGCGTCGTGCGGCTGACGCCCGCGCCGGACCACGTGCGCTGCGAGCTGGTGCTCACCGACCTGCGCGACCTCGGGAGCGCGGTCAGCCGGGTGCGGCGGCTGCTCGACCTCGACGCCGACCCGGCGGCGGTCACCCGCGTCCTCGGCGCCGATCCGGTGCTGGCGCCGGTGGTCGCGGCCGTGCCGGGGATCCGCGTGCCGGGCGCGGTCGACGGCGAGGAGCTGCTGCTCCGCACCCTCCTGAGCGAAGTGCCGCCCGGTGCGGAGGTGCCGGGCGAGTGGGGCGTGACGCGGCTGTTCCCGACGGCGGCCGAGGTCGCCGCGGCCGTGCCGGGCCACGCCGCGATCGCGGCGTTGGCGGAAGGCCGGCTGGACGTGCACGTCGGCCGGGACGCGGCGGCGCTGCGGGCCGAGCTGCTGACGTGCGTCGACCCGTCGACCGCGGACTACGTCGTGATGCGGGTGCTCGGTGCCCCGGACGTGCTGCTCGCCGACGACCCCGCGGTCCGCCGGGGCGCCGAGGCGCTGGGCATCTCGCCGGATTCACTGCCGGAGCGGGCGCGCGCGTGGACGCCGTGGTGTTCCTACGCCGGGATGTACCTGCGGCGCGCTCAGCCCGGTTCGCCCGGCCACAGCACGGCCTGGGCGACGATGACCCGGTCGCCGTCGAACGTCGCCGCCGGCGAGCCGTGCAGCCGGTAGCCGAGGTCCAGCGCCTCGCTGACGCGGTGGCAGAACTGGGCGTCGTCCGGGCCGGTCAGCAGGCGGTAGCGGGGCAGGCCGTTCGGCGGCTGGTCGGTCATGGCTCCATCTTGTCCGAGTCGTCAGCCGGCCCGCACCTGCAGCGTCGAGCCGGTGCGGGACTTGCGGACCCGCAACCGGGTCGGAATGCGCTGCCGCAGCTCCTCGACGTGCGACACGAGCCCGACCACCCGGCCGCCGGCGCGCAGCTCGTCGAGGATGTTCATCACGACGTCGAGGGTTTCGGCGTCCAGCGTGCCGAAGCCCTCGTCGACGAACAGCGTGTCCAGCAAGGCGCCGCCCGTTTCGCCCGCGACGACGTCGGCCAGCCCCAGCGCGAGGGCCAGCGAGGCGAGGAAAGACTCGCCGCCGGACAGCGTCTTCGCCGGGCGGATGGTGCCCGAGTAGTCGTCCAGGACGTCGATGCCGAGCCCGCCGCGGGTACCGCGCGCCCCGGCCGCGTCCGAGTGCACGAACGCGTACCGGCCCTGGCTCATCGTGCGCAGCCGGTGCGTGGCCGCGACCGCGACCTCTTCCAGCCGCGCCGCCAGCACGTACGAGCGCAGCGACATCTTGCGGCTGTTCTGCCCGCGGCCGTTGACGACATCGGCGAGCGCCCGCAGCTCGGCGTACTCCGCCTCGGCCGGCGCCAGCCCGGCGAGCGTCTCGCGCAGCCGGGCGGCGAGCCGGGTCAGCTGCTCGTGCTGGGCGCTGGCCACCCGCAGCGCCGCGTACGCGGAATCGGCGCGCGCCCGGGCCAGCTGGGCCGCGTCGGCCGCGCGGCCGACGTCCGCGACGTCGTCCGGTGAGATCCCGAACAGGTCCGGCTCGGCCAGCAGTGCCCGCGCCCCGGCCGCGGCCGCTTCGGCCTCGGCGATGCCCTGTTCGAGCTTCTCGACCTGCTCGTCCGGCAGCATCGCGGCCCGCGCCTTCTTCAGCGACGTGAACCCCTTCGCCGCCACCGCCGCATCGACCAGCGCGCGCTGTTCGGCCACCCGTTCCCGCGCGCCCACGACCGCCGTCCGGGCCTCGGCGACCGCCTCCAGCGCCTCGGCCAGCCCGAGGAGGTGCGTCCGCCGCGCCCCGACGTCCGCGAACTCGCCCCGGCCGGCCTCCAGCCGGCGGTCCCGCTCGGCCAGGCGCTCCTCCAGGGCGCGGACGTCGGTGGTGGCTTCGACCGCCGCCTGTTCGGCCCGGCGGAGGCGTTCGGTCCGCGTCTCGACGTCCCGTTCCAGGAGGACGACCTGCTGGCCGAGTTTCGCCTTCGCGGCCGCCTTCCCGGTGAGCGCGGCGACCGTGGTCCGCGCTTGCGCCAGCTCGGCGGTGATCGACTCCGCCGTGCGGCCGGCCAGCCGCTCGGCCAGCCCGGCCAGCCGGGCCTTCGCCTCTTCCAGCGCGACGACGACCCGCTGCCGCACCGCGTCCGCCGCCTGCTCGGCTTCCTCGGCCGCGCGCTCCTCGGCCGGGTCGACCAGCTCGACGTCCCGGCTCGCCTTCGCCGGGTGCTCGGCCGACCCGCACACCGGGCACGGCGCGCCGTCGGGCAACGCGGCGGCGAGCTCGGCCGCCATCCCGTCGAGCCGCCGCTCGCGCAGGTCGAGCCGCCGCTGCCGGGCCGCCTGGTGCGCGTCGACGACCTCGCGCAGCTTCGCCTCGCCCCGCTGGACCTTCGCCCGGGCCTCGGGCAGGTCGGCCGCGTCACGGGCGAAGGCCCGCAGCTCGTCCACCTTCGCCTTGGCGCCCTCCAGCTTCGCCTCGGCTTCGGCCGCTTCGAGGGCGTCCGCCCGCAGCTTGGCCAGCTGGCCGGGGACCGCGGCCAGCTCGGCGGTCAGGGCTTCGACCTGCTGCTGCGCCGTGACAGCGGCGAGCTTCCGGTCGTCTCGCCGCATGGCGTCGAGCTCCTGTTGCTCGGCCTCGGCGACCAGTTCCGCGACCGCGCCGGCCTCCTCGCGCACGGCGGCCGCCCGCGCCTTGAGGTCGCCGGTCGCCCGCGTCCCGAACTCCCGCAGCCGGCCGCCGCGGGCCTTCTCCGCCTGCTCGGCCCCGGCCAGTTCGGCGGCCCGCCGGTCGAGCAGGTCGGCCTCCACGGCGACGCCGGCCGCCCGGCGCGCGGCCGCGACCTCCTGCGCCCACTCCGCACGCTGTGGCGCCTGTTCGGTGATTTCCAGGAGGCGCAGGTGCGCGGTGCGGACCCGGCGGATCTTCTCCGCGCCCGCACGTTCTTCCTGCAGGTAGGCGTCGGCCCGCTGGGCGGCTGCGCGCGCCTGCTCCTCCTCGGCCGTCACCTGCTTGACGCGTGCTTCCGCCTCGGCGAGCACGGCATCGACCCACTCGGCCACGTCCGCTTCGGGCGGGTCCTGCTGGGCCTCCTGCGCGTACCGGGCCAGCAGCTCGCGCACGTCCCGCTGGCGCGCCTCCAGCTCGCGGCCGCGCTCGGCGCGCAGGTCGGCGAACCAGCGTTCGACGTCGGCGAAGCGCTCGGTGCCGAACAGCCGCTCCAGGAGCTTCTCGCGCTCGGCGGTGTCCGAGCGCAGGAAGCGGGCGAACTCGCCCTGGGGCAGCAGCACCACCTGGAAGAACTGGGCCGCGGTCATCCCGAGCAGCCGTTCGACCGTGCGCGCGACCTCCTCGATCCGGATCAGGCCCTCCGGCGCCAGGCCGGCGGGTGCGGTGCCGATCCAGCTCAGCGACACCCGGGCCTGCTGGGTGGTGGTGCCCTCGCCGCGCCGCTTCGGCCGCTGGTACTCCGGGTTGCGGACGATCTTCAGCCGGTGGCCCTGCACGGTGAGCTCCAGCGCGACCTCGGTGACCTGGTCGGGCTCGGCCAGGTCGCAGCGCAGCCGCTTGGCTTCGTTGCGGGCGCCGGGAACCACGCCGAACAACGCGAACGCGATCGCGTCCAGCAGCGTCGTCTTGCCCGCGCCGGTTTCGCCGTGCAGGAGGAAGAGGCCGTCGGCGCCGAGCACGTCGAAGTCGACCACTTCGCGTGCGCAGTACGGCCCGAAGGCTTCGACCTCCAGCCTGTGCAGCCTCATTTCGCGAGGGCCCCCCGGTCGGCCGCTTCCAGGGCGTGGAACAGAAGCCGCTCTTCGCGCTCGCTCGGCGGGGCGCCGCGGCAGTCGTCGAGGAAGGTGCGCGAGACCTCGATGTCGGTCCGGCCGCGGACGGCGTCGGAGTAGCGCAGCGGGGCGCCGGCGTGCCCGCCCGCGGGCTCCCACTCCAGGTGCACGGCGTACGGGAACCGCTCGCGCAGCCGCCGCATGGCGTCGACCGGGCGCACCCGGTCGGTGACCGTGACCGACAGGAAGTGGCCGAGGTAGCCGTCGTGGGCTGGGTCCTGCAGGAGGTCCTCGAGCTCGCCGGTGAGCGTGGCGAGGGCTCTCGGCACGGGCAGTTCGTGCCGCCGGACCTCGGCGAGACCGTGGTCGCCGAGGTCCACCAGCCAGACGGATTTGCGTTGGCGCGCCTCGGAAAACGAGTACGCCAGCGGGCTGCCGGAGTAGCGCAGGTGCTCCGCGAGCGTCTGCGGGCCGTGGAGGTGGCCGAGTGCGACGTAGTCGACGCCGTCGAAGACCGAGCCGGGCACCTGCTCGACGCCGCCGACCGCGATGGTGCGTTCGCTGTCCGTCGGCTCGCCGCCGGTGACGAAGGCGTGCGCGAGGACGACCGCACGGACGCCCGGCCGGGTTTCCAGGTCCGCACGGATGCGGCGCATGGCTTCGGTGAGCACGCCGGTGTGACCGCGTGCCTCCGGCACGCCGAGCGCGTGGCGCGCCGGTTCCGGCTCCAGGTAAGGGATCCCGTAGACGGCGACCGGGCCGTGGGCGTCTTCCAGCAGCACCGGTTCGGCCAGCCCGGCGACGGTGGTGCGCAGGTGGAGGCCACCCGCCGCGGCGAACTCCGCGAAGGCGCCGAGGCGGGGCGCCGAGTCGTGGTTCCCGGGCGTGACGATCAGCTGCGCACCGGCCGCACGGATCCGGGCGACGGCTCTCGTGGCGACCCGCACGGCCTCCGCCGAGGGGACCGCGCGGTCGTAGATGTCGCCCGCCACCAGGACGGCGTCGATCGCCTCGCCGGCCACGAGGTCGGCGAGGTGCCCGAGCACCGCTTCCTGTTCCGCGAGCAGATCGGCGCCGTGGAACGTGCGCCCGACGTGCCAGTCGGAGGTGTGCAGGAATCTCACGGGGGCCAAGGTACGACCCGGCTCCGACGAAATCCCGGAGGCACGCCGCCGGCTCACTCGAACGTGTGTACTAACACGAGCGTGCCGGATCGGACACGCCCTGCCGCGAATCGATGTGTTCGCAGGTCAGCTACCCAGAGCGACGGTTCGGGTGCGGTTTTTGTCGGTGCCGTCCGCCATGATGTCTGCGAGCCGGACCTCGGAGGGAGGAGGCGAAGTGGCGACAGTGCTGACCACCGCGGCGATCGTGCTCGCGGTCCTGCTGCTGGTCGCCGTCGCGCTGCTGTGGCGGCTGTACCAGGACGGGATGCGCCGGGCGGACGCGGCGGCCCGGCTGGTGGCGGCCGAGCGGGCCAAGGCGGACCAGCAGCAGCTCGCGCTGCGGCGCTACGAGGTCGCGTTCGCCTCGATCAGCGGGCGCGGCGAGCTGGGCGAGCAGGTGCTGGTCGAGACCGCGCGCGCCCTCGGGCTGCGCGAAGACCTGCACTTCACGCTGCAGACGGACCTGGGCGGCGGCGGCTCGGCGAAACCGGACATGGTGCTGCGCGTGGGCGGCGACCGCACGGTCCCGGTGGACGCCAAGGCGAGCATGGCGACGTGGTCCGAGGCGGTGGAGACGGACGACCCGGACGAGCGGCTGGACGCGTTGCGCGCGCACGTCCGCCAGATCCGGTCGAGGGCGGCGGAGCTGGCGGGCAAGGGCTACCAGCGCTGGGCGGACGCGATCTACGGGACGATCATGTTCGTCCCCTCCGACGCGGCGGTGGTCGCGGCCCTGGACACCGACCCGGAACTGCTGCGCTGGCTGATCGACCGCCGGGTGTTCCTGTGCGGCCCGACGGGCTTCGGCGTGCTGGCCTCGGCGGCCCTGTTCGCGGCGAGCGACCGGACCCTGGAAGCGGACGTGGAGCAGGTGCGGGCCGGAGCGGCGGCGGCCCACCGGGCGGCGGGTGGCGCGGTGGAGGCGCTGAACCTGTCGAGCACGCACCTGCAGCGGTTCCTGTCGGCCCGGCGGCGGGAGCTGGAGGCGCTGGAGACGTTCCGGGCCACGGTGGCGCCGCTCACGGACGCGTCGGGCAGCCCGGCCGCCGTGCCGACGGTGCGGAAGGGAGACGAACTGGCGGCCAGCTGAGCGAGCGGGCGCGGTTCTCGTGGCCGCCGGTGCGCGACCGATGTGCTGACCAGCGGTTTTCCGGCCACGCGAGCTCGTCCGGCGAGCACGGCGGCGATCGGCGACGGCTCCGGCCGATCGCGGGAACCGCCGGTGCGGACCCGCTCCGGTCACCCTCGTGGTGGACGCCGATCGGCGCCCTCGCCGGCCGCTGTCCGGCGCCACCGGATCAGGCCCGCGGGTGGCTGTCGGCCCATGTCGGCGGCGGTGCTGGCAAGATCTTCACAACCACGAGATACGGTGTTCGCTTGTGACCGCGATTCGCGATCGCCAGAGCGATCCAGATGCCGACGACGTCCCCGTGCCGTGGGATGAGCGTCCTGTCGTCGGTTCGAGGCGGGGCCTGCCCTGGTGGGCGGCCGTCCTGGTCGGCCTCGTCCTGGCGATCGTCGGGGCCGTCCTCGGCAAGCCGACCCAGGCGAACATCCCGGTGATCTTCATCGTCTGCTACATCGCCGGGGCCGTGATCGCGGTCTGCGCGGTGCGGCGGCGGGGCCTGTTCGGGCCGATGGTGATGCCGCCGCTCGTGCTGGCCGTCACCGTGCCCACCGTGATCCTGCTGACCTCGGGGTCGGCTTCGGGCGGCGACGACCTGCTGTCGAAGGCCCTGAACATCGGCACCCCGCTGATCAACAGCTTCCCGATGATGGCCATCACCACCGGCATCACGCTGCTGATCGGCTTCGTCCGGATCTTCCGCGAGCGCGACCCGGACGCCCCGAAGAAGCTCAAGAACACCGACCGCCCCGACGAGGACGACGAAAAGCCGTCGTCGCGCGCCGCGGCCACGTCGGCCGGTGGCCGTCCGCGGCCGGCCGGCGCGAACCGCACCGGTCAGACCCCGCTCCCGGCCGGCGCCCGGCGTGGCCGGGACGGCGAGCCGCCGCCACGCCCGCGTCCGCCGGCGGAC